>CAWDQG010000018.1:0-40164 GCA_963804405.1 uncultured Alphaproteobacteria bacterium | reverse complement strand
CCCTGCGCCGGAACGTGCGCTTGTGGGACAATCCCACCGCATTCGATCCCGATCGTTTCGCCGCGGATGCAGTCAAGACCTGTTCGCGATACGCCTATTTGCCGTTCGGTGGTGGACAGCGCGTCTGCATCGGGGCGAGTGTTGCAACGATCGAGGCGACGGTGATCCTGGCCTTCCTGGCGCGCGCCTTTCGCTTTCAATCGCCCGCCGCGCACAAGCCAAAGCCGGTGGCGAGGGTGAAACTGCGCCCTGCCGGCGGCATGCCGCTCCTGATCGCGGCGCGCGAAAGGTTGCGGCGGTCGGCCGCTCCGAACTCAGGAGTAAGGCTTCGTAAAGCCTGATCGCATTCGCATGCCGCTCCAATCCTGCATAGGGCAATTTCGAACCAATTTTTAATGACTTTTTGCCGACAATTGGCCCAACTGGCGTTTGAACCCTCGCCTCCATTGGCGCGACCAATAAGTGGCGCGAACGGAGAACTCCAGAAAAGGGCACGGCGCCGGGGGAGCGTGTCATGGGCCGCATTACGGAAACCATCCACGAGCTTTCACGGACTTTGGCATATCTGAGCGAGGATTACCGGCCGGAATTGCACTATATGCGCGGACCGGGGCCGAAATGGCGTTCCAAACGCTCCGGCGCCGGCACGTCCGCCGAGTTGGTCAGAGCCGGCAACGTGCCGGTTGCCAAAATAGCCGAAGCGCGCGCGTAAGCCGCCCTCCGCCACTGGAGCGCAATCGCTTATTGAATTGATTGTAGTTCTGAAATGTTCTTGCAGACATATCTTCTCGAAAAACCGGTGCCCACTTTTTCGGGATCATGCTCTAGCGGTTACTCCGAGCGCCGCGTTTACCCGGCGAGCCCAAATCGACAGCGCAGACGAGATAGGACATGATTTGCCGGACTCGCCCGCCATTCCCGCGCCGCCGCGGAATAAGACGAGGGAACATGCCGGTTCGCTGCGCAATTCTCGACGACTATCAGAACGTTGCACTGTCGATGGCCGACTGGTCGAAGGTCGAGGGCGACGTCGAGATCAAGGTGTTCAACGAGCACCTCGGCTCGCGCGGACTGACGTCATCGCCGCGTTGCAAGGCTTTGCCGTCGTCTGCGCCATGCGCGAGCGCACGCCCTTCCCGCGCGCGGTGATCGAGGCGCTGCCCGATCTGAAGCTCCTGATCACAACCGGCATGCGCAACGCCTCGATCGATCTCGAAGCCGCCAAGGCGCACGGCGTCATCGTCTGCGGCACGCCGGCCTTCGGCAATGCCACCGCCGCCATCGCCACCGGGCTGATGCTCGAACTCGCGCGCCACATCGGCTACGAGAACGCCCGGCTCAAGGCCGGCGCCCCCTGGCAGACGACGATCGGGCTCGATCTCGAAGGTCTGACGCTCGCGCTTCTTGGCCTCGGCAAGCTCGGCGCGCGCATGGCCGAGATCGGCCAGGCGTTCAAAATGAACGTCATCGCCTGGAGCCAGAACCTCACGGCGGAAACATGCAAGCAAGCCGGCGTCGAGCATGTCGGCCGCGACGATCTGTTCCGCCGCGCGGATTTCCTGTCGATCCATGTGCAATTGTCGGAGCGCACGCGCGGCCTGATCGGCGCCAGCGAGCTCGGCCTGATGAAGCCGAGCGCCTACCTCATCAATACCTCGCGCGGCCCGATCGTCGACGAGGCGGCGCTGATCGCCGCGTTGCGCGAAAAACGCATCGCCGGCGCCGGCCTCGACGTGTTCGATATCGAGCCGCTGCCGGTCGAGCATCCGCTTCGCAAGCTCGACAATGTCGTGCTCACGCCGCATCTCGGCTACGTCACCGAGCAGAACTACCGGGCGTTCTTTGCCGGCATGGTGGACGATATCCGCGCCTTCCTCGACGGCAAGCCGGTGCGCGTGCTCGACTTAAAGCTTACTCGGCGCCGTCAGCCGTGGCGGATTTTGAGCACCAGGATGGTCGCCGTCATCGCAAAGTAACGATGCTCGAGCCGATCAGCGGCCCGTCGACGATGGCGAGTCCATAGACCAGCCAAAGCAGCACGCCGAGCGTGCACAGCATCGTACCCGAGAGCGAGATGGCGCGCGTCTCGCGCTCGCGAATGATTTTGACTGCCTGCGGCACCCAGCACACCGTCGTCAGAAGGGCCCCGCTCGCTCCGATCGCATCAACCACGACAGGCGTCATCATTTCCTCTTCCAATTTGCCTTGCAGATCCGCGCACGCGCTGCAGCGCGGTCAAAGCCTGGACATCGCGAATCATTTTGATTTTAACGACAGCTCGGTGTGAGCAAGATGACATCTGCTGCCGCGAACCGAATGACGCGCGACATACACCCGCACGGCCAAGTTGAATAATGTCATCGGATCGTCACGCATGAATCGTAGAATCATCAAGGCGTTGGGTTAGTTTTGTGCCGGGATTGTTGCGTAACAGAAGCGGTGCGCACCCCGATAAAGTCACCAACGCCTGCGGAAATATCATGAACGTCTCCGATCACACCGCCAGAGTCTTCGATACCGACCTGATCAAGCTCACACAAATGGTCGCGCAGATGGGCGGCTTCGCCCAGAAGCAGATCACGGACTTCGATCGATGCGCTGACGCGGCGTGACATCGGGCTGGCGCGTCAGGTCATCGCCGCCGACGCGACGGTCGACGCGCTGCAGCGGCAGATCGAAGAAAAAGCCATCGCAACGATTGCGCTGCGGCAACCGATGGCCATCGACCTGCGCGCGCTGGTGGCGATGTTGCGCATCGCCAACGACCTCGAACGGGTCGGCGACCTGGCGAAGAATATCGGCAAGCGTGTCATCGCCGTGAGCGGCGACAATTCACAGCGGACTCTCATGCGCGGACTCAAGCATATGGCGGCGCTCGTCGTCTCGCAATTGGCCGCCGTGCTCGACAGCTTCGTCGACCGCAACCCGAATAAAGCGCTGCAAGTCTGGAAGGCCGACAAGGAAGTCGACGCGCTCTACGTTTCGCTGTTTCGGGAATTGCTTACGTATTCGATGGAGGACCCGGGCACCATCTCCATGTGCATCCACCATCTGTTCTGCGCCAAGAACATCGAGCGCATCGGCGACCATGCCACCAACATCGCCGAGGCGGTGCATTACATGGTCGAGGGCCAGGCCATCGCCGGCGAGCGGCCCAAAGGCGACATTTCGAGCTATGTCGGCGAGACGCTCGAATTCGCCAACAAGGTGCCGGCTTAAGCGGCTCGCCGCACCAGCGGTTCGCAACCCGACATCATCCCCAAAGATTTCAGCCGCCTCGCACGGGCGGCGATAGCTTTTGCGAGATTGGCGGCCGTCGACGCCGTTAACCGCCTCATTAGGGTTAACAGTCTATTGCTGACCAGCCTGCGGCGGCGGCGCGCCCGGCGCCAAGTGCCTATCTTGGCAGCGATCGAGATGCGTTCGACCGGTAGCAACCACCCTCCGCCCTTCGCGCCTGCTCGCCTCGGCCGCGCTCCTTATTGTCATCGCGGCGGCGACGGCCGGGTGCCAGACGATGCAAACCACCGAGACGACCGGCACGCTGCCCGTCGCGGCGGCCGATCAGCCGAGCGCGCGACCCGCGCCACGACGTCGAGGTCTTCGGCCAGCAATATCGCGCCGATCCGTCGAACGTCGACGCGGCGATGCGTTACGCGCAGGCGCTGCGCAAAACCGGGCAGCGCGCCCAGGCCGTCGCCATCCTGGAGAAGGCCTCGATCGAAAGCCCGCACAACAAGGCCGTGCTCGGCGCTTACGGTCGCGCGCTGGCCGACGCCGGCAATTACGATCAGGCGTTGCAAGTGCTCGACCGCGCCCATACGCCGGACCAGCCCGACTGGCACATTCTCTCGGCGCAAGGCGCGGTGCTCGACCAAATGGGCCGCCATTCCGAAGCGCAGCGCTATTACCTGACCGCGCTGAAGATCGTTCCCGACGAGCCTTCGGTATTGTCGAATCTCGGACTCTCTTACGCGCTGTCGAAGAATCTGCCGCGAGGCCGAGACCACGCTGCGCCGCGCCGCGGCGCATCCGCCGGTCGATCCGCGGGTGCGGCAGAACCTCGCGCTTGTGGTCGGCCTGCAAGGCCGCTTCGCCGAGGCCGAGAACATCGCCCGCGCCGATCTGCCGGCCGACGAAGCCGCCGCCAATGTCGCCTATCTGCGGCAGATGCTGGCGCACCGCAAAGACCTGCGCGAGCCGAGCCACGCCGCCCACGCCGACGCCGGCGCGAGCTGACGGTCCGACGCTACTTATCTCGACGGCTATTGTATCGCCCATCACTTTGATCGCGGCCGGGCCGAGAATGACGATGAACAGCACCGGCAGGAAAAACAGGATCATCGGCACGGTGAGCTTCGGCGGCAGGCCGGCGGCCTTCTTCTCGGCTTCCGACATGCGCATGTCGCGATTTTCCTGCGCCAACACCCGCATGGTCGTGCCGAGCGGCGTGCCGTAGCGTTCCGCCTGCTGCAAGGCAAGACAGACCGCTTTGACGCCTTCCAGGCCGACCCGCTGCGCCAGGTTGTCGTAAGCCTGGCGGCGATCCGGCAGATACGACAGTTCCGCGGTCGTCAAGCGTGAACTCTTCGGCCAGCTCGACCGATTGCGCGCCGACCTCCTCGCTGACTTTTTGAAACGCGGCCTCGACCGACATGCCGGATTCGATGCAGATCAGCAGCAGGTCGAGCGCATCGGGAAACGCCCGCTTGATCGAGGCCTGCCGCCGCGTGATCTTGTTCTTCAAGATACAGGTTCGGACTCAACATGCCGAAATAGGCGGCGCCGATCCCGATGCCGAGCTTGATCAAGGTCGGCTGATCGAGCTGGATCACGACGAAAACGTAAAACAACGATAGCAGCAGCATGGCGATCGGCATCACCATGCGGAAGAACAGATAGGTGACGTACGGCGCGTGGCCGCGATAGCCGGCCTGCACCAGCATCGTGCGCGCCGTTTCCTGGCCGACCCATTTGGACAGATTGAAGTTCTGGACCACGGTGTTCATGTACGCTTTCGGCGATTGCCGCAGCGACACCTTGTTGCCCTGCGCCAGTCGCTCGCGCTCGCGCTGCCTGATCTTCTCGCGCTCGAAGGCCACGGCTTTCATGCGCGTCGACAGCGTGTCGCGCGCCAACAGCGGCATCGCCAGCGTCAGCACCGTGGCGCCGGCCGCGATCGCCGCGAACAGCATGGTGAGAAATTGCGGATCGATATATTGCTCGAGGGCGTGGAGCATGGCCTGCCTCAGAAATCGAAGTTGATCATCCGGCGCATGACGAAGATGCCGACCGACATCCACACGGCTGCGCCGCCAGCATCATGCGCCCGAGCGGCTCGGTCCACAACAGCGAGATGTATTGCGGGCTGGTGATGTAGACGAGCGTCATCACCGCGATCGGCAAGCGCGCCGATGATCGCCGCCGAAGCCTTGGCTTCCATCGACATCGCCTTGATCTTGGCTTTCATCTTCTTGCGGTCGCGCAACACGCGCGACAGGTTGCCGAGCGCTTCGGAAAGATTGCCGCCGGCGCGTTGCTGGATGGAGATGACGATGCCGAAAAAGTTCGCCTCCGGCAGCGGCATGCGCTCGTAGAGCTTGAGGCAAGCCTCGCCGATCGGGATGCCGATCGTTTGCGTCTCGATGATGCCGCGGAATTCGCTGCGCACGGGTTCTTGGGCCTCGGCGGCGATCAGCTTGAGGCTGTCGAGCAGCGGCAAGCCGGCCTTGATGCCGCGCACGATCACGTCGACGGCGTCGGGAAAAGCCTCGAGAAACTTCGCCTCCCGGCGCTTTTTCAAGAACGACAGCGCCCAGAACGGCAAGCCGCCGCCGGCGGCGAAAGCGAGCCCGAGAGCGGCCAACATGCCGACGCCGATCAGCATCGCCGATCAGGAAAACGCCGAAGCCCAATGCGCCGGCAATCACCATGAAATCGGCGCGGCGACCAGCTGCAGGCCGGCCTGGCGCGAGCCGCACCGACAGCGGCACGCGCTTGGCTCTTCTCTGCCGCGCTTCGAGCTGCTTGAGCGTGCCTTCGACCTGCTCGCGCCGCGACTTCTGCGCCGACCGCGCCGCGCGCTGCGGCATCGGCTCCGCGCGCGCGACGCTCGCCATCCGTCGTTCCGTCTTTCGCTCGCCGGACAGGATCGGATAAATGAAAACCCACGCGACGCCGCCGATCGCGATCGCGACCATGATGAAGATGATGTATACGTTCATCGTCGCTCTCGCCGTTAGCTTCCGACCAGATCGGCTGGGCGCCGCGGCATCGAGCGCGGCGGCAAGCCGCTCCTCCTCGCCGTAGTATCGCGCCCGATCCCAGAACTTCGGCCGGCCGATGCCGGTCGAGCGATGCTGGCCGACGAGGTTGCCGTTGGCGTCCTCGCCGAGGATGTCGTAGAGGAACAGGTCCTGGGTGATGATGACGTCGCCTTCCATCCCCACCACCTCGGTGATGTGGGTGATGCGGCGCGAACCGTCGCGCAGGCGCGCCGCCTGAATGACCACGTCGATCGAGCCGCACGATCATTTCGCGGATGGTGCGCGACGGCAGCGAATAGCCGCCCATGGTGATCATCGATTCCAGGCGCGACAGCGCCTCGCGCGGCATGTTGGCGTGCAACGTGCCCATCGAGCCGTCATGGCCGGTATTCATCGCCTGCAGCAGGTCGAAGGCTTCCGGTCCGCGCACTTCGCCGACGATGATCCGTTCCGGCCGCATGCGCAGACAGTTGCGCACCAGATCGCGCATGGTGATCTGGCCTTCGCCTTCGAGGTTCGGCGGCCGCGTTTCCAGCCGCACCACGTGCGGCTGCTGCAATTGCAGTTCGGCGGCGTCCTCGCAGGTGACGATGCGCTCGTCGTTGTCGATGTAGCGGGTCAGGCAGTTGAGCAGCGTCGTTTTGCCGGAGCCGGTGCCGCCGGAAATCAGGACGTTGGCGCGGCAACGGCCGATCACCTTGAGGATCTCCGCTCCTTCCGGCGAGATCGAGCCGTATCGGACCAGCTGCTCGAGCGTCAGCTTGTCCTTTCTGAATTTGCGGATGGTGAGCGCCGGCCCGTCGATCGCCAGCGGCGGCACGATGGCGTTGACGCGCGAGCCGTCCGGCAGGCGCGCGTCGCAGATCGGCGACGCCTCGTCGACGCGGCGGCCGACCTGGCTGACGATGCGCTGGCAGATGTTGAGCAGCTGCTGATTGTCGCGAAAGCGGATGCCGGTCTTCTGAATCTTGCCGCCGACTTCGATATAGACCGTGCCGGAGCCGTTCACCATGATGTCGGCGATTTCGTCGCGGGCCAGCAGCGGCTCGAGCGGCCCGTAGCCGAGCACGTCGTTGCAGATGTCGTCGAGCAGATCCTCCTGCTCGGCGATCGACATCACGATGTTCTTGATCGCGATGATCTCGTTGACGATGTCGCGGATTTCTTCGCGCGCGGAATCGGCGTCGAGCTTGGCGAGCTGGCCGAGATCGATGGCCTCGATCAGCGCGCCGAAAATCGTACCCTTGGTTTCGTAGTAGGTGTCGGAGCGGCGCGATATCGACCGCGGTCGGGACTTGCAGCGGCGGACCGGCCGGGCCGGCGGCGCTGCGGTTGCGCCGACGGCGCGCCGAGGATCGGCGCGCCGAGACCGGCCGACGGAAACGGCGTGCGTCCGCCTTGCGGCGAAGCGCCGGCGCGGGCGGCGAAGCACCGGGCGAAGGAGCCGCGGCGGCCGGCGGTGGCGCCGGACGCGGCGCCGACTGCGGCCGTTCTGCGGTGACGGCGGCGGGACTACCGGGAGCGGAACGCTTGCCAAACACCAACGCAACTCCAACAGATCACTGTTACGATTGCCGTTGCAGCAGCTTCTCGAACAGCGGCGACAGCAGGCTTGAGCTCTTTTTCTTCGGTTCGATGCGGCCGGTCAGTTTCTGCGCCAGCTGCCGGAGCAGCTCGGCGGTGCGATGATTGGCGGAAATCTCGGCGATCATCTGACCGTTGTTCGCCGCCGCGCCGAACAGCTGCGGCTCGAACGGGATCGCGGCGATCGGCTCGTCGTCCAGCGCCTTGGCGAAGTCGGCGGCCTTGATCTCCGGCCGCTTGGGCACGCCGATCTGATTGAGGCAATAGAGCGGGCGCTGATCGTTCGGCCGCGCCGCCTTGAGGAAATCGTACAGGTTCTTGGTGTTGCGCAGATTGGCGAGATCGGGCGCCGCGACGATCAAGATGTCGTCGGCGCCGACCAGCGTCTGCTTGGTCCAGCCGCTCCACTGGTGCGGCACGTCGAGCACGACGCAGGGCACGGTCGCGCGCAGCGAATCGAAGATCGCTTCGAACGCGTCGGCGCCGAAATCGTAGACGTGGTCGAGCGTCGCCGGCGCCGCCAGCAGGCTCAAATGATCGGTGCACTTCGACAGCAGCCGGTCGATAAAGGCGTTGTCGATGCGGTCGGGCGAGAACACCGCTTCGGCGATGCCCTGCGGCGGGTCCTGGTTGAAATCGAGGCCGGCGGTGCCGAAGGCGAGATCGAGATCGGTCACCACCGAGTCGAGCATGAGATCGCGGGCGATGGAAAAGGCGATATTGTGGGCGATGGTCGACGCGCCGACGCCGCCCTTGGCGCCGACCACGGCGATGATGCGGCCCGACCGGCTTGGCGTCCGGCGCCGAGAACAGGCCGCACACCGAGCGCACGACCTGCAGCGCGCCGACCGGCGCGATCAGATAATCGCTGACGCCGCGCCGCACCAGCTCGCGATAGAGCGCGACGTCGTTCATGCGGCCGATGATGATGACGCGCGTCGCCGCGTCGCACACCGGCGCAAGCTGATCGAGGCCGGCGAGGATTTCTTCGCTGCGGTTTTCGGATTCGAGAATGATGACGTTCGGCGTCGGCGAGTTCTGATAGGCTTCGATGGCGGCGATCAGGCCGCCCATCTGGATGCGCAGATGCGCTTTGGCCATGCGCCGATCCTCGCCGGCGGCCTGGATGGCGGCGGCGGTCTCGACGGTTTCGCAGAACGCCTGCACCGAGACGCGCGGCGCCGGCGCGATGCGCTCTTCGCGGCCGGCGACGTCTGGCGGGCGCGCTGTCCTGCCAAGCGGCTTGGCTAGCTGGTTTCATCATATTCATACGGTTACATCATTTGCCGAGGTCGCTGATCTTGCCTGCATCGGCGTCCGGATATTGCGTCGCCGGCGGACTGCCCGCGCGGTATTTTTCCATGACCGTGGTGCGGCGCATCGTGTAGGCCGGCGTCTCGCCGCGCGGCTGCACCAGGTCGGCCGGATTGTCGACCATGGCGGCAAGGTTGCGCTGCGTCGCGCAGCCGTGGTTCCACACACGGCTGATTTTCGAAATGGTCGCGGTTGAAGCTCGGGCCGATATCTTGCGGCCACAGGCCGCACGGGCCGGCTTGGGCGGCGATCCTCGGATAGCTGATGCGGATCGGCGCGATGTTAGGTCCGGGCGCCGGATAGCCGCGCACGACGATGCCGTCCGGCGGAACGCTGGCGGCCGCCAGGATCGAACGGATCGTGCGCACGGAATTCGCGCGGCCGCGCGCTCGTTGCTGGCGCCGACCGGCAGCTCGATGGCGACGCCGCCGGTGGCTTCGCGCCGCCAGGCGTGGGCGAATTGCGCCACTTCCGCGCGCTGGGTGGCGTTGAGCTCGCCGCGGCTGGTGCCGACGAAGATTTCGCAGCGTGTGGTCGGCTTCAGTCATCGTTATCGGATGGCGTTGGCGATAGTCATAGGGGACGTCGGGAACGCCGGCCACGACCTGCTGGTCGGTGTTGCACGCGCAGACGAACATCGCGCAGCCGCCGACGATGGCGGCGCGCATGGCGAGCCCGGCGACGCCGCGGCGTTCTGGCGATCGTGGTCCGGCACAATCTGCATCGTCGTCTCCTCGCGCCGCTCGTCAGTCCAGAATGAAGCCGTATTTGCCGCGATAATTGTCCGGCGGATCGGGCATGCCGCCGACGCCGTAGATGCGGTTGAAGCGGCCGAGCAGCACCTGCGCCGGATCGCTCGCATCGGCAAAGCCGTCATCCGGCCGCGACAGATCCTTCTGCGCCACCGCGTGCACGACATAGGGCGTCACCAGCACCATCAGCTCGGTCTGCTGATTGATGTAGTCGTTGCTCTTGAACAGCGCGCCGAGAATGGGAAGCTCCATCAGCCCGGGAAGCCCGTTGACCTGGTGCTTGGTCTCGTTCTGAATCATGCCGGCCATCGCCAGCGAGCCGCCGGAAGGAATTTCGACGGTGGTGTCGGCGCGGCGCGTGCGGATCGACGGCACGGTGACCGTGTTGGTGGTGCCGGGAATCGGGATGGTCAGCGAATTCTGCGCCGAGATGTCCGACACCTCGGTCATCACCTTCAGGCTGATGCGGCCTTCGCTGAGCACGACCGGCGTGAAGTTGAGACTGACGCCGAACTTCTTGAATTGGATCGACGGCTGACAGGTCGTCGCCGCGCCCGGGGTGCTCGACACCGGCGTGCAGGAATAGCCGTTGAGGATCGGAAATTCGCCGCCGGCCACGAACGTCGCGGTCTCTCCGGAAATCGCGGTCAGGTTCGGCTCGGCGAGGGTGTGGATCACGCCGGCCTGCTCCATGGCCTGCAACGTGCCGGTGATCGATTTCCATGACGCGGCGATGCTGGAGCCGCTGAGCGACTGGCCGAGCGCGGTGAACGGATTGGTATTGTTGAAATTGACGACGGCGCTGCCGAAGCCGAAATGCTTGCCGGCTCGGAAGAATTGATGCCGAGCTGCTTGATCAGGTCGCGCTCGACTTCGGCGACCGTCACCTTGAGCATGATCTGGTCGCGGCCGCGCACCACGATGGCGTTGACCACCTTGCTGCCGGTGCCGACGGCGTCGGCCGAGCCGAGATTGAGGAGCCGCGTCGCGATGTCGAAGGCCTGTTGCGCTTCGGCCGGGCTGGACACGTGCCCGACAGGATCACGCCGTCGATGCCGATGCCTTCAACGCGGACGTCGGAGTCGGGCAGGACTTGCTTGATCGCCGCGCGGATGCCGTTGAGGTTGCGCGTGACGGCGATGTCGAGGCCGACCATTTGTCTGCCGTCGGCGTCGAAGAAGAACACGTTGGTCTGTCCGATCTCGCCGCCGATGACGTAGGCGCGGCGCGAAGAGCGGATCACGGCATTGGCGATCTTGGGATTGGCGACCAGAACGTCCTTGATGTCGCGCGGGAAGTCGATCACGACCGACTTGCCGACGCCGAGCGCGACCGAGCGCGATCCGTAGTCGCTCGCCGCGACGACGATGGTCTGGGTCTGCGGCTCGACCGGCATTTCCGCCGCCCCGGCGCGCGGGCGGCGACGCCAGAACGACGCAGCAAGCGACCGCGCTTGCGGCGAGGCACGGCGCGAGCAGCGCGAGAGCCGCCGCACGGATCGGTGTCCTCGGCACCATCAAAATCCCTCCGTGCGGCTCAATGCATCGTTGACTGCGTGCTTACGCCGTAACGCACCGTATTGACGCCGCGCGTGTCTTTGTCCTCGCCGCCTTCGCCGCCTTCCGGCGTCGGCGATTGTGAATCGAGCAGGCTGCGCAAGGTCAGCGAGATCGTGCCGAGCTGCCGCGCCAGCGCCAGCGTTTCGGCTTGCTGCGGATCAAGTTCGATCGTCGCGGTCTTGCCGACCGACGACTTTCTGGCCTTCCTTTTCCTCGACCGCCTGATCGACCGCGAGCACCCGCACGTTTTTCAGGATCGTTTCGCTGCGTGTATTTCTCGACGCCGGTGACCTTCTCCGCCGCCCGGTCGCGGCGCGTCAGCACCACGTCGACATGATCGTTCGGCAGAATGAACCCGCCGGCGCCGGTTTCCGGCGACATGTCGAGCGCGATCGCGCGCATGCCATGCGGCAGGATGGCGGCCATGAAGCCGCCGCCCTTGGCGACCACGACTTTGGAGTCGCGGATCGGCTCGCCGGCCGCGATCGGCGTGCGCACGATCGGCGCCGACGAAATCTTTGATCGCGTCGGGCCGATCGCGTCTTTCTGATGAAGCTCGACGTGGCGGAAGCCGCCGGCCAGGTTTGCCAGCCGACATCCCCTTCGGCGACGACCTGACCGGTGCCGAGATCGGTTTTGGCGACCAGAACATCGACGGTAGCGAGCGGCGGCGGCGGTTCCGGCGCCTTGGGCGCTTCCGGCGTCCGGTTGCCGCTCGCCAGCATGGCGGCGATCCCGCCGGCAGCCAGAGCGATGACCAACACGATGATGCGGGAGCGCTTCATTCCCCTTCAACTTCCCAAGAACTTGAACTTCCCAAGAACCTCGACTTCGCAAGACCCTTGCCAAGAACTTTGCCAAGAATTTTGTCGACAGCACCGTGGCAAGTACCCGGCCAAAACTTCTCAAGCGTGACGCGGCAGCCGGACAGGCCACCGTGCCGGAATTTCATCAGCTAAACGTCAAGGCATGGTTAATAAGGCGTATCCAAATCGCGTTAATTACGCGTTACGCCGCGGTTTTTGGCCGCCGGTATCCGGAGCCGCCCCGACAGTGCGTATCCGCTGCTAGTGCCCGACCGCCGTCATCCATTCGGTCTGCGGATAGACAATGAGCGCGGCCGCCGCGAGCGCGATCCCGTAGGGCACGCCGCTGTCGCTACGATGCAGCCGCTCGGCCCATTGCCGCCCGACGAATACCTGCGGCAGCGGCACCTTGCGAAAATAGATGATCAACAGCGTCAGCGCCCCGCCGAGGATCGACGCATAGAACAGATAATCGACGAGATGGGCGAAGCCCAGCCACAATACCGTCGCGGCCGCGAGCTTGGCGTCGCCGCCGCCGATCCAGCCGCGGGTGAAAAAGATAAAAACCACCGCCAGCACCGACGCGGCGGCGGCAACGTGCCACAACAGGTCGGAGGCGCCGGTTCCGGTGAGAACGGCAAGCAGCGCGAAACCGCCGACCAGGATCAGCGAAACGCGATTGGCGATCGTCATCGTCAAGCAGATCGCTGGAAGCGGCGAACGCCATCATCGCCGGAAAGAACGTCAGCTTGATCGCTTCAGTCAGCAGGACCATGGCAGGCGTCACCATTGACGGGCACGCGGCGATCCGGTCTACGCGCGCGCAGGTTGAGACCGCGTTAGCGGCGGCCGGCAACAAGCCCGTCGTCAAAAGCAGAAAGGGCTCCGGGACCGACCGGAGCCCTCTCGTAACCGTGCATCCGAGCGCGCTTACTTCAGCTGCGAGGAGATGCTGCTGAACGTGGTGTTCAGTTTGGTGCCGAGGCCGTTGACGACCGCGATAATGGCGACGGAGATGCCGGCGGCGATCAGGCCATACTCGATAGCCGTGGCGCCGGACTCGTCCTTCACGAAACGAGAAACGAGGGTCTTCATGAGATGGCTCCTTAAGGTCCACACGTAACTGTCTGAGCTCGACCCAATGGCCGTTGTCCCGGGTCATTTGGATCGCCGCGAAAACTAGCAACGAGAACTTGCGATGCGGTTAAATCAATTGACTAAACCTGCACTCAATATTCGGTTCCGCAATGTAGTTAACAGCGCGTTTGCGCGGTTTAAAACAGATGCTCGGCTCCGCGCTCGCAGCATGCACTTCCGACGACTACACAGCTCAGCATTACCGGCAAAATGTTTCGATCGCGTAAGCCGCGAAGCCGCAATTTGTCGCAACTGCCGATGAAGCGGAACCGAGCCGCGCTGGCGTCTCGATTCATCGCCCATTAATGCACATCTCGGATACCTGAAGCGGCGTCCGCGCGCCGATCCCTGACACGAAAGCCGGACCAAACGGCAACGAAGCCTCGCAGAAGCGTTACGACATGTCTCAAGAATTGCTCGCGTTCGTCGTCGATGTCGGCAAGACGTTTCTGAAGGGCGTGCCGATTTCGCTGGCGCTGGCCTTGGTCTTCACCGTGCTGACCTGGTTCTGGGCCTGCAATCCCGGCCGGCCGTGGTGGCGCAAACCCGACCTGGTCACCGACCTCTGCTACTGGCTGTTCATTCCGGTCATCACCCGGTTTTTGCGGATCGGCATGCTGGTCGCCGGCGCCGCGGTTTTGTTCGGCATCACCACCGCCGACGGCCTGATCGCGTTTTATCAGGACGGCCATGGTCCGCTCGCGGCGCTGCCGCTGGTGGCGCAGATGGTCGTCTTCCTGGTCGGCTCGGATTTGATCCTCTATTGGACGCACCGGCTGTTCCACGGCCGTCAGCTGTGGAAGTACCACGCCGTGCATCATTCCACGGAAGATCTGGAATGGATCTCGGCGGCGCGCTTTCATCCGGTCAATCTGTTCTTCGGTTCGGTGCTGGCCGACGTCGTCCTGCTGCTGGCCGGCATTTCGCCCAACATTTTCCTCGTGCTCGGACCGATCAACATCGCGCACTCGGCTTTCGTGCACGCCAATCTCGACTGGACGCTCGGCCCGTTCAAATACGTGATCGCCACGCCGGTTTTCCATCGCTGGCATCACACCGCCGCCGAACGCGGCGGCGAGAAGAACTTTGCCGCGACTTTTCCGGTGCTCGATATGATATTCGGCACGTTCTACATGCCGGCCGGCGTATTGCCCGATCGCTACGGCATCGCCGAGGCATTTCCGACCAGCTTCGGCGCGCAGCTGATGCACCCGTTCAAGAGCAAGGCGTCAAGCGCCGCAAGCGCCGGCTCCGGTCAGATAAGCGATATCGTCCGCCGCTTGCGAAACCAGCGGCAAGTTTGCATTTCTTTCACCAATTTACGCTCAAGTGGAGGCGCAAGAAGTGCAAGCCTCTTCGGTTGTTAAGCTTTAGTTCCGCGTAGCGTTTCGGAGTGTCTCGATGGCGGCGTTGTGCGCGCGAGGCCGGGCGAGCTTGAGCCCGCTGTACTGGCTGTCGGCAGCCCTGCTGTCGATGACGATCGCCGCGCCGGCGGCTGCGCAGCCGATGCCGCTGCCACCGGAAACCATCGTCGTCTTCCTCGATCAGGCCAGGCTGATGCAGCTGCCGGATCGCGCCGCCAACGTCATCGTCGGCAATCCGCTGATCGCCGATCTTTCCATCCAGCCCGGCGGCCTCACCGTGATCACCGGCAAGAGCTACGGCATCACCAACTTCATCGTCACCGACAGAAGGGGCGTGGTGCTGATGGAGAAGACCGTCGAAGTCAGCGGACTAGGCGACAAGACCGTCGTGGTCTATCGCGGCGCCGATCGCGAGACCTATAGCTGCACGCCGATGTGCTCGCGCCGGCTGACGCTCGGCGACGACGCCGGAATATTTCGAAAAGACGCTCGGCGAAATCGTCACGCTCAACAACCAAGCCACCGGCGCCGGCGCGACTGCAGAGCCGGGCATTAACGCGGCTGCGCTCCCGCGTCATTGCGAGGAGCGAACGCGACGAAGCAATCCAGAACCCATGGCATAAGATGGATTGCTTCGCTCCGCTCGCAATGACGAGTTTCGAAGTCGCTGCCGATGCTCACGGGATCGGCAGCGACGTCGTCGACTTGATCTTCTCCATGGCGAAGCGCGAGGTGACGTTCTTCAGCGGCACCGCCGCGATCAGCCGCTTGTAGAAGGCGTCATAGCCGGCCATGTCGGGCACGACGACGCGCAGCATGTAGTCGACGTCGCCGGCCATGCGATAGAACTCCATCACTTCCGGCATGGCGCCGACCACCTTGGCGAAGCGGTCGAGCCATTCCTGCGAGTGGTCGCCGGTCTCGACCGACACGAACACGGTGATGCCAAGCCCGATGCGGTCCTGATCGACCAAAGCCACGCGCTTGAGGATGACGCCGTCGGCCTCGAGCCGCTGAATGCGCTTCCAGCATGGCGTCGAAGACAGCCCGACCCGGTTGCCGATGTCGGCGACCGAGAGCGAGGCATCGTCCTGCAAAACGGCCAAAATCTTGCGGTCTATGGCGTCCATAGAAATATTCTTTTAATTCCCACGCTTGGGAAGGATTTACATAGAAAAATATTCCAAAGCAAGAACGATCTGGCGGCCACCGGAAATTGCTAGCTTCCGGCCAGCAAAGCCTCGACCTCCGGCCGCGTCGGCGTGCCGCCGGAGCCGCCGATGCGCGTGCATTTGAGGCCGGCGACCGCGGCGCCGAACCGCAGCGCCTCCGCCTCGCTCTGCCCCTCGGCCAGCGCCAGCGCGAAGCCGCCATGGAGCGCGTCGCCGGCGCCAAGCGTATCCACCGCGCGAATTTGAAACACCGGGACGCGGCGCACCGCATCGCCGTCGAGAAAAACAATGTCGTTCGGTCCATTGCTGACGGCAAGAAACGCCGCCGTGTGCCGGGCGATCGCCTTTAATCCTTCGGCAAGCTCGGACCGGCCGGTGGTCGCCGCCAGACACTCGGCGGAAAAAATCACATGCGTCGCGATGCCGAACAGCGGATCGTCCTCGACGGTGGCCTTGTCGGCATCGAGCACGACGCGCAGACCCCGCCGCCGCGCCGCTTCGCAGATCGGGCGTGCGAATTGCGGCAGCCGGTTGTCGGCGAGCACGATGTCGGCCGTGCCGGCAAGCGTTTCCGGATCGCGCGGCGTCACCGCGGCGATCCGTTTGTCCCGATACGTGACGATGGTGCGCTCGCCGCGCGCGTCGATGAAAATCGCCGACAGCGCGGTCGACAGCCCATCGACCCGCTGGCAGGCGGTGGTGTCGACGTGCTCGCGGGCGAGCGCCGCCATGACGCGATCGCCGTTGTCGTCCGCGCCGGCCGGACCGCCCAGCGGGCCGGCGAGCAGCGCCCGGCCGCCGAGCCGCGCCACGGCGACGGCCGCATTCGCCGCGCAGCCGCCATTGACGATGAAAAACTCCTTCGCCTCGACCTTGCCGTCGTAGCGCGGAAATTCCTCGACCCGAAACACCTCGTCGAGCACGATGATGCCGGTGCACAGGATGCGCGGCGCGTTCGCGCTCGCCACGGCTCGCGCGCTCGCGCTTTTGGCCGGCATCACGCCACCAGAACGTCGCGGCCGTGCTCGACAAAGTCGCGGATGATGTGATGCGCGATGGCGATCGGCGGCGGCGTGGTCAGACGCTCCGGATGCTGCCGCGCCAGCATCAGCTTGAGCTCGGCGCGATCGAACCAGCGCGCCTCCTCGATCTCGTCCTTGTCGATGACGATCGTGTCGGTCACCGCTTCGGCGTGGCAGCCGATCATCAGCGACGACGGAAACGGCCAGGGCTGCGAGGCAAAATATTTCACCCGCGCGCAGGTGATGCCCGACTTCCTCGGCGACTTCGCGCCGCACCGCTTCCTCGATCGATTCGCCGGGCTCGCAGAAGCCGGCGAGACACGACCACATGGTTTGCGGAAAGCGCGGCGAGCGGCCGAGCACGCAGCGCTCGCCCGCGATCGGCAGCATGATCACCACCGGATCGGTGCGCGGAAAATGCTCGGCCTTGCAGACCGGACAGTCGCGCCGCCAGCCGGCCTGCGTCGGCTCGGTCGCGGCGCCGCAATTGGCGACAGAAGCGATGGCGCGCGTGCCAGCCGAGGATCGCCTTGGCCTCGGCGAGCGGCGGCACGTGCGCGGCTTCGACCTCGCCTTGCATCGCGATGGTGCGCAGATCGATCAGCTTGAAATCGTTGCGCGTCTTCAGCGGCTCGATCGCGGCCGCGTCGATGCCGACGCCGAAGCGCGGCGCGTCGTCGAGGAGCCCGAGAAACACCATCTCGCGCGCGGCGCCGAGCGCGCGCGCTTCGTCCGGCGAAAACAGCGGATCGAGCGCCGTCGCCGTTCGCCTTGAGCACGATCGACTCGCCGCCGATCACATAGACGCCGGCGCGCGGATGCGCGAGCAGCGCCGCGAGCTTGGCCGGATCGCCGCGCACGGCGGCGGCGCGCTCCAGGAGGCTGCCGGAATAGGCCTGGCGCGGCAGTGAGCTTTCCACCTTAAGCCTCGACATACTCCGCGATGCTTGTCGGTGCCGGCACCACTAAGCCGTCGGCCTTGAGGCCGTCGATGTGAAAGCGGATCGCATCGCGAATTTCAGCTTCGACTTCGGCAACGGTCGCTGCGGTCGCGACGCAGCCCGGCAAGTCGGGCACGTAGGCGGAGTAGTTGTCTTCCGCTTTCTCGATGACGACCGCGTAGCGCATTATTTCTGCTCCTTCAAACCGGCTTGCTTGAGCACGCTGTTGAGTGTGCCCGGTGCCATATCATCCGACGGCTTGCCCGCAATTGTGACGCGTCCGGGTTTGACCGCATGCTTGTATTGCCGATGCGAGCCCCGCGTGGCAACCATGAACCATCCTTCCTCCTCGATAAGCCTGATCACGTCGCGCACCTTCAAGCTGCAAGCACCCAAACTGATAGGGCCAAAAGGTGATTGAACTTCATCGACTCTTCGCCGGCAAGCGCGCGCCAAAAAGGGCGAATAGCGAAGTAGCGAATAGCGAATTCTGACGTGATTAAGCCGCTCATTCCCGCGAAAGCGGGAATCCAGTCTGGGTCCCCGCCTTCGCGGGGACGAGCGGAAAAATCGTACTCTCCATTCGCCCACTCGCTACTCACTATTCGCGCGTACCACTAGCCGCGATGCGCCGGCCCGGCCAGCACCAGCGCCCAGAACACCTTGTATTTCGAGTTCGGCGCATAGACGGCGGCGATGCCCATGCGCGTGGCGCCGCGGTTGAGCATGTTGGCGCGGTGCGGCGGCGAGTTGCGCCAGCCGGAAAACGCCTCGGCCAGCGTGTGGTAGCCGGCGGAGATATTCTCCACCGCGACGCTGCCGCCGAGGCCGGCGGTGCGGATTCGCTCGGCGAACGGCCGCGCGGCGTCGTGATCCATCTTGTCGCGCGCCGCCATGGCGTGCGCCTGCTCGCTGGCAAAGCGCATCAGCTCGGGATCGACGGTGACGGCGCCGAGGCCGTTGTTGCTGCGATAGCCGGAAATCATCGAGGCCGCGGCGGCGGCATCCACGGTGACGTCGGGCTGCGCCATGCTCTGATAGAAGCTCGGCTGGTCCGGCGGCGCGCTGCCGCCGGCGCAGCCGGCCAACGCCGCGACGCCGATGGCGGCGGCGCACAGCGCGAGCGCGGCATTTGGCCGAATCATGCAAGTCCCCAAGCGAAGCCCCTACTCTCTTATGTCTTCCGCTCGTCCCCGCGGATGCGGGGACCCAGGCTGATTCCCGCTTTCGCGGGAATGAGCGGAAAACACAGGCCAATCCGAACCCCGCAGCGGTAACGGCAACGCGTTGATAATTTCCCGCCCGCGCGC
Source organism: uncultured Alphaproteobacteria bacterium (assembly GCA_963804405.1). GTDB lineage: Bacteria > Pseudomonadota > Alphaproteobacteria > Rhizobiales > Xanthobacteraceae > BOG-931. The sequence continues at coordinate 20,937 of CAWDQG010000018.1, read as the reverse complement.
GGGCAAGGGATGCGCGCTCCTTCTCCCCGCGTGCGGGGAGAAGGTCGGGATGAGGGGGCGTTTCGGCGGGGCTTAGGCCTCGCGGCCGAAATCTGCAGCACCGTTGCGCCATCCGCTCGGCTCAGAATCGCGGAGAGGCCCCCTCACCCTCGGGCGCTTCGCGCCCTCCGACCTCTCCCCGCGCGGCGGGGAGAGGTAAAGGAATATCGTTCTCGCGACGCCTCTCAGCGTCCGAGCTATGCCCACCACCACGACGTCATCGCAAAAAAATAGACTCGCTTCCGGCAAGAAAGTCTCGCCCCCGGCAACAAAAAGGGAGGCGAAGCGCCGAAAGGCGCATTGTCCTACCAATCGCCGCTTGCGCGGCGGCGCATCCATCGCTGGACGCGCCCGCCTTTCGGCGCTTCACCGCGGCACTCACCACCGGCTCTTACCCCGATGGCTCTGCTCCAGAACCGGGTTTCCCGAAGTCTCAAGCTCACGGGTGTTTTGCCCGCTCGCCTCTAGCCTTCGGTTAAGCAAGCTCCTTGCAGACCGGTCCTTTTGCCGGTCGACCGGTGACCCAGAGCCGCCCGAGTGCGGATTGGCAATTCCGCCCGCGGGGACCGCCCCTCGCTCCGCTTTTCAGGCCTGCCGTCCGGACAAGCGCCCTATGGTGAGCGAGGTGGAGCTCATGTAACTAGAATGGGGACGAATGTCAAGGGCGGTCGCGACATCGGCGACGCGCCTTTCGTTTCAAGGGCTTATTTCTTTGCTGCGGTCCGTACGTCCTTGACTGCTTCGAAAGTCGCAAATTCGACGTTGTAAAGCACGCGGTTGGTCTTCTCGACTTTGCGCATATAGATGTTGTGGACGACATCGCCGGTCGCGGCGTCAATCGCTATCGGACCGCGCGGGCTTTCCCAGGCGGCGCCCTTCATGGCGGCGACCAGCGTGTCACCGTTGACGAGGCCGCTGGTCTTGCGCAGCGCCTCAAAGATCAAGTGCATGCCGTCGTAGCCGCTCACCGCCATGAAGTTGGCGCGGGTCCCGGTCTGCTTCTGGTAGGCCTCGACAAATGCTGCGTTCATCGCCGATGGATGAGCGGCCGAATAGAAGTGCGCCGTGATCGTGCCGAGCATGGCGTCACCCATGTTGGGAAGGAGTTCGTCATCCGTCACGTCTCCTGTCCCAATGAGCTTGATTTCGGCCTTGTCCAGGCCGCGCTCGACGAATTGCTTGGCGAAAGCGCCGGCTTGAACCGACGGAACGAACACAAAGATTGCTTCTGGAGATTGGTCGCGGGCACGCCGCAAGAAGGGAGCGAAATCCGGGTTCTGGAGCGGAACGCGAATCGATTCCGCGATCTGCCCCCCGGATGCAAGATAACGCTGCCGGAAGGTCGCCTCAGCCTCCAGCCCGGGAGAAAATTCGGTCACCAAGGTCACGACCCTCTTGATGCCGTTGCTGGCGGCCCAGTCCCCCATGATCGCCGACGATTGCCCGAGCGTGCAGCTCGTGCGCACGAAGTAGGGTGATTTGTCGATCACGGCCAAGGTGCTCGCGAGCATGATGACCGTCGGTATTTTCGCTTCGGTTATGATCGAGGCGCTGGCCGACAAGTCACCGGTCGTACCGCCGGCGATGATATCGACGTCGTGGTTGGCGATTGCCTCTTGGACGAGACGCTTGCCAGTCTCAAACGACGAGCCGTCGTCTTTGATGACAAGTTCGATCCGCTTGCCGGCGACGGTGTCGCCATGGCGAGCCAGGTAGAGGCGGGCGCCGGCAGCGACCTCTTTCCCGGCGTTTGCCAGTACGCCGGTCAACGGCACCACCATTGCTATTTTCACCGTGTTTTGCGCCTCGGCGCCGGCAGGCACTGCCGCCGCAACGCTCAACAGTGCGACAAATCGGCAAACGCGTGTCATCGACATGGCTGACCTCCGCCGCGGAGCGGCTGTTGAAGACGGACCAATGCGTTCCACTCGACATAGCTTCGATTTGCAGGCGAAAGTCTGACCTGCCGACATGTAGTTCAAAAGCTCTATTTTGCGACGTAGGATTAGCCATTTGGCTAAGGCAGAACGAGGGGTGCAATGGAGGCGTGAAAATGGATTGGACCGATCGCATTGGCCGCCGCATCAAGCTGCGCGACCTTCATATCCTCCTGACCGTGGCCGAGCACGGCAGCATGGCGAAAGCTTCCACCGAGCTTGCGGTTTCGCATCCGGTCATCTCCAAGACCATCGCCGAGTTGGAGCAGACCCTCGACGTTCGGCTGTTTGACCGCAGCGCACGCGGCGTCGAGCTGACAACCTACGGCGCGGCGTTGCTCAATTGCGGCGTCGCCGTGTTTGACGAGATGCGGCAGGGCCTCAAGCATATCGAAGCGCTGGCCAATCCCTCGGCCGGCGAATTGCGGGTCGGCTGTTCGGAAATCACCATGGCTGGACTGTTGCCGGCGATCATTGAGCGATTTTCACAACAGCATCCGCGCATTCGGCTGCACGTGGTGCTGGCGCAGACGGCGCTGGAGTTACGCGAGCGCAACATCGACTTGTTGATCGGAAGAATGCCCCAAGCATTGCTCCCCAGTGATCTTAGTTCGGAGATCCTGTTTGCCGAGCCCTTTCAGGCGGTCGCCGGAACGAACAGCAAATGGGCACGCAAGCGACGCCTACAACTGGAGGAGCTGATCAGCGAACCATGGGTCTTGCCGCCGTATGACAGCGTGCCCGGCCCGTACATCGTTCAAATTTTCAAAGCCCGTGGGTTGGCGGCGCCGCAGCCGAGCATTGTCACGCTGTCCGGACAGCTCACGGTCACACTGATCGCCAGCGGGCGGTATGTGGGAATGCTGCCGAGCTCCGTCGCCCGCTTCAACACAGTACGAGCCGGACTGAAGGTCTTGCCGATAAGACTGCCGGCCGTCCGGCTTGATGCCGGCATCGTCACGCTCAAGAATAGAACGCTCAATCCGCTGGCCAAGCACTTCATCAACTGCGCGCGCGAGGTGGCAAAGACAATACAGGGCTAGCGGCTGCCAACAATCCCGTCATCGACGATACGATCCCTGCCCATGCAGTCGATCCAATCCGACGCGATGCCGCGGCAGTTTCCATCCGGATGGCTGGTCGCCACGCGAGCGCGAATAGTCGGACCTGCGGTATCGCTGGGCGTAGCAACAAATGCAAGCGTATTGCGCTCGCGTATGACAACGACCACGCGGCGCTTGGCGGATTTTCTTGCTCACACGGCCCAGCGGCCTCGGAAACGCAGTGGACCGCAACGTCTCACGAAGGACGCGGCGCGGCAGCGGGCCCGACAAGCTTGGCGCCAATCTCGCGGTCGCGGCGCCAAATGACCTGGTACGTGCGTTCCGTCACGACATCTTCGCCGACGAGCAGAGCGAATTGGTCGGGAACGTTCAAGCCGCCGACATAAAGCCGCACGCCCTCATCGGAAATATCCAGAATCAGGCAATCACGCAGCGGGGCGTCGGGCGCGGTTCGCATTTTCGTCATGTTGACGAGGGCGCGGCGCGCTGATTGCCGGCTCTCTTTGTTGCTCGGAGATTCCAAGATGCAATCTCCCCAAAAGTTGGAGTTTGTCTCGACCTCTCATGACTGACTGCTGCGATCTAGACCGTGATGCGATCAAGTTAGATCGGATCACGGTCTAGAATATTGCATTGGAGCATGATCTTTTCCGAAAACCGGCTTCCACTTTTCGGGATCATGCTCTAGTTGCGGAGCGCCGACACAAACATCGCGACGAGCCACAGTGCGCCGAATCCCGCTGCAGTAAACGCCAAGAGCTGCGGGCTGTGGCAAAGCGAGTTTGCGGCCTTGCACACCTGACTGGCCCAGTTCGGGCCGTCGGAGGCTTCCTTGGCGGCCGTGAAAAACAAAAAGCTCGCTCCGCCGCACACGATTGCAACAAACAGGATGAAGTTTTTCATTTGCTTCCCCTGTCGATGAGCGATTCGCCGACTGGATTATAGGCCAGCCGCAACCCAGGATGGGGAATAATGTAACCTCACCAGCGATACGATCATTGCTCATTCCGATGTCCGACCCATGGCTTCGACCCAATCCGACGCGGTGCCCCGGCAATTTCCCTCCGGATGGCTGGTCGCCGCGCTGCTGTGGGCGAGCGGCGTGCTGTGGGCTGTGATGTTCTTTGGCCCGCTCGCGCACTTGTCGCAGTTCGCCGGCGGCGCGGCGCCGTTCGACGTCAGGCCGTTCGGCTACAGCTACGACGAGGCGCGGGCTTTTCTTTCAGCGATCGGCGAGCAAGGCCGCCGCTATTACGCCAATCCGGAGCTGCTGCTCGATATGGTCTATCCGCCGCTCTATGCGGTCTCGCGCGGCTTGGCGCTGTGGTGTGACGATGCCGGGGCGCGTGCGCGAGGCGCCGCTGCCGCCGCGCGCCCGCACCGCGCTGGTCGCCATTCCCGTCATCATGGCGAGCCTCGACATGATCGAGAATGGCTGCATCGCGCGCATGCTGTGGACCTGGCCCGAGCTTTCGCCCGGACTGGTGGCGGGCTCGAGTTCTGGCGACGCGCGCGAAGATCATGGCCGGCGCGCTCACCGAATTGTCGATGGCGGTGCTGGCTGTGTTATGGCTCCTGCGGCGGATGCGGGCGGTGCGGCGGCGCGCAAAACAGCCGCCAATTTGAATGAAGCGCCAAATTTTGAACACGCCGGCGATCTAAGCGGTTCCATCGCGCTGCGTCGGCCTGATTTGGCGTGGAGGCCTTTTGGAAAATGCGCGGTTATTTTGCACCTGCTATTGCCACTGCGGCGATCGCCATCGCGGCGATCGTGGCTTCAAGTTTGCCGGCTCGATCCGAAGAGATTCTCACGCTCGACGTGCGGCCGGTCTGCCGCGGCATTGCCGCTCAGTCGGCGGACCCGGGCGTGGGGCAAGGCGCGCAAGCCGATACCTATCAACGATGCCTCGAGAGCGAGCAGGCGGTTCATGACGAACTGAAGCAAAAATGGCCGAGTTTTTCCGCAGCCGACAAGCGGCATTGTGTCGGGTTGGCCAAGACCGGCGGCGAGTTCGAGTCACACCGAGCTCCTGACGTGTCTGGAAATGGCGCGCGACGTGCGGCAGCTGCGGGCCGCAGCCGCCGCCAGCGCGGCAGCAGACACAGCCAAAGCCGCGGCGTCGCCGCCGGCGCCGGCGGCGCAACCGGCGCCCGCCACACCGGCTTCGCAGACAATTGCGGCCAAGGAGCCGCCGAAAGCGCCGGCGGACTCGGCGGTGACCGACATCGACCGGGCGAAGGCGGAGGCGCAAACCGCAAAGGCTGCGCAGGCTTTGGCGGAGAAGAAACTCGCCGATGCGGAAGCGGCGCTCGCGCGGGCAAAAGATGACGCCGGACGGGCCGCCGCGGAAGCGGAGCAGGCCAAAGCGGCCGCACAAGCTGCCAAGGAGTTGGAGGCGACGGCCAAGCGCAAGCTCGCCGACGTCGAAGCAGCGCGCGTCGCGGCCCAGCAAGCCTGCAACATCCGGCCAGGTCTGGTCGGCCGCGTGCGCGGCTGGTTGAAACGGCCTGGCTCCAAAAATCCTTAGACTTCAGCCGCGCGCCCCCTCCACGGCACGTCGTGTGGTCCGCCTCCCCGCTTTGCGGGGCGGAAAGAACCGCTAACCCACCTCCGCCGCGCCGAGCTTCTTACGCATCGCCGCGACAAAGCGCGCGAAGCCCTCCGCCTCCGCGGCGCGCGGCGCTTCGCCGCCCCAGACCGGCTTCGGCCATAGCGGATCGGTCTTGCAGCGCGCGACAATGTGGATGTGCAGCTGCGGCACCACGTTGCCGAGCGCGGCGACGTTGATCTTGTCGCATTGCGTCACTTCTTTGAGCGCCATCGAGGCGAGCGCGATCTCGGCCATCAGCGGGAAGGCGTCGGCGCCGAGATCGGCGATCTCGGTCAGCTCGGCGCGCCGCGGCACCAGGATCAGCCACGGATAATCGGCGGCATTGACCGCGAGCACGCGCGACAAAGCAAGCTCGCCGACCGGGGTGGTGTCGGCGGCAAGCTGCGGGTGGAGGGTCCAGGTGCTTTCCGACATTGGCGCCTCCCTGCCGTCATTCCGGGGCGACGCGCAGCGTCGAGCCCGGAATCCATATTCGCTGATCGGGGTTATGCGATTCCGGACTTGCCACTTCGTGGCAATCCGGAATGACGGTTAATTTTTGTGCGGCCCGGCGGACAGAAAGCCTGAAACACTCTCACCGCGATCGAGCACGCTCTTCCTCCCCCTAAAAGGGGGAGGATAGGTGGGGGTCTGCGGCATTGCCGCTTGCGACGAACATGAGAATGGGAAGCCGGAGCGTCGCGCGCACTTCCGCCACTTTGAGCGAGCGGCCCGCGACCCCACCCTGCCCTCCCCCTTTCAGGGACTGTTGCGAAAGGGCGGTTAGGAGAGCTCGGAAGCGCTGGTTGCCGTTCTGCCTGGACCATCTTGGTTCGGTAATGCTGAGTTTTCGGGGGTACGAAGCGCTGAGGTCATGCGCTGGACAGTTTTCGAGTGTGCGAACTCAAGACGAGCATGCGCCGCAGGTTGAAGCAGATCACGAGCAGGGTCATTTGAAGTTGATTGCGCACGAGACCGACATAGCGCGTTCGGCGGTAGCCGTAGCTCTGTTTGAGGACCGCAAAGACCGTCTCGACGCGGCAGCGGATTTTGGAGAGCGCGGCATTGCGCCGTCTCTGCTCGGGCGAGAGAGCATGATGTTTATTGGCCCGCTGCATGATGCCGTCTTTGAGGTGGAGCGATGCCAGCAGTGCGCGGCGCGCATGGGTGTCGTAAGCCTTGTCGGCGTAGATCGCGCCGCCGTCGCTGTTGGCGAGGATCAGTTCGTCGGCCACGACGGTCTCGGCCACATTGGCAGGCGTCAGCTTGGCGGTGCGCACCAACAGCGAGTCTTGGTCTACGGCAACATGTCCTTTGTAGCCGTAGCTGGTTCCGGGCTTGCCCTCCCGCTTGAGGAAAGCAGCGTCGGGATCGACGCGCTCGGTCGGATCATCGGACGGGCCGGGCCGCGCCGCCGCCGCCTCGACAACCGTCGCATCGATCAGCGTGCCGCGCTTGAGCATCAGTCCTTTGTCCTCGATCTGAGCATTCACCAGCGCCAGCAATTTGACCGTCAGCCCCGCCTCGTTCAGCCGTTCGCGAAACCGGCACAATGTCGTGTGGTCGGGGGTCGCTTCTTCCATCCGAAGACCGACAAACCGCCGAAACGACAGCCGATCGCACAACGCCTCTTCCAGCTCGCGATCCGAAAGTCCGTACCACTGCGCCAGCAGCAGGGCTCGGAACATCACCACCGGCGGGAACGGCGGGCGACCGTCCTGCTTGCGGCAATGCTTCTCAAGCCGATAGGTCAAAGGTCCCCAGTTCAGCAGCACCAAAATCCGGTCCAAGTCCGTCTCCCGCCGCAGCCGTTCTGCCGCCAAGTCGCCAAAGCCCAATCCGCCGCTCATCGCTCACCTCGAATCCTCGAAGACAAGCGATTCACGAAATGCTCCCTTCTGCAACAGTCCCTTTCAGGGGGAGGGATCATCGCTTCGCGGGCGGATGCTCTTACTGCCAGGCCAGCGACGAGATCGCGACGCTGGCATTGCCTTTGGCGTCGGCGATGACGCGCAGCGACTTGTCGTCATAGGCGATGCCGGTGAGGCGGAGCTCGTTGATGACGACATTGGCGGTGACGCCGGCGCTGCCGCCGGTGAAATCGGCGGCAGCGGCGGCCATGCGCTTCTTGGCGTCCTCGGCAAAGGGTTTCAGATCGATCGCCGCCTGCTCGGCGAGCGTCTTCTGCAGATAAGGCACCGCCGCCTGCGCCGCTTCGCCGAGGAGCCCGAACGCCGCTTTCGACTGCACGTCGACCGCGACGTCGGTGAAGCGCAAAATCTGCGCGTTGGCATCGAGCACCGGCTTGCCCCAGACATGGACGGTGGCGTCGGCGCCGAGCGCGAAGAAGCCGCGCTTCTTGACGTTGACCAGGAGCGAGATCAGCAGGCGATCGCCGGACGCGGCGACGGCGGCTTGTTTGATCGTGGTGGCGAACGCGCCGGAGCCGTCCTCGGGGTAAGTCTTGCCCTTGACCTGCGCCTCGATCAGGCGGCTCACCTCGGTGAACGGAATGTCGATCGGCACGGCGATATCGAGCGTGCCTTCGTTCGCCTGCGGCACGATGTCGAGCTGCTTCGGGAACGGACATTCCGGCTTGGTCTCGTTCGGCACGATGCGGGTTTCCGCCTGCACGCCGACCAGGAGCGTCACCGCATTGGCGTCGATCTTCGGCTGCGCGGCGATGGCGCGCACCGGGCGGATTTCGAGCCAGAGGTTCGGCACACCCTGTTCTGCGGCGCCGAGCGACATGGCGCGGCAGAGCTTGGCCCATTGCGCGCGCGCCGCATTCTCGATGAACGGATCGTTGCGGACGCGCGCCTCCAGCGCGTTCGGTCTGCTGGCGCACCATGTCGTCGAGCGCCGGTTTCACTTCGTTGCTGACGGATAGCTTGATGCCGGCGATCGGCAGCGCCACGTCGACGACGTTGACCTGCGCGGTGAGGTTCGGCGCCAGCCGCCAGTTCGGCGCGATGGTCGGGCGCGCCAGCGCCGTCACCGTGCCGTGAAGGTCGGCGTGCTGGTCGAACGTCTTGCCGGTCAGGCCCTGCACCTGCTGGCCGATATTGCCGCCGAGGAGGCTGCCGATGGCGCCGCCGAGCGCGTTCGCCGCGCCGGTGATGGTGCCGCGCGCCTGGAAGGTGCCGGACAGCGGCGTGGTCACGACGAGCCCGTCGGGCTTGCCGGACACGGCCAGCGGCCCGCGCGTGATGGTGAAGTTGAGCTCGGCGGCCTGCAGCAATTGCGACACCGGATTTTGCGGGTGGCCGGAGAGATTGCGCGGCGCCTCCTTCTCCAGCGCATCGCGGATCGCCGGCAGCGCGATGGCGGCGGGCGTGAGCACGGTCGAGGTGCCGGCGAGCGGCGGCAATGGCGGCACCGCCACGAGCTGCGGCCGGCCCTCCTGCAGCGACGACGGCCACAGGAAATTCAGGGCCAGCGTCGCGCCGATAAAGGCGATGACGACAACGGCAATGCCGATAATGATCGTGCGCGTGTTCAAGGGCATTTGGGCTTGTCATACGCGGGCTTGACCCGCGTATCCATGCGGACAACCGGCTTGGGTAACATCAGGGGTCTTACGCCGAATCGCAACCGCAGCATGGATTGCCGAGGTATTAACGACAAGACGGCGCTTCGCGCCTATTGCCCGGCAAGGATCAAGGGGCGGGGAAGACAGCGGCTTTTCTTTGTCCTGATACGCGGCCCTGCCCCGCGATGCCCGCGGATTGACACAATGCGGCGGGCCGGCGCACCGTTCCCTTAAACTTGTATCTGGATTTTGGCGGAGCAAACGGATGCCGCGGACGCCGCGCATTCTGATTGTCGGCGGCGGCATCGGCGGATTGGCCGCGGCTTTGGCGCTGGAGCGGGCGCGCGCCGAAGTCATCGTCTGCGAGCAATCGCCGAAGCTGTCCGAGATCGGCGCCGGCATCGGGCTAGCGCCCAACGCCGTCAAGGCACTCCGCGCGCTCGGGCTCGAAGCGAAGATCAACGCCATCGCGTCGGCGTCCGACTACGCGGTCATCCGTTCGTGGCGGGACGGACGGGAAATCTCGCGCGCCTATCAGGGCGACTATCGCGAAAAATTCGGCGCACCGAGCCTCACCGCGCATCGCGCCGACCTGCTCGGGGTGTTGGCCGGCGCGCTTGCAAATACCCAGATCCGGCTCGGGCTGCGCTGCACCGGCGTCGAGACGCGCGAACGCGGCGCGGCGGCGCGCTTCGCCGACGGCAGCGAAATCGAGGCCGACATCGTGGTCGGCGCCGACGGCATTCATTCCAAGGTGCGCGAAAGCCTGTTCGGCGCCGACGCGCCGCGCTTCACCGGCTGTATCTGCTGGCGCGGCATGGCGCCGGCCGCCGCCGTGCCGCGCGACATCAATACCGCGGACGTCACGCTGTGGATGGGCCCGCGCGGTCATGTGGTGCATTACCGCGTGCGCCGCGGCGAGCTCCTCAACATTGTCGCGCATGTCGACAGCGACGCCTGGACCGAGGAATTGTGGACGCACGAATGCAGCGTCGACGAAGTGACGAGCACTTATGCGCGCTGGAATCCGGCGCTGACGCGCGTCTTTCCGGCGAGCGAGCGCTGGTACAAATGGGCGCTGTACGACCACGATCCGCCCGAGCGGTGGAGCAAGGGCCGGGCGACGCTGCTCGGCGATTCCGCGCACGCCATGCTGCCCTATCTCGGCCAGGGCGCGGCGATGGCGATCGAGGACGGCTGCGTGCTCGCCGGCCTCATTGCCCGCGCCGGCGACGATCTCGACGGCGCGCTTTCCGCCTACGAGCGGTTGCGCCAGCCGCGCGTGCGAGAAGCCGTGCTCGGCTCGCGCGCCCGCGCCCGCGACAATCATCTCACCTCGCGCTTCGCGCGGCTCAAGCGCGACCTGCGCTACGCCTGGCGCAAGCGCTTCGGCGGCGACCAGACCGTGCTTCAGGCGGGACGGCTTTATGATTATGACGCCGGGCGCGAGCTGGCGTGAGGAATGGATTCAGCGAAATTATCAGACGACCTGATCTTAGATTGATCGGCCTCCGTCATTGCGAGCGGAGCGAAGCGATCCAGAGGCTTCGCGGAAGAGCTGGATTGCTTCGTCGCTATCGCTCCTCGCAATGACGATATGAGTTCCACTAAAAATCATCGTGCTCTAGTGCCACGCGGCGCGCGCCCGGAGCCGCAAAAAGACCGGCGGGTATGGCGCTGCCATCGGGCAATGGATTCTTTCCTTTCCAGCCGATGTTGGGCAACAAAGGGAGCGGCTCCATCGCCTTAGACATATTGTTCCTGATGAAAGGGGTCTGCATTTCATCCTGTGCCCAAACAAATCTGCGGGAGCGCGCAACATTGAACTTATTGGCATTGCGCACGATTTCGTCCGGCTTCATTCGTCGAAACACGTCGAGCACCCTCTTGTCGTTCACAGCCAAAAACAGTTTTGTCGGACCCACGGGAAGGGTGATATAGCCGCGCGGCTGGTTGAGCCACGTAATAGGACGGATCGATCACTCATAAGCAGCCTATTGCGGGCAAACGACACATCGACAATAGCCCACGACATGTTATTGATGTGCTTGCTTAGAATGTCATTGTCCAACGACTTTATAATCAGATTGACGCGCATCTTTGTTCCGATGAGCGGATCGCGGAGAGCGATGAAATCATCGAACATCGCCGGGTCTTCTGGCTTTCGTATTTCCTCGTATCGTTGCTGCGAGTCTTGTCCGCTTCCATCCCAAACGCTTTGAGCAGCGATGCGTAATTCGGGCATGGCATCGGGATGACGCAGATGAAGCGCGATAACAAAACGCGACCATGCGCCAATCAACTCAACGGTCCATGCGGAACGGTCTGCATTGGCCAAGTGAAGCTCAAGGGCCTTCGAAGCCGTGCGGTCTGCATAATCAAAAAACTTCTGTTCGATGAACTGCGCGGTCTCCGGCGGTAAGTCTGGAAATGCGTATAGGTCATACTCATAGCCGGTAGCGCTCGGACCAACTCGCTTTGCAATAAGTTTGTCGTGCTTGATCGAATACTCGACGAGCTTGCCATCGGAGCCAGCCCACCGCTTCAAAAAGAAAGCGGGAATGAAATGATGGTTGTGCGGCGTACTCATGACGCTAAAGCTTCTCTGTTATGAATGGCGCGGCGCGACTCGCATAATTTGCGCGCGGTTACCGCGGATCCGGTGTGTAACCAGGGTGTTCAGGAAATGCAAGCGCCCTGGCGATTTCGGGCTTCTATCGGCTTCGTAGCCCTCGGGTGCCGACTAACGCAAATCTTTGCGCAGCCATTTTAGTAGGGTCCAGAATGTCGCCTTTTGGCCCCTCTGCGACCTCGTTCGATGTCGGATGTCTGGTCGCCATCGGGGTGAAGCGGACACTGGTCAGGCGGGTCACAATCGACTTTCATGACCCAACGCCGACATCAGGCGCCGGATTTCGCGCAAGCAGCGCCTCCCGTTTGTTTCGCGCTCCTTGGGAAGCTGCGCCAGCGTCTCTCCCGTTCGCTACCGCTCAGCCGGAATTGATGGCCGCTTCGTCATCGTCATCTTCGCCCAAAATCTTGCCGGTCCTCACGTTCACAAAGTGAGCCTGTCGGCAACTTTCGCAGTACATCGACTTATAGGGACCGTCTTCGGGCTCAAAATTGAAGCGCTCCGGAATCTCCTCGACGACAATAAAGCCCTGGACCGTGGCTCCCGTGTTCGGACAGCGGTACGTAAAGGATGTCATTTGCTTTGTGAACTCATGCCAAACCGGCAGTGTTTTAAATCTGCGGCGGGCGACGGTCCGGTGCGGCTTTGTCGCTGCAGCCATCACCACTTGGACCGAACGTAGCCTTCTCACGTACCGGACGACTCAGCTGCGATTTCGCGAGCCACTTCGGACCAAGGAAAGTCTGCCAAATCAGGCGCCGGATGGGTCGATCCGCAGTGGCGGCACGTCCGCTGCGATGCGTCGGCGGCAAAATGGGAGGAAACCTCCTGGTATTTCGCCTGCGACAGTGTCGTGGCGGTGTCCCACACCTCTCGATAGATCTCCGCATCGCAACTGTCGCAATACCACGCTACGCCCTCGAGCCCGGCATGCATCTGTTTGTAGCGCATCATGATACTGATCTCCGCCGGAACGATGCGGTGGGGAGCACCAGCGGGCACGTAAACGAAGCTTCCGGGCTTGAGCGCAAAGTGATCAATTCCCGTGCCCTTGAACTCGACCTTCGCGGCGCCGGAGATGAGCGCAAGCAATGTATCCTTGCCGCAGATGAGGTGGAACGGCTGCGGCCGATCATTCTTGCTGAGATGCACCTGCACCTGCTTGTCGTCGGGCAACATCGGCATCTCGGCGTAGGCACCGACCTTTGCCGCCTCGCGCCACAGTTGGAAGGTTTTTTTTCGCATGGCCGCGCCTGCTGTTATGCTGCCGCGCTCGCTGCATCCGTGAGAGTCCGCCGCGCGGCTATCGCCGCCGCGCTCTGATCGGCGTATTTGTCCCAGCCCCATGCGGCTACCGGAAATTCACGGTTTATGTGGCCGCATTTGGCGCAGACGTGACGCGCCTTGTCGTTGTTGTATTCCGCGAATAGCCCCGGCAACGCCGCGACCGATGGCATGGGAAAATTGGCCTCGGTTGCGTCAGGCTGCGGCGTAGCATCAAATTCCTTGAAGAAGATTTGTTCGTGGCACTTGGCGCAGCGCAAGCTGCAGCCTTCCGTCTGCACGCCGGATTCGGCCTGCATTTGCGTAATCACAAATGCGCAGAATGAGTTCGGGTCCTTCTCTTTCTTCAAAAACGAATTCACCCCGTGTATCACCGCCCCAATGAAGACCTGACCAGTTGGCAGCATCGCGCCATTGCAGGCTAATGCGAGGGCGATCTCGTGCTGCGTATTGTGATGGAAGAAGTGTCCGTAATCGGCGTCCGGACCGCCAATCAGGAGCGCGGAGGCTGGCACCATCGCCCCCGGATGCAAATAAGGAAACAGGGGCTTAAGCTGAGTGTTGCTACCTTGCATCACGTCGAACGCGTTGCTGTGCATTGGCGGCCGATCGCTACGCGGCGGCGGGATGACGAGCTTGTCATCGGACATCGCAGTGCCTCCCTGGATCATTTGCTGTGCTGTTTGAGCATTTGCTCCAACTCGCCGCGCGACGCCGCAAAATGCACTTCATGCGTTTCGTCGATTGGGAAGCCGAGCACTTCCATCTGTTCCTCGAGCTTTTCCTTGGAGTCGGCCTCGAACACCGAAACGATAAGTCCCGAGGCGATGTTTGCATAGATTTGCTTGAACACCGCGATCTTGGCCCCGAGCACATGAGGGGCGTTTTGTACCATCTCGTCGCTTTTTAGACCCGGTGCGCGGTGAATGGTGATGAATTGCGGCATGCTGCTTCCACCCTTTGTTCTGCTCGATTTTTAAAGACCCACTTCTTTGGCCAATTGCCGAGTGCGTCGCTCCGACCACGCGTTGCGGTTTCGGCATTCCAGATCGAGCGTTCGCTGGATGCGTACGACTAGACGTTTGAACGTGCGAATTTCTGCGTCGGACAGATCGGCCATCGCACGGTCATTAACGTCCCTGATGAGGGGCGACATCGTCGCTGCCAGCCTTTTGCCGCGAGGCGTCAAGCAGACCAAGCTCTTACGCCGGTCTTCGGCCGACTTTGCCACCGTCACCAATCCCGCTTTTTCCAAGAGCTGAACCGCAACAACCGTCGTTGGCCCCTGACGACCGACCCGGCGCGTGAGGTCGCCCACGGTTAGCGCGTCTTCTTCCCAAAGTTCGCGCAGGTAGCGCCACTGGCTCACTGTCACCCCGTGCGCTTCGGCGCTCTGATCCATCACGTCTTCCCAACTCTCGGCCAATTGCCGGACGTGATAACCGACGCTGCGTTCCAGCGGTACGAGGTCGCTGTCGGCAACAGCGATAGCAAGGAGAGGCAAGGCTCGCAGTTTGCTCATGTGCTCTTTTGTAGATGTGGCTCTTTTGTAGATGTAGCTCTTTTGGTAGATGTGCTTTTTTGGTAGATATCTACCTATTTTTCAAATATACCCGGCAGCGAGGGATTGTCAAAGGATCAGTTATGGAAGCTCGGCTGGATCGCCCCATTACACTGCACATGATGGGGGACTGGGGGATCGCCAACCTGCATCGCATCTGCGGATGGATCAGCGCAGAGCTGTGGCGGCGTTCTCCGCCCGGTTCGAGATTTGCCACCTGGGCTGGCCGGGGCGGAACCGACGCTATAGACGCTGTCCTCAACGGCGATGTTCAAATCGCGCTGTTCGTCCCTGCCGGTTTTGGCCGCACGATTTTCGAGGGTTGTGGCATCAACGAGCGGGGGGATGTCGGCCAACTCCGTGCCCTCGGCACGCTGCCGCAGGATGACGGGCTCGTATTCGCGATCGACGCGCGCTTCGGCGTTGAGAGCTTTGCCGATCTGCGCGTCAAGCGTCCGGCGTTCCGCCTCTCCACGGCGTGGGATGATGGCGTCAACATGACGGGATTTGCAGCTCATCGCATGCTTGAAGCTTCCGGCGTTCCAGCGGCGACAATCGAGTCGTGGGGTGGCAAGTTGTTATTAGGGGAAGCGCCTTGGGATACGATTCCTCTGGCCACCGCCGGAAAAGCCGACGCGGTTCTGTTCGAAGCAATCATGACGCCGTACTGGCGGGACTTGTGCGCCGCGAAGACGATGAATTTCCTGCCCTTCGAAGATAAAGCTCTCGCACTGGTCGAAGACAGGTTCAAATGGAAACGCATCAACATTTCCGCCAACAGGTTTCCAGGACTGCCCGGGCCATTGCAGGCACTTAATTTCTCGGACTTTCTGCTTTTTTGCCGCGACGACCTTGCGGACGACCTGGCGTACGTTGTCGCGTCGGTGCTGTGCGAAACAGCTGACATCCTGGAAAGTCAGTATCGCCACATTCCGCCGGCGGACAGTCCGGTCACCTACCCGCTGCAACCGCACAAGATCGCGGCGACGTCTATCCCGTTGGCGGCCGGAGCTGAGCGCTATTATCGGGAGAACGGCTTCTTGAAGGAACCCTCTCCCCTTCAAATGCACCAAAACAACTGAGCTCTCGGATTTGCGAGAGGCGAAGGATGAGTTTTACCGACCAATCAATTGTGTTGCTGGTGGCGAGCATGAGCGGCACGGCCGAGATGGTCGCTGATGAAACGGCGCAGGAAATTAAAGGACTTGGATTGGCCGCGCGCGTGATCAACATGGAAAACGCGCATATCTCGCTTTTTTGAACAATATCGGACGTTTATCGTATGCTCATCGACTTACGGAACCGGGGACATACCTGACAACGGACAAGCATTCTTCGCCGAGCTCACTGAAGAGCGTCCGGATCTTTCGCGCATCCGCTACGGGGTGGTGGGCTTGGGCGATATGACCTACTTCACCACATTCTGCGGCGGCCCGCGCAAGTTTGATGAAATATTCTCTTCGCTCGGTGCCAAGCGGATCGGAGATTGTCTCTTTCACGACGCCAAGTCGGACGTGTTCGCGGACCAGGCAGCGCTGCAATGGCTCGAAGGCTGGCTAACCGAAATCCTTCAGGTGGAAGGACGCTAGGTTTCACCGAAAGCCGGGATGGCCGCCGGCCCGGGCCAAAGCCGGCGGAAAATCCTCCCCCGGCAATGACCAATGTAGCCGCCAACGCGGCCGCTTGCTTTCTCCCCTTCTCCGGCCGATATAGGAGGCGGGAGGTTGGCGGTGGACGAGCCACTCGCCAACCGGGTCAGGTCCGGAAGGAAGCAGCCCTAACGAGCGCGGTTCGGGTCGCTCGTCAGCCTCCCACCCTTCTCACACCGACACGTAGCCCGCATGAGCGTAGCGACATGCGGGGATGCTCTGCCGGCTTTGGCACCCAGCCCGGATTTCGCTACGCTCATCCGGGCTACGAACCTATATTTCTCGCGATGAACGACGCCACGACCCCAAACGCCGCCGGCTCCTATCGCGTGCTCGCGCGCAAATACCGGCCGTCGACCTTCGCCGACCTGATCGGCCAGGACGCTATGGTGCGCACCATCTCGAACGCGTTCGAGACCGGGCGCATCCCGCAGGCCTGGGTGCTCACGGGCGTGCGCGGCGTCGGCAAGACCACGACGGCGCGGATCCTGGCGCGCGCGCTCAATTACGAATTGCCCGACGGCTCGATCACCGGCCCGACCATCGACATGCCGACGCTCGGCGTGCATTGCCAGGCGATCATGGAAAGCCGGCATCTCGACGTCATCGAGATGGACGCGGCTTCCCACAACGGCGTCGAGGACGTGCGCGCCATCAACGAGGCGATCCGCTACGCGCCGGTGTCGGCGCGCTACAAAGTCTATATCCTGGACGAAGTGCACATGCTCTCGGGCGCCGCTTTCAACGCGCTGCTCAAGACGCTGGAAGAGCCGCCGGCGCACGCTAAGTTCGTGTTCGCCACCACCGAAATCCGCAAAGTCCCGATCACCGTGCTGTCGCGCTGCCAGCGCTTCGATCTGCGCCGGGTCGACACGGCGCTTCTGGTCAAGCATCTGCAAGGCATCGCCGAGAAGGAAGCCATCACCGCCGAGCCGGAAGCTTTGGGCCTGATCGCGCGCGCCGCGGAAGGCTCGGTGCGCGACGCGCTGTCGCTCCTTGACCAGGCGATCGCCCACGCCGCGGGCCCGGTGCGCGCCGAGGACGTGCGGGGGATGCTCGGCCTTGCCGACCGCACCAAGATCATCGATCTGTTCGAAGCTTTGATGCGCGCCGATCTGCCGCGCGCGCTCCAAGAGGTGCGCGAGCAATACGATGCCGGCGCCGATCCGGCGATGGTGCTCGGCGATCTCGCCGAGTTCACCCACTTCGTGACCCGCGTCAAGATCGTGCCGGCTCTGGCCGACGATGTGTCGCTCACCGAAGCCGAGCGCACGCGCGGGCGCGCGTTCGCGGCGAAACTCTCGATGCGCGTGCTTGCCCGCACCTGGCAGATGCTGCTCAAGGGGATCGAGGAAGTCGCGGCCGCCGGCCGCCCGCTCGCCGCCGCCGAGATGGTGCTGGTGCGCATCGCCTATGCCGCCGACCTGCCGACGCCCGACGAGGTGATCCGCTCGCTCGGCGATTCCGCGCGCGGCAACGGCGCTTCAGCGGCGCCGGGCGCGCAGGCGTCGCCACGGACTGAGATGTCGGCGCGTGCCGAAGCGCCACGATCATCCGACGTGGCGCGTGCAGAGATACCGCGTGCAGAGATGCCGCGTGGATCAACGCGCGCGGCGCTCGCCACCGCACCCGCCGATTTGCCGGCGACCGAGCCGGTGGCGCGTGGCGACGAGGCGAAAGTCGCGGCGCTGGCGCTGCAAAGCTTTGAGGAGCTGGTGGCGCTCGCCGCCGAAAAACGCGACCTCGGGCTGAAGAGCGCGCTGGAGCGCGACGTGCGCCTGGTGCGTTTCGAAGACGGCCGGCTGGAATTCAGCCTCGAACCGAGCGCGCAGAAGGCGCTCACCGGCGAGCTGTCGAAGAAGCTTGCCGACTGGACCGGGCGGCGCTGGATGGTGATCGTGTCCGCCGAGGCCGGTCAACCGAGCCTTTATGCGCAAGCGCAGATGCGCAAGGCCGAGCTGAAAGACGGCGTGCGCGGCGATCCCTTGGTGCAGGCGGTGCTCACCCGCTTTCCCGGCGCCGAGATCGTCGATGTGCGAACGCCCGCCGGCCCCGGCGCGATGGAGGAGTTGCCGTTCGACGCTGGCGGTGGCGGCGATCCAACGGACGAGGAACGATGAGCACGAACAGCAAGCGTTTCCCGGGCGCGGTGCAGCACGCAGTGATGTACAGTTGATCCGGGATCGTAATAAGCTCCGAGTTCTTAACGATCCCGGTTCTGCGGCGCACCACTTCGCGGTGCGCCGCGCCCGGGAAATGCCAAAATAGGTAACGCGATGGCTGATTTTTTGGGCCTGATGAAACAGGCCGCCGAATTCAAATCGAAGATGGAGGCGATGCAGGCCGAGCTCGACCGCATCGAGGTCGAAGGCACCGCCGGCGGCGGGCTTCTGACGCTGAAGCTCTCCGGCAAGGGCGAAGTGCGCGCCGCGCAGGTCGATGATTCCCTGCTGCGGCCGGACCAAAAAGACATTCTTCAGGATCTGATCGTCGCCGCAGCCGCCGATGGTCCGCGCAAGCTGCAGGCGATAATGCGGAACGCATGCAGGCGCTAACCGGCGGCCTGCCGCTGCCGCCGGGGCTGAAGTTGTTCTGGGCGGATTGACAATGCCCGCGATCGCCGCCGGTCCCGAAATCGAACGCCTGATCCAGCTGCTCGCCCGCCTGCCCGGGCTCGGGCCGCGGTCGGCGCGGCGCGCGGCGTTGTTCCTGATCAAGAAGCGCGAGCTCCTGATGGCGCCGCTCGCCGCCGCCCTGCAGACCGCGATCGAAAAAATCGAGGTGTGCAAAATCTGCGGCAATATCGACACGCAAAATCCGTGCACAGTTTGCACCGACGCGCGGCGCGACCCGTCCGCCATCGTCGTCGTCGCCGATGTCGCCGATCTTTGGGCGCTGGAGCGGGCGCACGCCATCAATGCGCGCTATCACGTGATCGGCGGCACGCTCTCGCCGCTCGACGGCGTCGGCCCCGACGACCTCACCATCGATGCGCTGGTCAAGCGCGCCCACGAGCCGGCGGTGCATGAGATCATCCTGGCGCTCAATGCCACGGTCGATGGCCAGAGCACCGCCCACTACATCACCGACCTCCTCCACGACGCCAATGTCAAAGTCACGCGGCTGGCGCATGGCGTACCGGTCGGGGGCGAACTCGACTATCTCGACGAGGGCACGCTGGCGGCGGCAATGCGCAGCCGCACGCCGTTTTGAATGCCCTACGGGGCCGGCGAGTGGCGAGTAGTGAATAGGTAGCGCGAATACGATGCTCTTAGCCGCTCATTCCCGCGCAAGCGGGAATTGTAAGCAACTGGGTCCCCCGCTTTCGCGGGGACGAGCGGATTTTCTCGAAATCGCTATTTGCCGCATTGCCTCCAATTTAGCCACCGATCGCCCGCTGCGCAGACATTAACCACGAATCAGGCCGGCCGAAGTCGACACCGCCGCTCGATTTCGCGCGGAATCGCGATTTGGCACCCCTCGTCCACGCCGGAACCGACTTGGCCCACCGCTTGCATGACCACGGCTGCGATCTCGATCTCACAACTCGTGTTGAATGAGATCGCTTGGAGCCCCGGCGATCCCGGCACCGGGGCCCCATCCTTTTCTGATCACACCTGAATATGCCGAGGAGGCCTCGGAAGGCAGGCCGTCCCGCGTGGCCGTGGCTAATACCTGGCTATCAGCACCGCCGGTTCTTTGCTGCCCAGCCTGCTGGCACCTCCAGACTTGGCCGTGACCCTCTACGGGCTTTCGGAGCCATGACGTCGTGGCCGAAACTGAGTTTCAGCAGATCGTCGACCCGATAGTCGACGGAAAGACGGATACCCTGGCGTCGGAGCGCAAGGCCACCAGCGACAGGATATGTGCGCTTTGGCACAGGCGGTCTCGATACAGAGAGCTTAAATCACAGGAAGTTCAGCTCAACGGAACCGTTGGCAACGATCTTACGAAGGAGCAGGAAGAAGAATCTCGAAAAGAACGGCTACATGTTCGCGAGAAAGAGCGGAATAATGCCAGCTCGGCAGCTCAACGGATTAGAGCTGCAATTGCAAATAGACAACTATGCGCGCGACCTCGCCGCCGGCGCGACGAGGTGGGGGTCATCTCGGCGAAATCCGGCGAGTTCATCGTGCCGACGTTCCGTCGCATGGCATCACTCCGCTTACGCCACGCCTTGCGCTCGTACAATCCGCACCCGACGGGATGATCATTAAACGAAACGTCGCGGAAATAAACGAAGCCATGACTGGCACAAATCATCACCTGCGACTTACACCCGCTGATCGTGCCGCGCGTGCGCGAATATCTAGAACACGAATTTAAGCTCGACGAGCCGACCCGCACCAAATGGTGCCAGCATTGGCACACGGCCGCGCTCACTGCACTCGAAACGCACCTGGGAGACTCGGCCACCGGTCGCTATTGCCACGGCGACGCGATCACGCTCGCCGACGTCTGCCTCGCGAGCCAAGCTGCGGGAGCACAATTCTTCTCGGTCGACACCACGCGGTTTTCGAATTTCACTCGGATCGCTAATTCGCTTTCCACGATCGACGCCTTCGCCCGCGCGCACCCGCTGAAACAACCCGGTGCCCCGGCGAGTTGATCTAACTGGTTGCGGGGAATTGACCCGCTGACTCTTAAT
>CAWDQG010000017.1:0-101587 GCA_963804405.1 uncultured Alphaproteobacteria bacterium | reverse complement strand
CCGGGAAAGTCGACGTAGTGATAAAGACAGCGCCGGCGTAAGGCATCGGACAGTTCGCGCGTGCCATTCGAAGTCAATACCACGCGCGGAACCGAGATAGCGTTCATCGTCCCGAGCTCGGGAATGCTGATCTGGAGTCGGACAGGAGCTCGAACAGAAAGGCTTCGAATTCCTCATCGGCGCGATCGATTTCATCGATCAGCAAGACCGGCGGCTGTTGCCGGATCGCCGCTAGGAGCGGTCGCTCGAGCAGATACCGTTCGGAGAAGATGTGCTCCTCGATCCATTGGCGTTTTCGCCGATGCCCTCGCGCGCCTTGATGGCGAGCAGTTGGCGCTGATAATTCCATTCGTAGAGCGCGGCGTTCTGATCGAGGCCCTCGTAGCATTGCAGGCGAATGAGCTCGGCGATGTGCACGCTCGGCCAGCGCCTTGCCGACCTCGGTCTTGCCGACGCCGGCTTCGCCTTCAAGCAGGAGCGGGCGGCGGAGGATATCCATCAGCCAGAGGCGGTGGCGATGTCGCGATCGGCGATGTAACCGACGGCAGCAAGCCTGTCCGCGATCTCTTCGCGCTTGCGGGTCATTGAGCGACGATAACCCCGCTCCGTCATGGCCGGGCTTTCCCGGCCATCCACGTTTTTGGTTCTCTTGTGTCGAATAGACGCCCGGCACAAGGCCGGGCAGGACTTTGGCGGCTAGCGATCAGCCATGCAGCCCCAGCTTCTCCGCCACCGTCCAGGTGCGCCAATGGTCGTGCGGCATCGGGATGTGGGTCGAGCCGAGGAAAGCGAAGGCATCGTTGACCGCATTGGAGAAGCACGGCACGCCGCCGACATTGGGGCTCTCGCCGACGCCCTTGGCGCCGATCGGATGATGCGGCGACGGCGTCGTGGTCCAGTCGGTTTCCCAGTTCGGCGTCTCAACCGCGGTCGGCAGGAAATAATCCATGAACGAGGCGGTCATGACGTTGCCTTCCTCGTCGTAATGGATCTCCTGGCCCATGGCGATGGCGAACGCTTCGGTCAGGCCGCCATGGATCTGCCCCTCGATGATCATCGGATTGATGCGGGTGCCGCAATCGTCGAGCGCGTAGAAACGCCGCACCTTGGTTTCGCCGGTATCGACGTCGACATCGACGACGCAGATATAGGCGCCGAACGGAAAGGTCATGTTCGGCGGATCGTAGTAATTGATCGCTTCGAGGCCCGGCTCCATGCCGGGCGGCACTTCGTATACGCCGCCCATGCCATCTCCTTCATGGTCTTGAATCTTTCCGGACTGCCCTCACCCGGAACCGGTCGACGTCCCATTCCAGATCCTCTTCATCCACTTCGAGCATGTAGGCCGCGATCATCTGCGCCTTCGCCCTGATCTTGCGGCCGGCCATGGCGGTCGCGGCTCCGGCGACCGGCGTGAGCGCGACCCGTAGGTGCCAAGACCGTACGGCGCCGTGTCGGTATCGCCCTCCTCCACCATGATGTTGTCGGCCGGCAATCCCAGTTCCGTGGCGATGATCTGCGCCTAGGTCGTTTCGTGCCCCTGCCCCTGCGACTTGGTGCCGAGCGCGCAAATGCCGCGCCCGTCGGATGGATGCGAATTTCGGCGGAGTCGAACATCGCGATGCCGAGAATGTCGCAGTCGCGGATGGACCGGCGCCGACGATCTCGGTGAAGATGGAGACGCCGATGCCCATCAGTTCGCGCGTCTCGCCGCGCCGGAACGCCTCGCGCTTTGCTTTCTGCTCGTCGCGCAGCTCTTGTAGCCGATCTTTTCCAGCGCCTTGTTCATGGCGTTCTGATAGTCGCCGCAGTCGTATTGCCAGCCGAGCGCCGAGGGATATGGGAATTGCTCGCGTCGGACGAGGTTCTTGATGCGAAGTTCGACCGGGTCCATGCCGAGCTTCTTCGCCATGATGTCCATGGCGCGCTCGATGGCATAGCCCGCTTCGGTGACGCGGAACGAACAGCGATAGGCGACGCCGCCCGGCGCCTTGTTCGTGTAGACGCCGTCGACCTAGTACGTGCGCGGCCGGAAAATCGTAGGAGCCGGTGACGATGCCGAACATCCCGGCCGGCTATTTGGTCGGATTGGCGCAGGCGTCGAAGGCGCCGTGATCGGCGATGGTGTGCAGCGCATTGCCGTGACCTTGCCGTCCTTGGTCGCGGCGATCTCCATGTCCATGTGGTAGTCGCGGGCGAAAGCCGTGGTCGACAGATTCTCGATTCGGTCCTCGACCCACTTGACCGGACGTCCGGTCACGATCGAGGCGACGATCGCGCAGATATAGCCAGGATAGGCGCCGACCTTGTTGCCGAAGCCGCCGCCGATGTCGGGCGCGATTACGTGGATTTTGTGTTCGGGAATTTTCGAGATCAGCGAGCCGACCGTGCGGATGACGTGCGGCGCCTGGAACGTGCCCCATAACGTCAGTTCGCCTCTGATCTTGTCGAAGGAGGCGACGCATTGGCAGGTCTCGAGCGGGCACGGATGCACGCGCGGATATGCGATGAATTCCTTGATTGTCACGTCGGCCTTGGCGAAGGCCGCGTCGGTCGCCGTTTTGTCGCCGGCCTGCCAGGAGAAGATGTGATTATAGTGCTTGCGCTTGCCGTGGGCGCCGTCGGTCTTGTCTTTCAGGTCCTCGCGGATCATCGGCGCGTTAGCGGTCATCGCCTTGAGCGGATCAACATTGACCGGCAGCGCCTCGTACTCCACCTCCACCAGATCGGCGGCATCGGCGGCGACGTAGCGGTCCTCGGCGATGACGAACGCGACTTCTTGATTTTGGAACAGCACCTTGCCGTCGGCCAGCACCATTTGCACGTCGCCGGCCAAGGTCGGCATCCAGGCGAGGTTGACGGTTTTCAGCGTCTCGGCGGTGATCACCGCAACGACGCCGGGCACCGCCGCGGCCTTGGTGGTGTCGATCTTCTTGATGCGCGCATGCGCATGCGGCGAGCGGTTGAAATCGCCGTACAGCATGCCCGGCAATTTCAGGTCGTCGACATAGTTGCCTTTGCCCTGGACGAAACGGATGTCCTCGACGCGCTTCCTTTTGCAGCCCATGCCTTCGAGCTTTTCGGCGCGTTCGGCGGAGGTGGGGGTTTGAGCGTTCATTCTGCGGCCTCCTGGAAAGCCACGCCGTTGAGTTTCGCGGCGGCGAATTGAATGGCTTTGACGATGTTCTGATAGCCGGTGCAGCGGCAGAGATTGCCGGAAATGCCGTAGCGGATTTCCTCCTCCGACGGATTCTTGTTCTCCTGCAGCAGGCGATAGGCGCGCACGATCATGCCCGGCGTGCAGAAGCCGCATTGCAGCCCGTGCATTTCGCGAAAACCTTCCTGCAGCGCATGCAGCGTGCCGTCGGCGTTCGCCATGCCTTCGATGGTGCGGATATCGCTGCCATTGGCCTGCACCGTGAACACGGTGCAGGATTTCACCGACTTGCCGTCGAGGTCGACGGTGCAGGCGCCGCAATGACTGGTTTCGCAGCCGATATGCGGGCCGGTGATGTTCTGATGATCGCGCAGGAAGTGGATGAGCAAGGTGCGCGGCTCGACCAAAGCTTCGATGGTCTTGCCGTTCACCGTCATCGTGACGTGCGATTTGGCCATTGTCCTTGCCTCCCGATGATCAGCCGCGAGCGCGCGCTTTGGCCCGGGCGAGCGCGCGCGACAGCATAACGCCGGCCATCTTGGTGCGGTATTGCGCGGGGCCGCGGGCGTCGGTCGCGGGCGCAGTGATCGCCTCGGCGGCAGCGACCGCGCGCTTCATGGTCGCCGCATCGAGCGTCGAGCCGGTCAGGATCCTCGCCGCCTCCTGCGCCCATAACGGCGTCTCGGCGACGTTGGTCAGGCCGATCGAGCAGCCAGCGACTTTGCCGCCGCTCATGGTCAGCACGACAGCCGCGGCAGCGGTCGCGTAATCGCCGACCTTGCGTTTGAGCTTTTCGTAAGCGTGGCCGTGTCCCGCTGCCGGCATCGGAATGCGCACCGCGGTCAATACGTCGCCGGCCTCCAGCGCGGTGAAATAGGCGCCCTGATAGAATTCGCGCGCGGCGATGCGGCGCTCGCCGCCTTTGCCCATGACGTGATAGGTGGCGTTGAGGCACAGCATCACCGCCGGCATGTCGTTGCCGGGATCGCCGTTGGCGACATTGCCGCCAAGCGTGCCGAGATAGCGCACCTGCGGATCGGCGATCTGCTCGGAGGCTTCGCGCAGGATCGGGATTTTTTCGCCGAGCAGATGCGAGCCGATGACATCGTGCTGCGTCGTCATCGCGCCGATGACAATGTCGTTGCCTTCGGCGCGGATGCCTTTGAGATCGGCGATGCCGCCGAGATCGACCAGGTTCGCCGGCGTGGCGAGGCGAAGCTTCATCATCGGGATGAGGCTGTGGCCGCCGGCGAGCGCGCGGCCGTCGTCGCCGAATTGCGCAAGCAGGCCGACGGCTTCTTTGACGGATGACGGGCGATGATAGGCGAAAGCGCCTGGTATCATGGAGCATCCTCCCTGGCGCCGTTCTGCCCGGCCAAGGTCATCACCAGGGCCGTCTGCGAGCGGGCGCAATACCTGTCGGAACCCAAACCTATAGTGATTCAAGTCTGGCGAGTTGTGCGGCGCAGCAGCAATCTTGCGTGCACCAAGCGCCAGCGAATGCACCAAAAGCCGCGGCTTTGCACGAATGGCGGCCGAGGCCGCACGAATTGCGTCAAGGTCGCTGACGCAATTGATCGAATCGCGGCAGTTTTATTGCGTTGCAAAACGATGGCGTCGTCGGACCGCGTCCGGCTCGGTGCCGTTGAGAGCGGCGATGCGCGATTTCAGAGTGCCGATGCGGCTGCGGCTGACCGGCACGAGGTAATGATCGACGCCTGCCATCTCGACCATCTCGTTATCGCCGGAGCGCTTGTAGCCGACGACGCGATCGATATTGACGATGTGGCTGCGGTGCACGCGGAAAAAGCGGCTGCCGTCGAGCCGCGATTTGACGTCGCCGATGGCAAGCGGGCAGAACAGCTTGTCGCGGCCATCGAAGAGGGTGGTGTAGTGCGCGTTGGCATGCACCGCGACGACCTGCTCAACGGCAAGGAAATGCGTGCCGCCGTCGCGTTCGATCGGCAGATGGCGGGCAAAGCGTCGCGGCGGCGCGCCGGCGCCGCCGAGCGGCGCATAACCGCCGCGGCCGAATTCGATGTCCTGCTCCGGCGCGACGGTGGCCGCCGCCGGCGCTGACGGCACGGCTGCAACCTCCGTGATCGCTTGCTTGATGGCGGCGCCGCCAGTGACCGCCAGCGGCTCCGCTTCCACGCGGGCGGAATCCGGCAACAACAGCAACAAGAATATTCCGGAAATGCAGAACGCCACCACGGCGACGACGATGGCAAGCAGATCGGTCGACAGCGCCGGCGCGCCGGACGCCGTCGTGACGAAGGGATAGAGCGTCACGCCGGTCATCGCCGTGTAATGCATGCCGGAAATGGCGACGCCGAACGCGACCGACGACAGGATCAGCGGCGGCCGCCCTCCCCGGCCGGTCGCGAGCCACAGCGCCAGGCCGGACGCGGCGATGGCGATCGCCATGCTGGCGGCGACATGGATAGGCTCGTGAATCATATGCGTGCTGGCATCGAGCGCGCTCATGCCGAGATAATGCATGGCGAAAATGCCGCCACCCATCAGGCAGGACGACAGCGTCAGCCGCAGCACCGTCAGCGGCCCGGAACTGGTCGCATAGACCGCTCCACCGACCACGATCGCGCACACCAAGAACGACAGCAATGTCGGCAGCACCAAATAATCGACCTGGAACGGCAGCCGTACCGCGAGCATGCCGACAAAGTGCATGGTCCAGATGGCGACGGCGAATGAGACGGTGGCGCCGGCCAGCAGCAGGCGGCGGCGCGCGCCCGATGCTTGCGAAATTTGCACGGCAAGGCTCAAGCCGACATAGGCGCCCTGGATCGCCATGACGATCGACAGCAGGACGAGCCAAGCCTCGTAGGTCACCGGCATTGCCGTCATCCCTTCGCTGTGTGGGACGGCCGTTCTCACCCCATCGGGTTTGGAATGACTATAGAGGAATTTTGCCGGAACGCCGATAGCCGAGCTATTGGCTTTGGCGACTTTGCAGCGGGCAAGGCCACGTATTCATCAAGGCTATGTATTCATCAATAGTGTCGGCCGGCCGCCGTCAGCTCACGTCCGTCATGCGGCGAATGACCAACGCAAGCCGGAGATCGCGGCAAGTCGTTAAGTGCCGACGTGAGTACGCCGAATCATTGCACTGGCGCGCCTTCCAGGGGCCTGCTGAGGAAAAATGAGAGCCAGCCGCTGATCGTACGCATCTAGTCGGCGAGCGCCCGACGCCAAGCGCCAGGGGTGACGCCGACCATGCCGGTGAACACCCGGGTCAGGTGGCTTTGATCGGCAAAGCCGCAGGCCAACGCCACATCCGACAACGACAAACGGGTATTGCGCAGCTTCTCCTTGGCCACCTCGACGCGGCGCGTCAGCAGCCAGTGGTGCGGCGCCACCCCCATGCTGCGGCGGAACGCGCGCGAGAAATGGCTCACCGACAGGCGGCATTCCCGCGCTACGTCCTTGAGCGGCACACCGCCGTCGAGGTTGGCGCTGAGAACTTCCCTGGCTCGTCGCTCCTGCCACGGCGCGAGCCCGCCCCGCGCCGGCCGCGACACCGGCCGCATGCCGCCATAGCTTTGAGCGACATGGATCCCGACCGCCAGGGAGATGTGGTCGACAAACAACCGGTTGGCTTGCTGGGAATGGCTCAACGCCGGCAGTATCGTACCACCGAGGCCGGCGATCGTGGCATCGTTGAGGCCCACCGCCTGCCTACAGTCCAGGTCGCCAATTCGCGGGGCGCTGGCATCATCGGCGATCGCGTTCAACGCTGCGCGCGGCAAGTAAAAAAACAGTGCGTGATAGGGCTTGTCGAGGAGAACGACGGGATCGCGTTTCAAGTCATGGATACACGTGTCGCCTGCCCGCAAGTCGCACACCGGCGTTTGCCGGCCATCCTCCCAATATTCACGACGGCGAAAATCCCGGAGTACCAACCCGACCAGAAAGGCATCTTCCCGCTGGACTGAGCTGGTCATTCCCGGCAACGGCTCATCGCAGCGAATTTCAGTGACGGCTATCTCGGCTTTACGCAGTGCCCTGGTAACGATCGCCGGCGCGTTTTCGACTCCCAATCGTTCCCCAAGCCGTTGTCCATATCCATCACTCGTCGCCATGATCGATCTCCAAGCCGACCTGTAATCAAGCGCTGCAGTAGGGACAGCCGGCCAAGCGAAATCCGCCCCGGCTAGTTGTCGGCGCGCCAGACGCCAGTTGGGGTAAGCCGATCCGCCGTTGGTGAAACGGTTACGTTCGGCCAAAATGCCGGTGATTTACGGCCAATCGATCGCGGCCCGTCGGGGACAGATCGGTCCGTGCCTGTCGCTGCACCGCGGACCAGCCAGCCAAGGAGAAGTCGTGGATTTCTCCGCGAGCGACCGGCCGGCAAGCGAAACGACCGATCTATCCGGCCGACGCATCCTTGAACTCGCGTGGCGTTGTTTTGGTCCACCGCCGAAATGCCTTCCGGAAATTGGCGGCATCACTGAAGCCAAGGGTGTCGGCAATTTCTTCCACAGTTAAATTGGTGTCGCGTAAATATCGAATGGCCATATCGCGACGCAATTCATCCACCACCTGACGAAACGAACTATTTTCTTCACGCAGCTTTCGTCGAAGTGTGCGCGCGCTCATGTTGAGACTTTGCGCGACATCTTCGAATTGCTTCGGTCGCATGAGATTCTTCATGAGGAGCTGCCGAACCTCGCCCACGAGTCCCTTGCGAAGTTGAAATTCCTCTATTTGCGCGTCGCATAGCCTCATCACGGTCGAGTTCGTGATTTCGTTGCCAAGCCGCGGTGTACCGTCGAGCCAGTGCGAATTGAACAGCAGCCTGTTCGCTGACTGCCCGAACAGTACCGGCGCCCCGAACAGGTCCGCATACTCCGATGCGTTGTGAGTCGGAGGGAAAGTAACCTGAAATTCTTTGGCTGAAAAAGACGAGCCCATGATGTCACGCTGCAGCGACAGGATGATGCCAAATTGCATTTCAATGATAAATTTGAACAAACGAGCATCGATGCGTGGATGCGCCAATGGCTCCAGCCGCCATGCTCCGCAACCGTCGATTTCTGCAAACTCCATGGTGGTCAACGGCGTCGCCAGTTGATGGTATTTGACGGCGAATTGCATCGTCTCGCGATAGTCGACGGCGCTCAAAATTGCGAAGCCATACATGCCGTAGGCAGAGACGTGAAAGCGCAGGCCGGTGCGGTAGGCAAAATGCGGATCCCGTGAGCACTCTGCGGCATAGCCGTAGCAATCGATCACCTGATTGAGCGAGACGCGCGTCGCAGGCGAGGCGATCGAAGCTTTGGAGAGGCGTAGGCGCTTCAGCGCATCTTCTTTCGAGATACCTTCTGCAGCCAGGGCGTCCAGGACCAACGCAATTTTTGTGACGGGATAGACGGCGTCATGTGGACTGAGGTCCATTGTCTTGTCCGTCAACGTCTTGTCCGTCAATGTCTTGTCCGTCAATCAAATAGGTTCCAGAAGGCCGTGGCATCCCGGCGTCATCGAATACTGAATATTGACGAGGATAGTCTACAAATTGGATGAGGAAAACGCGTTTGACAGGCGGCCCGCTGATCGCAAGTTTGTCTGCTGCTATTCATCCAGCGCCCGACGCCAGGCGCCCGGACTGACGCCGACCATGCCGGTGAACACCCGGGTCAGGTGGCTTTGTTCGGCGAAGCCGCAGGCCAACGCCACATCCGACAGCGACAAACGGGTATTGCGCAGCTTGTCCTTGGCAACCTCGACGCGGCGCATTAGCAGCCAGTTATGTGGCGCTACTCCCATGCTGCGGCGGAACGCCCGCGAGAAATGGCTCACCGACAGGCGGCATTCCCGCGCTACGTCCTTGAGCGGCACACTACCATCGAGATTGGCGCAGAGAATTTCCTTGGCGCGGCGCTCCTGCCACGGCGCAAGCCCGCCCCGCGCCGGGCGCGACACCGGCCGCATGCCGCCATAGGTTTGAGCGACATGGATCCCGACCGCCAGGGAGACGTGGTCGACAAACAACCGGTTGGCTTGCTGGGGATCGCTCAACGCCGGCAGTATCGTACCACCGAGGCCCGCGATCGTGGCGTCGTTGACGGCCGCAGCTAGCCTGCAGTCCAGGTCGCCAATTCGCGGGGCGCTGGCGTCGTCGGCAATCGCGTTCAACGCTGCACGCGGCAAATAAAAAAACAGTACGTGATAGGGCTTTTCGAGGAAAGTGACGGGATCGCGTTTCAAGTCATGGATACACGTGTCGCCTGCCCGCAGGTCGCACACCGGCGTTTGCCGGCCCTCCTCCCAATATACCCGATGGGCAAAATCGCGGAGTGTCAATCCGAGCAGGTAGGCATCTTCCCGCTGGACTGAGCTGGTCATTCCCGGCAACGGGTCATCGCAGCGAATCTCAGTGACGGCTATCTCGGCTTTGCGCAGTGTCTTGGTAACGATCGCGGGTGCCTTTTCGACTCGCAACCGCTCGCCAAGCCGTTGTCCGTATCCATCACTCGTCGCCATGATCGATCTCCCGCTAGGCGCTTCCGCCGCTCGCTATTCATCCAGCGCCCGACGCCAGGCGCCCGGACTGACGCCGACCATGCCGGTGAACACCCGGGTCAGGTGGCTTTGATCGGCGAAGCCGCAGGCCAACGCCACATCGGAAAGCGACAAGCGGCCATCGCGCAGCTTCTCCTTGGCCACCTCGATGCGGCGCGTCAGCAGCCAGTTGTGCGGCGCTACCCCCATAGTGCGGCGGAACGCCCGCGAGAAATGGCTCACCGACAGGCGGCACTCCCGCGCTACGTCTTTGAGCAGCACACTGCCGTCGAGGTTGGCGCTGAGAATTTCTTTGGCGCGTCGCTCCTGCCACGGCGCGAGGCCGCCCCGGACCGGCCGCAACACCGGCCGCATGCCGCCATAGGTTTGAGCGACATGAATCCCGACCGCCATGGCGATGTGGTCGACAAACAACCGGTTGGCTTGCTGGGGATGGCTCAACGCCGGCAGTATCGTACCACCGAGGCCGGCGATCGTGGCGTCACTAACGCCCGCGGCCGGCCCACAGTCCAGGTCGCCAATTCGCGGGGCGCTGGCATCATCAGCGATCGCGTTCAACGCTGCACGCGGCAAATAAAAAAACAGTGCGTGATAGGGCTTGTCGAGCAAAGCGACGGGATCGCGTTTCAAGTCATGGATACAGCTTTCGCCCGCCCGCAAGTCGCACACCGGCGCTTGCCGGCCATCCTCCCAATATTCACGATGGGGAAAATCCCGCAGTTCCAACTCGACCAGAAAAGCATCTTCCCGCTGGATTGAGGTGCTCATTCCCGGCAATGGGTCATCGCAGCGAATTTCGGTGACGGCTATCTCGGCTTTGCGTAGTGTCTTGGTAACGATCGCTGGTGCGTTTTCGAACTCGCAGCCGCTCGCCAAGCCGCTGTCCATAACCATCGCTCGTCGCCATGAACGATCTCCCACGTAGGGGTATTCATCGGGCTCGATACTTTTAGCCATGTTGGGAATGTAATTTATGGCACTGCACACGTAGCAACTATGCGCCATAAGTATGGGTTAGATCACAATTCGTCGATTGAAGTCTTTTTCGACAAGAAGCGGCCAAATTGTTCAAATGCGAGGCAGTTCGCGGTCCAACCCGAGGAACTGACCTAAGACTAGGGTTGACAGGCCAATCTAACCCCTAGGGCGCGTCATCGTTCCCATTCTACGGCGGGCCGGCGTTGCGGACTGCGCGGATCGCTGACGGTTGCGCGGAATGCGGCCAACAGGCTGGCCCACCGCGGAGCGCGGCGAGCTTTCTGGCCATTGTGCGTATCGATGCGACTGCGCCGGGAACGTGAGCGTTATCGTTGCTCCGTCTTCACCGAATCGTCGCTCAACATGACCGTCGAGTTCCGCCGCAAGCGCATCGACGAGACGGGTTCCGAGGCCTGGCCTGAAGGCCGCTGTCGCCGCGCCATTGTCACTGACCCGGCATACGACCTGGGCGGCGTTGGCGGCGACCGAAACGAAAATTTCGCCGCGCCCTGGCGGCAAGCCGTGGCGCGCCGCATTGGTGATAAGCTCGGAAACGATAAGTCCGACGCGCCAGCAGCGCACATGGTCGAGCGCCACGGAGGACACGACAGCAAGACGCAGGGTCGTGCCCCGCCGCTCGAGTTCCGCCGCCACTTTGGCTTGGCAAAGCCGCGTCACGTAGTCGCCAAGGTCAGCGGTTCCGTCGACAACGGGCGGCAAAAGCACCCGATGAGCCGAGGCCAGCTGGACCAGATGTTCAATGACAGTTTCGAGCGCGCTCTTTGCTTCGGGGCTGGACGCCCGCGATGCCATGACCGATGCCAACGAAATTGCGCTGGCGTACTCGTTGCCAACGCGATGAAGTAATTCCGTCAGGTAAAGCAGCGGCTCGGCGCTGGACGCGGGTGCTGTCGGCGTACCATTCAGCATAATGCAGCTCCTTGAGTACAAAGCGCGACTTTTCCGACTGGTCCAACACTGCACTGGTCACGAGTTTGCGGATTCAAATCGCTGAAGTCTTTCACGTAACCGCTGCGCTTTTTGATTTTCGGCGCTTTGCACGCCCCGTCGCGCGACGCGGCGTTTCATGCTTCGCGGCGGGAACGTCAAACAGATGATAGTTTTGTAAAAGATTGCGCGCCTCGTTCACTCATAATTCTAACCTCTAGAAGAGAGGATTGCGGTCGGCCGCGTCCAACAAAGTGCCGGACTGGAACTACCGGGTGCGGAAATAAAGCATGGCGAATGGAACTCCCAGCGCGCTCAGCGACGACGGCAATGGCAGATCTTTTTTGAACGCCGACAACGGCGAGGGCGCGGCAAAGATCGCAGCAACCCTCAACACACTCCTGGCCGACATGTTCACACTCTATTTCAAGACCAAGAACTTTCACTGGCACATGACCGGTCCGCACTTTCGCGACTATCACTTGCTTTTGGACGAGCAGGCGGAGCAGATCCTTGCCACCACCGACGCCATCGCCGAGCGCGTCCGCAAAGTCGGCGGCGGCACGCTCAGGTCGGTCCAGCATGTCGTCCGCCTGGCGCGGCTCGCCGGCAACGACGCCGATTTCGTCGCGCCGGCCCTGATGCTCGCCGAGCTTCGCAGCGACAACGAGCGGCTGGCCGGCTTCATGCGCGACGCGCACTTCGTCTGCGGCGGCTTCGACGATGTGGCAAGCATGGGCCTGCTCGAGAACTGGATTGACGAAGCAGAACGGCGCGTCTGGTTCCTGTTCGAATGCGGACGCAAGGGATAGGCGGCAGGGGCGCATCCACAAGCTGAAAAGGAGACCGTTATGACCCAACAAGTCCAGCAGACCAAGACATCAGGAAAAGTGAAGGCGGTCAGCGTCGCCGATTACATCGTCGAGCGCCTCGCCGCAGAGGGCATCGATCACTGCTTTGGCGTTGCCGGCGACTATCTGTTTCCGATCTGCGATGCGGTCGACAGCAGCGCGAAGGTGAAGTGGATCGGCTGCGCCAACGAGCTGAATGCGTCTTACGCCGCCGACGGCTATGCGCGCGTTCGGGGCGCGGCGATGCTGGCGACGACCTATGGCGTCGGCGAGCTGTCGGCCATGAACGGCGTGATGGGCGCCAAGGCGGAACGATCGCTGGTGTTTCACGTCGTCGGAATGCCCTCCTATCAGCACCAGCGCGTGCACAAGATCACCCATCACACCCTCGGCGACGGCGTGTTCGGCAATTTCGTCCACTTGTCCGGCGACGCTGCGTGTTGTCATGCGGTCATCAACCCGGAGAATTGCGTCGTCGAAATGGAGCGGGTCATCGCCGAGGCGCGCCGCGACAATCGGCCGGCCTATATCGCCGTGCCATCGGACTACGCGCTGGCGCCGGTCGTGCCGGCTGACGTCAAGCCGATCGAGCTTCGATCGAACCAGGCCGCGTTGCAGAAGGCGATGGCGGTCATCGCCGAGCGCATCAAAAAGGCGAAGTCCGTCGTCGCATTTCCGGCCTTCACAATTTCGCGGCTCGGCTTGCAGAAGCAGGCGCAGAAGGCGGTCGAAGCGCTGGGCTGTCCGTTCGCCACAACGCTCATGGAAAAGTGCGTCATCGACGAGAGCCACCCACAGTTTGCCGGCATGTATGCTGGCGCGGCGTCGGATCCGAAAACGCGGCAAATCGTCGAAGGCGCCGATCTCGTCCTCGACCTGGGCGGCGTCAATTTGAACGACATCACCACCGCGGCCTATTCCGCCAAGCTTGATCCATCCCGCTTCATTACCGTCGGGCTCAACGACGTCAGGATCGGAGACGATGTCATTGCCGGTGTGCGGCTTGCCGACGTGCTCGCGGAACTGGCCAAGCTCAAGCCATCATCGGCGCCCTATCGGGGAACACCGCCAGGTCTTGCGTCGGTGAACGGCAAGCCATCCGACAAGATCACAATGGCCGCGCTTTATCCCCGCTATGCGGCGTTCCTGCGCGCGGGCGACACCGTCGTCCTTGAAACCGGCAGCACGAGTTCGGGCGTTACGCCCATGATCCTCCCCGACGGCGTGCGCGTCGAGGCGCAGGTTCTGTGGGGATCGATCGGTTGGGCGACGCCTGCTGCGTTCGGCGTCGCGCTTGCCGATCCCGAGCGGCGCACCGTGCTGATCACCGGCGAAGGCTCGCATCAGCTGACGGCGAACGACATCGGCGCCATGGGACGGTTCGACGCCAAAGTCATTGTCTTCGTCCTCAACAATAGCGGCTATCTCATCGAGCGGTCGCTGGAAGAAAACCCGAACTGGACCTACAACGATCTCGCGCCTTGGAACTACGCCGAATTGCCGAAGGCGCTCGGTTGCGCCGATTGGTACACCGCGCGCGTGACCACGCTTGGCGAACTCGATGACAGCGATGAAGTCTGCCCGCGCCAGCAAATCCGGGGCCTATATCGAGATCATCGGCGGCAAAATGGACATGCCGCCCGCTCTTGCCTACGCGCACGGCCGGCTGAAGGCCATGTACGGCGACACGCCATAATACGCCTCGACGGAAACAACAGATGGCGGGAGCAGATGTGCTCTCGCCATCTGACTATCTCTCTCGGGTCATTCATCGACACTGAGCAGGACCCACGCGATGTCCGCTCTTGCGCGCGACATTGAACCCCGAGCCCAACACCGAGCCAGCACTCTTGATGAGTGCACCGCTTAATTTATCCGCCGCGCATGGCCGGCCCAATACGGCTCCCGCAGCGTGCGCTTGAGGAGCTTGCCGGCGGCATTGCGCGGCAGCGCGTCGATGAAATCGACCGAGCTCGGCCGCTTGAAGCCGGCGAGCTTGTCGCGACTCCATGAGGCATCGTGCAATCAGCAGCTTGACAACGCAATCACCCCCGACGACAATTCCAGGTAGTAGTACGGGGATTGAGGACACAACAACCATGGGTAAATGCGGGCCGATTGCGGCGGGATTGGCGGTGTTCCTGACGACCTCCTCTGTGTTGGCCGCGGATCAATGTGCTTTTCTCCTTTCGAAATACAGCCTTGCTGAACGCAATCTGGTCAACTTAGGCAGCATAGGTAGCAACGCGATCGTCCCTCAGAATGGTTACGAATTCAAACAGCGATTGAACTCTCTGTCGCTAGGCTACGTCGTTCCTGTGACGAGATATCCTACCGGCGTTCTTATTGTGAAGAGCCGGCACACGGTTCTTACAACGAACTCCGCTCCGGTTGGCGGCAACAACATACGGGTAGAACGACGTCGCTATATCTCCCCGTGCTCGGGAAAAAAGATTGGACCGTATGGTGATGATGTCCGCCCTGAAAGATACATCGACTATCATTTTTACGGATTGGATGATTCTGAACGTGACCCGGCGCGGAATTTCGAAAACGCCCACGCCGATGTCGGAGTCCGGCAGTTTTCGCAGTATTGGTCGCTACCTGCCAGAACCGGATGCCTCAATACGCGCTACAGTACGATAAGAGCACAGTTTCTGTACGACGACCGTCGCGCCGCATTCACCTACGAAACGTTAGGGCGGCAAATTAATCTTTTTTCTGAGGCGACAGGAACGTCGCCAACGTATGCTGCACCGTCTGCGTACCGTCAGTACGAGTCATTGAACACACAAGTGATCCCGTATCAACGAACGCCAAACAAGCCAGCATGTTTTGCCTTCGTAGTGCCTATTCCCGCTAATGCGGTCCAAACGCAAGTCATGATAGTCGATGCGGACGACGCTTTCGCAAATTCGGGGATAGATCCGCAAAAAACCTGGCAGTTCACGTGGCCAGCGCCGATTTTGCGAAGCGTAGCGTCAACCCCTCGTTATTAAAACGGGCGAAAATGGATGATTGGAAGAAAACTGCGAGTCTGGTGTTCGACACCGTAGCAGACGCGGTTCAGTTAGTGGTACTTGTAGTACTTCCCACGCCCGCCAGCTCGATCAACGGACGCGATAAGATGAGGGCGCTTCACCTTAGTGCTCTCATAGCCATTACGGTTCTTGGCATCTGGATAATGAAAGCGACCCGGACGTCGGGCGGAGACGATTTTAGCGCGTTGGGCTTTATCGTACTTTCAATCTTATTTTTCACTTTTGTATCGTGGGTCGTGTTCGGCGTTTTGAAACTGACTGGGCTATATGAACCCGACGGTGACACCATAGGGGATGCGCTCACGCTCGTTGTCGGTTTCAATCTGATCGCGACATTCGCAACTGCCGTCATTCGGGAAGCATTTATTTTATTGCACTCTTCTCTTGAGCAAAGCGAAACAAAAAGCGTTGTAGTACAATGCTCCCTCGCGGCCGCCCTTTTGTTTGTATGCACGCGAATTTGGGTTAAGCTTCCTGACCGCTCTGCATTTAGATTGGGGAAGGCTGCCTTAATTATTGCGCTCCTGACAGTTTCAACTTGGCTTTATTTAAGCGTCTTGCTGCTCAGGTATTAGGCCGGAGCGCGGCTCAATTGATCCGCCGCGTATGGCCGGCCCAATACGGCTCGCGCAGCGTACGCTTGAGGAGCTTGCCGGCGGCATTGCGCGGCAGCGCGTCGATGAAATCGACCGAGCTCGGCCGCTTGAAGCCCGCGAGCTTGTCGCGGCTCCAGGCGATCAGCGTGGCTTCGCTAATATTCGCGTCGGGCCGCCTGACTACGACCGCTTTCACCGTCTCGCCCCACTTCGCATCCGGCACGCCGATGATGGCGCATTCCAGGACTTCGGGATGGCCCGTCAGGACGCCCTCGATCTCGGCGGGATAGACGTTCTCGCCGCCGGAAATGATCATGTCCTTGATGCGGTCCTTGAGGAAAATGTAGCCCTCGTCGTCGACATAGCCGGCGTCGCCGGTATGAAACCAGCCGTCGCGGATCGCCTGCGCGGTCGCCTCCGCCCGCGCCCAATACCCGGCCATCAGGTTTTCGCCCTGATAGAGAATTTCGCCGACTTCATAAGGCGGCAGATCGTTGCCGTCGGTGTCGACGATGCGCACGCGGCCGCCGAGCATCGGCCGGCCGCACGACAAGAGCCGCTCGCCGACATGCTCCTCATGCGGCAGCGTCGTGAAAGGTCCGGTCGTTTCGGTCAGGCCATACAATTGCATGAAGCGGCATTTGAAGGTCTCGATCGAACGGCGCAGGAGATCGGGCGAGATCGGCGCCGTGCCGTAGGTGATGAGCTTGAGCGCGGAGAAATCCGCGGTGCGCGAAGCCGGCAGCTCGGTCATCAACAGCATCAGCGTCGGCACCAACAGCGCGCTCTCGATCCGCTGCTCGACCATGGTCTTGAGCAGCACCTCCGGCAGCGGCTCGCGCACGATGCAGACGGTCGATCCGGTCTGCATCGCCCACATCGCCCAGATGGTGCCGCCGATATGGAACAGCGGCAGGCAGACGAGCGCGCGGCCGCCCTTGCGCATCTCCGGGCTTTCCAGCGCGCCGGCGGAACCGACATTGAGCAAATTCCACCCGGTCAGCATTGCGCCCTTCGGCAGACCGGTGGTGCCCGAGGTGCAGAACTGGGCGCACACCGCGCCGTCGACGTCGCGCCGCGGATCGTCGCCGCCGCGCGGCAAGTCGGCGAACGTCATGGTCGGTACGCCGGTCGCAGCGGCGGTCGCCTTGAACTCAGGCCCGGTGATCATCAGTTTTGGTTTAACGTCGTCGACGATCTGCTTGATTTCTGGTGGCGTGAGCCGCCAGTTGAAGGGCGCTGCGACCAGGCCGGCTTTGTCGAGGGCGAAGAACAATTCGAAGTATGCGGCGCCGTTCTTGTCGAGAATGCCGACGCGGTCGCCCGGTTGGAGGCCGAGCTTGTCGACGAGACCGGCTGCGAGCTGCGACGTCGATTCGTTGAACTCCGCGAAGGTGCAGCATTGGCCGTCGAACCAGACGGCCTGCAGCGACGGATGCCGCCGCGCCCGCCAACGCAGCATTTCCGCGATCGTTCGCATCCGCGCGTCTTCTCCGGTCAGGCCTGGCAGTTAGCCCAAGGCCTTCATGATCTTCTCGAGCGACACCGCGGCGCGCTCGTGCTCGACCTTGGCGACGATGCGGGAACCGTCCTCGATCTCGACCGCGAAGCGCAAGCGGTTTTTCTCGCGATTTACCAGCGTGGCTTTAATCACCAGTTCGGCGCCGACCTTGCTCGGCCCGAGATGATCGATGACGACCCGGCTGCCGACCGTGATCTGTCCGGGCTCAAGCAGATCTTTGACGAGGCGGCCGCACGCCATCTCGGCGACCGCGACCAGGTACGGCGTCGACGCGACCATCGGCATGCCCGGCACCAGCGCGCCGACGGTGTCGTTTTCACCGACGGTGACGCGGGTGACCGCGCTGAGCTGTTGGGTCGTGGCGGGTTCGGCAGAGGTCATTTCGTCTCCTTATTTCATCCCGCCCCGCGCAGCGGGGAGGGGGGACCGCCGGCGGAGCCGGCGGTGGGAGGGGCGTCGGCGGTGCGGCTAGCTCAAGCGCCGCGCGCCCCCTCCACCATGCTCCGCATGGTCCCCCTCCCCCGCGCTACGCACGGGGGCGGATATTCGTCACATCCGCCGGGTGTCGGGCTTCCAGCTGTGCTTGAGATTCTCGATCAGCTTTTGGTCATATAGACAACGGCTCTGCTGCCGCGCATAGGTGGCGAAGTAGCGGCGGAAAATCGTCAACGGCTCCTCGGCGACGCGGAGCGCCTTGCGGTTGCTCACCGCGCTCATGATGCCGGCGCGCATCAGCTGCGCGGCGTTGGCTTCGATCGCCGCATCCATCCCGTCGGCCGCAACAACCTCGTCGCAAATCATGCGGCCTTCCGGCGTATCGGCGTGAAACACGCGCTCGAAGAAAATGCCTTCGCGCGCCAGCTTGCCGCCAACGAGCCGCGGAAAGCGCAGATTGGCGGCGCCGGGAATGAACCCCTCCTTGCTGGCCGGCAGATTGAAGTAGGAGCCGGTTTCGGCCAGCACGCGGTCCATAACGCAGAGCAGCTGGCAGCCGCCGCCGATGGCGAAGGCTTCGACCGCGGCGATCCAGGGCTTCTCGACATAGTCCTCGTATTGCTCGTGGTAGGAGTCCGAGCGCCAGTGGCCGCGATAGATTTTGTGCAGCAGGCCGAGCTCGCGCTCGACCATGAAGTGGGCGAACGAAATCTGGCCGTAATAGAGATGCGTGAGATTGATGCCGGCATTGAAGATGCGGCGGTCTTTGTATTTGGGATGGTGCACGGTGCCGCCGCGCAGTACGCCGACTTCGATGGCGTCGTCGAGCAGCACAAGGTCGACCGCCGTCTCCAGTGCCGCGGTGGCGCGGTCGTCCTCGGCGTTGAGGAATTTGGCGTTGAGCAAGGTGACGTGGCCGACCTTGCCCTTGCGCTCGGCCGCCGCTTCACCGAGGTCGGCGAAGCCGGTCCGCCGGAATTCGCCGATCCGCTCCAACGCCTCGCGCTTGGGCCGGAGCATGGCGTGGATCAGATGCATGCCGCAGCGCTCGTCGGCGAGAACTTGCCCGAGGAACAGGCCCTGATCGAGCTCGCGGCCTTCTTTGGCGCTCTGCTGCTTCAAGGCCCGCTCGGCCTCGATCTGCTCGCGCGTCGGCAGTAGCGCCGGATAGCGGCTCGACACCGCCATCAACAATTCGCCAACCCGCAACAAGCGCTCGCCGTGGCCGGTCACCTCGTCGTAAAGCGCGACGGCATGACGGCGGAAGAATTTTTCTTTCACACCGAGTGCGTGAGCCTTCAGCGCCGCCGCTTCGCCCTGCCCGACGTCGCTGCGGTCCGCCTTTGCCGCCTGCACCAATGCGTCGATTGCGACGAAATATTTGCCGGCGGCCTCGGCGTCGCGCGCCAGTGACGCGCCGAAAACAGGTTCGGCTGGGGCCGGCGGGGCCGGGCGGACGGCGAGTTTCTGCAAAGCAACCTCCCTGCGGGCCAGCGATAAGGCGGGCATTTGCTTGCATTATAGCCGCCTTCGCCCGCCGGCGGCATCGGCAAAAATAGCGGGTGCGACAGCGTCGCAGCCCGCCGCGGCCTGGCTCTGGAGGGATCGAGGCTCGCCCGCGCCGGATCAGGCGCTCGCGCCGGCGGTTTCCTTTACCGCGTTGAGCATGCCGGTGCGCTCGTGGCAGTTCCGATATTCAAAGAACTGATCGGCCGCACGCACCACCGTCACTTCGTGATAGAGCCGGAGCTTGGCCGCCGGCCCGAGGGTCGTCAGATATTTCATCGCCGCGCCGAAAATGCGCACGTGGGTCGGATGCGATTTGGCCCAGCGTTCCAGCGCCGCGAGACTCTTCCACCAGCTCATGCCGTAGGATTTTTCGGTCGGCCGGCCGTCGCGATCAACGACCGTCATATAGCGGTTGGCGAAGCAGCCGATCGACGAGCCTTCATCGCGCAGGAATTCCATGCCTTCGCGCAATGCCGGCTCGACGTCGTCCAAATACATCTTGCGCTCGGCGGCTTCGGTGTCGCTCCAATCCTGGCCGGAGCGGATCAGACAAATATTGTCG
Source organism: uncultured Alphaproteobacteria bacterium (assembly GCA_963804405.1). GTDB lineage: Bacteria > Pseudomonadota > Alphaproteobacteria > Rhizobiales > Xanthobacteraceae > BOG-931. The sequence continues at coordinate 81,445 of CAWDQG010000017.1, read as the reverse complement.
TGTGGCTTCACGCGCAGGCGCTCGCCGTCGCGATGCAGGCTGGGCGAACCTACCGGCGCCATCTCGTCGGTCTGCGAATTGGGAAGGCGGTCGCGCATGCCGCCCCAATAGGCGTGCTCCATGATCTCGCCGCTCAGATTGTCCGCGAGCGTCGCTACGCCTTCGGGCCGGCCGAGCGAAGAGAACAGCGTCTCGTAGTCATTGACCGATGGGCTCAAGACCTCGATGAAAGTGCCCAAGCCGGCGAAGCTATTCTTGGTACCGGTCCAGCCGTCGCGAACGGACGGGAGCCACGCCTCGAATGGCTGCTGATCGTCCCAATAGGCGACGGAAACGACGGTGGTGTAACCGGCCTCATCGACATATTCGGCCCGGTCGAAGTGTTTCGGTCCGCCGGGAGCTCTGAACATGTCGGCGATCCAGTTGAGCGCCGCCGCGCGCGCCGGCGGCGCGTCACCGCGATATTGGATGCCGAAATACGCCATCACGACCCGCTCGACCGCCGGCTGATGCCGGGCGACGAACGCCGGATAGGGCGGCCGATAGTCGTCCGGCACCCGCCGATGGCGGGTGCGCGTGACCTGCAGATGCGGAGGGATCGCCGATTTCATGGCACCCTCACTCGGCCGCTTGCGGCGGGGCGAAGGCGGCGACGTTCGGCGCCTTGGCTTCCGGCCTCACCGCAGCATCGGCCTTGGCAGCGACCTTGGCGTCGGCATCGACCGGCAGCGCCATCGTCTCCACCCGGTTGGCGGGACGATTGTTGAACAGGAGCCGCGTGACGTCCGGCCGCGCATAGTGTCCGGCCGGATCGGCCGCGGCTTTGGCGACCGAGATCATCCCGAGATCGATGTCGGCGTAGAGCAAGCCTTCCTTGTCGGGCGGCAGCGGTTGCGCCAGCGGCGCGCCATCCGGGCCATAGATCACGGCGAAGCCGCCGCCGACATGGAGAAACTGATGCTTCTCCGGCGTGTCGCACAACTCGTCGATCATTTCCTGCGAGACGGTCGCGCACGGCGCAATCACGAAGCATGAGCCTTCGACGGCGTAGATCTTGCTCGCGGCGTTGTTGACCTCGGCGCCAAGGGCGTGCGCGAACGGATCGTACAACGAGAAGCTCGGCCAGGCAGCGACGTGGACCTGCTCGTTCTGCGCATACATCGCGTATTTCGACAGCGGCTGCAGATGCTCCCAGCAGCACAAGGCGCCGAGCCGGCCAAGGTCGAGATCGTGCACCGCAAGATGCGAGCCATCGCCTTCGCCGAACACGGTGCGCTCGGCATGGGTCGGTTTGAGCTTGCGGCGCGTGGCGATCGTCTCGCCGTCGGGTCCGATGATCCATTGCGCAATGTAAAGGCTGCCGCCATCGCGCTCGGACAGCCCGAGCGCGACGACCATCTTGTTGCGCTTGGCGGCGGCGCGCAGCCGGTCCGCTTCGGGGCTGTCGTAGCTCAGCGAATTGTCGAAATAGCGCGAGACGAAGCCGCGCATGATCGCCCAGGCCGGCGCGCCGAGCCAGATCCACCACGGATAGCCGGGTATCCAGGTTTCCGGGAAAGCAATCAGGCGGGCGCCGGCGGTGCCGGCCTCGTCGATCAGGCGGATGGCCTTGTCGACGGAACGGTCGAGATCGAGAAAGGCGGGAGCAGCCTGGACGGCGGCGACTTTATACTTCGGATGCGCGATGGCCATGGGCGTTTCCCTCCCGGGTCGGAGCCAAGCTCTTTGAAGCCAAGTTCTTTGAAAGCTAAGTTCTTTCAAGCGGTGCCGATGGAGCCCAAGTCTAGGAGCCCGCCGGCAACGCTCTTGGCTCCACGCGCAGTAAATATTGGCTGACGGCGCAGTGGATTTTGGGCCGGATTTTCTTTGGTTTTGCAGGCCCTCGCATGGTGCTACGCTACTGTGCCGGTCTACGAGTTATTACAGGGGAGCATGATCTCTTCCGAAAACCGGTTTCCACTCCGGATCAAGTCCGGAGCAGGCTTTTTCGGGATCATGCTCCAGGCAGGTGCGGTGACATGAAAACCGTGCTGACAACCGCCGACGTCGCCGAACGCAGGCGCTTTCAATTCTGGCAGGACGCGGTCTGCGACACCTTCGTCGAGCTCGATTGCCAGGCGCGCGCCGAGCGCGCGTTTTTCGGCGAGATCACGACCGCGCAGTGCGACGGCCTGCATTTCTCCAACGTGCGGTCCGACGGCCAGATCGTCAAACGCACCCACACCCGCATCCGCCGCGCCCGCGAGGAAGTCATGCTCATCAGCCTGCAGGTGCGCGGCGTCGGCGTGATTGCCCAAGACGGCCGCGAGGCGCGGCTGCAGCCCGGCGACTTCGCCTGCTACGACAGCACCCGGCCGTACACGCTGAATTTCGACGCCGGGTTCGAGCAGTTGGTGCTGCACATGCCGCGCGAGGCGATGGTGCGGCGCATCGGCCGGACCGAAACATGGACGGCGCGGCGGATCGAGGGCTCAAGCCCGGTCGGCTCGCTGGTGCTGCCGTTCGTGCAGCGGACCGCCTCGATCGTCTACGACGTCGCGCCGGCGACCGCGACCCGGCTGTCGGAGACCTGCCTGGCGCTGTTCACCGCCGCGCTCGGCGAGCGGCTCGGCGCCATCGCCGAAGGCGGCACCTCGGCGCGCACCGCGTTGATCTTCCGCGCCAAGGCGATCATCGAAAGCAATCTGCACGATCACGCGCTCAACACCGAGAGGGTCGCCGAGCTGGTCGGCATCTCGCCGCGTTACCTGCAGGATCTTTTCCACGCCGACGGCACGACGGTGAGCGATTGGATCTGGAAACGGCGGCTGGAGAAAAGCCGGCGGGACCTCGCCGATCCGCTGCGCGCCTGCGACAGCATCGCGCAAATTGCGCTCGCCTGCGGCTTCGCCGACTTCGGCCATTTCAGCCGCCGCTACAAGGAGGCGTTCGGAGCATCGCCACGCGACGATCGGGCGATGCTGCGGGGCGGAGCACCGCGGACGGGTGGTGAGGTCTGATTGTTGAAGTTGGGGCACGATCCAATCGCGTTGACGTAACCTCCGCTCATTCCCGCAAAAGCGGGAATCCAGATGGAGCGTCTCGACGCTACGTGCAGCTACTGGGTCCCCGCCTTCGCGCGGGGACGAGCGGACGTAGCATTCACACATGCAGATGCGCCAGCACGTGGCTGCGGTCGATCTCCGCGCGCGATCCTTCCAGCATGGCGCGGCCCTGGTCCATGACCAGGTAGCGGTCGGCGATGCGCTCGGCGAAGGCGAGATTTTGCTCGACGACGATGAAGGCAACGCCAGCCGCCTTCTTCTCCGCGATCAGCGCTTCCATGTGCAAAATGTTTTCCCACTGCACGCCTTCGCTCGGCTCGTCGAGTAACACGACCGGCCGATCCTCGGCGAGACCGCGGACGAACGAGAGCATCTTTTTCTCGCCGCCTGAGAGCGTTCCGGCATGCTGGCTCAGCCGGCGCTCGAGGATCGGAAAGCGATCGAAATAGCGCCGGAACGCCGTCAGCCGCCGGCTGGCGCGCATCAGCGTGAGATTGTCGCGCACCGAGAGATCGTCGAATACCGGGCGCTCCTGCGGACAATAGCTCAGACCGGCGTGGTGGCGGGCCGAGGGATCGAGCGGATGGATCGGCTCGCCATCGAGCAGCACCTGGCCGTTCCAGCACGGCAGGTAACCGAACAAGAGCTTCATCAATGTGGACTTGCCGACGCCGTTGCGGCCGAGCACGCACAGCGCTTCGCCGGCAACCGCCGAGCCGCTGAGATCGCGCACGATGGTGGTCGAGCCATAACCGCCGGTGATGTTCTCGAATGCGAGCCGCGAGGCGCTCATTTCTCGCCTCCGACATAGACGGCGCGCACCGCCGGGTCGGCCTGGATCGCGGCGACGCTGCCCTTGGCCAACAGCGCGCCGTTATGCAGCACGTAAACAGCCTGCGCCAACTCCTTCACCAGGCTCATATCGTGCTCGATGATGATGATGGCGCCGCCGAGCCGCGCCGCCGCCCAGCGCACGATCTCCATCACCGCCGCGGTTTCCTCGGGCGACAGGCCGGCGCAGGGCTCGTCGAGCAGCAGCACGCGCGGCTCGGTCAGGAGCGCCATCGCCAATTCCAGGATTTGCTGCTCGCCGTGCGACAGTTCCGCAGCCTTGCGCGCGCCGGAGGCGAGAAACGGATAGCGCGATTGCAGCTCCTTGAGCATCGGACTGGTCCAGCGGCGAAGCCGCGGATCGAACAATTGCAGCTTGCCGGCGCGGCCGCTCCACAGCGCGATGGCGAGATTGTCGGCGATCGACAGGTCGGGGAACACGCTCGGAATTTGCAGCTTGCGGGCGACGCCCAAACTGCTGACACGACTGGGCGGAAGCCCGGCGATGGTCGCGCCACCGAGACCGATCTCGCCCGCTGCCGCGGCGAGCTCGCCGCTCACGACGTTGAACATCGAGGTCTTGCCGGCGCCGTTCGGGCCGATGACGCAGAATATTCCCGCCTGATCGAAATCGACCGAGAGCTTGTCAAGGATCGTGACTTCGCCGACCTGGACGCTGACGCCGCGCAGCGCCAGTTTCACCGGCGGCCGCGCCGCCGGATCGCCCGGCGCAATGATCGAAGCTTTGCTCGGCTTTTGCCTGGCGTACCGGCGCAGCAGCGGTTCAGGCAGCCCGGCAATGCCGCGGGGAAAGACCAGCACGATGACGATGAAGAACAGCGCCATCAGGACTTCCCAGAACGGCAGCGTGTCGCGCAGTTGCGCGGCGAGCGAGCCGACCAAGAGCGTGCCGATGACCGGCCCGAGCAGGCTTGAGCGGCCGCCGACCGCGGCCCAGATTACGAGATCGGCTGAAAGGCCAAAGCCCACGACCTGCGGCGTGACGATGCCCTGCTGCGGCGCATAGATCGCGCCGCCGACGCCGGCCATGAATTCGGCAGCGCCGAACGCCACGGCCTTGAGCTGATCGGTGTCGAAGCCAAAAAGCTGCAGCCGGCGTTCATTCTGCGCCAGCGCCCGCCAGAGTACGCCGATGGGCGCCGCGTAAAGCCAGCCGGCGAACGCCAACACCGCCAGCAACAGCGCGGCCGAGACATAATAGACGTCGGAAATGTCGTCCAAGCCCGGCAGTCCGGGAATCCCCTTGAGCCCGTTGAAGCCGCCGGTGACCGAATTCCAGCTGGTGGCGATCTGAAACGCGAGCAACGCCAGCGCCAGCGTGATCATCGAGAAATAAGCGCCGCTCTCGCCGGAGCGGCGAAACACCACAAAGCCGATCGCGTAAGCCAACAGTCCAGACATCAGCGCGGCAAACGGCAACGCGAGGACGGCGATGATCGGATGGTCAGCGAAGGCGATGAAAGCGAGGCCGGACAGATAAGCCGCAAGCCCGAAGAACAGCGCCTGGCCGAGCGGCAGAAATCCGGCCTGGCCCCAGCACAAGCCGACGCCGACCGCGGCTGCCGCATACAAGGCATAAAGCCCGAGCTGATAGGCCCAGAACTGCCCGAGCACGAACGGCAGCGCAATGGCGATGAGGACGACGACACTAGCCGCGCGCAACGATCCCTCGCGGCCTCAACCAAAGAAACAAGATCGCCAGCCCCAAGACCGCGAAATAGCCGTTGGCGGCATTGGTCGCGGCGGAGACCACGCTGTCGACGCCGCCGATCGCGACCGCGCCCGACAACAGCCCGCCGACGCTGCCGAGCCCGCCGACGATCAGCACGAAGAATGTCTTGAGCACATAATCCAGCCCCATGAAGGGCTGCACCGGCACGAGCGGCGCCACCATGACGCCGCCGAGCCCGGCGAGGCAGGTGCCGACGACAAACGTGCCCGCCGCCAGCCGCCGCACCGAAATGCCCTGGGCCTGCGCCAATTCCGGATTGCTCACCATGGCGCGGATGCGGCTGCCGGTGCGGCTCCGCCCGTACCAGATCACCAGCGCGGCGATGACCGCGAACGAAATGGCGATCAGCAGCAAACGATAGACCGGATATTCGGTGCCAAGGAGCTTGACCGTTCCCGGCAGCGGAATACTGACGCTGCGATAGCCGAGACCGAACATCGCCTCGGCGATCTTGCGCAACAAAAGGCTCAAGCCCCAGGTCGCCACCAGCGTATCGAACGGCCGGCGGTACAGCGGACGGATCATGATCCCCTCCACCGCGACGCCGAGAATGGCGCACACCGCGAGCGTCAATGGCAACGCCGCAAGATAGGGCCAACCGTGCGCCTGCGTGACGTAGGCGCAATAGGCGCCGATCATGACGAATTCGCCATGAGCGATGTTGAGCACGCCGAGCAGGCCGAAGATCACGGCAAGCCCCAGCGCGAGCACCGCAAGCGTAGCGACGCCGTAGAGAACGTTGATCGCCTGGGTGACGATCAACGGATCCATTACGACGTCACTCTCATTCCGCTCGTCCCCGCGACCCGCCTACGCTCGCTTCGCGAGCTACGGCGCGGTTTGGTCGCGCCGAAGCGCACTGCGCGAAGGCGGAAGGCGGGGACCCAGCTTTTCGCAGCCGCCCCTGGATCCCCGCCTGCGCGGGAATGAGCGGAAATTTGCATCCGCTTGATCGGCGCATGCACTAGGCCTTGCACTCGTCGCCGCTTTTGACGTCGGCGAAGGTCTTGATGATGTTGAATTCGGTGCCATAGCAGGCCGCAAGGAACATGGTCTTGTCGACATGGCGGCCGCGCATCGTCACCGGTCCGGCCGCGGTCGGGAAGGTCAGCCCCTCCGACGCCGCCATGCATTTCTTGGCGTCGGTGCCGCCCGCTTTGGTGGCCAGCGCCTGCGCGCAATAGATGCCGCCGTAGCAATCGGCGCCGATCAGGCCGAGCTGCGGCGCCTTGTCGCCGAACTTGGCGAAATACGCCGCTTTGAACTTCTTGTTCGCTTCGCCGGGAGCGTTGGCATAGTAGGACATCGAGGAGTACAGATTGGTGCTGGAGTCGGGGCCGATGCCAAGCAGCGTGTTCTCTTCCAACAGCAGCGACAGCCGGGCGATACCCTTGTCGAGGCCGAAGCCGGCGAAGGTGCGGTTGAAGTTGACGTTGTCGGCGCCGACCAGCGTGATCAGCACCATATCGGGCTTGGCCGACTTGATCCGGGTGACGATCTCCTCGAACTTGTTGGGCGCGCCGAACGGCACATATTCCTCGGCGACGACGCTGCCGCCATTCTCGGCGATGTATTTCTTCGCCTGCTCGTTGCACTTGCGCGGCCAGACATAGTCGTCGCCGATCAGATAAACCGACTTGGCGCCGCGGTCCTTCATCATGTACGCCACCGACGGCCGGATCTGCTGTTCCGGCGTATCGGCGATCACGTAAGTGTTGAAGGCGCACTCGCTGCCTTCATAAACCGGCGTGTAGATGTAGGGCACCTTGCCCTTGATGGTGGCGACCAAAGCCTCGCGCGTCGCGCTGTCGTGCGAGCCGACGAACATGTCGACATTCTCTTCGAGCATGAGGCGGATCGCCGACTTGGTCGAACTCGGCCGGCGGGCCGCCGGCGTCGGTGGGAATGAGCTTGATCTGACGGCCGAGAATGCCGCCGGCTTTGTTGATCTCCTCGGTGGCAAGCTCGGCGCAGGCCTTTTGCGTCGGCCCGAACAGCGATGCCGGCCCGCTCAAGGCGATGAACAGACCGATCTTGAACTCACCGGCGGCGGCCGCCGGGCGGATCAGCCCGGGCAACGTGCCCAACGCAGCGCCGGCAGCGGCCGCGCCGAGAAGCGTGCGCCGCGTCGGTCCTTGCTTCTGCATGCTCATTTGACGTCTCCCTCGTGTTCGCAGTCACAACTGAGAAGCTAGACACATTGGAGCATGATCTTTGCCGAAAACCGGTTTCCACTTTTCGGGATCATGCTCTAAGCCCGCTCCGGCGGCGCAGGCAGCTTGGGCAATAACGGTTCGATCGCAGCCGCGATGGCGAGAAGCTGATGGTCGCTCATCGGTGGACCGGATAGCTCCATGCCGACCGGCAAGCCGGCTTTGATCGCTCCGACCGGCAGGCTGATGCCGGGGATACCGCCGACACTGCCGGGGCTGGTGTTGCGGATGAAGGTCGGGAAGGTCGGCACCGCGTTGCCGTTGAGCATGAACGTCTCGTCTTCGCCGATTTTCGCCGCCGGCGCCGGCGTCGTCGGGAAGATGATGGCGGCAATGTTGTGCTCGCGGAAATGGCGGCGATAGGTGTCCTGCAAACCCGACCGCTGCTGCAGCGCTTTCTTGTACGCCTCTTCCGGAATCGCGCCGGCGCCGGTCAAGCTCTGCAGGATACCCTTGACGTCGGGGCTCGCGACCTTGGCCACCAAAGCCGCGTAGTCCATGCCGGTCTGATGCTCGGCCAGATATTTGTTGAGGTCGGTGACGGTTTCGTAGAGCGCGATCGGGAAGCCGGCCTCGCCGTCGATCGCGGCTTCTTCGCTCATGTCGACATCGACCAGCACGACGCCCGCATCGGCGAGGCGCCGCAATGCGCTCTCGCAGATTTGCTCGAGCTCGGGCTCGAGATTCTCCCAGAAATATTTTCGCGGCACGCCGATGCGCAGGCCTTTCAGCGCCGCCGGCGCCACCTCGGTCGGCCCGCCGGTGACAACGCCATCGAGCAGCACGCAGTCGGCGACGCTGCGGGTCATGGGACCGGCGGTGTCACGGGTGTGCGAGATCGGCACGATGCCGGCCTGCGACCATCGCCCGGTGGTCGGGCGAAAGCCGACGATGCCGCAAAGCGCGGCCGGGATGCGCACCGATCCGCCAGTGTCAGAGCCAATGCCGCCGGGCGCGAGCCGCGCCGCCACGGCGACGCCGGTGCCGCCGCTCGAGGCGCCGGGGATGCGGTCGGGCGCGTACGGATTGCGTGCCGGGCCAAAGGCGGCGTTGTTGTTGGTGATGCCGTAGGCGAGCTCGTGCAGATTACATTTGCCGAGCGTGATGGCGCCGGCGCCGAGCAGCGCCTCGACGATCACCGCATTGCGCTTGGGCCGATTGCCGGCGAGCCCCGGCGTGCCGCCCGTGGTCGCGTATTCGGCGGTGTTGAGATTGTCTTTGAGCGCCAGCGGCACGCCGTGGAGCTTGCCGAGGGACGCGCCGGATCCGCGCTGCCGGTCGGCATCGTGGGCGGCGGCGCGGACGCGCTCGGCGTCCAGCGCGATGAAGGCGTTGAGGCTCGCGTGAGACGCAGCGCGCGCGAGCAACGCGTCGGCGAGCGCCTCGGCTTTGATCTCGCCGGTGCGGATCGCGTTCGCCGCCTCGGCAACTCCAAGGTCGTGAAGCTTCGGCATGCTATGCACTCTAACGCCACGCGTCCCCAATTCTCTTTGAGTGTATCGCCGCCTTGGCTCGAAGGCATCGGCATAAATGCCGAGCGGCGCGCCAACCGGCGGTAGCACCGGAAATTATTCCTGTGCGGCGGCCACCGCGCGCAAATTCTTGGTAGTCTCAGGCGTCCATCTCCACCGCCATGAGGCAAGGCTTGAACAGGAAAGACTTGAACAGGAAAGGCTTGCGCACCCGCCCTCTCCGCTCGCGGATCGCCACCGACGGCATCGATCGCGCGCCGCACCGCGCCTTCATGCGCGGCATGGGGCTCGACGACGCGGCGATCGCGCAGCCCTTCATCGGCATCGTCACCACCGCGGGCGAGACGACGCCGTGCAACGGCACGCTCGCCGAGCAGGCGGCGCACGCGCATGCCGGCGTTGTCAGCGCCGGCGGCACGCCGCGCGCGTTCACCACCATCTCGGTGTCCGACGGCATCAGCATGAATCACCAGGGCATGAAATGCTCGCTGGTGTCGCGCGAAGTGATCGCCGATTCGATCGAGCTGGTGGTGCGCGGGCACGCCTATGACGGCCTGGTCGGCTTTGGCGGCTGCGACAAGAACCTGCCGGGCATCATGATGGCGATGGTCCGCTGCAACGTGCCGTCGGTGTTCGTGTTCGGCGGCGCGACGCTCACCGGCACATTCCGCGGCAAGCCGGTGTCGGTGCTGACGACCTACGAGGCCGTCGGCGCGGTGATGACCGGCGCGATGCCGGCCGCCGAGCTCGACGCGCTCGAGCGCGCCGCGGTGCCGACATTCGGCGCCTGTCCGGGGCAGTTCACCGCCAACACCATGGGCATGGTGTCGGAGATCCTGGGGCTGGCGCCGCTCGGCTCATCCATGATCCCCGCCGTTTATGAGGAACGCGCGACGCTCGCCACCCGCGCCGGGCATCTGGTGATGCAAATCCTCAAAGACGGCGGGCCGCTGCCGCGCGATCTGGTCACGCGCGCGAGCCTGCAAAATGCCTGCGCGATCGTCGCGGCGACCGGCGGCTCGACCAACGCCGCGCTGCACATTCCGGCGATTGCGCATGAGGCCGGCATCCGTTTCACGCTCGACGACGTCGCCGCAGTGTTCGAGCGCACGCCGCTGATCGGCAATCTGCGGCCGGGCGGCGAGTATCATGCGCAGGATGTGTATGCGGCCGGCGGCGTGCCGATGATCGCCAAGGCGCTGATTGCGAGCGGCCACCTTGACGGCGCGACGCTCACGCTCAGCGGCGAGACGCTGGCGGCGGCGTGCGCGCGTGCGCCCGATCCGGACGGCGCCGTGATCCGCAAGCCCGCCGATCCGATCTCGCCGACCGGCGGCGTCGTCGTGCTGAAAGGCAATCTCGCGCCCGACGGCGCGCTCATTAAGATCGCCGGGCTTCGCTCGCTGGTGCACGAAGGCCCGGCCCGCGTGTTCGAGAGCGAAGAGGACTGCATGGCGGTGATCCGGGCGCGCACCTATGCCGCGGGCGACGTGCTAGTGATCCGCAACGAAGGACCGAAGGGCGGTCCCGGCATGCGCGAAATGTTCGGGCCCACCGCCGTGATCTATGGCCAGGGCATGGGCGAACAGGTGGCGCTGATCACCGATGGGCGCTTCTCCGGCGCGACCCGCGGAATGTGCGTCGGCTATGTGTCGCCGGAAGCCGCCGCCGGCGGACCGATCGCGCTCCTTCGCGACGGCGACCGCGTGCGCGTCGATGGCGTGGCGCGGCGGCTCGATTGCCTCCTCGATGCGCGCCGAGCTCGAGCGCCGCCGCGCGGCCTGGAAGCCGCGCGTGCGCGATGTGCCGCTCGCCGGCGCACTGGAAAAATACGCCGCGCAAGTCGGCTCCGCGCATCTCGGCGCCGTCACCCATAGCGGCAATCTGCAGTGGCCGCTCGAAGAGCCGGAGCACGAGAGCTGACAACTCCGCACGTCATTCCGGGCTCGCCGCTTTGCGGCGCCCCGGAATGACGCAGGCCTTACGGCCGCCGCGCAATCGCCGCCGCGAGCTCGGCCCGGTTGGAGCAGCCGTTCTTGCTCATGGCGTTGGTGATGTGGGTGCGAACGGTGCCGAAGCCGATGCCGAGGATGCGGGCGATGTCGCGATCGGTGCAGCCGCGCGCGACCAGAGCGGCGACCTGGCGCTCGCGCGGCGTCAGCCGATCGCATCGGCTCGCCGCAGCAGCGCCCGGCGCAGATGCGGCTCGAGCGCGTCGAGCAGATCAAGATCGCGTTGGCAAAAATCCGGACGGCCTCCCGCCCGCCAGATCCGCAGGTCGCCGAGATCGCGATCGCCGTCAAAGATGAACATGTTGACGCCGTGGTGCAGGCCGTCGCGCGCCAGAAAATCATTGTAGAACTCGGTTCGTACCAGCTTGTCGCGGGGGATGACCTCGTCGACCAGGGTCGCGCGCCGGCGCGCGCGCAGCTCGAACGTCATCGGATCGCGGAACTGATACCAGTCCTCGTAGCGGCGCAGGTTGCTCGGCGTCATGTTGAAATTCACCGCTTCGTCGAAGCGGTTTTTCCGCGCGTCCCAAACGTAGGAGGCGCCGAAATCGCCGCGCAGAAGCCGCATCACATCCAGAAAGATGACCGAACGCGCGTCGGTCTCGGGACCGAGACGTTCAAGACGCGCGACGATGTCGCCGAACAGGCGCAATTCGCTGCCGGTGATATCGCGAATTACGGTGGCCATAGCGCCCGCCCCGTCGCCCACCAATCGTGGAATTGGGCAGCCCGATGAAATTGTCCTTGTGCCGTGGCAAGCCTGTCAAGGCCAGGAATTGTTCAGCGGAGCGGCTTTTTAGAGCAAGCTATTCCGTGCATCGCTCGCGCGATCAGATTTGCGATTGCCGCCCTGCGGGTCGCCGGATGGGCGAACGCCCCGGCAGCCCACCAATGAGCAACCAAGCGTTAACGCCAGGCAGGCCACTGCCGCAGTGCAAAAAAATCCCGGCGACGAAATTCAATTTGGGGGGACAGCCTTTTGTAATTACTATAAAATACATAGATCAGGCGCACCATATGCAAGAATAGCGCCGGCGACGAACGGCAACCTCTGATGTCCATGAAACAAGGCTAGGTCCCTTTGAATAAACAGGTTCCCTGGGACAAAGAAATCGCGTTGGAGCGCATTCGGGGCTGCCTCGATCGCGAGGGCCCGCTGTTGCCGATCCTGCATGCCTTGCAGGAGGAATTCGGCTATATCGACGAAGCCGCCGAGCCGCTGATCGCCGAGGCTCTGAACATCACCCGCGCCGAGGTGCACGGCGTCATCAGCTTCTATCACGATTTCCGCCGCGCTCCGGCCGGCCGGCATGTGCTCAAACTGTGCCGCGCCGAAGCCTGCCAGGCGGCCGGCGGCGACCCGCTTGCGGCGCATGCCGAGGCCCGGCTTGGCGTGCCGATGGGAACCACCGCCCCGGACGGCAGCGTTACGCTTGGAGGCGGTCTATTGCCTCGGTCTGTGCGCGGTCGCGCCTTCGGCGATGCTCGACGGCCGCGTGGTCGGCCGGCTGGACCAGGCGCGCTTGGACGGCTTGCTGGCGGAGACCCAGCAATGACGCTTCGCCTCTACATTCCGATCGATGCCGCGGCCTTGGCGGTCGGCGCCGGGCAAGTCGCGAGCGCGATCAGCGCCGCGGCGGCGCGGCAGAAGGTCGCGATCGAGGTCGTCCGCACCGGCTCGCGCGGGCTGTACTGGCTTGAGCCGATGGTCGAGGTCGAGACGCCCGGGGGCCGCGTCGCCTACGGCCCGGTCGCCCCGCATGACGCCGAAAGCCTGCTCGCCGCGCTTCGCGCCGACGGCGCGCACAAGCTCCGCCTCGGTCCGACCGAGGATATTCCCTGGCTCAAGCGGCAGACGCGGCTGACCTTCGCGCGTTGCGGCATCGTCGATCCGCGCTCGCTCGACGATTATCGCGCGCACGGCGGCGGCAAGGGCCTCGAACGCGCGCTGTCGCTCGGCGCCGATGCGATCGTCGAAGAAGTCGTGCAGTCGGGGCTGCGCGGCCGCGGCGGCGCCGGCTTCCCGACCGGCATCAAGTGGCGCACGGTGGCGCAGACCAAGGCCGAACAGAAATACATCGTCTGCAACGCCGACGAAGGCGACAGCGGCACCTTCGCCGACCGCATGATCATGGAAGGCGATCCGTTCGTCCTGATCGAGGGCATGACGATCGCCGGCATCGCCACCGGCGCGACCAAGGGCTACGTCTATATCCGCTCCGAATATCCGCACGCGATCGCGGCGATGGAAGCGGCGATCGTCGCGGCCCGCCGCGGCGGGCTGCTCGGCAATCGCGTCGGCGGTTCGTCGTTTGCCTTCGACATGGAGGTGCGGGTCGGCGCCGGCGCCTATGTCTGCGGCGAGGAAACGTCGCTGCTCGACAGCCTCGAAGGCAAGCGCGGCCAGGTGCGCGCCAAGCCGCCGCTGCCGGCGCATCAAGGGCCTGTTCGGCCGGCCGACCGTCATCAACAACGTGCTCTCGTTCGCGTCGGTGCCGATCATCCTGGACAAGGGCGCAGCCTTCTATCGCGACTTCGGCATGGGCCGCTCGCGCGGCACGATGCCGATCCAGCTTGCCGGCAACATCAAGCATGGCGGCCTGTTCGAGACCGCTTTCGGCATCACGCTCGGCGAACTGGTCGACGATATCGGCGGCGGCACGCGCTACCGGCCGCCCGGTCCGCGCCGTGCAGGTCGGCGGCCCGCTCGGCGCCTATTTCCCGCGCGCGCTGTTCGATACGCCGTTCGACTACGAAGCGTTCACCGCGCGCGACGGCCTGATCGGCCACGGCGGCATCGTGGTGTTCGACGATACCGTCGACATGGCCAAGCAGGCGCGCTTTGCGATGGAATTCTGCGCCATCGAATCCTGCGGCAAGTGCACGCCCTGCCGCATCGGCTCGGCGCGCGGCGTCGAGGTGGTCGATCGCATCATCAAGGACGAGCAATCGCGCCGCCAACATCGACGTGCTGGAAGACCTCTGCAACACCATGAAGTTCGGTTCGCTCTGCGCGCTCGGCGGCTTCACGCCGTATCCGGTGATGAGCGCGCTCACCCATTTCCCCGAAGATTTCGGCGCGCAGCCGCGCCTGCAAGCCGCCGAATAAGGAGACCGCCATGTCGCTCGTCCACGAGATCGACTACGGCACGCCCCGCGCAAGGACGGAGAAGACGGTCACGCTGACCATCGACGGCGCCGCAGGTCACCGTGCCCGAGGGCACCTCGATCATGCGCGCGGCGATGGAGCTCGGCACCAAGATTCCCGAAACTCTGCGCCACCGACATGCTCGAGGCGTTCGGCTCCTGCCGCCTCTGCCTCGTCGAGATCGAGGGCCGCGCCGGGCACGCCGGCCTCCTGCACGACGCCGGTCGCCGACGGCATGGTGGTGCGCACGCAGACCGACCGGCTGAAGCGGCTGCGCAAGGGCGTGATGGAGCTTTACATCTCCGATCATCCGCTCGATTGCCTGACCTGCTCGGCCAACGGCGATTGCGAGCTGCAGGACATGGCCGGCGCGGTCGGCCTGCGCGACGTGCGCTACGGCTACGACGGCGCCAAGCATCCCAATCCGGGCCTCGACGAGTTCAACCCGTATTTCACCTACGACCCGTCGAAGTGCATCGTCTGCTCGCGCTGCGTGCGCGCCTGCGAGGAAGTGCAGGGCACCTTCGCGCTGACCATCGCCGGCCGCGGCTTCGGCTCGGTCGTGTCGCCGGGCATGGAGGAGCCGTTCCTCAGCTCCGAATGCGTGTCGTGCGGCGCCTGCGTGCAGGCCTGCCCGACCGCGACGCTGAACGAGAAGTCGGTGATCGAGATCGGCACAGCCCGAGCATTCGGTGGTCACGACCTGCGCCTATTGCGGCGTCGGCTGCTCGTTCAAGGCGGAGATGCGCGGCGACGAAGTGGTGCGCATGGTGCCGTACAAGGACGGCAAGGCCAATCGCGGCCATTCCTGCGTCAAAGGCCGCTTCGCCTGGGGCTACGCCACCCACCGCGAGCGCATCCTCAAGCCGATGATCCGCGAGAAGATCACCGATCCGTGGCGCGAGGTGTCGTGGGAGGAGGCGATCGCTCGCATCGCCTCCGAGTTCAAGCGCATCCAGGCGAAATACGGGCGCGGCTCGATCGGCGGCATCACCTCGTCGCGCTGCACCAACGAAGAAACCTTCCTGGTGCAGAAGCTGGTGCGCGCCGCCTTCGGCAACAACAACGTCGACACCTGCGCGCGCGTCTGCCATTCGCCGACCGGCTACGGCTTGAGCACGACGTTCGGCACGTCGGCCGGCACGCAGGATTTCGATTCGGTCGAGCATACCGACGTCATCGTGTCTGATCGGCGCCAATCCGACCGACGCGCATCCGGTGTTCGCCTCGCGCATGAAGAAGCGGCTGCGCGCAGGGCGCCAAGCTGATCGTGATCGATCCGCGCCGCATCGATCTGGTGCGCACGCCGCACGTCGAGGCGGCCTATCATCTGCCGCTCCTGCCCGGCACCAACGTCGCGATGCTCACGGCGCTGGCGCATGTCATCGTCACCGAAGGCCTGGTCAACGAAGCCTTCGTGCGCGAGCGCTGCGACTGGGACGAGTTCAGCGACTGGGCGGCGTTCGTCGCCGAGCCGCGCAACAGCCCGGAAGAGGTGGCGAAGATTTCCGGCGTGCCGGCGCGAGACGATCCGCGCCGCGGCGCGGCTCTATGCCACCGGCGGCAACGGCGCGATCTATTACGGCCTCGGCGTCACCGAGCACAGCCAGGGCTCGACCACGGTGATGGCGATCGCCAATCTCGCCATGGCGACCGGCAATATCGGCCGGCCGGGCGTCGGCGTGAATCCGCTGCGCGGCCAGAACAACGTGCAGGGCTCGTGCGACATGGGCTCGTTCCCGCACGAGCTCTCCGGCTACCGGCACATCTCCGACGATGCGACGCGCGCGATGTTCGAAGCGCTCTGGGGCGTGACCGCTCGACAAGGAGCCGGGCCTGCGCATCCCGAACATGCTCGACGCCGCGGTCGACGGCTCGTTCAAGGGCATCTACATCCAGGGCGAGGACATCCTGCAATCCGATCCGGACACGCACCATGTCGCCGCCGGCCTCGCGGCGATGGAATGCGTCGTCGTGCAGGACCTGTTCCTCAACGAGACGGCGAACTACGCGCACGTCTTCCTGCCCGGCTCGACGTTCCTCGAAAAGAACGGCACGTTCACCAACGCCGAGCGGCGCATCCAGCTGGTGCGCAAGGTGATGGCGCCGAAGAACGGCTACGAGGACTGGGAGATCACCTGCCTGATCGCCAAGGCCATGGGCTATCCCATGCACTACAACCATCCGTCGCGAGATCATGGACGAGATCGCGCGCGCTGACGCCGACCTTCGCCGGCGTCTCGTTCGAGAAGCTCGACGAGCTCGGCTCGGTGCAGTGGCCGTGCAACGAGAAGGCGCCCGAAGGCACGCCGGTCATGCACATCGGCGGCTTCGTGCGCGGCAAGGGCAAGTTCGTCATCACCGAATATATCGCGACCGACGAGAAGCACCGGGCCGCGCTTCCCGCTGCTGCTCACCACCGGCCGCATCCTCAGCCAGTATAATGTCGGCGCGCAGACGCGCCGCACCGCGAACGTCGTGTGGCACGAGGAGGACCGGCTCGAGATCCATCCGCACGACGCCGAGCAGCGCGGCATCCGCGACGGCGATTGGGTGAAGCTCGCGAGCCGCGCCGGCGAGACCACGCTGCGCGCGCTCATCACCGAGCGCGTGGCGCCCGGCGTCGTCTACACGACGTTCCATCATCCGAACACGCAGGCCAACGTCGTCACCACCGAATATTCCGACTGGGCGACCAACTGCCCGGAATACAAGGTGACCGCGGTGCAGGTGTCGCCCTCGAACGGCCCGACGCGAATGGCAGGAGCAATACGAAGAGCTTGCGCGCAAGAGCCGCCGCATCGCCGCGACGGTCGAGGCCGCGGAGTAGCCGCATGCGCGAGCCGGCGGCCTCCGTCGACGTGCGCGATCTGGCGCCGTCACGGCGTAACCGCCGGCCAGCGCATCGTCCCCGAAGAAGACCGCCGATCGCGTTCACCTACGACGGCGGCACCTATGCGGTGATGATGGCGACGCCGCAGAATCTCGAAGATTTTGCGCTCGGCTTCAGCCTCACCGAAGGTCTTGTATCGCTCCGCCGCCGACATCCGCCAGCTCGACATCGTCGAACACGACGGCGGCATCGAATTGCGCATGTGGCTCGCCGAGCCGCGCGCCGCCGCGCTTGAGCGAGCGGCGCCGGCATCTCGCCGGTCCGACCGGCTGCGGGCTGTGCGGCATCGAAAGCCTCGAGGAAGCCGTGCGTTCGCTGCCGCGCGTGCCGGACGGCGCGACCTTCGCGCCGGCCGAGATCATGCGGGCGCTGGAGTCGCTCGAGCCCGCGCCAGGAGCTCAATCGGCAGACGCGCGCCGTTCATGCTGCGGCATTTTGGCAGCCCGACGCAGGGCTCGTTGCGGTGCGGGAAGACGTCGGCCGGCACAATGCGCTCGACAAGCTCGCCGGCGCTTTGGCCCGCGGCGGCGTGTCGCGGCAGCAACGGCATGGTGCTGCTGACCAGCCGCGTCTCGGTGGAAATGGTGCAGAAGACCGCAATTATCGGCGCGCCGCTGATCGTCGCCGTTTCGGCGCCGACCGCGCTTGCGGTGCGCACCGCCGAAGCGGCCGGCATCACGCTCGCCGCGGTCGCGCGCAGCGACGGCTTTGAGATATTCGCCCATCCGCAGCGCATCAAAGAAACCGGCAAAGAAACCAGAACTCAAGAAACCATCCATGTCGTCGCTTGACAAGAAACTGGTCTACATGGCCAATCAAATCGGCAAGTTCTTCGCAAGTCAGGGGCAGGAACGGGCCGTGGCCGGCACGGCCGACACATCAAAAAATTCTGGGATCCGCGGATGCGCGCGGCGATTTTCGCGCATCTCGAAGCCGGCGGCGCCGGGCTGGATCCGGTCGCCCGCATGGCACTGGAGCAGCTCGCGGGGAAAAGACTGACGTAACTAAAGACTGGCGCAACAGGGCACTGAAGCAATAGAGCGCAAGCGCGATAAAAAACGCAGCAAACAAAAAACGCAGCGAAGCTGCGTAGGAATACTTAAGAAGCGTAAAAACACTTAAGAAGTAAGAATACGTAAGAAACAAAGGACGAGGGAGGAGGAAACGATGACGACGATCGCGCAAGCGCAATCATCGGGGGGGCTTTTCGGATTTCTTGACCGAACCCGGACTATCGCCGGACCGGGATTCAGCCGCTGGATGGTACCGCCGGCGGCCCTGTGCGTGCATTTGTGCATTGGCCAAGCCTACGCATTCAGCGTGTTCAATCTGCCGATGACCAAGCTCGTCGGCATCAGCCAGTCGGCGCCGAACGACTGGAATATTCCCGAGCTCGGCTGGATCTTCTCGATCGCGATTTTCTTCCTTGGCACTTCGGCAGCCGTGTTCGGCCGCTGGGTCGAGGAAGGCGGCCCGCGCCGGGCGATGTTCACCGCGGCGTTATGCTGGGCCGGCGGCTTTCGTCGTCTCGGCGATCGGCGTTTACATCCACAATCTCTGGCTCATCTATCTCGGTTACGGGGTGCTCGGCGGCTGCGGTTTGGGCATCGGCTACATCTCGCCGGTCTCGACGCTGATCAAATGGTTCCCCGACCGGCCCGGCATGGCGACCGGCATGGCGATCATGGGCTTCGGCGGCGGCGCTTTCATCGCTTCGCCGCTCTCGGTGTGGCTGATGAGCCAATTCTCCACGCGATCGCATGTCGGTGTCGCCGAGACATTCATCGCCCTGGGCGCGATCTATTTCGTTTTCATGATGGTCGGCGCGATCATCGTGCGCATTCCGGCGCCGGGCTGGAAGCCGGAAGGCTACACGGCGCCGGCACAGGCGTCGAAGCTGATCACCACCAGCGACGTGTTCGTCTACGATTCGCTCAAGACGCCGCAGTTCTGGTGCATCTGGATCGTCTTGTGCATCAACGTCACCGCCGGCATCGGCGTGCTCGGTCAAGCCTCCGCCATGAGCCAGGAGATGTTTCCCGGCAAGGTGACCGCGGTCGCGGCGGCGGGATTCGTCGGCCTGATGAGCCTGTTCAACATGGCCGGCCGTTTCTTCTGGGCGTCCACCTCCGACTATATCGGCCGCAAGAACACCTACTTCGTGTTCATGGTGCTCGGCTTCGCTGATGTATTGCGCGGTGCCCTCGACCGGCGCGATCGGCAGCGTCGAGGCCTTCGTGCTCTGCTTTCTGGTGATCATCAGCATGTATGGCGGCGGTTTCGCCACCGTGCCGGCCTATCTCAGGGATATGTTCGGCACGCGCTATGTCGGCGCCATCCACGGGCTGTTGCTCACCGCTTGGTCGATGGCCGGCATCTTCGGGCCGGTGCTGGTGAACTACATCCGCGAGTACAACATCACCCACGGCGTGCCGAAGGCGCAAGCCTATAACGTCACCATGTACATCATGGCGGGGCTGTTCGTGATCGGCTTTATCGCCAACCTGCTGATCAAGGCCGTGCATCAACGCTTCCACATGAAGCCCGAAGACGACTCGGCTTTGGCCACGGCGGCAGAAGCCGGCGCCGCAATGGCGGCGCGTCTAACGCGCAAGCCGGCTGGCGCATGAAGGAGAGACCAATGACAAACGCGAATCAAAATGGCACGCCGATTTGGCAGCTGGTGCTCGCTTGGGGTTTCGTCGGCATTCCGCTGGCCTGGGGCGTCGCGCAGACGATCGCCAACTCGTTGAAGCTGTTCCAGTAAGAGCCGGCGTCACAGCATCGATGCGGCGGCTTCGGCCGCCGCATGTTTTTGCGCATCGCACGTGTTGCCGATGCTTCGCCAAAAGGCTCTTGACGAAAGCCGGCTATCCGCGTGACCTCATCGGGCGCGTCCTGGACCATGTTTCGATCAAGTTATCGGACCATGATCCGGATGTTACATTGGAGCATGATCTTATCCGAAAGCCGGTTTCCACCCCGGCCAAGTCCGGGCAGGCTTTTTCGGATCATGCTCTAAAGAGGTCGACATGGCTGGCACAAACCTCTCCATCCGCATTGATCTGGCGTCCGGAGGCCGCATTGGCCCGGGAAAGATTGCGCTTTTGGAGGCAATACAGTCGACCGGATCGATTTCCGCCGCGGCGCGGTCGATCGGCATGTCGTACCGGCGGGCATGGCTTCTGGTAGAGGAAATCAACCAAACGCTGCGGGAACCGGCGGTCACCGCCGAAACCGGCGGCGTTCGCGGCGGCGGCGCCGCGGTGACCCCGGTCGGCGAACGGGTGGTCGGGCTCTATCGCGCCATCGAGTCACAAGCGCGCGCCGCGGCGGGCAGCGAATTCCGGGCCATCGGCCGACTTATCCGCCACGACCACAAGGGGGCCGATTAGGAGCATGATCCCGAAAAAGCCTGCCCCGGACTTGATCCGGAGTGGAAGCCGGTTTTCGGCAAAGATCATGCTCAAAAAATCGAGGCCGCGGCCGCGCGCACAGTAAACAAAAAAGGTGAGGCATGACGACCGATGCAGTTATGGTGACGGATGAGAGCGCCGTCCGCATCATCCGGCTCAATCGCCCGGAGAAGAAGAACGCGCTGACGCTCGCCATGTACGGCGAGGTGACGCGGGCGCTGCACGAGGCTGATGCGAACGCCGCCATCCATTGCGTCATGATCGCCGGCTCCCCCGGAGCGTTCTGCGCCGGCAACGACATCACCGACTTTCTCCAGGCCTCGGGCGGCGGCATCGATCCGCGCGCCCACGACTTTCTGCACGCGCTGGCGCGCCGGCAAAAGCCGCTGGTCGCCGCGGTCAACGGCGTCGCGATCGGCGTCGGCACCACCATGCTGCTGCACTGCGATTATGTGGTGGCCGGCGTCACGGCGACGTTGTCCACGCCGTTCATCAAGCTCGGCCTCATTCCCGAAGCGGCGTCGACGCTGCTGGCGCCGATGCGCATGGGCTATGCGCGGGCATTTTCGCTCTTGGTCATGGGCCAGCCGCTCACCGCCGCCGAAGCGAAGGATGCCGGTATCGTCAACGTGGTGGTCGACGCCGCCGCGGTCGACGACACCGCGCTTAAGGCCGCGCGCGAGATCGCCGCGCTGCCGCCAAAAACTTTGGCGGTGACGCGGGGACTGATGCGCGGCCATGTTGACGAGGTCATCAAACGAATCGAGACTGAATCAATGCATTTCCGGGAGCTGTTGCAGTCGGATGAGGCGCGCACCGCGTTCGCCGCGTTCCTGGCCCGCAGAAAGTGAGGCAGCGATGTCGTTGAAAGGCAAAACCCTGTTCATCACCGGGGCCTCGCGCGGTATCGGGCTGGCAATCGGGCTGCGCGCCGCCCGCGACGGCGCCAATGTAGCGATCGCGGCCAAGACCACCGAGCCGCACCCGAAGCTGCCCGGCACCATTTACACTGCCGCCGAGGAGATCGAGCGCGCCGGCGGCAAGGCGCTGCCGCTGGTCGTCGACGTGCGCGACGAAGCGATGGTGAAAGAGGCGATCGACGCGGCGGCGGCGCGGTTCGGCGGCCTCGACATCGTGGTCAACAACGCCAGTGCGATTTCGCTCACCGCGGCGCTCGCAACCGACATGAAGCGCTACGACCTGATGCAGCAGATCAATACCCGCGGCACCTTCGTGGTGTCGAAATGGGCGATCCCGCATCTGCAGCAGGCGGCCAATCCGCACATCCTGATGATCTCGCCGCCGCTGGACATGAAGGAGAAATGGTTCGCGCCGCATACCGCCTATACCATCGCCAAGTTCGGCATGAGCCTCGTGGTGCTCGGGCTCGCCGGCGAGCTGCGCGGCAAGGGCATTGCCGTCAACGCCTTGTGGCCGCGCACGGTAATCGCCACCGCCGCGGTCAATAATCTGCTGGGCGGCGACGCGCTGATGCGGGCGTCGCGCAAGCCGGAAATCATGGCCGACGCCGCTTATGCCGTGTTTTCAAAGCCGGCGCGCCAATTCACCGGCAACTTTCTCATCGACGACACGTTCTTGGCCGAAAACGGCGTCACCGACTTCGAGCATTATCGCGCCGACCCGACGCAAAAGCTCGCCTTGGATTTCTTTGTGCCCGACAACATTCCGGTGCCGAACGGCGTCAAGGTCGAAAGCGGATTTCACTGAAGCCTCGCACCGTCATCCTGAGGTGCGAGCCATAACCGCGTTTACGCGCGTCTTCGACGCGCGATTGCGAGCCTCGAAGGATACTCGGCGCGGGCCCCCTCTCCCGGCGAGCTCCGCTCGCCGCCCTCCCCGCTTGCGGGGGAGGAAAGCGCGCGCAGCGCGCAGGAGAGGGCCCGGGCCGCTGGCTAAGGATGACAGAATAAACCGCTCACGCCAGCCAGCGCTTGCGCCTCTTGTAGTGCTTGCCTTCTCTGAAGGACTTGCGCTTGCCCTCGGCAACGCCGAGGTAGAATTCCTTGACGTCCTCGTTTTCGGACAGCGTCTTGGCCGCGCCATCGAGGACGACGCGGCCGTTCTCCAGGATATAGCCGTGGCCGGAAAACTTGAGCGCCAGGTTGGCGTTCTGCTCCGCCAGCAGGAACGACACGCCCTCGCTGTCGTTGAGGCTTTTCATGATGGTGAAAATCTCCTCGACGATCTGCGGCGCCAGCCCCATCGACGGCTCGTCGAGCAGGATCATCTTCGGGTGCGACATCAAGGCGCGGCCGATCGCGCACATCTGCTGCTCGCCGCCGGAGGTGTAACCGGCAAGCGCCTGCCGCCGTTCGCGCAGCCGGGGGAAATACGCGTACACTTTCTCCAGATCGGCGCGGATCGCGGCCGAGCCGTCGCGCCGGGTGAACGCGCCGGTGAGCAGATTTTCCTCGATGGTGAGATGGCCGAAACAGAAGCGGCCCTGCATCACCTGGATGCAGCCGCGCCGCACCACCTCGTTGGGCGACAGCGCCTGCACCTCGGCGCCGGCGAACACGATCGCCCCCTTGGTCACTTCGCCGCGTTCGGAATGGAGCAGATTGGAGATCGCCTTGAGCGTCGTCGTCTTGCCGGCGCCGTTGGCGCCAAGGAGCGCCACGATGCCGCCGTTCGGCACGGCGAGCGACACGCCCTTGAGCACGAGGATGACGCGGTCGTAGACCACCTCGATATTGTTGAGCGTGAGAATCGAATCCGCCGCCGGATCGGGCGCGGCTTTGAGTGGCGAAACGGCCGGCATGATGCCTCTCACCTTTTCCCGGGCGCAGCGCAGCACGAAGTGATGCGCTGCAGACCCGGGATCGTTACAAACTCAGAGCCTGTTAAGTTCCCGGATCAGCAGTGCAGCGCCATGGCGCTGCACTGTGTCCGGGAAACGCGGCCTGTATCAGCCTACGAGGACTTGTCGCACGGCTCGGTCCGCTTCGGCCAGCCGGCATTGGCTTTGACGTAGTCCTCGGCCGTTGAGTTGATCAGCGGCAGCACCTTGTCCTTGATCGGCGCGATCGAGGGCACGGTGGTGTTCCACTTGGTGCCGTCCCATTCGACCAGCGAGATGCCGCTGTGACCATTGTGGTCAGCGCAGCTCAGGTGGATCGGGGAAGCAAAGCCGGGCAGGCCGATTTCCTTCCAGCGCGCCTCGGTGATGTTGAGCGCCTCAAAGCCGCGCCGCACGTCTTCGCCGTTGACCTGCTTCTTGCCGGTGATTTGCTGCGCGGTGCGGATCGCCTCGGCGATCAGCGCCGAGTTGAGGACGGCGCGGTTATAGAGATTCTCGCCGACCTTGTCCTTCGAGGCGACCTGGCTTTTGCCCTTGTCGACCACGTATTTGATGATGTCCTGGATCGCCGGATAGTTGGTGCCGACGCCGTTGATGTCGAGGGTGCTGTAGCCCTTGGCGTCGGCGCCGGCCGGGCGCGCATCGTCGTCACCGCCGGACCACCACACGCCGACCAGCCGATTCATCGGGAAGCCGATCTTGGTCGCTTCCTTGATCGCGGTCGGATTCATCGCGCCCCAGCCCTGGATGTAAATCCAGTCGGGCCGGTCGCGGCGCACGTCCAGCCAGAGCGAGCTCTGGTTCTGCATCTGCGGCGCGGGCACCGGATAGAGCTTGAGCTCAAAGCCGTAGTCCTGCGCCAGCGCCTGCAACAGCGGAATCGGCTCCTTGCCGTACGGCGCGTCGAGATGGACGAGGCCGATCTTCTTGCCCTTGAGCTTGTCGAAGCCGCCTTCGACGTCGGCGGCGTGACGGATGAAGGCCGACGCGCCATCCCAGTAGGTCGCCGGTGCGTTGAAGATCCACGGGAACAGATTGCCGTCGGCCGAGGCCGAGAGCCCATAGGCCATCGAGAACACCGGCAGCTTGTCGACCGACGCCTTGGGGATCACTTGCAGCGTGATGCCGGTCGAGAACGGCGTGATGACGACGGGATTCTTGCCTTTCACCGAGTTGTAGCATTCGACGCCCTTCTTGGTGTCGTAGCCGGTCTCGCACTCGTCGATGATGATCTTGACGCCGCCGATGCCGCCGTCGCGCTCGTTCAGCATGGTCATGTAATCGCTGAGCCCGTTGGCGATCGGGATGCCCGATCCGGCGAACGGACCGGTGCGATAGGTAAAGAATGGAACGTAAAGTCCGTCCTCCGCCTGCGCAGTAGCGACCGCGGCAGGCACCGCGGCAGCGACCGCGAGACCGAGAGCAATATGCTTCAGACGCATGGCCGTTTCTCCCTTGTTTGCGCCGGCTTGCGCCGGTGAGTCCATTCCTTCCCTTGATCTCTTTGGCGAGAACGAGGGATCCCGGCCGGCTGCCGCCGAAGCGGGAATTGAAGCGGAGTGTGCCCTATCAATAGGGAAAGGGCCACACCCTCAATTTCTGTTTGCCAATTTGCCACAGCCGCGCGAGGCCGGCTGGTTCCAGCACCAAAAAGATGACGATCAAAGCGCCGACGATCACAAAGGTTAATTGCTCGGCGGCGGCCGGATGGATCGGCAGACCGAACGCCGCCGGCACCGCGCGCAGCGCAATCGGCAAAATGTAGATCAAAGCGGCGCCGAAAAACGAGCCGATCAGCGTTCCCAAGCCGCCGATGATCACCATGAACAGCACCAGGAAGCTCTGGTCGATGGCGAAGACATCGGCCTCGGCGCCGCCATACCACAGGAACACCATCATCGCGCCGGCAACGCCGCAATAGAACGAAGACACCGCGAATGCCAGGAGCTTGGCGCGCAGAAGCCGGATGCCGATCAATTCGGCGGCCAAGTCCATGTCGCGGACCGACATCCACATCCGGCCGATGCGGCCATGCACCAGATTGGAGGCGACCCAGGTCATGGCGACGACAATGCTCAGCACGATCAGATAACGGGTGACCGGCGTCGCCGTCGGGCCAGTGATCGGAATGCCGAACAAGGTGCGCAGCGGCACCTGGATCGCTCCCGAGACGCTGTTGTTGTAGAGCCACGGGATGCGGATGAAGCACCATTCTAGAAAGAACTGCGCCGCCAGCGTCGCCACCGCCAGATAGAAGCCCTTGATGCGCAACGACGGCAGCCCGAACAACACGCCGACGATAGCGGAGAAAAATCCCGAAGCGAGAATCCAGACGATGACGTTCACCTGCGGGAAGAACGTCGTCAGCTTCAGGCACGCATAGGCGCCGACCCCCATGAAGCCACCGGTGCCGAGCGAAAGCAGCCCGGTATAGCCGGTGAGCAGATTGAGCCCGATCGCCGCCAGCGCGAAGATCAGGAACGGGATCAGCACCGAATTGAGCATAAAGTCGTTGCCGGCAAGCGGAATAGCCACGAACGCCACGAGCAGGATGATGGCGAGCCCGATCCGATCCTGCAGGATCGGAAACACCGCCATGTCGGCGGCGTAGTTGGTCTTGTATTGTCCGGCCTCGCGGTAAAGCATCGTCAGATTCGCTCGATTAGTCTCTCGCCGAACAGGCCCTGGGGCCGGAACACCAGAAATCCGAGCGCAATCACATAAGCGAGCCAGGTCTCGATGCCGCCGCCGAGGAGCGGCCCCCAATAGAACTCACCGAGCTTCTCGCCGATGCCGATGATCAGCCCGCCGACAATAGCGCCCGGGATCGAGGTGAGGCCGCCGAGAATCAGCACCGGCAGCGCCTTGAGCGCGATGATCTGCAGCGAAAACGACACTTCCGAGCGCGCGCCCCACATGATGCCGGTCGCCAGCGCCACGACGCCGGCGGCGAACCAGACGATCACCCAGATCTGCTCGAGCGAGATGCCAACCGAGAGCGCCGCCTGGTGACTGTCGGCGACCGCGCGCAGCGCCCGGCCGATGCGGGTGCGCTGAAAGAATACCGCCAGCACGGCGACCATGACGGAGGCGATGACGACGGCGGCGATATCGATTTTCTGCAGCGAGACGTAGCCGCCGAGCGCTTTGAATTCGAACGCGCCGCTCGGCAGGTAGAGATCGGAGGCAATCATCACTTTGGGATTGCCACCGAACACGAGCTGGCCGACGCCGATGAGGAAATAGGTCAGGCCGAACGTCGCCATGAAGAGAATAATGTCCGATTGATTGACCAGCGGACGCAGCATCAATCGCTCGACGCCGTAGGCCAAGACGAACATCACCACGATGGTCAGGCCGAGCGCGACAAAGGCCGGTACGCCGCGCTCATGCAAGCCGACCAATGTCAGCGCCGCAAACACCACCATGATGCCTTGGGCGAAATTGAATACGCCCGACGCCTTGAAGATCAACACAAAGCCGAGCGCGATCAGGGCGTAGAGCACGCCGGCGACGAGGCCGTCCCAGAGCGTCTGGACCAGAAGATCCGGCGACGTGCCCATCTGGACGAATGGATCGATGAAGATTTTGTAGAGAATATCCACGCGCCCTACTCCGCCGCCGCAGCACCGCTCGTCCCCGCGACCCGCCTCCGCTCGCTTCGCAAGCTGCGGCGCGGTTTGGTCGCGCCGAAGCGCAGTGCGCGAAGGCGGAAGGCGGGGACCCAGCTTCCGTGCACGCCGCTTCTGGATTCCCGCTTTCGCGGGAATGAGCGGAGTTGGCCTTCGCGCCCGCGCCTCATACGCTGACCCCGTGCGGCTCGCCGAGATAGGCGCGGATCACGTTCTTGTCGCGCTTGACCTCGTCGGGCGTGGCATCGGCGATCTTGCGGCCGTAATCGAGCACCACCACGCGATCGGACAGGTCCATGACCACGCCCATGTCGTGCTCGATCAGCGCGATGGTGGTGCCGTATTGCTGGTTCACATCGATGATGAACCGCGACATGTCCTCTTTCTCTTCGAGATTCATGCCGGCCATCGGCTCGTCGAGCAGCAGCAGGTCCGGCTCCATCGCCAGCGCCCGGCCGAGCTCGACGCGCTTCTGCAGGCCGTAGGGCAGACGACCGACCGGAATTTTGCGGATCGCGGCGATTTCAAGAAAGTCGATGATCTCCTCGACGCGGCGGCGATGCTCGACCTCTTCGCGCATCGCCGGCCCGTAGCGCAGCAGCTGCCAGAAAAATCCCCGCCGCATCTTCAGCGCCCGCCCGGCGAGAATGTTGTCGAGCGTGGTCATGCCGCGAAACAGCGCCAGGTTCTGGAAGGTGCGGGCGATGCCGCCGGCGGCCGCCGCATGCGGCCGCATGCTTTTCCGCACCTGCCCTTTGAAGGTGATGCGTCCCGATTGCGGCTGGTAGAAGCCGTTGACGACATTGAGCATCGAGGTTTTGCCGGCGCCGTTCGGGCCGATAATGGCGCGGATCTCACCTTTGCGGATGTCGAACGACACGCCGGTCAAGGCGCGGACGCCGCCGAACGAGAGTGAAACGTCCTCGACCGCGAGCAACACCTCGCCGAGCGCCGCCCCGCGTGAGGACGGCGCTCTCACGCCGCCCGCTCCAGCTTCGCCGCCGGGGCCGGATAGATCTTCAGGTCGCGGATCACCACACGCGCCGCGATCATGCCCTTGTGCCCATCCTCGAAAGTCACCTCGGTCACGATCTGCGCCTCGGTCGAGCCGTTGTAGAACGCCTCGACCAGCGGCGAGTAGCGATCGATGATGTGGCCGCGGCGAAGCTTCTGCGTGCGCGTGAGCTCGCCATCGTCCGCATCAAGCTCCTTGTGCAGGATCAGGAAGCGGCGGATCTGCGCCCCCGCCATCACCTCTTCCTCGGCGAGCGAGCGGTTCACCTCGTCGATGTGCCGGGCGATCATGTCGTAGACCCGGGGATTGCCGGCCAGCTCCTGATAGGAAGCGTAGACGACGTTGTTGCGTTCCGCCCAGCTGCCGACCGCGATCAGATCGATATTGATCATGACGCAGACGAAATCGCGGCCGGCGCCGATCGCCACCGCCTCGCGGATGTTGGGATAGAATTTGAGCCTGTTCTCGATGTATTTCGGCGCAAACACCGTGCCGTCCTTGAGATGGCCGACATCCTTGGCGCGGTCGATGATGCGCAATTGCCCGGTCTTCGGATCGAAGAAGCCGGCATCGCCGGTATGCACCCAGCCGTCGGGCGTCAGCACTTCCTTGGTCTTCTCTGGATCCTTGTAATAACCGGCAAACACGCCCGGAGAGCGGAACATGACTTCGCCGGCGTCCGATATCTTGACCTCGACGTCGGGCGAAGCCTTGCCGACGTTCTCGGGGTGAATTTCACCATCCGGCTGCGCTGTGATGTAGACTGAGGCTTCGGTCTGCCCGTAGAGCTGCTTCAGGTTGAGCCCGATGCCGCGAAAGAAGCGGAAAATCTCCGGACCGATCGCTTCGCCCGCGGTATAGCCGATGCGGATGCGGGTGAGCCCGAACTGGTTCTTGAGCGGTCCGTAGACCAATAGATCGCCGATCCAATAGAGCAAACGCACGCCGACCGGCACCTTCTCGCCGTCGAGAATCTTCTCGCCCCAGCGGCCGGCAAAGGCGATGAAGAAATCGAACGCCTTGCGCTTGATCGCGCCGGCGTCTGCCATGCGCACCATCGTCAGCGTCAAGAGGTTTTCGTACACCCGCGGCGGCGCAAACGCGTAGGTCGTGCCGATCTCACGCCGGTCCTGCACCACGGTTTCAGCGGTTTCCGGACAATTGACGCAATAGCCGGCAGCGTAAGCCTGGACGTAGGAGAAAATGTAATCGCCGACCCAGGCCAGCGGCAGATAGGCGATCACTTCCTCTTTCTCATCGAGACGGTCGAAGGCGTTGGCGTTGCGCGCCGAGATGATGGTGTTCTGGTACGTCAGCATCACGCCCTTGGAGCGGCCGGTCGTCCCGGAAGTATAAAGGATGACGCTGAGATCGCTGCCTTTGCCGGCGGCGACGCTTTTTTCCCACTCCGGCAGACACGATGGATCGTTGGCAAGCTTCTTGCGGCCGATGCTTTGCACGTCCTCGAACGCGATCAATTTGCTGTGGTCGTAGTCCTTCAGCCCGCGCGGCTCGTCGTAGACGACCTGGCGCAGATGCGGCAGCCGATCCGACACCGCGATGAGCTTGTCGACTTGCTCCTGATCCTCGACCACGCCCAAAGTCACTTCGGCGTGCGCCAAGACGTAGGCCATTTCGTCGGCCACCGCGTCGGCATAGACCGGCACCGGCACGGCGCCGAGCGCCTGGCCGGCGCACATCGACCAATAAAGCCGCGGGCGGTTGCTGCCAATGATGGTGAACTTGTCGCCGCGCTTGAGCCCAAGCTCGGATAAGCCGACCGAGAAGGCGCGCACTTCCTCGAGCATTTGCGCCCAGGTCCAGGTCTGCCAGATGCCGAGATCCTTTTGCCGCATGGCAGGACGCGCCCCGCGCGTGGCGGCGTTGTGGATCAGAAGCTTCGGCAACGTATCTAGGCCAGGATCGATCGAGAGCACCCGGTTCCTCCGCCCGCCATTGCAGGATCGCGTCTTTTGCGAAGCCGCGCCATTCGCAAAAAGGCTAGCGCGCACCACTTAGGTCCAAAGACGCCGCCGAGCCTCATGGGGCCCCGATCCCGCCGCGAAAGCGGCGCGAAAGCCGTGAATTTCCCCCACATCAAGGCCATTGGCGCTTGGTTATTTCGCCTAATGTTGGCGCGAATTCTCGCATTGCTGGACGAAAACGACAATGCTATTTCACGCCTGAAACTTAGGCAATTTGACGCGACAATCCTTGGGGTCCAGCAACTTTTGGACCCACGACTGCCGCCAGGATGGCTGGACCAAAGCTCCATGCTCGACACATCCACCGGCAGTGCGCCGCAATTTTCCCTCGGTGAAGACCAGATCGCGGTGCGCGACATGGCGCGCGCCTTTGCCGCCGAAGTTTTCGCGCCGCACGCCGTCGCCTGGGACGAAGCCAGGCATTTCCCGGTCGCGGAAATGCGCCAGGCCGCCGAGCTTGGCATGGGCGGCGTTTACATTGCCTCCGATGTCGGCGGATCGGCGTTGTCGCGGCTCGACGCCACATTAATCTTTGAGGCGCTGGCCACCGGCTGTCCAACCGTCGCAGCCTATATGTCGATCCACAACATGACGGCATGGATGATCGACGCCTATGGCTCGGACCCGCAGCGGCAGCAGTGGCTGCCGAGATTGTGCACGATGGAGCTGTTGGCCAGCTATTGCCTGACCGAGCCGGGCTCGGGGTCGGACGCGGCGGCGCTGACGACGCGCGCGGTGCGCAACGGCGATCATTATGTGCTCAACGGCCAGAAGCAATTCATTTCCGGCGCCGGCGCCGGCGACCTCTATGTGGTGATGGTGCGCACCGGCGGCGAAGGCCCGTCCGGCATTTCGACCCTCGTCGTTCCCAGCGACACGCCGGGCGTTTCGCTCGGCGCCAACGAGCGCAAGATGGGCTGGAATGCGCAGCCGACCCGTGCGGTGATCTTTCAGGACGCGCGGGTGCCGACGGCAAACCGCCTGGGCGAGGAAGGCATCGGTTTCAAGATCGCGATGGCCGGGCTCGACGGCGGCCGGCTCAATATCGCGGCCTGCTCGCTCGGCGGCGCGCAGATCGCGCTGGAAAAGTCGCTGGCCTACATGAAAGAGCGCAAGGCGTTCGGCAAGCGCCTCGACGAATTCCAGGCGCTGCAATTCCGCCTCGCCGACATGGCGACCGGGCTCGAAGCGTCGCGCACATTGCTGTGGCGCGCAGCGGCCGCGCTCGACCGTAAGGACGCCAACGCCACGCAACTCTGCGCCATGGCCAAGCGCTTTGTCACCGACACCTGCTTCGACGTCGCCAATGCTGCACTGCAGCTGCATGGCGGCTACGGCTACCTGTCGGAATTCGGCATCGAGAAGATCGTGCGCGATCTGCGCGTGCACCAAATCCTCGAAGGCACCAACGAGATCATGCGCCTCATCATAGCGCGAAGCCTCGTCGGGCGATGAGTGGAATGATCGTGCAAAACAGCGTGCAAGACGGCGTGAAAGACAGCGTGAAAGACGGAACGCAAGACGGCGAGCTGATCGTTCGCGAGCACGGCGCGCTGCGGCGGATCACGCTGAACCGGCCGAGAGCGCTCAATGCGCTCACCCTCGACATGGCCGTTCAGATGACCGCGCTGCTGCGGCAATGGGCGGCGGATACCGACGTCGGCGCCGTCCTCCTCGATGGCGCCGGCGAACGCGGGCTGTGCGCCGGCGGCGACATTCGCGCGCTCTACGATGCGGCGAAAACCGGCGGCGCGCTGCCGGAAAAATTCTGGGCGACCGAATATCATCTCAACGTGCTGATCGCGCGTTATCGCAAGCCGTTTGTCGCCGTCATGGACGGCATGGTCATGGGCGGTGGCGTTGGTCTCTCGACGCATGCCGCACACCGCATCGTCACCGAGCGCTCCGCGGTGGCGATGCCCGAGGTCGGCATCGGGTTTTTTCCCGATGTCGGCGCCTCCTACTTGCTGGCGCGCGCCCCGGGCTGTGCGGGGACTTACATGGCGCTGACCGGCGAGCGCATGGCCGCCGCCGACGCCATCTATTGCGGGCTTGCCGATAGTCACATCGCCGCCGCGAAGCTTCGCGAGCTTGCCGATGCGCTCGCCGCTTGCCGGACTGCGGACGAGGTGCGCGGGCGGCTCGCCGCCCTGTCCAGCGCGCCGGCACCGGGCAAGATGGCTGCAGCGCGGCCATGGATCGAGCATTGTTTCGGCGCCGACGCTGTCGAAACCATCATCGATCGCTTGGCCGCGTCCGCTGCGGAAGCCGCGCAGGCGGCGCTCGCCACCATGGCGAAAATGTCGCCAACCTCGCTCAAGGTGACGCTCCGCAACGTGCGCGAGGCGTCATCCTTCAAGCGCGTGGAGCAAAGCTTCCAGCAGGATTATCGCATCGCGCTGGCCTGCATTGCCGGGCATGATTTCATCGAAGGCATCCGCGCGCAGATCGTCGACAAGGACCGCAATCCGCGCTGGCGCCCGGACCGGCTCGAAGATGTCACACCCGCCATCGTCGACCGCCACTTCAAATCCGTCGGCGAGCTGGAACTGACCTTTGCCGATTAGGCGCAGCCGAGTGTCATCGGGGCCATCGCATGGACATCTACCACGTATGGTGCGATCTCAGGCCGGGCATCAGCGACATTACATTCAGCGAACGGATCTCGGACTATATGGGCTACCTCAAGAACAAAGGTCTGATCGAGAACTGGCGGCTGATGCGGCGAAAACTCGGGCTGGCGCCTGCGGAATTCCGCGAGTTTCATCTCATGATCGAGACCAACGGATTGGCGCAGCTTGAAGCGGCGTTTGAGCACGTCGCCGGTCGCCGCGAACCCGTTGAAAGCGTCCACTTCGACGTCAATTCATTGGCCGCAAACGTCGCCTTTGCGCTTTATCGCGATTTCCCCGACGCATTCCGTCATAAGGGCGAAGAGAAATTCTAGCGGTTGATCGAAAAAATTTCGAACCGGGACACGACCGCAGATCAAAAAAAGGAGGCGCAACGCTCATGCCGCACATTGGATTCATCGGTCTCGGCAACATGGGCGGTCCCATGGCGGCCAATCTGGTCAAAGCGGGCGAGCATGTCTCGGGCTTCGACGTCGTTGCGGCTTCGCGCGACGCGTCGGCGCGCGACGGCGTCGAGATCGTCGGCAATGCACGAAGCTGCGTCGAAAATGCCGACGTCGTCATCACCATGCTGCCGGCCGGCGAGCACGTTCTGTCGGTCTGGAACGATATCCTGCCGGCGGCGAACCAGGGCGCGCTGTTCATCGATTGCTCGACCATCGATGTGGCGAGCGCGCGGGCGGCGCATCAGCTCGCCGCTCAGAGCGGCATCGCCACGCTCGATGCGCCGGTCTCCGGCGGCGTCGGCGGCGCCAAGGCGGCGACGCTGACTTTCATGGTCGGCGGCAGCCGTCACGCCTTCGAACGCGGCAAGCCGGTGCTCGAGCGCATGGGCAAACGCGTGGTGCATTGCGGCGAGCCCGGCAACGGCCAGGCGGCGAAAATCTGCAACAACATGATCCTCGGCGTTTCGATGATCGCGGTCAGCGAGGCCTTCGTGCTTGGGGAAAAACTCGGGCTGTCGCACCAAGCGCTGTTCGATGTTGCCTCGGCGTCGTCAGGCCAGTGCTGGTCGCTGACCAGCTATTGCCCGGTGCCGGGCCCGGTGCCGGCAAGCCCGGCCAACAACGACTATAAGCCGGGCTTTGCGGCGGCTTTGATGCTCAAGGATCTGAAACTTGCCCGTGAGGCCGCGCACTCGGTCAAGGCCAACACCGCGCTCGGCGAGCAAGCAGCCGAAATCTACCAGCATTTCGCCGAGGAGGGGCACAGCGGCGCGGATTTCTCCGCGATCATCAAACAAGTGCGCGGGCATTAATCGGTAGGGTGGGCTAAGGCGCGAAGCGCCGTGCCCACGCGGACCAGCGCGTGACATGTTCCGCGTGGGCTTCGCTGCGCTCAGCTCACCCTACACTCGCGTTATTTTGCCGGATCGGTCGGCGACCAGAGCTTGATCGCCGAGGTCTTTTCGTAGGCCATGCCCTTCGGGTAGCTGATGGCTTCCATCTGCAAGCCCCACGGCGCCAGGAAATAGACGATGGTCTGACCCGCCGCCGGCCCCTCGTTCACCGGGAATGGACCAAAGAAGGTCTTTACGCCTTTGCTGTCGAGGTACTCCTTCGCCGCTTTCACGTCGTCGACATAGAAGGCGATGTGATAGCCGCCGATATCGCTGTTCTTCGGCGTCATATTCTTCTGATCCGGCGAGGTGTATTGGAACAGCTCGATGTTGGAGCCATAGCCGCAGCGCACCAGTGTGATCTGATTGATCACCGCGCGCGGATTGACGTTGACGAGCTGGGTCATGAAATCGCCCTTCTCGTCGGCGAACGGACCGAACGACATTGCTTCCTTGCAGCCAAGCACATTGACGAAGAAGGCCGTCGCCTCCTTGATGTCCGGCACGGTGATGCCGGTGTGATCGTGCCCGCGCAGACCTGGGACGCCGTCGGCATGGGCAATCGGTGCGCTTGCCAGCATGGCGGCGCCGAGCGCCGCTATTGCGATAATGCGGGTGTTTCCAAACACGCTTCTCTCCTGTCGGGACTGGTTTAACCACCGCGCCGGGGCCGCCCGGTGCCGACGGCGCGATATTCTTTTTTGAGCATGATCTTTCCGAAAACCGGGTTCCACTTTTCGGGATCATGCTCGGCTAGGCCGTCGCCGCAGCCTCCACCGCAGCGCCGCGCATCAGCCATCCAGGATCGACCGCCGGCAGCGGAATGGCGTCGATCAGCATGCGCGTATAGTCCGCATGCGGCGCGGCAAAGACGCGCTCGCACAGCCCCTCCTCCACCACGCGGCCGTCGCGCATCACCACCACCCGCTGGCAGATCGAGCGGACCACCGACAGGTCATGGCTGATGAAAGCGAGCGCCAGATGCATCTCGCTGGTCAGCTCCTTGAGGAGGCGAAGCACCTGCGCCTGGGTTGAGACGTCGAGCCCTGAGACGATCTCGTCGGCGAGCACGAAATCCGGACGCAGCACCACGGCGCGGGCAATGCCAACGCGCTGGCGCTGGCCGCCGGAAATCTCATACGAATAGCGGTCGACCGTCATCCGCGACAACCCGACCCGGTCGAGCACGCCGTTCACCAGATTGAGCGCATCGCGGCGGTTATTGGCGAGACCGTGCAGCAGGATCGGCTCGCTCAGGATGCGGCCGATGGTGTGCCGCGGATTGAGCGACGACATCGGGTCCTGAAAAATCATCTGCATTCGCCGGCGCAATGGCCGCCGCGCTCGCTCGTCGAGCCCGGTAATGGCGGCGCCATCGAAGACGATCGTGCCGCTCGCCGGCTTGACCAGGCCGAGCAGCGCCCGCCCCAACGTGGTCTTGCCAGAGCCGGACTCGCCGACAATGCCGACGGTCTCGCCTTTGCCGACGCGAATGTCGACGCCGTGCAAGACGGTGGCGGACGGCTGCCCGCGCGTCAGCAAGCCGCCGGCCCGCCCGTAAGACACCACCAGACCGTTGGCGACCAGGAGATCGTCAGCCATCGCGCGACTCCAGGAGGCTGACGTCGAAGGCGGAGATTTCCGCGCGCAACGCCGAGATTACTTCCGGCGGCGTCGGCTCAAGCCCGGTATCGGGGCGGTCGTAGCGCGGATTGGCGGCAAGCAGCGCCCTGGTATAGGCGTGGTACGGATTGGTGAGAACATCGGCGGTAATGCCCTGCTCCACCACCTTGCCCATATACAGGACCGTCACGCGATCGCAGATTTTCGCCACCACGCCGAGATCGTGGGAGACGAACAACACGCTGGTGCCATGACGCTCCTGCAGCGCGCGGATCAGCCGCAGAATTTGCTTTTGCACGGTGACGTCGAGCGCCGTGGTCGGCTCGTCGGCGATGACCAGTTTCGGCTCAAGCCCGAACGCGGCGGCGATCAGCACGCGCTGGCGCATGCCGCCGGAGAGCTGATGCGGATAGCTCGCGAGCACGCGCTCAGGATCGCGGATCTGCACTTCTTCGAGCAGCGCGTGGGCGCGGACGCGCGCTTCTTTGCCTGACAGTCCACGTTTCAAACGCAGCCCGTCGGTCATCTGCACATCGATCCGCCGCGCCGGATTGAGCGCGGTCGATGGATCCTGTGGAATAAGCGCGATGTCGCGGCCGAGCACGGCACGCAATCCGCTCGCGGACAGCGTCAACAGATCGCTGCCCTCGAAGTCGATGCGGCCGTGCGTGATCTTCACTTGCGAGGGAACGATGCCGAGGATCGCCTTGGCGAAGGTCGATTTGCCGGCGCCGCTTTCGCCGACCAGACCGTGGACTTCGCCGGTATCGACGGTGAGCGAGACCCGGCGCAGCACTGGCTTGTCGCCGTCGCGCAGCGAAATCGCGCTCAGTTTTTCGATGGCGAGCCTTGGAACGGCAAGTTTTGGGGCGCTCATCGGCGCAACACCGGATCGAGGCTGCGGGCCAGGCCGTCGCCAAGCTGATTGAATGCGACCACGGTCGCGAACAAGGCCACCAGCGGCACCGCCAACACCCACCACGCCTCATGCACGATCTGGCGGCCCTCGGCGATCATGCCGCCCCAGGTCGGCGTGTCCGACGACACCGAAAGGCCGACGAACGACAGGATCGCTTCGACGACGACGGCGATGCCCATTTCCAGCGTCAGGAGCGCGATCAGGACCGGCATGACATTGGGCAGGATTTCGCGAAACAGGATCGCCGGGCGCGCGAAGCCGATGGTGCGCGCCGCCACGACATAATCCATCTGCGCCTGGCCCATGGTCTCGGTGCGCACCACCCGGCAAAAGCGCGTCCAGTCGATGACGACAATGGCGGCGATCACCGAGTGCAATCCGGTGCCGAGCACGGCGACCAGCAGGATCGACAGCAGCACCGGCGGGAACGCCATCCAGATATCGACCAGCCGCGAAATCACGATCTCGACCCAGCCGCCGAGAAATCCGGCCAGGAGCCCGAGCAGCGAGCCGATCAGGCAGGCAAGACCGGCGGCGACAAAGGCGACCGTCAGCGAAATCCGCGCGCCGAAGATGACGCGCGAGAGCACATCGCGGCCGAGCCCGTCGGTGCCGAGCAGGAATCCGGGCTCGGCGTCGGGAAAGCCGGCCGGCGGCACGGTCGCCATGAGGAGATTTTGCGCCAGCGGATCCTGCGGCGCGATCCACGACGCGAACACCGCCAGCGACGATCAGCAAGACGATGAACCCGCCGGCGAACACGACCTTGGGATCGCGCACCAGCCGGAGCGCGATCGACGGCGGCGCCGGGCCGGTGTCCGCTGCTGCGATCGTCGATGTTGGTGACCAGTGTTCCACGTCGCTGCTGCTAAGCCGTGACAAGACCCAGTTAATTGTCATGCCCGCGCTCGTCGCGGGCATCCACGCCTTAAAATGCTGCAGAAAACCAAAGACGTGGATGGCCGGAACAAGTCCGGCCATGACAAAGTATCGGTTTAATCTCATTTTCATACGGTTCTGGCTCAAGCGTGCCGTAGCCGCGGATTGAGCGCGGCAACCGTGAGATCGACCCCGATATTGATCAGGATGAAGATCAAGCCGAACAGCAGCACCAGGCCCTGGATCAGCGGGAAGTCACGATTGATGACGGCATCGATCGCCAGATTGCCGATGCCCGGATAGGAGAAGATGCGCTCGACGATCACGGTGCCGCCGATCAGGAAGGTGAACTGAACGCCGGTGAGCGCCAGCGTCGGACCGACGGCGTTGCGCAACGCCTCCTGCAGCACCAGGCGAAGCTCGCGAAAGCCCTTGATCCGCGCCAGCAGCACGTAATCCTGCAGCATCGCCTCTTTCAGCGATTGCTTGAGCAGGCGCACGATCACGGCGGCGAGCGGCAATGCCAGCGCCAGCGTCGGCATGGCCATGTGGCTCACGATATTGCCGGCGACGGAAAAGCGGCCGGTCAGCACGCTCTCGGCCAGATAGAACCGGGTGGTGAAGCCTTCGGCGAGCTCGGGATCGATGCGGCCGGTGAGCGGCAGGACCGGGATCGCCACGGCAAACAGCAGAACCAGCGCCAGCGCCCAGATGAAATCCGGCACGGCGAGCAGGATGGAGTTCAAGCCATCGATGATGGTTTCGCCGATGGTGCGCCGCATCAGGGTGCCGGCGACGGCAATAGCGCCGCCAAAAAGCACCGCGACAATGAGCGCGAGGATTGCAAGTTCAAGCGTCGCCGGCAGCCGCGAAGCCAGCACATCCGTCACATAGACGTGCAGAGTGATCGAGGTGCCGAAGTCGCCGGTGACGACGCCCTTGATCCAGATCCAGAACTGGGTGAGGAGCGGCGCGTCGAGCCCGTAATGCGCTTTGAGCGCGGCGATGTCGGCGGGCCCGGCGCCCGGCGAGATCATCATCGCCACCGGATCGCCCGGCACGACGCGCAACAGCACGAACACCACGACCGCCACGCCCGCAAGCGTCAGCAGCGCCATGGCCACGCGATTGGCGACGACAGCAAACAACATGAACGGTCCTTGACTGACCGCGTCGATGGCCGCCGCGCCCCGGCGCGGCGGCGGACCGCTTCGACGTAGACCTAGGCCTTCGACACCAGCGTCGCCGGCTGCAGCGCGCCGGAAACGTTCGGGGTTACCTTGAGATCGGACTTGTAGAGGATCGGCTGCGCGTACTGGAGGAGTGGCAGCACATACGCGTTCTCGGCGATGTAGCGGTCGACGTCCTTCCAGCCTTGGATGCGCTTCTTCTCGTCCTTCTCGCCCCACAGCGGGCCGATCTTGGCGTCGAGATCCTCGGAGTGCCACCCCGAGTGCGGCGACTTCGAGAACATGGCGAAGCCGGTCGAGGTGGTCGGATCGCCAATGGCGTTGCCCCAATTGTAGAACGCCGCCGGCGCCAGCTTGTGCGTCATACGCAATTCGAAGTGCTTGGCGATCTCGTAGATCTCGATGTTGGCCTCGATGCCGACATTGCGCCACATGCCGACGATCGCCTGGATCATTTCGTAATCCTTCGGCTTGAAGCCGCGCGTCGTCTGGATGGTGAACTTGACCGGCTTGTCTTTCGAATAGCCGCTGGCGGCAAGGAGCTTGGTCGCCATCGCCGGGTCATAGGGGACCTTGATGGTCGGATCGAACGCCGCGTATTCCGGCGCTTCCAGCGTTGCGATCGGCACGCCATAGCCGCGCAAGAGCTTCTTGATGATCGTGTCCTTGTCGACCGCGTGCGTCATGGCGAGACGGACATTCTTGTCGTCCATCACGCCGCCGTTGGTGATGAAGATCATGCCGATGTCCGAAATCGGCGTGCAGACGCCTTTAAGCCCGGCCTTGGCCTTCAGCCGGTCGTACTCCTCGTACGGCACCTCAAGCGTAATGTCAGACGAGCCGCTCTCGATTTCGGCCACGCGGCTGGTCGCATCGGGAACGAACTTGAAGACCACTGTCTCGAACGCCGGCTTGCCGCCCCAGTGTTTCGGATTGGCCTTGAGCCGCAGATAGGCGTTGCCCTCATAGGCATCGACCATGTAGGGGCCGGTGCCGACCGGCTTCTTTTCGAAACCCTCCGGCCCGACTTTCTCGAAATAGGCTTTCGGCAGGACATAGCCGGTGAGGAACGCCATCCACTTGAACAGCACCGGGTCGTACTGCTTGACGTCGGCGGTGATCTTCTTGCCGTCGATCTTGAAGTTGTCGATGCCGGCCCAGATGAACGACACCGGGTTGCCGCCGTCCGGCTTGCCCTTGCGCTGGATCGACCACACCACGTCTTCGGGCGTGAGCGGCGTACCGTCATGCCAAACGACGCCTTCGCGCACGTCCATCCAAACCTTGCTCTTGTCGTCGTTCCAACCCCAGCCGGTGAGCAGGCCGGGCTCGAACGCGAGGTTCGGCTTCTGGCCGATATATTGATCGAAGATGGAGCGGTAGATCGCCTGGATGGTCGGGTTGACCGAGGACGGCCCGGTTTGCGGATCGAACGACGGCAGGTTGACGTTGTAGGCGATGTTGAGCGTAGAGCCGACGGCGGCGCTGGCAAAGCGCGACGGCGCCAGCAGCGTGCCGAGGAGGCCGCCGCTCGCCGCGAGGGCCTGACGACGCGTGAGATTGAACATGTTCTGCAACTCCCCCAATTTGACCGCCGCCGGCGGCAAGTGCTTCGCTCGATGCTACGCTTTTCATGCGCAACTGCTCGCATGCATAGCTGGTCGGCGTTGTAGACACAGATACTTTAAACCTAAAGCAACCCGCGGACAAGCTGACGCATTGGGCTTTTTTCCGCAATTTTAGGCACCATTTGCCAGCTGCGGCAGCACGTCCCCGCGCGCGCCGGCGCGCGTCCTTGTGCGCCGCGGCAGCGGCTGCAAGGCAGCTGCAAGGCCCGTTGCAAGACAATCGGGAAGGTCTCATAAGTATTCGAGCGCCAGACTCGCTCGACCAGATGAACTTGATCCGGCGGCGTCGGCCGGGAGGCTTTGATGGCGGAACGCTCGTTCGCACGCGAAGTGCAGGATCTCAAACTCGGCGACGGCGAGGAATTCCGCGGCGAAGGAATTCTCGCCATCACCAAGGCGCTCTTACAATCCGGCGTCTCCTATGTCGGCGGCTATCAGGGTGCGCCGATTTCGCACCTGATGGACGTGCTGGCCGACGCCAAGGACGTGCTCGACGACCTCGGCGTGCATTTCGAGAATTCGGCGTCGGAAGCCGCGGCGGCGGCGTCGCTGGCAGCATCGGTAATGTATCCGATCCGCGGCGCGGTGACATTCAAGGCGCCGGTCGGCATCAATGTCGCGTCCGACGCCATCGCCAACCTCGCCTCCGGCGGCGTCAAGGGCGGCGCGCTGATCATCATCGGCGAGGATTACGGCGAAGGCTCCTCGATCATGCAGGAGCGCTCGCATCCGTTCGCCATGAAATCGCAAGTCTGGCTCCTGGATCCGCGGCCGAACCTGCCGACCATCGTCAAGGCGGTGGAAGACGGCTTCGAGCTGTCTGAGGCCTCGAACACACCGGTGATGCTGGAAGTGCGCATCCGCGCCTGCCACGTCCACGGCCGCTTCATCGCCAAGGACAACAAGAAGCCGAGCTTCACGCTGCGCGAGGCCTTGGAGAATCCGCGGCGCGACACCGAGCGCGTGGTGCTGCCGCCCGCCTCCTATCTGCACGAGCGGGAAAAGATCGAGCAGCGCTGGCCGGCCGCGGTCAAATTCATCAAAGAGCGCAAGCTCAACGAATTGTTCGGGCCTGAGACCGCCGACGTCGGCATCATTGTCCAGGGCGGCATGTACAATTCAGTGATGCGCGCGTTGCAGCAACTCGGCCTCGCCGACGTTTATGGCGACACTTCCGTGCCGATCTACTGCCTCAACGTCACCTACCCGTTGATCGACGACGAGGTCGCGGCCTTCGCCGTCACCAAGAAGGCGATCCTGATGGTTGAGGAGGGCCAGCCCGAATTCATCGAGCAGGCGCTCAACACCATCCTTCGCCGCCGCGACATCCAGACCAGGATTTGCGGCAAGGACGTGCTGCCGATGGCCGGCGAATACACGCCGCAGGTCGTCACCAAAGGCATCAAGGCGTTCATGGAGCTGCACGGCAAGAGTTTCCTTGGCAACGCGCCGCCGCCGCCTGACGCATCCGAAGTGCTCGCCAATCCGAAGGTCAAGGAGCTAGTGAAAACGCTGCCGCCGCGGCCGCCCAGCTTCTGCATCGGCTGCCCGGAACGGCCGATCTTCGCGGCGATGAAGCTTGTCGAGCAGGAGCTTGGCCCGCATCAGATCGCCGGCGACATCGGCTGCCATCTGTTCGCCAGCCTGCCGCCGTTCAATATCGGCGGCACCACGATGGGGTATGGGCTCGGCCCGGCGTCGTCATCGGCCTTCAACGTCAAGGCCGACAAGAAGCCGATCTCGGTGATGGGCGACGGCGGTTTCTGGCACAACGGCCTCTCCACCAGCATCGCCAACGCCGTCTATAACAAGCACGACGGCGTGATCATGGTGGTCGACAATTTCTATTCGGCGGCGACCGGCGGCCAGGACATCATGTCGTCGCGCGCGATCAACCCGGCGCGCTCGACCAACAACACCATCGTCGATGCGGTCAAGGGCGTCGGCGTCAAGTGGGTGCGCCACATCGACCATACCTACGACGTCGGCAAGATGCGCGAGACGCTGCGCGACGCGCTGACCACCAAGGAAGGCGGCCCCAAAGTCATCGTCGCCTCCTCCGAGTGCATGCTCAACAAGCAGCGCCGAGTAAAGCCGCTGTTCCAGAAATCGGTGCGCGACGGGCAACGCATGGTGCGCGAGCGCTTCGGCGTCGACGAAGACGTCTGCACCGGCGATCACGCCTGCATCCGGCTGTCGGGCTGTCCATCGCTGTCGGTCAAGCACACCGACGATCCGCTCAAGGACGATCCGGTGGCGGCGATCGACAATAACTGCGTCGGCTGCGGCAATTGCGGCGAGGTGTCCGAGGCGGCGGTGCTCTGCCCCTCCTTCTATCGCGCCGACATTATTCACAATCCCACCCGGCTCGATCGCTTCATGTCCAACCTGCGCCGGTCGGTGATCTCTTTCCTGCAGCGCCGGCGCGAGGCGAACCGGATCGCCTTCGCCGACTGACTTTTGCGGACTGACTTTGGACGCGGCATCATGAACGACCTTTCGGGCCTTCCGACGCCGACCCGCTACACGACCGAGCGGCCGATCTGCGTCGCCGTGCTCGCCATGGGCGGCCAAGGCGGCGGCGTTCTGTCCGACTGGATCGTCGAGCTTGCCGAGTTGCAGGGCTGGCACGCGCAGTCGACCTCGGTGCCCGGCGTCGCTCAGCGCACCGGCTCGACACTCTAT
This sequence comes from uncultured Alphaproteobacteria bacterium, assembly GCA_963804405.1. GTDB lineage: Bacteria > Pseudomonadota > Alphaproteobacteria > Rhizobiales > Xanthobacteraceae > BOG-931. The sequence continues at coordinate 38,314 of CAWDQG010000017.1, read as the reverse complement.
TATGTCGAGATGCTGCCGCCGAAGGGCGGCCGCGCGCCGATCCTCTCCCTGATGCCGGCACCGGGCGAAGTCGACATCGTGCTCGCCGCCGAACTGGCAGAGGCCGGGCGCTCGATCTTGCGCGGCCTCGTGACGCCGGACCGCTCGACGCTGATCGCCTCGACGCATCGTCTCTACTCGGTCGCCGAGAAGGAAAAACCCGGCGATGCCACCGTCGATCCGAATGTGATCGTCGACGCCGCCGGCGTGGCGGCGAAGCGCCTCATCGCCTTCGACATGGAGACGCTGGCGACCAAGAATAACAGCGTGATCTCTGCCTGCCTGTTCGGCGCTTTGGCGGCGTCGGGCACGCTGCCGTTCAAGCGCGACGCCTTCGAGGCGATCATCAGCTCAGGCGGCCGTGGTGTTGAATTAAGCCTCAAGGCTTTCCGCGCCGCGCACGATCAAACAATGCAGCCGCCGACGGCGGCAAAGCCGCTCACCAAACGGCCGGCCAAGCGTTTCGCCGCCCTGCCCGCTTCGGCCGGACGTGCGGACCTCGACAAGCTTTTGGCGCGCATCCGCGAATTTCCGGAAGCCTTGCATCCGATCCTTTACGCCGGCGTGAAGCATCTCACCGACTTCCAAGACCCGGCTTACGCCGGCCAGTATCTCGACCGCGTCGCCAAGCTTCACGAGCTAGACCAGGCGCATGGCGGCGCAGCTAAGAATTACGCCTTCGCGGCGGCGGCGGCGAAGTACGTCGCAATAGCCATGGCCTACGATGACGTGATCCGCGTCGCCGATCTGAAGACCAGAAGCAGCCGGTACGACCGCGTACTGCGCGAGAACAGCGTCGGCGACGGGCAGATCGTCTACACCACCGAATACATGCATCCCCGGCTTGAAGAAACGGCAGGCACGATGCCGGCGCCGCTCGGCCGCTTCATGGAATCGCACCCCACCCTGTTCGGCTGGGCGTTTCGCAAGGGCCGGCGCGTGCGCTCGGGAACGATTCACTGGTTCCTGATGCTGTATGTGCTCTCAGCGTTCAAGCCGATCCGCCGCACAACATTGCGCCATCAGCGCGAGATGGCGCATCTGGACAAGTGGCTTGCGGTCGCCTCGGCCCAGATCGCGCAGAACTACGATGTCGCCGTCGAGGTGCTCAACGCACGTCGGCTGATCAAAGGCTATTCCGACACCCATGCGCGCGGCGAAGCCAAATTCGACCGCGTCATCGCCGCCGTGCCGCTCTTGACGCCGCGCGCCGACGGCGCCGACTGGATGCGCCGGCTGCGCGACGCCGCGCTCCTCGACGAGAATGGCATCGCGCTCGACGGCGCACTCAAGACAATTTCGACGCTGTAGCCAACCGCTCGGCGTGTACGTATCTTTCCGGCGTCATGACGCCGGTCTCAGAACAAATTCCCGAAGGCTACAGCCGTCACTTCCGCACCAGCCCGCTGACCGATCCGTGGGAGCCGCTTTATTCCAAGGCCGAGAACGGCGCGATCCTGCTGGCGCTGCACATCCGCCAGGCCCATTGCAACAGCCGCGGCTTTGCGCACGGCGGGCTGATCAGTGCGCTCGCCGACAACGCCATGGGGCTGTCGCTGATCGAGGCGCTCGGCGAGCGGCATAAGGAGCGCCCGAGCGGGCTCGTCACCATTACGCTTGCGCTCGACTTTCTCGGCGCGGGGCGCATCGACCAATGGCTCGAATTCGTGCCGCGGGTGCTGCGCGCCGGCGGCAGTCTCGGCTTTGTCGATTGCCTCATTCGCGCCGACAATCAGCCGATCGCCCGCGGCAACGCCACGTTCCGCATCTTTCGCGCCGACGAAGATTGACGACGGAGATTTATTAGTCCGCGCCGTTTTCGCTGTTCGTGCAAGCGCTGGTCGGCAGACCGCACGGCGCATCGAGGATGCCGCGGCCGGGCACATAGATGTAGCCGAAACCAGAGCGATAGGCGCCGCCAGGCCCAGCATAATCAGAGGGGCCTCCATAATAGGAGCCGCTATAATCCTGCCCCTGATTTGCGGCCGGCGGGCCTTGAGCGATGGCGGAATTGGTGCCGAGCGGCAAGGCGAGCGAAGCGACGGCGAGGCCGAAAGTCAGTGCGAGCTTCAAAGTTTTCTGTGACATGGCGCGTTCCTCCGCTGCGACGTCGCCCCGAGGGACTTGCTGTCGTTGCGGGGCTGACGTTTTCGTAGCCGGACTATTAGGTCTTGCACGCGTTGCCGCGCCGTAAAGCGGATCGGTCGCAGCTATCTAAAACTCGACATCTTTTTTGCTTGTCGGCCCGAGCGGCGGATTGTCCGACGCGTAGAACAAGACGCCCGGTCCCTCGAAGCGCGAATGCATGATCTTGCCGCGGAATGCTTCGACCGGCACCGGCATGCCATTGTCGCCATAGCGCACGATGATGCTGATCTTGCCTAAGCCGCATTTTGTGTAGAAGTCGAGCGCCTGCTCGCACATCGTGGTGAAGAACAGATAATTGGCAAGCTGCATGAGACGACGCTCCGTTCGCGTATGCCAAGCGTTTAGCGGGCCGCGCTCGGCGCCAGGCCGAAAATCTCCTTGGCCACGCGAACGCCGCGTAAATTATGCTGGCCGAGGGACACCAGGCGATTGTCGGTGTCATTCACCGCCGCGGCGAATTCGGCCGACGTCAGGATCGCGTGCTGCAGCGGCTCGCACAATGCCTCGATGCGCGCGACTTCATTGACGGCCGGGCCGACGACCGTGAAATCGAGCCGGTCGGCGGCGCCGACATTGCCGTACAGCACGTCGCCGACATGCAGCGCGAGGTCGACCGTCACGGTTGGCAGCCCGGCCTTTTCGCGCGCTGCATTGAGATCGGCGAGCGCCTGCATCGTTTCCACCGCGGCATCGAGCGCCGCCCGGCAGGTCTTCGCCCGATCGGCCTCGGCAAACGATAAGGTCGCCAGCATGCCGTCGCCGAGGAATTTCAACACTTCACCGCCGCGCGAGCGCAGCGTCGCCGCCAGCACCTCGAAGACGCTGTTGAGGAGTTCAATGACGACCGGGCCGGGCCAGGAATCGCTGGTCGGCGTGAAGCCGCGGATATCAGCAAACCACAGCACCGCATGCACGGTTTCCACCGAGCCGCGCTCGATCGCACCGGCATGAACGCGCCGTCCGGTTTCTTCGCCCAGATAGGTCTGCAGCAACGCCGAAGCGATGACATGGCTGGCGTGCGCTTTCATCGCCAGCGACAGCCCCGGCAGCGTGGCCTGCAGCAGCGCCAGATCATCGTCACCGAAGCCGCCGTCGCGGTCGGACGCGAACGAATAGACGACTCCCGTGCCCTGCGACGGGTCGCCGCGGTCGCCGAACGTGAAGACTTGCGCGAAATAATCCGTGGCGCCCTGGCCGAAAAACTCCTCGAGCACGGCGAAGTCGCGCTGCTCCGCTCCCACCTCGAGCCGGCGGCGCATCCGCGGATCGTGCTCGCCATTGCGGGCCCGCTGGATGAGGTCGTACATCGGACTACCGAGCCATTCCGGCTCGGCAAGATCGCTGCGTGCAAATTGCTGGGGCTGGATCGCGTTAAGGTCGCGCTGCCACGTATAGCCGTACCCGCTCCACTGTGGATGCAATGTCTGCATCGCGACGAAGCCGCGCCACAGCGGAACGCCGTGAATCACCAGGCGCTGGCAATAGCCGTCAAACAGATCATAGGCGCCGGCGCCGCGGAGACCTTCGCGGACGGCCCAGATGTGGGTCTCGATGATGTTGCGCCCGAGCGGCCCATCGAATGATTGCACGGCGAACTGCGGGGGTGGCGGGACCGAAACGTTGGTTTCCATGCTGGGTATCTTCTTTAACCAAAATGCCGCGATCACCCGGCCAAATATCTATGTACGAATTTGCGGCCCGACAGACCCGAATTGAACGACTGCAGCTTGGCTGTAATGTGCTGCGATCGACCCTGAAACCGCCGAGCGAGCCTTGCCCCAGCGCCCGCAAATCGATCGCAGCTCTGTCGCTCAGTCGCATAAGGAGTTGCCGACGTGGAGTCGCTGACCGTTAGCCTCGATTTCCTTGAGCGCGGGCTCCACAATCGCAAATCGGCCCGCCCTCAGCGCGTCGCGGACCCCCGGACAACTGGCGTGCGTAATCGTACCGAGGTATTGCCAGTTGCCGTCGGCGCCGCCCTTGAAAGCCGCCGCATTGCCCGCGGGTAGATCGAACAACAGAATCTCCGGTTGGCCGTCGCCATCTAGATCGGCCAAGACAGCCTCGCATTTCGCCGCCGCAACCAGGCAACGGGGCAGCAGCCATTGGCGCTGAAACGCATTCCAATCTTGGCGTATAAACCCGTCCGGCAATGCGGCGCCGTTTGGCTGGATGACTGTAATGTTGCCGGCGCGCTGCTCCGGTCCGGTCCGCGCGGTTCTGATGTCTGCCGGATACCGCTCCTTTAGCGCTGCGTTGGCACGATCGGCAATTGTTTTCGCTTCCGGTCCCTCAGGCTCCGCGGCGAGCCGCTGCAGAGCATCCATGCCGTAGCGCCCGGCCCTAAAGCGCAGGAACGTGAAGTCGAATTGTGCCGGCGAGGTCAGTCCGGTTTCCAGGCGGCGCACCTGATCGGCGACGGAAATCCGGTCCAGATCGGCAACAGGCGAGCGCAGTGCCAACAGCATGACGACGATAGCAAGCGAGGTGAGGACGTTGGTTGTTTCGAGTCCCCGTAAAGACACGCCAGACCGGGCTGCCGCGACGACATATCCGATGCCATAGCATGCGGCGGCGACGACGCAGGCTGCCGCGCCGACACGCTCCGGGGTGAGACCATGTTGCTTGATGCGCAGCCAAACCGCATAGGCGGCGAGCGTAACCAGGACCAGCAGGACAGCAGCCGCAAGGACGCTGGCGTAGCGCAGCACCGCGGCGGCGCGATGCTCGGGGCGGCCGTCCTGATATGCAGCGTTGATCAAAAACACCAGCGCCGCTGCCGCGGTGAGCAGAATGCCGGCGGCGCGCCGTGTGCCCCAGAGCGGCTCGAGCCCGGTGAACAGCAGCGCCACGATGAAGGCTGCGCCGATCACCGCCATCAACGGCAACAGCCACGACAACAGGATCAAGGTGAGGGTTCGCGCGCCCTGAACGAGGTTCACGCGAACGTCGGTGACGTGAAGCGCGGAGCTGAACGCCAGCGCGGTTACCGGTATCCAAAACACCCTGCGGCGGATCAACTCCGCCAGGAACTCGATCTTGATGAGACGAAACAACTCGGCGCCAAGGAAAAGCAGGGCCCAGAACACCCCGACAAACACGACAGCGAGAACGAACTGCACGCCCTGCTTCCAGGATACGTCGAAGTGCGTCGGATAACTGGCCCGCAGCCGCCCATCCGCTTCGGCCGACACGATCAGCGTATGAACGATGAAGAGAATTGCCGCCAGCGACAGCCAAAGCACCCAGGAAGGTGAAATGCGTTCGATCGAGCCGTTGGCGGGAAATACGAGTTGGAAGCTATTCCCCGAAAGGATCGGATCGCGGTAAATGTCGTAAATCGCCAAGCCCGCGCAAAGGATCACGGCGACGGCCGCCCAGACGAACAGTGTCCGCGGCCGAAGGTTGCCCAAGCCCGATATCAGCAGCGGCGGAATAAAGACAGCGACCGTGAGTAACGGGGCGAAGAGGAACGGCTCTGTCGCCGGCCAAGTTTTCTGTTCGGCGGCTTCCCAGAGGGCCAGAAGGGCCAGACCCTGGAGCAGGCCAACGCCGACGCGCGCCGACGGCAGCATCAATTTATCCGACGCCATCCAATTGCCCTCCGGCACCAGCGCCAACGCCGCACGACGAGCGGCTGCCGAAGCGAGATTAATGCTGTCTACGATATGCGACCAACGCCGGACAACGCGATGCGACCGATTTGCAATGCGACTTAGCCCAGCGCCTTCGCCACCAGATAGCCCGAGCCGCCGCCGAGGCCGGGGCCGGGATGGGTCGAAGCGCCGATGTGATAAAGCCGCGCCACCGGCGTGCGGTGATTGATCGAGTTGTGGAACGGCCGCCAGATGAAAAACTGGTCGATGCCGCAGAAGCCGCCATAAGGATCGCCGCCGACCAGATTGATGTTCAGCGCTTCGAGGTCGGCGGGTGAATAGGCCTTGCGCGCAATGATGTTGTCGTGAAAATTCTCGATGTGCGACGCCAGGATCACTTCGATGCGGTCGGCGTATTTTTCCCGCACTGTTTCGGTCCATTTGCCGTCGGCCGTCACGGCGATCTCGCCGGCAGCGTCGCCCTTGATGAAGCGCGGCGCTTCGGGGAGTTGCAGCCACAAGATCGACTGGCCTTGCGGACAACGGCTCGGATCGAGCGCCGCGGGCTGGCCGACGCAGATCGTCGGCACGGCCGGCAGCATGCCGCGCTCGGCTTCGTTCGCCGCCTTCGACACGCCGTCGAGCCCGGGCGTCAGATGCGTGAGCGCCACGCCAGAAAGCGCCGGCGCTTTCCATTGCGGCGGCGATTTGAGCGCGTAGTGGACCTGAAAGTTGCCCTTGCCGTAGCGATACTGCGATACCGACTCGGTCACATCCGCGGGCAAAGTGACATCCGCAAGCAATCGTCCGTAAAGCTGATTGGGCGTGACCGAGCAGATCACGCCCTTCGCCGCCTCGATTTCCTTGCCGCCGGCGAGCCGGACGCCACGCGCAGCGCCGTTTGCATCGAGCAGCACCCGCTCGACATCGGCGCTCAATTCGATGTCGCCGCCTTGATCGCGGATCAGGCGCTCGAACGCCGTGAGCGCGTGCTTGGCGCCGCCTTTGACGATCGGCGCGCCGGCGACTTCCAGCGCAAACGCGATCACCTTGCCCATCTGGGCGGAATAAGCGCTTTCCGGACCCAGGCCAGTGTGCAGCACCCACGGCGCCAACAGGGCGCGAACGAGCTCCGACTGGTAGCGCGTCTCAAGCCAGCCGCGCGCGGTGCCGAGCGCTTCGCCGAAATAAGTTGCAAGGCCACGCAGGCCGCGCTTCCAGGCTTCGCGGGCGATTAGCTTGAGCATCGCGCCCGACCACAGCGAGCCGCCAAGCAGCGCGAACAAAAACGGCGCATCGGCGCCGATGCGATCGACGTCGGCGGCAAAGCGGGCGCCGTCGCCGGGCGCCAACTGATCGAAGGCGGCGACATTCGCCTTGCGGTCCATGGCGAGGATCGCATGGCGCCCGTCGGGCAGCAGCACCGCGGTCGGCGTTGGCGAATGCGCGAAGCTGAGCCCGCGCTTTTCCAGGTCGGGACCGAGCTCGGCAAAGGCCGGCGAGGTGAGGAACAGCACGAACGTCGTCGCCATGACGTCGTGAACAAAGCCCGGCGCCGTGATCTCCTCGGTGCGGATGCAGCCGCCGATGCGGTCGTTGCGCTCGAGCACGACGACCTTGTGGCCGTTGCGGCCAAGCTGGGCCGCGGCGACCAGCGCGTTGATTCCGCTTCCGACGATGACGTAGTCGGCGGCCGCCATTGTCGCCTGCCCGGCTGGGTGTTTGCCTTATTTCTTCGGCACGAGCGCCAGCACCCGTAACGGGCTGCCGGTGCCGTTGACGATCTTGAGCGGCGCCGCGATCAGGATCGCGCCCTTGGGCGGCAGCTTGTCGAGATGGCAGAGGCTGGCGAGGCCGTAGCGGTTCGCCTTGTGCATGAAGGTGTGCGCCGGGAACGGCGGATCCATGCCGCCGGCCGAGCCGGCGTCGGTGCCGACGGTCTCCGAGCCCCAGCCGAGGACGCCCTTGGAGATCAGATAATGGATCGTCTCCGGGGCCGGGCCCGGCGAATGCGGTCCCTTGGCGTCGGCGTTGAGGAAGCTCGCTTCGGTCGCGTTGCGCTTGTACCAGTCGGTGCGCATCAAGACCCACGAGCCGGCGGGGATATCGCCATGGGTCTTCTCCCAGGCTTTGACGCCGTCGACGGTCAGGAGGAAATCGGGATTCTTCGCCGTCTCCGCCGAGCAGTCGATGACGCAGACCGGCGCGACGAAATTCTTCACCGGAATCGTGTCGGTCGAGCCGTCCTTGTAGTCGCGGCCGCTGATCCAATGCACCGGCGCGTCGAAATGCGTGCCGGAATGTTCGCCGATCTTGAGCCAATTCCACGCCCAGAACGGGCCGTCCTTGTCGTAGTGCGAGATGGCGTGAACTTCGATCGACGGCGTGTTCTTGCCGATTTCCGGCGGCAGCTTGATCAGCGGCGTGTCCGGTCCGAGCGGCGCGGTCAGGTCCACCACCTCGACGGCGCCGGACGCGAGCGCCGATGCAAAGTCGCTGAGAACTTGAGTGCTGGTCATCCCGGTGTCTCCGTGGCGCGCGTGGTGGGTTTTGTATGCGGCGTGCTCGGCCCAAGCCTAGCGCAAACATTTTAGATATGAAATATCTGCGCTGGCAAGCGACCTCGCGGCCATTGAAATCCTCCGCACATTCCCGCGAAGGCGGGAATCCAGACTTGGTGCGAAAGGCTGGGTTCCCGCCTTCGCGGGGACGAGCGGAAAAATGTAAAGCCGGAAGGCGCAAAGCAGGAGCGAACGAATGCCTTACGACGCAGTCGTGATCGGCTCAGGTGTCAACGGTTTGGCCGCCGCTCTGCATCTCGCCGCCAAGGGCTGGAAGGTCGCCGTAGTCGAGCGCGCCGACGTCGCCGGCGGCGCGGTCAAGACCCGCGAGATCACGCGGCCGGGCTTTCGCCACGACCTCTATGCGATGAATCTTGGCATGTTCGCCGGCTCGCTGTTTTTTGCCGCGCACCAGGATCGTCTCCTCGCCCATGGCATCGGCTTCGTTACTGCCGAGCAGTGCTTCGCCACGGCATTTCCCGATGGCACCTGGCTCGGCGTCGACAAAAATCTCGACACCACGGCGAAACGGATCGCGGCGCTCAATCCGGCCGACGCCGAACGATGGCGCGCGATGGTGGGAGCGTTCGCCGCGGACGCGCCGCACATCTTCGCGCTGCTGGCTTCGCCGATGCCGTCATGGGCGGCGCTGCGCGCCGTCTACAGCGCATGGCGGGCGCGCGGTACCGCCTGGGTTGCCGAGACCGCGCGCCTCCTGATCGCTTCGCCGCGGGAATGGCTCGACGAGCAATTCGAGAACGACAAGCTCAAAGCCATGCTGGCGGTCTGGGGCATGCACCTCGACTTCGCCCCGGACGTCGCCGGCGGCGCGCTGTTTCCATACGTCGAGCCGATGGTGGAGCAGAGCTTCGGCATGGCGCTCGGCCAGGGCGGCGCCGAGACGATCGTCAACGCCATGGTCGGCGCGATTAAAGCTGCCGGCGGTGAGGTGCGGCTCAGCGCACCGGCGCAAAGCGTGGCCGTCGAAGGCGGCGCCGCCACAGCGGTGGTGCTGGCGAGCGGCGAGCGCGTCGAGGCGACGCGCGCGGTGATCGCCAATCTGCATCCGCGCGTCCTGTTCGGCGATCTGGTGCGAGACCCCCCGGCGGCGGCGCGCCGGCTCGCCAAAATGCGTCCCGGACCGGCGACCATGATGATCCATCTGGCGCTCTCCGATCTGCCGGCCTGGAGCGCCGGCGCCGAATTGCGCAAGTTCGCCTATGTGCACCTGGCGCCCTCCTTCGCCGCGATGGCAAAGACCTATACCGATGCGCTCGACGGACTCCTGCCGATCGAACCGGGACTTGTCGTCGGGCAACCGACGGCGATCGATCCGTCGCGCGCGCCCGCCGGAGCGCATGTGCTGTGGGTGCAAGTCCGCGTGTTGCCGTCGCGCATTCGCGGCGACGCGGCCGGCAAGATCGCCGGCACCGATTGGGACGCCGTGAAGGACGCCTACGCCGACCGCGTTATCGGCATCATCGAGCGCTACGCGCCGGGCTTCGCCGCGAACATTCTCGGGCGCGCGGTGCTCTCGCCCGCCGATCTCGAACGCGACAATCCCAATCTGATCGGCGGCGACAGCATCGGCGGCAGTCACCATCTCGATCAGTATTATCTGTTCCGCCCGGCCTTCGGCTGGTCGCGCTACCGCACGCCGATCGATCGCCTCTACATGGTCGGCGCCTCGACCTGGCCGGGCGCCGGCACCGGCGCCGGCGCGGGCTTCATGCTGGCGAAAATGCTGGCGGGAGCGTGAGCGGCGTTTCACCCGCTTAGTGCGTTTGGGCGAGACGCCGCACGATTCTCGGTTCGTTTACGCCGCCGTGCGATATCGAATTCAAATTTGAACGTATTGCGTCCAGCGCGGCTTTGCGCGCGATGACCCTCACCATGACCGCTGATAATAGCTCTGTCCGCCGCGCTGGCGCGTCGAGGCGTATTGGGAATCCGAATTGCCCCAGTGCAGGAAGCTGCTGAAGAAGCCGCCGTCCTCGCGGTGGAGATCAGTCGCGGGCGGGCGCATCGCCAGGCCGCCCTGTGGCTGGTTGTTCAGCACCACGACGAACTCCGTGCGATAGTTGGTCTCGCGGTTCAGCGGCTCGTCCGAGATGATGATCGAGGAGCGCGGCAATGCGGTCGGCGCGATGCGATCGAGCACGTCCTGCGGGATGCTGATGCGCTCGAGCGCGGCCTTGGCGTCGTCCCCGCTGTCGATCGTGACCGCGGTCCAGCGCAGGCCCCCGTCGGTGCGCGCCATCGCCGTGAACACATGCGTGCCGATCGGCTTGTCGGGATTGCGGATCGTGATCGGGACCTCGAGCGTCGCCGCGAAGCCGCGCCGCACATAGAGCCGCTGCGTCTTGCGGCTGATGAAGATCGAGACCGGCTCGAGCGCGAGCTTGGCGTCGCGCGCCGCATTGGCGGTGTCGGCCCGCTTGGCCTCGGCCGCCTTGGCGGCGTTCTGCGTCGCCGCGACCGCGTCGAGCTTCGACTTTGCGTCGGCCTTGGCAGTGTCGAGCTGCGTCGCCAGCTCCGCGGCCTTGGCGGCGGCCTTCTGCTTTGGTCCTCGGCCCGCGCCTTGGCTTGGTTCGCCTTGGCGGCGGCGAGCACCTTGTCGGCGAACGCGAGCTCGGCATCGGCGCGGGTCTTGAGCCATTCCAGCTTGCGCAGCGACGCCGCGAGCGGTGCCGCCGCGCGCGCCGCTGCGGCGGCAGCCTTCTTCGCCTCGTCGGCCATCGCGGCGGCCTCCGCCGCCTCGCCGGCGAGTTTTTCGGCGCGCGCCGGCGCGGCCGCGATGGCCTCCGCCTTCGGCACGAACAGCGCCGGATCGGAAAACTCGACCGGCTCCGCGTCGTTCGGCGCGATGATCACGCGCATGCCGATCCGCGTCTTGTCGAACAAGCCTCTCGGCAAAGCCATAGGGCATCCGCACGCAGCCGTGCGAGGCCGGATGCCCCGGCAGCGGCCCGCCATGCAGAGCAATGCCCGACCAGGTGATGCGCTGCATGTTCGGCATCGAGGCATCGTCATAAAGATTCGAGTGGTGGTCCTTGTCCTTCTCTACGACGCTGAAGATGCCGGCTGGGGTCTCGCGTCCGGTCGTTCCGGTCGATACCGGCGCGCGCAGGATCCAGCCGTCGGCGTCGTAGATGGTCACGTGCTGGCTCTTGATCGACACGATCGCCATGATCGGCTCGCCGGCCTCGCGCGGGGCCGTTTCCTGGGTGGGGGGCGCCGGAGGCGCCTGCTTCGCCGCGGCCTCGGCGGGCGGCGCCGCGGTCAGCACCGTCAGCGCGGTCGAGGCCACGAGGATGACGATGGCGGGAAGCCGCCATGGCCGGATCGCTGCGGTGGATGGTGTCGTCTTCAATCGATTTGTCATGCCTGCTCCGACTCAAATGCCTCCCCCGGGGCCGCTGCCAGAGCGCAAGCCCACGCAAAAAACGAACGGGGAACGGCCGGATGGTTCACGTTTCGCGACCCGCGGTCAATAAACACCTCCGCGACGGCTGCCAAGGGGGTTGACGGAAGTCGAAGTCGGCTTCCGTCCTGCCGGCGACATCGTGCGGTGGATGAGTTTGGATGCGGCACTACGCCGTCGTGCCTCTCGCACTGGCTCATGTCTGCAATGTGATGCCTCACAGGGTGTGACGTCCGTAAAGTGTCGGACTGTCCGCCCGCCCGGCGTGCGGAATGCTCGCCACATGCGACATTTCGGTGACATGTCAGCTGAGCATGTTGCAGCTCGGCACAAATGACCCAACTGCGACATTCGTTCGCTCAACACGCCAGACCAAGAACCGTCCAGTGCAACAGTCCTTGACGGAGGATCGGTCGCGGCTAGAAGGAACGCATGTCACACCCCGATCCGCACGGTCCGCCGGACCGCACGCCGATCCAAGTCGGTGAGGTCTGGGAGAACCCGGTCACCCGTGAGCGGGCTACGATTCTGGAACTTCCCTACAAGAACCACGAAGGCCGTGCGACTGCCGAGCTGACGGCGCTCGTCGGGGCGCAGGTTATAGGCGAGCACCGCCATCCTGCTCTTGTTGAGCGCTTCACCGTGCTCGAGGGTGAACTGAGCGTGAAGCTCGCTGGGCAGACGACTGTCCTCCGCGAGGGCAAAACGGCAGTCGTTGAGCCTGGCGTGTGGCACGACTGGTGGAACGCGAGCGACCGGCATGACGCCCGCGTTCGCGTCGAGGTGACGCCGGGAGAGCGCTTCGCCCACATGATTGAGACGGTATTCGGTCTCGCCCGGCTGGGCCATACGAACAGCAAGGGCATGCCGCACCTCCTACAGCTCGCGCTGTTTGCGCAGGAGTTCAACGATGTGATCGAATTTCGTTCGCCGCCGCCGGCGGTTCAACACCCGCTCTTTGCCGCCCTCACTCCAATCGCGCGCTGGCGCGGCTACCGCGCCACTTATCCGCAACTCTCTCGCACGATTTTGGCGCCACGGACGTAGTGACACCGCGTTCATCCTCCGCTTTCGGAGATTTTCCTGCTCAGCGGAATGTCTCTTTCTGGCTCGACACGGAAGTCCGGCGATGTCCGCTTTCGCGTCGCTGTCAGGGGGATTGTGTTGCAAAACTCAAAAATGATCTGACGACAAAATTTCGCGGGGCATCCGTCAGAACGGATATTCGGCGATGCTATGGCTCGTAAAGAGCTTACGAAGACTCTCGGTTAGAAATCGGATTAATCATGCGACCCCCCACATAGTTTCCGGGCGAGCGCACCAGCGACCCTAGAAAATTTTTCACGCACCCCCAAAAAGAGCTTTGCAACACAATCAGGGGCATAGCGGACATCAAACGCTCTTGATCCGGGCCGCTGCGGTCACGACGACGCGACCTAATTGCGAGCTTTCAGTAGATCGCGGCCGATGATCAGCTTCCGCGCTCAGCGCGATTGGCATCTTGACCTCACAACTTTACGATGTGTAACCTGCGAAAGGGGTGACGGACGAATGAGGAAGCGGCCGAAATTTCGCCCGGCGGTCGAGGGTGACCGTGGCGCAGGATCAGTTACAAATCTTCGTTTCCTATTCGCGGGACGACAATCTGCCGCCGCCCGGGTTCGCGGATCGCAAAGGTTTTGTCGAGTTTCTCCAGAACTACCTGAATTACAAATTCAGGAGTTCAGGACCGCTGCGTCCAGCCATCTGGCGGGACACCGACCATATCGCCGACGGAGAGCCGTTTCCTCAACGGCTCAAAGACGAACTCGACAGGTCGGCTTTTCTGCTGGTCGTGCTGTCGCAAAATTGGCTGAACAGCAAGTACTGTCTGCAGGAGCTCGAATATTTCTGCGCTTGCCGGAAAGCGCGCGATGAGCCGGCTGATGAGCGGATTGTTATCGTTGAGAAGTATCCGGTCGACCTGAAGGATCGACCGGCGCAGCTCCCGACTGCAGTCGGCTATAAGTTCTACCGGCTGACCGATCGTCCGGTTTTGCCGATTGATGAATTCTTTAGTCGCGGCGAAGCGGGCAGCGACTATTGGACGGTGTTCGACGCGCTGTTTGCGTACCTTCAGCGTGCCGTTGCGCGCATTACAAACGGCAAACCTCCCGCAGCTCCGCCGACCAACGGACGCACCGTTTTCGTCGCCAAGCCGGCGACCGACATGCACGAGGAATACATTCGTCTGGTCGCGGAATTGACCGGCAAAGGTTACGCGGTCGTGCCGCCCCGGATGGATGAATTTCCCCACGACGGTTCGGCACAGTCGTTCGTCGATACGGCGCTGGCAAAGGCTGAGCTCTCCATCCATCTGCTCGGCGAAAGCGCCGGGTGGAAACCGGAAAATTCTGACGAGATCGTCAAGCTGCAGCTGGCTCGCGCTGCGGCGAGAGCAGAGATCAGAGCTGCATCGCCCGGCGCCACGGCAAATCCGCCGTTTCATCGCATCATCTGGGCGCCGAAGGTCTTCACGCGCGATCCAAGAGCCGCCGGCGAGACTGTGCAGCGTGATCCCTATGACGTCCTCGGTCGCTTCGGCGCCGATTGTAATGGGGACAGGGTGTACGGGGATGACTTCAGTAGTTTCCGCGAAACGTTGGTGTCTTATCTCGATCGCCTGAAGCGCCCATCGGCGCCAGCCCCCGACGATGCCGCTACTCCTCCTCCGGGGAAATACGCCGGCAAGATTTACGTGCTGCACCACGAAAACGATCGCGAACTGGCGAGGCGCCTGAGGAAGGCGCTGTCGGAATACAAAGTCGAGGCGATCTTGCCGGTGCGCGACGGCGACGAAGTGCAACGCGACTCTCTCAATATGGACTTTATGCGCGGTTGCGACGGGGTGGTGATTTGCTGGGGTAGCACCACGGAATGTTGGACGCGGACCCAGGCACGCCAATTTGACAACTGGCGGCAGCTTGGCCGCAGTCAGGCTTGGGAGCCGCGCGGCATCCTGCTTGGACCGCCACCGGCCTCGTTCAAGAACGAGTTCCAGGAGGACCCGCTGCCCAGCGAGATCGACACGGTGGTCGTGATCAACGATTTGCAATCAATTCCGCCTGATGAGCTTCGTAAATTGATCCCGCGCCGACCGCCGGCATAGCCATGAATGTCAACGTTGCGTCAGTTGGCGAGGTGACGCGGCCGTTTCCCGGACTTCGCCCGTTCGATTATCGCGAACACGCTTTCTTCTTCGGCCGTACCGATCAAATCTACGCGCTCTACCGGCTGCTCGACGCTCGTCGGTTCGTCGCCGTCGTCGGCAGTTCAGGCAGTGGCAAATCTTCGCTGGTCTTTGCCGGGGTTCGCCCGCTCTTGGAGAAAGACAACGCGCAGTCCGGCGAGCAGCCCGGCGGACGACATTGGGTCTGGAGCCAAATGTCGCCGAAAGATGCGCCGATCGATGGTTTGATCGATCTGGTGCACGACCTCGCCCGCCAATATCAGCCGGACCTAGAGCGCGACGCGGCATCTGTTGCTTCTCAGCGCGGCCGCATCGCCTACCTGATTTGCCTGTCGAGCCAGGGCCTCGTCGATGCGCTTTCGGAGATCGAAGGGCTGAAAGGCAAGACCCTCGTGCTCGTGGTCGATCAGTTCGAGGAGCTGTTCCGCTACGCCAAATCCTCGCAGCCGCAAGATACCGTCAAAGACGCGATCCACCGCGGCGAAGCGGTGCTGTTCGTCCAGCTCCTCCTGGCGGCGAGCCGCGATGATCGGTGCAACGCGCGTATCGTACTGACCATGCGCTCCGACTTTATTGGCGATTGCGCAAATTTTCGCGGTTTGCCCGAAGCGGTCAGCCAGACCCAGTTTTTGGTGCCGGGATTGAGCCGCGAGCAGTTCGAAGAAGTGATCCGCAAACCGATCAACCTCTGCGGCTCGACCATACGATCTAATCTTGTCGAGCGGCTCCTTAACGACATCATCGGCGAAACCGATCAGCTGCCGGTCTTGCAGCATTGTCTGTTGCGGCTTTGGGAGACGGCGGGCAAGCAACAGGATGCCGCTGGCGAAGCGCAAACGCCTGCAGGCTCGGCCGCGCGGCACATCACAGTCGAACATTACGACGCGGTCGGTCGCATCGCCGGCGCGCTCTCACAGCACGCCGACGAAATACTTCGCGGCCTGCCCGGTCTCGAACCCGTCGTCGAGCGCGTGTTCCGCGCATTGTCCGAGGTCGACAGGGAAGGCCGCGCCATACGCCGCCAGCTCACGTTTGCGCAACTCCTCGATGAGACCGGCGCCAGCGAAGCCGATTTGCGCAAAGTCGTCGATCGATTTCGCGCCGACGATTGCTCGTTCTTAAGACCGGCCCTGTCGGAGGAAGGCGAGCTTAAGCCGGAAACGTCGATCGATGTCGGTCACGAAGCGCTGTTGCGCCGCTGGACCAAGGTGAGCGGCGATCCAGGCGCTACCGAAGAGAAGAAAGACGAACGCTCGATCGGCTGGTTGCGCATGGAGGAGGCGGACCGACGGCATTATCAATCGCTTGTCTTCCTGGCCGGGCCCGGTCCTGAGGATCCGGAACCGCTGGCGGGGCCCCAAGTCAAGGAAAATCTGCGCTGGTGGACCAATCCGCCGCGCACCAAAGCGTGGGCCGCCCGCTACGCCGAGCCGGCCCGCTACGCCCGGGTGGAGAAACTTCTGGAAATCAGCCGGGCCGCATTCGACGGCGCTCAAGCCCGGGAAACAAGGACCAAGTGGCGATTGCGTGGATTGGCAGCTCTTGCTTGCCTGCTTTTCGTTGCGGCCGTCATCCTCGGCGCGATGTCTTATCTGGAGCTCCGGCGCGAGCTAGCCAATTACACAAATGCACTTGAATCAACGAAGTCATTGGTCGAACAGGTGCTTGTCGCCTTAAACAGAGGAGACATTTCGACGACCACCGCACAGGCCATTTCGAAGAAGCTAAAGGACAATCTCGACAAGCTTCAGCAACCGACCGAAGCCAATTCCCTGTTGCAGCGCTTGTGGGATAAGATACCGCGCATATTCGGTATCGACTTGTCGGAAATCACATCAGTTCGCGGGACCCTGCTGTGCGCGATGTCCGACATCTTCGCGTCCTTGGGCGACCAACAACAAGCTTATGACTCGGCTAAAAATGCCAGTGCATTGGCCGATCTGTTATCCGCCGCCGATCCTGATCAATCAAAATCGCAGAAACTTCGGTTCGCTGCCCTGTTCCGCATCGCGGACATGTATGAACAGCAAGGGAAACTCGACGACGGGCTCAAGGTCTACCAGCAGGCTCGCGTCATTGAGACCAGTTTGGTCGACCAAGACGGCAATATTGGCGAACGCATTTACAACCTCGCCTTCATCAACAACAAAGTGGGCGAAGCCTACGAGGCGCTGCCCGCCAAAGATGCGGCAACCAGGCTCCGGAACATCGATCAAGCGATAACGGGATTTCAACGCCGCGTTGCCGTGGGCGACCAAGGCCGCCACTATGCCGTCGGCAAAACCGCAATGGAAGGCATCGCCCGCGGTCACGCTCACGAAGATCGGGACCGCGCTGGTTGGCAAAGGACAAATCAATCTTGGTACGGGACAAGTTGATCTTGCTAAAGGACTAATCGATCAAGCCATCGCGAACTACGACGACGCAATCGCCAAACTGGACGATATCCTTAAGGACAATTCCGTCAACAATGACGAGGTTACATCCAACTTGGCGGGCGCTCACCTCCGGAAAGCCGATGCCTTGAAGGTCGGCGTTAAAACCGATCCAAACAATTTGTCTTTGTCGAAGGCGGAGTACGAGGCGGCAATAAAGATTTTCAAGCAGCTCTCCGACAAGGATCCCGGCAACGCCAACCGGCTTATTCCGCTTGCCGGCGCTTACAAACTGTATGGCGACGTGTTGCTCGGTTCAGGCGATAAGCAGGGCGCGCTGGCCCAGTACGGCAACGAACTCGATATCAGGCAGAAGCTGGCAAACAAGGATAAAACGCGATCGAGTTGGCAAACGTCAGCGGACAAGACGCAGAAGAAGGTTAATGAACTAAGAGCGGAGTTGGCCGCGGACAGCGCCGGGGCGAAGCCTTGATGATGACGGATCACCGGGACCTTAGTTGCGCGCTTTCAGCAGATCGCGGCCGATGATCAGTTTCTGCACTTCGGTCGCGCCTTCATAGATGCGCAGCGGCCGGATCTCGCGGTAAAGGTGCTCGACCACCGAGCCGACGCCGAGGCCGCCGAACATCTGCACCGCGCGGTCGATCACGTGCTGCGCGCTTTCGGTCGCCGCCATTTTCGCCATCGCCGCCTCGCGCGTCGTCGGCGGTCCAAAACTGACCCAGTTGTCTCGACCCGGCATTATCTACTTCTCCGCTCTTGGCGCCACGCGGAAGTCCCGCGATGTCCGCTTTCGCGCCGTGCCGGCAACTGAGACACATTCGCCGGCCTGAAGCGTGAAATCTATCGGGCTCAAATGAAGACGGCGCAGTGCATGGCTTTCGAGCATGCCGAGGAGCTTTCGTTCCGGTATATTAGGCCGAAAGGAAAAGACCTAGAAACTGAGCCAGCGCCGAGGGTATTCAAAGCCGGAGAATTCAAGGTGAAAACACGACGCGCGCTTTTAACGATCGCAGCGGCCACGCTCACCGCTACGCTAGGCGTCGACGCGCCGGGCGCCGAGGAAACTACCGCATTGCTCTCGCCTCAGGCGCTGCAGGAAATCGCGCAGGTTGAGGCCGCGATCGATCGCATCGAGGCGCAGACGATCGAGCGGCTTGCAGCACCGCCGGATAATCAGGTCCAGCAAGTCGAGTTGCTCGGCAAGTTGCTGCTGTACGACAAGCAGCTCTCTGTCAAACGCAACGAAGCTTGTGCTTTCTGCCACATGCCGGAGACTGGTTTCACTGGTCCGGTGTCGGAGCTGAACCGGACCACCGGCTCCTATCCCGGATCGGTGCGCACGCGTTTCAGCAACCGCAAGCCGCAATCGCACGCCTACGCGCCGCTGTCGCCGGTGCTGCATTACAATCCCGGGCAGGGTGACTTGGTCGGCGGCAATTTCTGGGACATGCGCGCAACCGGCCGCCGGCTCGGCAACCCGGCCGCCGAGCAGGCGCAAGGGCCGCCGACCAACCCCGTGGAGATGGGCCTGCCCGATATCGCCTGCGCCGTCTATCGCGCTTCGCAGCGGCCCTATCGTGCTTTGTTCGAAAGCGTGTGGGGACCGCAGGCTTTCGCGATCGCGTGGCCGAGCGACGTAGAGCAGGTATGCGCACGGCCCGGGCCGCCGCCAGCCGGCGATCCCCTACCGGTGCATCTTGGCCCGCTCGATCGCGGCCGGGTCGCCACCACTTTCGATCAGATGGCGCAATCGATCGCCGGCTATGAGATCTCTGCCGAAGTGACGGTGTTTACCTCGAAGTTCGACGCGGTCCTTGCGGGCAAGGCGCAGTTCACGAAGCAGGAGCAGGCGGGCTACGACTTGTTCCGCGGCAGGGCTCAATGCAACGCCTGTCACCGCGATGGCGGGCCGGGTGAGGACCCATTATTCACCGATTTTACCGCGAGCAATATCGGCACCCCTCCCAATCCTCGGCTTCCGTACTATCGGGAAGATAGGCCCGATGCCCTAGGCTACATTGCCAATCCGGCAGGGGCATCATTTGTTGATGGCGGCGTCGGCAATTTTCTCACCAAGGGGCATCTGCTCAGCCAGCCCTCCGCGGTGGATGCGCGATGGCTCAAGCTGGCGCCGGGCAATCAAGCACGAATTCAGGTGCCGACACTGCGCAATGTGGACAAGCGGCCCGATCCGGACTTCGTGAAGGCCTATATGCACAACGGATATTTCACGAGCCTGAAGGCGATCGTGCATTTCTACAACACGCGCGACGTCCTGCCGCGCTGCCAGCCCCACGACGTCGGTGAAGGTACCACATGCTGGCCTGCGCCGGAGTTGACCGACAATATGAATGCCAGTCGAGTGGGGCGCCTGGGCCTCTCCGACGCAGAGGAGGATGCGATCGTGAGCTTCATGCAGACACTGACGGACGGGTTCATGTCTCGCGATTAGCGATAACATGCTCTACGCCGCGCGCTTAACCGTCGTGTGAATCTCAAGACAGCCAAGGCGCTCGGCCTCACCGTTCCAGATAAATGCTCGCGATCGCCAACGACGTCGTCGAAGAATGAGCTGGTGACTTCCGCTAATGACCCAACAGCCGTGTGCTAAATCTCGGGCGTCCTAAACTCGCGTCGGCCCGCTTCCAGAGTGCATGTTTGACCGGCTACAATGTCGCTTGTCGTAGGCCTCGGGGAAGGCAATGAGACGGCGCGAGTTCATCACATTTCTGGGCGGCGCGACGGCGTGGCCTCTTATCGCACGCGCGCGGCAGCCTGAGCGGACTCATCGGATCGGCGTACTCATGTTGTACCCCGAGAACGATCCGCAGGGACAGCTCCGGGCCAAGGTATTTCGGCGCGAGCTCGAGGAGCGCGGCTGGACCGTCGGCGGAAATCTACAAATCAATTATCACTGGGGGACGGGCAACGCCGATTGGGTGCGCTCCACCGCCGCGCAGCTGTTGCGCGAGACGCCGGATGTGATGCTGGCCAACGGCGATGCTGCAGAAATAGCAGCGCAACAATTGACCCATACCGTTCCCGTCATCTTCATCGGCGGCGGCGATCCGGTCGGGGACGGCTGGGTGCACAGCCTTGCTCATCCGGGCGGCAACGTGACCGGCTTCGCGGTCATGGAGCCGAGTTCTGGGAGCGAAATTGCTCGGCATGCTCAAGCAGGTCGCACCGCGCGTTGCCCGCGTCGCCGTCTTGACGAACCCCGACAACGCCACACACCGACGAATTCTCGCATTGCTGCTTGCCGCCGCCCCGAGCTTTGCCGTCGAAGTCGTTGCGACGCCGGTGCGTCAACTCGACGAAATCGACGTTACCATGACGCAGTGGGAGCGTGAGTTGGACTATGGCTTGATAGTGCCGGGGGATCCTTCGACCAACTCGCAGCGCAAGCTCTTCGTCGAACTGGCAGCGCGCCATCGAATGCCGGCAATCTTTGCATTGCGCGCCGCCACCGCCGACGGCGGCCTGATGTCCTACGGCGTTGATATTCCGGATCTGTTTCGCAAGGCGGCAATCTATGCCGATCGTATCCTCAAGGGCGAGAAGCCGGCCGACCTGCCGGTGCAATTCCCTACCAAGTTTGAATTGGTTATCAACCTCAAGACGGCCAAGGCGCTCGGTCTCGATGTGCCGTCATCGCTGCTCGCCACCGCCGACGAGGTGATCGAATGAGGCGGCTCACTTCCGTTAATGGCCCGTCGCGTCACTTAACGCGACGCAGCGAACTGTCCGCAATTGAGTGAACTCCAGAAGTGGCTCGCGCACGTTCGAAATGACGTTGCTGACCGAAGCGGTCGTTTCTCCTCGGTACAATCACTCCGCCGCCGACGCCGGTTGCATGGCGGCTTCGATGGTGGGCGACAAATATACTCCTTGGCGAAGCAACTCTCGTTGGATCGCGCTTACCGCGAGGGCACGGGGTTGGGTGCCAGTGGCCGCCGCAAGCGCGGCCGCGACACCAGCAGCTTGGCCGGTGAGCCAGCATTGTGGGATCTCGCGCAGGAAGGTGTGCGAGCTTGCATCGCACGCAACGTGGCGGCCGGCTCCTAATATGTTGTCGAGCCGTTCGGGAACTAATGCGCCATATGGCACCGAGATATTTGAGAACTTCGGTGCGAGGGAAGTCGACACCCCGATTTCGTCGTCCCAGATGTGCCCGGTGTCCCACTGCTGGCGGGTGACCTTGCGCACTCCAGCGAGCCGGCGGCTGTGGCGAACGCCAATCTGCGGTGCGCCCAGCATCAGGAAGGCGTCGGAAAAACCCGGTGCAGCAGCACGGTATACTTCGAGGTGGCCGACAGCGAGTTCACGCGAGCGCAACTCGACCGTCGTCAAGTCATCGACATCAACTGCGCTGTAGCCTGCCAGGCGCGGTCCCAGGAACAAGGCGATGTCGTTGCGCCACGACACGAATGGCTTCTCGAAGAATTTGACTCGATCGCGGCCCAACGCCATGAAGGCGGCGAATGCGTCCGGCTGGTCGCGGCGAAAAGCAAGCCAACGTTCCATATCGACCCCGCCGAACAGGAACACTGTGTTCATGCAGTGGTGGATGTCGTTGGTGTCGATATCCGTCTCACAGTGTGCGCCTGATCTTGCGATTAGATCGGCGTCACCCGTGGTATCGACAACGACCTTGGCCAAAACCGCGTGACGGCCTTCTTTGCTTTCAAAGATCGCTCCGCGGACGACGGCATCCTCGACTATTGGTGCCGCGCACCAGGCGTGAAGCAGCAGGCGCACCTTGGCCTCGTTCACCATGCGCATGGACAATGTCTTGAGCGCCTCGGGATCGATGGTCGGCGACCACGTAACAATGCCGTGGTAAGCGGCGGTCCGTTGTGCCCAATAGGCGGCGGTCGAGGCATCGCGGATTCCCCAGTCGACGCGGGGCGGTCCCTGGATAGCATCCTTTGGCAGCCGCTCCATGAATTCCTCTGCGAGGCCCCGGATGATGTGCTGGCCGGACCAATCCGTCATGCGATCGATCCAGATGACAAGGCCGCCGGTCGAAAGTCCCCCGAGGTGGTTGTAGCGCTCGACCAGCAACACGTCGGCGCCAACCCGGGCCGCAGCGATGGCGGCGGCCGTTCCGGCGGGGCCGCCACCGACCACGAGCACATCGGTTTCGGCGAAGACAGGAATTTCACGCCCGGGCTCAAAGACAGTTTTGGTGGGGCGGGCGCGCCTCACTCGACCACTGCCGCTAAATAATTCAATGCCCTGCGCGGCTCCGATGCTGCTGCTGTAATTGCCGCTGCCTGGGGGGTCGGGGAAAATTTCGCTTTCCCTTGTGGTTCGTACACCCGGCGGGGCGTCTTTGTCGTTCGTCATGGGTCGACCTTAGGTCGTTGGCGATTTTCGGCGCAACATCAAACGCTCTTAATCCGGGCCGCTTGCGGTCTCGACGACGTGACCTAATTGCGAGCTTTCAGCAGATCGCGGCCGATGATCAGTTTCTGCACTTCGGTCGCGCCTTCATAGATGCGCAGCGGCCGGATCTCGCGGTAGAGGTGCTCGACCACCGAGCCGACGCCGACGCCAAGTCCGCCGAACATCTGCACCGCGCGGTCGATCACGCGCTGCGCGCTTTCGGTCGCGGCCATCTTCGCCATCGCCGCCTCACGCGTCGTCGCCACGCCTTCGACGTCGCGCAGCCACGCCGCGCGATAGGTCAGAAGCGCCGCGGCATCGATCTCGGTCGCCATGTCGGCGAGCGCGGCTTGCGTCAATTGAAAGTCGCCCAGCGTCTGGCCGAACATTTTGCGCGTGGTGACGCGCGCCAGCGCCTCGTCGAGGGCGCGGCGCGCAAAGCCGAGCGCGGCGGCCGCCACCGAGGCGCGAAAGATATCGAGATTGCGCATCGCGATCTTGAAGCCTTCGCCCGGCGCGCCGATCCGTTGCGCAACCGGAACGCGGCAGGACTGAAATCGCAAGCGCGCCAACGGATGCGGCGCCGTCACCTCAAGCCGCTCGGCGATCGCAAAGCCGGGCGCGCCGGCGTCGACGACGAAAGCCGATAGGCCGCGGGCGCCCGGCGCTTCGCCGGTGCGGGCGAACACCGTGTAGAAATCGGCGATGCCGCCGTTCGAGATCCAGGTCTTCTCGCCGTCGAGCACGTAGTCGTTGCCGTCGGGTCGCGCCGACATCGACATGGCGCCGACGTCGGAGCCGGCATCGGGCTCGGTGAGCGCGAACGCGGCGACGGCGTCGCCGCTGCCGACGGCCGGCAAATAGCGCCGCTTGAGCTCCTCGGAGCCGGCCAGCGAGATCGGACCGCTGCCGAGGCCCTGCATGATGAAAGCGAAATCGGCGAGCCCGGAATGGCGCGCCAGTGTTTCCCGCGCGATCACCAGATAGCGCGACTGCAGCGGATCATGGGCGCCGCCGTAACCCGCCGGCACGCATTGGCGGAGCCAGCCGCCGGCGCCGAGGGCCTTGACCCACCGCAGGCAGATCGCGTCGACCCCCTCCCTTCCCTCCCCCGCAAGCGGGGGAGGGTTAGGGTGGGGGCCGCCTTCCACCTCCACGACCGCGGCGCGCGCCCACTCATCCAACTCGTCGGCGAAAGCACGGTTCGCCGCGTCAAAGAATGGCAGGCGCAGATGCGCGGTCCGGCTCATGATGGCTCTTCTCCCGGATGGACAATCGCCCGGTTTAAGGCTTCCGCGCCGACTTGTCAGCCATGGCAAACTGCGCTCTCACGGCTCAGAGACCCGCCATTCTCGAAGCCGCCACCGTCGGCGTGCCGAACTCCTTCAGCGGCGAGGCGGTGAAGGTCTTTGTGGTTCGTAAACCGGGCGCCAGTCTCAGCGCCGACGAACTCCTGGATTACTGCAAGCAGATCCTGGTCAAATATAAATTGCCCAAGCACATCGAATTCATCGACGCACTGCCACGCTCCGGCGTCGGCAAGATCGACAAGCGCGCGCTCAAGGCGCGGGCGGACGGTACGCCGTCATAACCATGCCAGCGGCAAATCATTGCTTTTTTTGTCGTCCGCGGCAGACTGCCTTTTTCCTGCCCCGCGAAGCGGGGAAGGGGGCATAGGCAGCCTACGGCAGCCGTTCTTAAGTCAAGAACGCCGATGCGCAGCATCAGCTATGCCGAAGGGCGGTGGAAGGGGCGCGGGCAGCAAAGCCAGCTTCGTGGCCGCACGCCCCCTCCACCGCGCTAACGCGCGGTTCCCCTCCCCCGCTACGCTTCGCGGTGGAGGATAGAAGACTGCGTTGCAAGGAGTAGCGTCATGAAAGTGATCATCGCCGGCGGCGGCATCGGCGGCCTGGTGACGGCGCTGATGCTGCACGCGCGCGGGATCGACTGCGAAGTGTTCGAGCAGGCGGACGCGATCCGCGAGCTTGGCGTCGGCATCAACACGCTGCCGCACGCCATCAAGGAACTGGCCGACCTCGGCCTCCTCGAGCGGCTCGACGCCGTCGCCATCCGCACCTACGAGCTGTTCTACACCAATCGTTTCGGCCAGGAGATTTGGCGCGAGCCGCGCGGCCTCGATGCCGGCTACGACGTTCCGCAATTCTCCATCCATCGCGGCCGGCTGCAGAGCGTGATCTATCAGGCGGTGCGCGCGCGGCTCGGTGAATCGCGCATTCATATGAATTGCCGGCTCGGCTCGTTCACGCAGGACGACGGCGGCGTCACGGCTTATTTCTTTGACCGCGGCGGCTCGCACCGGCGCACTGCGCGCGGCGACGTGCTCATTGGCGCCGACGGCATCCACTCCATGGTGCGCGACAAGCTGTTTCCCAATGAAGGGCCGCCGCGCTGGAACGGCCTGATGCTGTGGCGCGGCGCCATCGATTGGCCGGCCTTCCTGACCGGACGCTCGATGGTGGTCGCCGGCGGGCTTGCCGCCAAGCTCGTGATTTATCCGATCGCCGAAGGATCGCGCCCCGACAAGCGGCTGACCAACTGGGCGGTGGTCGGCCGCGTCGGCGACCCTTCCATGCCGGTGCCGCAGAAGCAGGACTGGTCGCGGCCCGGCCGGTTCGAGGATCTGATGCCGCATGTGCAGCGCTTCCGTATTCCTTACGTCGACGCGCGCGGCCTGATCGAAGCGACCAACGAGTTCTGGGAATATCCGATGTGCGATCGCGATCCGCTGCCGCGCTGGAGCTACGGCCGCGTTACGTTGCTCGGCGACGCCGCCCATCCGATGTATCCGGTCGGCTCGAACGGCGCATCGCAGGCCATCCTCGATGCGCGCTGCCTCGCCGACCGGCTCAAGGACGCCGACCATCCGGTGCACGCATTGTGGCTCTACGAACAGACGCGGCTGCCGATGACCGCCGAGATCGTGCAGCAGCAATCGGCGCGGCGGCCCGGAAGGCGTCATCGACGCGGTCGAAGAACGCGCGCCCGACGGCTTCTCCAACATCGACGACGTGCTGTCGTTCGAGCAGCGCAAGGCGATCGTGCGCGGCTACGCGTCGACGGCCGGCTTTGCCCGCGAGCAGGTCAACAAGGCGGCGTGAGGCGCTAATTCTGACTCGTCATGCCCGGCCCAGTGCCGGGCATCCACGTCTTGTCAGCCCGGGGGTCCTTAAGACGTGGATGGCCGGGACAAGCCCGGCCATGACGGTAGGTCGGCATTATTCTCCGACGCTACTCCGGCGGCGGCAGGAACATGACCTCGTGCCTGGCCGAGAGCGCGACCACGTCCGGCGGGTTCTGCTCCTTCATGCCGTGAATGGCCCAGAACAGGTCGTAGAGCTTGCGCGTCGGCGTCACCCAGAAGAAGCATTTCACGGTCTGATCGGTCTTGTTGAAAATGCCGTGCGCCAGGTTCATCGGCAGCCGGATCAGATCGCCGGTGGTGGCGACAAATTCGCGGCCTTCGAGCACGAGGTCGAACTTGCCGTCGAGCATGTAGATGAACTCGTCCTGGGTCGGATGAATATGCGGCGGCACGAAGGTGCCGGGCGGAAACGTGGCGTGCCAGGAAAACGAATTCTCGCTGAGCTGCTTGGGCACATAGGTCTGGCCGAGAATATTCCAGGAGATGCCGTCGATACCCGTGCCGGCCTTGGTGATGCCCGGCGTCATTGCATAAGTCATCGGACCGTTACTCCCTCAAACGATGATCGCTGTTCAAGCACGCACGCCCATTCAACGCACGCACGCCATGCAGCGCCAACGTCGGCGCGCGCGTCTTCAGCCGACAGCGTAAATTTGCCTCAGCCGCCGCCGCAAATTGTCGTATTGTCGCCTAGACCGCTTCACAACGCCAGTATTTTAACCTTAAAGTATCGACTGAAGTCCGCCGACGCTGAAAAAGTCGCCGGACACGCTAGCGTGGGGCACTGAACGCGCGGGTACCGAAAATGTCGGCCCGCGTCAGGAGACTGGATATGATCAAACATAAGTCGCTCGTTGCCATGGCGGCGGTGCTCGGCGTGTGGGCCTCGGCCGCTCACGCCGAGGACCCGCTCAAGGTCGGCCTCATCGGCACGCTGTCGGGCCCGCCGGCGGTGATCGGCCAGCAAATGCGCAACGGCTTCATGCTCGCGGTCAAGGATCTCGGCGGCAAGCTCGGCGGCCGCGAGGCCGAGATCGTCGTCGCCGACGACGAGCTCAAGCCCGACGGCGCCGTGACCAAGGTCAAATCGCTGATCGATCGCGACAAGGTCGATTTCGTCGTCGGCCCGATCTTTTCCAATATCCTCGGCGCCATCGCCAAGCCCGTGACCGAGGCGAACGTGATCCTCATCAGTCCCAACGCCGGAACGTCGACGTTCGCCGGCAAGGACTGCAACCCGAATCTCTTCGTCACCTCCTACCAGAACGATCAGGTGCACGAGGTCTTAGGCCAATACGCCCAGGATTCCGGGTTCAAGAAGGTCATCATCATCGTGCCGAACTATCAGGCCGGCAAGGACGCCGCCGCCGGCTTCAAGCACAAATTCACCGGCGAAATCCTCGACGAGATCTATGTGCCGCTCGGCCAGCTCGATTATTCGGCCGAGCTGTCGCGCATCGCCGCGGCGAGCCCTGATGCGATCTTTGCCTTCATCCCCGGCGGCATGGGCGTGAACTTCGTCAAGCAATTCCGCCAGTCCGGCCTCGCCGACAAGATCACCTTCCTGTCGGCGTTCACGGTCGATGAATCGACGCTGCCGGCGCAGCAGGACGCCGCGCTCGGCATGCTCGCCGGCTCCGATTGGGCGCCCAATCTCGACACCCCGCAGAACAAGGCGTTCGTCGAGGAATACATCAAAGAGTACAACGCCGTGCCGGCGACCTACGCATTCCAGGCCTACGACGCCGCGCTGCTGATCGACTCGGCGGTGCGCGCGGTCAACGGCAATCTCGCCGACAAGGACGCGCTGCGCGCGGCGCTCAAAAAAGCCGACTTCAAGTCGCTGCGCGGCGCCTTCAAGTTCAACAACAATCACTATCCGATCCAGGACTTTTATCTGACCAAGGTCGCCAAGCGCCCCGACGGCAAATACGAGACCGAGATCGTCAAGAAGGTGTTCACCAACTACGGCGACTCCTACGCCAAGGACTGCCCGATGAAGTGAGGGTCTGGTTCGCGCGATTGCCGCTTCGCGACCGCGATGGGCGCGCGACAAGCCGCATTTCCCGTGAGGGTGCAGTGCGCAAGCGATGCGCCGCTGGTCCGCGATCTTACGAACTCTACGAGTCCCTGAAGCGATGCCCGGGTCTGCAGCCGACACGCGCTTCGCATCAGGTGCGCTACGCCGCAGTGCACGCACAACGACCTTAGGCCATGTCCGGCACGCTGTTCCTCGTCCAGGTCCTCAACGGATTGCAGCTCGGCGTTCTGCTGTTCCTGATCGCCGCCGGACTGACGCTGGTGTTCGGCGTCATGGACTTCATCAATCTCGCCCACGGCGTTCAATACATGCTCGGCGCCTACCTCGCGGTGGCGTTCTACGGCCTGGTCGGCAATTTTTTCGCGGCGCTGGTGCTGGCGCTGCTCGCGGCGCTGCTGTTCGGCCTGCTGCTCGAGTTTCTGGTTTTCCGCCATCTCTATGATCGCGACCATCTCGATCAGGTGATCGCCACGTTCGGCATCATTCTGTTCCTCAATCACGCGGTTCGGGTGGTCTGGGGCGCCGCGCCATTGACGCTGCCGGTGCCGGAGTTCTTCACCGGCACGGTCGTGCTGATGGGCGGCCTGCTCTATCCGGTCTGGCGGCTGGTCATCATCGCGTCCGGGCTTGCCATTGCCGCCGGACTTTATGCGCTGGTGACCTTCACCCGCATCGGCATGCTGGTGCGCGCCGGCGCCACCAACGCGCCGATGGTTTCGGCGCTCGGCGTCAATATCGAGCGGCTGTTCATGATCGTGTTCGGCTTCGGCACCATGCTGGCGGGCTTCGCCGGCATCATGATCGCGCCGATCATCTCGGTCGAGCCGGGCATGGGCGACAATATCCTCATCCTCGCCTTCGTCGTGATCGTCATCGGCGGCATCGGCTCGATCCGCGGCGCCTTCATCGCGGCGCTGCTGATCGGCCTCGTCGACACGCTCGGCCGCTCGTTCTCCGTCGACATTCTCCGCCTGATGATGGGCCCCTCGCCTGCCCGCATGGCCGGACCGGCGATCGCCTCGATGCTGATCTACGTGCTGATGGCGATGGTGCTTTACGTGCGGCCGGCCGGGCTGTTTCCGGCGCGAGGCCGCTAAAGATGTCGGACGCCGCGCTCGCTGCAACAAAGCGCAACGCACCCGCTTCGTCCGACGCGCGACATCGTGCTGCCGGCGCTGATCTTTGTGATTTTCGCGCTGCTGCCGGTGATCGCCGCGCTGACGGCCAAGCAATACCTGCTCGACGTCGGCGCCCGCATGATGGTGTTCGCGGTTGCCGCCGTCGCGCTCGATCTCCTGGTCGGCTATGCCGGCCTGATCTCGTTCGGCCATGCCGCCTTCATCGGGCTCGGCGCCTATGCGGTCGGCATTCTCTCCGCTCACGGCATCGGCGACGCGCTGATTGCGCTGCCGGCCGCCATCGGCGTCGCCATGCTGTTCGCCTGGCTCACCGGCATCGTCTGCCTGCGGACCAAGGGCGCCTATTTCATTATGATCACGCTCGCCTTCGGCCAGATGGTCTATTTCATCGCCACCTCGCTTGCGCCTTATGGCGGCGACAACGGGCTCACCATCGCGGCGCGCAACACCATCGCCGGATGGCCGCTGATCAAGAGCGATCGCGCCTTCTACTATTTCACTTTGCTCTGCCTGCTGGCGACCTATCTGTTCTGCCGCGCGCTGGTTGCCTCGCGCTTCGGCCGCGTTCTGCGCGGCGCCAAGGAGAATGCCGACCCGCATGGCGACGATCGGCTTTGGCGTGCGGCGTTTCCAGCTCGTCGCCTATGTCATCGCCGGCGGCATCGGCGGATTTGCCGGATTTCTGCTGGCGAACCTGACCGAGTTCGTGGCGCCGGCCTACATGTCGTGGCAGCAATCCGGCGAGCTGATCGTCATGGTGATCCTCGGCGGCGTCGGCACGCTCGACGGCGCGCTTCTCGGCAGCGCCGCTTATCTCCTGGCCGAGGAATGGCTGTCGGGCATTACCGAAAACTGGAAGGTGATTTTCGGGCCGATCCTCGTGCTGGTGGTTCTGTTCGCCCGCGGCGGATTGATCGGGCTCGGCTCCTGGCTCTGGCGGCGGTTTGGTCATGCCTGAATCTTTGCCACCGGAGCCGGTGCTGCGCCTCGAGGGCTTGCGCAAAAACTTCGGCAGCCTGGTCGTGACCGACGATGTCACGCTCGATGTCCTCCCGGGCGAGATGCACGCCATCATCGGCCCGAACGGCGCCGGCAAGACCACGCTGATCAATCAAATCTCCGGGCTCATTCCGCCGGACGAAGGCCGCGTCATGTTCGCCGGCAGCGACGTCACCGCTCTGCCGCCGGAGGCGCGGGCCTTGCGCGGCCTCTCGCGCAGCTTTCAGATCACCTCGATCCTTCCGGGATTTCCGGTGCTGGAAAACGTCGCGCTCGCGGTCCAGGCCCGCGACGGCTCGAGCCTGAAGTTCTTCGGCCGCGCCGCCGAGGAAACCGCGCTCAATGCGCCGGCCATGGCGGCGCTCGAACAGACCGGCATCGCCGACCGCGCTTATGTGCGCGCCGGCGAACTGTCGCACGGCGAGAAGCGCGCGCTTGAGCTTGCCATTGCGCTGGCGATGAAGCCGACGCTCCTCCTGCTCGACGAGCCGATGGCCGGCATCGGCCGCGAGGAGACCGAGCGGCAGGTCGAATTGCTGCTCCGCCTCAAGGGTCAATTGACCATGGTGCTGGTCGAGCACGACATGGCGGCGGTGTTTGCGCTCGCCGATCGTATCTCGGTGCTGATCCGCGGCCGCGTGCTCATCACCGGCACGCCCGCCGCCGTGCGCGCCGACCCGCAGGTCGTCACCGCCTATCTCGGCGAGCAGATGGAGTGACGGCAAGCAAAACGTAGCTGGGCTGAGGCCGTGCGTAAGTATAAATCGGCGGTGAGAGAGCGACCCGATCAATGTCGGCTTTAGCCCGTATCGCGGACTCTGGCCGGACGTCCCGCTGCGACCGAGATCGGCCATACACACACGAACGGCCACCGCGCAAGCATGTCCGCTTTGTCAAGTTGCTGCTACGTTACTGACGCGTTCGCAGAGCTGCGTAGCGCATCGCGGGGGAAGAAGTTTCACGACATTGAACCTGTCACCTGTCGTCAGCGACCAATTCGCAACGGGCCTGCCGCTCAGGCTGACGACGCTCGCTCAGGCGCTTGTTCAGATCGGAGTTCTCAGTCATCGAAGATTTGGAGTCACCACTATGACAAAACTCAATATGACAAGTCTCAATATGACAAAGCTCAAGCGGCTGCTTTACGTTTGCGTCGGCGCAACCTGGGTCGGTGTCGGGTTGGGATGGGTCGGTTCCAGCTTGGCGGTATGGGACGGCAGTGAAACTGCCTCCGCTGCCGTTTTCTCTGCCGTTGGCGGGGTCATGGTCGCTACCGCAATGACGGCAGCAGTCGGCTGGTTTGCATGGAAGTGCCGAAACTGACGGCTACTGGCCCGGGTTCCGGGCCTCGCTGCTGGATTTTGGCAGGGACCCTGATGTCTACCGTTGGCCCTAAGCGGCGGCTTTCGATGTCCGCTTTTCTGCCGCTTCTGGGGGCTGAACGGACATGGTCAATTTTATGAGTACGCGGCCTGATACAACGAAGGCCGGCCCCTGATGGAGCTGCTTAGCGCGCGCCTCTGGCGCCACTAGCGACACCGCGCACGGCGCCTTGAACGGCCGCGGCGCCGGCCCTGCACCAGTCGATATCGAATACGCTTCCGGCCGCCGCTTTCGAACGGCACCCATTTTGGGCGCTGGCTGTGCCTGACGACGCATCGGATGTGCTTGATGCGTGTTTGATCATGACAGCGAACAGGATGGGCAAAGTAACCGCTACCGGGATCAAAATGAGCATCTTTTTGATCATGCTGCGCAACTGCTGCGCCTGCTCGGACCTCGCACGAGCTGCCACAGGCGGCGCGGCGCGCGAAACAGGATTTGTTGCGCCGGGCATCCCGCGGCGACCAAATTGGACAGGTGGAGGTGTCGTCATTGCTGTTGTGATCCGTCGCGTGAGTTAGCACGCTTCCTCACTAGCAGCGCTTTCTTGCTACTTTGTAACGGCAGCGTCGCGTCGTTATCGGCTTCCTTCAGAGATGCATACAATTAGAAGCATTCGATCAGCTCAATCCAAACATCGACTTTGGCGTCCCGCCCGCTCTCGATTTTGAAAGTCCGCCCCTAAAAGATGTCTGCGTCCTGTGACTGAATGACGAGACCGTTGTAACCGAACTTCTTGATCTCCTTGACAGCTCGCTCTTGATCGGTCGCGTTCGCTGGCGTGAATGTTACGTAATGGCAGATCACGGTCACCTTGGGATTCACTTTCTTGAGAACGCCCGCCAGCTGTTCTGTCGAAGTATGAAATGCGTTCATGTACGCCACGCTCACAGGTGCCTTGGCGTCGTACGGGTTGGTCTTCGGATCGAAGCTGTACGCCTCGTGAAACAAAATATCAGCGCCGGCGTAGACCTCTTCCATGCCATCATAAGGTGATGTGTCGCCGCTGAAGACGATCGTCCGGTCCACGCTTCCATCCGGTTTGGAGGTGACGACGCGGTAAGCATACGTGTAATCCCAAGTGCCATGGTGGTTCTGGTAGGCGGTGATGCGGACGTTGTCATCCTTGTAGACCTCACCGGGCAGCACTTCCTTCGCCAGCCATTTCCAGCCCGTGGCATTGGCCTGCTCCAGGCCAAACATCTGGATGTAAATATCTTTCGCGTAGGCCTGCATGAGGTGGTCAACCATGTTCTCCGTACCCGGCGGTCCATAGACCTGCGGCGCACCTTTGCGTTCAAGGGTCCACGGCGCGAGCATGAATTCCGCCATGCCTTCGGTGTGGTCAAAGTGCAAATGGGTGAGAAACAGGCGGGTCAGCTTCTTCGGTTCGAGGCCAGCGATCTTTCCGCCGTACGCCGGAGTGCTCGCTTGCGAATTTCGCCAAAAGCCTGGGCCACAGTCGATGATGTAAGGCTGACCGTTGACGACAACTGCGACGGAGATTCCGCTGTGACGCGTGTCGGCCGCCGGCGTCCCACTGCCGAGAACGACGACCTTGGTTACGTCGGATGTCGAATAGTCCCGCCCATACGCTTGTCCCAGCGGCGCCCATTCCGCGCGGCTGGGTGTCGGCTTGTCTTTGATTATCTCCTCGGCGGTTGCCGTATTGAGCAGGAGAACAGTCGTCGCCAGCGCGAGTATCAGACTTGCATGTCTATTCATCGTTCGCCTCCGATCAGCTACAGCCGCAGCGATGAGCGGGCGGTTCGTTCGTGAAATAGAGAATTCTGACTACCCACAAGCATTTTACGCCGGCTGCGGCAGCGAAACAACGCGCCCCGATTGATCCTCACTGACGCCCACCGCCGAACTAGCACACAAGAAAGGGCGCATAGGTTAGTCACACGTCGGCCAATGTCGCAGTCGGTTCAAATTCGCAAGTTTCGAACTGAGCAGATGTTTTCCGCCGAGTTCGGCGTGGTCGGCCAGCCGGACGCTTCGCGTTTCTTTGACGTTCGGCGGCATTGAGTTGCCGAAATTCGCGATCGTCGGCATCGTTTCAATCGGGATAATGGCGTTTGGTCTTTCGGATCACGCCCGCAATCCGTCGTCAGCCTTCCTTGAGTTGAATTTCCGCAACGCAAGAAGTGTGGCACCTCGATCACACCATGCGGAAAACACTATTCAATTGCGATACAAGCGCCATTCCGTTTGGTACGCTTGGTTCAGCCCCAGTGAGGCGACCGTTCGCCCGCTCTCAACTACCTGCTTAGGCTTCAGAGCTCTTCGGGGGGGAACGATGAAAAATCGGATCGCAGAAATCGGATGCAGACGCTTTCGATCGTCCGTGCTTTCGTTGGCTGCAAGCACCGCGCTCGCAGTCAGCGCTATCATATCGCTGCCTGCAATCTCCCTTGCGGATGAGAATGGGATCAGCTTCTGGCTTCCGGGCCTGTTCGGAAGTCTCGCGGCGGTTCCGCAGCAGCCTGGTTGGGCGCTGACGGTCATCAATTACTATGACTCGGTGGGAGCGAGCGGTGGCGTCGCGGCTTCGCGCGAAATTACGATTGGGAGGTTTAACCCGACCGTCAATGTCAATCTCAACGTCAACTTGAGCGCGAAAATCGATGTTGGGCTCATCAATCCCAGCTATGTGTTCGCGACTCCAGTGTTCGGCGGTCAACTGACTCTCGGTGTGCTGGGATTTGTGGGTACCAACCACACCGCGCTCGATGGCACATTGACGCTCGCCGCTGGGCCGCTTGCTATTATGCGGCAAGGCAGCATTAGCCAAACCACCACAGGCTTCGGCGATTTGTATCCGGAAGCCATCATTCGCTGGAACAGCGGCGTCAACAACTGGATGGTCTACGGAGCTGGCGACATCCCTGTCGGCGACTATAGTTCGAGCAATCTGGCGAATATCGGCATCGGTCACGGCGCCGTCGATGGCGGCGGAGGCTATACCTATTTTAATCCGCAAACCGGCCACGAATTTTCTGCGGTGACTGGTTTCACCTACAATCTGACCAATCCAAGCACAAACTACCAAAGCGGAGTCGATTGGCACTTGGACTGGGCTGCTTCGCAATTCGTTTCCAAACAAGTTTTCTTCGGAGCGGTTGGTTACTTCTATGAGCAGATCAGCCCCGATCGCGGCTGCGCCCCTCAATTGTGCCCCTTCGAATCTGGCGTCATCGGCGTCGGCCCGCAAATGGGTGTCATCGTTCCGCTTGGACAAATTCAGGCCTACCTAAATCTGAAGGCGTATTACGAGTTCGACGCGCATGACCGGCCGTCCGGCTGGAACACCTGGCTCACCTTGTCGCTTTCGCCCAGCGCACCCGCCAATCCGCGATCCGCGATGCTCACGAAGTAAGCCCGGTCTGGCCGGTGACCGAATTGGCGTTTAGCAAAACAATTGGACCGACAGACAAGTGCGTCGCGACGCGACACCGCCTTTTTTGCGCGTGCGGGGCGAGTTCCGCTATTGCTCAAACTCGGTCGTTCGACCACGTCCGCGATAAGTCTGCTTTGCCTCCGACAGCGACCAAACAGCGGACATCGCACCACGTCGGTTCAGGGCCAAAACCGGCCTCACGCACCGCAGCAAACAAGCAATTTATTCGATCACTTTGTCGACGCCCTCAGTCCTCGCGCGTGTTACGCTACAGTGTCTCGGCAATGGCCACGAGGATTGCGCTCGTTTTTACTTTTCCGCCAATTCTTCAATTGTCGGCGGCACAATTCCGTACCAATCAAAGTCCCAAACGCGTTCTTGCTCGCGAGGAATTCGTCCTTGCTAACCACAGCGAAGCCCGGAGCAGGCAACCCTGTCGCCTGCTCAACCACCAGGGAAGCGATCGCCGGCAAGCTGTGCCGCTGGCACCAGCGTGTGACCAACTCAAGTGGCCAAGCCAATAGACTTGGACCGCCGCGGTCTATCCGGCGAGCAAGATCGTCGTAAGTGACTGTTTGACGATCAGCAGCGCATCCCATCAAGACGAGATAAGCCCGTAGACCCCACGCTGGCTCCGTACGCGGAAATGGATTTGCCATTCGGTCCCCTAGAGCCGCCCTCTAAGTTCGCCGCCTTGTTACGTTAGGTGAGTTCGGCTCCGCCATTACTGCTCCACTGACTCCAATTACTGCTTCTTCTTTTTCTTTTTCCCGTAAATTGCGTTCCAGTTATCCTTATAGGCTTTTGAAACCGGTTTTTGGCCCTCGCCCCGACTATAATTTGAAGTTGAGCTGGCAGCCTTCTCGTCGCGCACAGGCTTGGAAAGGTCTACGTCTGACGCGGTCTTGTCCTTCGGCTGGCTCTCGTCTTTCTTCGCGGCGACCTCTTTTTTCACTGCGATTTCATTTTTGGGCGCCGCACTACTTTTAGTTTTCCCATCGTCGCCCGCCATCGTCTTTCCTTCCGTAAGCTACGCGCGCGTCTTGGATCTGTGACGCCGGTTTTGGTCACCGCTTAAGGGGGCGAAGCGCCGTTGCAGGTCTGCAAGGATCTCCGAATCCCACTTGCGACGGCGCACTAGATCGGCACGCCATTTACCCGTGGCGTAGGGCTGGCAGGAATCATACTGCTTTACCGCGTCTTCAAACTGCGAAATGAGGTTCCTGATTTCGTCCACGGCTGGCTCTCGGTAGGGTCTTTGAAGATGGGGATAAGTGCGCGTGGTTGCCACTGCCCCGCTCAAAATCTTATGGTGTTCGGGCCATTAGCGGTCGGGGCCGATACCGCCGCTGCGGAGTAGGCGCGGTCTGGTAGGGGCGCCTCAATAGTAGAGCGCTTAACTTGTGTTAATCGAGAGAGGACTATGCGACGAGCAACGACGGGAACAGCGACGGGAAAATAACGTTTCCCGTCTTGATATCTCTCATAGGCTTGTTGTTGAGAGCAGGAAAAGAGACGAGCGACTCGAAGCAAAGGCCACATTCCGAACAATGCCAAAGGTGACGAATTTGCCGCTCATTATGATAATGAGACCATTCAGGGGCGATCAGCTCATTATCGCATTGAACGCAGGTCATCCCAAATTTGGAACGACGATTGGAAAGCATCGTCGTCATGGAAATCTCCCTCATTCCCCTTCGCTGTGGTTCGAAGTGGTAACGGGCTTATAGCGGTTGGATTGGCAAAGATTCGCTTAGATCTTGATCAAGAGCGAATCGTTGCTCTTTGCCTATAGCACTCCGACCGAATATAAAGAAGCTTTATGTGATAGGTTCGACCAATCCATCGTTTGCAACCTCGAAGCCGTTCCAGTCTATGGCTGACGATGTGCAGCATGCCTTCCTCGTCTCCCGGTGAAGCGACTTTGTAATTCTTCAAAGCGCAGAGTAGTTGGTATTGCATCATTGTTGACGCATTTAGAGCACGGCGCATGCGAGCGCACGACCCTATTTCTCGACCCCCCATTGTGCTTTGATTTTGGCACCACAGATGTAGAGGTACTGGCAGGCAGATGCTTGCCCGAGAGCTGCCCAAAAAACGGCGACCTACCGAAGTCTCCGCTCTCATAATTGGCAGTGCTGGTGCCATCGGCTGGCACAATCCTAATCTAAAAGTTGATCTGACCTGATTGCGGCTGCCGATGGCATACGCACGGCGGCGACGCGCGGCCCCCTGGTCGCGCGCGTACTAAAGCGATTTTCACAAAGGAGAATACCAATGAATAATGAAAACCTGACTCTCCACTTCAAGGTCAAGGACTTCAACGCATGGCAGACGAGCTACAATGGCAACGAGAAGAATCGCACGTCTGCCGGCATCACGAAAAGCAAAGTGTTTCGCAGCGCCGACGACCCGAATGATGTGCTGCTTCTCCAGGATGTCGCCGACGTATCGAAGGCCCGCACCTGGTACGGCTCAAGTGAAATGAAGTCGATCATGGAAAAGAGCGGCGTACTCGGCTTGCCCAGCATCCGTGCCGCAGCGTAACTCGTAGCTCAAACATACCGTAGCCGGGATGGTGGGTACCGTAAGCGTTGAGTTGCGTAAGCCGTCCCGAACATGGAAGCCCCAGCCCTCCTGCCCCCGACAACCATCATGGCTGGGGCAACCCGAGCAGTACTGACTATCGGCGCCGCAGCTCTTCGCGCGCGCGACGTTAGTGCATGTGGACTAATAAGCTTCACAAACAGCTCAAAGGAAAACGCCATGAGTTCGACCTATCGCACTGGGACTGGCAATGCTCGCAGGTGTCGCCATAGGAACGACAGCCGTCAAGCAATTGCATGCTCAGAATAAGGCTCCGGGGACGTACGCTGTACTCGACCTGAGGGCCATCAATAGCCCCGACGTTTTCAAAACCCTTCCTTCAAAGACGGGCGACTTTGACGGCCATACTGCCTGATTGGCCAGAACTTCGATGGCGACCCGATAGCGACCAAACAGCGGACATCGCACCACGTCGGTTCAGGGCCAGGAGCCGACGTGAAGCTGTCCGGGGCCGGCCGAACTAAGCCGGGCACGTCAGCAACTTCGGGACGCTGATTTAAAAACCTCGCGTGGCAACCTTATGGTGATCAGCTACGAACCTCTAGAGAGTCATCGAGCGCCGTCATCATGATTGTCCTTTAATCCGATACGAGCGCAGTTGAAGCACAAATCCGGGTTCTGTCGCTAAACGGGGGCTCGAGTCCATCGCTCCCAACGCGAAGCCGCCACTTTATGCTTCGAGCGATTGTCCGCTCGGGGTCAACTCGGTCGTTCGACCACGTCCGCGATATGTCTGCTTTGCTCCGACAACGACCAAACAGCGGACATCGCGCCACGTCGGTTCAGGGCCAG
>CAWDQG010000016.1:0-56819 GCA_963804405.1 uncultured Alphaproteobacteria bacterium | reverse complement strand
CCAGCAGACAGGTTCTCGATATTCAGAAGATCAGGCATCGAGTTCCTCGCCGAGATAGACGGCCTTGACGCGCGGATCGCGCGCGACTTCCTCGGGCGCGCCGTCGAGAGAAGCCCGCCATTGACCAGCACCGAAATGCGATCGGCGAAGGAGAACACGAGATCCATATCGTGCTCGATCAGCAGCACGGTGACATCCGCCGGCAGCTCGCCGATGGTGGCAAGAAGCTCCTGACGCTCCGCGTCGGGCACGCCGGCCGCCGGCTCATCGAGCAGCAGCACGCTGCGGCCGGCAAGCGAAGGCCAGCGCGATCTCGAGGAGGCGCTGCTTGCCGTAGGGCAGGATCGCCGTGCGCTCATGCATGACGTCGGCGAGACGAAATCGCTCGAGGATTTCGACGATCTCGTCCGTCACCGCCGATTTGCTGCCAACGAGCCGCCACCAGTCGCTGCCGAGACCGAGGCGCTCGGAGACAGCCAGCCCAATGGTCTCGAGCGGCGTCAGATCGAGGAACAACTGATTGATCTGAAATGTGCGCGCCATGCCGAGCCGCACGCGCTGATGCGGACGCAGTGCGGTGATGTCCTTGCCGTCGAGCATGATGCTGCCGGCGGTCGGCCGGAGCACGCCGGTGAGCAGATTGATCACCGTCGTCTTGCCGGCGCCGTTCGGCCCGATCAACGCGTGGCGCGCGCCTTTCTCGATCGACAACGAAACGTCGTGCGCCGCGACAATGCCGCCGAAGCGCTTTTCCAGCCCGATGGTTTGGAGGACCGGCATCGACTCAATGCCCCTTTGGCGCGGCGTCGCCGGCCGCCGCCGGACGCGCCAGGAGCTGCTTGCCGAAACCGGGCAATCGCGGCGCGCAATGCCGCCGTCCATTGCTCGACGCGCTCGCGGCCGATGAGCACGATCACCACCAGCACGAAGCCGATCCAGAACTGCCAGTATTGCGGCGTCAGGCTCGCGATCCAGTCCTGCAAAAATTTATAGATCACCGCGCCGATCAGGCCGCCATAGAGGTACCCGGTGCCGCCGATGATCAGGACCAACAGAAGATCGGCCGAGCGCTCGAGCGAGAACACATCGAGCGAGCAGAACGCGGTGGTCTGGGTCAGCAGTCCGCCGGCGATGCCGGCAAAGCCGGCCGAGAGCGTGTAGATCGCGACCAGCCGGCGATTGACCGGAATGCCGATCGCCGACGCGCGTAGCGGGTTGCCCTTGAGCGAGCGCAACGACAGGCCGAACGGCGAATAGACGATGCGCCGCGCGATCAGAAAACAGACGAACAGCACGACGAGGCAATAGATATAGCCGGTATGGCCGAACATATCGAAGCGGAACAAGCCGAATATCGGCGCAATCGTCGACGCCCTGCAGTCCGTCGGCGCCGCCGGTGATATTGGAAAAGCGGTTGGCGAGTTCGCCGAGCATCAGCGCGACGCCGAGCGTGACCATGAGCCGGGTCAGATCGGAGCCGCGCAACACCAGAAAGCTCGTGACGAAGCCGAGCGCCGCCGCGACCACGCCGGCAAGGATGAGCGCGATCACCGGCTCGTTGATGATGCCGTATTTGGCGACCAGCCCGGCAAAATAGCCGGCGACGCCGAAAAACGCGGCTTGGCCGAGCGAGATGATGCCGGCATAGCCGAGGATCAGATCGAGCGAGAGCGCAAACAGCGCGAGGATCGCCGTCTCGGTCAGGATCAGATGCTTGCCGGGAAACAGCCAGATCGTCGCGAAGGCAAAAACCCAGAACGCGATCTCGAGCGGCGACCAGCGCGCCCGGCGCGCAAGATATGCGGAGACCTCGTCGGCGGCAACGGCCATCGCGCTCACCGCGCCGCGCTGCGGGCGAACAGGCCCTGCGGCCGCCAGATCAGCACGACGATCATGATCGTGTAGATGACGAAGGCGCCGAGCTTCGGCACGTAATATTTGCCGGCGACGTCGGCGATGCCGAGCAGGATCGAGGCGAGGAACGGCCCGGTGATGCTCGACGTGCCGCCGACCGTCACGACGATCAAAAAGTAGATCATGTATTTGAGCGGGAAAGTCGGATCGAGGCCGAGAATTTCGGCGCCGAGCGCGCCGCCGAGTCCCGCAAGCCCGGAGCCGAACGCGAAGGTGACGGCGAAAACCGCGCCGACATTGATGCCGAGGCCGCGCGCCACGCGCTGGTCGTCGACCGCGGCGCGCAGGCGGCTGCCGAAGCGGGTCTTGGCGATCAAGAGCTGCAAGCGCGATGGTCAGCAGGCCGCAGATCAGGATGATGAGCAGCCGATATTTGCCCATGCCGACGCCGAAGACGTTGAACTGGCCCTGCAGCGCCTCCGGGATGTCGACGAATTGCTGCGACGAGCCCATCACATAGTCGACGGCCGCCACCGACATGAACACGAGCCCGATGGTGAACAGCACCTGGTCGAGATGGCTTCTGGCATAGACATGCACATAGAGCGTGCGCTCCAGCAGACCGCCGAGCGCCGCCGTCACCAGAAACGCAATCGGCAGCCCAAGCACGAACGGCACGCCCAGCCGATTGACCAGGATCACGGTGCAATAGCCCCCGGCCATGGCGAAGGCGCCGTGCGCGAGATTGATGAAATTCATCAGGCCGAGCGTGACGGAAAGGCCGCACGCCAGCACGAACAGCAGCATGCCGTAGGCGATGCCGTCGAACAGGATGGTCAGCATGATCGGCCGATCATTCGATCGTCACTCCGGGAAGCGCAAAAGCGGCTGTCCGGAATCCATAACCACAGTCCTCGCCATTATTCCACGGTCCGTGGCTATGGATCCAGGCTCGCGGCGGGCGCCCGCGTCCCGGATCGACGCGCTAAGACGGCCGTTACTTCTGCTCGGCGGCCTTGACCGGGTCCTTGACCGCCGGAAAGGTGGCGAATTCGACATTATAGAGCTCGCCGTTCTTCTTCTCGACTTTGCGGAT
The DNA here is from genome assembly GCA_963804405.1 of uncultured Alphaproteobacteria bacterium. Lineage (GTDB taxonomy): Bacteria > Pseudomonadota > Alphaproteobacteria > Rhizobiales > Xanthobacteraceae > BOG-931. The sequence goes on along the minus strand of CAWDQG010000016.1, from coordinate 53,869 downwards.
GTAGATGTTCTGGATGATGTCGCGGGTCTGCGGATCGATCGAGATCGGACCGCGCGGGATTCCCAGGCCAGGCCTTTCATGGCCTCGATCAGCGAGTCGCCGTCGGTCTTGCCGCCGGTCTTCTTCAGCGCCTCATAGATGAGGTTCATGCCGTCATAGCCGCCGACCGCCATGAAGTTCGGCCGCATGCCGTCGTTGGCCTTCTTGAACGCGGCGACGAAGGCCTTGTTGGCCGCCGAATCGTGATCGGCCGAGTACATGTGCGCCGTGACGGTGCCGATCACTGCGTCGCCCATGCCGTTGAGCAGATCGTCGTCCATGACGTCGCCGGGGCCGATGATCTTGATGCCGGCCTTGTCGAGGCCGCGCTCGACGAACTGCTTGACGAAGGTGCCGCCCTGCCCCGACGGGACGAAGACGAAGATCGCATCGGGCTTTTGATCGGCGGCGCGCTGCAGGAACGGCGCGAAATCCGGATTGGCCAGCGGGAAGCGGATGCGATTCAAGCACCTCGCCGCCCTTTTTCTTGAATTCGGCGATGAAGGACTTTTCCGCGTCGACGCCCGGCGCGTAGTCCGAGATCATGCGTCACGACCTTCTTGATGCCGTTATCGGCCGCCCAGTCGGCCATCGGCACGGTCGATTGCGCCAGCGTGAAGCTGGTGCGGGCGATGTACGGCGATTTCTCGGTGATGATCGAGGTGCCCGCCGCGGTGACGATTTCCGGCGTCTTGGATTCGGCCGAGAGCGGCGCGACCGAAAGCGCGGCCGGCGTGACGCCGAAGCCGGCGACGAAATTCACCTTCTCGTTGACGATCAGCTCCTGGGCGATGCGCTTGGTGTTGTCCGGAACCGCGGCATCGTCCCTGATGATCAGCTCGATCTTCTTGCCGGCGACCGTGTCGCCGTGCTGCGCCATATAGAGCTTGATCGCCGCGGCTTCTTGTTTGCCGGTCGATTGCTGCTGGCCGGTCATCGGCAGGATGAAGCCGATCTTGACGGTATCTTCCGCGAACGCGGCGTCCGCCGCCGACAGGCCGACCGCGACGGCGGCAGCGACAAGAAAAGTACTTACGCAACATGGTTTCCTCCCGAAACTCGGCGATCTTGGCGACTTTAGCCGATCTTGGTGCCCGTGTTTGGCATTGCCATTCCGGGAGGTTCTTGTCCAGATCGCAGGTTGTCCCATCCCTAACGTCCCGCTTTTCGGCCTGCTTCGAGCCGTTTACTGGCGGCAGAGCGCCGCAACCGCAAGAGAGACGTCCCGCAGCGAAAAAATGAAAGAGGCCCCGGCCGATGGCCAAGGCCTCCCGAAGACCTTTCGAACAGCGGCCGAGCCGGCTTGCGCCCAACCTTTGTCTTAGTTACTGGACGGTCTCGCCGTGCAGCGCCAGATCGAGACCTTCGCGCTCGACGTCTTCGCTGACGCGCAGCCCGATGACCAGGTCGACGATCTTGAGGATGATCAGGCTGACGACCACGTCGTAGACGAACACGACGGCGACGCCGATGATCTGGTTGAGCACCTGGCCGGCATTGCCCTCGATCAGGCCGGCGGTGCCGCCATACTCCGCCACCGCGAACACGCCGGTGAGGATGGCGCCGGTGGCGCCGCCGACCGCGTGCACGCCGAACGCATCGAGCGCGTCGTCATAGCCGAAGAAGTGCTTGAGGCCGGTGACGCCCCAATAGCAGACGATGCCGGCGGCGATGCCGATGGCGAACGCGCCCATCGGGCCGACAAAGCCCGACGCCGGCGTGATGGCGACCAGGCCGGCGACCGCGCCGGAGCAGATGCCGATGACCGTCGGCTTGCCGCGCATGATCCACTCGACGATCATCCAGGTGAAGCCGGCGGTCGCGGTGGCGATGTGCGTGACCGGCATGGCCATGCCGGCCTGCATGCCGGCGGTTACCGCCGAGCCGGCATTGAAGCCGAACCAGCCGACCCACAGCAGCGAGGCGCCGATCAGGGTGTAGACCATGTTGTGCGGCGGCGCGGTGTCCTTGCGCTTGCCGAGCATGAGCGCCGCCATCAGGCCGGCGGTGCCGGAATTGACGTGCACCACCGTGCCGCCGGCGAAGTCGAGCACCTTGAACCCAGCGCCTGTCGTCGATTGGCGGCGTTGAAGAAGCCGTCCGGTCCCCACACCCAGTGCGCGATCGGCGAATAGACGAAGATCGCCCACAGGCCGATGAACCACAGCATCGCCGAGAACTTCATGCGCTCGGCGAACGAGCCGGCGATCAGCGCCGCGGTGATGATCGCGAAGGTCAGCTGGAACATCGAGTAGACGGTCTCGGGGATCGTCGGCGCCAGCGGATTGGGATTGCCGATGTTCTTGGAGAAGTCGCTGACGATGCCCTGCAGGAAGGCGCGATCGAAGCCGCCGATGAAGGCGAGCCGCCGCGGAACGCCAGGCTATAGGTGAAGACCAGCCACAGAATGCTGATCAGGCAGGTGATGGCGAAGCTCGTCATCACCGTGTCGCCGACATTCTTCTTGCGCACCATGCCGCCGTAGAACAGGGCGAGCCCCGGGATGGTCATCATCAGCACGATGGCCATCGAGGTCAGCATCCAGGCGGTGTCGCCGGAATTGGGCGTGCAGTTCGTCAGGGTCTTGGCATCGCAGGCCGGCGGCGACGCGTCGGGCGCGGCGCGGCAGCCGGCGCGGCCGTCGTCGCCGCGGGCGTCTCGCGCGTAGGACGGCATGCAATGTCGGCACGCTCAGCATGATCGCGAGCACCAGCACTCCGGCGAGAGCGAGCAGGCCCGCACGCGAAAGTCTTTTCAAGGTCATGGTTTCACTCCTGTCGGTATCGATCGAGGTGCGGGTTGCTAAAGGGCCGCGGCGTCGGTTTCGCCGGTGCGGATGCGGACCGCATGGTCGATGCCGAACACGAAAATCTTGCCGTCGCCGATCTGGCCGGTTTTGGCGGCCATGCTGATCGTCTCGATGACCTTGTCCACTTGGTTGGATGCGCAGGCGATTTCGAGCTTGATCTTCGGCAGGAAGCTCACCGCGTATTCGGCGCCGCGATAGATTTCGGTGTGGCCCTTCTGACGGCCGTAACCCTTGACCTCGGTGACGGTCAGCCCCTGCACGCCAATCTTGGTCAGCGCGTCGCGGACCTCGTCGAGCTTGAACGGCTTGATGATGGCCATGACGATTTTCATTGATTCAATCTCCCCGTCCCCCTTTTGTGCGCTATACCGACCGGGCGGACTAAGCTTGCGATGGCCGCGTGGAATGTTGCCCCGGCGCGGCTCGGCATTGGGGTTGGCAATCAAGGGCCGTGCCAGTTCCGCCAAATTCGGCTCAATGCGTTGGCAATCCATGGCCATTCGAGCGCCGCCGTCGGCCTATTGGCGGCCGGCAATAAGACAGCGGACACCGACCCGCCCAAACATCGGACAGTCTGCATAATAACTAGGCTCTCGGCTATTATTTCGGGCGAAGCGCGGATTTGAGCCGCCGGAGCGCGGACGACTCAGAGGGCGTCGGCGTCGGTTTCGCCGGTGCGGATGCGCACCGCCTGCTCAATCGGCGCGACAAAAATCTTGCCGTCGCCGATTTGCCCGGTCTTGGCGGCGGTGCCGATGGCCTCGACCGCCTTGTCGGCCAGTTCCGACGCGACCGCGACCTCGATGCGGACTTTGGGCAGGAAGTTCACCGCATATTCAGCCCCGCGGTAGATTTCCATGTGACCCTTTTGCCGCCCGTAGCCTTTGACCTCGGTCACAGTCATGCCGTGAACGCCGATCGCGGTGAGGGCGTCGCGCACCTCCTCCAGCTTGAACGGCTTGATGACGGCGATGACGAGCTTCATAGGGTGGTCCTGGATCGGTGGGCTTGCAAAGCCGGTTCTCGGACATTGGTCCTGAAGGTTCGACGGCAGCTGAGATTGACGATATCGGTATCTCGCCGGGGAATTAAGCTATTTCTGTCGGTCGCCTCAATTTGGCTCGGCGCGGCGCTGCCGCAACAGACCTTCCTGCGCGACCGAGGCGACCAGAATGCCGTCGCTGGAGAAGATCGAGCCGCGCGAGAAACCCCGGGAGCCGCCGAGATTGGGGCTGTCCTGAACGTACAACAGCCATTCATCGGCGCGGAACGGACGATGAAACCATAATGCGTGGTCCAAGCTCGCCGCCATGATGTCTTCGTGGAACACGGTCTTGCCGATCGGCATCAGCGCCGTGTCAAGCAATGTCATGTCCGAGGCATAAGCCAGCACGCATTGATGGATCGCCGGCTCATCGGGCAGACGGCCGGTGGCGCGAATCCACAAATGGAAGCTGCCGCCTTCGACTTTCTCGCCCAGATAGCGGCCGTACTCGACCGGACGGAGTTCGATCGGCCGCTCGCGCTCATAGTAGCGGCGTACCGGATCGGGCATCCGCGGCAGCACCTTGCTTCTGATCTCCTCTTCGCTCGGCAATTCGTCGGGCTTCGGCACATCGGGCATCTTGAGCTGATGCGTCAGTCCTTGTTCGGTGACGTGGAACGACACCGACATGGAATAGATCGCGCGGCCGTGCTGGATCGCGTTCACCCGCCGGGTCGTGAAGCTTCGGCCGTCACGGATGCGGTCGACCTCGTAGATGATCGGCACTTTGGGATCGCCGCCGAGCAGAAAATAGGCGTGCAGCGAATGCGGCGGCCGCACTGTCACGTCTTCGACGGTGCGGCAGGCGGCGACCAGGGCCTGGCCGATCACCTGACCGCCGAACACCCGCTGCCAGCGCGCTTGCGGCGAGCGGCCGCGGAACAGGTTTACCTCGAGCGGCTCGAGATCGAGAATGGACAGGACGTCCTGAATGGCTGAGGACATGCATGCGTTCCGATCTATGTCCCGGTGGGAAATGACGCTTTTGCCGCGGTCACGGCGAATGCCCAGGCGTGCCGGGCGATGCTATGCTGCCGAAACGAAACGGTCCAGGAAACGGTCGAGGAACACGACGCGTCATGAGCGGGAGCGACGAACAGATTGACGTCCTGATCGCCGGCGGCGGCTTTGCCGGGCTGACGCTGGCGATCGCGCTGCGGCAAGGACTGGGGCGGCCGGTTTCCGTCACCGTCGCCGATCCGATGCTTGGCAAGAGCCACGCCGATGACGAACGCGCGTCCGCCCTCGTCGCGGCCGCGCGCCGTTTGTTCGAGACGCTCGACATCTGGCCGAGCGTCGCCGATGCAGGCGCAGCCGATCCTCGACATGGTGGTGACCGACAGCCGGGTCGACGACGCCGTGCGTCCGGTGTTCCTCACCTTCGCCGGCGACGTTGAGCCGGGCGAGCCGTTCGCCCACATGATCGAGAATCGATTCTTGATCGCCGCGTTGGAAGCGAAGGCGCGCGAGGCCGGCATCGCGCTGCGAGCCGCCGCGGTAACCAAAGTCAGCCACGACGGCGAACGCGTCACCGTCCCCCTTACCGACGGCTCGGCGGTCACGGCGCGGCTCCTGGTCGCCGCCGACGGCGCGCGCTCCTCGATCCGCGAGCAAGCCGGCATTGCCGTGCATGGCTGGGAATACGGCCAGTCCGCCATCGTGACGACGGTCGGCCACGAACGCGATCATGAGGGCCGCGCGGTGGAGCATTTTCTGCCCGGCGGACCGTTCGCCATCCTGCCGCTCAAGGGACGCCGCTCGTCGATCGTCTGGACGGAAACGACCAGCGAAGCGGAGCGCATCATGGCGCTGCCGGACGACGCCTTCCATGCCGAGCTGGAACAGCGGTTCAAATTGCATCTCGGCGAGATCAAGTCGGTCGGCGCGCGGCGCGCTCATCCGCTCGGATTTTTCGTCGCCCGATCGTTCATCGCCGAACGCATCGCGCTGGTCGGAGACGCCGCTCACGTCATCCACCCGATCGCCGGGCAAGGGCTCAATATGGGGCTGCGCGATATCGCCGCCTTGGCGGAAGTGATCGTCGATGCGGCGAGGCTGGGCCTCGACCCGGGCGCCGCGGACGTGCTCGAGCGCTATCAGCGCTGGCGGCGGTTCGACACCATGACCATGGGGCTTGCGACCGACGGGCTCAACCGGCTGTTCTCAAACCACTCCGCGGCGTTGCGTGTCGTCCGTGACATCGGCCTCGGCCTGGTCGACCGCGTGCCCGACCTCAAGCGCCTGTTCATCCGCGAAGCCGCCGGACTGGTCGGCGACGTTCCAAAATTGCTGCGCGGTAAGTCATTGTGAACATTTGTTTTTCGCCTTTACAGCAAACAGCGCGTGGCGCCACGAAAACAAAAATGCTGCGCGGTAAGGGTTTGGAATAGCTCGATTTTCGGCGTATCTGTCGCGCTCCTGCAGGGCGAAAATGTGCAGCAATGAGCTTTGACCGTATCGCCGTCGTCGGCGCCGGCGCCTGGGGAACGGCGCTGGCGCTGAGTTGTATCCGTGCCGGGCGGACGGTCACGCTGTGGGAGCCCGACGCCGGTACGGCGGCGAAGCTCGCCGCCAAGCGCGAGAGCCCGTACCTGCCCGGCGTACGGATCGATGACGGCATCGCGCTGGCCGCGGACCTTGCCGAAGCCGCCGGCGCGCCGGCCATCCTGCTGGTCGTACCGGCGCAAGCGGTTCGTGCCGTCGCGACATCGCTGGCGCCGTTGATCGCGGCGGGCACGCCGGTCATCGTCTGCGCCAAGGGCATCGAGCGGGGCACGCAAAAATTCATGACTGAGGTGGTCGCCGCCTGCGCCCCGAAGGCCGTGCCAGCAATCTTGTCCGGGCCGAGCTTTGCCGCCGACGTCGCGCGCGGCATGCCGACGGCGGTAACGCTGGCGGCGGACGACGAGAAGCTCGCGGTCGAGCTGGCACGGGCGATCGGCTCGGCGAGCTTTCGCCCCTATCATTCGACCGACGTGCGCGGCGTCGAGATCGGCGGCGCGGCCAAGAACGTGCTGGCGATTGCCGCCGGCGCCGTGACCGGCCGCGGCCTCGGCGCCAGCGCCCAGGCGGCGCTGACCACCCGCGGCTTCGCCGAGCTTGTGCGTTTCGCGCGCGCTTATGGGGCCAAGGCGGAGACGATGATGGGCCTGTCCGGTCTCGGCGATTTGCTCTTGACCTGCTCCAGCCCGCAATCGCGCAATTTCAGCTTCGGCGTTAATCTTGGCCGCGGACAGAAGCCGGAGGAGATTCACGGCGGCTTGGCCGAGGGCGTGTTCACCGCGCCGGTGCTGCTGGCGATGGCGCGCGAGCGCGTGGTCGACATGCCGATTGCGTCGGCAGTCGCCGCGTTGCTCGAAGGGACGATGAGCGTGGGCCAGGCGATCGAGTCGTTGCTGGCGCGGCCGCTGAAGGCGGAAGGCTAGCCTCGCTCATCGTCATGGCCGGGCTTGTGCCGGCCATCCACGTCTTTACGCTCGCCAGCGTCCAAGGCGTGGATGCCCAGCATGAAGCCGGGCATGACGATTATGGCAGGCACGGGGAGGTGCGCATGGCGTACTGGCTATTGAAGACCGAGCCGGAAGAATTTTCCTGGGACGATCAGGTCAAACGCGGCGCCAAGGGCGAGACTTGGAGCGGCGTGCGCAATTTCACCGCGCGGCGGCATCTGAAGGAAATGAAGAAGGGCGAGAAGTTCTTCTTCTATCACACCGGCGACCAGAAGCAGGTCGTCGGCATCGGCGAAGTGATCAGCGAAGCCTACGCCGATCCGACCGCGGCGAAAGGCGAGCCTTGGGTCGCCGTCACCACGCAAGCGGTCGAGCCGCTGCCCAAGCCGGTGACGCTCGCCGCGATCAAGGCCGAGCCGAAATTAAAAGACATGACGCTGGTGAAATATGCGCGGCTTTCGGTGCAACCGGTGACCGCGGAAGAATGGAAGCTGGTCTGCAAGATGGGCGGAATGCCGGTGCGCTAAAAATCAACACGGAGGACGTCGTGAGTTTTTCCAGCATCAATTATCTCGCCGTCGTGGTTGCCGCCGTTGTCGCCTGGCTGGCGAGCGCCGCGTGGTACATGTCGCTGGGTCGTATTTGGGCGGTAGCGGCGGGCAAAACGATCGAGCAGATGCACGAGGATCGCAAGCGCGCCGGGGCGTTCCTGCCGTTCATTTATGTTTTCATCGGCGACCTCATCATCGCCTGGACGCTCTATGGTCTGCTCGTCCACCTCGGCGCCTTCACCGTTCGCGGTGGCCTCATCTCCGGCGCGCTCTGCTGGTTCGGCTTCGTCCTCACCACGATGGTCGCCAACTACACCTTTGCCGGCCGCGACCTGCGCCTCCTCCTGATCGACGCCGGCAATTGGCTCATCGTGCTGCTCGTCATCGGTGCAATTCTCGGTGCGATGGGTGCTTGAACGATGGCGAGGCTCCAAACGTTGACGCATGTCAATATTGCGTCATCGCGCAGGGCTTAGGACTTTTGGCCTCCTTGTCGGTTGTCGGGCGGAGACCGATAATGAGCGCTCAACGGGAGTTAAGTGGCGAGCTTCGTCGCGTTGCGTGTGGAGGAGGAAATGGCGGACAAGGTGTACGAGGTCCCCGCCGCGTGGACCAAGCGGGCTTTCATCGACGCTGCCAAATACCGCGCGATGTACGACCGTTCGCTCTCCGATCCCAACGGCTTCTGGGCGGAGGAAGCCAAGCGCATCCACTGGTTCCGGCATTTCACCAAGGTCAAGAATACCTCATTCGACCCGCACAACGTTTCGATCAAATGGTTCGAGGACGGCACCACCAATGCCGCCTACAACTGCATCGATCGCCATCTGGCGACGCGCGGCGATCAGGTCGCCATCATCTGGGAAGGCGACGACCCCAAAGAGTCCAAGAAGATCACCTACAAGGAGTTGCACGATCAGGTCTGCCGCCTCGCCAACGTGCTGCGCAACCGCAACGTCGAGAAGGGCGACCGCGTCACCATTTATTTGCCGATGATTCCGGAAGCCGTTTACGCCATCCTCGCCTGCGCGCGCATCGGCGCGATCCACTCGGTCGTGTTCGGCGGTTTCTCGCCGGAATCGCTCGCCGGCCGTATCGAGGATTGCCAGTCAAAGGTCGTCATCACCGCCGACGAAGGTCTGCGCGGCGGCCGCAAAGTGCCGCTGAAGGCCAACACCGACGCGGCGATCGACAAGATCGGCGGCGGCGTCGACCACGTCGTCGTGGTGCGGCGCACCGGCGCGCCGGTCGACATGCTGCCCGGCCGCGACGTCTGGTATCACGACGCCGCAGATATGGTGACGGCGGAATGTCCCTGGGCCGAGATGCACGCCGAGGATCCGCTGTTCATTCTCTACACCTCCGGCTCGACCGGGCGGCCGAAAGGCGTGCTGCACACCACCGGCGGCTATCTCGTCTTCACTGCGATGACCCACCAATACGTGTTCGATTATCACGACGGCGACATCTATTGGTGCACCGCCGACGTCGGCTGGGTCACCGGCCACAGCTACATCGTCTATGGGCCGCTCGCCAACGGCGCCACCACGCTGATGTTCGAAGGCGTGCCGAACTATCCGACCACGTCGCGGTTCTGGGAGGTGATCGACAAGCACAAGGTCAACACCTTCTACACCGCCCCGACCGCGATCCGCGCGCTGATGCAGGCCGGCGACGAGCCGGTGAAGAAAACCTCGCGCGCGTCGTTGCGGCTCCTCGGCACGGTCGGCGAGCCGATCAATCCGGAAGCGTGGGAATGGTATTACCGCGTCGTCGGCGACAGCCGCTGCCCGATCGTCGATACCTGGTGGCAGACCGAAACCGGCGGGATCCTCATCACCCCGCTGCCGGGCGCGATCGCGCTCAAACCCGGCTCGGCGACGCTGCCCTTCTTCGGCGTGGTCCCGCAGATCGTCGATGCCGAAGGCAAGGTGCTCGACGGCGCCGCCACCGGCAATCTTTGCATCGCCGATTCCTGGCCCGGCCAGATGCGCACGGTCTATGGCGACCATCAGCGCTTCGTCGATACCTATTTCCGTGCCTATCCGGGCAAGTATTTCACCGGCGACGGCTGCCGCCGCGACGCCGACGGCTATTACTGGATCACCGGCCGCGTTGACGACGTGATCAATGTCGCCGGCCATCGCCTCGGCACCGCCGAAGTCGAGTTCGGCTTTGGTTGCGCATCCGAAAGTGTCGGAGGCGGCCGTGGTCGGCTATCCGCACGACATCAAGGGCCAGGGCATCTACGCCTATGTGACGCTGATGGCCGGCGAGCAGCCGACCGAGGAGCTGCGCAAGGAGCTGACCGGCTGGGTGCGCAAGGAGATCGGCCCGATCGCCTCGCCCGATCTCATCCAGTTCGCGCCCAACCTGCCGAAGACCCGCTCCGGCAAGATCATGCGGCGCATCCTGCGCAAGATCGCCGAGGACGAGTACGGCAATCTCGGCGACACCTCGACCTTGGCCGATCCCGCCGTGGTCGACGACCTCGTCACCCACCGGCAGAACAAGAAGAGTGCGTAGGGCTCCGCTTGTCGTCATTGCCGGGCATAGCCGTTCGAAGACGGCGTCGCTTCGCTCGCCTATGACCCGGCAATCCATTCTGAGGCGCCGTTTCGAACAGCGTATGGCGACGAGTCAGCATGGACCGCCGGGTCAGGCCCGGCGGTGACGCCGAAAGCTGGTGCAAACAAGCCACACCGCCGAAAAAACTCACCAAACCCACACTCTGTTGTGCAGGCTTTGCTGAGCGAACGCGCCTGTTCGGCTAAGATGCGTCCCGTAGCCCGATGACGGCCGTGACAAGCGTTTTGGCGAGGTTGCGGGAAATGCGCGGGACGATTTTGGTTTCTGCCACATTGGCGGCGATAATTGGCGTCGTTCGCGTTCACGCCGCAGGCGGCGCTTGCGCGGGGCGAGACCGTCAGCGTGAAAGACAGCTACATGCCGGGCACGATCGTCGTGCGCACCGCCGAGCGGCGCCTGTACTACTTCACCGGCTATGGCCAGGCCATCCGTTACCCGGTCGGCGTCGGCCGGGCTGGCAAGCAATGGGCGGGAACATCGTATATCGACCGCAAATATATCCGCCCGGACTGGTCGCCGCCGGCCGCAGTGCGCGCCGACCATCCCGGCCTGCCGAAGGTGGTCAAAGGCGGCTCGCCGCGCAATCCGATGGGTGTCGCCGCCATGTCGCTTGCCGGCGGCGAATATGCGATTCATGGTACGAATCAGCCGGGCTCGATCGGCCACTTCGTCTCCTATGGCTGCATCCGCATGTACAACGAGGACATCAAGGATCTGTACGACCGCGTCAGTGTCGGCACGCGGGTCGTCGTCCAATAATCGGGGGTCAGGTACCGGACGCACGGCGCCCCGGGACCTGACATGGGGATCAGGATCGGACATCGGGCCAATCAAAAGAGCCTGATGTCCGATTCCTGATTGTCAGTTTTGATCCTTCAGCACCATGTTCCGCGACGGCCGCCGTCATAGCTGCGCGCGAAGCCGCCTTTGAGCAGCGCGGCGGAAACGTCCGCGGTGTTGCGCGTCGCCACGGCGGCATCGATCCGGCCGCGGTATTTATCGCGACCGACCTGCGAGACCGTCACGCCGCCGGCCGCAAGGATTTTCTGCAAGGCAGCGCGCGCGGCTTCGGCTTTGAGATATTCGCGGGCGCAGCGCGCATGCAGTTCCGGCGCGTCGATGCTGCGCAGCCGCACCCTGGTATTGACTTCGAGCCCGGGCCGGACGCGCACGCGCGCCTCGAATGTGTCGCCATCGATCACGCGCACGACCCGGACGGAATACGTGAGCTCCGGATTGAAAGCCCCCGCCATGTAGCGGGTGTGCGCGATCGAGCCGCCGCCCATCGCCGCCATTGTCGGCATAGACGGCGTCAGCGGCGGCCGCAGGATCGCGCCCACGGCGAGACCCAGGCCAAAGATCAGGCCGGCGATTGACAGCGCGCCGGTCCGGGGAGCGGCGCTCACTTATTGCCGCGGTGGTTGATAGGCAGGTGGCGCGGGCGAATGCGGGCACCGCTGCTCGGCCAGCGCCGCGAGATATTGCTGGCGCGCCTTGAGCGCGTCCATTTCGGTACCGGCCGCGCCTTTCGCGTCCATTGCGAACCACACCGGCCAGATCACGACGCCGACGACGCCAGCGGCAACGTTCTGCGCAATCTTGGCGTGGTTCTCGTCGGCAAGCTTTTCGGCCTGGACGTTGTTGGCCTCGATCTCCGCCCTGATCATCGCGCAGTCGCTTTGCGATCCTGCGGCTGGGCGATCGCCACCGGATGTGGATCCCGTCCGGCGCAGGCCGCCAGGATCAGGCCGATAGCCACCGCCGAGAGGATTCTCGCGGGCGCGCCAAGCGCTCCCCCAAATGCCCCAGCCATCGTCGAGAACTCCACACGATGTTCGCTAAATGTTCTAGATGATCAAATCGCGCATGGCAAGCGTACTACAGCTCATAGGTTGTAGGAATATATTCTGAAAGGGGATACCGCCGTCGGCGGCCTAGAAATCAGACGCCAGCCCGTTGATCTCCCAGTCGCCATAGCGGGTCGGCTCGGGGCCGTCGCGGCCGCCGGCTTCCTTCGGCTGCTCGCTCGGACTGCCGGTCGCGTTCGGCCCGGCGCGCCGCCGCCTCGGCGAGCGCGCGTTCCGCGGCCGGGCGTGAGCGGGCGTTTTTCCGGCGCCTCGTCTGCCGGCGCCTTGGGTGGCCGCAGGCTCGGCCGGGTTTTGCTGTGACGACTTTGACGACATGGCCCCCACTTGGCGCGGCCGCAGCGCTGGCGCAAGGCGCAAGGCCGCTCGCGCGCGCCGGCCGATCGTGCCAAGAAGGCCGCGAAATGGCGGTCGCATCAAAGTCAAAATCTGCGTTCCGGTCCTCGCGCCGACACGACGCCGGGCCTCGCCGTCCGCCGCATCGCCGCCGACATTGTCGACGGCGTGCTGCGCCGGAACCGATCGCTCGACGAGCAACTCGACGGCGCCAACGCGAATGCCGCGCTCGCCGCCCTCCCCGATCGCGACCGCGCGCTGGCGCGGGCGCTGGTCGCGACCGTGCTGCGCCGGCTCGGCACGCTGCGCCATCTCATCGGCGTCTTCCTCGAACGCGGCCTGCCGAAGGAAGCGCCGCGCGCCGAGACCGCGCTCCTGATCGGCGCGGCGCAAATTCTCTTCCTCGACGTGCCCGACCATGCCGCCGTCGATCTCGCCGTCCGTCTGGTGCAGGCGGACCGCCATGCCGCCCGCTATGCCGGCCTGGTCAACGCCGTGCTCCGCCGGATCGCGCGCGAAGGCGCCGAGCATCTGGCGGCGCTCGATACCGCTCGCGCTCGACACGCCGGAATGGCTGATGGCGCGCTGGATCAAGACCTATGGCGAGGCGACCGCCCGCGCCATCGCCGCCGCCAATGGCCGCGAGCCGGCGCTCGATCTGACGGTGAAGAGCGAGCCGGAGCTTTGGGCGGCGCGGCTCGGCGGGCAAGTGCTTTCGACCGGCTCGGTACGCGTCATCGCGCATGGCGTCGTGACGGCGCTGCCGGGTTTTGCCGAAGGCGCGTGGTGGGTTCAGGACGCAGCGGCGGCGTTGCCCGCGCGTCTTCTCGGCGCCGTTGCCGGGCTTCGCGTCGCCGATCTTTGTGCGGCGCCGGGCGGCAAGGCGGCGCAACTCGCCGCCGCCGGCGCCCACGTCACCGCGGTCGATCGCTCGCCGGCGCGGCTCGCGCGGCTGCAGGAGAATCTCGACCGCCTGTCGCTCAAGGCCGAACTGGTGTGCGCCGATGTCGCCGAGTGGGAGGCGGAGCCGTTCGATGCGGTGCTCGTGGACGCGCCATGCTCCTCGACCGGCACGATACGCCGGCATCCCGATGTGCCGTGGCTCAAGCAGCCGGCCGATATCGACAAGCTCGCCGCCTTGCAGCGCCGGCTGATCGAACGCGCCGCGGCGCTGACCAAGCCCGGCGGCACGCTGGTCTACTGCACCTGCTCACTCGAGCCGGAGGAGGGCGAGGACATCGTCGCCGGTCTGCTGGCGAAGGAGCCGCTGCATGCGGCGGGCGCCGGTCAGCCCGGCCGAAGTTTTCGGCCACGCCGAGTTCGTGACCAAAGACGGCGACCTGCGTACGCTGCCCTGTCACCTGCCGGACGCCGATTCGCGGCTTGCCGGAATCGACGGTTTCTATGCCGCCAGGCTCGTGAAACAGCAGCGTTTACCGTGAAAATGCCCGCCGTTAGCCGCTGATCACACCGTTCCGATATGGTGAGAATCGGCGGCAAGGTTGGGCGCCTTTGCCGATGGAGGGGCGAGCGCTTCGATGGCGCGCGTTTCAATCGCGAACCGGGCAAAACTGTCTTGGCTTGGTTGCTGCGCGGCGGGCTGCGGCAGTTCGCCGGACGAGTCAACGGCCATCCGTTCATGGGCTGGCCGCTATTGCCCCTCAAAGCCGACCGGCTCTTGATCGCGCCGCAGGACCTGCGCACCGCCGACGCCACCCGCGCCAGCGAAATCTATTCCGGCCGCTTCGCCTTCGCCGGCAAAGTCGTGGTCTGCGACAGCCGCTCGATTTTCGAGATGACGCCGCCGTCCGACGAATGGGCGACGGAGGTCTTGGGCTTTAGCTGGCTGCGCCATCTGCGCGCCGCCGAATCCGGCATCGCCCGCGCCAATGCGCGCGCGCTGGTCGATGAATGGATGGCGCTGCAGGGCTCGTGGCATCCGGTAGCGTGGCGGCCGGACGTGCTGTCGCGGCGGATCATCTCCTGGCTCAGCCAGGCGCCGCTGGTGCTGCAGGATGCCGATGTCCGTTTCTATCGGCGCTTCCTGCGCAACCTCGTCCGCCAGATTCGTTATCTGCGCCACACCGCGCGGCGACGCCCATCGCGGCGTCGCCCGCATGGAGGCTTGCATCGCGCTCTGCTATGCCGCGCTCTGCATCGCCGGCCAGGCGCGCACACATCAAGTCGACGACCGCGTGGCTGGCCACCGAGCTCGAGCAGCAGATTCTGCCCGACGGCGGTCATGTCAGCCGCGATCCGGGCGCGATCATCGAAGTGCTGCTGGAGCTGTTGCCGCTGCGCCAGGCCTACGCGTCGCGCAACGTTGCGCCGCCGCCGGCGCTGCTCAACGCCATCGAGCGGATGATGCCGATGCTGCGCTTCTTCCGCCATTCCGACGGCACGTTCGCGCATTTCAACGGCATGGGCGCCACGCCGGCCGACTTGTTGCTCACGCTTGTTGGCCTATGACGACAGCCGCGGAGCGCCGCTGTCGAACGCGCCGCATTCGGGTTATCAGCGCGTCGAGACCGGCGGCGGCGTGCTGATCATGGATACCGGCCGCGCGCCGCCGATCGAGATCGAGCCTTGACGCCCATGCCGGCTGCCTGTCGTTCGAATTCTCATCGCCGAGGCAAAGCCTCATCGTCGTCAATTGCGGCATGCCGGCAACCGCCGGCGACGAATGGCGGCGGCTGGCGCGCGCGACCGCGGCGCATTCGACCGCGACGCTCAACGGCGAATCGTCCGCCCATTTCGTCGAAGGCCAGACCTTTCGCCGGGTGCTGGGCGGCTCGCCGATGGTCGGCGGCCCAAGCCACGTCTCGGTGTCGCGCGAGCAATTGTCCGACTCGATCACGTTGCGCGCCGGCCACGACGGCTACGCCGACCGCTATGGCATTCTGCACGAGCGCACGGTGACGCTTGCGGCCGACGGCGCGCGGCTCGACGGCGAGGACTTGTTTCTCGCCGCCGATGGCGGCCCGCAGATCCGCGCCAAGCAAGACAAATACGCGATCCGCTTTCATCTGCATCCCTCGATCAAGGCGTCGCGGCTGACCGACGGCCGCGGCGTGCTGCTGATGATGCCGAACAAGGAGGTGTGGACGTTCAGCGCCGGCGACAATCGCATCCAGCTCGAAGACAGCGTCTATCTGGCCGGCAACGACGGTCCGCGCCGGGCGGTGCAGATGGTCATCAGCGGACAGGCGCGCTCGGCGCCGCGCGTGGTCTGGAGTTTTGCCCAGGCCAACGCCGGCGCGCTCGCCACCCCCGGCACCACGCGCCGCGTGCGCGAGAAAGAACCCCGGCTGCCGCTGTGATACTCTAACTCTCGTCCCCCGCTTCGCTTGCGCGCCGCGGTGGAGGATGAAACAAGAGCGCCATGACCGACCACTTGCGCCGCGCATCGCGCGCCCTGATTTCCGTCTCCGACAAAACCGGCCTGATCGCGTTCGCCCGCGCGCTGACCGGCTATGGCATCGAGCTGATCTCGACCGGCGGCACCCGCAAAGAGCTGACCGACGCCGGCCTCAACGTGACCGAAGTGTCCGATATCACCGGCTTTCCGGAAATGATGGACGGCCGCGTCAAGACGCTGCATCCGGCGGTGCATGGCGGCCTGCTCGCCATCCGCAGCAACCCCGCGCATGTCGAAGCGATGCGCGCGCATCGCATCCGGCCGATCGATCTCGTGGTCGTCAATCTCTATCCGTTCGAGCAAACCGTGGCGCGCGGCGCGCAGCTTTGACGACTGCATCGAGAATATCGATATCGGCGGCCCGGCGATGATCCGCGCCGCGGCGAAGAACCACGACGATGTCGCCGTCATTGTCGAGCCGACCGACTACGCCGCCCTGCTCGACGAATTCGCCCGGCACGGCGGCATGACGACGCTAGAGCTGCGCCGCCGCCTCTCCGCCAAGGCTTACGCCCGCACCGCCGCCTACGACGCGGCGATCGCCAATTGGTTCGCCAACGAGCTTGGCAACGATGCGCCGGATTTCCGGTCCATCGGCGGCCGGCTGATCGAAGAATTGCGCTACGGCGAGAACCCGCATCAGACGGCGGCGTTCTACCGCACGCCCGAGACGCGCTTCGGCGTCGCCACCGCGCGGCAGGCGCAGGGCAAGCAGCTCTCCTACAACAACATCAACGACACCGACGCGGCGTATGAATGCGTCGCCGAATTCGATCCGGCGCGCACCGCCGCCTGCGCCATCATCAAGCACGCCAATCCGTGCGGCGTCGCCGAAGGCGAGAGCCTCGTCGATGCCTATCGCAAGGCGCTGGCCTGCGATCCGGTCTCGGCCTTCGGCGGCATCGTCGCGCTCAACCGCCCGCTCGATGCCGACGCCGCGCGCGCCATCACCGAGATTTTCACCGAGGTGATCATCGCGCCGGACGCGAGCGACGACGCGATCGCCATTGTCGGCGCGAAAAAGAATTTGCGGCTCCTGATCGCTGGCGGCCTGCCCGATCCGCGCGCCAAAGGCCTGACGGCCAAGACCGTCGCCGGCGGGCTCCTGGTGCAATCGCGCGACAATGCCGTGGTCGACGACATCGACTTGAAGCCGGTGACCAAACGCGCGCCGAGCAACGCCGAATTGCGCGATCTGCGCTTTGCCTTCCGCGTCGCCAAGCACGTGAAGTCGAATACGATCGTCTACGCGAAGGACTCGGCGACCGTCGGCATCGGCGCCGGGCAGATGAGCCGCATCGATTCCGCCCGCATTGCCGCGCGCAAGGCGCGAAGACGCCGCCAAGGCCGCCGGCCTCAAGGAGCCCGCGACCAAGGGATCGGTGGTCGCGTCCGACGCGTTCTTTCCCTTCGCCGACGGCTTGCTCGTCGCCATCGAGGCCGGCGCGACGGCGGTGATCCAGCCCGGCGGCTCAGTGCGCGACGACGAAGTGATCAAAGCCGCCGACGACCACGGCATCGCCATGGTGTTTACCGGCACGCGGCATTTCCGGCATTGAGCGTCATTCCGGGGCGCCCTGAAACGGCGGCGCGCTCCAATGCCGTCATGCCTGGCCTTGTGCCGGGCATCCACGTCTTAAAGTCTGGACGAGGCTCAAAGACGTGGATGGCCGGGTCAAGCCCGGCCATGACGACGTGAGAGGAAGCGGAATCGCGAAATCACACCGCGGTGGTGATCCACTGCTCGAGCTTCGCCTTCGGCGCGGCGCCGACCTGGCGGGAGGCGAGTTGGCCGTCCTTGAACAGCATCAGGGTCGGGATCGACATGATGCCGAACTTGGCGGCGGTGTTCGGGTTCTCGTCGACATTGAGCTTGACGATCTTGACCTTGCCGTTGAGCGACTTGGAAATCTCTTCCAGCGCCGGCGCGATCATGCGGCACGGGCCGCACCATTCCGCCCAGAAATCGACGACCACCGGTCCGGAGGCCTTGAGGACGTCCTGATCGAACGTCGCGTCGGTTGTTTTGTCGACCATGGCAGCACCTCGTTGTTCCGGTGGGCAAATGTGGCAGGGACGTGAAACGTATGAACGGAGTCCGCTAGCGTCAAGGGAGCCTCACCGGCGGCGTGACTTTGCTCATGATTTCAGCGAGCGAAGCCTCCATGGCCGCGCCGGGAACCTCGATCACGTTCGGGCCCTCGGTAAAGATGAGTGCCGCGCGAATCGTTTTTTCCGGGTAAATGCGCGCCGAGCACGGCGCGATAGAGCGGCGAGCTGGCCGACATAGTCTTTCGGCACCTCGGCCAGGCGGCTCGCTGCCGCCCGGTCGGTCTTGTAGTCGGCGATCAAAACGGCATCGCGGGTGACCGCCAGACGGTCCACCTGTCCGGACACGGCGATCGGCGCCGCGCCGGATCGCGCGATTCGGCCGACGATCGGCACCTCGGCGCGGCTTCCCGGCGCGAACAACTCGGCGAAGATCAGATCGTTGAGGATGGTGAGCAGCTGCTGCGCGATCTGCGCTTGCTCGGCGGGAAGGAAATCCGCGGCATTGTTCTTCAGATAGCGCTCGATCGCATCCTTGCGGTTCGCTGGCGGAATGTCGGGCAACGACTGCATCAGCCGATGGACGATACGCCCGCGGGCGAGCGCCTTGCGGCGGTCGGCGGCAGACGTAGCGGCGCGCGCAAACCGCCGGCCGGCTTCCGCCTCGAACGCAGCGGACGGCGAAATCGCCACTGAATGCCGGCGCGGCGGGCGGCGCCGGCCGCCGCAGCCATTGCGGCATTTCGCTTGGTTCGGCGGGCGCCGGCTCGGCGCGCCAGCGGCGGCTGCGCGGCAACGGCTCGGCGTCTCCTTGCGATAGCGCCAGACCTTTTCGCCGTTTTCCGCTTCCTCGATGAGAAAGGGCCGCAGCGGATCGACCACGAGGTCGTACCAGCAGCCTTTCGGCCGCGCCCGCTCGCCGTCGGCGCCGCAGATGATCAGCCGATCGGCGGCGCGCGTCATGGCGACGTAGAGGAGCCGCCGATATTCGTCCTCGGCTTCCGCGAGCGCCGTCTGGCGCGCGGCGGCGACCGGCGCCACGTCGTCATCTTTGCGCCCGGCCCAGATGACGGCGCCGTCGTCGAGTTCAAGAAGCCGCGGCGGCCGCGGGCCGTAAGGCTGCGTCATGGTGTCGGCGAGAATGACGATCGGCGCTTCGAGGCCCTTGGCGCCATGCACGGTCATCACCCGCACTTCGTCGCGCGCGATCTCCATGTCGCGCTTCACCTCGGCGCGCGCTTCGCGCAGCCAGGCAACAAAGCCCTGCAGCGACGGCGTTTCCCGCCGCTCATAGTCGAGCGCGAGGTTGAGAAACTCATCGAGCGCATCGTTGGCTTCGGCGCCGAGCCGGGCGAGGAAACGGCGCCGGCCGTCGCGCGCGCCGAGAACGAACGCATAGAAGGCGAACGGCGATTGCCGCCGCGCCGCGTCCGCAAGCTCGGCAAGACGCGCGACCGCCTGCGCAAAAATCGCCCGCTCGGCGGACTTGCGCGTCAGCGCCGCATGCAGTGAGGAGCGGCCGCGGTCGAAGGCGATGGCGAACAAATCGTCGTCGGAGAAGCCGAACAGCGGACTGCGCAGCACCGCTCGCCAGCGCCAGGTCGTCCTGCGGCAGCAGCAGCGCGTCGGCCAGCGCCATGAGGTCCATGACCGCGATATGCTCGGTGAGCACCAGGCGATCGGCGCCGGCGACTTCGACGTTTTCGTTCTTGAGCGCGCGAATGATCGCCTCGAACAGCGGGCCGCGCTGGCGCACCAGAATAAGCACATCGCCGTAGCGCGCGGCGCGGCGTTCGATGCCGACCGGCGTCGATACCGTCGACAAGCCGGCGCACGCTTCGCGCGATCCGCTGCGCCAGCTTCACCCGCGGACTGGTTTCGCTCACCGTGTCGAACGGCGCATCCCAGCCTTCGATCTCGTTGCGCTCGTCGGGCTTTTCCGGCTCCCAGATCTCGACCACGCTCGGCGGCGCATCCGGCAAGGCGATATGCGGCGGAAAGCCGCCGTATCGGCGGTGACGCTGGCCGCCAGGCCCTGCGCCTTGAACACCTCATCGACGGCGGCGAGCACGCTCTCGCCGGAGCGGAACGAGTGCTTGAACTCGCGAAACACGAATTTCAGCCCGGCGTCGTCGTGCGCCTTCTGGAAATGACGATGCATCGCGGCGAACTGCTTGGGCGCGGCGTCCTGGAACGAGAAGATCGACTGCTTCTCGTCGCCGACCGCGAAGATGGTGCGCCTGAGATCGCGCGCGCCTTTGCCGGCGGTGAATTCCGCCACCAGCCGGCGGACGATGTCCCACTGCTTGTCGCTCGTGTCCTGCGCCTCGTCGATCAGCACGTGATCGATGCCGAGATCGAGCTTGTAATGCACCCAGGCGGCGTCGACATTGTCCAAGAGCGCGAGCGTCTTGTCGATCAGATCGTCATAGTCGAGGAGCCCGCGGCGCGCCTTCTCGGCGGCGTAGCGGGTCAGGACCGCGTCCGCCACGGTCAGGAGTGCGGCGCTGCGATCGCGGCAAATCACGGCGTTGCGCCGATCGAGAATATCGCAGACGCGTTTTTGCTCGGCGCTCAAAAGCTCGACCAGGCGCGTGTCCTTGATCGCCTTGGTGACGATGGATTTGCGCGGATTGCCTTCGTCGGTGCAGAAAATTTCCAGATAAAGCTCGATGCGATTGGCGCCGGACAGCGTCGTCAGCGCGGTGAAACGCTGCGCCTGCTCGCAGTCGGTCTTGCTGCCTTGCGCCAAGTGTCGCGGCCATCGCCGGCCACTCCGAACGCGGGAATCAGCGAGCCGGTAAAAAATCGCGCCTCGACGCTCTCGAGTGTTTCTTCCGGCGCGATCCCGAGCGCGCGCGAAAGGCCGGCGATCGCCTCTTCGACGCTGCCGGCGCGCATGCGCCAGCGTATGATCGCGTCGCGCCGATTGATCGCCTCGCGCACCACGTCGCGAAAGGTCTGATCGGCGGCGACCATCTGCGCGGTGCCGAGCGCGCGGCCAAGCGGGCTGTCGGGATCGGAAGCGCCTTCGAGCAACGACTTGAGCGTCAAGTCTTCCAGGAGCTGCATCTGCGTGGTCTCGTCGAGCACGGTGAAGCGGGCGGCGACATTGGCTTCGAACGGAAACTGATGCAGGAGCTGCGTGCAGAAGGCGTGGATGGTCTGCACCTTCAAGCCCGCCCGGCGTGTCGAGCGCGCGCGCGAACAGCCGCCGCGCCAGCGCCCGGCGCGCGCCCGACATGCCGCGCCGGCTGCGCGCCGATGGCGGCATCGAGCGCGTCGTCGTCGAGCGTGGTCCAGCGCCCGAGCGTATCGAACACGCGCTTCGCCATGTTGGCGGCGGCCGCCTTGGTGAAGGTGAGGCAGAGGATTTTTTCCGGCGCCACGCCGGCGAGCAACAGATTGATCACGCGCTGCGCCAGCACATGGGTCTTGCCCGATCCGGCATTGGCGGCGACCCACGCCGAAACGCCGCGGATCGGACACCTCGCCCTGCAGGCGCAGCACGTCGGCCGGAATGATGCTCGGCGATCTCATTTCTTGTCACTCATGGCGCGCCCGGGATGTCGTCTTCGGGACCGCCGGTGCTCGACCATTCCTTGACGCGCGCGAGATGGTCGTAATCGCCGTAACGCGCCTTCCACATCGGGTGCACCAGCGAGCGATAGGGCTCGCTGTCGTCGTCGAAGCGGCGCACCAGCCCCGCGAGCTTGGCGAGCGCGCGGTCGGCCTGGGCGTCGGGCGAGCCTTCCTTGAAATCGATCGGCATGAATTCGCCGGCGCGCGCGCCGCCTTTGAGCGCGACATAAGCCAGTGCGGCGATCGAACCGCCGGCCGGTATCGACATTGCCGCGTTCTTGAATCCGCCCTGACGCAACATGGCGGCTTCGAGCGTGAGCTGCGGCGCGAGCCCAGCGCGCACCTGCTTTTCGGTCCGCACCGAGCCGGTCTTGTAGTCGAGGATCACATAGCAGCCGGTGCGTCGCGCTCGATGCGGTCGGCAATGCCGGAGAGCTTGAACGCGCCGTCGGGCAGCGCAATCTCGATCTCGCCGCGGATCTCGGCGGCGACCAGATCGAAACTCGCGCGGCGGCCGGCCTCCCAGCCGCCGAGCCATTGCGCGATCCGCTGAAAGCGCGGCCACCAGAACGCGCGCGCCTCCGGAAAGTCCTCCAGCGCCGCGAAATGCTTGCGGCCCATCTCGATCAGCGCGTCGGCCGGATCGGACGGCAGCGCCTTGGCAAATCGCTCGCTGAATTCGCGGAGCACATTGTGGATGACGGTGCCGCGTTCGGCGGCGCCGGGCGCGGTGTCGACCGCATCGAGCGGCGCCAGACGCAACACGTGCTTGGCGTAGATCGTATAGGGATCGCGCAGCCAGTGCTCGATCTCGGTGACCGAGAGCCGCTTCGGCCGCGCCGCGCGCGGCGGCTTCGGCGTCGGCCGCGGCTCGGCGGTCACGCGCTCCGGCCGGTCGAGCGTGCGCGCCCAGGCGAGATAAATGTCGCCGCGCTCGAGCGCCGCCTGCCAGCGGCGTTCGCCGGCCACCGCGGCGAGACGCTGGACGAAACGCGACGGCGAGGTCGGCGCGCCGCCGATCTTGGCGGCGCGCGTGAGGATCACTTCGGGAGCGCCGAGCATTTGCGCGAAATCGTGCGCAGTCAGGCCGATGCGGCGCTCGGGCAGATCGAGGCCAAGCGCGATGCGCATCGGACGGCTGAGCCAGGCGTCGGTCCGGCTCTCCGGCGGCCATGCGCCTTCGACCAGGCCGCCGAGCACGACGCGATCGTTCGCGGTCAAGCGCGCTTCGAGCAGGCCGAGGATGCGCACGCGCGCGCCGATGCGCGGCGGCGGCCGCACCACCCGGTCGGCAAGCACCGCGGAAAACAGCTCGACATAATCGGATGGCGCGATGCGCAGCGCAGCCGCGGCTTCGCTGATTGCGAGTTCATCGAGCGCGTCGGCGAGCTTGGCGCCGTCGGCACCGGCGAACGCGTGCTCGCGCTGGCCGTCGCGCGACAAGGCCGCCAGCACGTCGCGGTGGCGCGCGGCGATATCGCTGAGCGCATGCTCGCCGTTGCCGAGGCCTTCCAGCGGCGCCAGCGCTTCCGCGAGCCGGCGCACCAGATCGGCGGCGGCGGCGAGATCGCTCTCGGAAAGACCGAGGCGCGGATCCGAGCCGTGCAGGTCGGACCCGTCTTTGCTCCAATATTTCTTGTGCTGCGCGCGGAAGGCTTCGAGCGCCTGGGACAGCCCCGCGGTGCCGGCGCGCGGACGCGGCCCGCGCAGGATCGCGCGTTCGAGCGCCGCGACGGCTCTTTCGTTATCGCGCGCGCCCAGTCGCAGCAGCGGATGCTTGAGCAAGCCGAGCAGCGTCACCGGCGGGAGATCGCCGAGCGCGGCGTCGGCCGCAAGCCGGGCAAAAATGCCGGCGGCGTATCGGCGAGCCTTTCGCCGCCGGTATCCTCCGCGGCGATGCCCCAGCGATCGAGCGCCGCCTTGACGCGGCGGGCGAGCGCGCGGTCGGGCGTCACCAGCGCGCTGGTCTTGCCCTCCTCCACGGCTTCGCGCAGCGCGACCGCGATGGCGAGCGCCTCGTCTTCGGCGTTGGCCGCTTCGATCATGGTGATCGAGCCGACCGCTGCCTCGGCATGCGCCTCGAAGCTCGCATCCGCCGCGCGCGTCCGCCACAGATCGGTCGCCGCCGCCGGCCGCAACACTTCCGAAACGAGCCGCTCGCGGCCGCGCGCTTCGGCCAGGCTTTCGACCGCGTCGCGCTTGATGCCGATGCGCGCCAGCAGCGCCTGCATGGCGAATTGCGGATGGCCGGGCGCCGGCGAAATATCGGCGCGCGCGTCGCCGCCGATCAGGCGCCACGAGCTTTCGTCGAGATCGGTATCGAGGCCCGGCAGCACGACGGCGCCGTGCGGCAAGCGCGCGATCGTCGCAATCAACTCGGCGGTGGCCGGGATCGAGCCGGTCGAGCCGGCCGCGATCACCGGCGCGTCGGTCTTGCGCGCCAGCCGCGCCGCCTCGGCCTTGATCAGTGCGTCGCGCCGCTTGGCCGGCTCGATGAAGTCGCGCTCGGCAAGAATTTCCGGCCAGTTGCTTCCGCGCGAGTTCGCAGAAATTTCAGCGTCAATTGCCAGTACGGATCGAACTCATCGGGCACCAGATCGTCGAGCTTGTCCCAGGCCACGCCGCGCATCGTCATGTCGTCGATCAGCCGCGCCAGGTCGTCGGCGAGCGCGCACGCCGCCGCCGGGGTCTGCGCCACCAGCGGCATGCCGCCGGCGCCGCGAACTTCCGGCAACTCGGCCCATTTGCGCACCAGTTGCGCCAACAAAAGACGCCGCTCGAGGCCGCCGAGCGCCGGCGGCAGCGCCAGCGCATCGGTCGGCGATCGCGCCGGCGGCCATCTCGGCGAACGCCAGCTCGTCCTCGTCGATATCGCCGATGGCGACAATGCGCGGCAGGATCGCCGCCTCGATCTTCAGCGCATCGAGAAACGCATCGCGCGCCAGCCGGCAGGCACGCCGCGTCGGCAGATAGAGCGTCACCGCGGCCAGCGCCAACGGATCGTCGCCGAGGCGAAAGCCGAGCTTGCCGCCGGTCATGGCCTTGATCAGCGTCGGCAGAAACGGCGCCGACGGCGGAATGGTGAAGACGCGAGATTTCCGAATACTACTCATCTATTGGTCTTTTTGCAGATGTCGGCCGCTGTTCACCGGCCAATCAGCGTCATTTCTTTTTAATTCTGGACTTCATATATTTGGGGCGGCAGCCGCGCTCGCCGGGTGACGACTCCAACGAGCGTAGCTGACCGCTACTTTCTTCTTACGCGGTCGACATACCGCACGCGTATCACCCCCTCTCCGTTGCGCCCTGCCCAGGGCGGGGGTTTTGGCGGGCGTCACCCGCCACGGCTTGGGCCAGAGTTGTCAGCTTTGGCCCAAGCCGAACTTAACTCATCTTTTGACGACATCTGAATCGTGCCAATCGGAAGGAGAGCGACTTTCGTTTGCTCCGTCAGACGGTAGTTACCGCCGCCCATGCGCTTTATCAGATGCTTCTTTGCGTACAGCGAAAGTTGTGCCCTAACTAAATCGCTCGTCTGCGCCTTTTTTAGTTTTCCCGCTTCGAACAATTTTTTCGCAACACGCTTCACATCGCTGGCGTTGAAATGCCTAAACTCGACGAGATTTTCCAGGATCGCGCGCCAATCCCCGAATATCGGCAACAACCGCCGTTGATGGCTATGGCTCTTCGGAATCTGAAGCGAGCCTTCTCCAACACTTGTCAGTGCATCCTCATAGGCTGCGAGCTCTGCGGTGAGCTTGGCTCGCTCGCGATCGAGCGCCTCCAAGCGGTTCCGCCGCGTTGCGATTTGCATTTGCAGGTAGTCGCTCATGCCCGAAGTATGTCCGAAAGAAAAAGAGCGTCAACTTCTTCCACAAAGTGAAATCTGATGAGATTTGATATTTCTGACGCAAAATTATGGTATGTTTCAAGAAATCAATGTTTGCGGGTTACGTGGCGGCGAGCGCCGCCTCCGCGGCCGCGACCGCTTCCGGCGTGCCCACATGCATCCAAACGCCTTCGAGGCGCAAGCCGAACAGGCGGCCGTTGGCGACGGCGCGATCGAACAGCAGCGTGAGTGAAAAGGCGCCGCCGGCACATCGGCAAACAGCACCGGCGAGAGAATGGCGGCGCCGGCATAGACGAACGGCACCACTTCGTGCTCGCGCCGCCGCCGCAAGCGGCCGTCGGGCAACATGGCGAAATCGCCGCGGCCGGAATAGCCGATGCTGCTCGTGGTCGGCGCCAACAGCAGCAGCGCGTCCATCGTGGCCGGATCGAAGGCCTCCGCCAGCCGCCTGAAGTTCGGCTTGACGCCGTCGAGCCAGACCGTGTCGGAATTGACCAGGAAGAACGGTCGCATCGCCGAGCTGCGGCAGCGCCTTGGCGATGCCGCCGCCGGTGCCGAGCAGCGCGCCACGCTCATCGGAGATGACGATCTGCGGACGCTGACGCGGCGCCAGGTGGCGTTCCAGCGCGTCGGCGAGATGATGCACATTGACGACGGCGCGCTCGACGCCGGCGTCGGCCAGACGGTCGAGCGAGTAATCGATCAGCGACTTGCCGCCGATCTCGACGAGCGGCTTCGGGATGTGGCCGTTATACGGCCGCATGCGCGTGCCCAAGCCGGCCGCCAACACGATCGCGCGGTTCGGCATCATGATGTCCCCCAAGCCCTCAGCAGCCCTCAGCAGGCCTTCAACAAGCCCTCACGACCCGCCAATTCGCCCCATTATAGCTGGTCTTGTGGCGGCAGGTTGGCCGCATACCAGGCCTTGAGCGGCGCCAAATCGGGATGCGCCAGCGAGCGCTGCAAATAGCGCAATAAGCGGGGGATGTGACGGAGATATTGCGGCTTGCCGTCGCGGCGGTTGAGCCGGGCGAAGATGCCGAGGATTTTGGTCGCGCGCTGCGCCGCGAGCGTCGCGTAAAGCCGCGCGAACGCCGCCGCATCGAAACGCTGATCGTAGAGCCGCGCGCGGGCGTAGCGGCTCAGCAGCGCCACCTCCAGCGCTTCCGGCACGTCGACGCGCGCGTCCTGCAACAGCGACGCGACGTCGTACGCCGCCGGACCCATCATCGCGTCCTGGAAATCGAGAATGCCGATGCGGGCGACGCTCTCGCGATCCGGCAGCCACAGCAGATTCGGCGAATGATAGTCGCGCAGCACCCAGGTCGGCGGCGCTTCGATCGCCGGCTTGAGCGCCTCGCGCCACAAGGCGACGAACTCGTCGCGCACGCGGTCGGCGACCTTCGCCTGGCCGTTCGTCAGATACCAGTCGAGCAGCAGCTCCGCCTCGATCAGGAAGGCGTCGATATCGTAATGCGGCAGGTAATGTTCGACGTGCGGCACCACCGGCAGCCGTTCCGGCAATTTTCGCCGATGCAGCGAGATCAACAGATCGACCGCGGCTTCGTAGCGCTCGGCGATCGGCGCCGGCGGATCGCCGGCAACGATCCGCTCGTCGCCGAGATCCTCCATGACCAGGAAGCCGTGATCGAGGTCGGCCTGCAGGATGGTCGGCGCCGAGAGGTTGCGATCGCGCAGGCCCTGCGCCAGCGCGACATAGGGCACGATGTCTTCGGCCAGATGGGCGATGGCGCTATAGGGCTTGCCGTTGCGCACCGGCGGACCGTCCGGCGCGGCGCGGCGCATTCATCAGCACGTCGGTATGATCGTCGAAGATGAGGCGCTCGAAGATGCGCGTCGAGGCGTCGCCTTCCATGCGGCGGCGCGGCACGTCGCCATAGCCGGTTTGATCGAGGAAGGCGCGCACCTGCGTGATGCGGTTGACGCGCGCGCCGAACGCGCCATAGCCGACCACGCGGGCGTTGCGGAGCTCGGAAGGAAGCTGCGGCGCCAGCGTGAAGGTGATGTCGAGGCGATCCGACGGCAGGAAGCCTGCCGCCCGGTCGGGCCATTCCAGGAGGACCACGGTGCCGATCGGCAGGTCGTCGAAGCCAAGCTCGGCGAGCTCGGCCGCGCCCGAGAGCCGGTAGAAGTCGGCATGGACGAGCACAAAGCGCGGCAGCTCGTAGCTCTGGAGCAACGTAAAGGTCGGGCTCGGCACCTCGATGGTGTCGTCGCTGGCGAGATAGCGGATCAGCGCGCGCGCGAACGTGGTCTTGCCGGCGCCGAGATCGCCGGACAGCGTCACCAGGTCGCCGGGCTCGAGCGCGGCGGCGATGTCCATGGCGAAACGCGCCGTCGCCTGCTCGTTCGGCAAAGTAATCGTGAAGCCCGTCCCGCCGGTGGCGCTCGGAAACATGGCGCGGCCGCTACCGATGTCGCGGCCCAAAGCGCCCGGCGGGCACTGCCGGATTTTGCATTCCGATCCGCTTAGCCGTGCATCGCGACGACAATGCAGCAAATCCCCCAGAACAGGCAGTATTCAAAACCGCCGATTTGCCACAGCCACTTTCCCTTGCTGTGGCGCCATGTCGCCCAAGCGGCAACGAACAGAAACACCGCCTGCAGCAACGCGACATAGCGCGTATAGATCGCAAACACCATGCCGATCGAGCAAATAACCTCGATCGCCATGCATGCGAACACCCAGGCCTTGACCGGATAGAGCCGGTAATCGTCGTAGATCTTGTAGGTCAGTTCCAGATCACTCGCCTTGGCATAGAGATGCGGCAACAGGAACAAGCCGCAAATGAGGCGGAGGATGTTGAACTCGTTGGTCAGATCGAAATTCTGATAGAACGACATGCCCGGTTCCCCGACTGCCCCAAGCTGACTGCCCCAAGCCGGCATCATCGGGCTTTAGAGCATGATGCGGAAAAGTGGAAGCCGGTTTTCCGAAAAGATCATGCTCCACTAGAAGCATGATCCGGAAAAGTGGAAGCCGGTTTTCCGAAAAGATCATGCTCCACCAAAAATCTAGATCGCCAGTCGCTTCAATCTGAAGCGATTGGTGCGTTAGGCGGCAGTCAGTCTAGCAGCTTCGCCGAGCGGGAACGCGCAGGTCACCGTCGTGCCCTGGCCGACCACGGAGGCGATTTCCACAGTTCCGCCGTGCAGCTCGACGAACGAGCGCACCAGCGAGAGGCCGATCCCGGTGCCGCGATGATGCGAGCCGAGCGAATGGGTCTCGAACCAGTCGAACACCTTCTCCAGCACGTCGGGCGGAATCCCCGGCCCGCGATCGGTGACCGAGAAGACCAAAGCGTCGGGACGCCGCTCGGCCACGAATGTGACGGTGCCGCCGGGCGGTGAAAAGCTCACCGCATTGGCGAGGAGGTTGAACAGGATCTGCCGCACGCGCCGTTCGTCGGCGATGAAGCTGCCGATATTGCCCGCCGCCTGAATGTCGAGCGTCAGCCCGGCGCTGACCAGCCGGTCCTGCACGCCTTCGGCGGCCGCCGCCATGGTCTCGCGAATGTCGACCGGCCCGAGGTTCAATTGCATGCGGCCGGCGTCGATGGTGGCGAGGTCGAGGATGTTGTTGATCAGCGCCAACAGCGTATTGGTCGACACCGTGATGTAGTCGAGATACTCGCGCTGCTTCTCGCGCCAGCGGCCCGGTCGCCGGATCGGCGAGCAGATGGACGAAGCCGATGATGTTGGTGAGCGGCGAGCGCAATTCGTACGACACGTGATGGACGAAATCGATCTTGATCTTGTCGGCATCCTCGAGCGCTTCGTTGCGTTCGCGCAGCGCCCGCTCGACATTGACCGAATCGGTGACGTCGTGGAACGTCACCAGTGTGGCGCTGTCCGGCAGCGGCACGGTCGTGCAATCGACGACGGTGCCGTCGCGCCGCTCCAGCCGCCTTCGATCGCCACGCGATCGTCGAGCGCGGTGATGACGGCGCGCAGCGCCTGCCAGGTCGGCATGATTGCCGTGCAGCGGCCGGCACAGCGCGGAGATGGTTTCGATGTGCGGCCGCTCGGCCAAGGTCTGCGGCGACAAGCCCCACATGCGCGCGAAGGCGGAATTCGCCAAACGCAGCGGCCGTCGCTGGCGAACACGGCGACGCCTTCGGCGAGATTGTCGAGCGTCTCGCCCTGAACGCGGATCAGCTCCTGGAAGCGGCGCTCGAGATCGAGCCGCTCGGTCACGTCGTTGAACAGATAGGTCACGCCGCCGTCCGGGTTGGGCGTGGTGACGACGCGCAACGTGCGTCCGTCCGGCAGATGCCAGGTGTGCTCCTTCGGCTCCAGCGCCCGGTAGGCGGCGTGCAGCTGCGCCTTCCATTGCCGGAAGTCCTGCTCCTCGGGAAGCTTGCGCGCGGCGCGCAAGCGTCTCGAGCAGCGCCGAATCGGTCGGCTCCTGATCGAGATAGGCGGCATCCAGATTCCACAGCGCGCCGTAGGCGGCGTTGTAGAATGTCAGCTTCTGATTGGCGTCGAACATGGCGACGGCCGGTCGAAAGCTGATCGAGCGTGCGGCGGTGCGCATCGACCAGGCGGGCCAGCGCGCTGCGCATGGTCTCCGCTTCGGTCGCGTCCACGCCCAGCCCGGCGCTGCCGGTCTCGGTGCGGAAATCGAGCACGTCGAAGCTTCGCCGCGCGCCGGCGACGATGGCGGGAAGCCGTCCGGAATAGGCGCCGGTCTGTGTGCGCGCCCGCGCGATGGCCTCGCGCGCCGAGCTGTCGAGGAGCTCCAGGTCCCGCGTGATATCGCGTCGGCGGGATCGTTCGCTTCGACCGCGCGCGCATAGGCGGCGTTGACGAAGGTCAGCCGGCCCGCCGCGTCACGCGTCCAAACCGGCGACGGCAGCTTCTCGACCAGAGCGCGCAGCGAAGCGACCTCGGTCAGCAACGCTTCGTGACGGCCGGCGAGATTGAGAAGCTCGCGCTTGACGCCGCTGGCGTCCTTGAGCCGAAGCACGGCGCGGCCGGCGATGGCGCGGCCCTGCGCCTCGATGGGACGGCCGCCCAGCGTCGTGAACGCCATCGAAAAAGGCTCGCCGCGGCTCCGCAGCGCCTCGACCGCCTGCTCCATCGCGGTTGCTCGCGCCGCATCGAGCCAGCTGCCGAAGGCCAGCACGCGATGCGGCGCGGAGGCGCCGACGACGGCGGGATCGCCCTCGATGGTCGGCTCATCGGACGCCGCCGGCCAATCGACCATCACCTGCGGCTCGGACAACAGCAGCG
Organism: uncultured Alphaproteobacteria bacterium; assembly: GCA_963804405.1. Lineage (GTDB taxonomy): Bacteria > Pseudomonadota > Alphaproteobacteria > Rhizobiales > Xanthobacteraceae > BOG-931. Next base: position 23,031 of record CAWDQG010000016.1, on the reverse strand, counting down.
CGTTGGCGCGGTCAAGACCGGTGCGCAGCGCCGCGATCTCGTCGTGCGACGATGTCTCCAAGCCGCGCCAGCCGCGTGCGCGTGCGCAGCAGCATGATCGCCGTGACCACCGCGAACAGCACGAGGCCGACCAGCAGCACCAGCGTCGCCACCTCGTGACGATCGATGCTGTGCGTGGCGCCGACGACGAGTTCGTGCAGCATCAGTTTCGGCGGCTCGTCGGCGCGGGCCGGCAGAGACGACAGCCCAAATTGACGCAAATGGCCAACGGCAATCCGCCGAACCACGGACGAGCGCAGCCCCCGCCTCTCCGGATCGTGTCCGGCATGCCCCTTTTGCCTCTGCTGGCTGTCACCGCCATCGCCAGCGGGTCCATCGCGAGATTGAGCATGATCCCGAAAAAGCCTGCCCCGGACTGATCCGGGGTGGAAACCGGTTTTCGGAAAAGATCATGCTCCAACGCAAAATCGCAGACCATGATCCAATCCAACTTGATCGGATCATGGTCCACGCGAATCGCTCGACTTTACTCTCAACGGGAATCGCGCCGAAAGAGTCCAGATCGTGAACGCCGGCGAGGGGGTCGAAGAGGCGGCCTCACGTCGCGCTTGCCGCGCTGCCGCCGCCGTTCAGGCGCTCCGCGCGCTGCGCCATGTCTTCCAGATTGATGCGGCTCAACGCCAGCACCGAATTCCTGTTCGGCGATCGACAGCACCGGTATCACGACCTTGATCATCAGTTCCGAACTTGGCTCGGCGTCAAGTCCATTGGCGCTGCCGGTCGCACGCAAAATGTCGTTGACGGTCACGCGATGGCGCTCACGGGCCAGCTCGTAGCCGCCGCGCGGGCCGCGGATGCCTTTGAGGATGCCGTCGCGCACCAGCGACTGCAACACCGACTCCAAGTGCCGCGGCGGCAAGCCATGGCGCGTCGCCAGCGTCTTGGCGGAAATCGGCCGCCCTACCGTTTGCAATGCCACATCAACGACTGCGGCGATCGCAAGCAGTCCTTTGCGTGGGAGCAGAGTCATCAATAATCAGAAAACGTCCGACGCCTAATTTGGTTCGCCCGTTTAACTCTGCAGATCAGTCATGATCGCCTGCCGGTTCCGTCATTCCAGTTGAACCAAATCCGCCCGTTGCGCGTTTTGTTTTGTTGAGGTCGTTGGACTCGACGAGCACGGCGCGTTGCACCGGCGCGATGATTATTTGTGCGATGCGCATACCGCGCTGCACGACAAACGGCTCGGTTCCTAAATTGACCAGAATGACCTGTAATTCGCCGCGGTAATCGGCGTCGACCGTTCCGGGCGTGTTCAGCACGGTGACGCCGTGCCGGAACGCCAATCCGGACCGCGGCCGCACCTGGCCTTCATGGCCGGGCGGCAGCGCGATCGCGACCCCGGTCGGAATCAGCGCCCGTGCGCCCGGCGCGATCTCGACCGGCGCGCCGGCGGGCACCGCGGCCAGCAGATCGAGACCGGCGGCGAGCGCGCTCTGGTATTGCGGCAGCGGCAGATCGGCGCCGTGCGGCAGCCGCATGATCTCAACCGCGACGCGTTCGCCGGCGCTCACCGTTTCGCATCCTTGCTCGCATCCTTGAGACGCGTCGGCGATGCGCGCGACCAGCGCGCGCGCGACATCTTCTTTGGATTGCGGCGGCCAGGACTTCGACGCCGTCCGCAGTCACTACATGAATCGTGTTGCTGTCGCCGCCCATGATCCCGGTCGCGGGCGACACATCGTTGGCGAGGATCCAGTCGCAGCCTTTCTTCTTCAGCTTCGCCTTGGCGTTGGCGATGACGTTGTCGGTTTCCGCGGCGAAGCCGATGACGAGCGGCGGGCGGCCGGTTTTGCGATGGGCGATGGTGGCGAGGATATCGGGATTCTCAACGAGCTCGATGCTCGGCGGCCGGCCGTGTTTCTTGATCTTGCTTTGGCTCGCCTGTTGCGGCCGCCAGTCGGCGACGGCGGCGGCGAACACGGCGATGTCGGCCGGCAGCGCTTTCTCGACCGCGGCCAGCATCTGCCGCGCGGTCTCGATGTGAACCACCGTCACGCCGGGCGGATCGGGCAAACTCACCGGGCCGCTGATCAGCACCACGTCGGCGCCGGCCGCGGCAGCCGCTGTGGCGATGGCGTGACCTTGCTTGCCCGACGAGCGGTTGGCGAGGACGCGCACCGGATCGAGCGGCTCGCTGGTCGGTCCCGACGTCACCAGCATGCGCTTGCCGCTGAGCGATCCGGCGCCGCGCAGCATTGCTTCGGCAGCGGCGGCAATTTCCAGCGGCTCGGCCATGCGGCCGATGCCGGCTTCGCCGCGTTCGGCCATTTCGCCGGTGTTGGGGCCGACCAAGCGCACGCCGTCGGCGCGAAGCTGCGCCAGATTGCGCTGCGTCGCCTTGGCCGCCCACATCATCGGGTTCATCGCCGGCGCGATCAGGACTGGCTTGTCGGTGGCGAGCAAAACGGCGGTGGCGAGATCGTCGGCGTGGCCCGACGCCATTTTCGCGATCAGGTCCGCGGTCGCCGGCGCGACGATGATCAAGTCGGTGTCGCGCGCCATGCGGATATGGCCGACGTCAAACTCGCTCTGCGGATCGAACAAATCGCTATAGGCGCGCTCGCCGGCCAGCGCACCGGCCGCAAGCGGCGTGACGAAATGTTGCGCGGCTCGCCGTCAGAATGCAGCGGACGCTGGCGCCGCGGTCCTGCAAACGGCGGATCAGATCGAGCGATTTGTAGGCGGCGATGCCGCCGCCGACAATGAGAAGGATGCGCCTGGTCTCGGCCTCCGGCGCGCGCGCCAGTACGCAGCACCGCATGGTCGGCGGATCGATGCGGTCCAAAGCTTCGCGGCCGGTTTCCTCGGCCGCCTGCCGCAGGATGACGCGGACCTCGTCTTCCATGGAGCGGCCGTGCTGCGCGGCGCGCAGCCGCAGCAATCTTTTCAGCTTGTCGTCGAGTTGCCGGACGGTGAGACTCGCCATCGGCCTTCTCCACAAAAGGGCCGAAAGCAATCTTATCAGGCCATTGATTGCATTGCAATCAATGCAATCATCGGATCAGGAGAATCACGATCCACAGCAGCAAAGCCGCGATCACCCACAGCGCCACGGCAGACCAGCGATTGCGCCGCTTCTCGGCCTTGTCGATCTCGGCGACGGTCTGCGGCGACAGCTTCAGTCCGTCGCGGGTCACCTCGTCGAGCTGATCGAGCACGCGGGCGCCGCGGGTCAGGAGCCCCGGCACATTGCTGGCGAAGCGGCCGATTTCGCCGGCGCCCTGCATCGCGCCTTCGAGCTTGCCGGCGGGCCCGAGATGCCGCGTCATCCATTCGCGCACCACCGGCTCGGCCGTCGACCACATGTCGAGCTTGGGATCGAGCGAGCGCGCCACGCCTTCGACCACCACCATGGTCTTTTGCAGCAGCAGCAATTCCGGCCGCGTGCGCATGTCGAACAGGCCGGTGACTTCGAACAGCAGCGTCAGCAGCCGCGCCATGGAAATATCTTCGGCGGTGCGATTGTGGATCGGCTCGCCGATGGCGCGGATGGCTTGCGCGAAATTCTCGACCGAATGGGTCGGCGGCACATAGCCGGCCTCGAAATGCACCTCGGCGGTGCGGTGGTAATCGCGGGTGATGAAGCCGTGCAGGATCTCCGCCAGGAACAGACGTTCCTTGACGCCGAGCCGGCCCATGATGCCGAAGTCCACCGCGATCAGGCGGCGGTCATCGTCGACGAACAAATTCCCCGGATGCATGTCGGCGTGAAAGAAGCCGTCGCGCAGCGCATGGCGGAGAAAAGTCTGGATCACGGCGCGGCCGATGCCGCGGCAGGTCGAAGCCTTTGGCGATCAGCCGGGCGCGGTCCGACAGCGGCGTGGCGTCGATCCATTCCAGCGTCAGGACTTCCTTGGTGGTGCGGTCCCAGTCCACGGCGGGGACGCGGAAATCCGGATCGTCCTTGGTGTTCTCGGCCATCTCCGACAGCGCCGCGGCCTCCAGGCGGAAATCCATTTCGACCGTGACCGAGCGCCGCAAGGTATCGACCACTTCGACTAGCCGCAGCCGCCGTGCCTCGGCGGACAATTCCTCGGCGCGGCGCGCCAGGTAGGTGAATGCGCGCAGATCGCCATGGAAGCGCTGCTCGACGCCCGGCCGCAGCACTTTGACGGCGACGGCTTTTGGGCCGTGCATGGTCGCGACTTCGGCGCGATGCACCTGCGCGATCGAGGCGGCGGCGACCGGCGGGCCGAAGGTCGAAAAGATCGCACTGACCGGCTTGCCGAACGACTCGGCGATCGCCGCTTCCGCCTGCTGCCTGCGGGAACGGCGGCATCTGGTCCTGCAGCCGCTCCAGATCGTGGGCGAGCGCGGCGCCGACCACGTCCGGCCGCGTCGCCAAAAACTGACCGAGCTTGACGTAGCTCGGACCGAGCCGGGTCAGCGCGGTGGAGAGCCGCATCTCGGCGGCGCCGCTCGACGGCCGCTCGATCAGGCGCGCGATGCGGATCAGCGGACGCGCCGACGGCGGCACCGCCGCCGGATCGATCACGCCGAACACGCCTTCGCGGGCGAAGATGAAGCCGGCGCGGCCGAGGCGGACGAAACTCGCGAGCGCGGAAATCACAAACGCCAGCCGGAATGCAAAGCCACGATGCCGCCGCTCATGAGCCGATGCGACACGCGCGCAAATCCGGCCGCGCGCATCATGCGCGGCGAACGCCTGCGGCTTCGGAAAGCGGCGGATCGATTCCACCAGATAGCGGTAGGATTCGGCGTCGCCGACCACGGCGCGGCCGAGCGCCGGAATGACATTGAACGAATAGAGGTCGTAGAGCGTGTCGAGGCCGGGAACGTTCACGGCGGAGAATTCGAGGCAGACAAATCGTCCGCCGATGCTTGAGCACGCGATAGGCCTCGGCGAGCGCCGCCTCGATGCGCGGCACGTTGCGGATGCCGAACGCGATGGTGGCAGCGTCGAAGCTGCGATCCTTGAACGGCAGCGCCTCGGCATTGGCTTCGGTAAAGGTGACGGCATCGCCAAGTCCGCGCGCCGTCGGCGCGCTCGCGGCCGACGGCGAGCATGTCGGCATTGATGTCGCAGACCGTGGCGCCGCGTCCCCTCGCCGCCGGCGTCGACGATGCGCATGGCGATGTCGCCGGTGCCGCCGGCAATGTCGACGCAGCGCGAACGGGCGGTGTTTCGGCGGATTGACCGCGGTGACCAGCGCATCCTTCCAGGCGCGATGCAGCCCGAACGACATCAGGTCGTTCATCAGATCGTAGCGGCGCGCGACGCTGCGGAAGACGTCGTCGACCAGCGCCTGCTTGTCTGCAAGCGGCACTTGGCGCGCGCCGAAATCGGCCTGCTTTGGTTCGCTATCGGGCATGTCTGTTTCCGGTTCGGCGCGACGATAGCGCGGCGGGCGCGAGACGCTACAAAAGCCGCGCCGCATGGTTGAAGAGACGCAATGCCGCTGCAAGAGGCCGACGATGACAGTCCAGTTCCAGCGCGCCGTTCGATTTTTCGCATGTTCTCAATCGCCGGATGAGCGCGACCGTTAAATGCCCGAACTTCCCGAAGTCGAAACCGTGCGCCGCGGTCTTGAGCCGGCGATGGACGGCGCGCGCTTTGGCAAGGTCGAGCTGCGGCGCCGCGATCTGCGCTGGCCGTTGCCGAAGGATTTTGCCGCGCGCCTGCAAGGCAAGACCGTGACCGGCCTCGGCCGGCGGGCGAAATATCTGCTCGCCGATCTGTCGTCCGGCGACGTGCTGCTCATGCATCTCGGCATGTCCGGCTCGTTTCATGTGTTTCGCGAGAGCCGGCGACAAAAAGCTCGGCCGCTACTACCACGAGCGCGACACAGCACGCGGCGCACGACCATGTGGTGTTTCACATGTCGTCCGGCGCGATCGTCACCTTCAACGATCCGCGCCGCTTCGGCTCGATGAAGATCGTGGCGCGCGACAAGCTCGATGCCGAGCCGCTGCTGAGCCGGCTCGGGCCCGAGCCGCTCGGCAACGCCTTCGATGCGGCGATGCTCGCCGCCGCCTGCGCCGGGAAAAAAGACCAGCCTCAAGGCGGCGCTATTGGACCAGAGGGTCGTCGCCGGCATCGGCAATATCTATGCGTGCGAGGCGCTGCATCGCGCGCTGCTGTCGCCGAAGCGCATCGCCTCGACCATCGCCAGCAAAACCGGCGCGCCCAACGAACGCGCCGAGCGGCTGGTCGACGGCATCAAGGCGGTGCTCAACGATGCGATCAAAGCCGGCGGCTCGTCGCTGCGCGATCACAAGACGGCCCGACGGCGATCTCGGCATGTTCCAGCACCATTTCCGCGTCTATGACCGCGAGGGCGAACGCTGCGTCACGCCGGGCTGCCCAGGGACGGTCAAGCGCATCGTGCAGAATGGCCGCTCGACGTTTTATTGCCCGGTATGCCAGAAGTGAACTTCGCGGAAGAAGCCAAGGCTGGGAGAGATCATGAGCTACGAGAACATCATCGTCGAAACCCGCGGCAAGGTCGGCTTGATCCGGCTCAATCGCCCGCAGGCGCTCAATGCGCTCAACCGGGCGCTGATGCATGACCTGACGCGCGCGCTCGACGCGTTCGAGGCCGACGCCAATATCGGCTGCATGGTGATCACCGGCTCGGACAAGGCGTTCGCCGCCGGCGCCGACATCAAGGAGATGGCGGACAAGACTTTCGACCGAGGCGTTTCTCGGCGACTTCGCCGCGAACTGGGATCGGGCCGCCACCGTGCGCAAGCCGGTGATCGCCGCGGTCGCCGGCTTCGCGCTCGGCGGCGGCTGCGAGCTCGCCATGCAGTGCGATCTCATCATCGCCGCCGACAACGCCAAATTCGGCCAGCCGGAAATCAAGCTCGGCGTCATCCCCGGCATCGGCGGCACCCAGCGCTTCACCCGCGCGGTCGGCAAGGCCAAGGCGATGGACATCATGCTGACCGGCCGGATGATGGATGTCGAGGAAGCCGAGCGCGCCGGCCTGGTCGCGCGCATCGTGCCGCTGGCAAGCCTCGTCGACGAAGCGGTCAAGGTTGCGGAGACCATCGCCGTCGATGTCGCTGCCTTCGGTGCTGGCGGCGAAGGAGGCGGTCAACCGCGCCTTCGAGACCTCGCTCGCCGAGGGCGTGCGCTTCGAGCGGCGGGTGTTTCATTCGCTGTTCGCCACCGCCGACCAGAAGGAAGGCATGGCGGCGTTCATCGCCAAGCGGCCGCCGAAGTTCGAGAATAGATAGCGTCGACGCCGCTGCGCGCCACGAGCCGGCATCGCTGCGTCAACGACCGAAGTCGCGAAGATAACCGTCGACTCGCGCCGGCAATTTTCCTAAAATTTTCATTCCTTTTGCTGTGGGCGGATTGCTCAAATCTTTGCATTTCACGGCTACGGTACGGTGCATTCCGCCGCCGCTTGCGATGCCGCTGTGGAAATAGAAGCCAGAATTTTATCGATTGTCGCTTGGAAATTACGCCCATGGCCAACGCCGCCCGCTCTACCGCGAATTTTAAGCATGATCCGAAGTGCGGAGAAAACCGGTCGCTGATCGACGAACTCAACGATGCGGTCGCGACCGGGGGCGAAAACGAGCGCCAGCGAATTCTCGAGCGCATCGCCGATTTGTTCGCGGCCGGCTCGCGCGGCTATTCCAGCGATCAGATCGCGCTGTTCGATGACGTGCTGCAGGAGCTCGCCGCCGATATCGAAGTGAAGGCGCGGGCAAAACTTGCCCGCCGGCTGGCCCATATCGAGCGGCGCCCCGCCCAAGCTGATCCGCTCGCTCGCCTTTGACGACGAGATCGCGGTGGCCGAGCCGGTGCTGATCCACTCGCAGCAGCTGAGCGACGCCGATCTGGTCGAGAACGCCTCGACCAAGAGCCAGAAGCACCTTTTTGCCATCGCCCAGCGCCTCAAGCTCAGCGAGAAGGTCACCGACGTTCTGGTCGAACGCGGCGACCGCCGGGTGCTCCACAAGGTCGTCAGCAACCGGGGCGCGCGCTTCTCGCTGGCCGGCTACGGCAAGCTGACCCACCGGGCGCGTCGCGACCGGACGTTGACGCTGGCGCTTGGCCGGCGCAGCGATCTTCCCCGCCAGTACTTTCTCAAGCTGCTCGAAACGGCTTCCGCTTCGGTGCGCGCCAAGCTCGAAGAAGTCCGATCCGCAGGCGGCGGCGGCCATCCGCGACACCGTCGACGACGTCGCGACCGGTCTGCAACAGGAGGTCCGCAATGCGTCGCGGCGCTATAGCCGCGGCCTTGCGCGATACCAATCGCGTGCTTCAATGCCCAGCCGTTCACCGAAGGCGCCATCCATGCCCGCGCCCACGCGCAGGAGTTCGCGCGGACGGTGGTGGCGCTGGCGAAGCTCGGCCGTTTCCCGGTCGACCTGGTCGAGCGCGCGCTGCTGGACAAGGGCGAGGACATGATCCTGGTCCTCGCCAAGGCGGCCGGCTGCTCCTGGACCACCGTCAAGGAATTGCTGCTGATGTATGTCGCCGAGCGCAATCTGCAGACCGAAGATCTGGCGCGCACGTTCGAGCGATACAGCAAGCTGACGCCGGACACCGCTCGCAATATCGTCAATTTTTACGGGCAGCGCGTGAAACTGCGGGCGCAGAAAACGCGCGGCGCCGGCAGCGACCGCAACGCACCTAGCCTCGTGCGGCGCGACGGTCGGCTGCGCCGTCGCGACTATTGCCGCCCATCCTGCGAGCGAATGCCCCAACTTCGCCGCGGCTGCGCCGTTTTGTCACTTTACCTGTGGCAATCCGTCATCAACACGGGCTCTTGATCCGGCTCTTGGCGGCCGCTGTCGTATGCTGACGGCCGGGAATCACGACGAGGCGACCATGCGTCTCCTATCCGTATGGGTTATCGAGTTCCTCAAGCTCCTCGGAAGACAGCGACTGCACCCGCTCAATGCAGAATGTCCCTTCTGCCATCAGATGGTGCGTCTGCATTACAACAAAGCCGGCCGGCGACATTTGTTCGCGCACGCCCGCGCCACCTCGCGGGCCCTTTATGAAGGCTCGCGGTACGACGCGCACTATGCGGCGGCGATCAAGTGCGTCGGTTCGGGCGCGCTGGCGAAGTTCGACCCGCATCCCGAACGAAAATCAGCGCTTCAAGCCGCCGAAGTCGCTGGAGTTCGATGGCTTCTGAGCCGGTCGTAACCGGGCTGATCGCCGTTAGACCAGATGCGGCCGCATCGGCGATCGAACCAGTGTCGCTCGCAGCGCTCCAGGGGCCGCAACAGCGGCGCCGACTTCGCTGCTCAATGCCCGCGGAAGCTTTGACTGATGACGACGGCGCGGGCGTTCGACCACTGCTTGGCGCTTTCGCCGGTGCCTCGATAATAGGCCTGTTCGCAATCGACCAGGCCATTGTCCCGCATCCGCCCGGTGCGGTTGTCGAACAGCAGTTGCCGGCAGATTGTGCCCTCGTCGGGCACGTACAGGATCGAGCCGGTATAGATTTCATCCTCGCTCGGCGCGGCGCCGCTTTGGACAGCAGATGCCGGGGCAGAAATTGCCAGCCTTTGAGCTCGCCGGCGGCGAATAATCCGACCGCCAGCACGCTTCCGATCGCGGCCAGAACACCATCTGGCGCGAACGCTCCCGGCCGCGGGCGCGGGCTTTCGATCGGCGTTTCGAGCGATCCATTGCCGCCATTGCCGCGTTTTCCGACGCCGAGCCGACAAGCATCACAGCGCGCGCCGACGAATGTAGGCAAAGCCTCATACAAATGAGTTAAATAATCGGCTAAGTATTGATGCGCGCGACTCGATCCGCAACCAACCGGCGCGCGGGCGTGATGCGCGAGGGTGGACAGCCGGCTAATTCCGCGTTGACCGGCCGCCGATGGCGGCATCGTGCGGCGCAATGGTCTGATATTTCTGTTTTAATATCGCAGTCATGCTGCTACAGGAGGAAATCATGGCAAAGGATCAAAAGCCCGGCGAGGAATTCAACGCCATGGCCGAGCAGACCAAAGAGCAGGCTCTGGCGGCGGCGGACAATATTTCAATTTCCTGAAGAAGACGATTTCATCCTATCCGTCGGGCGGGACGGAATTTGGTGACAATCTCAAAGGCTACGCCGAGAAAAACATCGCCGCCGTTCACGAATTCGTCCACAAACTCAGCCAAGCCAAGGATTTCCAGGACGTGTTTCGACTTCAGACCGAATTCATGCAGTCTCAGTTCAGCGCCTTCAGCGAGCAAACAAGAAGCCTTGGCGAGGCGTACACGAAATCGGCGGAGGCCTTCAACAAGCCGGCAAGTTTCCCTGATTGACCGACGTGCGGATCTGCGAGCCGTCACTTCGGCCATAGAATTGCCAGCCGTCATTTCCGCACGCAGACCACGCGCAGCACCGATTGATTGATCGACCCGCTTGTCGCGGCGGCCAGCGCGATGTGCTGCGCTTGCAAGAAGGCGCGGATCGTCTCGACCGGCACCAGTGCGGCGCCCTGACCGGCGGCGCCGCCGCTGCCGGCGACGACCGGCGGCCGCAGATCGACCATGCCGACAAGGCGGCCGCGCGCATCGACGGCGGCGGCGCCGGAAAAGCCGAGCTTCGGCGCCGGATCGATGCCTTGCGCGGTTAAACGGGCCGGCACGCTCGCCGGCGCATCGCCGGCCTGGGCCAGCGGATCGGCGACGCCGATCAGCGTGACATCGCCCGCTTTGCACGCCGGCGTCGGCGAGCGGCGCCGCGACCAGATTGCGCGCGCCATAGAGGCGAATAAGCGCGAGGTCGTTCGCCTTGTCCTCGGCGATGCGCTCGGCGTGGCCGAACGGCGGCACCGTGATCGCCTGGCAGTCGTCGACATTGCGCACCGACGCGATCAGATCGCCGTCGCTGCCGACGACGATGGCCGAGCCGTATTCGACCCGCCGCCGCAAGCCCGGCGGCGGCATGGCGTTGGGATCGGGAAAACCGACGAACGCATTGGCGACATTGATGGCGACGCGGCCCATGGTGCCTTCGGTCGCCTGGTCGTAAAGAACGGTAACGCCGCGCACCTCGCTGCCGTGCGCGTCGGCGCGCACCACAAAGTTTTTCAGCCCCTGCACGCCGACGATGACGAAGCTGTCGGGCTTGAGATTGCTCGACGTGATTTGCCGGTGCGCCGTCTTCTTTTCCTCGTCGAACAGCGCCGGCAACGCCGCCTCGGCCAGCTGAAATGTTTCGATCTGAATTTGACCCTGCGCCGAGCTCCAGCGGGTGCCGCTGCGCGAGGCACTGACATGGGGTGTGAGCTTTTCCGGTACGCCGAGCCGTGCGCCGGTCTTGGCGTCCTCGACCAGTTGCCAGCCGACGGCTTCGGCGGAAAAACTCGGCACCTCGGCAAGCGGATCGGCGTCCTCGCCGCCGCGCGGGGACCCGGCACGGGTCTGTTTTGCCGCGGGCTTTTTCACCGCGGCGGCTTGTGCCGCCGGCGAAGCCCGTACCGGCGCCGGCTCGCGCGCATGGGCGATCGTCGCAAGCGCCGGCGCGCCCGCCATGACGAGGCCAACAAGCATGGCCGCGATTTTGATCTTCATGAGTGCATCCGTCGCCAGCAGCGAAACCTAACCGAACGCCGCACCAACGCCAATGAGCGCGCGCCCGTCTGAAGGTTCGCTGAATGCGGCGCGGCGGCCGCGGGTGGCTCCGCCCGCTGTTCACGCTTATGTTGAGGCCATGCTGAGCGAAGCGGAGCTTGAACGTTACGCGCGCCACATCGTGCTGCGCGAGGTCGGCGGGCCGGGACAGGCCGCGCTCCGCCGCGCCCGCGTGCTGGTGGTCGGCGCGGGCGGCCTTGGCGCGCCGGTGCTGCTTTACCTCGCCGCCGCGGGCGTCGGCACGCTTGGCGTGATCGACGACGACGTCGTGTCGCTGTCGAACCTGCAGCGGCAAGTCATCCATGCCACGCCCGACCTCGGCGTGGCGAAGGTCGACAGCGCCGCCGCCGTGATCGACCGGCTCAACCCGCATGTCGCCGTCGAGCGGCATCGCGGTTCGCCTGACCGCACAAAACGCCCTCGATCTGCTCGGCCGCTACGATCTCATCGCCGATGGCTCCGACAATTTCGCCACGCGCTATCTCGTGTCCGACGCCTGCTATTTTGCCAAGAAGCCGCTGGTGACCGCGGCGCTTGGTCCCTTCGACGGCACGCTCACCACCATTCGCGCCCACGAGAAAGGCGCCGACGGCAGACCCAATCCGACTTATCGCTGTCTGTTTCCCGAGCCGCCGCCGCCCGGCACCGTGCCGGCCTGCGCCGAGGCCGGCATCCTCGGCGCGCTCGCCGGCGTCGTCGGCTCGATGGCGGCGCTCGAAGTGATCCGCGAGATCGTCGGCTTCGGCGAGGGCCTGGTCGGGCGCCTCGTCATGCTCGACGCCCGCGCCATGCGCTTTGAGACTTTGCGCTACGCCTGGGATCCGACCAATCCGCTGTCCGGCGAGAAGCCGACCATCACCGATTTATCGGGGCACGCGTAAAGCGTTTCCCGGACGCGGTGCAGCGTGCAAAAGCGCGTTCACGCGCGTCTTTACGCGATATGGCGCTGCGCCGCCGATCCGGGATCGTACCAAGCTCTGCGCGTGTGTGACGATCCCGGTTCTGCAGCGCATCATTCCGTGATGCGCTGTGCCCGGGATACGGGCCTATTTGCTCCAGGTCGCCATGATGGTCGAGCCCTGCAGCACCGACCATTTGTTGTCGCCGGCGCTGACCACCGTGAAACAGCGGTCCTTGGAGCCCTTCCAGGTGGTGCAGAAGCCTTCTTTCGACAGCTTCCAGGTGCCCTCGCCCCTGCTGCCGGTGCCGATCGGCTGGCGCTTCATCTTGCCGTCGGCCGTGAACGTCATTTTGAATTTGAGGCTCGACGGCGTCTGGGCGGTGAACGGCTGACCGTTGAAGAACGTCGTCTGGATGTCGTTCGGCGAAAGCTTCGCCGGCGACGCCGCGAAGGCCGATGCCGTCAGCACCACGGCCGAGCGCGGTGCCGGTCAGGACGCGCGCAATGACTGCACGCATGGTGAGCCTCCCCAACTCATGATTCGAGTACGGCATGATGGCCGATTTTATCGCACATTCCGCGCAGCGCATTCACCTTGCTTGCCCGTGATAGACGCTGTTCGGCCGCATGTCGGTCGCGGACGCAATCCGGTTGGACATGTTGAAGAAGCCGGCGACCGCGGCGATGTCCCAGATATCGCGATCGGTGAAGCCGGCCGCGCGTAACGCCGCGCGATCCTCGTCCTCGACCAGCCATGGCTCGGCCGAAAGCTTGACGGCGAAATCCAGCATCGCGCGCTCGCGCGGCGACAGCCGCGCCGCGCGGTAATTCATCGCCATCAATTCGCCGAGCGCGGGATCGCCGGACAGCGCCCGCACCGCCGCGCCGTGGGCGACGAGGCAATAATAGCAGCGATTATGCGCCGAGACCGCGACCGCGATCATCTCGCGTTCGAGCTTGCTCAAGCCCGACGGCGCCAGCATCAGATCGTTGTACATGGCGACGAAGGCCGAAAGCTTTGCCATGTCGAAGGCATAGGCCTTGAGCACGTTGGGCACGAAGCCGAGTTTTTCCTCGCATTTGGCGAAATAGGCGGCCATTTCCGGGGAAAGCTTTTCCGGCGCAAGCTTGAGCGCGGTAATGGCGGTGTCATCGCCAGCCGTCGCCAAGGCGCGAGGTAAGGCGCGAGGTAAGGCGCGAGGTTTTGATGCACGATTGCTGGAAGCAGCTTTATTGTTCGGCTTGGCCATCATGATTCCTCTTGAGCATGATCCCGAAAAAGCTTGCCCCGGACGTGATCCGGGGTGGAACCCGATTTTCGGAAAAGATCATGCTCCAACGAACACATAGACCATGATCCAATTCAACTTAATCGGATCATGGTCGGCCGGTCCGGTTTGGTGCGCCGCTGTCGCGGCAGTGGATAGCCTGACATTATAGGTGGTTAGGGAGGCGGCCAGCGTAGCGGATAGTCGGCCCCGCACGCCTAAGATCGGCGAAAGCGCTTCGGCGAATCGGGAGAAACGAGAGGGCAGACCATGGCGGTCCAGAACATTCCCCGTCCCGACGACGACCAGGCCCGCGAAAGCCTTGATCGGCGCGGCGGCTGCGGTGCTCGCCGCGCGCCGGCGCGACATTCCCGGAGATTTTCTGGTCGAGCTTTACGGCCGCGCCGCGCCCGACGATCTCGAGCGCTATAGCCCGGCGGAGCTTGCCGGCATCGCCGAACAATCGTGGTCGTTTCTGCTGCAACGCCCGCCGACGCGCATCGAAAATCGCGCTCGTGCCGCTGACTTCGTCGCCGAGTGTCGCGGTGCTCGACATCCTCAACGACGATATGCCGTTCCTGGTCAACTCGGTGCTCAGCGAGCTCAGCGAACGCGCGCTCGATATCCGGCTGGTTGTGCATCCGGTCTTCACCGTCGAGCGCGACGAGGGCGGCCGGCTCACCGCGTTCAAGGGCACGCGCAAGGGCGAAGGCCATCGCGAAAGCTTCATTCACATTCATGTCGCCGGCTTGGAGGATGAGGCGCAGCGCGCCGAGATCGTCCACGCCCTCGAAGGCGTCCTCGCCGACGTGCGCGTCGCGGTCCAGGATTGGCGGCCGATGCTGGCGCGCGCCGAGCGAGGTGGCCGCCGAACTGAAGGCCAATCCGCCGCCGCTGCCGGCCGACGAGATCGCCGAAGCGATCCAGTTCCTGCAATGGATCGCGGCCGACAATTTTACGCTGCTCGGCGCCCGCGACTACGCCTTCACCGACAGCGATGACGCGCTCAAGCCGAAGTTCGAAACCGGGCTCGGGTTGTTGCGGTCGCCCGAGACGCGGCTCCTGCGCCGCGGCAATCAGCTCGTGACCATCACGCCGGAAATCCGCGAGTTTCTCAAAGAGCCGAAGCTTCTGATCATGACCAAGGCGGCGGTGCGCTCGCGAGTGCACCGGCGCGTGCATCTGGACTATATCGGCGTCAAGCGCTTTGACGCCGACGGCAAGCTCATCGGCGAATGCGTGTTGTGCGGATTGTTGACCTCGACCGCCTACACGCGCTCGGTCCGCGCCATTCCCTATCTGCGGCGCAAGGTCGACCGCGTCATCAGCCGCGCCGGGTTCGATCCGTCGAGCCATTCCGGCAAAGCTCTGGTCAACGTGCTGGAGCACTATCCGCGCGACGATCTGTTCCAGATCGACGAAGACACGCTCTATCAATTCGCGCTGGCGATCATGCAGCTCGACGAGCGGCCGCGCGTGCGCGTGCTGCCGCGGCCCGATCGCTTCGACCGCTTTGTCTCGATCCTGGTCTACATTCCGCGCGACCGCTACGACTCCACGATCAGGGCCAAGATCGGCGCCTATCTCGCCACGGTCTTTCAACGGGCGCGTGCGCGCCTTCTACCCGTTCTTTCCCGAAGGGGCGATGGTGCGGGTGCATTTCATCATCGGCCGCTATGAGGGCGAAACGCCGCATATCGATCGCGCCGTGCTCGATCGCGCCGTCGAGGCGATCGTGCGCAGCTGGACCGACGGGCTTAGCGGCGCGTTGCTGGCGGCGCATCCCGGTCGCGAGAGGGCGCGCCTTGTTCGCGCGGTATCGCGATGCCTTCCCGATCGACTATCGCGAAGTCTATCCGCCGGCCATGGCGGTCGGCGATATCGCCGTGGTCGAGGCGCTCACGGCCGAGCATCCGCTCGGCGTCGAGCTTTACCGCGATGCCAGCGCCGCTCCGGCCAGCGCCGGGCTGAAAGTCTTAAGCCGCAACCGGCCGATCCCGCTGTCCGAGCGCGTGCCGGTGCTGGAAAATATGGGCTTCCGCGTCGTCGACGAGCGGACCTATCACATCCAGCCGCTGGAACGGGCGGATGCGTGGTTTCACGACATGACGCTCGAAAGCGCGCTGGGTCGGCCTTTGGACCTGGCGGTGCTCAAAGAGCGTCTCGAGAGCTGCTTCCTCGCCGTCATGGGCGGGCGCGCCGAAAACGATGGCTATAACGCGCTGGTGCTCGCCGCCGGGCTGGTTTGGCGCGACGTCGCGGTGATCCGCACGCTGTCGCGCTTTCTGCGGCAAGTGCGCGTGCCTTACTCGCAAGACTATATGTGGGCGACGCTGCGCAAGCATGCCGGCATCGCCGCGCAGATCGTCACCTTGTTCCACACCCGGTTCGATCCGAAGCTCGGCGCGCCGGCCGACGAACGCGCCGCGCGCGAAGCCTTCATCGCCTCCTCGATCGAAACGGCGCTCCAGGCCGTCGACAGCCTCGACGAGGACCGCATCCTTCGCCGCTTCGTCAACGCGGTGGCGTCCGCGATCCGCACCAATTTCTATCAGCACGGCGCCGACGGCGAGCCGAATGACCTCATCGCGGTGAAGTTTTCAAGCCGCAAGCTCGACGGCATTCCGGCGCCGCGCCCGCTCTACGAGATCTTCGTCTATTCGCCGCGGGTCGAGGGCGTGCATCTGCGCTTCGGCAAGGTGGCGCGCGGCGGCATCCGCTGGTCCGACCGGCCGCAGGATTTCCGCACCGAAATCCTCGGCCTGGTCAAAGCGCAGAACGTCAAGAACGCGGTGATCGTGCCGGTCGGCGCCAAGGGCGGCTTCGTGCCGAAGCGCCTGCCGGCGGGCGGCGCGCGCGAGGCCATCCAGGCGGAAGGCACCGCGGCCTACAAGCTCTTCATCTCGACCTTGCTCGACATCACCGACAATATCGGCACCGGCACCATCGGCGTCGTGCCGCCGGCCGACGTCGTGCGCCACGAAGGCGACGATCCTTATCTCGTGGTCGCCGCCGACAAGGGCACGGCGACCTTCTCCGACATCGCCAACGAGCTCGCCATCGCCCACGACTTCTGGCTCGGCGATGCCTTCGCCTCCGGCGGCTCGGCCGGCTACGACCACAAGAAGATGGGCATCACCGCGCGCGGCGCCTGGGAATTGGTCAAGCGCCATTTCCGCGAAATGGACGTCGATATCGGCAAGACAGCGTTCACCGTGGTCGGCGTCGGCGACATGTCGGGCGACGTGTTCGGCAACGGCATGCTGCGCGAGAAAACCACCCGCCTCGCTCGCCGCCTTCGATCACCGCGACATTTTCATCGACCCCGATCCCGATCCGGAGCGCACCTTCGCCGAGCGCAAGCGCCTGTTCGACCTGCCGCGCTCGAGCTGGCAGGACTTCGACAAAGCGCTCATCTCCAAAGGCGGCGGCGTCTATCTCGCGCGCCGCCAAGGAGATCAGGCTTTCGCCGGAGGCGCAGAAGCTGTTCGGCGTCGGCGAGAAGCTCAACCCCGCCGAACTGATCCGCGCGCTGCTCAAGGCGCAGGTCGATCTGCTGTTCTTCGGCGGCATCGGCACCTATGTCCGCGCCTCCGACGAGACCGACGAGGCGGCCGGCGACCGCGCCAACGACGCCGTGCGCGTCGCCGGCGCCGATTTGCGCTGCAAGGTGATCGGCGAAGGCGCCAATCTCGGCATGACCCAGCGCGGCCGCATCGAGGCGGCGCTGCGCGGCGTGCGGCTCAATACCGACGCGATCGACAATTCGGCCGGCGTCAATACCTCCGACATGGAGGTCAATATCAAGATCGCGCTGAGCATTCCGGTGCGCGACGGGCGCCTGGCGATGGCAGCGCGCAATGCGCTCCTGGCCGCAGATGACCGACGAGGTCGCCGCGCTGGTGCTGCGCAACAATTACCTGCAGACGCTCGCGCTGTCGCTGGCGCAGCGGCGCGGCATGGAGGATTTCGGCTTCCTGCAGCGGCTCATGCAGACGCTGGAAGCGCGCGGCCTGCTCGACCGCGCCGTCGAATACCTGCCTGACGACATGGCGCTGGCCGAGCGCCGCCGCCGTTCGCAGGCCTTCACGCGGCCCGAGCTGTCGGTGCTGCTGGCCTACGCCAAGCTCACGCTCTACGAGGAGCTGCTTGAATCCGCGGTGCCGGACGATCCCTATCTCGAGCCGCGAGATGGGCCGCTATTTCCCCAAGGCGATCGCCGCGCAATTTCCCGATGCGCTCGAGCATCACCGGCTGCGCCGCGAGATCATCGCCACCCAGCTCGCCAACTCGATGATCAACCGCGGCGGCCCGTCGCTGATCGTGCGCATCGCCGACCAGACCGGCGCGGCGCCGTCGCGCGATCGCCTCGGCCTTTGCCGCGGTGCGCGACAGCTACGGCATGACCGCGCTCAATGGCGCCATCGACGATCTCGACAACCGGATTTCCGGCAAGCTGCAGCTCGATCTTTATGCGGCGGTGCAGGATCTGCTGCTCGACCGCGTCATCTGGTTCCTGCGCAATGTCGATCTGGCGAAGGGCCTCGCCGACGTGGTCGACGCATTATCGTGACGGCATCGCCGCTGGTCGAAGCCGCGCTCGATGGCGCGCTGCCGGAGGATGCGTTGCACGCCGCGCGCGGCGCGCCGGCAGGAGCTCATCGCAAGCCGGCGTGCCGGAAGAGCTTGCCGTGCCGCATCGCCAATCTCGGGCCGCTCGCCGCCGCGCCCGACATCGTTCTGGTCGCCGACCGCACCGGCAAGCCGGTGCGCGAAGTCGCCGCCACCTATTTCGCCACCGGCGCGTTCTTCCATCTCGATCGCATCGCCAGCGCCGCCGGCAAGATTCCGATCGCCGATTATTTCGACCGGCTGGCGCTCGATCGCGCGCGCGATTCGATCGGCGACGCCGAGCGCCGGCTTGACCGCCGCCATGGTCGGCAACGGCGCGGCCGGCGCCGGCGCGGTCGAGGCTTGGGTGGCGCCGCGCAAGGGCGAGGTCGAGCGCATCCGCGGCGCGATCCACGAAATCGCCAATTCCGGGCTGACGCTGTCGAAGCTTGCCGTCGCGGCGAGCCTGCTCGGCGATCTGGTGAAGGATTGAGCCGCCGATTCCACAGGCCTTTCGCCGGCACGACCTTGCCCCGCCACAAAAAAGAACCCCAAGCAGATTACGCGCTTGGGGTCCTAGTTGTTGCCTCAACTCAGGCTTATTTGGCCGGGCGGCGGGGTGTCGGGGGATGGGGAGCCGCCCGGTCGGCCTAATGTTCAGCACATATGCATGTGCCACGCGGATGCAATGCGGATCACGGGTTAGTGTTACTGCCGTGCGTCAAAACGCGCATTTGCAAAACGGACCGGCGCGGTCGGGCGATCTTGCAGCAAAACAGCGCGGCGGAATTGCCAGCAACGGAATTGCCGTGGTGCAACATCACGCGTCCGTGCTCAATCGATAGTCACATTGCATTCATTGACCGACAGTTCGCAACATGAAAATCCTTTCCACCTCAAGGCCTGTGAGCGTGTGCAACAATTTTATTTCACAGGCCACTGCTGTGCGGACCGTGCGCCGGTTGCGAAAATCCTCTAAGCTCCGTGTTCGTTGATTGCGCGAGGCTTATCCGCCGAAGCCCGGACGCGAAGCGGCGGCAAGCGAGCGGGATGAGCGCGATTCACTCGATTGAATCCGCTCTACTCGATCTCCGGATTTGCCGTCGGCTTGTTGGTCGGAATGACCGGCGTTGGCGGCGGCTCGCTGATGACGCCGTTATTGATCTTGCTGTTTGGCATTCATCCGGCGGCCGCGGTTGGAACCGACCTTCTTTACGCCGCAGTGACGAAAACCGCCGGCAGCGTCGTGCACGGCCTCAACCGGACGATCGATTGGCGCGTGGTGCGGCGGCTGGCGGCCGGCAGCGTTCCGATGACGGTCATCACCATCGCCGCTTTGAGCGTGCTCGACATCAATGGCGCCGCGGCGCGGGATTTGATCAATGCGGTGCTTGACGCTCGCGCTGTTCATTACCGCCGTGGCCCTGGTGTTTCGCGGCCGGATCGTCGCGCGTTATGCCGCGCGGCTCGGCGCGCTGCAGCCGAAACAGGTTGCGGCGCTGACGGTCGCGGTCGGCGCCGTGCTCGGCGCCATGGTGTCGATATCGTCGGTCGGCGCCGGCGCGATCGGCGTGACCTGCCTCATTCTGCTCTATCCGCAACTGCCGACGGCAAAATCGTCGGCTCCGATATTGCGCACGCGGTGCCGCTCACGCTTGTCGCCGGCATCGGACACTGGTTCCTGGGCTCGGTCGACTTCCAGGTTTTCGGTCTGCTGATCCTGGGTTCGGTGCCGGGAATTTTGCTCGGCAGCTATGCCGCCGTCCGCATACCGGAAAGGGCGTTACGCCTGGTGCTGGCCGCAACGCTGATTGTGGTGGCGACCAAGCTGTCGTTCGGCCTGTTTCCGTCCTCCGGCAACGTCGTGACCGTGCAGACGACCACGCCGCATTGACCGCGACTCGTCATTGCGAGCGAAGCGAAGCAATCCAGCTGCACCGCTGGATTCCGTCCGCTTGCCGTCAAGACGCGTGACGTGCGCCGCAATGACGGACGGGCTACGCCCTGCCGCCATTCTGCGGCAATCCATAGCGATGCAGATCGCTGCCATGGACGTCGAGCCACACCTTGGCGCGTTCGTGATCGGGGCAAAGCCGCTGCACCAGGCGCCAGAACCGCGCCGAATGGTTCATTTCGACCAGATGGGCCACTTCGTGCGCGGCGAGATAGTTGAGCACGAAGCTCGGCGCCAGAATGAGCCGCCACGAAAACGACAACACGCCGGCGGTCGAGCAGGAGCCCCAGCGGCTCGCCTGATCGCGCACCGCCACGCGGCGGACGCCGACGCCGAGCTCGCCGGCGAACCGCTGGCTCGCGGCTTCGAGTTCGCGCTTGGCCTCGCGGCGGAGAAAATCGCCGACGCGCCGATCGACATGCGGCGCGTCGCCGGCGACGCAAAGCAGCCGCTCGCCGCTCGTCGTCCAGTCTCGGTCCAGACGGTGCCGCGCACGCTGCGGCGATGGGTGATGCGATGCGCCAAGCCGCGCAGCGGAATGACGACGCCGTGGGTGAAGCGCACCGCCTCCGGCAGCCGGCCGAGCCGCGCCGCGATCCAGCCGCCGTGCTTTTGCGCGAACTCGCGCGCCTCTTTCATCGTGCCGCGCGGCGGAATTGTGAGGATCACTTCGCGAGTCGCGGCCGCAATACGCAGCGTATAGCGGCGCGCCTGCCGGTGGCGGCGCACGCGCACGAGATAAATCGATTTGTCGAAGACGACCTCGATCGCCTGAGGCTCACTCGGCCGACGATAAAGCAGCGCACGATTTGACATGGCCGACGACCCCAAACCCAACCCGTGGCCGATAGTGCCATATCCAAAGAACCGTGAAGTGCCTTTGATGAAGGCGGCGAGCATATACAACCCTTAGGGGCCAAGGCTCATGAAGCAGCACTATATATTCGAATTTATGGAGTGAATATGACTTCATATCTTGGGCTGTCACAGCCGTGAAAATTTGACGTCGGTGATTCCGAAATAGCCAAGATTTCTCAAAAGCTTGCCACATCCGGCCTCGATCAGGACGATCCAGAGGCGCAATCATGGCAAATTCCCCCATAAATCGGGCATTAGCCCGATGCCGGCTCGCCGATAGCCGCCTTAGAGTTGCAGAAAATCCAGACGCGAGCGCGGACGTGTGCCGCGCCATTGCCGGCTCGACCGGCTGTGCCGTTGCCGGCGTGACCCGCGGCCGAGCCGCTGCGCTTGGCTTCGGCCGATGACCCATCGACAGGATGAAGTCTGAAATCCGCGGCGCGATCTCGGCGCGGAAACGCGAGCCGTTGAACACGCCGTAATGGCCGACGCCCGGCTGCAGCCAGTGCGCTTGCCGATCGGCCGGCAGATTGACGCATAATCGGTGCGCCGCCTCGGTCTGGCCGACGCCGGAAATATCGTCGTGCTCGCCCTCGACGGTGAGCAGCGCAACGCGCCGGATCAGTCCCGGATCGACCAGCCGGTCGCGATGCATCATTTCGCCTTTCGGCAGCGCGTGGCGCACGAACACCGTGTCGACGGTTTGCAGATAATACTCGGCCGCCAGATCCATGACCGCCAGATATTCGTCGTAGAATTCCTTGTGCTTCTGCGCCGAGTTGCCGTCGCCTTTCACCAGATTGAGAAACAGATTGCGGTGCGCCTCGATATGCCGATCGAGGTTCATGCTGATGAAGCCGTGCAGTTGCAGGAAGCCCGGATAGACGTCGCGCATCATTCCGGGATTGGGAAACGGCACTTTGGTGATGACGTTGTGGCGAAACCAGTTGATGCCGCGCCGCTCCGCCAGCGTATTGACCGCGGTCGGATTGACCCGCGTGTCGATCGGGCCGCCCATCAAGGTCATCGACACCGGCATGTACGGATCGTCGTCCGCGTCCATCAGCGCGGCGGCGGCGAGCACCGGCACCGCCGGCTGGCACACCGCGACCACGTGGGTGTCGCCGCCGAGCGCGTGCAGCATCGAAATCACGTAGTCGATGTAATCGTCGAGATCGAACGGCCCCTCCGACAGCGGCACGGTGCGCGCGTCGCGCCATTCGGTGATGTAGACGTCGTGGTTGGGCAGAAAGGCCTCGACGGTGCCGCGCAGCAAGGTCGCAAAATGCCCGGACAGCGGCGCCACGATCAGCAGCCGCGGCTGCGGCCGGCGCGGCGGATGCTCGAATACGCGTTCGAAGTGCGTGAGCTGGCAGAAGGCGCGTTCCCACACGCTGGTGATATGCACCGGCACGCGCTCGCCGCCGACCAGCGTCGAAGAAATCCGCCAGTCCGGGCGACCGTAGCGGCGGGTCGAACGCTCGAACAGCTCCGCCGCCGCGGCGACCGATTTGCCGAAGCTCGTGGCGTAGAACGGATTCATCGGATTTTTGAACAGCAGGCGCGTGGCGTCGGCTGCGGCCCGCGCCGGATTGAGCGCGGCATGGCCCATTTCATAGAGCCAATAGAGCGGCGTCGACGACAACAATCCCGCCGGCACGGCAGGCGCGCCGCCGAATTCCCCGATAGCCATGGACGATCCTTGCCCGGTTTGCTGCGCTGCAGCAATATGAGGATGATCTGTCATACCGCTATCATAAAAGCAAACTTTTCCTGATTTCTTACGTAAGCGGAAAGGCTGCCGG
>CAWDQG010000015.1:0-74789 GCA_963804405.1 uncultured Alphaproteobacteria bacterium | reverse complement strand
TCGAGGCCGAAGAGCGCTCCAGCAAACGCCAGCCCCGAACCCCACTGCCCGGCGCCCGTCGCCGTTATAAGCTTCTTGGCGCCGGCCTCGCGGCTGTAGAAGGCCTCGGAGACCGACAAGTTCGGCTTGAAGTTGCCGGTCGGCGTCGCACTTTCGTCTTTGTAGAAGATGCGCGCCGGCGTATCGAGCAGGCGTTCGAGTGACCGGGCGCGCCGCAGCGGCGTCGGACGCCACAGTTTATAGATCTCGCGCACCGGGTCGGGAATCTCGATCTCACGCTCAGTCGAGACCTCTTGCAGGATGAGCGACATTGGAAACAGCGGCGCAAGGTCTTCCGGACCGACTGGTTTACCGGTTGCCGGATTGAGCACCGGGGGCAGCGGCTGCGGCAGATCGGCGACGAGATTGTACCAAGCCTTTGGAATTCTATCGTCGGGCAGAATGAACTTGATCGCTTCGCTCATCGTGTGCCTCCTTGGTTCGCTTGCGTTTCTTTATGTGCCGAGATTATCGCTAAACCTGCCCGCGAGATACCGGTCGAAATTACCGCAACTCCTCCAGTAGCGCTTTGGCCTCAATTAGGTCGGACATGTCGAAACCCTCTGTGAACCAGCCGAAAATTGGCGCGAGCAATTCGCGCGCTTTATCCCGTCTACCCTGGTCGCGCCACAACCGGGCAAGACTTGTCGCGGCACGCAGTTCGAGCGACTTCGCTCCTTGTCGGCGAGCTATCGCGAGGCTCTGCTGGAAATGCGATTCGCCCATCTCGGGGGCAGCATGGGGAAGCGATACCGCAAGCTCGCCGGCGGTTCGATAAATTTCGGCTTCATCCCATCTTTCATTCGTCTTGCTGACCACATCGAGCGCTTGGGAGAGGGCGTTCTGTGCCTCAGCAGCTCGGCCGCATGCCGCGTGCGCACGAGCCAACCAAATTTGGCCGAAGGGTGTGAGGTACGCCATCCCAGACGCCGCTGTCGCCGATAGGCCAGAGTCAATCAATTTGGCCGCCTGATCGGCCCTATCAGTTGGGATGAAGATACAGCCACGCAGCAACTCGCCGATCCCCTTCCAAAGTGGCAACCCAAGCTTTTCCGACAACGCAGATAGCTCTTCGACGCGCGCTTCAGCTACGCCAAACCTGCTGCACAGTATCTCCAAAACAGCACCCAAGCCTAAAGCATACCCGAGAGTGCCGGCTTGGCCGAGGTCTGTGCGGACCGCAATGCCTCGTCCACATCCCTAACGGCACTCTCGGGATAGCCCAGGCGGTAAAGAACGAATGACCGATAAATCAATGCTGCGACGCCGATATCCTGACCAAATCTGGTCGCCAGCGACCTGTGTTCCTGGGGCACATAAAGAGCAACCGCTCGATCCAGGTGCGACCGGGCAGCCTGAAACTCTCCCGAAATAGCGAGAGTCGCGCCCATGACGCGGTGGGCCATCAGCAACGGTGCAGATAGCGTTTGCTTTTCTGCCAGAGCAAGGAACTGCTTTGCTATTTCCGCCGCCCTGGCAAAATTTCCTCCAGTATAATTGCCCGTCCATCGGCCATACATCACCGAAAAGCGAAGCAGCGCGTCCTCGCCTTCAGGGCGCTCGCCCAACGCCTCCGCCTGCTCGATCATCGTATCGGCCCGTTCAAAGGCGGCAATCGTCTCCGGCGATGTGTAGCCTTTCACGTGAAAGAGGGTGGTCGCCAACGCCACCTGAAATTTGATCTGCGAGCGGCGCAGCGCGTGAGTGGCGGGCAAGGCCGCAATCTGGGCAAGCGCACGCGTGAGCTGGGCCACAGCCTCAACGAGCGCCGAGCGCTCCAGCGACCGCTGTCCCGCTTTGCCCCACAGCCCCGCAGCCTTCTCGATCTGCCCGGCCTCTGTGCAGTGACGCGCCAGTAGTTCCGGCTGGTTCTCGGCGATCTCTGCGAATTGGCTCTCCAGGGTTTCGGCGATGCGGGCATGAAGTGCCCGTCGCGGCTCGCGCAGCAGCGTGCCGTAGGCCGCGTCCTGCACTAGGGCATGCTTGAAAAGATAGGTCGCATGCGGCGGCACGCCTTGCCGGAACAACAAACCAGCTTGAATGAGACGATCGAGCGCCGAATTGAGCTCCGCTTCCGGCTTGCGCACCACCGCAGCCAGGAGAGCATGGGAAAACTCGCGGCCGATCGCCGCCGCGATCTGCGCCACCTCCTTAGCGGCGCCGAGCCGGTCGAGCCGCGCCATCAGCGAGGCGTGCAAGCTTGCGGGCACCACCAGCGCCGGCGACGGGACCGCCGCGACGGTCTGCCGCGCTTCGCTTTCGCTCGCCGCCTCCAGCACCGCCTTGGTCATCTCCTCCACGAACAGGGGAATGCCGTCGGTGCGCTCTATGATGTCCTGCCGGATGCTCGCCGGGATGAGCTTGTTGCCGACGACCCGGTCGATCATCGCGATGATTTCGCGCTGTGCCAGCCGATTGATGGTGAGGGGGGTCACGTGCGGCCGTCCGATCCAGGGAGCCTCGAATTCCGGCCGAAACGTCACGATCAGCAGCACGCGAAGAGACGCGATCCGATCCACCGTCCAACCGAACGCTTCCAGGCTCGTCGGGTCGGCCCAATGGGCATCCTCGAAGATCATCAGCACCGGATTTTGTTGTGTCAGCGCTTCGATCTGTAAAACGAGCGCTTCCAGCGTTCTTTGCCGGCGCTGCTGCGGCGTCAGTTCGAGCGCGGGATAGCGGCCGTCATTCGGCAGCGACAGCATTTCGGCAATGAGGGCCGCATCCTGGGCCGATGTCGCGCTCTGTGCCAGCACCGCATCGAGTTTGTTGAGCCTTGCTTCGGAGGTGTCGTCGCGCTTGAGTCCGGCGGCACGCTCCATCTGGCCGATGATCGGATAAAACGCGGTTTCCGTGTGCTGCGGCGAGCAGAAATAGCGCAAGCGTGTGTGTGGTTCGCTGGCGAGATGTTCCAGCAGCGCGGCCGTGAGCCGCGATTTCCCGATGCCGGCCTCGCCGGAGAGCAAGACCACTTGGCCTTCGCCGGTTTTTGCTCTCGCCCAGCGCCGCAGAAGCAACTCGAATTCCTCTTCCCGCCCGACAAGTGCGGTCAAGCCGGCCGCATGCAGCGCTTCGAAGCGGCTTGCCACCGAACTTGCGCGCAGCGCCGCGAACGCCCGCACCGGTCCCGCGATGCCTTTGATGTCTTTTGCCCCTAGGTCCTCCAGCTCGAAGAGATTGCCGAGAAGCTTTCGCGTGCCCTCGGCGATAACCACCGTGTTCGGTTCGGCGATCCCCTGTAAACGCGCCGCGAGATTCGGCGTCTCGCCGACGATGCCCCGCTCCTGCGCCTCGCCCGATCCGATCAGGTTACCGACGACAACCAGCCCGGTCGCGATGCCGACACGGGTTTGCAGCGAAACTGGTGACTTGAGCGCGCTCACGGCCGTGATCAGCTCCAGCCCTGCCCGTACCGCCCTTTCGGCGTCATCCTCATGGGCCTGCGGGTAGCCGAAATACATGAGCACACCATCGCCCATGTATTTCGCGACGAAGCCGTCGA
This sequence comes from uncultured Alphaproteobacteria bacterium, assembly GCA_963804405.1. Lineage (GTDB taxonomy): Bacteria > Pseudomonadota > Alphaproteobacteria > Rhizobiales > Xanthobacteraceae > BOG-931. The sequence continues at coordinate 71,248 of CAWDQG010000015.1, read as the reverse complement.
CGCGGCGCACCGTCTCGGCGACGCATTTTTGATAGGCGGAAATGACCTCGCGGAGGTCTTCCGGGTCCATGTGCGCCGAGAGTGCAGTTGAGCCCACCAAGTCGGAGAACATCACCGTAACTTGGCGGCGCTCGGCGGCGTCTTGCGGCTTGGGCTCAACCACGCCGACGGCCTCGGGCTTCGACGGAGTAACGCCGTGTCGCTCCGCGATAGCCGCGAGCATTTTCCGCCGATGCCCGAGCGAGACACCGATCTTTTCCAGATCTGCATCCGTCAAATGGCGGAGCACCGAGACATCGATGTCGTTCTCGGCAAAACGTTGAGCGTACTGCTCGAGGCCGAGCGCCTTAAGCCAATCCGCAATTTGCTGCATCGGCGGCCACCAAGCGGATTTCTCATTGCCTGCGCTTATGGGCGGCAGCAGAGGGAGTTTATCCTACCCGCTGCGAGATTGAAGGACCCTTTTCGGCGGACGCGCCCAGTCCTAAAGGGCGATAAGCTGGCCTACGTCCCCGGTCCGAACGAATTCGAGCTGGTGATCAATCTCAAAACAGCGTTCCCGCTTCTGGCCACCGCCGACGAGGTGGTCGAATGAACATTTTGCAATGCGTCAATTGACGGCAGCGAAATGACGCCATGGGTCATTCACGACCGATGCATTCAGTACCCGTGCCGATCGATGTCCGTTGTTACTCCAATAGATGGGGTAATCGGCCGGCAGCTTGTGGATAGCTGAAGATTTTGGGTGCTGCGCTTCAGGCTGATGGTGAAACGAGGTCCGTGGTTACGGCCTCAAGCATCAGAAGGAGAAGCGCAGCATGGACCATTTTGCTGGACTGGACGTATCGGTCAAGGAGACCAGCGTCTGCATCGTGGATGAGACGGGCAAGATTGTCCGGGAAATGAAGTTGGCGAGCGAGCCTGACGCGTTAGTGGCGGTGCTGAAGAACCCCTCCTATCACTTCAAGCGAATTGGATTGGAAGCTGGGCCGCTGTCGCAATGGCTGTTCAGCGCGCTCGCCGAAGCAGGCTTGCCAGTGATCTGCGTCGAGACGCGGCACATGCGGGCGGTGCTGAAGGCGCAGATCAACAAGACTGACCGCAACGATGCGCGTGGCATGGCACAGATGATGAGGGTGGGGCTTTACCGCCCGGTACATGTAAAGACGTTACGCAGTCAGAAACTGCGGATGCTGCTGACCCATCGCCAGTTGCTGCTGTCCAAGGCCATCGCCCTTGAGAACGACCTGCGCGGTACGTTGCGCAACTTCGGCCTTAAGGTCGGCATGGTTGGGAAGGTGAAGTTCGAGGCGCGGATTAGGGAGCTTGTCGAGAACCTACCCGACTTGGCGGTTCTGGTCGAACCGATGCTCATTGTCCGGCGGGTGTTACGGGAACAGATCGTCATCCTGCATCGCCGTCTGTTGGCCATTGTCCGGGATGACGAGGTGTGCCGGCGCTTGATGACGACCCCCGGCATTGGCCCCGTGGTGTCGCTGACCTATCGCGCCACCGTCGACATTCCGGCTCGCTTCCGCAAATCCAAGTCCGTCGGGGCGGTGTTTGGGCTGACGTGCGCCAAGTATCAATCGGGCGAGGTGGATTGGGACGGCAGAATATCGCGCTGTGGAGATGAGATGATGCGGACGATGCTCTACGAAGCAGCTCAGGCCATGATGCGTTCCAAGAAATGGTCCTGGCTCAAGGCCTGGGCGATGCAGATCGCCAGGCGCCGCGGGATGAAAAAGGCGATTGTGGCGCTGGCCCGCCGATTGGCTGTGATCATGCACCGCATCTGGGTTGACGGCACCGAGTTCCGCTGGACACGGGAACAGGCCGCGGCAGCAGCATGACAACCGCACCGGATCAAATCCGATAGGAGGAAACTCGAGCTCCATCCTGCGGTGGAAAGATGTCCCTCGCGGGACGATGGATGAGGTGAGTTCGCAATGTCGCTTGGACCTGCCGTTCAACTGACGGCAAGGCCGTCTAATAGATTGTTCCACCTCGTCTTCGAATCCCATGATGGAAGGGCCTTGGTGCCGATTCCGAAGAGAAGCACGAGCCCGTGAGCGACATCGACACTATAGTGGTGGACAGTCTGAAAGCGCTTGACCCCGAATGGCCGATTAGAGAAGCGACATTATTGTTCGGCGCAGCGAACCGACGCTTTGGGCCATTAACAGAAGTGAGCAGGTGCAACAAAATCCTCGACCACCGGCGTACCAATTCTTTTTTTTCATTGATTGATGCACGCCGTATCGCCTCGTCGCCGAGCCGGGATGAAGCCTTGTTTCGCAAACCGGGGCACCGCTCCAGGGCCAGGCTGCACGCAATGAACGAATTGATCTTCTTGTCCCAGTCCGGCCAAAACCGACGAGGACAGGCAAGGTTTGCTTGAGCTTGCGCGGACGTGGACGCAAGCGGCATTATAAAAGCGGGCGTCAGTCAATCGATCACGACCCCGGCCGACTGGCTTCCAGGAAGCTGGAATATCGCTACTATCATGTGGGGAATGTCGGTTTCTGCCGTCGCGAGTGTTGCCGGCTGAAGGTCATAACCGTACGAGCGGGGGGTAGCTATGCTTTCAGTCTTAATTGGGGTTCTGATTATTTTTGTCGTCGGTGCCATTTGTTTTTGGGCCATCGAAAACTTCGTTAAGGACAGTCGTTTGGCAAATCTTCTCAAAATCCTCGTGGTGCTGATTTGCGTGGGGGCGATCCTACAGCGAGTGCTTCCGCTGGCGGGAATTAATTGGTTTTAGCCGCCGCTCTGGTCTTGGAGGCGCTGTCATGCATATGTCAAATGAAAGTCTGCTGGTCATATTGTTCGTCGGTCTTGTTGCCGGCTGGTTGGCTGGACAAATCGTCCGGGGGGCCGGATTCGAACTCATCGGCGATCTCATAATAGGTATTATCGGCGCATTCATTGGCGACTGGTTGCTGCCGCAAGTCGGTATCCATCTCGGTACCGGCATTGTGTCCGCGATTATCAACGCTGCCATTGGTGCCGTCTTACTTCTGCTTGTGCTTCGGCTTCTGCGAGGCGGCTTTGGCGGCGGTTGGGGCGGAGGCTGGGGAGACGCCGATGGTGGTAGCGACCAGGGGAAAGAATAGGCGCCGCGCACCGAGGTGGCGGGGCTTCGTATCTGAAAAAAACAAAGGTGTGGAATTTTCAGGCTTTGGTTCGTCAGCGCGCGAGTCGAGTGACAGTCTGATGCGAACATTTTTCGGCCTCCACAGGGTTAGCGCCGGCTGAACCCTAGCTCGCGCACGCTGACGAGCTAAGAAGGGTAGCCAATCATCAGGGCAGCGAACGTCACAGGCGAATGAACCTCTCGCATCAGCGACGTTTTGAGCGCGCGCCAGCCAATTCCGCTTTGCCTCCAATTCCCGACGTATTGCTGTCTCTCAGCACGACGTTCAGGACCAAAAACGGGCCGCTACTTCAGTGGGTTTTCATCGGCAGGCTTTGCAGCCGTAATTCGCCGACCGCTCCGCCATAGACGGGAGCGACGTCGACGACGTTGCTGCGATGCAGTTCCGCCGGTAATGACATCATGTTTCATCGCATTCCGTGGAGCGCGAGTGAACCTGGGATTCCCCGGATGCACCTGGAATTGCCGTGAACGTAGTTTGCGGGCACTAGGTCCGCTTGTCCCTCAATTTCAGACAGGACGTGGTAGCGTCGCAAACGTCGAAATGGGCCAATCGCGTCACTTCGCACTGCGGAAAAACAGCGAGCCTTTTTGCGGTCGGACCACCGCAAAGTCGGTCACATAGGATTAGGGCTTGATAAATTTCCCCTGCAGTGGGCAGGATCACCCGGTTCCGTCAAATTGGCAATCGTCAATTGGCTGCCGCCAGGCCCAATCATTCAGTTCGGGCCTGTCATAAATACAGATCACCCAAGGCATCGAACGGACATTGCTGATAAGAACCCTCATTGATCCAACTCAACTGTTTCAACGCGAATTTTTGCGGGCGGGTGTTGCGGCAATTCTTCCGGCATCCGTCGCCAGCTGAGTCAATCTGTCCCGTACGCAGCACGGCAAAAAACCGCGCTGCGTACGGAACACACCGCTACTTTTTTTCGGCGGGAGGGCCGTACATCCCGACCAGGGTCGCCTTCGCGAGCGTATGGAAATGCAGTTCGAATCCGACGAGCGCGGCTGACACGTTGTGGTCCTTGGCGTATTGCAGCTTCTCTTCATCGACTGCGAACACCGTGAAGATGTAGCGATGCGAAGTTCCGTCGGCCGGCGGGCAGGGGCCGATCCAGCCGTCGGTACCTACATCGTTCCGGCTCTGAATGGCGCCCTCGGGCATGAGCTTGGCCTTGACGTCGCCGGCGTTCTTCGGGATCCACGTGGTTCCTGCCGGAATGTTGAACACCACCCAATGCCAGAAGCCGCTGCCGGTCGGCGCATCCGGATCGTAGTTGGTGAAGGCGAAGCTCTTGGTCCCGCTGGGCGCCCCGCTCCAGCTCAAGGACGGAGAAATATTGTTGCCTTTGCAGCCGAAGCCATATTCGGCGCTCAGCACCTGCTCGTCCTTTATAGCCCCGCCGTTGCTGACGTCCGCGCTTGTCAAGCTCATGTCTTGCGCATAAACCCCTGACGCGATCAGCGCGCCGAACGTCACAACCACAGCCGCTAATGCCACTTTGTGCATCGTTTCCTCCCTCGGTTCGGGGTAGCAAAGCTAACACGGGGACGCAAACTCAAGAAAGCCGGATGAAATTCTTTTTTACACAGTTGGCTAGTGATACAACAGCCACCTCACCACAGAAATCCAAGATTGGCTAGTTACCGGGTCACGCTGAATACTCGGCTGGGTGAAGAATTCCTCAGTGTTGGTGTTTGGGAGTTAAAAAGGAGGCTTGTCATGACAATACAATTCCATATCGCCGCGTTGTGCGGCATGGTGTTGATGGCGGGGTCGGCACAGGCCGCGGTTAAGCTTGAGACTATCAACTACAAGCAGGGCGATGTGGCGCTCGAAGGCTGGCTCGTCTATGACGACGCCATGAACGGCAAGCGGCCGGGCATTGTCATCTTTCCCGCTTGGTGGGGCCCCTCGACGCAGGATAGAGATGTGGCCGAGCGGCTCGCCAAAATGGGCTATGTCGCCTTCGTCGCGGATATCTACGGTAAAGGCGTACGCCCCGATTTAATGCAGTCAGCGGCCGCGGAATTTGGCAAATATTATAAGGACCCTGCGCTGCTTCTCGCTCGCGCTCAAGCTGGGTTTGATCAACTCCGACGGGCCAGCATGGTAGACGCCAGTAAGCTTGCGGCTATCGGCTACTGCTTCGGCGCACAGCCGGCGCTCGATCTAGCGCGCAGTGGCGCGCCGCTCGTTGATGTCGTGAGCTTTCACGGCTCGCTCGGCACGCCCACGCCGGAGAACGCCAAGAACATTCAGGGTCATGTGCTCGTGCTGCATGGCGGAGCCGATCCGATCGTCAACGCACAGGCCGTTTCCGCCTTCGAGAAGGAAATGACCGACGGCCACGTCGATTGGCAGGTCGTCCTCTACGGCGGGGTGGTACACGCCTTCACTGACAAGGTGCACCTACAGAACGCGGAACACGGCCTCAAATACGATGCGGTCGCCGATCAGCGTTCGTGGGAGGCGATGAGCGACTTGCTTAAGAGCACACTACAATCGCCGTAGCTTGCGCGGGGCCCGCGGTCCGCGGCCTCGCCTGTTAAAACGGGCGAGGCTGCAAGCACATGCGACGCCGTGTCGACAGCATTATGCTGCTTCTCGCAAACCTACTGCTCCACTCCATCACCACTTTAATCGAGAAAATGCAGTTACGGCGCTCGCCACGCCTTGTCACGAGAATTTATAGCCGAAAGGCAGATCACAGGCCCTAGGTTGACCCAACCCATCGGGATAGTATTTTGCTCGGCAAATTCGTAGTGATAAAATGTTTGAGGCAAGAGGAGAAGAAAATGAAGCGACTGATTTTCTTCCTCGGTTTACTCTTGACTCAGCCATGCATGGCTCATGACACTAAACATCCTGAGTTTGACGCATGGTACAGAAGCCTGAAAAATCCGAACTTCAAATCTGCGGTTGTTCGAGATTTGGGTTGTTGCAGCGCGAGGGATTGTCATGAGACAGAAGCTGACCTGCGCAATGAGCGTTGGTGGGCTAGAGTAGGCACACCGCATTTCGAATATCGTGGACTAAAGTCCAGCAGCGACTCCCAACATCCGCTTGATTTGGCCTATTACGACGTCACTTGGGAGTTGACGGAATGGAAGGAGGTGCCCCCCGAGGCAATCTTGAAAACCTCTAATCCTACGGGTAATCCGGTTATTTGTCATTCATCTTGGGATGAAATTTGGTGCTTCATTCCAAACAGCCAATACTAGGGTCGCGATTTGTTCAATGCGCTGACGATGTGTCAGAAACACCTCTTCAGGATAGCCCAAGATTTCGCCGCGACCGTCGGCAGAAGCGCGGTCTTCCAGCGCTTCGCGGCTGACACGGCAAACAATGGGCGTCTTGCCGTCTGTCATCGGGAAGAAAACTGCGTCACCGTCCCAATTGTACGTGTCGTCAGCGCGCCGTAACGGCATCACGCTCCCTCGTCTCGGGTGGCGGTGGACGCCGTCGCCTCACGTCGCTGGCGGCAGATAGATACAGAGGCCGTTGGGAACGATATCGTCCTTGTGGACGCAGACGTGGCAGCGGCCGTCAGGTGAAACGCGAAAGGCGGCCTTGTTGAAGAAAATCTTCCACTTGTTCCACACCAAACCGTCTCCGACAGTATTGATCTCCCCACATTCCACGGGATGGCAGACTCCTGCATTGCAACAAAGAGAAGCCTATTCGATGACTTCGTCGGCCTTCGACGAGGAGCGCTGTCGGGATGTTTAAATCCGAGCGCCCTGGCAGTCTTAGGTCCCCGCTCCATAACCTTTGACGAACGCGTTCGTCTGCGCAGTGGCGCCGCGCATTCGGTTGAGATCGGCCGCACCAGGAAGTGTAGGCGCCGACCACCACCGTCACGGATATCCTTGATATGATTATCAGGATGGGCGCGGCTCGCAGCCCGAGAGCAGAAGCCCTTCCCTCTGTATGCATGAGCTAGCCTTTCTCGTTGCCAAGAAGCCGCTCGATTTTGCCGATGAGGCGATCGAACTCCACCGGCTTGGTATCGTAGTCGTCGCATCCAGCCTCGATCGCCTTTTCGCGGTCGCCGCTCATGGCGTGCGCGGTCAGCCCGATCACCGGCACGCCACACGTCGCATCGTCGGACTTCACGCAACGCGTCGCTTCCCAACCGTCCATGATGGGCAGGCTCATGTCCATCAGGATGATGTCGGGCTTTTCGCTGCGCGCGAGATCGACCCCTTGCTTCCCATTTACGGCGAAGACTACCTCGAAGCCGCGGCGAATGAGGCGACGGGTCAGCATATCGCGATTCATTTCGTTGTCTTCGACCAACAGAACCTTCGCCATTTGATTACTCCTACCCTCAATCATTTGTCCGCATTTGCAACAGCTACCCCGCGCGCCGGCCGACGGCGTACCGCTTCACTCACGGCCGCGGCTATATCGGTTTTCGTCACCGTGGCTTTTTCCATAACCTTTCGCGCCTGCCGTGAAAGGCGCTCACGTTCGGACGCCGTGAGCTGCTTTGCCGTGACGACAATTACCGGCATATCGCGCCATTCGGAACGAGCAGCGATGGCATCAAGAAACTCGAAGCCGTCCATTTCTGGCATCATCAAGTCGAGCACGACCATGGCCGGAAGTTCATGCTCGGTGAGCCAGGAAAGCGCCAAGCAACCGTTGGCGGCCTCGACCACTGTGAGAGCCAATTTTTCGATGGTATGCCGCATCATGTCGCGGGTGTCGGCGTCGTCTTCGACAATAAGGACCGGACCTTCGCGCCGCACGAGGCGATGGATCAACCCAGTCAGCCGCGCCCGATCGACGGGTTTGGTCAAGACGTCGACGGCGCCGAGCGAAAGGCCAATACTACGGTCCGGAGCGACGGTGACCATCACCACGGGAATGTCACAGAGATCGGCATCGGCCTTGAGCGCGCTCAGCACGTCCCAGCCATCCGTCTTGGGCATTATCACGTCCAGAGTGATCGCATCCGGGCGGATGGTGCGCGCCAGATCGAGAGCCTCATCCCCGCCGGCGGCCTGAACGAGTCGATATCCGGCGCTTTTCAAATTGGCAGCCAGCAGGTCCCGTGCCGCGGGATCGTCGTCGACGATGAGGATCGTGGCGACATTGTTCGTATCCGCCGCGATGCGCGGGGTATCCACAGGTTTGATCTGCGGCGTCGCCTCGCTTCGGACCGGCAAGATGATCGTGAATGTCGAGCCTTCATTGGGACGGCTCGCGACCGTAATGTCGCCGCCCAGAAGCTGGCAGAACTGCCGGGAAATCGCCAAGCCAAGGCCTGTGCCGCCGTATTTCTTGCTCGTGGACGAGTCCGCTTGGCTGAAAGCTTGGAATAACCGGCCGAGCTGCTCCTCGGTCATGCCGATGCCGGTATCCGAAATGGCGAACTGGATCATCGGCTGATCCGTTTCGAAGCGCTCCGATACGAGCGTAAGCCTACCGTTCTCCGTGAACTTGCTGCCGTTGCTGAGAACGTTGAGCAGGCTTTGTTTGAGTTTAGTACGGTCAGTGCGGATGGTGCCGAGGTCATCCGCGAGTCGCAATTCGAGTACGTTGCCGTTCTTCTCGGCAAGCGGAACGATGAGCGCACGAACCTCTTCAAGCAGCGGCACGACTTCCACGTCTTCGAGGAATACGTCCATGCGGCCGGCTTCGACCTTGGATAGATCGAGAATGTCGTTGATTAAACCCAGCAAATGCCGACCCGCACCCTCGACCTTTTTTAAGTCGGGAACGAGACCTTCCTGTCCGAGATCGGCGACCTCTTCCTGAAGGATTTCGCTGTATCCGATGATGGCGTTAAGCGGCGTGCGCAGCTCGTGGCTCATATTGGCGAGGAACTGTGATTTGTGCTGGCCTGCCAGTTCCAGTTCCCGGCTCTTTTCCTCGATTTCATGGAATAGCCGCGCGTTCTGGATTGCCAGCACCGATTGCGCCGCAAAGGTCTTGATCAAGTCGACGGTGTTCTGTGGAAAGGCGCCGGACTTGCGGCGGCGCACCACCAGCATGCCGACGACATCTTCCCCCCGCAGCAGCGGCGCCACCAACAACGCGCGGAAGCCGGCGCGCAGGATGACATCATTCACGGCCGAAGGCGCAGCCTCCTTCAAATCGGCGACTTGGATCGGCTTGCCTTGCGCGAGCGCCAGCTCGATGTTCGGATCGTGCAGGCCGATGTGGCTGCTTGCGTCAGCGCGTCGATCAATTCCTGATCCATACCGTAGGTGGCGCGCAGATGAAATTCGCGTTGTCTATCGTCGAAGACGTAGATCGCGCCGGCCTCGGTGTTGGAGAGTTGCACGGCCTTGGCGACAATCGTGGAGAGCACGGTCTCGAGATCGAGCGTTGAGTTCACCGCCTGCGAGACTTCGCCGAGCGCACGCAGCTCCTCGACCGAGTGGCCAAGTTCGTCGGTGCGCTGCCGCAGCTCGCTCAACAGCCGCGTATTTTCGATGGCGATCACCGCCTGCGCGGCGAAGCTTTTTACAAGGTCGATCTGCTTGTCGGTGAAGGGGCGTGGCTCTTGGCGGTAAACGGTAAACGAACCAATCAACTCATTCTCGCTTAGCATTGGAACGAGCAGAGCCGTGCGTACCCCGCCAATTTCGACGGCTGTAGCGGCTGCCGGATCGAGTTGTTCGGCGTAACTAGGATCCGCCACAGAGTCGGCAATGTGGATTACCGTTTTGCTCGCGATCATGCGACCGAGAGGTGTTTCCGAACCGGGACGATGCGGCGAGCGCCTGCGGGCTTCGGCGAATGCAGGCGGCGTTTTATGTGTCGCTAAGAGGCTTAAGACCTCTCCGTCCCAGCGGTAGATGTTTCCAAACGCCGCGTTGCATATGCGGACGGCGTTTTTAAGCATCGCCTCAAACACGATGTCCAATTCGCCGGGAGAAGAACTGATGACTTGCAACACCTCAGACGTCGCCGTCTGCTGCTCGAGCGACTCTGAAAGCTCCTGGGTGCGCAGATCGACTTTTTGTTCGAGGTTTGCGTACGACTCCTGCAGCCGCCCGGCCATATCGTTGAACTGATCGGCCAGCGCCTCGACCTCGTCGCCGGTCTTGATGGCGATGCGCTGGCCGAGGTCGCCGGAGCCGAGGCGGGCGGCGCCGGCGCGCAGCGCCTGGATCGGCACCACCATGCGTCTGGCGAGGAACATGCCGGCGGCGAAAGCGAGCGCGAGCGCGCCGAGGAGCACCAGGGCGGTGCGCTCGATCGCGGCATAGAGCGGCGCATAGGCCTCCTCGATCGGCGTTTCGACGAAGACGTGCCAGCCGAGCGGGGGGACCGGCGCCGAGGCGGTGAGCACCTTGTGACCCTCGATATCGACGGCCTCCTGGACTTGCTCGGCGGTTTTGCCGGCCGCGGCGGCCTGTGCGCTCTGTACCTGCGCCAACTGCCCCATGTCAGTGTTGCGCAGCACAAGGCTGATATCGGGATGGGCGATCAGCCGGCCGGCGGCGTCGACCACGTAGGCGCGGCCGTGGCCGGCGAATTTGATCTTGGAAAGGACGTCCCAGATGAGCTTCAGATTGACTTGGGCAATGCTCACGCCGGTGTCACGCCGCGTTCCGGCCAGCGACAGCGTCATATACGGCTCGGACTCGCGGCGGAAATAGACCGGACCGTAATAGACCTTGTGCGCCACCGCCTCGGTGAAGGCCGGCTCCTTGGAAACGTCGTTGCCGCTGGCGACGACTTCCATGGCAAGCCGCGACACCTTCAACTGCTCGTGGCCGCTCGAGTCGATCTCGGCGAGCTCGGTGATCGCCGGCACCTGCCGCAACAGGCGCAGCGCGTCGAAGCGGCGCTGCTCCAGCGTGCCGGCCGACCACGGCAGTTGCGTGGTCCAGCCGACCTGGCTTTCAATCTCGCTGATGAATTGTCCGATCTTGCCGGCGGCGGATTCCGCCTGCTCGCGCTGAATGCGGACCAGCGAGGCCTTCTGTTCCTGATAGGAGAAGTAGACATCGAACACGGCGTTGGCGATCAACGCCAAGCTGACGACGGCGACAAACAGAACGACATATTTGATGAACAGCCGGCTGCGTACGATCGATGCGCCGGCTGCCGGAGCTGTGCTCAGAAGGCCTGCCTTCTCCTCACTTGGCTCGTCCCGATGATCCGGCAGGGTTCTCACGCCATCATCTGATCATTTTCGCGCAGCGCGCGCGACAACCAAAAATTCCACCTCCCGCTCGCGGTTCAAAAGACGGATGAGCTCCTTTGCTGCTCATTCTACCACCTCGTCGGCGAGCGCAAGCTGTGCGACGACCCAGTGCGGAGTAGCTATCGCGGCGCCGGCCAGCAATTTAACGACATCGCGGCGTCTCATAGAGCCCTGCTCGTAACCTGCCACCACGTAGGCAAAAACACAGTCGCCTGATTTCCCGTCGCGTCATAGGCTTCTCACCGCACCGAGGTTATGTCGGGTAAGTCAAGATATATCAGATCTCAAACCGTCCCGCACGTTACAGCGGTGCGGGTGGCGATGTCGCAGAGGGTCATTTTCGACCGATCAACGATGTCTGCGCGATGTCCGCTTTCCACCCGATCGCGACCAAATTGCTGTATTACGGCAAGTGACGTGACGGGCCATTTTCGACTATATGCGCCGCAACAAAAGCCGGACTTATTCAACCACCTCGTCGGCGCGCTCGACCTATTGCGATCGCCTCGATGAGGCTGCTGGCGGCTGCCTTACTTCAGCGTCTTCACCACTGGGCCTGAAACCGGGTCGGTGACGCCGAGCCCGCCGCCAAGGTCTTCAAGGGTGTCACGGAACGAGTTCGAGCGTCGCGATCATTCTGTCACGTGCGTTGACAATCGCATCCATGTCGGTCCATTCAGCGATAACGCAGAAGGTATGCTCGCCGGTTTTAATGACATTGACGTGCCTAAGCCCAGGCCACGCGAATGCAACCTTGTTGTGAGCGTCGAGGAATTGCTGTTCGCGCCCCGCCTTCACCTTGAAACGCACGGCATTGAACGCAGTCATGATCTGCCCCTTTTCGCTGATGCGGCGCGAACGCCCGCTGATTGCTCCGCTATCGTCCGCGAAAGCTCCGAAAGCTCGGTGTACCTGGAAAGCTGATCCCGGCCAAAATGACGCCACCGCACGAGAAGAAAGCGCCTTTCAGGCGCCTTCAACAGACATCCGGCCGGACGACGCCTAGGCCGCCCGCCGCGGTGCCTCGACCGGCGGCGTTCCATCCCTCATCGCAGTTCGGATCATGGTACGTAAATCCGGCGTGTCCTCGTGCCCATGCACAGTGATCGCGTGTTGCACCGCCGCCTCCAAGAGTTCGTCTTCGTTATCGGCACTCAGCGCGAGTGTACAATTCATTTCGCTCGGGTATTCACGACAATCGATGAACTTACGTCCCATCTTTTCCTCCCTGCCTTGCGGACCAAAACGTTCCATCACCGGAACGCACAGTGCATCACAGCAAAATCGACCTGTCGAGGTTCGGTTTGGGTCATCAGCGTCGGTTCGATGTCGGCGGCATGTCCGCTATTGCTCCGGTAGCTACCAAAATGTTGCGTCGCGACGAATGTCGAAAGGGGCCAATTGCAGAAGCGATCAGCTTACATTACGCGCTGTACCTACATACGCCTCTTGTCGGAAGGAGAACTTCCCGCCTCCCAGCATTGCCGGATCAGAGAAGCTTGCAGTCTCTGAGGCAATCATCTCGATGGCCGCCTGACGGTCGACCTCCGCACGGTGACTCAATAGGGCCGCCATGGGTGTTGCGAGGAGTTGAAACCTCACGTAGTCGAGGACGGAAGGGAATTCGATGTCTTGAACGACACTCCGTACTTCGACTTCGGCAAAACCCGCATCGATCAATCGCTCATGAAGCTGGTCTGGCTTCAGGAAGGAATGCTCGCTGCGCTTGATTTTGGATGCGTTAGGCCCAAGGCCACGATCAAGCGCCAATACGAATGCGTTCGCACCTGGCGTCCGCTCTATCGAACTGTAGACGCTCAGGGCGACGCGGCCCAGCGGCGACAGTACACGTCGCATTTCGCGCAGGGCACGCCCCTGATCTGGAAAGAACTGCAAGCCGAGCTGGCAAAGAACCAGATCAAATTTACCTGCCGAGAATGGTAGTTGGAGCGCACTGCCCTCGACCCAATAATCGCTGCCCCTTCGCTTGGAAGCTTCCGGGCAACCGCCAACATCCCCTTATTAAGGTCCAAGCCGGTGACGTGCCCTTGGGCCATCCGCTTGCCCGCCAAACGGGCGACGACTCCGGTACCGCAGGCGATGTCGAGAACGTTTTCCCTGATTCGGGGCTGCGCTCGACGGACAAGATCCTCCGCCCATTTTGTTGTAATCGTTGGTACTAGATATCTCTGGTAAAGCTCGGGCGCGCTACCATCGAGCTGCCAATGGTGGTGATCTACCATTGCAAGACATCCTCAGCACCTGCTTACTGATAATAACATCACCAAACGCGAGTTTTATAGGGGGGCATGTCCGAGTTGGGTCATTCGCGACCGGTGGGTTCAGTACCCGTGCCGATCAATGTCCGTTGTTACTCCAATAACGACATTATTGTTCGGCCCAGCGAAGTGACGCAATGGGCCAAAAGGCGACATCGCGCTTCGGTCGTCCACAGCATCATGAGCGGAAGTCGCGGCCCTTTCAGAGGCACAGGAAATTGGATAGTGTACATTGCGAGGCGCCAGGCGACGTGCCGAAGTCGCGCGGCGAATAGGCCTGCAACGGCACCATGGGCCGGGCCAACACATCATAGATCAATCTGACATTTGGTCGACTCAAACACGAACCGTGTAGATCAATTATGGGTTCAAGAGCCGAAGCCGAACTCAACATGCCAGACAAACGGCGACGGCACTTCCATTTCGTAATGATCAAGCCGACGCATTACGACGACGAAGGGTATCCCATCCAATGGTTCCGCTCGGCCATTCCATCCAATACGCTTGCATGTCTGAACGGTGTGGCGGAGGACGCGCAACGCCGCAAAGTGCTCGGACCTGACGTTGCAATCGACTTGCATACTTTTGACGAAACCAATCGGCGCATCCGGCCGGACCGGATCATCCGCATGATTCGCAAAGAGGGTGGCAAAGCGCTGATTGGTCTAGTCGGAGTGCAGTCGAACCAGTTTCCTCGGGCGGTCGATCTCGCTCGGCCGTTTCTTAGCGCCGGTATGCCGGTCTGCATCGGCGGCTTTCACGTCTCTGGTTGCGTCGCCATGCTACCAGAGATGCCGCAAGATATGCGCGACGCGCAGGCACTAGGCATCTCATTCTTTGCGGGCGAGGTTGAAGAGGGCCGGTTTGACCAGGTCTTGCGCGACGCCTGGAACGGACAACTCGAGCCGCTCTACAATTACATGGACAAGCTGCCCAATTTGCAAGGCGAGCCGACACCGATCTTGCCGCGAAAGCACGTGCGCCGAACCAGTGGATCATTGTCGAGCATGGATCTTGGACGTGGCTGTCCCTATCAATGCTCCTTCTGCACTATCATCAACGTGCAGGGCCGAAAGAGCCGGTTTCGCTCGCCGGACGACCTCGAAAAAATCGTTCGTGGGAACTACACTCAGGGCATCAAGCGGTTTTTCATCACCGACGACAATTTCGCGCGTAACCGGGATTGGGAACCGCTATTTGACCGCTTGATAGCGTTACGCGGCGGTGACTGCCCGAAGATCGGCTTCACCATTCAGGTTGACACGCTGTGTCACAAAATCCCGAATTTCGTCGAGAAGGCATCTCTGGCGGGCGTCCGTCGGGTGTTTATTGGACTGGAGAACATTAACCCGGACAATCTCATCGCGGCCAAGAAACGCCAGAACAAGATTACCGATTACCGGGAGATGCTACAGAAATGGCGCGACCACGGCGCCATCACTTGTGCCGGCTACATCATTGGATTCCCGGGCGACACTAAGGCATCGATCCTCCGCGACATCCAAATCATCAAACGCGAACTACCGCTCGACATTCTTGAATTGTTTTTTCTCACTCCGTTGCCTGGTTCGGAAGACCACAAGATTCTCTGGCAGAAGGGGGTCTGGATGGACCCCGACATGAACAAGTACGATCTCAATCATCGCGTGACGCATCATCCCAAGATGTCGGACGCGGAATGGGAACACGCCTATCGCGAGGCCTGGGAGTCATTTTACTCTCCAGAGCATATCCGAACGATCCTTCGCCGTGCTGGCGCTAGCCGAATGGGTCGTCCTGGGACGACTCTGTCGACGCTTCTCTGGTTCAAGCTGGTGAGTACGTATGAAGGCGTCCATCCTCTCGAAGGCGGCGCAGTTCGGTTAAAATTTCGGCGCGATCGCCGAAGTAACCTACAGCGAGAAAATCCTCTTATTTTTTATCCGCGCTATATTCGCGAGACTGTAACCAAACTCAGGCGCTATTTGTTGGTCTATCGAAAATGCAAAATTATTCTTGATCAAGTGCTGGCGGCTCCCGATCGCTGGACTTACACGGACGTAGCGATCACTGCGCCGAGAGCCGACGAATTTGAGGCGCTTCACCTCTATCACGCGACAGCCGGCGGCGAGGCCGCGCTCGCGCGCAAGCACCGCGCCGACGCGCTGCGAGAGGGCATGCACGGCACTACCGGCAATCTCTCTTTATGAGTGAGTCAGGCTAGAAGAGAGCCATCTGAGCAGGCAAGTCGGTCCGGTCTTGCTGATGACACGACTTTGTTTCGACGTGGTTATGACCACGCCCACTGTTCTGGGCCAACGCCGAATGATATGTCTGCACGATGTCTGCTATGGGTCATTAGCGACGGAATCGCGATGGTCGCGCCATGTCCGCTTTACCCCCCGAAAGCGACCAAATCGCTGCGTCGCACCAAGTGACGCTTGGGGCCAAAAAGCGACATCGTTCGAGCACCGTAAAGCGGCAGGATCGAACGGCAGGCGCGAGAGTCCGCTTGGTCGATCCGGCAATCAGTCTGACTCATCTCGCGAAGATGCAACTTCTATATTAGAATAAAGACAAGCTGGTCCTGAAGACGACGAACATGGCCGAGCCGGCTGTTGCGCCGCGTCGATCATCGCCACTTGGACGCCCACTTTAAAGGGAGAACGCGAATGGCTGCTCTCATGATCAATGGACAAACTCTAAACGCCGATGTCGATCCAGATACGCCGCTACTTTGGGCGTTGCGAGAGCAGATCGGTTTGACCGGTACAAAATACGGCTGCGGCATCGCGCAATGCGGTGCCTGCACTGTCCATGTTGACGGCGTCGCCACGCGCTCCTGCTCTGTGCCGGTGAGTGCGGTAGTCGGCAAGCAGATCACCACCATTGAAGGGCTCGCGCAGAACGGCGTGCTGCACAAAGTGCAGAAGGCATGGATCGACCACGACGTGCCGCAGTGCGGCTACTGCCAGAGCGGAATGATCATGGCAGTGGCAGCGCTTTTGAAAGAGAGGCCGAAACCGACTGACGCCGACATTAACGCAGCGATCACGAACATTTGCCGGTGCGGCACCTTCCAGCAGGTGCGCGAGGCGATCCACGCGGCCGCGAACGCGTAAGGCGGGAGGGATTCATGAATTACGTTCCGAAATTGAATCGCCGCTCATTCTTAATCACGGTGGCTGCCGCGGGCGGCGGACTGGCGCTCGGCCTCGATCTTCCATTCGGCTACAAAAAAGCGGCCGCGCAAGCGACCACACCAGAGATCGGCGCTTGGGTCGTCATCAAGCCCGACGACACCGTCGTTATCCGCGTGGTGCGCTCTGAGATGGGGCAAGGCACCATCACCGGGCTGTGTCAGCTCGTCGCGGAGGAGCTTGAATGCAACTGGGACAAAGTCACGTGGGAATATCCAACGCCCGGCCAGAGCGTCGCCCGCAAGCGCGTGTGGGGCGACTTCAGTACCGGCGGCAGCCGGGGCATCCGCATGTCGCATCAGTATGTGCGTGCAGGTGGGGCGGCGGCCCGCGAAATGCTCAAGCAAGCAGCGGCCAATGAATGGAACGTTCCAGTTTCCGAGCTCGCGGTCGACAAAGGCGTGATTACACACAAGGGCTCGAACCGCAGCACCACCTACGGCAAGGTGGCGGAAGCCGCTTCCAAGCTCGACGTGCCGCAGGGAATTAAGCTCAAGGACCCTAAGGACTGGACGATCGCCGGCAAGCCGCTCAAGCGGCTCGACACCGCCGACAAAGTGATCGGCAAGATGATCTACGGGATGGATGTGAAGTTCCCAGGCATGCTCAACGCCGCAGTCAAGGCTTGCCCTGTGTTCGGCGGCAACCTCAAGAGCTTCGACGAATCCAAAGTGGCCAGCATGCCGGGCGTGAGGAAGGTCGTGCGCGTCAACGATTCCGCCGTCGCGGTGGTGGCCGATACCTGGTGGCAGGCCAAGACTGCGCTCGACGCGCTGCCGATCGTTTGGGACGAGGGCGAAAATGCCAAGGTTTCGAGCGCATCGATTGCCGCATGGCTGAAGGAAGGCCTCGACGCTCCGGAGGCGTTCGTCGGTAACTCGAACGGCGATGCCAAGGCCACGCTCGCAAGCGCGGTGAAGAAGGTGGAAGCGGTCTATAGCTATCCCTATCAGAATCATGCCTGCATGGAGCCGCTCAACGCGACCGCGCTCTACACGCCGGACAAGTGTGAGGTCTGGACCGGCACCCAGAATGGCGAAGCGGCGTTTAGCGCCACAGTGGAAGCCGCCGGTCTCCCAGCCTCAAAGTGCGACGTGTTTAAAACGATCCTCGGCGGCGGCTTCGGCCGCCGGGGCCGCAGCGATTACGTGTCGCAGGCCGTCCTGATCGCCAAACAGATGCCGGGTACGCCGGTGAAGCTCATCTGGTCGCGCGAAGAGGACATGACGCATGGGAGTTATCATCCGGTTATGCAAACGAAGATGGTTGGCGGCTTCGATGCCGACAACAACCTGACCGCTCTGCATATCCGGCTGTCGGGCCAATCGATCTTGGCGGGTCTCTTGCCACAGAACCTCGACAAGGGTGATGTCAACCCGAGGAACAAGGGCATGGATATCCTCACGTTCCAGGGCCTCATGCGACCGGGCCTGGAGCACGCGTTCGGCTATTCGATCCCGAACCTTCTGATCGACCACTCCATGCGCAACCCGCACGTTCCGCCGGGCTTCTGGCGCGGCGTCAACATCAACCAGAACGCCATCTTCACGGAATGCTTCATGGACGAACTGGCGCAATCGGTCGGCCAGGACGAACTCGAATTCCGGCGCAAGTTGATGACCGGATTGCCGCGCAACCTCGCGGTCCTCAATGCGGTGGCCGAGAAGATCGGCTGGGGCAAACCAGCTCCGCAAGGCGTCCATCGCGGGATTGCGCAGATGATGGCCTTTGACAGTTACGTGGCCGCGGCGGCGGAGGTGTCCGTCTCCGGCGGCAAGATCAAAATCCATCGCATCGTCGGAGGGACTGACTGCACTTATGCGGTGAACCCGGCGCAGATCGACCGGCAGGTGGCGGGCTCGTTCGTCTACGGCCTTTCTGCGCTGTTCTATCAGGAATGCACGGTCAAGAACGGCGCCATCGAGCAGACCAACTTCGACGACTACAACTCGATGCGCATCGCCGAAATGCCGAAGGTCGAATCGGTCATCGCGCCCTCTGGCGGAACCTCCCGCTGGGGCGGCGTGGGCGAGCCGACCATCTGCGTGGCGGCCCCCGCTGTCTTGAACGCCTATTTCAAGGCGACGGGCCAACGTATCCGCTCGTTCCCGCTGAAGAACCACAATATCAGCATGGCCTGACCGCGCGGCCGGGTTACGAGTGGCGACATTTTGGCCATCACTCTCATTTTGGGTAGCCGAAGCTTCGTCCCAATGGAGCGCGCAGCCCCACCTTGCGGCTCAGGAATTTTGAATTGAGAACAGTCCGGCATAACGCGACAATGCGTGTGGGCGGCTGCCGGCCGCCCGGCTACGGAGGCGCGACATGATTGCTCCGGTCACCCTCATGGTTGGTGCGTTGATCTTGCCATGGACCGGCACCGCCATGGCGGCCGGCCTGGCTGATGCGCCGCCCGGCGCTTTTTCCTGCTCCGGCTGTCACGCCGACACCCTCGGGGTCGACAGCGCCGTGCCGCGACTCGTCGGTCGCGACGCGAACGCAATCGTCGCCGCAATGCAGGCATTCCGCTCGGGGCAAATACCATCGACCGTCATGGATCGCATCGCCAAAGGCTTTACCGACGACGAGATCAGAGCGATCGCCGCCTGGTACGCGGTGCAAAAGGAATAGCGAGCCCGTCAATGGCACACCCCAGCCGGCGACAGTTCCTGAAAGCCGCGGGTAAGGCTGCGGCGCTACTTCCACTTCCTGCTCTTGCTCAAGGCTCCAGTGGTCGCGTGGTCGTGATCGGTGGTGGATTCGCAGGTGCGACTTGCGCGCGCTTCGTCAAACGGATGGATCCGCGCGTGACTGTGACGCTGGTCGAGGCGAGCCGGACCTTTACCGCCTGCCCGTTCAGCAACAGCGTGATTGCCGGGCTGCGTGATCTTCCGGCGCAGCAATTTGGCTACGACAAGACCGCCGCAAGCGGCGTGGCGATCAACTTTGCGACGGCGACTGCTGTTGATACGCAGGCGCGCACGGTGACTCTCAGCGATGGCGTGCGCCTCGGCTACGATCGGCTGGTGACGGCGCCGGGCGTCGATATTCGCTGGGATAGTTTGCCCGGCTACACGGAGGCGGCCGCCGAGCGGATGCCGCATGCCTGGAAGGCCGGTCCGCAGACGCTGCTCTTGCGCAATCAGCTTGAGGCGATGGCAGACGGCGGTACGGTGATCATCTCGGCGCCGGCAAACCCGTTCCGCTGCCCGCCGGGACCGTACGAGCGCGCGAGCCTGATCGCCTACTACCTTAAGACCAAGAAGCCGAAGTCGAAGCTAATCGTCCTCGACGCCAAGGACGCGTTCTCCAAGCAGGGGCTGTTCCAGAACGCCTGGAAGGAGCTGTACCCGAACCTCGAATGGGTGCCGCTGTCGAAAGGCGGCAACGTGAACTCGGTCGACGTCGGCGCGATGATGCTGATCACCGATTTTGACCGCTATCGGGGGGATGTCGTCAACGTCATCCCACCGCAGAAAGCCGGACGGATCGCGGAGGTTGCCGGTGTGACCAATAACACCGGTTGGTGCCCGATCAATCCAGAGACATTCGAGTCGACGCTGCAGCCCGGCATCCACGTCATCGGCGACGCCACCATCGCGGGCGCAATGCCGAAATCGGCTTTCGCGGCGAACGCCCAGGCCAAAGTCTGCGCCGCCGCGGTGGTAAAGCTCCTGGCCGGTCAAAACCCCGACGAGCCGCGATTGATCAACACTTGCTACAGCCTGGCAGCGCCAGATTACGGCATTTCGATCGCCAACGTCTATCGCCCGAAAGATGGCGTCCTCGTCGATGCCGGCGGCGGCGTCAGCCCGGCAAACGCGCCGGCTTCGTTTCGTGCTCAGGAAGCGATGTTTGCCAACGGCTGGTTCAAGACCATCACCGGGGAAGTGTTTGGCTGAGGGCCTGTGCATTGGCCCGCTAGCCGTTGCAGCGGGATGTGCAATCGCCGCTTTCACCGGATCGGCGGCTGCCGGGGTCGAGCTAAAACCTTATGTCATCGTCGGGGATGCCATCCCGGCGTCGCTGACCGGAGCAACGGGAAACCCGGAACGCGGTCGCGCGATCGTAGCCAACCGGCAGGTCGGGCTTTGCCTGCTCTGCCACAGTGGGCCTTTCCCGGACGAGAAGTTTCAGGGCACCTTGGCGCCCGACCTGACCGGCGCCGGATCGCGCGCGACGGAGGGCCAATTGCAACTCCGAATCGTCGACGCAAGCCGTCTCAATCCGCAAACCATCATGCCGCCGTACTACCGCGTTACCGGCCTGGTTAACGTAGCGCCGGCATTTCAGGGAAAGCCTGTGCTCAGCGCCGAACAGATCGAAGATGTGGTAGCGTATCTTGCGACCTTGCGCGATTAGGAGCATCTCATCGGCATGACCCGAGATGCTCATAGCCCGACCCGCCGCGGCTTTCTCGACACAGCTGGGCGGTTTGCTGGCGGCCTCGGTCTTCTGCTGACGGTCGCCCCCGGAGCGGCGCGCGCTACACCCGCATCGATGCAGTCGGCAATGAAGAAGATCGTCGGCGAAGCAACGCTAGCTAAGGGTAAGGTCAAGCTCGAACTGCCCCCGCTGGTGGAGAACGGCAATTCGGTGACCATGGTGGTGTCGGTCGAGAGCCCGATGACGATTGAAGACCACGTCAAGGCTATTCACGTGCTCAACGAAAAGAATCCGCAGCCGAACGTGATCGGCATTCACCTCGGACCGCGTGCCGGGCGCGCCACCGTTTCGACTCGCATCCGATTGGCAGATTCGCAGAAGATCATCGCCATTGCCGAAATGAGCGACGGCTCGTTCTGGTCTGACGAGGCCGAAGTGGTCGTGACGCTGGCCGCCTGCGCGGAGGTGCTTTGACCATGGCCCGTATCCTCATCAATGTGCCGCCCAAGGCGAAGCGCGGCGACGTGATCGAAATCAAGACGTTGATCTCACACGATATGGAATCCGGCTATCGCCCCGACAATGTGGGCAAGATGATTCCGCGCGATATCATCAGCCAATTTGTCGCCACCTATAATGGGGCGGAGATATTCCGCGCCGAGCTCCATCCTGCGATCGCCGCCAATCCGTTTTTGTCGTTCACCACGATCGCGACCGAGAGCGGCAGGATAGATTTCAAGTGGACCGGTGATAATGAATTTTTGGCAACCGAAACGGCGTTGATAGCGGTCGAATGACTGGATGGCGGCTCTGGCCCGCACATATCGTCTTGGCGAGGACGACGACTTGGGCATCGTTGCTGGCAATCGAAGCCGCGCTGATTTCAGCTGTATCGATCATTTCCGGGTGGGCCGCCATTGCCGCCGACATCCCGCTCTCTGAGCGCAAATCCGGCTACCAGTTCTTGGCACGAGAAACGCGGGCCATGCAGGACGACGACACGGCCAACCCGGGCATGTTG
Source organism: uncultured Alphaproteobacteria bacterium (assembly GCA_963804405.1). Lineage (GTDB taxonomy): Bacteria > Pseudomonadota > Alphaproteobacteria > Rhizobiales > Xanthobacteraceae > BOG-931. The sequence continues at coordinate 49,046 of CAWDQG010000015.1, read as the reverse complement.
TGGGTGCTCGATGGCGAAGCGCTTTGGAACCGCAAGGTCGGCAAGGCCAACAAGTCCTGCGCCGATTGTCACAACGATGCAAGCACCAGCATGAAAGGGGTGGCGGCGCGCTATCCTGCGTTCAATGAAGCGGCCAACCGGCCAATCGATCTCGAGCAGCGCATCAACATTTGCCGCACCGACCAACAAAATGCGACGCCGCTCCTTTTCGAGAGCAACGAGATGCTTGCCCTCGCCGGATTCGTGGGACGGCAATCGCGGGGCATGCCCATCGCCGTGAGCGACGACGAGCGAACTAAGCCGTTCATCCAAGCGGGCCGCGCGATGTTTGAGCGTCGCCAGGGACAGCTCAATCTCTCATGTGCGCAGTGCCACGACGACAATTGGGGTGCCAAGCTCGCAGGCGTATCAGTTCCGCAAGGGCACCCCACAGGATATCCACTTTATCGTCTCGAGTGGCAGGCGATGGGTTCTCTGCAGCGCAGGTTGCGCAATTGTCTCATTGGTATGCGTGCGCAGGCTTACACCTTCGGCGCGCCGGAATATGTCAATCTGGAGCTGTTCCTCATGTGGCGTGCGCGCGGCATGGCCATCGAGACCCCGGCGGTACGACCTTAACGCAGCGATGCTCCGCATTTCTGCCCAGGGTCAAACGCTACCGAATTGCGATGTCCGCGTTAGGGTCCGTTTATCCCTGGTGGTCTCAACCGGTCGACGCAACACTTGCATTAAATCTTTCTGCTGGGGTTTCAATTCCCAAGGCTTTACGTGGCCGTTCGTTGAGCTGACGCACCACTCCGTTTACATGGGCTTTTGAGGACACCGACAATCGGCTCTCTTCGGAAATCACTGAATACACTCCATCTTTCCATCTAGGATAAAGTGTTGCGTCGACCGGTTGAGCCGGCACCTCAATTTCAGACATTGCCGCGCCGCGAACGACGCTTCGGGCCAAATGGCGACAGTGGACTGAGTTGATGGCGCCTCGTTCACAATGTCATTAGTCGCGTTTATCTATCGCCTTGCCGCCGCCCAGCACCTGCTTGGTCCAGATGTTCACCATGTGAATGCGGCCGCAAGCTGCGCACGTCACCGACGTAAAGGTGTCGTTCTCAGTGTCGGGCTCGCCTGCGGGCTCGTCTATCCAGCCCTGCACGCTCATGCCGGTGTCCGGACAACGGTAGAGGAAGGCCGCCATACGAGGCGCTCCACAATGGGGCTTGCCAGAAGGCTCTGCATCCGCATGTTCCTTGTAGAAGTTGCGGTCGTCCGCAACGAGCGGATTGTCGGTCTCTTGGTCCGGCCAATCGGCATGGTAGCCGACATTTCCGGACGGACAAACTTGTGAGGTCATCATCGCAAGATCCTTGATGCCGCGGATTTTAGCGTACCGATCATTTGCGCCGACCCGATCGCTTTTTTTGAGTGCACGATAGAAGAGCAGCGACGCTGGGCGCGTTTTTCCGTATGCTTTGGACTAGGCGCATTTCCAGCTTATGCGCTTCCAGACCTAGTCCATGCGCATGGCGTCCGACCGCTCCGACTCAGCAATCACGCCAATTGAACAGTTGACGATCGGTGCAGCGCCCGGTTTGTTCGTCATCTTATGGGCGTCCGGGTTTATCGGAGCGAAGCTTGGCCTGCCGTACGCGGAACCGCTGACCTTTCTGTTCTTGCGAATGTTTGGCGCGGTGCTTTTGCTGGGCGCCATTGTATTGGTCGCTCGTCCCAAGTGGCCAAACCGAGATGGAATTCTGGACAGTTGCGCAATCGGTGTGTTCATGCACGCACTGTATCTTGGTGGCGTGTATATTTCGATCGCGAATGGTCTTCCCGCTGCTCTATCGGCGCTTATAGTCGGCCTGCAGCCCTTGCTCACCTCGACAATAGCCAATCGCCTGCTCGGCGAGCGGGTGGTCGTACGACAGTGGGGTGGCCTTCTCCTCGGTATTGCTGGCGTATATCTCGTGGTTCAAGACAAGGCGACGACAGGTGGGGCTACGCCGCTCGCGTGGGTAGCGGCGTTAGTAGCTCTGCTCAGCATCACGTTCGGCACGATTTATCAAAAGCGCTTCGGGAGCGGTATTGATTGGCGTCCGGGCATGCTCATTCAATACGCGGCGGCAGGAATCCTTTTTGCGCTTGGTGCAATGGCATTCGAGACGCGGATCGTGCATTGGACGCCTGAATTTCTATTCGCGCTCTGCTGGCTTGTCATCGTGCTGTCGTTCGGAGCCATCTGGCTACTCTATTTCCTCATAAGCCGCGCCGCGGCAACGCGAGTCGTCAGCCTCTTCTACCTAACTCCGCCTGTGACGGCCTTAATGGCATGGGCACTTTTCAACGAGCGGCTGGCGGTGGGGGCGGTCGCTGGCATGGTATTTTGCGTTGTCGGCGTATTTCTGGTGAATTGGCAAACCGCTGGCAGATGGTCGCGCGCTCGTCGCCCTTTATCCCGTTAAGCTTGGACTTTTGGTAATCCGCACGGGCTTCGGGCGATTCACTTCACCGGACACCCCGCGTATCATCGAAACCGAAATCATCCGCGTATGGATTCCACTTTACTTGGTGCTGGGTCCGGCTCTGAACCTGCCGAATTAAACCTTCCACGAACAGTGACGCGGAATCCTTCTGCTTGAGGCCAAGAAGAACCATGGACGATAAGCAACAAAGCATTTCCCACGATGCGCTCATCAATAGTTTAGTCCGCGAGATCGGTCGGTTACTCGGAAAGGACGCGCCATACCGATGATGATCGCCATCGGACCCTCCAATGGGGTCACGCGCACTTGATTATTTAGCAGGATAGCACGACCGTCTGTGACGCACTCTATCGTCCGCCGGGAACGCAGAGAATGTCGCCTCCTGGCCCTTAGCGTCGCCGCTGCTCGGTCGCTAACGGGGGAATAGCGGACATGGCAAATTTACGAGTACACGGCCTTTAGTCGAGGTTAAAGCGCGAGCATGCTCTCTAAGGCTTGCCTGAAAGCGCTAAGTTCGTAAGGGCTGACCGCTGCAATGTCGGCGCCCCAGTTCGGATGCTGGCCGGGAACGATCGCGGTCACCAAGCACTTTTCGTCGAGGCGAGGATCGATGCAGCTTACGGCGCGCCAACGCGAATTTGTCAGGATCGCCGGGTGGGCACTCCCCGTCAGCATCGCGCTCGGCGCCGTTTTCGGTCATTTCCAAGCGCAGAACGGCAGTGTCTGGGGATACGTCCAGGGCGCCGTCACCGCCATTGTGATCTCCTGCACGATCCTTCTGCTCGAGTTCGCCGTCTTTAGCCGAACGCGCAGCGCCCTAGCCCGCCGGATGCCGTTCCTCCTGTATCTCGCGCTGCGCTCGTTGGGCTATCTTGCCGCGATCCTCATGGGTCTCGCCGTGAGTGCGTGGCTCCTGCGGGAATCCGCCGAGAGGCCGCTGATCGAACGCGGCGGCGTATTCTTCTCGCTCGTCCTTAGCCTCGCCTTTAACCTGCTCTTTGGGTCTTCCGCGCTTCGTCCCCCAGCTTCTCGTCCTTTGACGCCAGGCCATTCACCATGTCCCAAAGGGGCGCGTCGCCGAGATGGTGCTCAAAGGCGTCGAGGTAGGGGTCGGTCGTCGTCCGCTGGGCCTGGTGCACTGCTGCGACAGGCCACAGTTCCTCTGCGAGCCTGATACACTCACCCTGGGCCTCCCGCGCTGCCGCCTCCGCCCAGAGTTGATCGCGGTCGCACTTGAGCGCCTCGATGTCGACGCGCCCCACCTTCACAGGCCAAAAACGGCGATTCCCGGTCGTGTCTTTAAGGTATTCGGTGTCGTTGGTCGTGCCGATGAAGATGCACTGGCGCGGCACCTCTGAGGTGATGCGGTCGTATGCGAGCCGCCCCCGATCTGTCTGTCGCGACAGCAGCGCCTTGACGCGATCGATCTCGGCACGGCGCATGCCGCCGAGCTCGGCGCATTCGATCAACCATTTGCCGCAGAGTCTGTTCAATTGTTTCTTTGCCGCTCGCGTTCAGCGGGAGGTCATCGCTGAACCAGTCCTCGTGCACCGCCATGACGCGTAGCGCCGACGATTTGTTCAGACCCTGCGGAGACTCCAACACCGGCAGCTCATCGAACTTGCACCCCGGCTGCCGCACGCGCCTGACGGCGGCGATCAGCGTCAGCGCGCCGACGGCGCGAACATAACCGTCGTTCTTCGCTCCCGCATACGTGATCAGCCAGCTGTCGATGCGCGGAACGCCATCCCACCGCAGTCCGTCCAAGTAGTCGCGCACCGGGTGGAATTTGTTGCGCCGGGCGACGTCGGCGACGACGTCGTAGAACATCTCCTTGCTGGGCAGAAAGTGGAAGCGCGTCTCGACGCCGAGCCTGAGCCGCGTCATGGCCGCGTCGTCGAGCGTCGGGCCGAAGTCCTTGAGCCCGTCGACAAGGACGCGGTCGGCGAATTGATTGTAGCTCAGCGCGACGCCCATCTTGAGCAGCGCGACGCGCATGCTGTTCTGCGTCACATACGGCTTGCCGTTCTTGTCGATCGCGAATTTGATCCGCCGCTTCGCTTTGGCGACCTGGCGCTCGGCGTAGGCCCGCGGCTCCTTCTGATCGAGCACATGCGCCGAGATGCCGTTGCGCCTGTCGAGCAGCGTGGCAATGATGGTGCGTTGCAGATAGCCCAGCCGCAGCATCGCGTTGATCACCTTCCAGACCGCCTTGGAGCGATCGCCACCGAACAGCTTAGCGCCGCCCGTGCGGATGAGGTCGTCGTGGTCATCGCTCTCAACATCGTCAGATGACGACAACTCAACCTGCTCGTCCGACTTCGGCGGCGGCTTGTCTGCGTCTGCGTCGGACTTCGAGGCCGGGGGCCCCGGGCCGGCATCCTCCGTCTTTGAAGAACCACTGCCGGCGCCATCGCCGTGGCCGTTGGCCTTGGCGCCGCCAGCAGCTCTATTGGCCTTCGCCACCTCCTCGTCCAGCCTGGCATCGAATTCCTCGCGCCAGCCCGGCCGCGCCTCGTCGGCCAGGAAAAACAAGGTCCCAGCCGTCACCCTCACGGGCTGCAGCGCGTCCCACGCCTCGCGCGTGGTCGGGTGTACGCGGTTCAGCAATGCCCATCCTGCCTCACTTCCACCAGTCGCGGCATGCGCAGCCAACGCTGCCCGGTACCAGTCCGTGTCGGCAGTGAGCGCCGCCAGCGCCGCTTCCACCTGCCCGATGTCGGCTTCGCCGTCGCCGGCCTTGGTTGTCAGGTGGTACAGGGTCGTCAGGCCGTGCGCGAACGACCGGATGTACGGCGTGCCGTCGCCCCATTTCAGGACGATTGCCTTGGTCCTGCCGTAGTCCACCCCTTCGAGCGGGTCCGCCAAATATTTGCTCGCGTATTTCTCGACGTCGGCCAATACCTGCGCCACCGCGGTCTCGCCGAGCTCGCGATTGTTGAAGTGCAGCGTGAAGTCAGGCAGCAGCTGGCGGTGCTCAGCTGCTAGCCGATTGGTTTCACTATCGCCGCGTTTGGCCAGCCACGCCTCGTACACAGCGTCGGCTTGTTCGCCATAACGCAGTCTCTCCGCGGCTTGCAGCGTAGCAAGCTCAGCCTTCTCCGCCTCAGTAAGCACCACCGCCGCGGTGTTGAGCGCCCTGCCTTCTACCACACGCGCGCGACGCGCCGCGGCGTCCTGGGTAAGTCCACGCCCCAGCACGGGCGCGCCTTCGTAGAACAGACGCTCGGGCTGGGCGACGGTGACATCCACGATGCTGCGCTCCAGCATCTGCCCCGAAGCCGATATCAGATACCAGCCGTAGCCTGCGAGCCAGCACCGCTCGTGCGCGGCGGTCAAAAAGCGCCTGGTGTCGGCGATGTCCTCCACCAGCACATAGATGTGTTCGCCGCTGCCGCCGGTGATCGGCTTGCCTGCTGCGCGGAGTCCCGCCGTGGTCGAAGCGCGCAGCACTCGCCCAACGCCTTCCAGCTCCGGCACAGCCTTTACCAACGCGCCCCAAACGCCGCCTGCCGCTTCCACGCGGGCGCGGACGTCGTCCGGTTGGCCTTTCGTGTCAGAGTCGATCGCAATGACACCCCGTCCGGGGCGATAGTGGAAGAACTCGGCGCTCCGGCTGATGCGTCTGGCGCTCCGCCGCCGTCGAGCCTCTGTATCGTGACGACGTCAACTTCGTCCTCCAGGCCGTCGATAAGTTGGCCGAGGCCAAAGGCCTCGTTCGAAGGGCAGCGTGTCAGCGCCTCCGCGAAGTCAGCCAGCGAGCTGTAGCGCACGCGCCATGCGTTGCCACGCCACAGCGTAGGCGCTCCATCGATTTTCAGATTGCCTTCGCCGTCGAGCTCGACGCGCTTGGTGATCCGCCCCTGCGCAGTGCGGAACCCGGTCACCTCGAAAGATTTGGCAGCCGCGGTGTCGGCAGGGGCATCCACCGTGGCCGTGCGCGGCACGACCGTCACACCGTCCAATGCGGCGAGGTACAGGCCCGGCGCGTTCAGCGTTTGCGCAGCGGCGCTGATGATCGTGCCTGGCACGAGCAAAGGCGCTTTACCGGGCCCTGCCGATGCCGTAAAAGTCGCTGCATCAGACATGGCCTCGTGGGGGGCGTCGCTGGCCGCGGCGCCTTCTGCATTTTCAGACATGGCAATGATCTTTCTGCGCGCACCGGCGCGCTGCTCGTGATCCGTCCTTTCGGTTGTGAGCTGATCTAGTTTTTGGCAGCCGGCGCTCTTGCCGGGAGGCGTGGGAGCCTCGTCAATGTCGTGCAGCCTAGTCCCGCTCGGGGGCCCGGTAAAGCGCGGCTCCGGTTCCGGCTCGTAGTCGTAGGCGGCTTTTTCCGCGTCGGTGTCGTCGACCTCGTGGTCGCCTGCGGGCGCCGGTGATTCGCACCGGCTCTCACCGGCCAAGGAAGGCGCTTCAACATCCGCGGCATCTACGTCATCGGCCGCAGCCTCGGCTTTGGTTTTGGTTTTGGCTTTGGCTTTGGCTTTGGGCACCGGCACACCGCCATCGTCACCGCTGTTCGGGGTGAACCTGTTTTTCAGTTCCGGCGCCTTGCTCGGCTTGCCGTTCACGTCCTGGCAAAGCTTGGCGCGCAAATACTTGTCCGTTTCGCAAAGCACATTGGGGATGTCAGAGAAGTCGAGCGCGAACTGCTCGCGCACGGCCGCGTAGAGCCGCTGCATTTCCTTCAGCGCCTGGTCCTGCGAGGGCTTTGCGGTCACCGGCCGGTTGTGGATGCGATTAAGTCCACGCAGCGTGCCGGGGCCCGCCGCCGCCCAGCGTGATACATCGGCGGCGTGGCGAAGCAGCCGCGTAAAACGCATGCCAACGACCATCTGGTTGGCGAGGAAGCCGTTTCGGCCGCCGAGCCCGTCGCAGCGATTAAGTTCGCCGTGCACGCACCGCAGGCTGCACGGCTCCTCGCTGAACAGGCGCACAATGACGCGGCGGCGCTGCCAGAGCCGGTCGATGATCTCGGCAGCGCGCTTATGCCGGCTTGCCCCCTTTTCCTGCGGCACGGTGGAAATGTAGGCCGTGGAGAAGTTCGTCTGCCCGCGATCGGTGCGCGACTGCGCAACCCGTGCTATCGCGCGCGCATCGAAGTCCTCCTCGAGTGGCCATGCGCCCTCGGCGATCAGCTCCGCCAGAGTGTCGGGCAGGTTGAAGAGGCGCCCGATACAGAGCATGAGCCAGAGGTTCGGATGTTCTGCGTACGGCTCGCGGATGTGCGTGCGCACCCATCTGGTGACGCGGTCGTCCTCGCGGCGCACATTGCAGAGGCTCCAGGTCGCCAAAATCTCATCGTCCGTCCAGGGCTGCGGCGCCCCGCTCGCGCGCCGTTGGCTGATGGCATCACGCTTACGCATCCAGTGGATGACCGAAGCGTGGTCCGGCCAAACGGCCAAGGACGGAGCGGCCTGGTCGAAGGCGCCCTCTTTTAACGACATAACTCCTCGTTGCGCCAAGCGCGATTTGTGTGAACCTCCTGTTCCGGTCTGGGCATGGCGCCGGCATATGCCGGCTAAGCGTGGGCGCAGCGCGCGCCGGGGCTCCGATCACGCGAAGACTTGCGCCTCGCGCTTCTTGCGAACGCGCGTCAGTTCTTCCGTCGCCGCCCGCAGCAGCGCCGCGGCCACGGTGTCGCCCTTCCTGCCGGCGCACAAACAGCGCGCGGCTTCGATCGTGAAAATTAAGGCGGCCGCCGTCGCCGCGTCGGCGCAGCCGATGGCTGAACGATCCGCTTGCGTCTTCCCTAAGAAATTCGCGTGTATAGGCGGATGCCTCGAAGTCCAGTCGGCCGTGCTCTTGCATGTGCGCGCAGTTTTCGCTTGCGAAGGGCCGATGGCCAAGAGCCGCCATCGCACGATAGGCTCGCGCGATTTGCGCCGGCAGCGTCGCGGTGCTCATGCGTCGAGCCTCGCGCACACCCGCGCGACCAAGATGCCGGTACCGGGGCGCTCTCCGGCGAGGATGACGCGGTTCTCGCCGACGTCATCGAGAATGGCGTCGACACATCATAGATGTCGCCGGCGGTGGGGGTTTACCGCGATCGGGTTCGCGCGTATCGAGGTGGCGCTGCTCGGGCGTCACCCCGACAGCCATGCTGGCGCAGTCGGGGCCTTGGTCAGTTCCCGACGTACGCTTTGAGGGCCTGCGGACGCCACGCCGCGGGCCCTCGTCATTTGTGGTTGAGTTCGGCACAAAAAATCTCCGTCGTTTTGCGCGCCGGAGATGATCGAAAAAGGCATAGATCACCTGCGGCGCTGATTGCGCTTCGCATTGGTGACCTTCTCGTTAGGATCCGCCCCGTGTGGCGGTCGCTGGGCCCGTCACGGCCCCGTCGTGGTCGTTGCCCCAGGCCTAGAGCCTTACTTTACGGCCTAGACGCACAATGAGCCCGCCGCTTTTGGTGCTCGCCACGTTGCGGCGGTTAGTGCTGCCGCAGCGTATACACCTGGTGGCGGGCCCAGTAAAGCGTTGTATCGGCTTAATTTTTTTCTTGAAGCGGCACAGATCGCGGGCCCGGTAAAGACATTTATTTTGGGCGCAATCGTTTACTGGGCCCGAAAAATTCGTAGACTAAGGTGTCGATGACCGGTCGACACACTCCCACGCCAAACACGCAAACTGCTCCGCCCCAGGTATCGGGCACCGGCGACACGGCTCACGGGCCGTGCGGCATGACCCCAGACCACGACGCGCCCCTTCGGCTTGGCGTCGCCGCGAAGCTCGCCTTCCCTGACGGCTCGATGACAGCCAGTGGATTGCGGCGAGAAGCCAGGCGCGGTCGGCTTGTCATCGAGCGCATTGCTGGCAAGGATTACACGACCTTGGGCCATATCAACCGCATGAGGGAGCAATGCCGGCTCGAAACAAAGGCCCTCGCCTCTACCTCCGACGCGCGCGCCGAGACAGAGAGGGCGGACATTCATCGATCTGGCTCATCCTCGACGGCAAAATCAGCACAGCACGGGCTGCGCTGCACACGATCTTGAAGGAGCCGAGCGCGTCCTCGCCAACTATCTCGCCAGCAAGCACGCCAGAGCCGCAAGGCAAGCCGGTAGCCGCGACCCCGATCAAATCCCGATAGCCGACGTTCTCACGCTCTATCTGACCGACGTCGCCCCGAAACACGCTAGGCCGGAGGAAACGAAAGGACGGATCAGAGAGCTGGACAAGTTCTTCGGCGAGCGGATGCTGTCCTACATCAGCGGCGAGACCTGCCGGGCCTATGTTGCGCAACGGTCAACCGATGCAGCGGCACGCCGTGAGCTTGAAGACCTTCGCGCCGCGATCAACTATCACCGGCGCGAGAACCTGCACGACAAGATCGTCTCTGTCGTGCTGCCGAATCGAGCGCATACCGCGCGACCGTTGGCTGACACGATCGGAGGCAGCCCGCGTGGTAAGGGCGGCTTGGCATTACCACGAAGTACAGAAAGGACACGCGACTGGCCGGCGATCGCGCCAGCATGTCGCGCGCTTCATCCTGGTCGCACTCTATACCGGGACCAGAGCAAGCGCAGTCTGCGGCGCCGCACTTCAGCCAACTATCGGCCACGGCTAGATCGATCTTGAACGCGGCATTTTCTATCGGCGGCCACCGGGCAAGCGTGAGACTAAGAAGCGCCAGCCGCCTGTTCCCTCTGCCTGCTCAACTGCTCGCGCATCTAAGGCGCTGGAAACGGCAGGGACAGCGGTTCGCGGTCGAGTGGAATGGCGTGCCGGTCAAAAGCATCCGCAAGGCGTTCGCCAGCGCGGTGAAGGATGCCGGACTTGGCGAGGACGTGATCCCGCACGCACTGCGGCACACCGCGGCGACGTGGCTGATGCAGGCCGGCACCGATATGTGGCAGGCGGCAGGCTTCCTCGGGATGACGGTCGAAATGCTATCCGCTCGCTACGGGCATCATCATCCGGATCATCTGTCCGCCGCGACGCGCGCCTACAAGCGTCACCGTCGAAGCTTTGGCCGAAGCTTTGGCCGGATGAGATTTGATTTCTGCTAAGTATTGGTCGGAGTGGCAGGATTTGAACCTGCGACCCCCTCGTCCCGAACGAGGTGCGCTACCAGACTGCGCTACACTCCGACATTAAGGCCGCGCTTATACAGTCCGCGCCGTGGGGCTGCAAGCGCCGGCCATTTTCGCTATTTAGTCATGAGAGGTAACCGATGACAGCCCTGCTTGGCGACACGCGTTCTGCGGGCCGACGCCGCGTCGGTCGCGGACGCGGCGCGCGTGCTCGCCGCCGGCGGCCTGGTCGCATTCCCGACCGAGACGGTCTATGGGCTCGGCGCCGACGCCACCAACGGACGGGCCGTCGCGCGCCTCTACCAAGCCAAGGGCCGGCCGGCCTTCAATCCGCTCATCGCCCATGTGGTCGATCGAAAAGCGGCGCAAGCGCTGGCGCGCTTCAATGCCGACGCCGAGCGGCTCGCCGCTGCATTCTGGCCGGGACCGCTGACGCTGGTTCTGCCCAAAGCCGCCGACTGCCCGGTTGCCGAGCTCGCGACCGCCGGCCTCGACACCATCGCGGTGCGCGTTCCGGACCACAAGGTGGCGCGCGATATCCTCAACGCGTTCGGCAAGCCGGTGGTCGCGCCATCGGCCAACCGTTCCGGTCATGTTTCGCCGACCAAGGCCGAACACGTCCAGGCCGATCTGAGCGGGCGGATCGATCTGATCATCGATGGCGGCGCAACGCCGGTCGGCGTCGAATTCGACGATCGTCGCCTGTCTCGACAAACCGGTCCTGCTGCGGCCGGGAGGCGTGCCGCGCGCGGCGATCGAGCGCGCGCTCGGACGAAAGCTCGCCGACGCTGCCGCTCGAAATGTCCGACGGCGAAGACAACGCCGCTCGCGCCCGGCATGCTGGCGTCGCACTACGCGCCGCGCACGCGGCTGCGGCTCAATGTCAGCCGCGTCGCGCCCGGCGAGGCGCTGCTCGCCTTCGGACCGGCGCCTGGCGGAAGGCAGCGAGCGCAGCAAGAAGGCGCTCAACCTCTCCGCGCGCGGCGATCTTGTCGAAGCGGCCGCCAATCTGTTCTCGCACCTGCGCGCGCTCGATGCGGCCGGCGGCAGCGCCATCGCGGTGATGCCGATTCCCAGCGACGGCCTCGGCGAGGCGATCAACGACCGCCTCGCGCGCGCCGCGGCCGAGCGCTAGGGCATGATCCCGAAAGTGGTTACCGGTTTTCGGAAAATCATGCCCAGATGATACAATCGCGAAAAATGTAGCCTATCTAAATGGCGGTAGGATCGGCGTCATGCTCGACAAATCGGAAACAGCCAAGCTGGACAGAGCGATCGATGCATCGCTGCTGGCGCGCTTCGCCGCCATCGTCGGCGAGAAATACGCCATCACCGATCCGCAAATGCAGGCGCCCTATGTCGTCGAGATGCGCGACATGTTCCAGGGGCGCACGCCGATGGTGCTGCGGCCTGCTTCGGCCGCCGAGGTCGCGGAGATTCTGAAGCTCGCCAACGAGACCGGACGCCGGTGGTGCCGCAAGGCGGCAATACCGGCCTGGTCGGCGGGCAGATGCCGCTCCACAACGAGATCGTGCTGTCGCTCGACGCGGCTCGACCGCATCCGCGAGGTCGACCCGACGTCGAACACCATCACCTGCGAAGCCGGCGTCACCTTGCAGCGGGCGCGCGAAGCCGCCGCCGCGGTCGACCGGCTCTATCCGCAATTGCTGCCGTCGGAAGGCACCTGCACCATCGGCGGCAATCTCTCGACCAATGCCGGCGGCACCGCGGCGCTCGCTTACGGCATCGCCCGCGCACACGTGCTCGGCATCGAGGTGGTGCTCGCCGACGGGCGCATCCTGCACGATCTCAACAAGCTGAAGAAGGACAATACCGGCTACGATCTGAAAAACCTGTTCATCGGCGCCGAAGGCACGCTCGGCGTGATCACCGCGGCGGTGCTGCGCCTGGTGCCGCGCCCGCGCTCGGTCGAGACCGCCTTTGTCGGCGTTCCCTCGCCGCAAGCGGCGCTGGCGCTCCTGACCATCGCCGAGCAAAGCGCCGGCGGCGGCGTCACCAGCTACGAGCTGATGCCGCGCGAGGGCCTCGAGATCGTGCTGCGCCACACGCCCGGCTGCCGCGATCCGCTCGCGGCGCCGCATCCCTGGTACGTGCTGATCGAGCTGTCATCGCAAGCGAAAGCGGTCTGCGCGCGGTGATGGAGGACATTCTCACGCAAGGCGTCGAAGCCAGGCCTGGTCGCCGACGCCGCCATCGCCGAGAGCCTCGAGCAGGTGAAAGCATTCTGGCGGGTCCGCGAAAATTTCGGCGAGGCGCAGCGTCATGCCGGCGGCTCGATCAAGCACGACATCTCGGTGCCGGTCGCCGCCGTGCCGGCTTTCCTCAAAGACGCGGAGGCGGCCGCCGTCGCGGTCGTTCCCGGGGCGCGTCCCTTCCCGTTCGGCCATCTCGGCGACGGCAATATCCATTACAATGTCATGCAGCCGATCGGCGCCGACAAGGACGAGTATCTCAAGCACTGGGACGAGATGAACGCCGCGGTGTTCGCCGTGGTGAAAAAATACGGCGGATCGATCTCGGCCGAACACGGCATCGGCGTGCTCAAGCGCGATGTCCTGCCGTCGGTGAAGGATCCGGTGGCGCTCGACCTGATGCGCAGCCTCAAACGCCTGCTCGATCCCAACGGCATTCTCAATCCCGGCAAGGTGCTTTAGCGTAGATTGATCGAATTGAACGCTACTCTCCGCTCGTCCCCGCGAAGGCGGGGACCTAGTTGTTTGCACCCGCCCCTGGATTCCCGCCTGCGCGGGAATGAGCGGCGACGAGCGTTGGTAGCGATCAAACCGTCTCTAGCGTCGCTTCTGTGTGACCCTGCCATGCGCGGCGCCGTCCTCGACAGCGAACGCGGCGGCACGCTACGGTGTTTTCTGCTGACAAAAACATTTTGATCGCGAGGACGGAAATGCGCTTCGGGGTGTTTTACGAGCTGCAATTGCCGCGGCCCTGGAACAAGGACGACGAGCGCAATCTCTTTCATCAAGCGCTTGAGCAAGTGGAATTGGCCGACCGTCTCGGCTTCGACTATGCCTGGGAAGTCGAGCATCACTTTCTCGAAGAATATTCGCATTCCTCGGCGCCGGAGGTTTTTCTGGCCGCGGCGGCGGCGCGCACCAAATCCATTCGCCTCGGCCATGGCATCCGCCAGGTCATCCCCAACTACAATCATCCGGCGCGCACCGCCGAGGGTCTCGCCACCCTCGACATCATCTCCGACGGGCGGGTCGATTTCGGCATCGGCGAAGGCGCGACCCGGCTCGAGCTCGGCGGCTTCCGCATCCCGGCCAAGGAGAAGCGGGCGATGGCGCTGGAGGCGGCGGAGCAGATCGCCAACATGATGGTGATGGAGCCGTATCCGGGCTTCGAGGGCAAATCTTTCGCGATGCCGTGCCGCAACGTGCTGCCCAAGCCGGTGCAGACGCCGCATCCGCCGATGTGGATGGCCTGCACCAATCGCGACACCATCAAGATCGCGGCGCAGAACGGGGTCGGCGCGCTCGCCTTCTCGTTCCTCGATCGCGAAGAGGCGCAGCATTGGGCCGATATCTATTACGGCATCATCAAATCAGACGCCTGCGTGCCGCTCGGTCACGCGGTGAACGCCAACCTCGCCATGGTGTCGAGCTTCTCGGTGCATCGCGATCGCGCCGAAGCCATCCGCCGCGGCCATGAGGGTTTCGAGTTCTTCGGCTACGCGCTCAACGCGCTGGTGGCGCGCGACACCATTCCGGGCCGCACCACTCTTTGGAGCGATTATCTGGCGCAGCGCGGCGACCGCACCGAGGCGGTCGTCGCCGCCACCAAGCGGGTCGGCGCCTATTCGTCCGGCATCGGCACGCCGGCGGACATGCGCGCGCATCTGCAAATGTTCCAGGAGAGCGGCGTCGATCAGGTCATCTTCCTGCAGCAGGCCGGCCGCAACCGCCACGACCATATCTGCGAAGCGCTCGAACTGTTCGCCGCCGAGGTGATGCCGGCCTTCAAGGCCGAAGCGGCGGCGCGCGAGGCGCGCAAGGCCGAAGAGTTGGCGCCGCATATTGCCGCGGCGCTCAAGCGCAAGGCGTGGATGAAGCCGCTCGCCGATCACGAAATTCCGGTGGTGAGAGCTTCGGTCGACCGCGCGCAGTTCAGCCGCGGACGAGCCTGAAACAGGCCTGTCATGCCTGCTGCTAGAACAGTGACAATTGGTCGTCCGGCTTTTTATCGTCCGCCGGCGTATCGGCCGTCGCGCGGCGCTGGCGCTCGACAGCCGAAGCCGGCGCGATCAGCTCCGGCGAATCGTTGGCGGCGCGATTGACGGCATTGGACACCGCGTAGCATTCGAGCAGCGCTTCAGCCGCCGGCATGATCAGCGCCGCGGCGGTCGTGGCGTCGACCTTGGCGCAATCGAGCCAAAGATTGAATGCGTCCGGCGCCACGATGACCGGCATGCGGTCGTGAATGGCAGCGAGCAAGCGGTTTGCCGGCGTGGTGACGATCGCCGCGGTGTCGACTTCCTCGCCGTTCGGCCCGGTCCAGGTCTCCCACAATCCGGCAAAGGCGATCGGCCCGCCGGATTTGGGCCGCACGAAATAAGGACGCCGCGGCGTGGCGTCCGACCACTCATAAAAGCCATCTGCCGGAATGAGGCAGCGCCGCCGCCGCATGGCGTTGCGAAAGGCGGGCTTTTCCTGCACCGATTCGCCGCGGGCATTGATCAGCAAAGAGAAGGTGCGCGGATCCTTCACCCAGGCCGGGAGAAATCCCCAGCGCACCAGCGCATACGAGCGCTTGCCGTCATGGAGCCGCACGATCGGAATGGGCTGGGTCGGCGCGACATTGTAGCGCGGCGGAAAATCCGGCTGCTCGTCGTAAGCGAACAGCGCCCTGACCGCGGCGGCCGGCGAGGTGATGACATAGCGGGCGCACATTGGGCTATATGTTGTTCCTGGCAGATAGACAACGAGCGGACCGGCCGCGCGACCGTCCCGATCATAGCCAAATGGGACTCGGCCTTTGACCAGCACCAGTGTCGACTCACGCACTTATCCCACGCGGCCTTATCTCGCCGTCAGTGCCGCGATTTTCCGCGACGGCCGCGTGCTGATCGTGCGCCGCGGGCAGCCGCCGTCGCACGGCGTCTATACGCTGCCCGGCGGCGGTGTCGAGCTTGGGGAAACGCTCGAAGCGGCGGTGATCCGCGAGGTGCGCGAGGAGACCGGCCTCGACATCGAGCCGCTCGAGCTCGCCGGCTATCGGCAGGTGATCATGCGCGACGCGAACGGCAAAATCGAACGGCATTTCGTCATTCTGCCTTTTGCCGCGCGCTGGATCGGCGGCGAGATTTCACTCAACGAGGAACTCGCCGAAGCCAACTGGCTGTTGCCGTCCGAGCTTTCCGGACTGAAAACCACCGAAGGACTTGCCGAAATCGTCGCCGTCGCCGCGCGAGCGGCTGGCCGGGCGGCGTTAACGGGCTGCCTTGGCATGAGCGCCTCAACCATGTCGCCTTCTCATGCTTGGCGTGCGTCGATCCGACGACTATGCTTTGAGCCAATCCGATGCTGCGAACCTGCGATCATTCTTTCTGTTTGTCTGTGCCTCGCTGCCGGCGCCGCGCACGCCCAGGGCTTTTTCTGGCAGCAAGCAACCCCAGCCGCAATATCGACCAGCCGTACCAGCCGCAGCCCAAACCGGTACAGCCGCAACCTCAGCAGCCAGCCCAGCCGCAAGCGCAAACGCCGCCGCCGCAAAATACGCCGGCGCCTTACGACCGCGATTTGCAGCGGCTCGCCGAGATCCTCGGTTCGCTGCATTTCCTGCGCGGCATTTGCGGCGTCGAACGAGGGCCAGAAGTGGCGCAACGAAGCGCAAACGCTGATCGACACCGAGGCGCCGAGCGGCGAACGCCACGATCAGATGATCGCGAGCTTCAATCGCGGCTATCGGGCGTTTCAACAGAGCTACCGCACCTGCACGCCGGCCGCCGATTTCGCCATTCGCCGCTATCTTGCGGAAGGCGCCAAGATCGCCCGCGAGATCACCGCGCGCTATGCCAATTGATCCGCCGTTCCTGGTTCCTGAAGTGTTCAAAAACAGCCTTATCCAACGCCGCAAAGTCGCTGAATTAACCCTTCCTTGAGGTTCGACTTAGCGCCCGGGGGTGCCGTGCTAACGTTGCCGTCGGTCAGGGAAGCTGCGGGCTGCGGCGGCACAGAATTCAATGAGCATTGCGACGCAAATTCAGGCGGCTCACGAAGCCGTGGCCGATCACGAACAGAAGCGGCTGGCGCTCGGCTATTTGCAAGAGGCGTGGGTCGGCGCGCGGCACGAAGGCATCGACGGCGACTGCCTGGCGCAAACCGCGCTGTTTCTCGCGCTCGCCGAACTGATTTCGACCTACGGCGAAGAAGCCGCCGCCCGCTACGCCGAGAGCCTGCCGTCGCGCATTCGCAACGGCGAATTTTCCGTGGAGCTGTCGCGGCAATAGATTGCCTGCGGTAACGCCTCCACGCTGAGGCCTCGCTTGGTGATTGCGGTTCTTCGGTCGATATAGCGCAGAGTCCATTGCCGCTTTCCCGCCACACTTGCGATCGCGCACTGACTGGTCTCTAAGACTTGCCACACTCGGAACGATGTGCGCGCCGTCGCCGACGGCCGTGAAAATTGGTCGCTGCCGGCCTCGGCTCTATGGTCCCTGTTCCATTGACGCGCGCTAGGCATCCCCGGGCTATTTATCGAACGTGTTGCGCGCATTGCCGATTGAGCCAGCGCAGTCCTTGAGCGGAACCGTCCGGAACCTTAGTTTGGAGAGTGGGAATTTTTATCGTCGCTGGAAAAGGCTGGCTTCGCAGGGAAGTTTGGCCGAGATGAAAGCTGCTTTGCTGTTGGACCGCGGGGTGGTGAAAGTTGCCGGCGACGACGCGCGCAACTTCCTCCACGGGCTCGTCAGCGCCGATATTCTCAAGCTCGCGCCGGGCGCGGCACGCTTTTGCGCGCTGTTGTCGCCGCAGGGAAAAATCTTCGCGGATTTCATTGTCACCGAAGCGCCGGCGCAGGATGGCGGCGGCTTCTTCCTCGACGTTGCGCGCGCGCTGGCGAAGCCGCTGGTCGACAAGCTCAATCTCTACAAGCTCCGCTCCCGCATCATGGTCGAGGATTTGTCCGAGATTCTCGGCGTGCTGGCGGCTTGGGATGGAAACGGCGCTGCCGGGATCGGCCTCGCTTATGCCGACCCCCGCCTGCCCGCGCTTGGACTTCGCGTCATGATACCGCCGCACCGCGCCGCCGACGCCGCGGCCGGTCTCGGCGCCAGCCTTGTCGACGCCAGCGAATACGAAGCGCATCGCATTGCGCTCGGCATTCCGCGCGGCGGCGTGGATTTCGCCTATGGCGACGCCTTCCCGCACGAGGCCGACATGGACCAGCTCGGCGGCGTCGATTTCGCCAAGGGCTGCTATGTCGGCCAGGAAGTCGTCTCGCGCATGGAGCATCGCGGCATCGCGCGCACGCGCGCGATGCCGGTCCGCTATGACGGCGCGGCGCCGGCCGCGGGCGTTGCCGTCATGGCCGGCGAGCGCCAGGTCGGCACCATGGGATCGGCGGCCGCGGGCCACGGGCTGGCGCTCCTGCGCCTCGACCGCGTTGCCGACGCGGCCTCGCGCGGCGAAGAGCTTATCGCCGGCGGCGTTGCGATCCGGCCGATCAAGCCGGAATGGGCCCGGTTCGCCTTTCCCGATGGCTCGAAGGCCGCCGAATGACGGCTCTCGCCGAAGCCGACGCGCCTGCCGCGCTGTCCCTGGCCGAAGGACGACCCGCTCTACATCGCCTATCACGACGAGGAATGGGGCGTGCCCGAATACGACGATCGCGCGCTGTACGAGAAGCTCATGCTTGACGGCTTCCAGGCCGGCCTGTCGTGGATCACGATTTTGCGCAAGCGCGAGAATTTCCGCCGCGCCTTCGACGGTTTTGTTCCGGAAAAGATCGCGCGCTACACGCCGAAAAAAGTCGAGCGGCTGATGCAGGACGCCGGTATCGTGCGCAATCGCGCCAAGATCGAAGGCACCGTGCTCTCGGCTCGCGCCTGGCTCGAGATCATGGAGAAGGGCCGGGCTTTTCCAAATTGCTGTGGGATTTCGTCGACGGCAAACCGAAGGTCAACCGCTTCAAGACCGTGCGGCAGGTGCCGGCGGAAACCGCGATATCGCGGGCGATGTCGAAGGAGCTGGCGCAGCGCGGCTTCAAGTTTGTCGGGCCGACCATCGTCTACGCCTTCATGCAGGCGGTCGGCATGGTCAACGATCATCTGATCACCTGCCACCGCCACGAAGCGGTGCAGAAGCTGGCAAGGAAGAAGTAGCCGTCATTCCGGGGCCGAGCGAAGCGTGGAGCCCGGAATCCATAATCACGATTGGTTCAGGCGACACCGGCGCCTGTCCCGCTTGACCTGTGGTTATGGATTCCGGGCTCGGCCTTTGGCCGCCCGGAATGACGTTCACGCGCTCGCCGCGCGGCGCCGCGCCAGACTGAAAAAAATCGCCGCCAGCAAGGTCAACGTGCCGATGACGGTGTAGTGCACCGAGGAATTGGCGTCGATGTAGGAAGACGCGCTCGAAGTCGCCTGCACCAATGCCGCGCCGAACAGCGTACTGACGAAAGAGCCGCGCCCGCCGGCAACGCTCGCACCGCCCAGCACCACGACGGTGATGCTCATCAGCGTGTAGTCGGTGCCGGTGGATGGCGAGCCGATACCGACCTGGCCGGCGAGCATCAATCCGCCGATTCCGGCCAGGAACCCCGAGATGACAAAAGCGAGCCAGGTCAGCCGCTGGCTGTCGATGCCGAGCCGATGGCTGGCAAGCGGGCTCGAGCCGACGGCGCGGAAGCTCCGCCCGAAAGCAGTCCGATACAGCAGCTATTCGGCGCTCGCGACCATCGCCAAGGTCAGCACCACTCCGGCCGGCAGGAACCAGATCGGAAATTGCGCGGCGTTGGAAATGGCGTCGTCGATCTGACCGGAGGCGGTCGGCCGCAGCAGCAACGACACGCCTTGCAGTCCGATGAAGGTGGCGATGGTCACCACGATGGCCGGCAGGCGAAGCGAGGTGATCAACAGGCCCTGCAACAAGCCGAAGCCGGTCGTGAACATCAGGATGGCGATCAGTCCGGCCGCGAACGGTCCGCTTTCGACGCCGTCGGGCGCCAGGAACGACGCCAGCACGACGCAAAGGCCGGCGAGCGGCCCGACCGAAAGATCGATCGCGCCGACCAGCACCGTCGCCAGCTGCGCGCTCGACAGGAACGCGAGGATGCTGAAGAAGGAGAGGATGCTTTTGATGCTGAACGGCGACAGGAAGTAGCCGTTCAGAGCCTGCGTGCCGCCGAGAATGATGAGGGTAAGAACGGCCAGCACCAAAGCCGGGAAATGATCGCTGGCGGCGAATTCGCGCCAGCGGCGGACTTGCATGCCGGCGGGCGTCTTGCTCGCCCGCGATACGGTGGCGGTGAGGTTGGCTTCGGTGATGGCGGCGTCGGTGACGGCGGCGCCCGACAATTCGTCGACGATGCGGCCGCGGGCGAAGATCAGCACCCGGTCGCAAATGCCTTCGAGCTCGATGCCGTCGGAGGACGAAACCAGGACGGCCAGGCCCTGATCGGCGATGGCGCGCAGGCGCTGGTAAATCTCGCTGCGCGAGCCGATATCGACGCCCTTGGTCGGCTCGTCGACCAAAAGCACCGTCGGCTTCGCCGAAATCTCGCGGCCGAACAGCGCCTTTTGCTGATTGCCGCCGGACATTTCGAACAGCTTTGATTCGACGGACGCAGCGCGGACGCGCAAATCCTTGGTGATGGCGTTGGCGCGGCCGACTTCGGCGCTGCGGTCGATCACCCAATAGCGCGAGATCGAATCCAAGAAACCGAGGCTGTAATTCTCGCGCAGCGTCAGATTGAGGAACACGCCTTCGGCGTGGCGATCGTCGGGAATAAAGCCGATGCCGGAGCGGCGAAACGCGCCGGGGCTGTCGCCGGCGATCTTGACATCCCTGACGCGCACCTCGCCGCCATGGCGGCGGTCGACGCCGGCGGCGGCGCGAATGAACTCGCGCTGGCCCTCGCCTTCGATGCCGGCAAGGCCGACGATCTCGCCGGCATGGACGACGAGATCGACCTGATCGAAGCCGCGGCCGCTCAAGCCGCTGACCGCGAACAGCGGCGCGCCCACTTTGGTTGCCTTGGCCGGGAAAATCTGGCCGAGCGGCCGGCCGGCAATCAGCGCCACGATCTCGGCCGGGGTGATCGATTCCGCCAGCCGGCTGTCGATGATTTCGCCGTCGCGCATCACCGATACGCGATCGGCCAGTTCGTCGACCTCGTGCAGCCGATGCGAGACGTAGACAATGCCGACGCCGTCGCGTTTCAATTCGCCGATGAGGTCGAACAGCTTGCGCACGTCGCCCTGCTGCAACGGCTCGGTCGGCTCATCGAGGAACAGAACTTTCGGGTGGGTTGCCAGAGCGCGGGCGATTTCGACGATATGACGCTGCGCCAGCGACAATTCGGCGACGCGCTTGCCGACCGGCATGCGCAGTTCGTCGGTCGCGATCCGCGCCAACAGGCGCTCGGCCTCGGCGGCGCCTTCGGCGCCGGCGAGCGATGGCGCCGCGAGCTGAAGATTTTCCAGCACGGTCAGATCGGGCGCCAAAGCCGGATGCTGATAAACGACCGAGACGCCGTCCTCGCGCATCTGCCGCGGATCGGGCGCTTTCACATATTTGCCGCCGTAATAGATGGCGCCGGAATTGGCGCGCAGCACGCCGGCGGCAATGCCGATCAGCGTCGACTTGCCGGCGCCGTTCTCGCCGACGATGGCATGCACCTCGCCGGGCATGATCAGGACGTCGACGCCTTTGAGCGCCTGCACCGGGCCGAAGCTCTTGCGCATGCTGGCGAGCGTCATGACCGGCACGTGCGCGGTCGTGGGCCCGGTCTTGGCCGTGTCCAAGACGTCATGCATAGCGGAGCCGCCGGGTTATCTCGGGAAGCGCCACGCCGCCCAGCACGATGATCGCGTCGGCCAGATCCTCGGCGGAACTGCCGAAGCCGAGCGCCGTCACCAGCTGCGCCAGATACGTCAGAAAGAACGCGCCGACGACGGTCGCCAGCACGCTGCCCTTGGTGACGCCGCCGAGCGGATTGCCGCCGACCACGACGGCGGCAATGGTGCCGAGCAGATAAGGCAGCCCGCACAGCACCGTCGGCGAGACCAGGTAGCCCGACAGCATCAGCGCGGCGATGGCGTACATGAGCCCGGCGATGGCGTAGGTGAGAATGCTGTAGGTCTTCAGCGGCACGCCGACGGCGTGTGCAGCCGGCGGATTGACGCTCACCGCGATGAAGCGCCGCCCGATCGTGGTGAAGGTCAGGACGAAGATCGTTGCACCGGCCACCAGCAGCAGCACCCAGACCAAGACCGGCACATAGAGGAAGCTGCTGACGAAGAAACTGACCATCATCGGCGGCGACTGCACCGAGGCGCCGGTCGACACGAAATAGGTCAAACCGAACAGAATGGCGTTGATGCCGATCGTGGTGACCAGCGGCGGCACTTGCAGATAGGTGACGATCAGCCCGGTGATGGCGCCGATCGCCGCGCCGATCGCGAGCGCCGCCACAATCCAGAAAATGACCACGCCGGCATCGGTGCTGCCGTCCGGCAGCTTGGTCACGACCACCGCGCAGAACGACATGATGCCCGCGGTGGAGAGGTCGAGACCGCGCTGCTGGATCACCAGATGCTGGCCGATCGAGGCGACGGCGAGAATGGCGAAATACGGCAATGTCGAGAGGATCGCCGCGGTGGAGATCGTGCTCGGGGCGGCG
This sequence comes from uncultured Alphaproteobacteria bacterium, assembly GCA_963804405.1. GTDB lineage: Bacteria > Pseudomonadota > Alphaproteobacteria > Rhizobiales > Xanthobacteraceae > BOG-931. The sequence goes on along the minus strand of CAWDQG010000015.1, from coordinate 26,650 downwards.
ATGCCGCCGATCAGCACCAGAAGCGCGGTCGCGATCAGGGCCTTCGCTGCTAGCGGCAACTCGCTGAGATCGAGGCCCAGTCCGGGCATTCGCAGACGGCTTATTCGATCGTCCGCCATTTCCCCAATTCAGTCCTTTAGGTCGAGAAACGCAACAATAAAGAACTCAGCCCAACCTTCCCCTTCGAGGGAAGGCGGGCTGAGCTCTTGCAGCGACACCGAGATCGACTGTCCGGCTTACTTGCCGCAGCGCTTTTTTCTGCTGATCGTTGCTCAGCATCGAGCCGGGGATGGAGTCCATCGGCATCGACTTGTCGCACTTGTTCGCGAGCTTGGGATCCTTCGACGTCGAATCCTCAACAAACGGCAGCGTGATCAGGCTCGGCTCGTCGTTGTCGATGCCCTGCGTTGCCGCCACTGCCTTGCGCAACGCCAGCCGCACCATCCAGGTGTGAGCGTCGATGCTCATCATTTTCATTTCCGGATGCTCCGCGGCGAGACAGCTCAGGTCCATCAGCGCCTGTCCCGCATAAGCCGGAAGCGGCTTGCCGGCGGCGATGAAAGCGCGGATCGGACCGACGGTCTCGCTATAGACGCCGTCGATCTGCGGGTACTTGGCGATCAGCGCCGCGGTCTTTTGCTGCGCCACCGCCGGATCCCACATGGTCGGCACCGGCTCCGTCTCGAGCACCTTGATGCCCGGATATTTGGCGAACACCGGCCGCCATCCATGGGTCTGCGCTTCAGTCATCGGATTGCCCGGCGTGCCGCCGAACATGATGATGTTGCCTTTGCCGCCGAGCGTCTTGGCCAGCCATTCGGCGGCCTGTGCGCCGACCTCTTCCTGGCTTTCGGTGGCGCGGTCGAGATAATCCTTGCCGATGACGCCGGGGAACTTGTCGCCGGTATCGTACGGCACCACCGCCACGCCGGCGCCGGTCGCTTCGCGCGTCGCCTTCAAGATCGCCGGGCCGCCGTCGAGGAAGCTGACGATGACGTCGTACTTCTGGGCGATCAGACCTTCGATGTCGGCGATCTGCTTCTCGGGCTTGAACTCACCGTCGGTGTAGCGCGTCTCGGTGATGTTCGGGCATTTCGACGCTTCGTCCTCGAACTCGGCGCGGGTGATGTGACGCCAGTAATTGCCGCCCCAACCGTCGGACAACGCGACCTTGATCTTTTTGGTGCCGCAGAATTTCGACATCGGCTGCAAGTCGGCGACCGTGCCTTTCTTGTCGGGATAGAGCTTAACTTTCGTCATGTCGACGGCGTAGCCGAAGTGTCGCCATAGCGACCACCAGGCCCAACGTCGAAACGCCAAGCGCAAGATTGCGTGGTGACAACATGCATTCCTCCCCTGTGCATCTGTTTTGGTCCGGAGCGAACGAAACAACCGGACATTCCCAGATGATCTTTGTGCGCCAGAAGCATACTCTGCTTTTGCCGGCGGTGCCAAGCGCTGCAGCGGAAATCGGCGCCGGCGGTAACCACGATTTGTTTGGACGAAACAGTGTGGGCCGTGGCCCTTTGTGCACGTGGCCGCAGCCCACCGGCGCGCGAGCATGCGCTTTTCGCGTACCGCGCCTTGAGCGGCGACTATTGGCGGCAACTAACAGAGCGCCATTGCGCCGCGGCCGCATTTCGGCGGACAGCATCATCTTGCGCATCGCAGCAACGGGCTGGCATACTCGCCCGCACAATGTTGGCGGCCAACTAAAATTCGAATGGGAGGAGTGCATGCACAAGAGCGTCGACCATATTTTAACCACGCACACCGGCAGCCTGCCGCGCGGCGCCGAGCTCAATGATCTGTTGATTGCGGATGAGGCCGGCGAGAAGGTCGACAAGGCCAAGCTCACCGATCGGATCGACAAGCGCGTCGCCTTCGTCATGGAGAAGCAACGCTGGGCCGGCGTCGATATCGCCAATGACGGCGAACAGGGCCGCGTCGGCTTCCAGACCTACATACCGAAGCGCATGCACGGCTTCGGCGGCGAATTGAAACGGCCGTTCGGCCGCGAGTGGATCGAGCTGCCGCTGTTCACCGAAAAGTTCTCGGCGCGCATGCCCAAGACCGGCAAAGTGTTCGGCTGCCCCGAATGCACCGGCGAGCTCAAATATCACGACAAGGAAGCGATCAAGACCGAACTCGACCGCTTCAAGCATGCGGCGGCGACGATAAAGCCGCCGTTCGCCGAGATGTTCTTCGCCGAGCCGTCGCCGGGGATCATCGCCACCACCATGCTCAACGCGCACTATTCGACCTACGAAGGCTATCTCGACGCCATCGCCCGCGAGATGCATTACGAATACAAGTCCGTGGTCGACGCCGGCCTGGTGCTGCAGATCGACGCGCCGGATTTGGCGATGGAGCGGGTGCTCCTGTTCCAGGACAAGTCCGACGCCGAATACGTCAAGATCGTCGAATTGCACATCACCGCGCTGAACAAGGCGCTCGAAGGCATTCCGCGCGACCGGGTGCGGCTGCATATCTGCTGGGGCAATTGGGAAGGGCCGCACATCTACGACATCGGCCTCGAGCCGCTGTTGCCGGCCTTCTACCAGGCCCATGTCGGCGGGCTCTCCATCGAGTTCGCCAATGCCCGCCGCCAGCATGAATACGGCGCGCTGAAGAAACACAAATTCCCCGACAACATGGTGCTGCTGCCGGGCGTCATCGACTCGAAAATCAACCTGGTCGAGCATCCGGAAGTGGTGGCGCAGCGCATCGAGCAGGCGGTCGCGGCGGTCGGCGATCGCGAACGCGTCATCGCCTCTTCCGATTGCGGCTTCGGCACGTTTGCCGGCTGGGAATGGGTCGCCGAAGACGTGGTCTGGCTCAAGCTCAAGACCATGCGCGAAGGCGCCGACATCGCCACCAACCGGCTGTGGGGACGGAAGGCGGCGTAAAGCGCGTAGAACCCGACGCCATCGCTGCCTCGCGCCGGCCAAGGCGCGGGGCGGCGCTGCTTCACAGCATAGCCGAGGCCGACATACGCCCGCTCATCTCAAAGCCAAGCCGGGCGTAGAATTGGCTGAGCCGATAGCGCTGTTCGCCAATCGGCGTGATCGTCACCCCGACCGCCGAGCAGCCATGCGCCCGGCACCAGTCCTTGGCCCGCTCGACCAGGAGCCGCGCCAGGCCGCGGCGGCGATACTCCGGCAGGATATAAAGATCGCCGATCTCGCCGAGCCTGCCCCATTCGATGTAAAGCACGGTCGAGACGGTGACCACCGCCTGCGCTATGCCGTCCGCGACCGCGAGCGCGCACCAGCAATACGGATCGGCGAGCATGCGGTCGAGATTCTCGGCGATACGCGGCCGCGGCGTGGCAAAACCTTCCTCGCGGAAGAACCGCGCCAACAACTCGACCGCCGGCTCGCGCAGTTCGCCAGTCACCGGCTGGATATCGATCGACATGGCATGATCCCGTGGCCGGATCATTTGACATTCCGACACCCATGCCGCAATCGCGGTGCCATTTGCGGAAGATCACAAGCAAGCTAGTTTGCCGTGATGCCGAGGCTTCCATTGGCCCCCTCCCCCGCTTCCGAGTCGCGCGGACGCGACGAGCGCGGCCCTCATCAACAAACGCAAGGCGACCGGCAGGCGCGGCCGCGGCATCGCCGCGCGCCTGGCAGCGCATGCTGTCAGGCCGCCGGCTCGATCTGCTCGATCCGTCGCCGCTCGACATTGAGATCGAGGACATCGCGCACGGCTTGGCGCGCGTGGCGCGCTGGAACGGACAGACCAGCGGTCCGCACATTTTTTCCGTCGCGCAGCACTCGCTGTTGGTCGAGACGCTGGCGCACACGCGCGCGCCGGGCCTCGATCGCAGCCGGCGGCTCGCGGTGCTGTTGCACGACGCGCCCGAATACGTGATCGGCGACATGATCTCGCCGTTCAAGGCGGTGATCGGCGACGCCTACAAGGTGGTCGAGCGGCGCCTGCTCACGGCGATCCATCGCCGTTTCGGCTTGCCGGCGAAGTCGCCGCCGGACCTGGAAAAGCTGATCAAGACCGCCGATCGCGAAGCGGCCTTCCTCGAAGCCACCCGCCTCGCCGGCTTCAACATCACCGAGGCCCGCCGCTTCTTCGGGCGCCCGCCGGCGATTTCGCTGTCGATCGAGCGCGACTACCTCAAATCCTGGTCCGCCGACACGGCGCAGGCGCGCTACCTCGATCGATTCAGAAAGCTTTTCGTCAGCGGCGGTTGAAGGAGCGGCGCCAAGAAGGCGGCGAACATTGAACCTTTCGCTTGTGCGCGTACGTCCAATACAGTCCGTGGTGACAAGCTGGGCGGCGGCTTCCATGTTCGATTTGCTCGTGATCCTGGTGCTGCTGGCACTGGCCTTTCCGGTCATCGCCATTGTCGCACTGGTCATGGTTCTGTCGCTGCGCAACGACTTCGCGCGTCTCGACGGAAGAATACGGGCGCTCGAGCTTGAGCGCACGCCGCGCCCGGCGGTAGCGGCGCAGCGCGGCGGACCCTTGCAGTCCCACCGGAACCCGCGCCTGCCCCGACGCTGCCGCCCGAGCCAGCAGCGACGCCGCCGGAATCTCAGCCAACTCCGGCAGCCGCCGCTGCGCCGCCGCCGCTGCCCCCGCATCTGCCGCCTCCGATCCCGCCTGCGCCGCCGCGCCGCCGCCGCGATCGATCAGTTTTGAGGAGCGGTTCGGCACGCGCTGGGTCGTCTGGGTCGGCGGCATAGCGCTGGCGCTCGGCGGCATATTTCTGGTTCGCTATACGATCCAGCAGGGTCTCATCGGCCCCGGCGTTCGCATCGCGCTTGGCGCGCTGCTCGCCGTCGCTCTGATCGCCGTCGGCGAATGGGCCCGGCGCAACGAACGATTGTCGGGTCTTCACCGGCCTGCCATCGGCGGATATCCCAAGCATCCTGACCGCGGCCGGCACCATCGTGGCGTACGCGACGGTTTATGCCGCCTACGCGCTCTATGACTTCCTGCCGCCGGGCGCCGCTTTTATTTTGCTCGGCCTCGTCGCGCTCGCGACTTTGGCGGCGGCGCTTGCTGCACGGCCCGGCGCTAGCCGGCTTGGGCGTCGTCGGCGCCTTTGTCGCGCCGCTCCTGGTTGCTTCCGAAAAGCCGGATTATTGGTCGCTTTATATTTACGTCGCGGTCGTCACCGCCGCCGCGTTCGCGCTGGCGCGCGCGAGATTGTGGCCGTGGCTCGCCGTCACCGCGATCGTGCTCGGCGCGCTCTGGACGTTTCCGGGAGCCGATGCTGTTCCCGGTCGAGGCGATCGGCGCGCACGTCTTCAACGCGCTCGCCGGTTTCGTCCTCGCCGCCATCTTCCTCGTCTGCGGCTTGCTGTATGGGCCCGAGGCCAAACCCGGCGAAGTCGATTGGCTCTCGACGCTGGCGCTGTCGGCTTATCTGTTGGTCGCGGCGTTTCTCGTTCTCACCAGCCGGCACGACGCGATCGCGTTCACCGCGTTCGTCGTGCTCACGGTGGCGACGGTCGCCATCGCCTGGCGGACGGAAGCCGCGACCGGCGCCGTGCCGGTCGCCGCGGTGCTTGCGGTCGCGGTGGTGGCCGACTGGGCAGTGCCGATGAATCTTTCGAATCTGATCGCGCCCGCCGGGCCGGCGGCGCCGGCGATCGCGGATCCGCAGCGCTACGATTACGGGCCGCACCTTTTTGTTGCCGCCGCATGGGCGGCGATGTTCGGCATCACCGGCTTCCTGGCGCAAGGCCGTTCGACGCGCGCGCTGGTGCCGATCTTGTGGTCCGCATCGGCGGTCTTCGTGCCGCTCGCCATGCTGATCGCGCTCTATTATCGGATCGCGGAATTGGATCGCTCGCTGCCGTTCGCCGGACTGGCGCTGCTACTCGCGGCGATCTTTGCGGTGGCAACGGAGACGCTGGTGCAGCGCGAGGCTCGACCCGGGCTCGCCGCATCGGGCGCGATCTTCGCGACCGGCACGCTCGCCGCGCTCGCGCTGGCGCTCACCTTCGCGCTGGAGAAGGGCTGGCTGACGATTGGACTGGCGCTGATGGCGCCGGGAGCCGCGTGGGTCGCCGAGAAACGGCCGCTGCCGGCGCTGCGCTGGGTCGCCGCCGTCATGGTCGCGGTGACGGTCGCCCGCATCGGCTACGAGCCGCGCATCGTCGGCGACGATCTCGGCACCACGCCGATCTTCAACTGGCTGCTGTACGGCTACGGCGTGCCGGCGCTGTCATTCTGGGTCGCCGGATGGCTGTTGCGGCGGCGCGCCGACGACCTTCCGGCGCGCATCGCCGATTCCGGCGCGATCCTGTTCACCGTGCTGCTGGTGATTTTCGAAATCCGCCACTACGTCACCGGCGGCGACATCTACCAGCCGGTGAACGACATCACCGAAGCCGCCCTCGACGTCAATGCCGGACTGGCGCTGACCATCGGCCTCGAGCGCATCCGCGGACGGACCGGCAGCATCGTGCACAATGTCGGCGCGCTGGTGATTGCGGCGTTGACGCTCTGCGCCATCGTGTTCGAACTGATCCTCGTCGCCGAGTCGCGCTTCGCCAACACCGCCGGTCGACGGCGTGTTTTTCAACACCATCCTGCTCGGCTACGGCCTGCCGGCCGTGCTGGCGATCATACTGGCGCTGATCGCGCGCACGACACGGCCGATGCCTTACCGCGTCGTCGCCGCGACCACGGCGGTGACGCTGGCCTTGTTCTATCTCACGCTTGAAGTGCGGCGGCTGTTCCACGGCCCGATTCTGGCCGGGCCGACCAGCGACGCCGAGCAATATTGCTATTCGACGGTCTGGCTGATCTTCGGCATCGTGCTGCTGGCGGTCGGCTTTTTCCTGCGCTCGCAGCCGGCGCGCTACCTGGCGCTCGGCGTCATTACGGTGACCGTCGCCAAGGTGTTCATCTGGGATACCGCGAGCATCAGCGGCATCTACCGCGCGCTTTCGGTGATCGGGCTTGGCGTCGTCCTCCTCGGCATCGGCTGGCTTTATCAGCGGCTGTTGTACCCGCGGACACCGGCCACGGCGGCTGCGCCGCCGCAGGAATAAGGCCACGGCATCATCCGCCGACGCAACAAGCGTCACACTTGTGCCGCCGGTCATACCTATATGACACTCGCGAAAACGACATCCTGATTCCATGATTCACGTCTGCTCCCTCGCCCGGCTGCACGAGACCGTCGAAGATACCGGCGCGCGCCATGTCGTGTCGCTGTTGGCCGACGAAGACCGCATCGAACGGCCGAGCGCCATCGTCGAAGCGAACCACCTGTGGCTGCGGCTGCACGACATTTCCTCGCCGCTCGACGGCTACATCATGCCGGACGAGGAGCATGTTGCCGATCTGTTGAAATTCGTGCGTCGCTGGGATCGCCGCGCGCCGCTGGTGGTGCATTGCTATGCCGGCATCAGCCGCTCGACCGCCAGCGCCTATGCGACGCGTCTGCGCGCTCAATCCGCACCGCGACGAGGGAAGCATCGCGCAAGCGTTGCGGCGCGCCTCGCCGACCGCCACGCCCAACATCCGCATCGTATCGCTGGCGGATCGGCTGCTCGGCCGCGATGGCCGCATGATTGCGGCGATCGAAACCATCGGGCGCGGCGAGATCGCGCTCGAGGGCAATCCATTTCGGCTGGATTTAGAGTGAGCGAATGGTGAGTGGCGAATAGCGAATAGAAATGACCCGTATTCGCTACTCCCTATTCGCTATTCGCTCTTTCCGCTAGTCAGCGATTGCCGGGCCGCAGCGTCGCGGTCGGCGTCGTGTCAGCCGGGACGTTCGGCGTCGCCTGGACCGGCACGATCGGCGCCGGCGCGGGTTGCACCGGCACCACCGGCGCCGCCTGTACCGGCACGACGGGCGCGGTCTGCACCGGCACAGTCCTGCACCGGCGCCGTCTGCGCCGGCGCCGGCATGCGGCTGGTGATACGGGTGCGCGGTTCCGGCCCGCGGCTGATGATCTGGGCGCGCGCGTTATGCTGGGAGAAATCGCAATAGGCGAAGCCTAAGCCGGCGATCGATCCGCGAAAGCTCCGATAGTCGATTTTCTCGACCCGGAAGCACGGCTGCATCGGCAAGCCCGACAGGTGCGCGCACATCGAGCTGCCTTCGATCCGAAGCGTGCCGGGCAGGCAAACTGGCGAATCGCACCTCGCCCCGGCCGCCGGGCCGGATCGTGCCGATGACGGAACCATCGGCGAAGACGCGGCCCACGCCGGCGGTACCGTCGAAGCAGGTGTAAGAGAACAGCTTGCCGACGACGAACGCCTTGGCCTGCTCGGGTCCGAGTTCCTCGGTCATGGCCGAGGCAGCACCCAAAATGCACCCACCCGCAACGACGGCAACGCGCAACAACATCGGCAACTCCACTCTCAACACGAGGGTGATGTTAACAAAATTTCTTAACCGTCCCCTTACCATAAGCCCCCGCACACTAGCCGAATTTCTCGCGATTTTCCCGGGCAAAATTGTGCGCCGCTTACCGAATTTTTACCACAATTCGGCCGCGCACCTCGCCGGCGATGATGCGCGCGCCGGCATCGATGACCTCGGCAAGAGCGATTTCGCTGGTCATTTTCGCGATCTTGCCGCGGTCGAGGTCGGTTTCGAGACGCCGCCATGCCTCCTGCCGCAACGGCAGCGGGCACATCACCGAATCGATGCCCAGGAGCGACACGCCGCGCAGGATGAAGGGGGCGACCGTGGTCGGCAAATCCATGCCGCCGGCAAGTCCACAGGCGGCAATGGCGCCGCCGTAGCGCGTCATCGACAGTACATTCGCAAGCGTGGTCGAGCCGACCGAATCGATGCCGCCGGCCCAGCGCTCCTTGCCGAGCGCCCGCGGCGGTCCGGTGAGTTCCTTGCGCTCGATCACTTCGGCCGCGCCGAGCCCCTTGAGATAGTCCGCTTCCGACGGCCGCCCGGTCGAAGCGATGACCGCGTAGCCGAGCTTGGCCAATAGCGCGATGGCGACCGAACCTACGCCGCCGGCGGCGCCGGTAACGATGATGCTGCCGCGCGCCGGCACGATACCGGCCCGCTCCAGCGCCATGACCGAAAGCATGGCGGTGTATCCGGCGGTGCCGATCGCCATCGCTTCGCGCGGGCTCATGCGCGCCGGCAACCGCACCAGCCAATCGCCCTTGACGCGCGCCTTTTCGGCGTAAGCGCCGAGATGCGTTTCGCCGAGCCCCCAGCCGTTGAGGATCACCTTGTCGCCCGGTTTCCAGTTCGGGTGCGACGAGGATTCCACCGTGCCGGCAAAATCGATGCCGGCGATCATCGGGAAGCGCCGCACCACCGGCGACTTTCCCGTCAGCGCCAGCCCGTCTTTGTAATTGAGCGTGGAATATTCGACGGCAACGGTGACGTCGCCGTCCATCAAATCCTTGTCGTCGAAATCGGTGAGTCGGACGGTCTGCCCGGCGTCGGTCTTGTCGATGACGATGGCCTTGAACGTACCCACACCACTGCTCCCAGCGTTCGTCATCGGCGGGTCACTGCCCGCCGCGACATTGACGCGTCGCAGTGTGTAAGACGTGGATGCCCGGCACAAGGTCTTGCGATTGCGCCGGCCAATGGTCGGTCGCTTGCGCCGGGCAAGACGGCGAGGTTTCGCTAAGCCGGCAGCGGCTCCGGCGCGCGGCACCGGCTTCTCGACGATCGGCAAATTGATCAGCGCCGAGAGCACGCCGAACAGGATCGCCAGCCACCACACCAGATCGTAGGAACCGGTGCGGTCGAATACGATGCCGCCGAGCCAGACGCCGAGGAAGCCGCCGACCTGATGGCTGAAAAAGGTGACGCCCGACAGCATCGCCAGCCAGCGCGTGCCGAACATCACAACGATGATGCCGTTGGTCGGCGGTACGGTCGAGAGCCACATCAGGCCCATGGCGGCGCCGAACACGATGCAGCTGAACTGCGTGATCGGAAACGCAATGAAGGCGAGAATCGCCGCGGCGCGGCCGAAATAGAGCAGTGAGAGCAGATAACGCTTCGGCATGCGGTCGCCGAGCCAACCGGAGGCCAGTGAGCCGATGATGTTGAACAATCCGATCGCGGCCAGCGTCTGGCCGCCGACCTCGGACGCGACGCCGCGATCGGCGAGATAAGCCGGCAGGTGAACGGTGATGAAGGCGAGCTGAAAGCCGCAGGTGAAGAAGCCGAGCATCAGCAGTACGTAGGACCGATGCGCCAAGGCCTCGCCAAGCGCCTGCCGCAACGATTGCGAGGCGGTTTGCGTTTCTTCCGATGCCGGCGAAGCCAGCGCCAGCGACGCCGGCAACACGGCCAACACAATGATGCCGAACACGACGAGCCCGTGCTGCCAGCCGACCTGGTCGATCAGCAGAACCGCGAGCGGAGAAAACAAAAATTGGCCGAACGAGCCCGCCGCCGTGCCGAGCCCGAACGCGGTCGAGCGCCATTCCGGCGGCAATATCTTGCCGAAGGCCGCGAGCACGATCGGAAACGTGCAGCCTGCCAGGCCGAACCCGATCAGCGCGCCCGCCGTCAGGTCGAGCATCGCCGCATTGGTCGAATAGGCCATCAGCACCAGGCCGAGAGCGTAAAGCAGCGCGCCGACGCGACAGCACCCGCACCGCGCCGTAACGGTCGGCGATCGAGCCGGCGATGGGCTGCGCCACACCCCAAAGAAGATTTTGCACCGCGAGCGCGAAGGCGAAGACGTCGCGGCCCCAGTGATTGGCGTTCGACAACGGCGCGAGAAAGAAACCGAGCGACGAGCGCGGGCCGAAAGCGAGCGCTGCAATCAGACAGCCGAAGCCGATGACGACGACAGGCGTCCGCCATGTGCCGAACTTCGCTGCGGCGGGCGCGGCAATGGCTGTTCGTTGGATTTGTGGGCATGGCAATTCCGGCAAAAATTTCGCGAACCGCCAAAATAAGGTGCTGGCACGGATCGCCCAAATGAAACTTTCTAATGCGCAGATGAGCGCATGGCTGCCTTGCGTCGAGCGGCGGCCTTTAGAGTTTTGCGATCGGTGCGCTCTTGGGCGCGCCGGCTTCCGGCGAAACCGCCGCTTGCGGGCTCCTAACCGTGGCCGCCGGCTCCTTGTTCGGCTCCTTGCCCGGCTCCTTGGCCGCCTCCGGACCCTGCGGCGCGCCGGCGCCCGCCGGCTTCGGCAGCGCCGGCACGGCGCCCCAGATCGGCGCGTCGGAGCCGTCGCCCCAGGCCCGCGGCCGATAGAAGGTATGGACGCCGAGCCGGTACATCTTGTTCATTTCATGCACCCAGCTCGGGTGCACCCAGTAAGCGTGGTAGTGCGTGGCGTGGCCGACTTCGGTGAGCCAGATCTTGCCGTCGAGCATGTCCTTGGCGATGCGCTTGGCCTGCTCCCACATGTCGAGTCTCGTCGATCCGGCTCAAATCCTTGCCTTCGCAGGCGAAGGTGAACTGGCACGCGAGATGCCGGTTGGCGTTCTGATAAACCACGCCGCACACATTGTTGGGATAGTAGCCAGAGAACACGCGGTTCATCACCACTTGCGCCACCGCCATCTGTCCGCGCAGCGGCTCGCCGCGCGCTTCGAAATAGACCGCGTCGGCGAGACATTTCTCCGCCTTGGCGCGCGGCTTGCCTTCAAGGCCAAGCCGCTCCGCCGGACTTATCAGCCGGCTGGCGTCATCCTTGCTCGGCGATGGTTTCGCCGCCGGCATCCGGCTCCGGCGGGGCTTCCAAAGCCGAAAGCTTGATGTCCGGATCGCGCGGCCGCGACACCAGAACAGGCTCCGCGCCCGAGCGGCCAGCTTTCCAGTCCGCCGCGCGCACCCATGACGCCACCGCTGAAATAGAGCTGGGCTGTTGCGCTCGCGCCGCATCCTCTTCGAGGAAGGACAGCGAGGCGAACGGCGAACGCGCCGGTCCAGCTGATCGCTCTCGCCCGGCGCCGGAATTTCCGGCGGCTTGTCGGCGAGCGCGATGTCGTCGTCGACGTCCGCATCGCGCGCTTCGTCGCGCACGCTCGGTAACGCGGACATGGGCACTCGGGCATTCGGCGTAACCGAGCCAGTCACGTCGTCGTCGTGCGGGCTGTCAGTCGGCAACGTTCCGAACGCCTCGATCGGCGCCTCGAGCGCGGCGGGCACAGCATCAAGCCGTTCGACGCTTTTCGGCCGCGGGCCCAAAACCGGCGCCGGCGAAGACGCCGGCGCGGGCTGCGTCGCCGGCGCATTGATCGGCTGCGACGACGGCGCACTTTCCGTTCCGCTCGACGCCGGCGCAGTCTGCGGCACCGGCATGCGGTCGCCTTTGAGGCGGCGGTTGACCGTCGGATATTCGACTTGCAGCGCCGGGCGCACCAGCGCCGAGCCGCTGCCGGATCCAGACTTTCACGATCCGAGCGCGCGCGGGTCGAAATTGACCGGCTCAACGCCGGCCGGCTCCGACAGTCGTCGTCCCGATCGGACGCGAAAAGCTGAACATGGCGGCGTGAATGGTGCCGAACGGCGAGGCGGTCAGATGGTCGCGCCAGCGCTCGGCAGTATGCGGGCTGCCGCGCCAGCAGCGCGGCAAGGTCCTGATAGCCGATCGTCGTCGGCGCGAGCGCGACGCAGAGCGCGCTAAGCCAGAACGGACCGGAGAACGCGACAACCGACCGGTTACGCAACGCCAACATCACCCCTCACGCGCACGTTCGACGACGCGACGCTTCCCCGTAATCTTCAGCAAACGCGGCTGCAGTGGCGCGAATGCGACACATTCGGATATTGTCGGGTTAACCTTGCGGACCTGTTAATCGCGCAAAGTTCGCCGATCGGCGCTGCAATTCCGGCCGAACTCGGACCGACGAGCGCGCCATGACGCGCGAAGCGAAGCAATTCAGGCGCGCCGCTCGCGCGTTTGCTCGATTGCTTCGCCGCTTGCGCGCCTCGCAACGACGATGTTGCGATTGGTTGTTTTGTTAACCAAACCGCAATGCGCGCGCGGGAATACTCGTCCTTCGATCCGGGCGCGCTTATGTCGACCACGCTGTTTCCCTACCTGACGATCTGCTCTTGTCGCCGCGTTGCTCGTTCTCGCCGGCGGCGCCATCGCGTTGGCGCGGACGCGAGCAAAAATCGCGCCGTTTGGCGGACGCGCTCGACTACATGTCGCAGGGCTTGTGCATGTTCGATGGCGCGGGCCGCATCGTCGTTTGCAATCGCCAATATCTGAGCATGTACAAACTATCGCCCGAGGTGGTGAAGCCGGGCTTGCGGCTGCGCGAACTGATCGAGCACCGCAAGCAGACCGGATTGTTCACCGGCGATGCGCGACAAGTATTGCAAGGAGATCATGGACGGCATCGCCGCCGGAAAAACCTCAAAGTTCGTGGTCAATGCCAGCGACGGCCGCATTATTCACGCCATCAACGCGCCGACGCCCGACGGCGGATGGGTTTCGACCCACGAGGACGTCACCGAACAGCAGCTGTTGCAGCGGCAGCGCGACGACATGGCCGACCAGCAGAAACGCCGCGGCGTGGTCGACGCCGCGATCGGGTCGTTCCGCGGCGCGATGGAAACGCTGCTCAAGACCTTCGGCGACAGCGCGGCGGCGATGAAATCCACCGCGATGACGCTGTCGGCCGCGGCAAACCACGGCTCGCTGTGCGCGACCAGCGCCGCCGAAGCCTCGAACGAGGCGTCGACCGGCGTCAAAACCGCGGCCTACGCCACCGACGAATTGGCGACCTCGATCGCCGAAATCGCCCGGCAGATCGCGCAAACCAACGACGTCGTGCGCATGGCGGTCGATGAAGCGCAATCGACCAACGGCGAAATGACGACGCTTGCCGATTCGGCGCAGAAGATCGGCGACATCGTCAAGCTCATTCAAACCATCGCCGAGCAGACCAATCTGTTGGCGCTCAACGCCACCATCGAAGCGGCCCGCGCCGGCGAGGCCGGCCGCGGCTTCGCCGTCGTCGCCTCGGAAGTCAAATCGCTGGCGGTGCAGACCGCCAAGGCGACCGAAGCGATCATCGGGCAAATCCTCGCCGTGCAGGGCTCGACCACGAGCGCCGTCGATTCGATCCGGCGCATCACCCAGCGCATGCACGAAATCCAGCACTATGCGTCCGGCGTCGCCGCCTCGATCGAGCAGCAGAGCGCGGCCACCAGCAACATCTCCTCGAACGTCGCCAGCGCGGCGCAGGCGGCGGAGACCATGGCCGAGGCGCTCACCGACGTCGCCGGCGCGGCGACGAAAACCCAAAGCTCGGCCGAAGTCGTGCTCGATACCTCGCAATCGGTGGAGGCCGCCGTCGCCGATCTGCGCCGGCATGTCGAGGCGTTCCTCAAGGGTGTGGCGGCTTGATCGTCATTCCGGGGGCGGGCTCGTGCCCGCGAGCCCGGAATCGATAACCACCATCGGTACTCGTTCTGGACGGACTGTGGTTATCGGATTCCGGATAGCCGCTACGCGGCTTCCGGAATGGACGCGTTAGCGCCGTCGAACTTGCGCTTTTGCCCAGCGCGGCCTGCGCCGCGGCCAAGCGCGCGATCGGCACGCGGAACGGCGAGCACGACACGTAATCGAGGCCGACTTCGTTGCAGAAGGCGACCGAGGCCGGATCGCCGCCATGTTCGCCGCAAATGCCGAGCTTGAGATCTTTGCGCACTTTGCGGCCGCGCTCGGCGGCGATGCGCACAAGTTCGCCGACGCCGTCGCGGTCGATCGACACGAACGGATCGCTCGCCAAAATCCCCTTCGATGTGTAGATGCCCAAGAAAGCTCGCCGCATCGTCGCGGCTGATGCCGAACGTGGTCTGCGTCAGGTCGTTGGTGCCGAACGAGAAGAACTCGGCGGTCTCGGCGATCTCGCCGGCCTTGAGCGCGGCGCGCGGCAGCTCGATCATGGTGCCGACCTGGTATTTGACCCGGCTCTTGGCCTCGGCCGAGACGGTTTCCGCCATGGCGTCGATGCGCTCCTTGATCAGATCGAGCTCGGCCTTGGTCGCGATCAGCGGCACCATGATCTCGGGCTCGACCGGCTTGCCGGTCGAACGGCCGGCCTCGACCGCGGCCTCGAAAATGGCGCGCGCCTGCATTTCCGCGATTTCCGGATAGGCGATCGCCAAGACGGCAGCCGCGGAAGCCGAGCATCGGATTGAACTCATGCAGATCGCGGGCGCGGTCGGCGAGCTTCTTGGCGTCGGCGCCCATGGCCTGCGCCACTTCGGCGATCTCGCTGCTCGGTATGCGGCAGGAATTCGTGCAGCGGCGGATCGAGCAGCCGGATGGTCACCGGCAGCCCGGCCATGATCTCGAACAGCGCGACGAAATCGGCGCGCTGCATCGGCAAGAGCTTGGCGAGCGCCACTCGCCGCGCTTTCTCGTCTTCCGCCAGGATCATCTCGCGCACGGCGCGGATGCGGTCCTCGTCGAAGAACATATGCTCGGTACGGCAAAGCCCGATGCCTTCGGCGCCGAACTTGACGGCGGCGAGCGCATCGGCCGGCGTATCGGCATTGGCGCGAACCTTGAGCTTGCGCGCCGCATCGGCCCATTGCATCAGCGTGCCGAACTCGCCGGCCAGTTCCGGCTCGCGCATCGCCACCTTGCCGGCGAGCACCTGCCCGGTCGAGCCGTCGATGGTGAGAATGTCGCCCTTCTTCATGGTGACGCCGCCGGCGGTCATGGTCTGCGCTGCGATAATCGACGCGCAGCGCGCCGGCGCCGGCGACGCACGGCTTGCCCATGCCGCGCGCCACCACCGCCGCATGCGAGGTCATGCCGCCGCGGGTGGTGAGGATGCCTTCCGCCGCATGCATGCCGTGAATGTCCTCGGGCGAGGTCTCGACGCGGACCAGGATGACTTTGTGCCCCTGGCTCTTGAGCAGCTCCGCGTCCTCCGACGAGAACACGATCTCGCCGCAGGCGGCGCCCGGCGATGCCGGCAGCCCGGTGGCGACGATCTTGCGTTCGGCTTCGGGATCGATGGTCGGATGCAAGAGCTGATCGAGCGAAGCGGGATCGACGCGCGTCACCGCTTCTTCCTTGCTAGATCAATTTCTCCTTCGCCAGCTCGACGGCGATGCGCAAAGCCGCCTTGGCGGTGCGCTTGCCGTTCCGCGTCTGCAGCATCCACAGCTTGCCCTGCTCGACCGTGAATTCCAGGTCCTGCATGTCGCGATAGTGCTTTTCCAGCACGGCGTGGATGCGCTTGAGCTCGGCGAAAGCCTGCGGCATCGCGCTTTCCATCGACGGCTTGTCGGAGCCTGGCAGTCGATGCGCGCGTCTTCGGTGATCTCCTGCGGCGTGCGGATGCCGGCGACCACGTCCTCGCCCTGGGCGTTGATGAGAAACTCGCCGTAGAGCTTTTTCTCGCCGGTCGAGGGATTGCGCGTGAAGGCGACGCCGGTGGCCGAGGTCTCGCCCATATTGCCGAACACCATCGCCTGCACGTTGACCGCCGTGCCCCAGCTTTCCGGAATGGCGTGCAGGCGGCGATAGGTGATGGCGCGCTGGTTCATCCACGAGCCGAACACCGCGCCGATGGCGCCCCACAATTGGGCGTGCGGGTCCTGCGGAAACGGCCGGCCGGTTTCGGCTTCGACGCGCTCCTTGAACGCGCCGACGATCTGCTTCCCAGTCGGCGGCTTCGAGATCGGTGTCGAGCGTGTAGCCGTTGCGCTCCTTGTGCTGGTCGAGGATTTCCTCGAAGTGATGGTGCGCGATGCCGAGCACGACGTCGGAATACATGGTGATGAAGCGGCGATAGCTGTCAAAGGCGAAGCGCTTGTCGCCGGATTTCTCCGCCAGCGCCGCAACGGTCACGTCGTTGAGGCCGAGATTGAGCACCGTATCCATCATGCCCGGCATCGAGGCGCGGCCGCCCGAGCGCACCGACACCAGCAGCGGATTTTCGCCGTCGCCGAATGTCTTGCCGGTGATGCGGCCGACCTCGGCCAGCGCCGCCTCGACCTGCGGCTTCAAATCCTTCGGGTAGGCGTTGCCGTTGTCGTAGAAATACGTGCAGACCTCGGTGGTGATGGTGAAGCCGGGCGGCACCGGGAGGCCGAGATGCGCCATCTCGGCGAGGCCGGCGCCCTTGCCGCCAAGGAGATTGCGCATATTGGCGCGGCCGGCGGCCTTGCCGCCGCCGAAAGCGTACACCCACTGGCCTTTTTTCCCGACCCGCGGCCGCTGCGCTTCGCCGGCTGCGACTTGGTCCGGCTTGGCGGCGGCCGCTGAGCGCGGCGCCGCGCCGCTCCGATTTCTTCACCGGCTGACGGGAAATTTTTGAACGCGATTTCGCCATTGTGATTTCGTGTCTCAGTGAATTCTGCGTCTCGGTAACGCGGTTCAACGTGTCTCGTTCGCTGCGAGGGTGCATTCTTAATGCAGATGCCGGCGGCGAATGCAACGCCGGCGCTTAAGCGTCCGCCCTCTAATGCCAGTTGATGAAATGATGGACGTTGTTGAGGCCGACCAGGCCGATGAAGATGAGATAGATGGCGACGATGTAGTTGAGCAGCCGCGGCATGATCAGGATCAAGATGCCGGCAATGATGGCGACAAGCGGCGTGATATGAGCAGCGGTGATGACCATGATTTCGTCCTTCAGGTCTTTGGGAGGATCGGATGGGGCGAATGGGTCGGCGGGATGAGGCCGGCAAAGCCCGGCACAAGAAGAACGCGCAACGCGGCGTTCGGTTCTAGCAGGATTCGGGAAATTCGGAACCGCCGTCACGCCGGGGCGCGGCCAGCGGGCCGCGAACCCGGACTCCATGAGCCTCGCGCTTGCAACTCGCTTACTCGTCATGGCCGGGCTTGTCCCGGCCATCCACGTCTTTGAAATGACGCGCGGTAAAGACGTGGATGCCCGGCACAAGGCCGGGCATGACGCCGAGACTCACCCCTCTATTCTGGAAAAATCCGCAACCGCGCGCGTCGCGGCGCGGATTTCGTTGAGCAGCTTCAGCCGATTCTCGCGCAGCTTCTTGTCGTCGACATTGACGGTGACCTTGTCGAAGAACGCGTCGACATGCGGGCGGAGTCTTGCCATGTGCGCGCATGGCGCCTTCGAAATCTTCCGCTTCGACGGCGCGTGCCGTGCGGCCTTGGCACGATCTATCGCATATGCCAGCGTCTGTTCTTCTGTCTGTTGTAGAGCTCCCTATCGGGCGCACCGGTATATTCGCGACCGATCCTTCTTCTCCTCGATGCGAATGATGTTGGTCGCGCGCTTATAGCCGGCGAGTAGATTTTTTCCGTCCTCGCGTATCGAGAAATTTGCCGAACGCCTCGATGCGGCGGACGATGAGCCAAAGATCATCTTGCCCTTCGAGTTCAAATACCGCATCTACCAGATCGTGCCGCGCACCCTGTTCTCGAAGTTGGCCTTTCAGGCGATCCGCCAAAAACACCAATAAATTGAGGAGCGACGGCGCCAGCGTGGCCAACTTTAAAGATTGCTGTGGTCCTTTCTCATGAATATTTTGGTCAAGCTTTTTCGCCTCGTTGAGAGTTCCTATTCTTGCTGAATCAGACAAAAATAGATCGCTGTAAGAAACGCCTTCAACCGAGCGACCCGACCTTTGACCTATTAGAACGACGGTGTGCGCAAAAAGCCAATCGAACGCATGAATTCGAATTTTATTGTTGAGGACCAGCCGCAGGACTCCTAGTCCGGCCCTGCGTAGCGCAAACGGGTCTTTGCTCCCAGTCGGCTTCTCATCGATCGCCCAAAACCCCACCAACGTGTCGATCTTGTCAGCCAGCGCCACTGCAATTGAAACCGGATCACTCGGCACCAGATCGTCGGGCCCTTTCGGCTTGTAATGATCCTCGATGGCGTGGGCGACGGCTTCGTCCTCGCCCTGCTCTTCGGCGTAGTATTTCCCCATCAAGCCTTGCAGCTCGGGAAATTCGCCCACAACTTCGGTGAGCAGATCGGCCTTGCACAGCCGCGCCGCGCGCTTGGCTTTTTCCACATCCGCGCCGACCAACGGCGCCAGCTCGCTTGCCAGCCGCTCGATGCGCTCGATGCGTTCCGCTTGCGTGCCGAGCTTCTCGTGAAAGACGATGTCCTTGAATTTCGGCAGCCGGTCTTCCAGCCGCGTCTTCAGATCCGTCTCGTAGAAGAATTTCGCATCCGACAGCCGCGCCCGGATGACGCGCTCGTTGCCGGCGACGATCGCCGCGCCGCCGTCCTCGGCTTCGATGTTGGAAACGAGGATGAATTTGTTGACCAGCTTGGCGTGCGCTGCGTCGCGCAGCACGAAGCATTTCTGGTTGTTGCGGATGGTGGCGCGGATCACTTCTTCGGGGATGTGCAGGAAGCTCTGATCGAACGAGCCCATCAGCACCACTGGCCATTCGACCAGCCCCGCGACTTCGGCCAGCAGCCCCTCGTCCTCGACCAGCTCGAGTCCTTGCGCGAAGGCAAGCTGCTTCGCTTCGGTCAGAATAATGTCGCGCCGGCGCTCGGCGTCCGCCACCACTTTGGCCTTGTCGAGCTTCTGCAAATAATCGGCGAGGCGGCGCACGGTGAACGGTGCCGGCGCCAGAAAGCGATGGCCGCGGGTCTCGTTGCCCGCGGCGATGCCGTCGATCGCGAACGGCACGATGTCCGGCTCCTCGGTCTCCGGCCCGAAGGTGGCGACGATCGAATGCAGCGGCCGCACCCAATTGAGCGCGCCCGGATCCTTCGACTGCACGCCCCAGCGCATCGATTTCGGCCACGGGAATGTCTTGATCACATCGGGGAGGATTTCGCCGATCACCTCGATGGCGGCGCGGCCCGGCTTCTCGATCACCGCGACATAGAAGTCGCCCTTCTTGTCGGGCTGCACCTTGGCTTCGTTGATCGATTTCAGGCCGGCGGCTTTGAGGAAGCCGGAGACGGCGTTCTCCGGCGCGCCGACGCGCGGGCCCTTCTTCTCCTCGCGCACGTCTTTCTGCCGCGCCGGTACGCCGTGCACCGCGAGCGCCAGCCGCCGCGGCGTCACGAACGCCTTGGCGCCTTCGTAGACGAGGCCGGCATCGACCAGCCGGTCGGTGACGGCCTTGCGCAAATCCTCCGCCGCCCGCGCCTGCATGCGCGCCGGTATTTCTTCGGAGAAAAGCTCGAGCAGAAGGTCGGGCATTATGAGCTAATCACAGCTTTTTGTGGCTGCCGTCGCACATCGGTTTTTTGCCCGAGCGCTTGCAGGCGCAGAACCAGACCTTCTCCGAGGTCTCGGGCTTGAACTCGATCGGAGTGAAGGCCGTCACCTTGTGCGAGCCGTCGCAGAATGGCTGCTTCTTCGACAATCCGCACGCGCACCACCAGTAACTCTTGCCGGCCTCGACATCGATGGTGATCGGCGCCCGCCCGCCGATCTCAGGCATTTCGCTCATGGGCTTATCCCTCCGCCTTCGGTTGCGAGCCACGCTTCGCCGCATGCTTTGGCGAGTTCGCGCACTCGTAGAATGTAGCTCTGCCGCTCGGTGACTGAAATCACCCCGCGCGCATCGAGCAGATTGAATACGTGACTGGCCTTGATGCATTGATCGTAAGCCGGCAGCGCCATCACGTGCCGGCCGCGATTCGAGCGCTCGCCACCGTCGCCGCTCCAGCCCGCTTCGAGATATTTCTTGCACGCCTGCTCGGCCATGCGGAACTGCTCGAACAGCATGTCGGTATCGGCATATTCGAAATTGTGCCGGGAATATTCCTGCTCGGCCTGGAGAAAGACGTCGCCGTAGGTGACCTTTTGCTTGCCTTCGCGGCCGTTGAAATTAAGCGCGAACACATTCTCGACGCCCTGCACATACATCGCCAGCCGCTCGAGCCCGTAGGTCAATTCGCCGGACACCGGCGCGCACTCGAAGCCCGCGACTTGCTGGAAATAGGTGAACTGCGAAACCTCCATGCCGTCGCACCAGCATTCCCAGCCGAGCCCCCAGGCGCCGAGCGTCGGGCTTTCCCAATCGTCCTCGACAAAGCGGATGTCGTGGATCTTCGGATCGATGCCGATCGCATAGAGCGATTTCAGGTAAAGCTCCTGCAGATCGTCCGGCGACGGTTTAAGGATCACCTGCAGCTGATAGTAATGCTGCAAGCGGTTGGGATTTTCGCCGTAGCGGCCGTCCTTGGGCCGGCGCGATGGCTGCACATAGGCGGCGTTCCACGGCTTCGGCCCGAGCGCGCGCAGCGTGGTCGCCGGATGAAACGTACCGGCGCCGACCTCCATGTCGTAGGGCTGCAAAATGACGCAGCCGAAGTCCGCCCAATAGCGCTGCAACGCCAGGATGAGCCCCTGGAACGAGCGCTCGGGACGCATGTGCGGCGGCAAGTCGCGGGAGGAAGAGGCGTTCATCCGGACGTTGTTGGTGGAACGCCCGCTTGCGGTCAAGTGCTATGGTCCGTCATTGCGAGGAGCGAAAGCGACGAAGCAATCCAGGCGGCTGGCCAAAAGGCTGGATTGCTTCGCTCCGCTCGCAATGACGAGAAATGCTCAGCCCGGCCGGTATTCGCCGGTACGTGGATCGCGCTTGAGCGTCGGCAGCGCGTCGCGATTGATCGGCCCCATGGCGGCGCGCTTGCGCACCGCGTCAAGCTCGGCGTTGACGCGCCGCATCTCGCGGACGCACCAGCGTACCAGCACCGCCGTTCCCATCACTCCAAGCGCCAACGCCAAGACCGGCATGGTCAATCTCCGTATCGCTTGCCGACAAGGTTACGCGAATACGCCAGATATCTTTCCTGGGGCATGATCTTTTCCGAAAACCGGGTTCCACCCCGGATCAAGTCCGGGGCAGGCCTTTTCGGGGATCATGCCCTAAAGCCCGTAACGGGCCCATATTGCTCGTGCTTCAAGCGCCGAAATCATGTCTTCTGCAAGGCCGAGTTCGCCGACCGGGCCGATGCCCAGGGCCCGGCGGCCGAACAGGCCGCGTTCCGCGGTAATCAGCGGCGTGAACACCTTGTCGCCGAATCGCTCGCGCAGCGTCGAGCGCAGGTCGCCGATCGCATCGACCAGGCCGAAGCCGAGCGCCCGCCTCCCGGTCCAATATTCGCCGGAGAACAGGGTCTCCTCCGGACCGCTGAGCTTGTCGCCGCGCCGCGATTTCACCAGCGCGATGAAATCGTCGTGGATCTCGCGCTGCAAAGTCTTCAGCCGTTCGACGTCGGCGGGATCTTCCGGCAGAAACGGATCGAGCATCGCCTTGTGCTCGCCCGACGTATAGAGCCGGCGCTCTATGCCGATCTTGGCGATCAGCTTGTCGAAGCCGAACGAGCCGCCGACCACGCCGATCGAGCCGACGATGGAGTTCGGATCGGCGATGATCTCGTCGGCGGCGCAGGCCAGCATGTAGCCGCCGGAAGCCGCGGCATCCTCGACGAACGCGATCACCTTGCGCTCGTTCTCCCGCGCCAGATCGCGGATGCGGCGGAAGATCAAGTGCGATTGCGCCGGCGAGCCGCCCGGCGAATTGATCACCAGCGCGACGGCGGCGGCGTTGCGCACGGCAAACAGCCGGTCGAGCGCGCGGGCAATGCCGCCCACGCTGAGCCCGGGCCGCAGCGGCGTCGAAAAACCGATGACGCCGCTAAGCCGGAGCACCGGCACCACCGGGCGGTCCCTGCGGAAGCGCTGCGGCACAAGCTCGTGCAGCGCCGCCTTGGCCCGCGTCCAGCCCGCTCTTACGCGTTCGCCTGTCCAAGGTTCTGCCATGAAATTCACATAGGATGCGGTTGGGGCGCTCTCAAGTAACCGTCTGTTAACTGCATGGCCCGCTACTTGCTTGGGGCGAACATGCGGGACGGAATGGACGTGCAATGAAAATATACGTGCTGTTGATGCTGATCGGCATCATCGTTGGTTTTTCTCACCTTCCCATCCGACGACAAGCCAGAGCACCCGCACCGGTTTCGCCTGACTCGATTGCCGCGAGCGTCTGACCACGGCAGCGGTTTGTTTTCCACTCGTCCCCGCGACCCGCCTACGCTCTGTTGGAGCTTCGGCGGGTTCAAGTCCGCCGAAGCGCGCAGCGCGAAGGCGGAAGGCGGGGACCCTGCTCTTATCGACAACCGCCAGTTCTCGATTCCCGCTTTCGCGGGAATGAGCGGAGAATGCGTTAGTCGCCCGCCAGAGCCAGCAGCGCGCCGTCGCGCAACACGGCCTCTGCTTCCTGTGTCGGCCGTCCGTTGCCATCGGCGAGAATCAAACCCGGCAACAGCGCGAGCGGCGCGCGGCTTGCTTTGATGGCGCGAAGGAGCACGCGGATCGCCGGCGCGTCGGGCCTGGGATGAACTGGCAACACCGTGACAGCGCCGAAATCAACGCCGGCGAGAGCAGCCAGCACCGCGTCGAGACCGTCCGCCCGCCAGATCAGCGTGACAACTCCAGCGGGGCGAAGTAGCCGCGCAGCGGCTTCGATCCACCGCAAGAGCGTGTCATGGGCGGCCGTGTGCGCGAGACGGCGGCTGCGATCCGGCGACGGATTGTGCGCGGCATTGAACGGCGGGTTCATCAGCACATGATCCGCTGCGCCCGCCGGCAACCCGGCCGCGGCAAACGCATCGGCCGGCGCGGCGACGTCGAGACACACGGCGCGCGCGCGTTCGGCAACGCCGTTGCGCTCCGCATTCTCGCGCGCCAGCGCGACCAGCGCCGGATCGATCTCGATCAAGGTGACGGCAAGATCGTCAACGCGGCGGGCGACAGCGAGCCCCGCCGCGCCGACGCCGGCGCCGAGCTCGATCAGGCGATCGCCGGGGCGCGCCGAACAGGCTGCGGCGAGCAGGATAGCGTCGTGGCCGACGCGATGGCCCTTGCGGGGCTGGCGCAGAATAAGGCGGCCGCCAAGCACGGCGTCTTCGCTGACGTCAGCCTGGTCAGCGGCGATCACGGCTGATCTCGCCGGCGAAGCCGGCTTCTTCGAGCAGCAGGCGGGCGTCGTCGAGTTGGTTCTCGGCGACCAGAATGCGGCGCGGGAAAATGCCGATCGAGCCTTCCAGCACGCTCATGTTCCGATCGACCACCATATGCTCGATCTGCGCGCCGTTGAGCAACGCTTCGATCGCCGTGATCAGCACCGCATCGTTGGTACGAACGAGCTCGCGCATGTTTCAGCTCCGGCGCCGTTCCTCGCCCGGCGCCCGCAAGGCGAGATAGGCGATCAGTTTGAGCTCGCGGCGGCCGCGCGTCACGGTGTCGAGGATCAGCCCGACTGCGATCGAGAGGAAGGCGAGCAGCATCAGTCCGGTCGAGAGCACCGCGGTCGGCAGCCGCGGCACCAACCCTTCCTGCATGTAGGTGATGAAGATCGGAATGGCGAGGCCGATCGACACGATGGCGAGCGCGACGCCGAACGCGCCGAACAGCGACAGCGGCCGCTCGGCGCGGTAAAGCCTCAGCACCGTCCAGAGAATGCGATAGCCGTCGCTCCAGGTGGAAAGCTTGGAAGTCGATCCGCTGCAGCCGCGAGTAATACGGCGTCGCGACCTCGCCGACCGGCAATTCGAGCTCGAGCGCATGAACGGTCAGCTCGGTCTCGATCTCGAAGCCGCCGGACAGGATCGGAAACGATTTCACGAAGCGGCGGGAGAACACCCGATAGCCGGACAAGATGTCGGTGAACGATCGGCCGAACATATGGGCGACAAAGCCGGTCAGGATGCGGTTGCCGGCGCGGTGGCCGCGGCGATAAGCCGCCTCCTCGCGGTCGACGCGGGCGCCGACCACCATGTCGAGCCGGTCGCCGATCAGCTTTTCCACCATCGCCGGGGCGCTCGCCGCGTCATAGGTGGCGTCGCCGTCGACCAGCACATAGACGTCGGCTTCGATGTCATTGAACATCCGCCGCACCACGTGGCCCTTGCCCTGATAGGTCTCGCGGCGAACGACGGCGCCGGCCGCGCGCGCGGCCGCGACGGTATTGTCGGTTGAATTATTATCGTAGACATAGACTGTCGCCTCGGGCAGCGCCGCACGGAAATCGGCGACCACCTTGGCGACGGCGTGCTCTTCATTGTAGCACGGCACCAAGACCGCTACCTGATACCCCGCTCCGATCACGTTTTCGGCAACACGTTCGCCGCTCGACATTGCCCCTCGGCCTCTCTCGCCGCAACGCCGGCGAAACTGACACAAGTGCCCGCCGTATCTCTGCGTGCGACGGTCGGTACACTTGCCGCGTCAACATAGCGTTTCTATGCTTGCGCGTCGTCAATGGAGAATTGCGTGGCTGTTATCGTCCCGTTTGAAAGTCCGGAAAAACCCTCGATCGACCCGCTGGTCGACCTGGTGAGCGCCGATATGGAGCGTGTCAACAGCGTGATTATTTCGCGCACCGGCTCGGAAGTGACGATGATTCCCGAGGTCGCCAATCACCTTATCAGTTCGGGCGGCAAGCGGCTCCGACCGATCCTCACGCTGGCGCTGGCGCGGCTCACCGGCTATCGCGGCGACGGTCATATCAAGCTCGCTGCCGCGGTCGAATTCATGCACACGGCGACGCTGCTCCACGACGACGTCGTCGACGAGAGCGAGTTGCGGCGCGGCAAGCTCGCCGCCCGCATGCTCTGGGGCAACGAAGCCAGCGTGCTGGTCGGCGATTTTCTGCTCGGCCAGGCGTTCAAGATGATGGTCGAGGTCGGCAGCCTCAAAGCCCTGGAAATTCTCTCCTCCGCTGCCGCGGTGATCGCCGAAGGCGAAGTCATGCAGCTCGCCGTCGCCAAGAACACGGCGACCACCGAGGACGAATATCTCGCCGTGATCCGCGCCAAGACTGCCGAGCTGTTCGCCGCCGCCTGCGAGGTCGGCCCGGTGCTGTCGTCGCGGCAGAAAGCCGAGCAGGCCGCCTGCCGGTCATTCGGCATGAATCTCGGCATCACTTTTCAGCTAGTGGACGATGTGCTCGACTATGGCGGCGCCGCCGCCAAGCTCGGCAAAAATGTCGGCGACGATTTTCGTGAAGGCAAGATTACGCTGCCGGTGGTGCTGGCCTTCCGCCGCGGCGGCGATGCCGAGCGCGAATTCTGGCGGCGCACGCTGGAGCGCGGCGAGGCGACCGACGCCGATCTCGAGCACGCTACCGGGCTCATGACCAAGCACCGCGCGCTCGAGGACACCATCGGCCGGGCGCACCATTACGGCGCTATCGCCCGCGACGCGCTGGCGCTATTTCCTGACTCGAAGATGAAGTCGGCGCTCGCCGAAGCCGTCGATTTCTGCATCGCGCGGACGCATTAGCCGTCATCCGCCCAAGGTCGTTGCTTTCACCCACCAGCCGGGTCGTTCAGCGGACAGAGCCTTTTCTGCCGCTATCGTTTCATCGGCACTGGAGAACAGTCCGAAGCAGGTCGCGCCGGAGCCGGACATGCGCGCCAGGCTGCATCCGGCAAGTCCGCGCAAGGCGGCGAGCGCTTCGGCGATGACCGGCTGGAGCGAAATTGCCGGCGCCTCCAGATCGTTCGCCTGCATCGCGAGCAGCTGTGCCAGCTGGCCGGCTGTCGTCAGTTTTGCGATCGCGGCAAGGTCGTGCGGGATCGGAGCAGCCGCCGCGGGCCGCCACGCAGCAAACACCGCCTTGGTCGGCAGCGCCACGCCGGGATTGACCAGCACGGCCGGCAGCGGCGCAAGCTTCAGCGGCGCTGAGAGTATTTCGCCGATACCACCCATGATGCGCGGGCGGGGATCGAGGCAGACCGGTACATCGG
>CAWDQG010000014.1:0-218536 GCA_963804405.1 uncultured Alphaproteobacteria bacterium | reverse complement strand
CCGACAAGTCCGACGCCATGGTGGTCCCGGTCCGCAT
The DNA here is from genome assembly GCA_963804405.1 of uncultured Alphaproteobacteria bacterium. Classification (GTDB taxonomy): domain Bacteria; phylum Pseudomonadota; class Alphaproteobacteria; order Rhizobiales; family Xanthobacteraceae; genus BOG-931. Next base: position 218,499 of record CAWDQG010000014.1, on the reverse strand, counting down.
CGAGGGACCGGAGAAAACGATCTTCAGCCGGTTGACCGGCGCGCAGGTGCGGCGGCGCTGGTTCCCGAAGATCAAGGTCACCATCCTCGAACCGGTGAAGATGAATGTCGATCCGGCGCTAAAGGGACGCAAGCGCCGCTTGGCGGCGGGCGCCGCGATGTACGACATCATGTCGAACCTGATGTTCCGCACCGCCAACACCAACCGCACGGTGGTCGAAGCGGTCATCGAGGCGGCAAAAACCAACGGCGGCAAATGGCTGGCGATCGAGGACCCGACCAGCGGCCAGTTGACCTACAAGCGATTGCTACAGGCGACCCGGATCCTCGGTGCGAAGCTGATGCCGCTCGCCGACGAAGGCCGCGTGGTCGGCGTCATGCTGCCGACGTCGAATGGCGCCGCCGTGACCGTGCTGGCGCTATTGTCCGGCGGCCGCGTGCCGGCGATGATCAATTTCAGTTCCGGCGCCGCGAATGTGCTCGGCGCCTGCCGCGCGGCGCAGGTCGATACGATCCTCACCGCGCATGCCTTCATCGAAAAGGCGCGGCTCGAAAAGCTGATCGCCGCGATCGAAGGCCATGTGCGCATCGTCTATCTGGAGGATATCCGCAAGACGGTGACCTTCTCCGACAAGCTCCGGGGGGCGCTGCGCGCAAAAAAGCCGCTTGTTGCCCGCAAACCCGACGACTGGCTGGTCGTCCTGTTCACCTCCGGCACCGAGGGCGTGCCCAAGGGCGTCGTTCTCTCCCATCGCAACGTCCTCGCCAACGTCGCGCAGGCCGAGGCCCGTATCGATTTCGGCCGCGACGACAAGCTTTTCATGGCGCTGCCCGCGTTCCATTCGTTCGGCTTCATGGGCGGCATCGTGCTTCCGCTGATCTCCGGCGTGCCGACCTATTTCTATCCGTCGCCGCTGCATTACCGGACCATCCCGGAATTGGTCTACGGCCTTTGCTCGACCTACATGTTCGGCACCGATACGTTCCTCGCCGGCTATGCGCGCATGGCGAACCCCTACGACTTCCGCTCGCTGCGCTACATCATCGCCGGCGCCGAGCCGATCAAGGAAACCACCCGCCGGACTTATCTGGAAAAGTTCGGCCTGCGCATTCTCGAAGGCTACGGTGTGACCGAAACGTCGCCGGTGTTGGCGCTCAATACCCCGATGTTCAACAAGTTCGGCACCGTCGGCCGCCTGTTCCCGGGCATGCAGGCGCGACTGGAGAAAGTCGAGGGCGTCGAGGAGGCGGGCCGTCTGTTCGCGAAAGGCCCGAACGTCATGCTCGGCTATTTGCGCGCCGACAAACCGGGCGTGCTCGAGCCGCCGCCGGAGGGCTGGTACGACACCGGCGACATCGTCTCGATCGACGAGCAAGGCTACATCGCCATCAAAGGCCGGGCCAAGCGCTTCGCCAAGATCGGCGGCGAGATGATCTCGCTCGCCGCCGTGGAGATGCTCGCGGCCGAGCTGTGGCCGAACTATAACTCGGCGGTCGTGGCGGTGCCGGACGCCCGCAAGGGCGAGCGGCTCATTTTGGTCACCGACAAACACAGCGCGACCCGCGCCGATTTCCAAGCTTTTGCCCGCAGCAAACACGCGGCCGAACTGATGTTCCCATCGGAAATCGTCGCGATGGAGAAGCTACCGCTCCTCGGCTCCGGCAAGCCCGATCTGCAGACGATCCAAAAATTCGTCAACGAGCAGGTAGCGGCCAAGGCGACCGCGGCGGAGTGAGTTGCGGTCCTGGCCGGCATCATCCGATCTCCAGAGACACGATCCGCCCGCGCTCCAGCAGAAAGCTGAATCGCAGGATCACCGGGCTGCCGGGGAAGTTGCCGGTAAGCTCGGCTTTGAGGACGGTCTTTCCGTCGCGGAGCGTGACTTCAAGCGGAACGATGCTGTGCTTGTATTTTTTCTTCGCCTCCGTCTTCCAGCTCTTGATAGCGGCCAGTCCCTCATAAGTGCGACCTTCGTCGCGAACGATCGCGTTCGGCGCAAAACATTCCGCCAGCGTTTCAACATCGCCTGAGTTTTCAAGTTTTACATAGTGATCGATTGGCGGCGGAAGAACGATCGACATCGGCTTTTTCCCTTGCATTCGTGACCGCGTGCCGGAGAAGTCTCAACGGCAGCGATTGCACCGATGTGAAGATGGCCTATGCTTGCAAAATGACAAGAACGAACAAAAAAGTGAGTGCCCACCTCCAGGTAAGGATGACGGATATACGCCGGTGACCGCTGCTGCGGGAGTAGGGCAGGCGTTCAAGTTTCTCGAAGGCCGATGGAAGCTCGTCATTCTCTTTCATCTCTTCGGTGGAAAGGTGCTGCGATTTTCCGAGCTCGAACGGTCGATTCCGGCGATCTCGCAGAAGATGTTGATCCAACAGCTTCGTCAGATGGAGAAAGACGGAATTGTGCGGCGGATCGTTCACCATCAGGTCCCGCCGAAAGTCGAGTATGGCCTAACGGATTGGGGCCAGGCTTTGTGCCCCGCGCTCGACGCGCTGTTGCAATGTGGCGGCCGCGCGCGGTTTCAACAGCGATAGTTTGCCGGCCGAGCTCCGTTTCGGCGCAGGGCGACGCCAGCTGGTTTGCCGCGTTGATCAGCATATTGGAGCGCCGCGGTTTACCGCGCGGCACGAGGTGTGCTTGGAATTATGAACACCCGTGCTATAGCCCCGCTCCTTAGGTAACGAGAAGATCATGTTTGAATCTTTCGGAAATTTTGTCGCCGATTTTGTCGAGGGTGAGAAACATCCGAGCCAGTTCGCCGCCGACGATTACCGTCTCGCCGCGGTAGCCCTGCTGGTGCACGCCGCCACGATCGACGGCGATATCTCGCCGAGCGAGCGCGACAAGCTTCGCTCTGTCGTCAAAAGCGCTTCGCGCTCGACGACGCGCTGGCCGACGAGCTGATCGACAAGGCGACGGCGGCCGAGCACGAGTCCGTCGACCTCTATCACTTCACCAGCCTCCTCAACCGCGTGCTCGACGAAGAAGGCCGCGCTAAGGTCGTCGAAATGATGTGGGAGATCGTCTACGCCGACGGCCGGCGTGACGAGCTGGAAGACAATCTCCTCTGGCGCGCCGCCGATCTGCTCGGCGTGTCGCCGCGCGAGCGCATCGAGCTGCGGCAACGCATCGCCAAACAAGGCGGCGAGCCTGGCGACGCCTAACGTCCGGCGAGCGCCGGCCTGCGCGGCCCCGGGCTCGTAGCGGCCACGCAGAGCAAACCTTTGCTTTTGCCGGCGAAAACGATAAAAAAATTCTGCGGGCGCCTCGATTCTCTCGTCATCATGCCAGAGCCGATTCTGATCATTCTCCACCAGGAGCATTCGACCCCCGGAAGGGTCGGCTACTCCCTGCAGCGGCTCGGTTTTGGTCTCGACGTGCGCCGCCCGCGCTTCGGCGACCCGCTGCCGGAGACGCTGCGCGAGCATGCCGCTGCGGTCATTTTCGGCGGCCCGATGAGCGCCAATGACGACGACGATTTCATCCGCCGCGAGATCGATTGGATCGCCGCCGTGCCGCTCAAGGAGGACAAGCCGTTCCTCGGCATTTGCCTCGGCGCGCAGATGTGCGCGCGGGCGCTCGGCGGGCGGGTGTTCCCGCATCCGCAGGGCCAAGCCGAGATCGGCTATTACCCGATCAGGCCCACGCCCGCCGGCCTTGCCGTCGTCAATGACTGGCCGGAACAGGTCTATCAGTGGCACCGCGAGGGCTTCGATCTGCCGCGCTGCGCCGAGCTCCTGGCCGAAGGCGACATGTTCGAGGTGCAGGCGTTCCGCTACGGGCGAACCTTCGCGCTGCAATTTCATCCGGACGTGACCCACGCCATGATGCACCGCTGGACCACGCGCGGCCACGTCCGCCTGGAAATGCCGGGAGCAAAGCCTCGCGCCGCGCACTTTGCCGATCGCGAGGTTTACGACTACAGCGCCCGCGCCTGGCTCGGCGTTTTTCTGGAACGCTGGATCGAGCGACCGCCAAACGGCTCGCATTGAGCCGAAGCGAGAGAAAAATTCCAGGAACGCCGTTTGACGTTTCAAATGGACACGCTGGCACGGGTCGAGCGGCAAGTTGGAGCTGCTGCGCTACGTGCGGCGCCACGAGGTGACTAGCGTTCGGGCGCTGGCCGGAACTCTAATGCGCGATTACGAACCAACGGGCTTCAATACAGATTCATGCGCGGACTCTGCGGCGATTTAATTCGCCGCCGCCGTTCTTGATCTGCGCCGAGCGCGACGCCGTTGACGCCGCTGCAAGCGAGCGCCAGATTGCCGTCTCGCGTCGGCATCATGTTGCGCACCACGCCGCCGCCCGAGGGAATGGGCCAAGTCTGAAATTTCTCCGTCGCCGGGTCGAAACGCACCAGCGCGTTCGGCTGCACGTTGGTTTCGACATACCAGACCATGCCCTTGAGCGCCGTGATGGCGTAAGGCTGCGATTGCGCGCCGCCGGGGGAGGGATATTCCGTCACCTTGCCGGTCTTGGGATCGAGCCGGCCCAGGCGGCCGCGCGCATAATCCCTGTACCAGACGAAGCCGTCGCCGCTGACCGCGATGCGACGCGGCGGCTGTTGCTGTCCGGCAATGAATATTCCTTGATCTTCCACGACTGACATCGATGGCGGCGATTTTGTTGGTGCCGAACAGGTCGACGAAGATCGGCCTGCCCGTCAACGCTCAGCGCCATCCCGTAGGGCCGCGCATTCGGCGTCGACAGCTTGATGAGCCGAATGTCGCCGGTCTTTGGATCGAGCCGGCCGATCATGTTGGCATTTTGCAGCGTGAACCAGAGCACGCCGTCATCATCGAACAACAGAGTGTGCGGGTCGCGCGCCGCCGGATCCGGTATCGGATATTCGTTGACCGCTCCGGTCTTTGGATCGAGCTTCGCCGATATAGCCGGCGAAATTTGCGGTGAACCAGATATTGCCGTCGCTGGTCGGCGGTGAGGCCGTGGGGGCCGGAGCGCGGCGTGTTGAGCGGATATTCCTTGATCGCGCCGGTCGCGGGATCGAGCCGCCCCAGGTGTTGGCCATTTGGCCGGTGTACCAGATCGCGCCGTCCGGCCGTTGCCAGCGGATCGTGCGGGCGCGACCCCTCGGTCGGCGCCTGCCATTCGCGGAATGTCACCTCCACCGCGCCCGTGAGTGACGACCGGCGCGGCCTTCGGCTTGCCCGGAAACTTCTCGCTCAAATATTGCGTCACCGCTTGCTTTTGCGCCGATGACAGCTGCAGGCCGGCGGCGACCATCATGTTGACGACGTTGCGCCACTCGGCCGGAGAATGATTGGCGTTGGTGATGCGCTGCAGGTCGTGACAGCCTTTGCAAACGGTTTCGACCGTCTGTTTGGCCGGGCCTTCAGGCAACGTCACCTGAGCAGCGGGTGTGGTCGCCCGCGCCGCCGCCAGGTATGCAGTGCACGGCGCAACGGTAGCCGCCAGAAGGTACGACCAGATGACGACGCTCGGACGGCGAAAAAGGCCTATTGGCCGGCCGCGAGCTGCTGCGGCGAAATAGGCGACGGTCCTGGTGTAAACCTGCGACGCATTCCACTGCAGCAGCACCTGGAAATTGGGCGTGCCCTCGCCCCATGGCTGGCCGCGCTGCCAGCCATAGCCTTTGAGATAGTTGCCGGTAGAAGCAAGCACATCGGGCACGCTGTGAATGAGATCGCGCTGGCCATTGCCGTCATAGTCGACGGCGTATTTCAGATAAGACGACGGCAGGAACTGGGTCTGCCCGATCTCGCCGGCCCAGGCGCCGCGCATTTCGCTCGGCATTCATGTCGCCGCGATCGACGATGCGCAACGCCGCGAGCAGCTCGCGCACGAAACTTGTCGGGACGGCGGCAATCGTAGGCAAGCGTCGCCAGCGCGCGGATGGTCGGGAACTTGCCAGAATTGGCGCCGAAGTCGGTTTCGAGACCCCATATGGCGACGATCACCGGGCCGGGTACGCCGAACTGCTGCTCGATGCGCGCGAAGACCGGCGCGTATTGCCGAGCAGCTTCTGGCGCGCTCGAGCCGCGGCGGCACCATGCGGCCGGAAAATTGTTCGAAGCTCTGGCGAAACACGCCCTGGGCGTGGTCGCGCGCAATGATCGCCGGGTCGTCGGTCATGCCGCCGAGCGCCGATTGAATCGTGCGCTGCGAGATGCCCTGCGCCGCCGCCTCCTGCTTGAAGGCTTCAAGCCAGGCGCCGAAGTCGCCGCCGCAGGGCGCAGCCGCGAACGCCGGCGCCGTGACGACGCCGAGGCACAGCAACCAGACAAGCCAGTCGGAGGGTCGATCGGTCGCATGCCTCATCGTTCCTTGCTGCGCGACGATGAATCAACAGATTGGGTCGCGAACTATGATGCGGCGGCAGAACGAACATTCCAGAGGGATGGTGGGCTAAACGCTAATATGGTTTCCGTGCCGGCCGAGCGCAACCGGGCCGCCACGGTAATTGCTAGGTTGGCTTGCCGAGCCGTAGCTCGCGCAGCGAGCGAAGGCTGGTGGAGCCGAGGGGATTTGAACCCCTGACCTCCGCAGTGCGATTGCGGCGCTCTCCCAACTGAGCTACGGCCCCGCCGCAGGCACAAACAGGCCGATAAAGTGCCGGCTTTTTGGCGAGTTCGGGCCATTTAGGGCGGAGGGCCAAGGCTGTCAATGCCTGTCAATGGCTCTAAATGGTGCTCGGCGCCCGACCAAGACGAGCGCCGATCCGCAGTTGCTTAGTCCGGCGCTTTCGCTTGTTCGGGCGGCGCCAAATGGCTAGGTTCGCCCGTCTTTATCGACGAAAGCCATCCATGCAAGCGGTCCTGGACGTTATCGAAATCGCTCTCACTTTGTACATGTGGGTCGTCATTGCGATGGCGATCTTCTCGTGGCTCGTGGCCTTCAATGTCGTCAATACCCGAAACCACGCGGTCGCGATGATCGGCGACTTTCTGTACCGAATAACCGACCCAGCCCTGCGCCCGATTCGAAACATGCTGCCTAGTCTTGGCGGCATCGATATTTCGCCGGTGATCCTTTTCCTGATCATTATTCTCGTTCAGAAAGTGATTGAGCACTACATTCGACCCTTCGTCTTTTAAGCGTCGTGGCGGGCGAGCCATGGACAGCGACAGCCGACGGCGTCGTCGTCGATGTTCGCCTCACGCCGCGCGGCCGCCGCGACCAGATCGAAGGCATCCAGCGTCGGGCCGACGGCCGCGCTGTCGTCAAGGCGAGGGTGCGGGCCGCGCCTTCTGACGGCGAGGCCAACGCCGCGTTGTGCCAGCTGATCGCCGGCGCGGTCGATGTTGCGCCGCGCGACGTGACCGTCGCCGCGGGCTCGGCATCGCGTGTCAAGCGCGTTCGGATCAAAGGGCGAGGCGGCCGCCATCATTGCGGCATTGCGGCGGCTGATGTCAGAAGCCGGATGACAGATGACAGATGAGCCATGCGATCAGGAAGCTACGCCGCGGCGCGAACGCAGATGAGCGTGCCTTACTGTTATCCGACGATCCGTCGTCTGTCCGGAATGACTTCAGCTATTCCAGCCGAAGGCGATCTTGTCGAGCACGCGCGTGCCGAACTTTTCCGACGAGCGGGCGACGGTCTTGCCGCCAAGCGCGCGGTAGAACTCGACTGCGGTGTCATTCTCCGACAACGCCCACACGATCAGTGATTTGAGTCCGCTCTGCGCCAGGTCGCGGCGCGCGGCGGTGAACAGCCGGCGGCCGAAGCCCAGCCCCTGGAACTCCGGCCGCAAATACAGCTCGTAGATTTCGCCGTCATAATGCAGGCTGCGAGCGCGGTTGCGTCCGTAATTGGCGTAGCCTGCGACCTTGTCGCCGAACTGCAAGAGCGCGATGCGGCTGCCTTTGCGTATCGCGCTGTCCCACCATGCGGCGCCGCGGCGATTGATCAGCCGTTCGAGCTCGGCGCCGGGAATGATGCCCTGATACGCCGCCCGCCACGCTTCATCGTGAGCGTCCGCAACCGCGCCGGCATCGTACGGCTTGGCGCGACGAATTTCGATGAGGACTGTGCTCATGGCGTAATCAAAGCAAGCGTTGCAGCGACCTTCAAGTCCCACGATTTACGATCGGTTAACAGTGTGAATTATTAGCGGAACGACGCGAGCCGCGCCATCATTGTGGGGAAAAAAACTCGGCTCCGTGCACAATCTGTCGGGCTGTTGCACGCGCGACACGGTTACGGGATAGTGTCGAAGATTTCGCCGGATATTGAAAGTCGCGAAAGCTGACGAATTGCTGGCCGGTGACGTTTAAGCCATCAGCCTTGAAAGCCATCAGCCTTGAAAGCCATCAGAGCACTTGAAATGCCATCAGCCTTGAAAGCCATCAGCCTTGAAAGCCATCAGCCTTGAAAGCCATCAGCCTTGAAAGCCATCAGCCTTGACACGCCTTGAAAGCTATCAGCCTTGACATGTGGAGCCCAGGCCACTGTCACGGGCGCGCGGCTGGTTTTACACCCGCTCGGCTTCCTTGCGCCGTTCGTCCTTCTTGCGCTCGTTGGGATCGAGCAGCTTCTTGCGCAGGCGAATTGATTTCGGCGTCACTTCGACCAGTTCGTCGTCCTGGATGTAAGCCAGCGCCTTTTCCAGCGTCATGCGAATCGGCGGCGTCAGCCGGATCGCTTCGTCCTTGGAATGGGTGCGGATGTTGGTGAGCTTCTTGCCCTTGAGCACGTTCACTTCAAGGTCGTTGTCGCGGGTATGCTCGCCGACGATCATGCCGCGATAAACCTTCCAGCCGGGCTCGATCATCATCGGACCGCGGTCTTCCAGGTTCCACATGGCATAGGCGACCGACTTGCCCTGGTCGGTCGAGATCAGGACGCCATTGCGCCGCCCGGTGATGTCGCCGCGGTGCGGCCCATAAGCGTGAAACACCCGGTTCATCACCGCGGTTCCGCGGGTGTCGGTCAACAGCTCGCCGTGATAGCCGATCAAGCCGCGCGTCGGCGCATAGAAGATCAGCCGCACGCGGCCGCCGCCCGACGGGCGCATCTCGACCATTTCGCCTTTGCGCTCGGCGAGCCTTTGCACCACCACGCCGGCGTGCTGCTCATCGACGTCGATGACGACTTCCTCGATCGGTTCGAGCATCTCGCCCGATTGGCCATCCTGAAACAGAACTTTGGGGCGCGACACCGAAAGCTCGAACCCTTCGCGGCGCATGGTCTCGATCAGAATGCCGAGCTGCAATTCGCCGCGGCCGGCGACCTCCATGGAATCCTTCTCCGTCGATTCGGAAATCCGCAGCGCCACGTTGCCTTCGGCCTCGCGCAGCAGGCGCTCGCGGATGACGCGGCTTTGCACCTTGTCGCCCTCGGTGCCGGCGAGCGGCGAATCGTTGATGCGGAATGTCATGGCGAGCGTCGGCGGATCCATCGGCTGCGCCGGCAAGGGCTCCGTCACTTCCGGCGCGCACAACGTGTGCGAAACTGTCGCCTCGGGCAGTCCGGCGATGGAGATGATGTCGCCGGCGAAACCTTCATCGATCGGCGTGCGTTCCAAGCCGCGAAAGGCCAGCACCTTGGTGACACGGTCTTCCTCGATCAATTCGCCGTTGCGATCGAGCACCTTGATCGTCTGATTCGGTTTCACCGAGCCCGAAGAGATGCGTCCGGTGACGATGCGGCCGAGATAGGAATTGGCTTCGAGGATGGTTCCCAGCATGCGGAATGGGCCTTCCTCGACCACCGGCGGCGGGACATGGCGGACGATCAGGTCGAACAGCGGCGCCATCCTCTTGTCGGCCGGGCCGGAAGGATCGGACGCCATCCAGCCTTGTTTCGCGGAACCGTACAGGATCGGGAAGTCGAGCTGCTCTTCGCTGGCATCGAGCGCGGCGAACAGATCGAAAACCTCGTTGGCGACTTCGCCCGGCCGGGCGTCCGGCCGGTCGACCTTGTTGATGACGACGATCGGCTTTAAGCCCACCTTGAGCGCCTTGGTGACCACGAACTTGGTCTGTGGCAGCGGGCCTTCGGCAGCGTCGACCAGTACCAGCGCTCCGTCCACCATATTGAGGATGCGCTCGACCTCGCCGCCAAAATCGGCGTGGCCGGGGGTATCGACGATGTTGATGCGGACGTCGTGCCACAGAATCGACGTCGCTTTTGCCAGGATGGTGATGCCCCGCTCGCGCTCCAGGTCGTTGGAATCGAGCGCCCGTTCCGCGACCCGCTGGTTGTCGCGAAAGGCGCCGGATTGTTGCAGCAACCGGTCGACCAGCGTGGTCTTGCCATGGTCGACATGGGCAATAATGGCGATGTTGCGCAGCTTCATCGGGGCGGTGCTAAGTTAGGGGTGTTAAATCGTTGCGGGCCCCCAAGGGGCCCGCGTGCTGGCCGGAATATAGTCAGAAGTGGCCGGTTCGCAATGCGAAAGCTGTGCTAGAGTTAGTTGATTTAATTGCCGTTACCGGGTTCCTTGCCACGTCCATTGAGGGGGCGGACCGCGGCGAGGCACATAGGAGAGGGTCCCTTTGCGTTTCTCGCTGACGACCCGCAATACGCGCAGAATTCTCTGCGTATTCCCCGCCTATACGCCGTCGTTCGGTACCTTTTCGAACTCGTATCCTTTGTTCGGGCGCGTGCGCGCTTTCATGCCGCCGCAGGGGCTGTTGCTGATCGCGGCCTATATGCCCGAGCACTGGCCGGTGCGTTTCATCGATGAGAACATCCAGCCCGCCAGTGCCGCGGATCTGGCGTGGGCCGACGTCGTGTTTGTCAGCGGCATGCATATCCAGGCGCCGCAGATTCACGACATCGGCCGCCGCGCCAAGGCGGCCGGCAAGGTGACCGCGCTCGGTGGTCCGTCCGTATCCGGCGCGCCGGAAATGTATCCGGACTTCGACTACATCCACGTCGGCGAAATCGGCGATGGCACCGACCGGCTCATCGCCACCCTCGACGTCGATTGCACACCACCGCCGGCGCAGGTGCGGTTCGAGACCGCGGAACGGCTGCCGCTCCCCGACTTTCCCATTCCCGCCTATCACCTCGTCAGGCTTGACCGCTACATGCTCGGCTCGCTGCAATTCTCCAGCGGCTGTCCGTACCGCTGCGAGTTCTGCGACATCCCGGCGCTTTATGGCCGCCAGCCGCGACTGAAAACGCCCGAGCAACTCGCCGCCGAGCTCGACGCCATCGTGGCGCAGAAGGGCTATCCGTCTTTCATCTATTTCGTCGACGACAACTTCATCGGCAATCGCAAGGCGACGCGCGAGATGCTGCCGCATCTCATCGAATGGCAGAGAAAGCGCGGTCACCCGTTGCGGTTTGGCTGCGAGGCCACGCTCAATCTCGCCAAGCAGACGGAAATTCTCGCGCTCATGCGCCAAGCGGAATTCCAGACGGTGTTCGTCGGCATCGAAACGCCGGAGGTCGATGCGCTCAAGTTCATGCGCAAGGAGCAGAATGCGTCGCTGCCGATGCTGGAGGGGATCGACACCCTCAACAAGTACGGAATGGAAGTCACGTCCGGCATCATCCTCGGGCTCGACACCGACTCCGCCGACACCGAGGAACGGCTCAAGGCCTTCATCGACGCGTCCAACGTGCCGATCCTCACCATCAATCTCCTCCAGGCGCTGCCGAAGACGCCGTTATGGGATCGCCTCAAGCGCGACGGACGGGTCGTTGCCGACGATAGCGGCCTCGAAAGCAACGTGGTGTTCTTGCGGCCCTACGACGAAGTGGTGGCGACGTGGCGGCGCTGCATCGAACACGCCTACGCGCCGGAACGGCTGTTCAAGCGCTTCGCCCATCAAATCGAGGCAACCTATGCCAACCGGCTGGTCGGCCCGGTGCGCGGCAAGCTCACCTGGAGCAACCTGAGCCTCATGCTGGTGCTCATGTTCAATATCGTCCGCCGCATCGGCATCGCTGCCGATTATCGCCGCTGGTTTTGGAAGGCGGTGCTGCCGGCGCTGCGCCGCGGCCAAATCGACGCCGCGCTCAGCATGGGTATCGTCGGCCACCACATGATCACCTTCTCGCGTGAGGCGTTGCGCGGTGAGCAGAATGCTTCGTTCTACTCGGCGCAGACCCGCCGCTCCATGTCCGCCGAGGCGCCGCCGCCAGCCTTCGCCAAGCTGCGAAAGTCCGGCTAGACCCTAAAGGACGGGCAATCAAAAATTCGCGACTGGCGGTACCGCCTGAAGGCGGTCCGAGGGCGGCATTACGGCCGGGATTGCCGCCATAGTGATTGTCCGTCGGCTCTCTAAGCGACTGTTCCATCTAGGCTTTTCCGACAATGCACGCTGCCTCGGTCGGCTGCGCGGGCGATCCAATCGCGTCGCGTCGTCGCAAATTTAGCGTCAAATGTCACAAATGTGACGTGTGACGAATATTGACATTCGTCATTTATCAGATCACCTTTGGTCTTAACCAGAGGTGCTCAGATGTCGCGCAATCGAGGTTTCTTCCAAAATAACAGAAGCTTAGTTCGCATATCCGCGGTTGGAGCGATGGCTTTGGCCCTGGCCGGGTGCAACGAGATCGCGGCCCAGCATGCCGCGCCGGTCAGGCCGGTCCTGGTCGCCAATGTCCACTACGAGGCCCAGGCCCGCGACCGCACCTTCGTCGGAACCATTCGCCCAAGAATCGAAAGCGAGCTTGGGTTCCGGGTTGCAGGGAAGGTGTCGAAGCGCCTCGTTGAGGTTGGCGCACTGGTCGACACCGGGCAGCCGCTGGCCACGCTGGACGAGGTCGATCTCAAGCTGCAGGCCGACCAGGCCGACGCGGAGTTCAGCGCCGCAACCGGCGTTCTGGCGCAGGCGAGCGCCGCCGAAGCGCGTACCAAGGAGCTTCGCCAAAAGGGCTGGTCGACCGATGCCCAATGGGATCAGGCCAGGGCGGCTGCCGATGAGGCGCGCGCCAGGCTCAGACGCGCGGAACGATCGGTCGAACTAACAAAGAACAGTTTATCCTACGCGACGCTGGTCGCCGACGCTCCTGGCGTCGTCACCGCGACATTGATCGAGTCCGGTCAGGTGGTGGCCGCCGGTCAGACCGCGATCCGCGTGGCGCGGCTTGCGGAGAAAGAGGTCGTGGTGGCGATCCCGGAAACGCTGTTGGCGCGCGCCAAGTCGGGCGAGGCGCGCGTCACCATCTGGTCGCACCTGGACAAGGTCTACGTCGCCAAGCTCCGCGAGCTCGCGCCGTCAGCCGACACCATGACGCGCACGTACCTGGCGAAGTTTTCCATGCCCGGCGTTGGTGACGACGTGCAGCTCGGCATGACGGCCACGCTGACCTTGTCGGAGCACGAAAGCGAACGCGTCGCGCGGCTGCCGCTGTCGGCGCTGTTCAACCAGGGCGCCGGGCCGGAACTGTATGTCGCCGACGGCAAGACTGGCGCGGTCACGCTCAAGCCCGTGACCGTGAAGGCCTACGAGAGCAACGACGTCCTGATCAGCGGTGGCGTCGACGAAGGCGCGAGCGTCGTCGCGCTCGGCGTGCAGAAGCTCGACCCCGCCGAGAAGGTCAAGATCGTGTCGTCGTTGTCATTCTGATCGCGGAGCCGGGTCTGATTTGGCGCGGAGGGTAACATGAAGCGTTTCAACCTCTCGGCCTGGGCCGTCGCGCATCCCTCCCTGATGCTATTCCTGATCGTGATGCTCGGGCTGGCCGGCCTGTTTTCCTATCGAAGCCTGGGACGCGCCGAAGATCCCTCGTTCACCATCAAGCTCGTGGTCGTCACCGCCATATGGCCCGGCGCAACGGCCGCCGAGATGCAGGCCCAGGTCGCCGATCCGATCGAGAAGAAGCTTCAGGAGCTTCCGTACTTCGACAAGGTGACCACCTACAACAAGCCGGCATTCACGGCGATGCAGGTCGCTTTCAAGGACAACACGCCGGCCCGCGACGTGCCGCAATTGTTCTATCAGCTGCGCAAGAAAATAAGCGACATCAAGGACGATCTTCCGGCCGGATTGATCGGACCGTCGATCAACGACGAGTACGGCGACGTCGATTCAATTCTTTACATGCTGACGTCCGACGGCTCCGACTACGCGCAGATGAAGAAGGTTGCCGAGGCGTTTCGCCAGCGTCTGCTCAAGGTCAAGAATGTCACCAAGGTGAACCTCTACGGCACGCAGGACGAGAAAATCTACGTCGAATTCTCGAACGCCAAGCTGGCGACGCTCGGCATCACCACTGACCAGTTGTTCCAGTCGCTGGCCCGGCAGAATGCCGTTGTGCCGGCCGGCGTGCTGGAGACCACCGCGCAGCGCGTGCCGCTGCGCGTGACCGGCGCGCTCGACGGCGCCAAGGCGGTCGCCGAAACGCCGGTGGAAGCCAATGGCCGCGTATTCCGCGTCGGCGATATCGCCACCGTGACGCACGGCTATCCCGATCCGCCTGATTTTCTGGTCCGGCAGCGCGGCAAGTCGGCCGTCGGCGTTGGCATCGTCATGGCGAAGGGCGCCAACATCCTGGAGCTCGGCCCCGCGGTCGCGACCGCGACAGCCGATTTCATGGCCGCGGTTCCCCAAGGGTTCGACTTCGAGCAGATCGCCGATCAGCCGGTCGTCGTCGATCATGCGGTCAACGAGTTCGTCCACTCGTTCATCGAAGCGCTGGCGATCGTGCTGTTCGTCAGTTTCCTAGCGCTCGGCTGGCGTACCGGCATCGTCGTGGCGCTGTCTGTGCCGCTGGTGCTCGCCGTCGTGTTCGTCGTCATGAACACCATGGGTCTCGACCTGCACCGCATCACGCTCGGCGCGTTGATCATCGCGCTCGGCCTCCTGGTCGACGACGCCATCATCGCCGTCGAGATGATGGTGGTGAAGATCGAGCAGGGTTTCGACCGCGTTCGCGCGGCGTCGTTCGCCTGGGAATCCACCGCCTTCCCGATGTTGACCGGGACGCTGGTGACGGCGGCCGGTTTCCTTCCGATCGGCTTCGCCAATTCGTCGGTGGGCGAATACGCCGGCGGCATTTTCTGGGTGGTCGCTATTGCGCTGTTGGCGTCGTGGGTGGTGGCCGTGGTGTTCACGCCGTATATCGGCGTGAAGCTCTTGCCGAACATCAAGCCGCTCGCGCCCGGCCATGATCCGCACGAAATCTACGAAACGCGGATGTATCGCGGGCTGCGCCGTGTCATCGAATGGTGCGTGAATTGGCGCATTACGGTCGTGCTGGTGACCGTCGGCGTCTTCGTGTTGTCGATCGTGGCCTTCGGCCGGGTTCAGCAGCAATTCTTCCCGCTGTCGGAGCGGCCGGAGCTGTTCTTCCAGCTGCGCATGCCTGCGGGCACCGCGTTCGGCACCACGCTGGAATCGGTCAAGCAGGCCGAAGCGCTGCTGAAGGGCGATAACGACATCGCAACCTACACCGCCTATGTCGGCCGCGGCTCGCCGCGGTTCTGGCTCGGCCTCAATCCGCAGCTGCCTGACGAGTCGTTCGCCGAGATCGTGGTGGTGTCGAAGGACGTCGAGGCGCGCGAGCGCATCAAGACGCGGATCGAAAAGGCGGTCGCCGATGGCGCGCTGTCGGCAGCGCGGGTGCGGGTCGATCGGTTCAATTTCGGGCCGCCGGTCGGCTTCCCGGTGCAGTTCCGGGTCATCGGTCCCGATACGAAGAAGGTGAGGGACATCGCCTACCAGATGCGCGAGGTGATGCGCGCCAACCATCAAGTCGTCGATCCGCATCTGGATTGGAACGAGCAGGCGCCGTACCTCAAGCTCGTGGTCGATCAGGATCGCGTGCGGGCGATGGGCCTGACGCCCCAGGATATTTCGCAGTCGCTGAGCATGTTGATCTCCGGGGTGCCGATCACCACGGTGCGCGACGGCATCGAGAAGGTAGCCGTGGTGGCGCGGGCCGTGCCTTCGGAGCGGCTTGATCTGGCGCATATCGGCGACCTGTCGCTCTATTCGCGCAACGGCGTGGCCGTGCCGCTGTCGCAGATCGCCCATATCGAATACACCCATGAGGAGCCGATCCTCTGGCGGCTCAATCGCGACATGGCAATCACGGTGCGCGCGGATGTCGTTGACGGCGTTCAGCCCCCGGACGCGACCAACGCGATCTGGCCGAAGCTGCAGTCGATCCGCGACAGCCTCGAGCCGGCCTATCGGATCGAAATCGGCGGCGCGATCGAGGAGTCGCAGAAGGGCAATGCCTCGATCTTCGTCCTCTTCCCCGTGATGATCTTTGCCATGCTGACGCTGTTGATGATCCAGCTGCAGAGCATCTCGCGGCTGATCCTGGTGTTCCTGACGGCGCCGCTCGGCATCGTCGGCGCCTCGTTGGGGCTCAATGTCGCCAACCAGCCGTTCGGCTTTGTCGCCCTGCTCGGCCTGATCGCGCTGATGGGCATGATCATGCGCAACGCCGTGATCCTGGTCGATCAGATCGAGACCGACGTCAGCCACGGCTCGACCCGCCGCGAAGCGATCGTCGAGGCGACCGTCCGGCGGGCGCGGCCCGTCATCCTCACCGCGCTGGCGGCGATCCTGGCCATGATTCCGCTGTCGCGCTCGGCGTTTTGGGCGCCGATGGCCATCACCATCATGGGCGGCCTGTTCGTGGCGACCTTCTTGACCCTGCTGTTCCTGCCTAGTCTTTATGCATTGTGGTATCGTAAGCGCCTGGGCGAGCAGGGCGGCGATGTGAGTGGCGTTTCGCCCAAGGCCGAGCGCGCCCCGCGGACTGTCCCGGTCGCGATCGCGGCCGAATGAAAACAAAACCAAGAGCTTCGCCATGACTGACGTGATGGAACATATCGAAACGGACGTGCGGGAACGGATTCTCATCACCGCCGAGCGTCTGTTTCGCGAAATCGGTTACCAGAAGACGACGGTCGCCGATATCGCCAAGACGCTGCGCATGAGCCCGGCGAACGTGTACCGCTTTTTCGACTCCAAAAAGTCGATTACCGCAGGCGTTGCGCGCCGCCTCATGGGCGAGGTCGAACAGGCGTTGCAGGCGATCGCCAAGCGGCCGGCAATGCGGTCGAGCGTCTGCGCGAACTGCTGCAAACCGTGCATCGCATGAACTCGGATCGCTATGCGGGCAATTCGAAGATGCATGAGATGGTCGCCGTTGCCATGGAAGAGAATTGGGACGTCTGCCAGGCGCACATCGAATAATATCATCGGCTTCACCGCGGCCGTCATCGCCGACGGCGTCGCCTCCGACGAGTTCCATGTCGCCGGACATCCGCGTCGCCGCGCTATGACGCTGACAGCGATGCTGCGGTTTATTCATCCGCAATACATTGCTGAATTTGCCGATAAACCTACCGCGACGCTCGATCAAATGATCGATTTTGTCATCGTGGCATTACGCGCACCGGCTGGTCAGCGGGCGTCGTGATCGCGGCAGCGGCGGCGATCTTCGCCGTCGCTTCGAGTTCCGGGTCGGAACTTGTGATCCGACTCGCTGCGTGCGCCGCCGCATTCACGCAAGCTTCAAAATTCTGCAACGCAGCTGCACAGCGGCAGTAACAGTTCGCCAATAATGTCCTGCGCGTCCGCACGTTCCGCGGAGCACCGTGTTGCGTTCGCAAAAACATCTGCATTCGCAAAACCTCAGGGGCGTCCAAATGCACAAGATGATTCACTGCGCCGTCGGCGCAGCCGTGGCGCTGTTGGTTGCAAACGCGTCTCCGGCCGCTGCGTCGACAAGCTGCAAACTCGGTAACGGCATCAAGCACATCGTCTACCTGCAATTCGACAACGTTCATTTGCGTCGCGACAATCCGAACGTGCCGTCGGATCTCGAGCAGATCCCAAGCCTGCTGAATTTCCTGCGGGACAACGGCACGTTATTGACCGATCATCACACACCGCTGATTTCGCATACCTCGGTCGACATCGTCACGTCATTGACCGGCGTCTACGGCGAGAAGTTCGGTTTCGCCGTCGGCAACAGCTTCGGCTTCTTCGACCCGACCGGAACGCCGCATTTCCAGTCGGCGTTTGCCTATTGGACCGATCTCGTGAACGAAGGCACGACGTCGAGTCCGGTCAACGTTCCGCAGATGGTCGATCAGCGCGGCAAAATCCATCCCGCGCCGTGGGTGCCGTTCACCCGCGCCGGCTGCGACGTCGGGGCATTCTCGCTGGCGAATATCGAGCTCGAGAACACCGGCATCGGCGGCACGGATCCCGTCGCCCGCGGCACCGACATCAATACCGCTTTCGGCCCACATCCGCGGAGGCCGCGGAAGTTGCGGCCGCGGCGGCGTTGGCGAATACGCCGGCCAATGCAAAAGCGCGGGCGGTGCCCGGCGCCGATTTCGAGGGCATCGCCATTCATTGCACCAAAGGCAGCCCGCTGTGCACCAAGTCGGCGAACGCGCGGCCCGACGTGCTCACACGACGAACCTGGCGGCTATAACGGTTTCCAAGCGCTGTTCGGCAACAAGTACGTGGCGCCGGCCATCAATGGCGGTCAAGGCTTCGTGCTCGACCTCGACGGCAACCACGTCACCGACAGCTTGGGCAACGACGGATTCCCCTCTGGCTTCAGCCCAACGCCGTCGCAGTCGCTGGGCTACGTGGCGCAAATGCTCGAGCACGGTGTCGACGTCGTCTATTTCTATATCGAAGACGCGCACGACAACCATAATTATCCGGGTTGCTCCGAGCAATCCGGACGGCGCATTCGGTCCGGGCGAGGCCGCCTATGTATGCCAACTTCAGGCCTATGATGCGGCCTTTAGTGCGTTCTTCGCTCGACTGCAGAAAGACGGCATCACCCCGAAGAATACCCTGTTCGTGGCCACCGCCGACGAGAACGATCATTTCGCCGGCTCGGTTGCGGCCGCCACGCCGGCCGGCTGCAATGGCGTTACCGCTCCTTGCACCTATCCGACCGGCAAGAAAGGCGAGGTCGACGCCGACTTGAGCCTCGTCTACGCCACGGAAACCGGCAATACGACGCCGTTCGCCGTCCACTCCGACGACGCTCCGAGCGTCCACATCGTTGGCAATCCGGCGCAGACGGCGACGGCGACGCGCACCCTAGAGCGGCAAGCAGCGGGGCTGGTCGGCTTCGACCCGAACGTCGGCGGCGACGCCAATGTCACGCAGGCGCTGGCGGATCAAGCGGAGCTCGCTTTCCTCCACATGATCTCGCACGACCCGAACCGCACGCCGACCTTCGTCCTGTTCGGCAATCCGGACTATTTCCTATCCGCTTCCGGACACACCTCGCCACTCTGCACGCCAGCGACCGATGCGGCGAGCTGCTTTAGCCAATCGCGCGCCTTCGCCTGGAATCACGGCGATTTCCAGCGCGAGATCGTGCGGACCTGGT
Source organism: uncultured Alphaproteobacteria bacterium (assembly GCA_963804405.1). Lineage (GTDB taxonomy): Bacteria > Pseudomonadota > Alphaproteobacteria > Rhizobiales > Xanthobacteraceae > BOG-931. Next base: position 199,211 of record CAWDQG010000014.1, on the reverse strand, counting down.
TGGGCGTGGTCGGACCCGGCGTCCGCAATCTCGGCGCCACCAACGATCTTTTCACCGACCATACCGATATCCGTCCCACCATCCTGAGCCTGGCGCAGCTCAAAGACGATTACGCCCACGACGGGCGGGTCATCTTCGAAATCATCCACGATCATGCGTTGCCGGACTCATTGCGTGACCACTCGGACACGCTGAGCGACCTTGCCGAAGCCTACAAGGCGATCAACGCACCGACCGGCAAGCTCGGCATCGCGACGTTGACCGGCATCTCGACCCGAGCGCTCAAGGGCGATGACAAGACCTACGCCGCGCTCGAGGACCAGATCAGAGACCTCACCGCGCGGCGTAACGAAATCGCCGGCGAGATGATCGAGATGCTGGAAGCTGCAGCGTTCAACGGCAAGGAGATCGACGAGGAGGAGGCCAGGCGCTTGATCGATCGAGCGCACGATCTCGTCAATTCGAGCTTCTAGACGCTCGCCGTAGGTTCCACCAAGCCGGTTCCACGAAGCCGTCCCGTTCGCGCCAGGCGGCGCGAACGGGATTTTCGCCCGCGGCGTCCAGATCGCCACACGCTCCCTATCCCGGTTGATCGTAAGCAATGAACCTGATGATTTTCCAGGCGCCGCCAGGTTCTTTGCGGAAAATATCGATGCCATGCTCATGCGAAAGCTGCGGCGGCGCGTCGGGCCTGATGACCTGCAGCGTCCATGTCAATCGGACCGCGGCGAGATCCGACGACACGACGATTTCCTTGATTTCCAAGGAATAGTGATAGCGCTTGGTTTGGTCGGTCAGAGAGCCGCGGAGGCCATCGCAAATGTCCTGGTAGCCGCGCTCCGGAAATCCTTTGTAATCGTAACGAAGGCCGGGAGCGAAGAGACCGCAAACCGCCGCTACATTTCCAGCATTGAAATCATCGGTCCATTTGGTCAATGCGGCCCGTATTGCGGCCTGGTCGGTCTCCGTAGATTGCGCCCTCGATGGTGATCCAGATGGGCAGATCACAATCAATACGATGATCAACCGCCGCAGCATGGCTGCCGCAACCCACTTAGAACGCATCACCCTGCCTCACGCGCGATAATCGAGGGGTGTTTCAAAAATGGCGACGTGCCGCGGCTACGCCGCCCCGGCCTTGGTGCCCGGCTTCGGACTTGCTGTCGAGCTTGCTCTCGGATTTGACATCGGCCCCGGCCTGATCGAGCAGGACGGCGCGGCGGCTGCCGATGGCGAAGCGAACTTGATCGAGCGCCAGCGAGAACGACGTCTGCACCGCCTGATCATATTCTTCGCGCTCGGTCTGCTGGATGATGGCGATCACCAGCCGGTCGACCTCGGACGGCATGCGATCGAGCACGTCGAGCGACGGCGCGGTGTTGGCGAGCGGCGGACGGTGGGGCAGTCTCGCAGGCATTGTTAAATCCTAACACGACGCGGCCGGTTTGCCGCCATGCCGGCCGGTGCCGCCGCCGGCGCGAGCGGCCGGTTGGTTAATCGCCGGCCGGGGCGAAAATTTGGCCGGCCAGTTACCTGACCTTGGCTCGCGTCTTCCATGGCCGCTTGCTAGGTCGCCATCATGGCGTCAATCTACGACGGCGGCGAAGGCCGAAATCGTCATAGCCACGAGGTCCGCACATGGCGCAAAAGCTTTCCGGCGACGCCCGCAGCCGCGCGCTGGCGCGGCTTAAAGGCTGGAGCGAAGTCAGCAGTCGCGACGCGATCAGTAAGAAATTCGTATTTGCGGATTTCAACCAGGCTTTCGGCTTCATGGCGCGCGTCGCCCTGATGGCGGAGAAGCTCGACCATCACCCCGAATGGTTCAATGTCTATAAGACCGTCGAGGTCACATTGTCGACCCACGATGCCGGCGGTCTGACCGAGCTTGACGTCAAGCTCGCCGAAGCGATGGACAAGTTCGCAAGCTGATTTTTGCCGTCATTGCGAGGAGCGGAGCGACGAGGCAATCCACCAACGCCTACTGGATTGCTTCGCTTCGCTCGCAATGACGTTCTGGTGTCCACTCTCCCCGCCTTGCGGCCAGCGCTTTTCGCCGCCATCTACCCGCGGGGCGCGCGAAGGATCACATGCGGTTTGGAACTTTCGGAATCAACGCGGCTTGGGCTGGCGCAGGCCGGCTCAATGCTGGCTGGTCCGATGCAAAATCTTGGGCGGACGCCGAGGCGTCGGCGCAACGCATTGCCGCCGACGAGGAGGAGCTTAAGCGGCGATTTTGGCGCAAGCTGCGGGCGCTCGCCGCGCGCTTGCCCTTTGCCGAGGACCTGATTGCCGCGCATTATTGCGCTTTCGATCGGCAGACGCCGCTGCGGGTCAAGGCAGCGTTGGTCGGCGCGCTCGCGTATTTCGTGCTGCCGGCCGACGTGATCCCCGACGTGCTGCCGCTGATCGGTTACGCGGACGACGCGGCGGTACTTGCCGCAGCCATCAGGCTCGTCGCTTCGCACATCACGCCGGATCACCGCGAAGCGGCGCGGCGCACATTAAGCCGCATGCGCGGCGTTAATTTAGCTGGCGCAGGATTTTGGCCGAAAAACCGGACTTCCATCCCCGGATCAAGTCCGCGGGCAGGCTTTTCGGCATCACGCGCTGATCACGGCCGCAGCACGATCTTGCCCATGACCTTGCGGTCGGCGATGGCCTTGAAGCGCGTTCGCGGTCTCGGCCAGCGGATAGACGGCATGCACATGGGCGCTGAGCTTGCCCTCGGCACACCAGCGCACGATGTCGTTCATGAGCGCGCGCTGGCCTTGCGGGTCACGCTGCGTCCAGCCACCCCACAGCACGCCGCGGATGTCGCAGCTTTTGAGCAGCACCAGATTGAGCGGAATTTTCGGAATCTCTCCGGCGGCGAAGCCGATCACCAGATAGCGCCCCTCCCAACCGAGCGAGCGCAGCGCCGGCTCCGCATAGGCGCCGCCGACCGGGTCGTACACCACATCGACGCCGCCGGCGCCGCCAAGCCGCTTGAGCGCATCACGCAGATCTTCGCTGGCATAATTCACCGTCTCGTCGGCGCCGTGCGCCTTGGCGAACGCCAGCTTTTCCGCCGACGAGGCGCAGGCGATCACCCGCGCGCCCATGACTTTGCCAATCTCGATCGCGGCAAGGCCGGTGCCGCCGGAGGCGCCCAGCACGACCAGCGTCTCTCCGGATTTGAGCTTGCCACGCTCGCGCAGCCCGTAAAGCGTGGTGGCGTAAGTGACAGTCAGTCCGGCGGCGCGATCGAAATCGAGATTGGACGGAAGTTTCGCCAGGTGTTTCGTGCTGGCGGCGAGGCTTTGGCGCGCCGCGCCCCAGCCGGTCCAACCCATCACGCGATCGCCCGGCGCAAAGTCGGTCACGCCGGCACCGACGCTTTCGACGATGCCCGAAAATTCCGCGGCCGGAGAGAATGGAAACGGCGGCTTGTACTGATACTTACCGGCGACGATCAGCAAATCGAAGAAGTTGAGCGCCGCCGCTTTGACGGCGACCACCGCCTCGCCGGGGCCGGCGGCCGGCGGCGGGATGTCGGCATAGTCGAGCTCGTCGGGCGTGCCGAAATGGGTGCACAGAATGGCTTTCATGGTCATCCTTCATCAGGCGTACTGAAGGTACGCGCCCATAAGCACGGAATAAGCGGTGATTGGAATGCTAGCGCGGGTCGAGCGCTAAAACGCAGGCCTTGGTCAGGCCGGCGTCGGTCAAGACGCGCTGCAAGCGCGTACAGGCAAGCCGCAGCCGCGACTTCACGGTTCCGAGCGGCAAGTTGAGCCGCTGCGCAATGGCGCTGTGCGAGAGACCGTCGAAGAACGCCAGTTGCACCAGCGTGAACTGCTCATGCGGCAAGGCGCGGAGCGCGATGCGTACGCAGTGCTGCAGCTGGGTCGCGTCGAGGCAATCGTCGCTGCCGGCGGCCGGATCGGGGATGGCAAAGAAATTCTCCAGCGCGAAGCAGCATTCGCGGCTGCGCCGCCGCAGGTCGATGCGCCGGTTGCGCGCGAGCTGAAACACCCAGGTGACGGCGGCCGATTGGCGCGGATCGTAGAGATGCGCCTTGCGCCAGATCGTCTCCATCACGTCCTGCGTCAAGTCCTCCGCCGCAGCCGGCGCGAGCCCAAGACGCACGAGTTGCGCCTGCACCCGCGGCTGCAACTGGTCGAACAGGATGGTGAAGGCCTTGCCGTCGCGCTTGGCGCCGACGGCGATAAGAAGATCGTCCAGTTCGCTGTTTCGCGCGGCCGGATACCTTCGCCAAGAAACACGAGACGAACGGCGGATACCGGCTTGCACCCAGTACGGCGGATCCACGGCAGCCCCTCCCAGAGCATCAAAAAACGCTGGGAGTATTCAAAAACTGGCGGCGGGTTATGTGCTGCACGTCACAGGAATGCGGCGCATGAGCGGGTGTTACGCAGCGGCAAGACGTCAAGGCCGCCGCCTGATTGCCGAATTCGTTCCCTACCTGTCAGAAATGAGTTAAACTTGAAGGGCTTGGATTCGCCCAGGCGCCGTAACCGTAAGGTCTGATGCTCACCCATCGACGATGGCGGCTTTTGTTGATGATGTTTGCAGCGGCGGCTTGCGCTGCTCCGGCGCTTGCGCAGCAGGATTCACCGGCGCCCGGCGGCGCCCGCTAAAAAGTCGGCCAAGCACAAGCCACCGGCGGACGCCGGCTGCGACGCCGGACCCGGCTGCGGCCGTGGCCGGCGGCGCCAAGCCGACGCTGCTTGGCCAGTTCGGCGACTGGGGCGCCTATACGGCCTCTCCGGGCGGCAAGAAGGTCTGCTTCACCATTGCCAAGCCCGCGTCGTCGGAGACCAGCCCGCCGGGCAAGTCGCGTAATCCGCCCTACATGTTCATTTCTTCGCGGCCGGGGAGAAGGTGACTGACGAGGTCTCGATCATCATCGGCTATCCGTTCAAGCCCAATTCCGAGGCGACCGTCGCGGTCGGACCGACGTCTTTTACCCTCTACACCCAGCAGGACGGCGCCTGGATCAAAAACGCCGCCGAAGAGGCAAATCTGATCGCGGCCATGCGGGCGGGCCAGAACGCGGTGCTCAAGGGCATGTCGGCGAAGGGAACCCACTCGACCGATGTCTTTTCGCTCAAGGGCCTGGCCCAGGCGCTCGACCGCTCCGACCAGGACTGCAAGTAGGCGCGGATAATCCTCGCCCTTGGCGGCGGCAGGAACTATCTATGCCGGCAAACGCGTCCGCTTTTTCCGATTGGCCATGACAGCTCCGCTTACCGCCACCGATCCGCACGACGCCGCGCCGGCCGCCCCGATCGAAAAGCGGCCGCTCGAGCGCTACGTCGCGCCGGCCAAACCGTCGCTGGTCGGGCTCTCGCGGGTCGCGCTGGCGGACGCGCTCGGCGCAGGTCGGCGTGCCGGAGCGGCAGCGCCGCATGCGGGTGCAGCAGATTTGGCACTGGCTCTATGTGCGCGGGGCCGAAACTTTCGACGCGATGACGACCTTGTCGAAGGAACTGCGCGCCGAGCTGGCGCAGCATTTCACGCTGGCGCGGCCGGACGTCGCCGCCGAGCAGATCTCGGTCGACGGCACGCGCAAGTGGCTGTTGCGGCTCCCGGGGGAAGTGCAAGGCGCGGCCCCACGACGTCGAATGCGTCTATATCCCGGAGACCGATCGCGGCACGCTGTGCGTGTCCAGCCAGGTCGGCTGTACGCTCAATTGCTCGTTCTGCCATACCGGCACGCAGCGCCTGGTGCGCAATCTCACGCCCGGCGAAATCGTCGGCCAGGTCGTGCTGGCGCGCGACCGGCTCAGCGATTGGCAGCGGGCGGCGGCGCCGGCCGGCACGGAACCCGAGAAGCGGCTCGTCTCCAACGTCGTCATGATGGGCATGGGCGAGCCGCTCTACAATTTCGAGGCGGTGCGCGATGCGCTCAATGTCGTCGCCGACGGCGACGGGCTCAGCATCTCCAAGCGGCGGATCACGCTGTCGACCTCGGGCGTGGTGCCCAACATCGTGCGCGCCGGCGAGGAAATCGGCGCCATGCTGGCCGTCTCGCTGCACGCGGTGACCGACGAACTGCGCAATGAGCTCGTGCCGCTGAACCGCAAATATCCGCTGCGCGAACTGCTCGAGGCGTGCCGGAATTATCCCGGGCTGTTTCAACGCCCGGCGCATCACGTTCGAATATGTGATGCTCAAGGGCGTCAATGACTCGCTCGCCGACGCCCGCGCGCTCGTTGATCTGGTCAAGGGCATTCCCGCCAAGATCAACCTCATCCCGTTCAATCCGTGGCCGGGCACCACGTACGAGTGCTCGGACTGGGATCAGATCGAGAAATTCTCCGAGATCATTTTCAATGCCGGCTACGCCTCGCCGGTGCGCACGCCGCGCGGACGCGACATCCTCGCCGCCTGCGGCCAGCTCAAGAGCGCGACGGAAAAGCTCTCCGCCCGCGAGCGGCTGGCGCTCCGCGCCATGGCGATGACGGACTAGCGCTTCCGCATGACCGTCGTCGCCCGTCTCCTTGTGATGTTCCTTGCCTACGCGCTTGCGTGCGTGGCGGCCGCCGCGGTGTTCACGATTGGGATGCTCGCGCTGGACTCGGATAACCTTTCATCGGCCGGCCTGCCGCCGCCGGTGGGTTTGGTCATCGTCGTCGTTGTCGCTGCCATCATTGGCGTGATCGCTGCGCTACCGACGGCGTTGATCGTCGTCATCGCCGAGGCATTTGGCTGGCGCTCGGTGCTGTTCTACGCTGCTCTCGGTGGCGCATTGGCTTTGATCTTGTCGTTCGGTCTTGATGTGCCCAAGAAGATCGACCAGTCCGACACCTTCTTTCTGCACGAGTTTCAGCTACTCGCCGCCTCGGGGATAGCCGGCGGGTTCGTCTATTGGCTGTTTGCGGGCCGCAGCGCCGGTTCCTGGAAATGATCGCATGAACCGGACCGGGCTCATCATCGCGCTGACCATCGCCGTCGTGGTCGGTGTTGTGTTCGCCGCCTATCCGGAGCTCGATCTCGACATCGCGGCGCTGTTCTACAATCCAACGACGCACGCGTTCGTAGCTTGGTATTCGGACCGGGTCGAATATGCCCGCGATGCGGCGAGCTGGCTAATCACGCTGATCGCCGCGCCGGCCTTTTTCGCCGTTGCCGGCAAGCTCATCATGCCGCAACGGCGGATGCTGATCACGGGCCGCGCTGCGCTATTCCTGATCGTGACGCTGGCGCTGGGGCCCGGCGTGCTCACCAACGGCATCTTGAAGGAGCATTCGGCGCGCATGCGGCCGTCCGACGTCGTTCAGCTCGGCGGCAAGGAGCGCTTTACCCCGTGGTGGGATTTCCGCGGGCCGTGTCCGGACAATTGCTCGTTCGTCGCCGGCGAGGCCTCCGGCGCGTTCTGGACCATGGCGCCCGCCGCGCTGGCACCGCCGCCATGGCGTGCGCTTGCCTACGGCGCCGCGATCGTTTTCGGCGTCGCCATGGGCCTGCTGCGGATGGCGGCCGGCGCGCATTTCTTCACCGACGTGGTGTTTGCCGGCGTGCTGACGTTCCTTTTGATCTGGACCTGCCACGGCCTGATCTATCGCTGGCCGGCGACACGGATCACGGACGAGATGGTCGAGCGCCCGCTTGAACAGGCGGGGCGGGGCATTCGCGGGGCGCTTTTGGCACTCGCCCGGCGGGTCTCCGGCCGCAAGCGCCAGCAGTCGTAAGCAGGTCCTCGAATGCCGCTTGAGGCCGCGGCCGTGCGGCAAATCGAGCGGCTTGCGTCGCTGCCACGCCCGCCTATAGTCCGCGCGGATTTTGGGCGACGTCGCCGCCGCGCGGGATTTTTTGCGAGATGTCCAAAGCTGACGTGAAAAAAGTCGTGCTGGCCTATTCCGGCGGCCTCGACACGTCGATCATCCTCAAATGGCTGCAGACCACCTATGGCTGCGAGGTCGTCACCTTTACCGCCGACCTCGGGCAGGGCGAGGAGCTCGAGCCGGCGCGGGCGAAAGCGCTGATGCTCGGCATCAAGCCGCAGAACATCTTCATCGAGGATTTGCGCGAGGAGTTCGTCCGCGACTACGTGTTCCCGATGTTCCGCGCCAATGCGCTCTATGAGGGCCAGTATCTGCTCGGCACCTCGATCGCGCGCCCGCTGATCGCCAAGAAGCAGATCGATATCGCGGAGAAAGTCGGCGCCGACGCCGTCGCCCATGGCGCCACCGGCAAGGGCAACGATCAGGTGCGCTTCGAGCTCGCCTATTATGCGCTCAAACCGGACGTGAAAGTCATCGCGCCCTGGCGCGAATGGGATTTCCGTTCGCGCGACGCGCTCATCGCCTTCGCCGAGCAGAACCAAATCCCGATCGCCAGGGACAAGAGAGGCGAAGCGCCGTTCTCGACCGACGCCAATCTGCTGCACACCTCATCCGAAGGCAAAGTGTTGGAGAATCCCGGCGACGAAGTGCCGGATTATGTCTATTCGCGCACCGTCGATCCGGAAGACGCGCCGGACCAGCCGGCGCATCTGACCATCGATTTCGAGCGAGGGCGATCCCGTCGCGGTCGACGGCAAAGAGCTGTCGCCGGCCGCATTGCTCACCCACCTCAATGCGCTCGGCCGCGCTCACGGCATCGGCCGGCTCGATCTGGTGGAGAATCGTTTTGTCGGCATGAAGTCGCGCGGCATGTATGAGACGCCCGGCGGCACCATCCTCCTCGCCGCCCATCGCGGCATGAAATCGATCACGCTCGACCGCGGCGCCGCGCACCTCAAAGACGAGCTGATGCCGAAATATGCCGAGCTGATCTATTACGGCTTCTGGTTTTCACCCGAGCGCGAGATGCTGCAGGCGGCAATCGACAAGAGCCAGGAGTTTGTCACCGGCCGCGTGCGGCTCAAGCTCTACAAGGGCAATGTCGGCGTGGTCGGACGCGAGAGCAAATACTCGCTGTACGACCAGGATCTGGTCACATTTGAGGACGGTAAGGTGGCTTACGATCAGCGCGACGCCGCGGGCTTCATCCGCCTCAATGCGCTGCGACTGCGCACGCTTGGACAGCGCAAGCGGAAACTGAAATTGTAGGTGCGCCGGAGGCGCGCCGGGGACGTCGAGCCAGCGTGCCGAGAAGGGCCGAGAGTTTCGGCCGAAATGGGCGAGGCAAGGTATGGCCTACTCATTTGGCAGCGCGGGCCGCATCGGCGACGCACGGTCCGCTATCCTCATGCGCAGCGCGGGCGTCGCGTTGGCCCTCGTCCTGATCGGGCTTGGTTTCCTGATTCCAGAACCGATCGTCTTTGCTTGGCGTCATACTTTCAGCTTGGCGCTCGTTGCCTCGGGGCTGACGGCTTGCATCGTCTGGCTGCTCGCCGGGCATGGCCAAGTGGCTACGCTATTCGCGGCCGGTGCCGCGTTTGCGCTGTGGCAGGACGCAAAACCCTGGATCGATCAAAGGGAAGTGCTTGGCCGCAGCGGATCGGACATCGTTGAAATCGGGCGTCACTTCGTCGTCGGCTATGAAGATGGCGCCGAAATCCGCGAGCTGGTCCGGACTGGGCGTGTCGGTGGCATCTTTGTCACCCGTCGCAACGTAGCCGGCCGCCGGATCGCCGATGTGGCGGCGGAGATTGCCCGCCTGCAGGAGATCCGGCGCGAAGCCGGCCTGCCGCCGCTGGTCGTCACGGCCGATCAGGAAGGCGGTCCCGTGTCCCGTCTGTCGCCGCCGCTGCCGTATCCGCCGCCGCTTTCGAAGATCGCCGCCCTGCCGCCCGACCAGCAACGTGAAGCCGCGCGAAAGGTCGGAGTCGATCAAGGCGCGGCGTTGCGGAAAATTGGCATCACCATGGACTTGGCCCCGGTCTCCGATCTGATGCCCGCCCACGCTGGCGTCATAGATTGGAATACCCAGATCGTGACGCGATCGATCTCGCGCGACCCTGCCGTCGTCGCCACGGTAGCTGCGGGTTTTTCGGAAGGTCTGCTTGCAGCAGGGGTGACCCCAACGGCAAAGCATTTCCCCGGGCTCGGCCGCATCGCCGTGGATACGCATCTCTTCAGCGCGTCGCTTGATGCCGCGGAGACCGATCTTCAGGCGACCGATTGGATACCGTTTCGGGCGGTGCTCAGTATCCCCGGCGCGGCGGTGATGCTGTCCCATGTCGCCCTCGCCGGCGTCGATGCGGGCATCCCGGTGTCGCAATCAAAACGCGTCGTTAGCGGCCTCCTGCGCGAGCAATGGGGCTTCGATGGCATCGCCATCACTGACGACCTGACGATGGGGCCGGTTCAGCATGCCGGGCTCTGCAAAGCGGTCGAACGAGCGCTGAACGCGGGAATTGATCTCTTACTGGTGTCTTGGGACACCGACAAGACGTATCCGGCCTTGCGCTGCGCGTTGGACGCCGCGGACGCCAGCAGTCTCAGCGATGAGATGTTGAAACAGAGCGTGCAACGTCTCGACCGTCTCGAAGGCATTAACGCGCGGCCACCATCGATCGACGAGCAGCAGGCAGGTCCTGGTTAGCGTCGTCGTCGGAGCTTGAAACGACATAAGCAACGCGAGCGGCGACCTTTGAGCTCACGCCGGCGCGTGGCAGACCGCCTCGATATTGTGGCCGTCGGGATCGAGCACGAACGCCCCGTAATAATTCTCATGATAGTGCGGCCGCAAACCCGGCGCGCCGTTGTCCTTGCCGCCCGCCGCCATGGCTGCGCGATAGAACGCATCGACCGTTGCGCGATCCTTGGCGACGATCGCAATATGGATGTGGCGGTTGAGGCCGCCTTCGCCGCCGATCCAGAAATCGGGCTTGCCGTCCGCCCCGAAGCCTGCAGCCGGGCTATCGTTCTCGTCCTGCTGCACTTCCATGATCAGCGTATAGCCGAGCGGCGCCAAGGCCTTTTCGTAGAAGGCTTTCGATCGCGCGTAATCAGCAACTGAAAATCCAGCGTGGTCGAGCATCGCAATCTCCCAGGTTGCAACATGATTTTTTCCAGCAAGATCATGCGCCACGAAAATGGCATGACGGCAACAAAGCCCGCCCGTGAGAATGGGATTGAGGTACAAACCGGCGGCGTCAAAAAGCCGGACAGTCGACGAGCCTCACGCCGCTTCGCGCTCAAGCGTGCGCAACAGCTTGCGCAACGCGTGTTGCACGTCATCGTCCAGATGGTCGACCCAACCGGGCGCGAGGTCGGTTTGATGCGTCAGCGGCAGCGTGATCGTGCGTTCGCCGGCGCTGTTGGTGCTCAAGACCGGCTCGCGCCGCTCTGCGGCAACCTTGGCGACCTTTGGCCGTCGCGCAAACAGCATTTTCACGATCCGGCGCACCAATACTCCTGAAATCAGCACCGCCGCGGCCAAAGCCAACAGCAGGCCAACAGGTACCTCGTCGTTGTCGGAAGCCCCCGTCGCGACTGGTTCAGCGGCTTGCTCAGTAGCTTGCCGATTGCTCGCGGCGTCGGGTCCTCTGACATTGTCGGTGCTTTGGGCCGGCGCCGGCGCGTCTTGTTTGTCGTTCACAAGCGGCGCGGCGGCCGGCTGCTGCGGCGCAGCGCTGGGCGCCGGGGCAGCCCGCACTGCCGAAGATGGCGGCGCAGGCCACGTCACATTGCCGGCGCCGGCTTGCGGCGGAGGGTCAGGCCACGGTCCCGCCGAACGGTCCGCGGCTTGGCGGCGTGCCGGCGGCTTGGCAGCCGAAGCGGGCCGCGCGGCTTGCGCCGGCCGAGGTTGCTGGCCTTCTTGCCCAGCCTGCTCGGGCGCAGCTTGCGGCGCCGCCGCAGCAGGCGGCGTCGCGGTGACGCCTGTTTCAGTCTTGTCCTGCGTGGCCGGTTTTTGCGCCGTGTCGCCTGCCGGCCGCAAAAACCAACACTTGGTTTGTGTGGTGGGGTCGGTGCGATAGTGCCAATGGTTGCCCGCCGGCGGCTTGCCGTTCGGCGCGGCGAGGCAATTGTCCTGCGCCCGGGTCTCTGGTGCGCGGGTATCTTGAGCGCGCGCATCTTGAGCACGAGCATCTTGTGCGCGCGGCTCTTGAGCGCGCGCGACATCGACACTCAAGCCGCCGACCGCAAGAGCCGTGAGCGACATGAGCGACGCGATAATTGGAATCAATCCGGCTTTTGCCATGATGACCCCCGACATGCCCCCGACTTGCACATCCCCGGAAGCAATAGTCCACCGAAACTTACAACGCCGCCGACGCACCGGCGGTTCCACAAAGCTCGCAAAAAAACTTGTTGCAACTAGGGTGTTATTGCGGCCGACGCCGCCAGAGTTCCGCATCGACTGGCTGGGCTATAGCATGATTCGGAAAGCAGTTTGTGACCGCTCTCATCCGAGCGACGGAGGCCGGCTTTCCGGCAAGATGCTTTATTGATCCAAGATGCTTTATTGATCCAGGATGCTTTGTTGATCTACGTGCAGCTCGTGAACACCACTTCGACCCGGCGGTTCTTCTGCCGCCCGGCCGGGTCGTCCTGGCCGTCGGTGGTGGTGTTCGGTGCGACTGGCATGGTCTTGCCGAAGCCTTTGATCGGCGTTGTCGCCGGCACGGTGCCGTGCGCCGCCAGCCAATTGCGCACCGTGGTGGCGCGCGCCTCGGAGAGCTTCATATTGTAGCCGTCGGCGCCGATCGCGTCGGTGTGGCCCTCGACCCGGGAGGGTTTGCCGCTGAGCTTGGCGATTTCAGGCAACGCGGCCTTGAGCGTTTCCTCGGCATCGGGGCGAAGCGTCGCCTTGTCGAAATCGAACAGCGCGTCGCCGACTACGCTCAACCGCTGTTCGCAGCCTTTGGTGACGGTTTGCACCGCCTCGACGCCTTTCGGTACTTGGATTTCACCTGGCTTTTGCCAAGGTCCTTTAGGCTGTTGGATTTCGCCCGGCTTGATCCAAGGCCCTTTGGGCTGCTGGATCTCGCCCGCTTTTAGCCAAGGGCCTTTGGGCTGCTGGATGTCGCTTTGAGCGAAGGCGACGATTGGGGCGGCGACCAGTACAACAATCGGCAGAAGCGAGCGCATCGGTGATCTCCCGGGCAATACCCGCGCATTCTCTGCCGACAAAGCTAAAAATCCGTTGGTTGGCCGAAGCCGGCGGCCGAGCACCGCTTATCGGCTCGAAACCTTCGAGCGCCGCGGCGCCCGCAATTGCGGCGACCCGAACGGCAGCGGCTCCGGCCGCGTGAGAGTCTCGGGGATATTCACATCGACATCGACGCAACGAATGTGGGACTGTGTCTGCGTATGGCTGTCGCCTTCGGCCCACGGTCCGGCGCGCAGCTGCAAATCACGGACCTCAGCGAGCTTGAAGCTGCGCCAACCCGGCAGCTTGGATTTCGGGCTTGTTTGCCCGCCGATCTGATAGACCAGCACCCGTTCTCGGCCATCGGCCGAGTAGCCGAGAATGATTGGGCAGGCTTCCCGATAGCGGCCTTCGAACGTGCAGGTGATCTGTTTGCGCTCGCGAACCGCCCGCCAGACTCGTTGGTAGTTCTCGCTCGGCATCACTGACGTCTCTCGGACGTTTCCGAGATCAGCGCTGGCCGGCGGATGACAGCATTTCGTGCGTTACACCTGCCGCTCGACCAGCTTCTGCTTGATCTCGGCGATCGCCTTCGCCGGATTGAGGTGCTTGGGGCAGGCCTTGGCGCAATTCATGATGGTGTGGCAGCGGTAGAGCCGGAACGGGTCTTCCAGATCGTCCAACCGTTTGCCGGTGGCCTCGTCGCGGGAGTCGACAATCCAGCGCTGCGCCTGCAACAGCGCCGCCGGCCCAAGATAGCGTTCCGAATTCCACCAATAGCTCGGGCAGGACGTGGAGCAGCAGGCGCAGAGGATGCATTCGTAGAGCCCATCGAGCTTCTGCCGGTCGTCGTGGCTCTGCTTCCACTCCTTCTGCGGCGTCGGCGAAACGGTTTGGAGCCACGGCTCGATCGACGCGTGCTGGGCGTAGAAGTTGGTCAGATCCGGCACCAGGTCCTTCACCACCGCCATGTGCGGCAGCGGGTAGATGCGCACCGCGCCCGAGACCTCGCTCATCGCCTTGGTGCAGGCGAGCGTGTTGGTGCCGTCGATATTCATTGCGCAGGAGCCGCAGATGCCCTCGCGGCAGGAGCGGCGGAAGGTCAGCGTCGCGTCGATGTTGTTTTTGATCCAGATCAGCGCGTCGAGCACCATCGGCCCGCAATCGCCGGTATCGACGTAATAGGTGTCGATGCGCGGATTGTGGCCGTCGTCGGGGCTCCAGCGATAGACGCGGAACTCGTGCTCCGCTGTCGCCTTGGCCGGATGCGGCCAGGTCTTGCCCGTGCCGATCTTGGAATTTTTTGGCAGCGTGAACTGGACCATGGAAATCCTCAATACACCCGCTTTTTGGGCTCGATATAGGAAACGTCGTTGGTCAGCGTGTAGGTGTGCACCGGCCGATAGTCGATCCTGACTTTGCCGGTCGCGGTATCGAGCCAGGTCAGCGAGTGTTTCATCCAATCCTTGTCGTCACGATCGGGATAATCCTCGCGCGCGTGCGCACCGCGGCTTTCGGTGCGGTTGAGCGCCGCATCGACGGTGACGACGGCCTGCTCGATCAGATTGATGAATTCGAGCGTCTCGATCAGGTCGGAGTTCCAGATCAGCGAGCGGTCGCTGACCCTGATATCGCGGGCGCCCTCGAACACTTCGTGGATCAGCTTCGAGCCTTCCTGCAGCACGTCGCCGGTGCGGAACACGGCGCAGTTGGTTTGCATCACGTGCTGCATCTTGGTGCGCAGCTGCGCGGTCGGCGTGCTGCCGGAGGCGTTGCGATATTTGTCGAGCCGCGACAGTGCCCGCTCGGCGGAATCCTTCGGCAATTCGGGCTGCTTGTCGTTCGGCGTCAGCATGTCGGCGCAGCGCAACGCCGCGGCGCGGCCGAACACGACCAGATCGATCAGCGAGTTCGAACCGAGCCGGTTGGCGCCATGAACCGACACGCAGGCGGCTTCGCCCAAAGCCATCATCCCGGGCACGATGTGGTCGGGGTTGCCGTCTTTCTTGATCAGCGCTTCGCCGTGATAGTTGGTGGCGATGCCGCCCATATTGTAGTGCACCGTCGGTACGATCGGCACCGGCTCGCGCGTGAGATCGACGCCGGCGAAAATGCGCGCCGACTCGGTGATGCCCGGGAGCCGCTCGGCGAGGACTTTCGGATCGAGATGGTCGAGGTGCAGGAAGATGTGGTCCTTCTTCGGCCCGACGCCGCGGCCTTCGCGGATCTCGATGGTCATCGCCCGCGAGACGACGTCGCGCGAAGCAAGGTCCTTGGCGGACGGCGCATAGCGCTCCATGAAGCGCTCGCCTTCCGAATTGACCAGATAAGCGCCTTCGCCGCGCGCGCCCTCGGTGATGAGCACGCCGGCGCCGTAAACCCCGGTCGGATGGAATTGTACGAATTCCATGTCTTCGAGCGGCAGCCCGGCGCGCAATACCATGGCGTTGCCGTCGCCGGTTTGCGTATGAGCGCCCGTGCATGAGGCGTAGGCGCGCCCGTAGCCGCCGGTCGCCAGCACCGTCATTTGCGCCGAAAAACGATGGATCGAGCCGTCGTCAAGATTGATGGCAACGACGCCGCGGCAACGGCCTTCGTCATCCACGATCAGGTCGATGGCGAAGTATTCGACGAAAAACTCGGCCGAGTGGCGCAGCGCCTGCCCGTACATCGTGTGCAGCATGGCGTGCCCGGTGCGGTCGGCGGCGGCGCAGGTGCGCTGCGCGGTGCCCTTGCCGTAATGCGTGGTCATGCCGCCGAACGGTCGCTGATAGATCTTGCCGTCCTCGCGGCGCGAGAACGGCAGGCCCCAATGCTCGAGCTCGTACACCGCCTCCGGCGCGTTGCGGCACAGATATTCGATCGCATCCTGGTCGCCGAGCCAATCGGAGCCCTTGACGGTGTCGTACATGTGCCAGCGCCAGTCGTCCTCGCCCATATTGCCGAGCGCGGCGGCGATGCCGCCCTGCGCCGCCACCGTGTGCGAGCGCGTCGGGAAGACCTTGGTGATGCAGGCGGTGCGCAAGCCGGCTTCACTGCAGCCGACGACGGCGCGCAGTCCGGCGCCGCCGGCGCCGATGATGACGACGTCGTAAGCGTGATCCTCGATCGGATAGGCGCGGCCGTTGATGGCCGGAGCTGCGCTGGTGCCGTTCGCTCCGTTTGTTGCCATGGTCACAACCCGAAGGACAGTTTGAGGATGCCGTACGCCGAAATCAGCGCCACGGCGGCGGTGAAGAACGTGTTGGCCATGATCAGCACGAGCTTGGGAATTTCATCGTGCACGTAATCCTCGATGATCACCTGCATGCCGATGCGCATGTGCATGGTGATCGAGCCGATGAACAGCAGCATGATGATGGCGACCGGCGGTGAGCCGAGAATCCGCGCCACCGCGGCCTGGTTGCTGCCAAGCAGCATGACAATGATGACGACCGCGGCGATGGTCAGCGGAATATTGGCGACCGCGGTCAGACGCTGGCGCCAGAAATGGCCGGTGCCGGAACGGGCGGCGCCAAGCCCGCGGACGCGCGAGAGCGGTGTGCGGATGTGCTTGGCCGGGGTGTCGCTCACAGCAGACCTCCCATCGCCAGCAAGCCGAAAAGCCATAACAGCACGGTGATCGCGATCGAGCCGATCAGGTTGGCGGCGGCGAGCCATTCGCGTTCGGCCGGTCCCATGCCGCGGCCGGTATCCCAGATCAGATGGCGGATGCCGCCGAGCATGTGGTGGATCAGCGCCCAGGTGTAGCCGAACAGGATCAGCCGGCCGATGATGGAACCGGCGAACCATTCGAACCGTGCGTACGAGCTTGGCGAAGCGGCGGCGATCAGCCACCAGGCCAGCAACAGTGTACCGAAATAGAGGCCAAGGCCGGTGATGCGATGCACGATCGACATCATCATCGTCAGCGTCGGCTTATAGATTTGCAGGTGCGGCGATAGTGGCCGCGCGGCGGGGGCCTTGGTTTCGGCCATTGTGCTCATCCGAAATTCGCTCGACGCCGGTGACTCAATTCCGAAATTCGCGAAACGCGCCAAGCTTGGCTCAATTTCCTAGCCGTTCCGGCAGATTGCCGCAATCCGGACAAACGGCGGGCGACAACACCGTCGGCTGGCTTAGCTTCGTCATAGGCGAAAGATTATCATTGAACGGTCGCTGTACAATGGGCATTATTCAAAGCCTGACTTCGCGAAATACGAAGGAAGCCTCTGTCCGTGAGGTTTGACCTCGCCGATCTCAGCCTGTTTCGCAACGTAGTCGAGGCCGGCAGCATCACTCATGGCGCGCAACGTTCGAACCTCGCGCTGGCCGCCGCCTCGACCCGCATCCGTAACATGGAGGCGACGCTGGGCGTTGCCTTGCTGACGCGCGGGCGCCAGGGCGTGACCCCGACCCAGGCCGGCCGCACCTTGCTGCAGCACGCGCGCGTTATTCTGCGGCAAGCGGAGCGACTGCACGAAGATCTCGACGCTTACGGCGGCGGCCTCGGCGGTCAGATCCGCGTCCTCTCCAACACCAACGCGCTGACCGAGTTCCTGCCCGAGGCGCTCAGTTCGTTTCTCGCCGCCCACCCGAATGTCAGCGTCGACCTTGAGGAGCGCCTCAGTGACGAGATCGTCGGTCTGATTGCCGAGGGTGTCGCCGACCTCGGCATCGTTGCCGGCACCGTCGACGCGCGCGCGCTCGAAACTTATCCGTTTCGCCGCGATCGCTTCGTGCTCGTGGTCGCGCGCGACCATCCGCTGGCGAAGCGCACGAAGATCGCATTCGAAGACGTGCTCGAGCACGATTTTATCGGACTCGATCGCGCCTCCGCCTTGCAGCGCTTCCTCGCCAGCAAGGCGATGCGCATCGGCCGGCCGTTGCGCTTGCGCGTTCAGCTCCGCAGCTTCGACGCGGTGTGCCGGCTGGTCGAATGCAAGGTCGGCATCGGCATCGTGCCGGAGACGACGGCACATCGCGTCGCCAAAGCGATGGCGATCGCGGTCGTGCCGCTCGCAGATTCCTGGGCGGTGCGCGAGCTGACGATCTGCATCCGCTCCATGGACGACCTGCCGCTCTACGCCCGGCAATTGGTCGAGCATTTGCGCGCGCACGCGTAGAATCGCCGCTCAATTCAGGTCGGGTTAGCGCCCATTTCGCGGTACCAAACTAGACGCTGGCAAACAGCGCGGGCTTGATGTGACCGTGGTCACACGCCGTCGACGCCGTCATGTTATTGTGACCGCCGCGTCGCGACGCCCGACAATTCACGATAACCGTAAGAGCAAGGCGTGCGCTTTCTGGTCTCGATGATGTCTGTCATGTGCTTGCTGGTGTCGGTGGCGGCGCCGGCATTGGGCGCGAGTCCAAGCGGCGCATGACGATTGCGATGCCGACGATCCAGATCGCAACATCACCGGCTGCACCCGCATCATCGAGGACGATGCCGAGGGCGACACCATGCGCGCCGTTGCTTACGTCGCGCGCGGTCTTGCTTGGCAAGCCAAGGGCAATTTGGACCGCGCGCTGGCCGACTACACGGACGCCATTCGCCTCAATCCGAATGACGCGCTTGCCTACAACAATCGCGGTCTGCTTTGGCGGGAGAAGGGTGATCCAGATCGCGCCATCGCCGACCTGACCGACGCCATCCGGATCGATCCGCTGCCTTATTCGGACCTTGCCGGTAGCGGTCATGTCAACATCTATGCCAACCGCGGTCTCGCCTGGCAGAGCAAAGGCGATCTCGATCGCGCCATCGCCGACTTCGATCAGGCCGTCAAGCTCGATCCCGGCGATGCCGACGCTTACAACCGGCGCGGCGTCGCGCACCGCGCGGCCGGGCAACTTGATGCGGCCATCGCCGATTTCACCGACGCAATTCGTCTCGATCCGAAATACGCCGGCGCCTACTACAATCGCGGTCTGGTGCGGCAGGCCAAGGCCGATCTCGACGCCGCCATCGCCGATTTCTCCGACACTATTCGGCTCGATCCGAAATTCGCCGACGCTTACGACAGCCGCGGCCAGGTGTTTCTGGCGAAGCACGATCCCAACCCGGCGATCGCCGATTTTGACGAGGCCATTCGGCTCGATCCGAGCCGCGTTGACGATTACTACCTGCGCGGCGTCGTCAGATACGATCGTTACATGGGCTTCATCGGCGACGGCTGGATCAGGAAGGACGATCTCGTGCAGGCCATCGCCGACTTCAGCGAGGCGATCCGCCTGGATCCAAAAAACGCCGCCATTCACTATGCGCGGGCCTTGGCCTCCAACACCAACGGCGATCGCGACCGCGCGGTCGCCGATCTGACCGAGGCGGTTCGGCTCGATCCCAACAACGCGCAGTTTGCCGCAACGCTCAAGCAACTCAAGCCATGAGACGCGCGGAGGTCGTGCGGTTCAGCGTGCCGTCAGTTGCCGCCTGTTTGGCGTTTCTGGATAGCAGCGAGCACGGCTTCCATCTTGCCGTCCAAAAGCTCGCCAATGCTCGCCAGCTCCGGCCGTTCAAGCGCGGCAAGGAACGACGACGGCCGATCGTAAGCGATGCAGGCGCGACCGTCGCCTGGATCGTAAACGCAGACCCGAAACGGAACATAAAAGCTGCCGCGGACATCAATAGAGATAATTTGCTCCGCGATCACGGGATTGCCGACCAAATAGAGCGCGCAACTCTTCGGGTCCGCCTTGAGCATTGTGGTCTGGCCTTGCTCGACGCGAAAGAAAATCATCAGGCCGTGCGGGCCGGCCATGGCGGTAAATTCCGCTTCGGCTTCGTTCCAGGGTGCGCGCCGTTGGTGTAGCCGTTCTGCAACGTCCGGCTTAAATCGTCCGAGCTCACGCTCGAAGGCGGCGATCAGCTCTTGGTAAGTCAAATTGGTCGCAACCGTAACGCGTTCGACAGCGTATGTTGCGACCGGCGGATCGACGGCGTTTGAGGGCGACATGACAATCACCTCGATCAAATTTTGTTCGAACTCTATTCACCGCGGCATCAGCACCCAGTAGTCGAGGTCCAACAGGACCGACGGATCGTAGTCCTCGCCGGCCTTGAAGGGAAAATCCTGGCACGGCCGGTCGCAGGTGGCGATGGTGCGCAGCCGCAGCGCGCCAACGTCCTGCCGGCCCGGCAGCTCGGACTTCGCCAGCACTTCCGACCACGCGAACACGGTGCCGCCGGCGAACAGCGGCGCGACATGGCGGCCGCCATTGATGGCGGTGATATGGAACGCGTTGGCGAGCCCGTTGAACGACAGCGCGCGGGCCAGTGAGATCACATGGCCGCCATAGATCAGCCGCCGGCCAAAGCGGCCTTGTTTGGCGCTGAACAGGTCGAAATGAATGCGCGCGGTGTTCTGGTAGAGCCGGGTTGCGGTCATGTGCTCGGCTTCTTCGACGGTGATGCCGTCGACATGATCGATCCGCTCGCCGACCTCGTAATCGCCGAAGCGGTAGGCGTTGCCGGCAACGGCGAAATCGTAAGCCGACAAATTGATCGGCGGACAGGCTTCGCTCAGAACCTTGGGCTCCAGCACCGTCGGTAACCGCGGCACATGATCGCCCGGGGCCGCCGCGGCTTCATCGCGCTTTCGCACCATCACCCAGCGGACATATTCGAGTGCCGCAGTGCCGTCCTGCTTGTGGCCGGTGCTGCGCACATAGACGATGCCGGTCTTGCGGCTTGAATTCTCCTTCAGTCCGATGACCTCGGACAGCGCCGACAGGGTATCGCCGGGAAAAACCGGGCTGCGAAAATAACAGCCGGCATAACCGAGATTGGCGACGGCATTGAGCGACACGTCGGGAACGGTCTTGCCGAAGACGATGTGGAAGACAAGGAGATCATCGATCGGCGAGCGCGGATAGCCGATCGCCCTGGCGAACTGGTCCGACGATTGCACCGCGAACCGCGGCCCAAACAAGCCATTGTAGAGCGCGACGTCGCCGGTCGTGACCGTGCGCGGCGTGGCGTGGCGGATCACCTCGCCGATGCGGAAATCTTCAAAAAAATTGCCGGGACTGGTCTTCGACATCGCATCAACCTTTTTGGTCACAAACCTTTAACAATCCCGGCATCGCGTGCGCGCTTCATAGCCGAATGCAGTTGGCGCGAAAAGCATTCACGCAGCCGTGAGTGAGGCCGCGTGCCAGGCGCGAAACCCGCCTATGGAGGGGCCGTATCTCGATCTGCAGGCGCAAATATCGCGCGTCTCACCGGCAATTCGCCGGCAAACCTCGACAACACCTAATCAACGGCAAATATGGAGCTCCTCATGTCCAAGCGTTTCACTTTGATCGCCGCTGCGGCGGCTCTCGCGCTCGCCGCCGGCGCGGCGGCGCCGCTCTACGCGGAATCGATGCAGGAAAAGACGGTTAACGTCGGCGGCGCGCCAATGTATCCGTCGAAGAACATCATTCAGAACGCGGTCAACTCGAAAGACCACACCACGCTGGTGGCCGCGGTCAAGGCCGCCGGTCTGGTGGACACCCTTTCGGGTCCGGGCCCGTTCACCGTGTTCGCGCCGACCAACGAAGCGTTCGCCAAGCTGCCGGCCGGCACGGTTGAGACCCTGCTGAAGCCGGAGAACAAGGCGACGCTGGTCAAGATCCTCACCTACCACGTCGTGCCCGGCCGCATGACCGCTACGAACCTGATGAAAGCGATCAAGGACGGCGAGGGCGAGGCCAAGCTGAAGACCGTCTCCGGCGACTGGATCAGCGTCAAACAGGCCGCCCCCGGCAAGCTCACCGTCACCGACGCCAAGGGCGACGTCTCCACGGTCACGATCCCCGACGTTCTGCAGTCGAACGGCGTGATTCACGTGGTCGATACCGTGCTGCTGCCGATGTGATTTGGCAGCTCTCCCCCGCTACACTGCGTCCCTCTCCCCGTTTTACCGGGGGGAGGGTTGCTGACAGGAATGTGACGCGCCCGTGCTTGGGTGTTTTGCTAGACCTCCCTGCGAAACGGATCGAGACCATGACGATCGAAGCTACGGTGAATTCGCCGCTCGCGCCAAATGCCGCCGCGCGGCCGCTCATTCACCCGGTCTGGGTGCGCGTGACGCACTGGATCAATGCGTTCGCCGTGCTGTTGATGATCGGCTCGGGGTGGCAGATCTACGATGCGGCGCCGCTGTTTGGTTTCACCTTTCCCCGGCAGCTTGCGCTTGGCAATTGGCTTGCCGGTGCGCTGTTGTGGCATTTCGCGGCCATGTGGATCTTGATGATTAACGGCCTCGTCTATCTGATTCTCGGCATTTTAAGCGGCCGCTTCCGCCGCAAGCTCTTTCCGATCTATCCGCGCGAGGTCTTCCACGATCTGTTCGCGGCGCTGCGCGGCAAGCTGTCGCATGACGACCTTTCCGTCTACAACGCCGTGCAGAAGCTCCTTTATCTTGGAATTATCGTCGCCGGCATCACGATCGTGCTGTCTGGATTGTCGATCTGGAAGCCGGTGCAATTTGCGCCGCTGACCAGCTTCTTCGGCGGCTACAACACCGCGCGCTATGTGCACTTTGCCGCGATGACGGCGATCGTGGCGTTTCTGGTCGTGCATGTGAGCTTGGCGGTACTGGTGCCCAAGAGCCTGCGCGCCATGATCGTCGGGCGGTGAGGGCGAAAGAGAAACCGATGGCCCGTCAACGCAAAACGCCACCCGGCGTCGATCCGAAGCTCCTGATCAAGGACGCGGCGAAGCTTTTGCCCGAGCCGTCGCGACGCTTCTTTCTGCGCGGCGCTGCGAGCCTCGGCGCGCTCGTGGTACTCAGCGGCTGCGATATCATCGACGGCGATACGTCGGAGAACGCGCTGCGCGCCATTTCGACATTCAACGACCGCGTTCAGGCGCTGCTGTTCAATCCCAATATTACTGGCGCCGGAATATCCGCAAAGCATGATCACCCGGCCGTTTCCCTTCAACGCTTATTACAGCGAAGACGAAGCGCCCGACGTCGATGGCGAGCAATACCAGCTCGAGATCGGCGGTCTGGTGGCGAACAAGAAACCCTGGACGCTGCCGGAGCTCTACAAGCTGCCGGAGGTGTCGCAGATCACGCGCCACATTTGCGTCGAAGGCTGGAGCGCGATCGGCTCCTGGCAGGGCGTGAGGCTGTCCGATTTCCTCAAGATGGTCGGCGCCGACTTGAGCGCCAAATATGTCTGGTTCCAGTGTGCCGAAGGCTATTCCAACACCATCGACATGCCGACCGCTTTGCATCCGCAGACGCAGCTGACGCTCAAATTCGACCACCAGATTCTGCCGCGCGCCTACGGCTTTCCGATCAAAATCCGCATTCCCACCAAGCTTGGCTTCAAGAACCCGAAATACGTCACCGCGATGTGGGTGCAGAACAACGATGCCGGCGGCTATTGGGAGAACCAGGGCTACAACTGGTTCAGCGGTCTCTAGAACTGGATAAGCTTGGATTGAGCAACAAGTCGTCATGGCCGGACTTGTTCTGGCCATCCACGTCTTTGCTTGATGCAACATTCTAAGACGTGGATGCCCGCGACAAGCGCGGGCATGACGGGTCAATCATCCTGACCCAAAGACTCCAATCCTCACTTGCCGTAGCCGTGATCACGCAGGATTTTGCTGAAGGCCTCGCTGGTCTCCCGCTGCACGTCTTGCAGACGCGGCACCAACTGCGCGGTCATCTCGCCCATCACCTGCGGGATTTCGTGCAAAGCCTTGGCGCCGGTCGGGGTGCGGTAGAAGGCCGCCAATTCGTGCAGTTCGTCAACGGTGAAATGCCGCGCATAGATCGGCGGCGCTTCTTTCATGGCATCGTTCACAAAGGCGACCTGGATACGCTCGAACGCGGCTCGTAATTCGCCGATCGTGGCGTCGTCGATTTTTTCGGCGCGGGCCTTTTGTTCGACCACCGGCCAGAAGCTCGCGGTGATGCTTCCGGTCAATTGCTTCATCATGTCCGGGGAGAGGATCGCCAGCAGCTCTTTCGCGGCGGTGAGCGCCTCGGGGCTCGGATCGTCGGCGCGGGCGTAACCGCCCGCTCCGGCAAGCAGCAGCACGAGTACGGCAATGCGCAAGGTTCGCATATGGGCGCCTTTCCTGGCTGATGTTTTTGTGTGCGTGAGAGCATTTCAGGGGCAGGCCGTTCTTGCGGTGCGTCGCATTCTAGCACTTTGGCTACGGACGCGCTCGGCTTGCCAAGCCGCGAGCCGCGCTTTAGCAATCCTCGCGCGCAATTCGTGAGGCATCATTCATGGCTAACCACAAACTCCTCCTTCTCGCCGGCGACGGCATCGGTCCCGAAGTCATGGCCGAGGTGAAGCGCCTGCTCGGCTTTCTCGCCAAGGCGGACATCGTCAGTTTCGACATCGAGGAGGGGCTGGTCGGCGGCTGCTGCTACGACGCCCACAAGGTCAGCATCACCGAGGAGACGATGGCCAAGGCGCATGCCGCCGACGCGGTCATTTTCGGCGCTTGTCGGCGGGCCGAAATGGGACGATGTGCCTTACGATGTGCGGCCGGAAGCCGGCCTGCTGCGGCTGCGCAAGGAGCTCGGGCTGTTCGCCAATATCCGCCCGGCGATCTGCTATCCGGCGCTGGCGGAGTCTTCGAGCCTCAAGCGCGAAGTAGTTGAAGGGCTCGATATCATCATCCTGCGCGAGCTCACCGGCGGCGTCTATTTTGGCGAGCCAAAAACCATCACCGATCTCGGCAACGGCCAGAAGCGCGCAGTCGACACCCAGGTCTATGACACTTACGAGATCGATCGCATCTCGCGCGTCGGCTTCGAACTGGCGCGCAAGCGGCGCAACAAGGTCACTTCGATGGAGAAGCGCAACGTGATGAAGACCGGCGTGCTGTGGCGCGAGGTCGTCGCCGACGTGCATGCGCGCAACTACAAGGACGTGCAGCTCGAGCACATGCTGGCGGATGCCGGCGGCATGCAGCTGGTGCGCTGGCCAAAGCAGTTCGACGTCATCGTCACCGACAATCTGTTCGGCGACATGCTCTCGGATATCGCCGCGATGCTGACCGGCTCGCTCGGCATGCTGCCGTCGGCCTCGCTTGGCGAAATCGACGCCAAGACCAAGCGGCGCAAGGCGCTCTACGAGCCGGTGCACGGCTCGGCGCCGGACATTGCCGGCAAGGGCATCGCCAATCCGATCGCCATGATCGCCTCGTTCGGCATGGCTCTGCGCTACTCGTTCAACATGAGCAAGGAGGCCGACCTGATCGACGCGGCGATTGCCGCCGCGCTGGCCAAGGGCTTGCGCACCGCCGACATCAAGTCGGAAGGCGCCAAGGTCGTCAGCACCACGGAGATGGGCGAAGCGATCGTCGGCGAACTGGCGCGGCTTGCCGCCTGATCGATCGACGCCGCTCGCCCCCGCGACCCGCCTACGCTCGCTGTGCGAGCTTCGGCGCGGTTGGGTCGCGCCGAAGCGCGTAGCGCGAAGGCGGAACCCGGGGACCCAGCTGTTGCACCCGCCCCTGGATTCCCGCTTGCGCGGGAATGAGCAAAAAATTTCATCGATTTATCGGATCGCGCAGTTATCGCGCCGATGCAGCCTCAGAACGGATTGCTCTGATTGATTCCCGGGAGCAGGAACGGCTGCGCCAGCGGCAGTCCGCCGACGCCGCCCTGGTCCGGCCCGTAAAACCAATAAGGGCGGCCGGGATCGCCGCCGGGCGGAAACGCATAGTCGAAATGGCTGCCATAGCCGACCGGCACTTCCGTTCCAGGATCGAGATAGGAGCGCCGCTGTACGATGATGGTCGTGCTGCCGTCCGGATTGTGGATGATGGTGCGCGTCGGCTGAATCATGGTGCCGGCCGCGGATCGATAGACCGGCGGATTTTTCTTGGTTTCCGCCCGCGCGGAGCCGGCCATAGCCACGACGGCAACGGCAACACAAAACGCAATGGCGCGCATGGCCCCTCGCTTTCACCTGCCGGTAGTTTATCCGGCTTTTCCGCGACATCCTAGCGATTTGGCAACCAGCCTTTGCGACATCCGGTTTGCGAACGGAAGGCCACGAACCGTCCGCCGTATGATCGACCGCTAGGAGACGCCTCCGACATTGTGTTTACGGCGTTTCTCCCTTAGAAGCCGTTGCGCTTCGGCTTCCGCCACGCGGTTCCGGGCCAAACTTCGATGGAGAGTTGATGATGGGTTACACCGTCGCCGTCGTCGGCGCGACCGGCAATGTGGGCCGCGAAATGCTCGACATTCTCGCCGAGCGGGAGTTTCCCGCCGACGAGGTGGTCGCGCTCGCCTCGCGGAAAAGCCTGGGCGTCGAAGTCTCGTATGGCGACCGGATCCTGAAGGTCAAAGCGCTCGAGCATTTCGATTTCTCGACCATCGATATCTGCCTGATGTCGGCGGGGTCCGCCGTATCCAAGGAATGGTCGCCGAAAATCGCCGCCGCCGGCGCAGTGGTGATCGATAACTCCTCGTGCTGGCGCTACGACTCCGATGTTCCTCTGATCGTGCCGGAGGTGAATGCCGAGGCGGTCGCGGGCTTCCGCAAGCGCGGCATCATCGCCAATCCCAATTGTTCGACGGCGCAGCTCGTGGTCGCGCTCAAGCCGCTGCATGATCGCGCCAAGATCACGCGCGTCGTGGTCGCGACCTATCAATCGGTCTCGGGCGCCGGCAAGGATGCGATGGACGAATTGTTCGCGCAGACCAAGTCGGTGTTCCAGCTCAACGAGGTCGAAGCGAAGAAATTCCCGAAGCGCATCGCCTTCAATCTCATCCCCCAAATCGATGTGTTCATGGAGGACGGCTACACCAGGGAAGAATGGAAGATGGTGGTCGAGATCAAGAAAATCCTCGACCCCAAGATCAAGCTCACCGCCACCTGCGTGCGCGTGCCGGTCTTCATCAGCCATTCGGAAGTGGTCAATATCGAGTTTGAAAATCCGATCACGCCGGAGGAGGCGCGCGACATTCTTGCGCAACGCGCCGGGCTGCATCGTCATCGACAAGCACGAGCCCGGCGGCTACGTCACGCCGTACGAGGCGGCCGGCGAGGACGCGACCTATATCAGCCGCATCCGCGAGGATGCGACGGTCGAGAACGGGCTGTCGATGTGGATCGTGTCCGACAATCTGCGCAAGGGCGCGGCGCTCAACGCCATTCAGATCGCCGAGTGCCTGATCAACCGCAAGCTGATCACCGCCAAGCGCAAGGCGGCGTAGGCCTGGCCCACCTCAGTGGCATTTCCCGGGCGCAACGCAGCACGCAGTGTTGCGTTGCAGACCCGGGATCGTTTGATACTCCGAGTTTGTGACGATCCCGGATCAGCGGTGCAACGCTAGCGTTGCACCGCGTCCGGGAAATGTCTTGTCACCGGCACAAACTCGGCCGTCTTCTCGTCGCGCATCAAAAGCTCGCCGGTGGCGACGCCGAAATAGGCGCCGTGGATGGCGACCTGGCGGCCTCGATCAATTCCCGCAGCCGCGGAAAGGTCTTGAGATTGTCGAGGCTGTTGGCGACGTTTGCCTGCTCGAGCCGGGTGAGATAATCCGGCCACGCGAGGTTGCGCTGCGGGCCGGCCTTGGCCGCTGCCGGCGCCATCAGCCGCATCCAATTGCCGATGAAATCGCCGGGCGACAGCGGCTCGGCATTCTCGGCAAAAGCTTTCACGCCACCGCAGCGGGCGTGGCCGAGCACGACGATGTGCTTCACCCTGAGGGCGGCGACGCCGAATTCCAGTGCGGCCGAAACGCCGTGGGCATGGCCGTCAGGCTCATAGGGCGGCACGATGTTCGCCACGTTACGGACGACGAACAATTCGCCGGGCCGGGCGTCGAAGATGGCTTCGGGCGACACGCGCGAGTCGCAGCAGCCGATCACCATCACTTCCGGCGATTGGCCGGCTTCGGCAAGTTCGCGATAGCGATCCTGCTCGTGGCGCAAGCGGCCGTCGAGAAAGTCGCGATAGCCTTCGACCAGACGCTGCGGAAACGGCATGGTTTGCGACGCCACTCGCCTTAGCCGCGACAGGCCCGCAGATATCCGATGCGCGCGCCGCGCTCGGATTCCACGATCGGGATCGGTTGACTGAGACACCAGATGAAATGGAGCCGATGCTCCGGCGTCCAGCGCGGTCCAACCGCAGCGCCGGCGCAGCCCGGATTGGCGAGCGCGGCGCGAACCTGATTGACCGCGGCGTCGGCATAGTCGCGGCAAAATTCCTGTGGCGCGGCTTTCGCAATCAAGGGCGTCACGGCCACCGCGGCCGTGGCAAGCAAGGCGCATGTGAGCACTTTGGGCATGGTTCCTCCGGACAAAATGTCGAGAAATTCCGTCCCTAGCGAGGGCCCGTGCCTTATCCGACGGCGGTCTGTTTGCAAAGGGCATGCCGCACCGCGAGACGCTGCCGAAAACGGCAACGCTACAGTGTCGCCTCTTCGGGCTTTAGCCGCGGCACGCCCGCAAGAAGCTGGTGCGCGCGTCGCGCTCGGCTCCCGCCGCGGCGTAAGGCTGGCTCAGGCACCAATTGTAATGCACCTGAAAATCCGACGACCACCGTGCGCCCTGAATTCTGGCTGCGCAACCGGGATTCGCCAGCGCGCCCCGCACCTGATTAATCGCCGCGTTGGCATAGTTTTGGCAGAACGCGGCATCGGCCGCTTGCGCCGAAAACGGCATAAACACCGTCAACGCGGCCGCCGCCATCAAGACTTTCTCGTTGAATATTTTCTCACCAAAAAGTTTCTTGCTCAAGGAATCCTCCCCAGTTGGCAGCAAGAATCACGCCGGTCGCTATGCATCATGTTCGCCTAGCGAAGTCCAGACCGTCGAAACGGCGCGAGGGTCGCTGTCGAGGCGCTCCGGCGGGACGCGAAATGGCGCGCGGCGTCCGGCCGTTCGGCATTGGCATGCCACCCGCAAGGCCGCTAATTTATCGGCAGAGAAAGGGGTCGAGCTCATGACCATCCGCCCACGGCGCAGTGTGCTCTACATGCCAGGATCGAACGCCCGCGCCATGGAAAAGGCGCGTGAATTGCCGACTGACGCCGTCATTTTCGATCTCGAAGACGCCGTCGCCGCCGACGCCAAGGCGAAGGCGCGCGAGCTGATTGTGGAGGCACTGAAGAAAGGCGGCTTCGGCCACCGCGAAGTGCTGGTGCGGATCAACGGGCTCGACACGGCATGGTGGCGCGACGATCTCGCGGTCGCTGCCGCCGGTCCGGACGCGGTTTTGGTGCCGAAGGTCTCGACACCGGATCAGCTACACGAACTGGCGAGGCATCTCACCGGTGTTCGCGCCGATGCGGGCGTGCGCATCTGGGCGATGATGGAGACGCCGCTCGCCATGCTCAATGCTCGCGATATCGCGGCCGCCGCGCTCGATCGCGACACCCGGCTCGCCGGCTTCGTCATGGGCACCAACGATCTAGCCAAGGATACGCGGGCGCGCATCGTGCCCGGCCGGGCGCCAATGCTGCCATGGCTGATGAACTGCGTCGCCGCGGCGCGCGCCTTCGGTCTCGATATCCTCGATGGCGTCTACAACGATCTCGGCAACGCCGAAGGCTTCGCCGCCGAGTGCGCTCAGGCGTGTGATCTCGGTTTCGACGGCAAGACGCTCATTCACCCGCAGCAGATCGCGCCCTGCAACGCCGCGTTCTCGCCGAGCACGGACGAGGTGGCGTGGGCGCGCAAAATCATCGCCGCGTTCGATCAGCCGGACAACGCCGACAAAGGCGTCATCCAGGTCGACGGCCGCATGGTCGAGCGGCTGCACGCCGAGATGGCGCGGCGCACGGTGGCGATTGCGGACGCGATCGCGCAGAGCCAGGCGGCTTAGCGGCTTACTCAATCCGCTCATTCCCGCGAAAGCGGGAATCCAGCAACTGGCTCAGCACGGAATGCTGGGACCCCGCCTTCCGCCTTCGCGCTCCGGGGCGACCAAACCGCGCCGTAGCTCGCGAAGTGAGCGTAGGCGGGTCGCGAGGACGAGCGGCAAAACACGATCTAGCCCTACGTCTTCAGCCGATAGCCGGTCTTGAAGATCCACCATACGATTGTCATGCAGACCACCGTAAAGAATACGATCACCGCGACGCTGATCTCGACATTGACGTCGGCCAGCTCGAAAAAGCTCCAGCGGAAGCCGCTGATCAGATAGACGATCGGGTTGAACAGCGAGACGGTGCGCCAGAACGGCGGCAGCAAGCTGGTCGAATAAAACGTGCCGCCGAGGAAGGTCAGCGGCGTGATGATCAAAAGCGGCGCGACTTGCAGCTTGTCGAAGCCGTCGGCCCAGATGCCGAGAATGAAGCCGAGCAGGCTGAAGCTGACTGACGTCAGGATTAGGAAGGTCAGCATCCAGAACGGATGCGCGATGTGGATCGGCACGAACAGTGCCGACGTGCCGAGGATGATCAAGCCGAGCACGATCGATTTGGTGGCGGCCGCGCCGACATAGCCGATGACGATCTCGATTGCCGAGGTCGGCGATGACAGGATTTCATAGATCGTGCCGGTGAAGCGCGGGAAGTAAATGCCGATGGCGGCATTGCTGACGCTCTGCGTCAGCAGCATCAGCATCATCAAGCCGGGCACAATGAAGGCGCCATAGGCCACGCCCTCGATGGTGGTGATGCGCGAGCCGATGGCGGCGCCGAATACCACGAAATAGAGCGACGTCGAGATCACCGGCGAGACGACGCTTTGCAGCCAGGTGCGCCGGGTGCGCGCCATCTCGAACCGGTAGATGGCGCCGACGGCGTAGAGGTTCATGGTTCCCGCCTCACCAGACTGACAAAGATGTCCTCGAGCGAGGTCTGTGTCGTCGATAGATCCTTAAAGTGCACGTTCGCGGCGCGCAGGTCGTCGAGCAGATCGGTGATGCCGGTGCGCTCGCTGCGCGTATCGTAGGTATAGACCAGCTTGCAGCCGCTATCGGCCAGCGCTAGGCGATGCTTAGCGAGCTCTGGCGGCACTGCGGCCAGCGGCTCGCGCAGCTCCAGCGTCATCTGCTTCTGGCCGAGCTTGCGCATCAATTCGGCTTTGTTCTCGACCAGGATCAGTTCGCCCTTGTTGATGACGCCGACGCGGTCGGCCATCTGCTCGGCTTCTTCGATATAATGCGTGGTCAGGATGATGGTGACGCCGGAGGCGCGCAGCGCCCGTACCATGTCCCACATGTCCTTGCGCAGCTCGACGTCGACGCCGGCGGACGGCTCGTCGAGAAACAGGATTTGCGGCTCGTGCGCCAGCGCCTTGGCGATCATCACCCGGCGCTTCATGCCGCCGGACAGGGTGGCGATTTTCGCGTTCTTCCTGTCCCAGAGCGAAAGGTCCTTCAGCACTTTCTGCAGGTAGGCCGGGTAGGCCGACTTGCCGAACAGGCCGCGGCTGAACGACACCGTCGCCCACACCGACGAGAACATGTCGTTCGCCAGCTCCTGCGGCACGAGGCCGATCAGCGAACGCGTGGCGCGATAGTCCTTGACGATATCCTGACCCTCCACCAGCACGCGGCCGCTGGTCGGATTGACGATGCCGCAGATGATGCTGATCAGCGTCGTCTTGCCGGCGCCGTTGGGGCCGAGCAGTGCGAAGATTTCGCCGTGGCGAATCTCGAGGTTGATGTCCTTGAGCGCCTGAAAGCCCGACGCGTAGGTCTTCTGCAGATGCGAGACCGAAATCGCCGGTGCCATGGCGGTGCTCGCTTGACGGACGAGCACGGCGTTAAACCCAAGGCCGCGCCGCCTTGGCCTTCTCCTCGAAGCTGCCGATCTTCTCGCTCTTCACCATTGTCAGCGCGATATCGTCGAGGCCTTCGAGCAGGACGCGCTTGCGGTGCGGATCGATCTCGAACTTCACCATGCCGCCATCGGGGCCGCGGATTTCCTGCTTGGCGAGGTCGACGGTCAGCGTTGCGTTGGCGCCGCGCTCGGCGTCGTCGAACAGCTTGTCCAAGTCCTGCGGCGAAACCTGCACCGGCAAAATGCCGTTCTTGAAACAATTGTTGTAAAAAATGTCGCCGAACGAGGTCGAGATCACGCAGGTGATGCCGAAATCCTTCAGCGCCCAGGGGGCGTGCTCGCGCGAGGAGCCGCAGCCGAAATTGTCGCCGGCGACCAGAATTTTCGCTTTGCGGTACGCCGGCTTGTTGAGCATGAAATCGGGATTCTCACTGCCGTCGTCGCGATAGCGCTTTTCCGCGAACAGGCCCTTGCCGAGGCCGGTGCGCTTGATGGTCTTCAGGTATTGCTTGGGGATGATCATGTCGGTGTCGACATTGATCATTTTCAAAGGTGCAGCGACGCCTTCGAGGATCGTGAACTTTTCCATCGCAGCCTTTCCAGCTGTTTCATCCCGCGGGCGCCGATCCACGGCGCGTACGCGCTAAATGGCGCGTGACCGCGCGTCGGTCAACCCTGCGCCGCGGTTGCGGTTTCTTTGGCCTTGAACTTCGACTCGCGGTCGAGCGTGCAGACCTGGATGTGGTACTCGGTGTAGTACTTCTCCCGCGCCAGCTTTTGCGCCGCAACATGCTCCTTATTGGTGCGCCAGGCGCGCAGGCCTTCTTCGTGCTCGAACTCGACGATGGTGACGCGCTCGCCGTCGTCGGCAAAAAAACCCTTGTGCGAAATGTAGCCGGGCATGGTCTGCGCGAGCGCATTCATGCGCTCCACCAACGCGACATACTCGTCGCGCACTCCGGGCTTCAGGCGCGAGCGAAATACGGTCACCAGCATGGCGGCAGCTCCTCCTTCCGGAGCCGGTCAGCTCCGGTATCGATGAAGCTATTTTAACAGGTCGGCGCGGAATACTTCACTGCAAATTCCTCGGCACAGATGCGACGTGCCGAGGACCCCACGCTCGGCCTTCATGACGCGGCTTCCCTTGGATCTTCCGCCGCCGCTTCGATCGCCGCCATATCGGCGTCGGACAGGCCGAAATGATGGCCGACCTCGTGCACCAGCACGTGCCTGACGATGGCGCCAAGCGTTTCGTCGTGCTCGGCCCAGTAATCCAGGATCGGACGGCGGTAGAGCCAGATCATGTTCGGCATCTGCACCGGAGCGCTCTCGGAACGGAACGGCAGGCCGACGCCCTGGAACAAGCCGAGCAGGTCGAACTCGCTGTCGGCGCCGATATGATCGAGCACCTCGTCACTCGGAAAGTCGTCCACCTGAATGACGATATCGGCGCACAAATCGCGAAAGCGGCGCGGCAGGCGCTGAAAGACATCGCTGGCGAGCACTTCGAGCTCGACCAGCGAGGGCGCCTTCACCGGCCGCCAGGCCAGCGGATCGGATGCGAGATCGGCCATAATTGGAGTGTAGCGTGGATTGTGCCTTACCGCTCGCTTGGATTCTCGCTTGCGCGGGAATGAGCGGATCAGCAGGATGGCGGCGATGTCACTCCAACAGTTGATCGCGTTCGCCTGTCTCGCGGTTTGGTCGTTGGGCATGGCTTTGCCGGCTGCGGCGCAAACGCCGATCGACGCGGGGCCATCTTCGAGTCCAGTTGCGTCGGGACGCCCGCGGATCGAAGTGAATCCACGGCCGGTCTACCGGCGCTGCGCCAGCTGGTACGTCATTCAATACCGGCCGAGCGGAACGGTGCTGTTCCCGGAAAAGCATTGCTGGTGGCAGCGCTGGTGAGGCGGCCGTTTGGCCGTCGCCTGGGGCGCGTGTCACTACGACCGCAGCTGAAACCGCAGCTCACGGGAAACCCGATGGCCTTCGGTGAGGGAGCGGAAGAGATCAGGGATATCGGTTTGCTTGGAGACCGGAACAGGGCGACCGTGATCGAAAATCTGCAAATCCGCGATCACGCCATTCTGGTTGAGCTTGAACGGGACACTGGTGCGTCCATCTGCGAGAGGCGTCGCCAGAATGATTTCGAACTCGTTCTCACCGGTCTCGCGCACCGAGGTCGGGACGGGACCGTCGACGCTGCCAAATGCGAGCAATGGTATCGGTTCGTCCGACCGCTTGATGTACACGAAGTGTATCGTGTGGTCTGGGCAGCTCATGTCAACCGTCCGGTGCCACAACTGTCCGGTAGTAGCTTCGCTGACGACCGTCGTGCGGCATCCCGGCAGAGACGGATTGCCGGTAAACATCCAGCCCACGATGAATTTGACTGGTTCGGCGTAAAGCACCCACCCACCGATGACTAATGCCGCCAGCGAGGCGACAATACCGGCGGCGATCCACCAGCCGTAACGCCGGCGGCGCCGCGGCGATGGCGGCAAAGGCGGGGGCAGCGTTTCGAGCGACGTTGCCCGCTGCTCAAAAAAATGCCGATAGGCAAGCGAAAGCATGCCGACGCTTATCATGCCGCCGGGAATCCAGAGCAGGCCTATCACGAGCGAAACCAGCGTTGCGACGGCTCGGTTGTAGCTGGACAGCAACAGCCAAGACGACATCCCTCCGCTGATCGCGATCAACGGCGCGAGGCAGAAAAAGTAGGCCCAAACCATTCGCCAGGTATTGCGTTTGCTGACCCGCCACGCAGCCGCGAGCGTGGCGTCGTCGCGCCCCAACGCTATGCCCGGCAACACCAGCGATAACCTCGGCACAATAAAAAAGCCGACGATCACTGCGACACTGGCGAGAAATTGGACGACCGCCGCCGGGTCCCGCCGCTCCCGGTCATGATCTGGGGGAGCACGATGGTGACACTGCTTGGCGACCGTAATAATCAACCCGATCAAGAACGCCAGGATCGCATAGCCAACAACGATTTTGTCGAGCCGCAGATAAGAAGCCGGGGCCGGGATGTTCGTCCCTGAGCAGCAGGCGGTGCCACGCCACCGCGACCGAGGCAAGGGCTGGCAGCATGATCACCTTACTGATCAATACGCTCGCCCAGGTGACCACGGGGTGGGGGTCGACAAACGGTTGGCCGGCATGGATCCCCTGCATGATCTCCGCGACCTGCGCCGTTTGCCACCAATCCCAAATTGCCAGAACCGGCACCATCAGCAGCATCCAAAGCCAACAGATGCGGATGAGATCGGAAAAATTCCGCGCCCACAGCGCGTAGGCTTGTCCGATGGTGCGGAATAACGGAAGCTTTGAGGGCTTCGCAATCGTGATGGCAGTCATGGCTGATGCCCCTCTCATGCGGCGCTTGCAGCGCGCCGCTGCATTGTTGCTATTGGTCGCCGCGTTTCGCTGCAAGGTTCACCTGCCGGCAATAATTCGCTCATCGCGTTGCGGCTGGTCGGGGCCGGCACAGTCACAAATGACTTGGAGAAGAATGATAAACTAGCTCAGTTTTCTAATCCTCTGCACCACGACAGGACCTTTGATGACGGCATTCCGTCCACGCGATGCAGAAAGAGCTGGAAGTGCTCAAGAGCGGCCGCGTCCAATACGCCCACGATCCATACGGACTGATTGCCAAGTCACATGGTGGCGGCGGAGTTCGCCACCATTGCCGCGGCGAACAACTACCGGTGGTGCTGAAGCTGATAGTGCCGCGCGACTTCGCGGCGGGCCGTTAGCGCCACTCGCGCACGTCGACAAAATGTCCGGCGATCGCCGCAGCTGCGGCCATGGCCGGCGACACGAGGTGGGTGCGGCCTTTATAGCCCTGCCGTCCCTCGAAGTTGCGGTTCGAGGTCGAGGCGCAACGCTCGCCGGGCGCGAGCTTGTCCGGGTTCATGGCCAGGCACATGGAGCAGCCGGGCTCGCGCCATTCGAAGCCGGCATTGAGGAAAATCCTGTCGAGCCCCTCCGCTTCGGCTTGCTCTTTCACCAGGCCGGAGCCGGGCACGATCATGGCGCTGACATTGGTGTGCACTTTCTTGCCGTCGACGACGCGCGCGGCGGCGCGCAAGTCCTCGATGCGGCCGTTGGTGCACGAGCCGATGAAGACGCGGTCGAGCGCGATGTCGGCGATCTTCTCGCCGCCCTTCAATCCCATATAGGCGAGCGAGCGCTCGGCGGCCTCGCGCTTGTTGGCGTCGGTGATGTCCTCGAGCCGCGGCACGCGCCCGGTTACCGCCACGACCTGCTCGGGGTTGGTGCCCCAGGTCACCAGCGGCGGCAGCTTGGCGGCATCGAGCCTGATCTCGCGATCGAAATGGGCGCCGTCGTCCGATTGCAGCGTTTCCCAATAGCGCATCGCGTCGTCCCAGGCTTTGCCCTTGGGCGACTTGGGACGATCCTTGAGATACGCATACGCCTTCTCATCCGGCGCGATGAAGCCGGCTTTGGCGCCGGCTTCGACCGACATGTTGCAGACGGTCATGCGGCCTTCCATCGACAGCGCGCGGATGGCCTCGCCGGCATATTCCAGCGCATAGCCGGTGCCGCCGGCGGTGCCGATCTCGCCGATGATGGCGAGGATGATGTCCTTGGCGGTGACGCCGTGCGGCAGCTTGCCGTCGACCACGGCGCGCATGTTCTTCGACTTGTTCTGGATCAGCGTCTGCGTCGCCAGCACATGCTCGACCTCGGAGGTGCCGATGCCGTAGGCGAGCGCGCCGAAGGCGCCATGGGTGCCGGTATGGCTGTCGCCGCACACCAGCGTTACGCCGGGAAGCGTGAACCCTTGCTCCGGGACCGATGATGTGGACGATGCCCTGGCGCTTGTCGAACTCGTCGAAATATTCCAGGCCGAACAACTTGGCGTTCTCGGCGAGATAGGCGATTTGCTGTTCGCTCTCCGGATCGGGATTCTTCTGCCGGCGATCGGTGGTCGGCACGTTGTGATCGACCACGCACAGCGTCTTGTCCGGCGCGTGCACCTTGCGGCCGGCGAGCCGCAAGCCCTCGAAGGCCTGCGGGCTCGTCACCTCATGCACGAGATGCCGGTCGATATAGATCAGGCAGGTGCCGTCCGGCTCCTCGTCGACCAGGTGGTCGGCCCAGATTTTATCGTAGAGGGTGCGCGGGCTTACCCATGCCGAAAACTCCTCGCCAGTCGCCATCGACGCAAACGTCTGTGGCAGAGCCGTATATAGTGATCGGGCCGTCCTTTAGCGCCTTGAGCGCTCGAGGAAAAGAGCAGGCATTCTGTCGCCGGTCTCAAGCCGCGTAGGATCGGCAACATCAGGGAGGCGTCCTATGGCAAGAACGCAAAGGCCAAAGCAAAGCCAAAATCTTCCACGCGGATCCGTCAGCCGCTCAAGACCGAGCAAACGCCGCGCCCGGCCGGCGGTAAAGGCCAAGGCCAAAGCCACGGCCGAAGCAGAGCTTCGTCGCCAGCCACCTCCGCGAGGAAGATTTCGAAGGCGGGCTACGCCGCTATGCCAAGTATCGCGATCTCGGCATCGCCAATGCCACCGGCGGCTTGGTGCAGGCGCACGTGATCCGCTTCGTCCCGCCCTGCCGGCCCCGAGGAAGTGTCGAAGCTGCATTACCACGATGTCGACTTCCAGATGGTCTATGTGCTCAAGGGCTGGATCAAGACCGAGTTCGACGGGCAGGGCGCCATCGTGATGCGGACCGGAAGCTGCTGGATCCAGCCGCCGCGCATCGAGCACAAGGTGCTCGACTATTCCGGACGATTGCGAAGTGCTCGAGATCGTGCTGCCGGCGGATTTCAAGACCGTGGAGCTGGAATAGCGCGCGGCGGCCGAAACGTTTACTCCGCCGCTTTGCCGCCGGCCGCCGCCTTCGCCTTGCGCGCTGTGGTCCTGCCGCTCGATGATGCGCGCCGACTTGCCGCGGCGGCCGCGCAGATAATAGAGCTTGGCGCGGCGCACTTGGCCGCGGCGCACGACCTTGATCGAGTCGATCATCGGCGAATAGAGCGGAAAGACGCGCTCGACGCCTTCGCCGTAGGAAATCTTGCGCACGGTGAAGTTCTCGTTCATCCCGGCGCCGGCGCGGCCGATGCAGACGCCTTCATAGGCCTGCACGCGGCTAGCGCTCGCCTTCGACGATCTTGACGTTGACGATGACCGTATCGCCCGGCTGGAAATCGGGAATCTCCTTGCCGGCGGAAAGCTTCGCCACTTGTTCGTTTTCGATTTGCTTGAGCAGGTTCATGGCGAATTTCTCCAACGGCTGCGCGCGTTCCGCGCTTTTGCCGGCCAGGGCTGATCGGGTTGGGCGCAGCTTCTACGCTACCGGGCGGGCTTTGTCACGCTCCGGTCACCCGTCCGCGAGCCGCCGCGGACAGCGGCCCCGGAAGGCCGCCCATAGGTCCGGCCGGCGTTCGCGGGTCAGCCGTTCGGCCTCGGCGCGCCGCCAGGCGGCGATTTTGCGCGTGATCGCCGGACAGCAAGCACGTCCGGGATCGGCTGGCCCTCCCAGAGCTGCGGCCGGGTGTATTGCGGGTATTCCAACAGCCCTTCGGTAAAGCTCTCCTCGTTGCGCGAGGCAGCGCGCGCCCATGACGCCGGGCAGGAGCCGTACGCAGGCATCGATCAGCACCATGGCGGCGACCTCGCCGCCGGACAGCACATAGTCGCCGATCGAGACTTCCTCCAGGCCGCGCGCGGCGATGACCCGCTCGTCGATGCCTTCGAACCGGCCGCAGACCAGCACAACGCCGGCGCCGGCGGCGAGCGTCTCCACCCGCGCTTGGGTTAACGGCGCGCCGCGCGGCGACAGCAGGAGCCGCGGGCGTTGATCGGTCGCGGTCGCGTCGATGGCGCGGCCGAGCACATCGGCCTTCATCACCATGCCGGGGCCGCCGCCGGCAGGCGTATCGTCGACGCTGCGATGCTTGTCGGTCGCGAACGCGCGGATATCCGCCACATCGAGCGACCACGCGCCCGCCGCCAGGGCCTTGCCGGCCAGGCTCGCGCCCAGAGGCCCCGGAAAAATATCGGGGAAGATGGTGAGGACGCTTGCCCGCCACATGGTCAGCCTACAGCCCGCAATTCCTCGCGGATGCGGGCGATGATCTTGCCGAGCTTGTTGAGGCCGGTTCCTTCACGGCCGACGCCCCAATAGGTGTCGGTCGGCGCGGTTTCGATGATCTCCTCGTCGCCGGTCGCAAGCAGCATGGCCTTGAGCTCGGGATGGAGCTCGAACTTGCGCCGCACCGCGCGGTACATGACCTCGTCCTTGATCGCGTCCCAGTCGGACCGGATCGCGGCTTTGTTCTTGTCGGCGAGATTCTTGGCGATGATCGGCTTTTCCGCCTTGCGGATCGACTTGCGCAAGTCGGGGTCGGTGAATTTCTGCGCCTGATAGTAATTTTCCACGGTCGGCCACCAGGCGTCGTCGAGGTCGATGCCGAACGGCGCGAAGTTCGAGAATTCGCGGTGCGTGTCGGACTTGGAGAAGAAACGGATAGCCATGATGGCGGCAGCCAACTGCAGCGATTAATTCGCTTTGAACAATCCTTGTGGCGGATCGACGACGATTTTTCCGGCGGCGATGTCGACCGCCGGCACGTGCGTCGTATCGAACGGCACCAATTCCGTCTTGCCGCCTTTCTCGGTCCGCACCTCGATCAGATCGCCGGCGCCGAAATTATGGATGGCGACGACGGTGCCGAGCTTGTTGCCGGCGCGGTCGATGACGGCGAGGCCGACGAGATCGGCGTGATAAAACTCGTCGGGCTCCGCGGTCTCCGGCAACCGCTCGCGCGGCACATAGAGCTTGACGTTGGCCAGCGCGCTCGCCGCGTCGCGGTCGCAAATGCCGGACAGCCGGGCAACGAAATGATCCTTGGCCGGGCGCAGCGTCTCGATCTCAAAGACGCGGCCGTCCTCGGTTTCGAGCGGGCCGTAGTCGGCGATGGCCGCGGGATCGGACGTGAACGAGCGCAGCCGCACTTCGCCGCGCACGCCGTGCGCGGCGCCGATTTGGCCGAGACAAACGCGAGCCTCGTTGTTGCGCGCGCCGCCCGTCATCGCGCGGGCTCTTAGGCGGCCGGCGGCGCAGCGGCGGCGCTGGAGCGGCGCCGGCGGCAGGAGCAGCGCCCGCGGCAGCTTTGGCGGCCTCTGCTTGCGCCTTGCGCTCCTTGCGCGGGATCGCCTTCTCCGGATTGTTGCGCTTCTCGCGCTTGGCGACGCCGGCGGCGTCGAGAAAACGCATCACGCGGTCGGAAGGCTGCGCGCCCTTGGTCATCCAGGCCTTGACCTTGTCGAGATCGAGCTTCAGCCGCTCGGTCTTGTCCTTGGGCAGGAGCGGATTGAAGTAGCCGAGGCGCTCGATGAAGCGCCCGTCGCGCGGCGCGCGGCTGTCGGCGACGACAATGTGATAGAACGGCCGCTTCTTGGTTCCGGCGCGGGCCATGCGGATCGTCAGCATTGAGTGTTCCTTTCTTTGAGCAGGTCAGAGTTTTTCGGTAACCAGGACGCGGCCTTTCGCGCCCACGGCGGTTTCGCCGGTTTCCTTGCGGATGCGGCCGCGCAAGTCGATGATCTCGCCGTCAAGCCGCGCGTTTTTCTTCACGGATACGACCAGCCATTCCAGCGTGATCGTCTCGTCGGCGTAGACCGGCCGGCCGAAACCGCACCCAGAATTCCAGGCCGAGCATCGCGCCGCGCTTGGAAAAGTGCGACGCCGTCAGCGCCAAGAGATGCGCCGTCGTTTGCGGTCCGCTGGCGAGCAACCGGCCAAAGCGTGTCGTGGCGGCGAAGCCGGCGTCGTGATGCACCGGATTGGTGTCGCCGACCGCGTGCGCGAACGCGCTGGTCGCGCTCGGATCGAGCGAAACCACAGCGGAAAAACGCTCGTGCGGCTGGGTCGAGATCATTTCTTTTTTCCGAGGCCCGGAAATCCCGGCGGCAGTCCGCCGGGCAGCTTCGGACCGAGGCCCGGAAGCCCGCCCGGCAGGCCCCCGGCAAGCCGGGAAAATTCGGCAGCCCCGGCATGTTCGGCGGCAGACCGCCCGGCATCTTCTCCGCAAGCTTCGCCATCTGCTCCGGACTCGGCATCCCGCCACCGAGTCCAAGCATGTTGGCAAGGCCGGCCATCGGCCCGCGCTTGGCGCCGCCCATCGCCTTCATCACGTCGGCCATGGTGCGATGCATTTTGAGGAGCTTGTTGATGTCCTCGGGCTTGGTGCCGGAGCCGGCGGCGATGCGCCGCTTGCGGCTCGCCTTGAGCACGTCCGGGTTGCGCCGCTCCTGCGGCGTCATCGAGTCGATGATCGCCATCTGCCGCTTGAGCACTTTCTCGTCGAGATTGCGCTCGGCGAGCTGATTTTTGATCTTGGCCATGCCGGGCAGCATGGTCATCAGCCCGCTCATCCCGCCCATATTCTGCATCTGCGTGAGCTGCTCGCGCAGATCGGCGAGATCGAAGGCGCCTTTGCGCATCTTCTCGGCGACGCGCGCGGCTTTCTCGGCGTCGATCGTCGCGGCGGCTTTTTCGACCAGCGCGACGATGTCGCCCATGCCGAGGATGCGGCCGGCGATGCGGGCCGGGTCGAAATCTTCGATGGCGTCGAGCTTTTCGCCGGTGCCGATGAGCTTGATCGGCTTGCCGGTGACCGCACGCATCGACAGCGCCGCGCCGCCGCGGCCGTCGCCGTCGATGCGGGTGAGCACGATGCCGGTGAGGCCGACGCGCTCATTGAAGCTGCGAGCGAGATTGACGGCGTCCTGGCCGGTCAGCGAGTCGGCGACCAGGAGGACTTCGTGCGGGGAGGCGGCGCGGCGCACCTCCGCCGCCTCGTTCATCATCGCTTCGTCGAGCGTGATGCGGCCGGCGGTGTCGAGCAGCACGACGTCATAGCCGCCGAGCCGTCCCGCCTGCAGCGCGCGCGTCGCGATCTGCACCGGCGTCTGGCCGGCAACGATCGGCAGCGTGTCGATGCCGACCTGCTTGCCGAGCACGGCCAGCTGTTCCATCGCCGCCGGGCGGCGGGTGTCGAGCGAGGCCATCAGCACCTTGCGCTTCATCGTCTCGGCGAGGCGCTTGGCGACTTTCGCCGTGGTCGTGGTTTTGCCGGAACCCTGCAGGCCGACCATCATGATGGCGACCGGCGCCGGCGCATTGAGGTCGATCGGCTGCGCGCTTGCGCCCAAGGTCTCGACCAATTGGTCGTGCACGATCTTCACGACCATCTGGCCGGGCGTGACCGACTTGATGACCTCGACGCCGACGGCGCGCTTCTTCACTTCGTCGGTGAAGGCGCGGGCGACATCGAGCGCGACGTCGGCTTCGATCAGCGCGCGCCGCACTTCTTGCAGGGCCGCGTCGACATCGGCTTCCGACAGCGCGCCGCGCCGGGTCAGGCGGTCGAGGACTGCATTCAGACGCTCGGAAAGACTGTCAAACATTTTGTCCTCTCACCTCTCCCCGCAGGCGGGAAAAGGTCGAGTGAGCGAAGCGAGCGAGGGTGAGGGGCCTTTCGGCGATTCTGAGCCCGGCGGTTGGGCCCCCTCATCCCGAACCTTCTCCCCGCACGCGGGGAGAAGGAGGAAAACGCAAAATCGCCCGAGGGCGCATCGCGCTGTCGGGCGGTTGCCTCCGGCCTCACGGACCGGTCGGCGGTCACAAACTTCATGTCTCTTGCGAGAGCGGCCGGAAAATAGGTGCAGACCGCGGCCGCGTCAACCGTGGCGTAATGCCCGGCCGCCGGAACCGGCGCACGGTATAATACCGCCGGGATGTCCCGCTATTACCAAGGCCCGATCTCCGATCATTTCGACGGCGAGCGCTTTTTCGATCGAAACGGCGCGCCGCCGCGCAGCCGGCGGGATCTCCGGCGTTGGATGCTCGACCGCTATTGGCGCGGCGCCAAGGCGAAATGGCCGGCCTGCGCGCCGTCGCCTTATGCCGACCGGCCGCCGCCGCGGGTCGAAGGCGCGGGCCTTCGCGTTTCCTATGTCGGCCATGCGAGCTGGCTCGTTCAGACCGCCGGGCTCAATATCCTGCTCGACCCGGTCTGGTCGGAGCGCGTGTCGCCGGTCCGCTTTGCCGGACCGAAGCGCGTTAACGATCCGGGCATCGCCTTTGACGATCTGCCGCCGATCGATGTCGTTCTGGTGTCGCACGCGCACTACGATCATCTCGATGTCGCGACCTTATCGCGGCTCGCCGCCGCGCATCGCCCGCGCGTGATCGCGCCGCTCGGCAATGACACCATCATGCGCAATCATGATCCGAAGATCGCAGCCAAAGCCTACGACTGGCACGATCGGGTCGAGATCGATGCGCGCGTGGCGGTGACGCTGGTCCCGACGCGGCACTGGTCGGCGCGGAGCCTGTCCGACCGCAATATGTCGCTGTGGGCGTCGTTCGTGATCGAGGCGCCGGCCGGACGCATTTATTTCGTCGGCGATTTCGAGCTACGGCGACGGCCACCATTTCCGCGATGCGCGCGAGCGGCACGGCCCGTTCAAGCTCGCTATCCTGCCGATCGGCGCCTATGAGCCGCGCTGGTTCATGGGCGACCAGCACATGAATCCGGCGGAGTCGGTGCAGGCCTTGATCGATTGCGGCGCCGAGCTTGCGCTCGCCCACCATTACGGCACGTTTCAGCTCACCGACGAAGCGATCGACGCGCCGCTCGTTGCGCTGGCCGAGGCGCTGCAAGCGGCGGGAATTCCGGCTGAGCAATTCGGCGCGTTGCGGCCGGGGAGGTGTGGCAACTGTAGTTATCCCGCCCGCACGTCTGCGGTGGCCGGCGAGTAGCGAATAGTAGTTGGCTCTGTCGCTATTCGCTATTCGTTAGGCCGTTCTCTGCTTGCACCTCTAGCGGTGCCAGCGTTATTTGATCAGCACGTACACATTGACGACGAGGTGGTCTTCGTTGGTCGTCAGCGGATCGGTCAGATATTGCTCGATGAACATATCCTTGGCCTCGAGCCTCTTGTCGTCGAGATAATTGGTGATCGCCTCGTAGGTGTTGTCCAGGCCGTCATACGATCCGCGATGGACGAATTTGAGCGCGTGACCCTCCGGCGAAGTGCCGACTGCAATCTCGCCCTTGCGGCGGATTCTTCGGCGGCTCGGCGATCGGAATGGCGGCCTGGAACTGAAAGCCGGTGTCGTCGGTCGAGGTGAAGATCGTCATCGACTGGCCGTCGATCTTGAGGCCTTCCTTGGTGATGTAGGCTTTGAGCGTCTTGAACGCAGTTGGTGATCGTCTCGAAGGCGTTGTCCCAGGTGCCGGTGCCCTTCAGATAAACGATCGGCTTGGCGGTCAGCGTCGTGTCCTCGGCGAACGGATCGCTCGGCTGCGG
This sequence comes from uncultured Alphaproteobacteria bacterium, assembly GCA_963804405.1. Taxonomy (GTDB): domain Bacteria; phylum Pseudomonadota; class Alphaproteobacteria; order Rhizobiales; family Xanthobacteraceae; genus BOG-931. The sequence continues at coordinate 155,167 of CAWDQG010000014.1, read as the reverse complement.
CGCGCTGCTGGGCCCGGAGCAGCCGGTGCGGCGTCGGGCTTTGCCTCGGGTTTGGCCGGGGCGGCCGCCGGATGCTTGCGCCGGGCGTTTGCGCCGAATTTTGCGCCAAAGACGGCTGCGGCTCGCCGACAGCGATCATGGCGGCGGCCACAGCAGCGCAAAGCGCAAAGCGAAGGAACATCCGATTCTCCGGCTATGGATTTCGCTATCGCTGTGGATTCTAGCACGAACGCCGGCGGCCGCCGCCCCGTCAATCGTGCCTACTAGCGCAGCAGACGCAAGTCCTCATATAAGTTCCGGCACATTCGGGCTATATCATGAGCGCGCTGGCCAATCGCGATTTCGTCAAGATGAACGGTCTCGGCAACGAGATCGTCATCGTCGATCTGCGCGCCGGCGCGGGCCCGATCGCGGCCGACGAAGCGCGCGCCGCCGCCCGCCAGGAGCCCTACGACCAGCTGATGGCGCTTTATCCGGGGCGCGGCGGCAGCGACGCCTCGATCCGCATCTACAACAATGACGGGTCGGAGGCCGGCGCCTGCGGCAACGGCATGCGCTGCGTGGCTTCGCTCGATCAGCGCCGAAACCGGCAAGGGCGACGTTGAACTTCGAGACCGCGGCCGGCCTCGTCTCCTGCTGGCGCGCGGCCGGACGGGCTTTTCACTGTCGATATGGGCGCGCCGCGCTTTCGCTGGGACGAGATTCCGCTGGCGGAGGCCATGCCCGATACGCGCGCCATCGACCTGCAGTTCGGCGCCGCCCGGCGCGCCGATCTTGCGCTCGCCATCCGCGGTGAACATGGGCAACCCGCACGCGATCTTCTGGGTCGACGATCCGCAGGCCTACGACCTCCGCCAGATCGGGCCGGTGCTGGAACACCACCCGCTGTTTCCGGAGCGCGCCAACATCACGCTGGCGGCGACGCCGTCGCGCGACCGTGTGGTGATCCGCACCTGGGAGCGCGGCGCCGGCCTCACCAAGGCTTGCGGCTCGGCGGCCTGCGCCGCTGCCGTCGCCGCGGCGCGGCTATCGCGCACCGGCCGCAAGGTGACGGTGACGTTGCCCGGCGGCGACCTCGCGATCGAATGGCGCGAGAGCGACGATCACGTGCTGATGACGGGGCCGGTCGAATACGAGCATCGCGGCCGCTTCGATGCGGCGCTGTTTGCCGGCTGCGGGCGTAACCGCATGAGCGTCGAGGTCGTCACCTTCGGCTGCCGGCTCAATGCCGCCGAGTCGGAAGTCATCCGCCGCGAGGCGGAGCGCGCCGGCTTGAGCGACACGGTGGTGGTCAATACCTGCGCCGTCACCGCCGAGGCGGTGCGCCAGGCGCGGCAGGCGATCCGCGCGCTGCGCCGCGAGCGCCCGCAGGTCGAAGATCGTGGTCACCGGCTGCGCGGCGCAGACCGAGCCGCAGACATTTGCGGCGATGGCCGAAGCCGATCGCGTGCTCGGCAACACCGAGAAGCTCAGCGCCGACGTCTGGGCGCGGACGCGCGCCGATTTCGGCGTTGCTGACGCGCCGAAGACGATCGTCAACGACATCATGGCGGTGAGGGAAACCGCCGCGCATCTGATCGAGGGTTTTGCCGGTCGCGCGCGGGCCTTCGTCCAGGTGCAGAACGGCTGCGACCATCGCTGCACCTTCTGCATCATTCCGTACGGCCGCGGCAATTCGCGCTCGGTGCCGATGGGCGCCGTGGTCGACGATGTGCGGCGCCTCGTCGCCAACGGCTATGGCGAGGTCGTGCTCACCGGCGTCGACATCACGAGCTACGGCGCCGATCTGCCGGGCGCGCCGAAGCTCGGCGCGCTGGTCAAGCAAATCCTCAAGCATGTGCCGGAGCTCAAGCGGCTGCGCCTGTCGTCGATCGACTCGGTGGAGGCCGATCGCGATCTGATCGACGCTTTCGCCGAGGATGGCGCGCCTGATGCCGCACCTGCATCTGTCGCTGCAGGCCGGCGACGACCTGATCCTCAAGCGCATGAAGCGCCGGCATTCGCGGGCGGACGCGATCGCGTTCTGCGAGACGTTGCGCCGGCTGCGGCCCGACATCGTGTTCGGCGCCGATATGATCGCCGGCTTCCCGACCGAGACCGAAGCGATGTTCGACGAACTCGCTCGATCTGGTCGAGGAATGCGGGCTGACGCATCTGCATGTGTTTCCGTTCTCGCCGCGGCCGGGCACGCCGGCGGCGCGCATGCCGCAGCTTGTCGCGCGCAGATCGTGAAGGAGCGGGCGCGGCGTTTGCGCGAGCGCGGCGCGCTGGCCTTGCGGCGGCATCTCGATGCCGAGGTCGGCGCGTCACGCGCGCGTGTTGGTCGAATCCCACGAGCAAGGCCGCACCGAGCAATTCACGCAGGTTCGGCTCGCGGCTCCCGGCCGAACCCGGCGCGATCGTCGAACTGAAAATCGCCGGGCACGACGGCAAGCAATTGCTCGCGGCTTGAACGCGGCTTCATTCCGCCGCCTGCGCTTCCGCTTTCCATCCGCATGCCGCCAAGGCGGCGCGCATATGCGGCGGCACCGGCGCGATGACCCGGATCGGCGCGCGGTTCTTGTAGAGCGGCACCACGATTTCGCGGGCGTGCAGATGCAGAACCGGGCCGCCGCTGCGCGGCGCGTTGCCGTAGATCGCGTCGCCGATGATCGGCCAGCCCATTTCCGCGCAATGCACGCGCAGCTGGTGGGTGCGGCCGGTCATCGGCTCGAGCGCCAGCCACGCGGTCATCTTCGCTTCGCCGATTGCGCCCCAGCACCTTCCACTTCGTCACTGCCGGCTGGCCATTCGGATCGTGCTTCATCCACCAGCCGCGCGTCTCGTCGAGGCGGCCGAGCGGAAGCTCGATCGACGCCCTCGTCGGTCGCCGGCGCGCCTTCGACCACCGCCCAATAGGTCTTGTCGATGGCGCCGGACTTGAACAGCCGGCCGAGTTGCGCCAGCGCCTTGCGGTGGCGGCCGAGCACCAGGCAGCCGGAGGTGTCGCGGTCGAGCCGGTGCGCCAGCGCCGGCGCGCGCGGCAGCCCGAAGCGCAGCGCGTCGAAATGATCCTCCAGGCTTTCGCCGCCCTTATTGCTGCTTTGGGGCCGCGATGCACGGCGAAACCCGCCGGCTTGTCGATCACCAGCATGAGCCCGTCGCGGTAGAGCACCCGCGACACCATCTCTTCCGGGGTCATATTGCCTACCTTGGCGAAACCGCTATCACGGGCGCGGCAGCAGCGACAACGTTGGCGACAGCGTTACCGAAATGAGCGACAGCGCGACGGAAACAAAGGGCAAGTGGTGGCAGCGCCTGACCGGCGGGCTCAAGCGCACGTCGTCGGCGCTCGGCGGCGCCATCTCCGATCTCGTCTCCAAGCGCAAGCTCGATGCCGCAACGATCGCCGAGATCGAGGATGTGCTGATCCGCGCCGATCTCGGCCTCGACACGGCAGCGCCGCATCGCCGCCGCGCTCAGCGAAGGCCGCTACGAGAGCGGAATTTCGCCCGACGAGGTCAAGGCGGTGGTAGCGGCCGAAGTCGAGAAGGCGCTTACGCCGGTGGCGCAGCCGCTCGCGATCGATGCGGCGAACAAGCCGTTCGTCATCCTGGTCGCCGGCGTCAACGGCTCCGGCAAGACCACGACCATCGGCAAGCTCGCGGCCAAGTTCCGCGCCGAAGGCCGCACGCGTGATGCTCGCGGCGGGCGATACGTTTCGCGCCGCCGCCATCGATCAGCTCAAAATCTGGGGCGAGCGCGACCGGCGCGCGCGGTGATCGCGCGCGAGGCCGGCGCCGACGCCGCCGGCCTTGTGTTCGACGCCGTGCGCGCGGCGAAAGAGCGCGGCGTCGATGTGCTGCTCGTCGATACCGCCGGCCGCCTGCAGAACCGCACCGAATTGATGGACGAGCTGCAAAAGATCGTGCGCGTGATGAAGAAAGTCGATGCGTCCGCGCCGCACGCCGTGCTGCTGGTGCTCGACGCCACCGTCGGGCAGAACGCGCTGTCGCAGGTCGAGATTTTCAGCAAGGTCGTCGGCGTCACCGGGCTCGTCATGACCAAGCTCGACGGCACCGCCCGCGGCGGCATCCTGGTCGCCATCGCCGCGAAGTTCAAGGTTCCGGTGCATTTCATCGGCGTCGGCGAGAGCGTCGACGATCTGGCGCCGTTTTCGGCGCGCGATTTTGCCCGCGCCATCGCCGGCATCGATGCGTGAAGCACTTCGCTCATTGCCGCGAAAGCGGATCCGGATGCTAGGTTCCCGCCGAGTTCACTCCGACGCGATCGAGTCAGAGCGCTAATGGCAATGCCTACATGACAAATCTGGCGGCGACGGTACAGACCGAGCCGCATGACCGAAACGACCAAACCGCAGCTCAATCCGTTCCTCAAGCTCGCGCTCGACCTCGGGCCGCTGGTGCTGTTTTTCTTTGCCAATTCCCGCTACGGCATTTTCGTCGCCACCGCGACGTTCATGGTCGCCGTGCTGGCGGCGCTGGCGGCCTCCTATGTGCTGACGCGGCACCTGCCGATCATGCCGGTGGTCACCGCGATCATCGTCTCGTGTTCGGCGGCTTGACGCTGATCCTGCACAACGATCTGTTCATCAAGATCAAGCCGACCATCCTCTACGCGCTGTTCGGCGCGGTGCTGCTCGGCGGGCTTTTGTTCGGCAAGTCGTTCCTCGGCGTCGTGTTCGATTCGCTGTTTCATCTCACCGAGGAAGGCTGGCGCAAGCTGACGCTGCGCTGGGCGCTGTTCTTTTTCGCGCTGGCGGTGCTCAACGAGATCGTCTGGCGCAACACCTCGACCGACGTCTGGGTGAACTTCAAGGTGTTCGGCGTCCTGCCGCTGACCTTCTTGTTCGGCGCGCTGCAATATCCGCTGTTGCGGAAATACGCCGCCGAGCCGGCGGAGTAAGGTCATTGCCGTCATGGCCGCGAGCGGCGAGTCCGGAATCGATAACCACGTCCGGTAGCCGGACTGCACATCGGGGTTATGGATTCCGGGCTCCTCGCTCGGCTCGGCCCCGGAATGACGGCATGTCTACGAGCCGCCGCCAGCGCCTTCTCGATCTCCGGCTTGATCACCGTGTCGAGATTTTCCGGCGTGATCGGCCCGACCAGCTTGTAGGCGATGCGGCCGTCGCGGCCGACGACGAAGGTTTCCGGCACGCCGTAGACGCCCCATTCGATGGCGGCGCGGCCGTTGCGGATCGGCGCCGGCGGCGGCGAACGGATTGCCGTAGCGGCCGAGGAAGCGCCGCGCATTCTCCGGCTCGTCCTTGTAGTTGATGCCGACGATGCGCAGCCGCGAGTCCTGCGCGAGCTGCATCAGCAGCGGCGCCTCGTCGTGGCAGGGCACGCACCATGACGCCCAGACATTCACCACCGTCACCGCGCCCTTGAAGCTCGCCGGATCGATGCCCGGCACCGGCTTGCCGTCGCGATCGAGGCCGGCGACCGGCGGCAAGGTCGTTTGCGGCGCCGGATGGCCGATCAGCGCGGAGGGAATGCGCGAGGGATCGCCGGCATAGAGCCGGATGAGGAAGAGCGCAACCAACCCGAGGAAGATCACGAGCGGCGCCAGCACGAGGAGCCGGCGCCGGCACAACATTGGCGCGCTCGTTGTCGGTCGCGGTCACGCGTCTTCCTTCGCTTGTCGCGCTGCCGGCTCGGGCCGCGCCGGCGCCGAGCGGCGCGTGACGCCGCGTTTCTCGAGGCCGGCGAGGGTGCGCAGCTGCGCGCGGTAATCGAGCATCACCCAGGCGATCAGGCCGCCGACCACGACGAACGGCGGCAGCGTAAGCCGCGATGATGAAGCCCGTATGCGTTGCCGCCTGCATCGTCAGCTCGCAGCGCTCGCCTGCATCAACCGCAGCGTCCGCACCCGCCGGCGCAGGATTTCGTTGCGCATGGCCGCGAGCAGAAGCGTGGCGAACACGAGCGTGAATGCGACGGCCATGATGAACAGCGGAATGAGCATCGACGCATCGATCGTCGGCGCGCCGAAGCGAAACACCGAGGCCGGCTGGTGCAGCGTGTTCCACCAATCGACCGAGAATTTGATGATCGGCAGATCGATGGCGCCGACCAGCGTCAGGATCGCCGCGGCGCGGGCGGCGCGCGACGGATCTTCGACCGTGCGCCACAGCGCGATGACGCCGAGATAGAGCAGAAACAGCATCAGCACCGACGTGAGCCGCGCGTCCCACACCCAATAGGTGCCCCACATCGGCCGTCCCCACAGCGAGCCGGTGACGAGGCACATCAGCGTGAACGCGGCGCCGATCGGCGCCGCCGCCTTGGCGGTGACGTCGGCCAGCGGATGGCGCCACACCAGCGTGCCGAGCGCGGCGACTGTCATCACGCCCCAGCCCAGCATGCCGAGCCAGGCGCCGGGCACGTGCAGAAACATGATCTTCGACGGTGGCGCCTTGCTGGTAGTCGTCGGGCGCGACGATCGCCTGGTTGATGCCGAACGCGAAGGCGACCACCGCCAGGCCGCCGAGCCACGGAATCGTGCGGTTGGCAAATTTAAGAAACCGCGTCGGGTTGGCGAGATCGGCGACGGCCATCGCATTCTGGTTGTTCCAGCTGTCGCGGGCAGCGCGCTTCATGCATGACTATTCCATTTCCTGCCGCAGCGCCGCCGCCGCGGCGAACGGCCCCACCACCAGGCTCGCCAGCGTCAGCGCGCAGAGAATCGTAAATGGCGTGCCGAACGGCACCGGTCCGACCACCGCGGCATTGGCCGCGGCCACGCCGAAAATGAGCACCGGCACCGTCAGCGGCAAGACCAGGACGGCAAGCAGCAGCCCGCCGCGGCGCAATGTCACCGCGATGGCGGCGCCGATCAGGCCGATGAAGGTCAGCGCCGGCGTGCCGACCAGGAGCGTCAGCACCAGAGCGGCCGCGGCCGGCGCATCGAGATTGAGAAACAGCCCGATGAACGGCGCGGCGATGATCAGCGGCAGGCCGGTCGTGAGCCAATGGGCGAGACCTTTGACCGCGACGACGAGTTCGAGCGGGGCGCGTCCCATCAGGATGAGATCGAGCGAGCCGTCGTCGTGATCGGCGGCAAACAGCCGGTCGAGCGCCAGCAGGCTCGCGAGCAACGCCGCGAGCCACAGGATCGCCGGTCCGATGCGCTTGAGAAGCGCAAGGTCAGGCCCGAGCGCGAACGGCACCAGCGTGACGACGACCAGAAAGAACAACACGCCCATCAGCGCGCCGCCGCCGACGCGCACGGCGATGCGCATGTCGCGCACGAGGATGGCGGCGAGCGGCGTCATGCAGCCGGTTCCGCCTCTGGCTGTCGTGCCGCGCTCATCCAGCTGCAGCTCGCGCGCGCCGTCGAGCCCGAGCGCGCCATGCGTCGCGGCCAGGATGATGCCGCCGCCGGCCAGGTGCGCCTGCATGATTTCGCCGAGCCGCGCCTGCGCCGCGGCGTCGAGGGTGGAGGTCGGCTCGTCGAGGAGCCAGATCGGACGCTTGACCGCGAGCAGCCGGGCGATCGAGAGCCGCCGCCGCTGTCCGGCGGAGAGATAGGCGGCCGGCAGGTCGGCCAGCGTGTCGAGCCCGACCGCGGCGAGCGGTTCCTGCGTCGTCGGTTGCGGCCGGCCCGAGAAACGCCGACCAGAATCGCAGATTTTCGGCGACCGACAATGACGGCTTCAACGCATCCTGGTGGCCGAGATAGTGGGCCTGCTCGCCGATGGTCAGTTCCGGATCGCCCCCTTCCAACGCCAGGTTCCCGCCGGCGACGCGGACGAGGCCGACCACCATGCGCAGCAGGGACGATTTTCCTGCGCCGTTGCGGCCGCGAATCGTCAGGCTCTCGCCGGATGCCACGGCAAAGCTGACGCCGGCGAAGACGTCGCGGCCGCCGCGCCGGCAAGCCAGATCAGAGGCGGAAAGCCGCATCAACAACGTCCTAAACAAAAGACGAATGCCGAATCAGTACGCTCGCAAGAAGCGAACAACCCGGCCATCAGCGGCATGTTATCGACCATTTCTTGCCGATCTGGCACAAGTCTAGAAAAGACCCTATAAGCCGAAAACGCGGTCAGCGGCGCGTTCGCGACGCCTTCCGCGTCCGGCGACAACACTCGTTGGAGCCCGTTCCGGCAATAAAATTATCCGCAATTGCGCCGGCGGGCGGGCCGGCAGGATGGGAAAATAATCATGACGTCGCTCGACAGCTTCAAATGCTTAAGGCCGCTCAAAGTCGGGTCCAAAACCTACGCCTATTACAGCCTGCCGGTGGCGGAGAAGAACGGCCTGAAGGGCATTTCGCGGCTGCCGTTTTCGCTCAAGGTCCTGCTCGAAAACATGCTGCGCAACGAGGATGGCCGCACCGTCACCAAGGAGGACATCCAGGCGGTCGCGCAATGGCTCAAGACCAAGACCTCCGACCGCGAGATCGCGTTCCGGCCGGCGCGCGTGCTGATGCAGGATTTCACCGGCGTCCCCGCCGTGGTCGATCTCGCCGCCATGCGCGACGCCATGAAGATGCTCGGCGGCGACCCGAAGAAGATCAATCCGCTGGTGCCGGTCGACCTCGTCATCGACCATTCGGTGGTGGTCAATTATTTCGGCAGCAACACCGCGTTCAAAAAGAACGTCGAGGAAGAGTACAAGCAAAATCAGGAGCGCTATCGGTTCCTCAAATGGGCGCAGCGTTCGTTCGAGGATTTCCGCGTGGTGCCGCCCGGCACCGGCATCTGCCACCAGGTCAACCTCGAATATCTGTCGCAGACCGTTTGGACGGCGAAGGCCAAGATCAAGTTCGCCGACAAGGTGGTCGCGAGCGAGCTGGCCTATCCGGACACGCTGGTCGGCACCGATTCGCACACCACCATGGTGAACGGGCTCTCGGTGCTCGGCTGGGGCGTCGGCGGCATCGAGGCCGAGGCCGCCATGCTCGGCCAGCCTTATTCGATGCTGCTGCCGGAAGTGATCGGCGTGCGCTTCAACGGCAAGCTCAAGGAGGGCGTCACCGCGACCGATCTGGTCCTCACCGTGACGCAGATGCTGCGCAAGCGCGGCGTGGTCGGCAAATTTGTCGAATATTTCGGACCGGGCCTTGCCAGCCTGTCGATCGCCGACCGCGCCACGCTCGGCAACATGTCGCCGGAATACGGCGCCACCTGCGGCTTCTTTCCGATCGACGACGACACCATCCGCTATCTGCGCGACACCGGCCGCGCCGCGGACCGCGTCGCGCTGGTGCTGGCCTATGCCAAGGCGCAGGGCATGTATCACACCAAAGCCGCGCAGGATCCGATCTTCACCGAAGTCCTCAAGCTCGAGCTTGCTTCGGTCGAGCCGTCGCTCGCCGGACCGAAGCGGCCGCAGGACCGGGTGGCGCTCAAAGACGTCAAGAGCGGCTTCGCCCAGGCCATGGACAAGGAATTCGGCAAGGCCGGCGAGATGGACAAGCGCGTGCCGGTCGAGGACCGCAAGCACACGCTCGGCCACGGCGACGTGGTGATCGCGGCGATCACGTCCTGCACCAACACGTCGAACCCGAGCGTCATGATCGCGGCCGGACTTCTGGCCCGCAAGGCGGTCGCCAAGGGCCTTACGGTCAAGCCGTGGGTGAAAACCTCGCTGGCGCCGGGCTCGCAGGTGGTCGGCGAATATCTGAGCAAATCCGGCCTGCAGAAAGACCTCGACAAGCTCGGCTTCAATCTGGTCGGCTTCGGCTGCACCACCTGCATCGGCAATTCCGGTCCGCTGCCGCCGGAGATTTCCAAGGCGATCAACGACAACGATCTCGTCGCCGCGGCGGTGCTGTCCGGCAATCGCAATTTCGAGGGCCGCGTCAACGCCGACGTGCGCGCCAATTATCTGGCGTCGCCGCCGCTGGTCGTCGCCTACGCGATCGCCGGCTCGATGCAGATCGATGTCGCCAAGACGCCGCTCGGCACCGACCAGAAAGGCCGCAAGGTCTATCTGCGCGACATCTGGCCGACGAGCCGCGAGGTCAATGAGTTCATCCGCAAGAACATCAACAAGCAGATGTTCACCCGCAAATACGGCGACGTGTTCAAGGGCGACGCCAACTGGCGCAAGATCAGCGTTCAGGGCGCGCTGACTTACCCTTGGGACTCGAAATCGACCTACGTGCAGAATCCGCCGTACTTCTCCAGCATGTCGCGGCGGCCGGAAGCGCCGACCGACGTCGTCGATGCGCGCGTGCTCGGACTGTTCCTCAACTCCATCACCACCGACCACATCTCGCCGGCGGGCTCGATCAAGGTGGATTCGCCGGCCGGCAAATATCTGGTCGATCACAAGGTCAAGCCGATCGATTTCAACCAGTACGGCACGCGGCGCGGCAATCACGAAGTGATGATGCGCGGCACCTTCGCCAACATCCGCCTCAAGAACCAGATGGTGCCCGGCGTCGAAGGCGGCTACACGGTCCACTATCCGTCGCGCGAGCGCATGACGATCTACGACGCCGCCATGCGCTACAAGAGCGAGCGCGTGCCGCTGGTGGTGTTCGCCGGCAAGGAATACGGCACCGGCTCGTCGCGCGACTGGGCCGCCAAGGGCACGATCCTGCTCGGCGTGCGCGCGGTGATCGCGCAGTCGTTCGAGCGCATCCATCGCTCCAATCTGGTCGGCATGGGCGTGGTGCCGCTGGTGTTCGAGGAGGGCACCTCGTGGCAGACGCTGGGGCTGAAAGGCGACGAGCAGGTCACCATCCGCGGCCTGCACACCGATCTCAAGCCGCATCAGCGGCTGATTGCCGAAATCGTCGCGTCCGACGGCGGATTGAAGCGCGTGCCGCTGATCTGCCGCATCGATACGGTCGACGAGCTCGACTATTTCAGGAATGGCGGCATCTTGCAGTATGTGCTCCGCCATCTCGCGGCTTAATCGGTGCGGCGCAACAAGGCGAAGCTCTCACTGCGAATTGAGTAGCGGGTGACTGGCGCCCCCGATATCAAGGCGTCATAGACCGGGTTCCGACTGCGGGGGCGGTTGGGTGGAGATCGGGATGCTGCGTTGCCGCCTCTCGTCGGCGCCTCTCATCGCCGGATTGCTTATCGCGAGCGCCGCCTTCGCCAACGCCAGCGAACCGCGCGCGGTTGTTGAGCTGTTCACCAGTCAGGGATGTTCGTCCTGTCCCCCGGCCGACAAATTGCTCGGCGAGCTCGCCGCCGATCCGTCGCTGGTCGCGATCAGCGTGCCGATCGACTATTGGGACTATCTCGGCTGGAAGGATACGCTCGCCAGCGCCGGGCATTCGGCGCGGCAGCGCGCCTACGCGCGCGTGCGCGGCGATCGGCAGGTCTATACGCCGCAAATCGTCGTCAACGGCTTGACGCACGCGCTCGGCAGCGACCGCTCCGCCGTCGAGCGCGCCATCACGGTGACCGATCGCAACGCGGCGGTGATGTCGGTGCCGGTCATCATGTCCGTCGGCAGCACCAGTTTGAGCGTCAAAGTCGCCGCCGGAAAGGAACATGTCGGCGGCGAAGTCTGGCTGTGTCCGCTTGCCCGCTCCGTGCCGGTCGACATCGGGCGCGGTGAAAATCACGGACGCATGGTCACCTACCATAATGTGGTGCGGCGCTGGCTCAAGCTCGGCGACTTCGCCGGCACCGACGCGGCCTGGAATGTGCCGCTCGCCGACATCCTGGGCGATGACATCGATGCGGCCGTCGTTCTGGTGCAGCAGGGCTCGCACGACAAGCCCGGCCTCATCCTCGGCGCGGCCTTAGCGCCTGTTGGGCGGCAGACGACTGAGGTCAGCGAGCCGGCGACCAACAATCGCTGACGGCAACGTGCGCCGTCCGCGTCGTCTGACGTTCCCGCAAGAAACAACGACGACAAGAAAAAAGGCCGGCGACGAGCCGGCCTTAAGCATATTGGGGATTGAACCGTACGCGGAAACTCTGGCCCGATCCGTCCACACCCCGGGGGGCTGGGGGGCTGAGGAATCCGGAATGCGATCCGGACCGGGCCCTGAGGCAACAGTCGTTTAGTTCGCAATTCAGCTTGGCATGTGATTGACCGAAATAGGGCCGCTTTATGATCCGCCTAACGAATCCGTGATTCCGCTGGTCAAAAATGCCGCACCCACACGAGCTTAACCGTCAATCGCCGCGTCGCGAGCAAGACGCCGCGTTGGTTAAGGAACCCGGCGAAAGGCTCTTGCCGCCGCACGCGTCCGGCGCGATCATGACCGTGAAGCTTCAATGACACGAGCTTCCATCGCAAAAGGAGGCGCCGCATGACATTCGGCGAAATCGAGCCGAGCGCGTGGCGCGGGGGCGAGTTGCGCGCGCCCGCCCCCGCCAGCAAGGTAACTTTCAGCCGGCGCGAGCTTGACCGCATTCTCAGTCTCTACGGCCGCAAGGTTGCCGCCGGTGAATGGCGTGACTACGCCATCGATTTCCTGAAAGATCGCGCGGTATTTTCCGTGTTCCGGCGCACCACTGAATTTCCCATTTACCGTATCGAGAAGAATCCGCGCCTTGGACGCAAGCAGGGCGCTTACAGCGTGATTTCGGCAACCGGTCACATCCTGCGCCGCGGCCACGAGCTGGAGCGGGTTCTCGGCGCGCTCGACCGCTCGATCAGCGTGGTTGCGGGTTAGAAATTTCAGGCGGCGCCGCGTCGGCGCTGCCGAGCGGGCGTTGCATCACGACCGTATCGAGCCATCGGCCATGCTTGAAGCCGACGGATCGCAGCGTGCCGATGAGGCGAAAGCCGACGGCGGCGTGCAACGCGATCGAGGCGGCATTCGCCGAATCGCCGATCACGGCGATCATCTGCCGGAAGCCGCGCGCCTCCGCGTCCGCCAGCAGCCGCGTGATCAGAAGCCGGCCCAGTCCCTGGCCGTGGAATTTCGGATCGACATAGATCGAATCCTCGATGCTCCAGCGGTAGGCCGGCCGGGCGTGGAAATGGCTGGCATAGGCGTAACCGGCGACCACGCCTGACCGTTCGGCGACGAGGTAAGGATAGTTGTCGGCAAGCAGCGACTGTTGACGGCGCGCCATTTCAGCCTCGTCCGGCGACTCGATCTCGAATGTCGCCGTGCCGTTTTTGACGGCGTCGGCGTAGATGCGGGTGATCGCTGCGATGTCGCCGGCTCCAGCCGGCCGGATGTTGGCGTCGCTCATCGCTCGACTGTAGCGCAAAAGAAAAACGCCCCGGACCGGGGTCCGGGGCGTTGCCGTATCCTTTGGCCTGTTGCCTAGCGGCGGTCGCCGAAGATGCGCAGCAGCATCAGGAACAGGTTGATGAAGTCGAGATAGAGCCGCAGCGCGCCCATCACCGCCTTGCGGCCGGAAACGGTGCCGTCGTCGTTGACGTCGTACATCTCCTTGATGCTCTGCGTGTCGTAGGCGGTGAGCCCGACGAACACGATCACGCCGATCACCGAGATCGCCCAATACAGCGCGCTCGACTGCAGGAAGATGTTGACCAGGCTGGCGATGACGATGCCGATCAGGCCCATGAACATGAATGAGCCGACTTTGGTCAGGTCGCGCTGGGTCGTGTAGGCGTACAGGCTGGTTGCGCCGAACGTCGCCGCCGAGATGAAGAACACCCGCGTGATCGACGCTCCGGTATAGGCGAGGAAGATCGACGCCAGCGACAGGCCGAGCAGGCCGGAATAGACGAAGAACAGCGTCAGCGCTGTGCTCGCCGACAGCCGGTTGATGCCGAATGATGAGCAGCATCACGAGCCCGAGCGGCGCGAGCACGAACAGCCACAGCAGACGGGCTGGCGAAAATCGCATGGCCGAATGCGCGTCAATCCGGTGATCGAGTTGCCGGCGATGTGGATCGAATCGCCGCCGGCGGCCTGATAGGCGAACCAAGCGACCAGCCCGGTCAACGCCACGCCGGCGGTCATGTAGTTGTAGACGCGGATCATGTACGCGCGCAGGCCTGCATCGATCGCTACCTGATCGGTGCGATAACCGGTGCGGGCGGCCGCGATATTCCGGTCGAAGTCCGACATGGAGAATACCCCTGGGTTATCCGGCTTGCGCCGGGCAGTTCCGTCCGGAGCACCGGACGCTTTCGTGGCGGGAATCTAATGCGAAAGGCGTTTCCGCGCCAGATGGCGAAGAGGCGATATTTGCGGCAGGTTACCGTTCGTTCACAATCGGCGGTGCAGGCTAGCAGATTCCTCAGCACCTCGGCGGGTTTATGCCCGAGCGCGGTAAACGTGCCGGCAAGCCCGAGCGCCACGGTGACGAAGAGCGCCAAACAGCGCGGTTCCGGCCGCCGGTAACGCCACCCAAACGAACGAAAATTCCATGACGCGGGTGATGACGAGTTCGGCGGTAATGGAGCCGGCCACGACGCCGAAGACGACGGCGGCGAGGCCGATGAGAAGATATTCGAGTCGCGTAGGCGACGAGGAGACGAAGCCGCGTCGCGCCCAAGGTTTTCAAAATCACGGCGTCGTAGATGCGAAAGCGCTGACCGGCGGCGAGCGCGCCGCCGAGCACCAACGCCGCGGCGAGCAACGTCACCGAGCTCGCGCCGCGCAACCCCAGCACCAGATTGCCGACGAGATGATCGACCGCGTCGAGCGCGTCCTTGACGCGCACGGCGGAGACGGTGGGAAACGCGTCGGCCAGCGCCTTGATGAGCGCCGTTTCTTCCGTGTCGTGCCGCCGTCGGCGAATGTCAGCGTCGCGATATCGGTGTGCGGAGCGCCGGCGAATGCGCCGGGCGAGAACACCAGGACGAAGTTGATGCCAAGGCTCTGCCAATCGACGGCGCGCAGATTGGCGATGCGGGCACGTTACGTTGCGGCCGAGCACATTGACCGTGATCGTATCGCCGGGCTTGAGCTTGAGGTCATCGGCGGTCCGGCTTTCCAGCGAGACCAGCGGCGGACCGGAATAGTCGGCCGGCCACCATTCGCCGGCGACGAGACGGGAGCCGGCCGGAAGCGCCGGCGCGTAAGTGATGCCGCGGTCGCCGCGCAGCACCCATGCCGATCCCTCGCCGGGCTTGAGATTTTCGGCATTTGATTCCGCCGGCGGCGACAATGCGGCCGCGCAACATCGGCACGCGCTCCAGCGTCGAGCCCGGCACGCGGTCGCGGACGAAGGCGTCGAAGCTCTCGGCGTCAGTGGACGGAATGTCGATGAAGAAAAACGACGGCGCCTTTTCCGGCAGCGCCGCGGCGAACTGGCGATGCAGATTGCCGTCGATTTCGACGACCGTCACCAGCAAGGAAAGGCCGAGCCCGAGCGAAAGCACGACGCTTGGCGTCAAGGCGCCCGGCCGATAGATGTTGGTGATGGCAAGCCGCATCGGCGTCGAGCGCTGGCGCGGCAAACGGCGCGCCGCCGCCATGGTCAGCATCGCCACCAATCGCAGCGCCGCAAAAATAACCGCCGCGGAGCCGACGAACATCGCGGCAAGCCGCCGGTCATAAGCGGCGAGGATCGCCAACGCCGCGAGCGCGGCGACGATCAACGCGGTGGCGATAACATAGCGGCGTCGTGGCCATGCCCGCTCGGCGGCGACCTGGTCGCGGAACAACATCGACACCGAAATGTCGTGCGCGCGCCCGAGCGGCCATAATGCAAACGCCAGCGCCGTGAGCAGCCCGTAGGCGATCGAGAGCATCAGCACCGCCGGATAGAATGCCGGTGCCACCGGCAGCGGAATGATGGCGCCAAACAGCCCCACGATCACAAACGGCAAGGCCGCGCCGATGCCGGCGCCGATCAGTGTCGCGAACAGCGCGACCAGCATGATCTGGGTGCAGTAGATGGCGAACACGTCGGCGCCGGTCGCGCCCAATGCTTTCATGGTGGCGATCGCATCGCGCTTGCGGGCGAGGTGGCTGGCGACCGCATTGGCGACGCCGACGCCGCCGACGAGGAGCGCTGTGAGAGCGACGAGGGTGAGGAATTGGCTGAAACGCTCGACATTACGTTCGAGCTGCGGCGAAGCCTTTTTGCGCGTGCGGATGTCCCAGCCCGCATTGGGGAAATCGGTACGTGCCTGCTGCTCGATTGCGGTGACGGCGCTGTCGCTGGCATTCGCCGCGGGCAGCCGCAGCCGATATTGCCATCGCACCAGGCTGCCGGGCTGCAGCAGCGCGCTGGCGCGCAACGCATCCTGGCTCATCAATAGGCGCGGCCCGAGGCTGATGCCGCCGGCCAATCTGTCCGGCTCGCTCTGCAGCGCCGCGCGCAGCTCGATCACCGCTTTGCCGATGGTGATGCGATCACCGATTTTGAGATCGAGCCGCGTCAGCAATGCCGGCTCGGCGGCGGCGCCGAAGGCGTCGCCCGCGCGCGCCAACAAAGCCGGAAGCGGCATGTCAGGATCGGTGGCGACGGCGCCAAGTAGCGGATAAGCGCCATCGACCGCTTTGACCTCGATCAGCGTCGTTCGTCCGTCGCTGGTGCGCGCCATGGTCGGCAGCGTGGCGACGACGGACACGGCGCCGCGCGCGTCGAGAAAGCCGCGCTCGCTGTCGGTCGCTTCGCGTTGAACCAGCCCGAAGGCGAGATCGCCGCCGAGAATCAGGCCGCCGGCGCGCGACAGGCCGTCGGCCAGGCTTTGCGCCACCGAGCCAACGCCGGCGATCGCCATGACGCCAAGCGCGATGCAGGCGACAAACACACCGAAGCCGCGCAACCCGCCGCGCAGCTCGCGCCAGGCGTAACGCAGCGCCAGCGGCGTCATTCGGGCTTCGCCATCTGCGCTGACGGCTCGCACAGCCGTCCCGAATGGATATGCAGGATGCGGTCGCAGCGCGCCGCGAGCTCGGTGTCGTGGGTCACGAGCACGAGCGTCGTGCCGTGCTCGTGATGACCGCGAAACAGAAGCTCGATGATCTCATGGCCGGTCGCCTCGTCGAGATTGCCGGTCGGCTCGTCGGCAACGACGATGGCCGGGTTTGGCGCCAGCGCGCGCGCCAGCGCGACGCGCTGTTGCTCGCCGCCGGACAGTTGCGCCGGGTAGTGCGACAACCGGTCGCCCAGTCCGACCGCGCCCAATTCGCGCTCGGCGCGCGCGAACGCATCGTCCGTGCCGGCGAGTTCGAGCGGCACGGCGACATTCTCCAGCGCCGTCATGGTGGGAATGAGATGGAAAGCCTGAAAGACAATGCCGATGTGCTTGCCGCGAAAGCGCGCGAGCCTGTCCTCGTCGAGCTTGCCCAAATCCTCGCCTACGACGATGACCGAACCGGCATCGGCCCGTTCCAGTCCGGTCATCACCATCAAGAGCGTCGACTTGCCCGATCCCGACGGACCGAGGAGTGCGACGGCTTCGCCGCGCCCTATATTGATGCCGATATCTCGGAGAATATGAACGCGGGCGGCGCCGCCGCCGAGCGACAGGTTGACCCCGCGCAACGCAATCGCAGAGCCGCCGAAAGGATGCCCCAACGTGTCATGCATGTTTCTGGCTAAGCACCCCTCGCCACCAACTCGTGTCCAAACATATGGGAGCGAAACAAGGCTGCGCCACGTCGTGCATGCGGCGGTTTGTAGCGTTGCGCTCTTTGCGGCGATAGTCATCGCGCCGGCGCACGCCGAGACGCCGGTCAAGATCGTCGCGCTCGGCAACTCGCTGACCGCCGGTCTGGGATTGCCGCAAAGTGAGGGTTTTGTGCCGCGGCTGCAGGCGGCGCTGAGCGCGAAGGGAATTGCCGCCGAGATTACCAATGCCGGCGTGTCCGGCGACACCGCCTCCGGCGCGCTGGCGAGGCTTGATTGGTCGGTGCCGGAGGGCACCGATGCGGTTATTCTTGAGGTCGGCGCCAACGATATGCTGCGCGGGATCAAGCCGCAGCTGACGCGCGCTGCGCTCGACACAATTCTGCAACGTTTGACCAAGCGGCACATTGCCGTGCTGTTGTGCGGCATGCGCGCGGCGCCAAATCTCGGGCCTGATTTCGTCCAATCGTTCGAAAGCATTTACCCTGAGCTCGCCGCCAAATATGGCGTGCTGCTCTATCCGTTCTTCCTCGACGGCGTCGCTGGCGATCTCGGCGTCCTGCAGCAGGACGGCAAGCATCCAAATGCCGCAGGCGTGGACGTGATCGTTGCGCGTATCCTGCCGAAGGTGGAAGCGCTGATTGCGCAGGTTCGCAGCCAGCATCCATCGTAAGGGTTGCATGCCGCAGGCGATCCCCCCATGCTGTTGATGCTGCAATTCGCTTGGTGCCAATGCCGTTCGTGATCTTGTTCGTGATTTTGGACCGCAGGTGTCATGCCCCGTCTGTTCACAGGTCTTGAAATCCCGCGGCACATAGCCGAACCGCTGGCGATGATGCGCGGCGGTTTGCCCGGCGCGCGCTGGATCGATCCGGAGAATTATCATCTGACGCTGCGTTTCATCGGCGACATCGATGACGCGTTGGCGCGCGATATTGCCGGCCTGCTTGGGCGCGTGCAGCGCCGGCCGTTCGAGCTGCGGCTCGATGGGCTGACGTCGTTCGGCGGCCGCAAGCCGCGCGCCGTGGTGGCGGCCGTCGCTGTCAAGCCGCCGCTGCTGGAGTTGCAAGCGGAGCAGGAACGCCTGTTGCAGCGGCTTGGTCTCGAGCCCGAGGGGCGGAAATATATCCCGCACGTGACGCTGGCGCGGCTGCGCGAAACTTCGAGCCGGCAGGTGGCCGACTATCTCAGCGCCCGCGGGCACTTCCGCTCGGCGTCGTTCGAGGTTTCGCGCTTTGTGCTGTTTTCGTCGCGCGCCTCGGTCGGCGGCGGGCCCTATGTCGTCGAGGCGGCGTATCCGCTCGGCATGCCGGAGCTCAGGTACGCGCACCCCTGAGCGTCATCCGGATTGCCGTGCGACGGCAAGTCCGGAATCCATGACCACTGACGGAGCAGAACGGGCGCTAATTGTGGTTATGGATTCCGCGCTCCTCGCTTTCGCTCGGCCCAGAATGACGGCAAAGGACTAAGCGCGCAGCATCCGCGACTGCAAATCGAGCATGGCGGTGGCGAAGCCATGGCCGTCGGCCATGAACTCCTGCATCACCGACAATGGATTGGCGCGCCAGGACTCGACCTCGCCGACGACGCTGCCGAAGTCGAAGGACAGCTCGGCGTCGAACTTGCGGGCGAGCTGCTGCATGCGGCGGTTCTCGGCGAGGCAGGCCATGTGCAACAGCCGATAGCCGCGATTGCGGGCGGTCAGCAAGGTTCGCCGCAGCAGCGCCGAGCCGACGCCGTGACTCTGCCAGGGCTTCTCGACGCTGATCGCCGCTTCGGCCTGGCGTGGAAAGCGCGTACCGAGTTGGCGCAGCTCAGCAGCGCCGCGCATGACGCCGTCAACGAAGAAGCCGTGCACGACGGCATCGAGCGAAAACGACAGGTCAACGAAATTGCGGATGAACTCGTCGGATACGGCGCCGCCGAACCGGCTGCGCCGGCTCGCCGCGTCGAGGCGCAGCAAATGGTCGCCGTATTTATCGGTCTCGCCGATCCACAATTTGCGGATCACGCCGCCATCGGGAAGGATGTCCTGCATTCCAGAGGTCTCCTGACATTGTCAAAGTCCCTCTTGATCGCGTCCTCCCATTCGGGCGCGTCGCCATAACGAAACGTCTTTGTGCGAGCACCCCCAAATCACAGCATCATGTTGGGTGGCGCCGAAGTTTGGCAAGGCAAAGCATTGAGCAACATGCCCGCATTCCGTATACGCATGGCTAATAATTAGGTTCGTGACCAAATCGCGACGCGGCGTTGGCATCCGACGTGCAAACGCCGCTGAGCATCCGCTGATCCCGCCACGTTTCGCCCCAATCGGTTAACAGCACCCATGGCGAGCTCCATCACAGCGCGATATGCCGCAGGCGTTGCCGCCGGCAAAGTCGAGCGCGACACGGCGCAGGTCGCCGTCGTTGACAAGCTCGCGCGGCTGGAAGAGCGGATCGTCGAATATCGCCTGGCCCGCAAATCCTCCTCGCTCGGCTGGCTGTTTGCCGCGCGCAACAAAACTGAAACGCTGCTCAAGG
This sequence comes from uncultured Alphaproteobacteria bacterium, assembly GCA_963804405.1. Lineage (GTDB taxonomy): Bacteria > Pseudomonadota > Alphaproteobacteria > Rhizobiales > Xanthobacteraceae > BOG-931. Next base: position 135,202 of record CAWDQG010000014.1, on the reverse strand, counting down.
GCCTTTACATTTTCGGCGATGTCGGCCGCGGTAAAACCATGCTGATGGATTTGTTCTTCGAGGCCAGTCCGGTGCAGCGAAAGCGCCGCGTTCATTTCCACGAATTCATGATTGACGTGCACGAGCGCGTTCATGGCTTCCGGCAAAAAATGAAAGTCGGCGAACATGCCGACGAGGACCCGATCGAGCTGACGGCAAAAGCGCTGGCGCGCGAGGCCTGGCTGCTCTGCTTCGACGAATTTCACGTCACCGACATTGCCGACGCCATGATCCTCGGCCGGCTGTTCGCGCAACTGTTCGAGCGCGGCGTCGTCGTGGTCGCGACCTCCAATGTGGCGCCGGAGGAGCTTTACCAGGATGGCTTGAACCGCGCCTTGTTCGTACCGTTCATCCACATGCTCGAGGCGCACATGGATATCGTGCGGCTTGCCTCACGCACCGACTTCCGGCTGGAGAAGCTTGCCGGCAAGCCGGTGTGGTATGTGCCGGCGGCCGAAGCCGCCGATGCCGCGCTCGACGACGCATGGCGGCGGCTCACCGCCGGCAACGGCGGCGTGCCGCAGGAGCTTGCCTTGAAGGGCCGCACCGTGCATGTGCCGCGCGCCGCCATGGGTGTCGCGCGTTTTTCCTTCCAAGATCTCTGCGTGCAGCCACTCGGGGCCAGCGATTATCTGCGGATCGCGCGCGAATACCACACCATCATTCTCGACCACGTGCCGGTGATGACGTTCGACAACCGCAACGCGGCCAAGCAATTCATCATTCTCGTCGACACACTCTACGATATGAACGTGAAGCTGATCGCGTCGGCCGAGGCCGAACCGGACATGCTCTATAGCGGCGACGAAGGTTTTGAGGCGCAGGAATTCAGGCGCACCGCATCGCGCCTGATCGAAATGCGCTCGCAGGCTTATCTGGCGCGGCCACACGGCGCCGCGCATTCGCAACTGTCCGGCTCATCGAGCGGCATCGTCGAGACTTGAAGGCACGACTGTCGAGTTGCGCCTGTGTTATGCGACGGCATGCCGGGCGTCGGTCTGCCTTGAGGCTTGTCATGAAACTCACACAAGAGTACGGGATGTTTCTTTCGGGCAAAGTTGTTTTCAGCAAAACGACACAGTAGAGGAGGCGTTGATGCTCTTTAGCCGCGTTGCTTGTGTTTTTGCCGTCTGCACATTCTTTGTGACGCCGCTGGCGGCGCAGAGCTTCAATTGCCGCGATGCCGAGAAGCCCGACGAAGTGCTGATCTGCCAAAACCCGCAGCTTGCCGCGCTCGACGAGCGGATGTCGAGCATGTATTTCCGCCTGCGCAACAGCCTCGCCGGCGCGGCCCGCGCCCGGCTCGAGGCCGATCAAACGACGTGGCTGCACGAGCGGTACGGCTGCGGGCGCGACGCTGGCTGTATCCGTGGTCTGTATGAGCGCCGCATCGCCGAACTGGCCAATTATTGATCTGCGCAATTATGGCCTAGCCGCTGGCGGTCGTCACCAGAAAGGCGGCCGCGACCGCCGTCATCGCAGCGTCGCCAACCGGCCGAAAACCGTCAGCGTCCGGCACGCGGCGAATTTTGCCGTGATGCGCGGCTCTTTAGCAATCTGCGGCGACAACTGCTTCCGGGACGGGCCAATGGGCGGGCGGCTTGAACGCGCTTGCCGGACGGGCTAAGGACCGAGGCAGTCGGGCGTCTTTTGCCAATCAAGGAATTTCCTGCGATGGCGCGAAACAAAATTGCATTGATAGGCGCAGGGCAAATCGGCGGCACGCTGGCGCATTTGGTCGGGCTCAAGGAGCTGGGTGACGTCGTTCTGTTCGACATCATGGAAGGCATCCCGCAGGGCAAAGCGCTCGATCTGGTGCAGGCCTCGCCGGTCGATGGCTTCGACGCCCGCATCACCGGCACCAATTCCTACGAGTCGATCGAAGGCGCCGCGGTCTGCATCGTCACCGCCGGCGTGCCGCGCAAGCCGGGCATGAGCCGCGACGATCTGCTCAGCATCAATCTCAAAGTGATGGAGCAGGTCGGCGCCGGCATCAAGAAATACGCGCCCAACGCCTTCGTCATCTGCATCACCAACCCGCTCGACGCCATGGTCTGGGCGCTGCAGAAATGCTGCGGGCTGCCGAAGCAAATGGTGGTCGGCATGGCCGGCGTGCTCGAACTCGGCGCGCTTCCGTTACTTTCTCGCCGATGAGTTCAATGTCTCGGTCGAAGACGTCACCGCCTTTGTGCTCGGCGGTCACGGCGACACCATGGTGCCGCTGATCCGCTATTCGGCGGTCGCCGGCGTTCCGTTGCCCGATCTGGTCAAAATGGGCTGGACCACGGCGGCGCGGCTCGACGCCATTGTCGAGCGTACGCGCAACGGCGGCGGCGAGATCGTCAGCCTGCTCAAGACCGGCTCGGCGTTCTACGCGCCGGCGACTTCGGCCATTGCGATGGCGGAAAGCTATCTGCGCGACAAGAAGCGCGTACTGCCGGCGGCCGCCTGGCTCAACGGCGAGTATGGCCTGAAGGATCTCTATGTCGGGGTGCCGATCGTGATCGGCAGCAAGGGGGTCGAGCGTGTGGTCGAGATCGAGCTCAACAGCGCCGAGCGCAGCATGTTCGAGAAATCGGTTTCGGCGGTCGAAGGTCTGGTCGAGGCCTGCAAGAAGATTGCCCCCAATCTCGGCAAGTGATGTACTGAACGCCCCACCTTCTCACGTTCCGGGGCTGTCATCCGGGACCCGTGAGCGAGCCGCATGAACATTCACGAATACCAGGCGAAGGCCGTGCTGCGCGAATTTGGCGTGCCAGTGCCACGCGGCATTCCGGCGATGAGCGTCGATGAGGCGGTGAAGGCCGCCAACGATCTCGGCGGACCGGTCTGGGTGGTCAAGGCGCAGATTCACGCCGGCGGCCGTGGCAAGGCTGGCGGCGTCAAAGTGGTCAAATCGGTCGACGACGTGAAGCGGGAAGCCGAGCGGCTTCTCGGCTCTACGCTGGTGACACACCAGACTGGACCGCACGGCAAGCAGGTGCACCGCCTTTACATCGAAGAAGGCTCCAACATCGACCGCGAATATTATCTTTCGGCGCTGGTCGATCGCGGCTCTTCGCGCGTCGCGTTCGTCGCCTCGACTGAAGGCGGCACCGAGATCGAAGAGGTCGCTCGCACCAGTCCGGAAAAGATTCTGTCATTCTCCGTCGATCCGGCGACCGGCTTCATGCCGCATCACGCCCACGCCGTGGCGCATGCGCTCGGCTTCAACCGCGACGTCACCAAACAGGCCGAGGGCATGCTGCCGAAGCTCTATCAGGCGGTCCTCGCCAAGGACATGAACCTCCTCGAGATCAATCCGCTGGTCGTCACCAAGGCGGGCACACTGATCTGCCTCGATGCCAAGATCGGCTTCGACGATAGCGCGCTCTATCGCCACCCGGACATTGCCGCGTTGCGCGATCCGGCCGAAGAGGACGCCAAGGAGATCGAGGCCTCGCACTACGATCTCAATTATGTCGCGCTCGACGGCACCATCGGCTGCATGGTCAACGGCGCCGGTCTTGCGATGGCGACCATGGACATCATCAAGCTCTATGGCGAAACGCCGGCGAATTTTCTCGACGTCGGCGGCGGCGCCAGCAAGGACAAGGTGACCGCCGCGTTCAAGATCATCACTTCCGACCCGAACGTGAAGGGGATTTTGATCAACATCTTCGGTGGCATCATGCGCTGCGACATCATCGCCGAGGGCGTGGTCGCCGCGGTCAAGGAAGTGGGCTTGCGCGTTCCGCTGGTGGTGCGGCTCGAAGGCACCAACGCCGCGCTCGGCAAGGAGATCATCAATAAATCCGGCCTCAACGTCACCCCGGCAGACGATCTCGACGATGCGGCGCAGAAGATCGTCAAGGCGATCAGAAAGGATGCGTGAGGTGCGCCGACTCGCAATCCTGGCTCTTGTGTCCATCGGCATCGGCATCAGCTGCGGGGCCGCCTATGCCAATGAGCGCAGTGCGGCGCTGGTCAATTCGTTTCAGAGCTTTTGCACGCCGGGGACGCCGAGACTTCGCCGCGCTCGATGCCAAGGCAACGGCCATGAAGCTTCCTGTTCGCCGGGACGTGACCGGGCCACAGCAACAGCCAGGGCAAATCACGCATGCCAAGTCGTGGGTCATCACGCTGAGCAGCGGCTCGCTTGAACTCGTCGCTTCCGAGGCGCACGGCCCCAAAGGCGAAGCCGTATCCTGCGGCGTCGGCGCGGAGGACGTCGACGGCGAGGACCTTAAACAGGAGTTGAACAAGGCGATACCGCTCGGTGCGCCGGAGCGGCAAACCGTTACCGCCGATGGCACGCAACGGCTCACGGTCTGGAAATATGGCGACGATGAATCGCTGATGCTCGCCGACGCGACGCCGATCAGGCTCCCGGGTATTTACCTGACATTGATGCACAAAATAGAGACGGGCCGCTGACCGATGCCGATCCTGATCGACAAGAACACCAAAGTCATCTGCCAGGGTTTCACCGGCAAGAACGGCACCTTCCATTCCGAGCAGGCGATCGCCTACGGCACCAAGATGGTCGGCGGCACCTCGCCCGGCAAAGGCGGCACGACGCATCTCAACCTGCCGGTGTTCGACACCGTTGCCGAAGCCAAAGACCAGACCGGTTGCGACGCCACCGTGATCTATGTGCCGCCGGCCGGCGCGGCGGATGCGATCTGCGAAGCGATCGATGCCGAAATTCCGCTGATCGTCTGCATCACCGAGGGCATTCCGGTGCTCGACATGGTGAAGGTCAAGCGCTCGCTGTGCGGCTCCAAATCGCGGCTGATCGGACCGAACTGCCCCGGCGTCATGACCGCCGGCGAATGCAAGATCGGCATCATGCCGGGCAACATTTTCGAGCGCGGCAAGGTCGGCATCGTGTCGCGCTCCGGCACGCTCACCTACGAGGCGGTATTCCAGACGACGCAGGTCGGGCTCGGGCAAACCAGCGCCGTCGGCATCGGCGGCGATCCGGTCAAGGGCACGGATTTCATCACCATCCTGGAGATGTTTCTCGCCGACCAAGCGACCGAGGCAATCGTGATGATCGGCGAGATCGGCGGCTCCTCGGAGGAGGACGCGGCGCAGTTTCTCGCCGATGAGGCCAAACGCGGCCGCAAAAAGCCGACGGTCGGCTTCATTGCCGGCCGCACCGCCCCGCCCGGCCGGCGCATGGGCCATGCCGGCGCCATCATCGCCGGCGGCAAGGGTGGCGCCGAATCCAAGATCGCCGCGATGGAGGCGGCCGGCATCAAGGTCTCGCCATCCCCGGCTCGGCTCGGGAAGACGCTGGCGGAAATAATGAAATCTTGATTCATTTTTTGCGTCTTTCAGTTGCCGCATCGCGTGCTTAAATAGGGTACAAGACAATCGCCCCGCGCCGGGCCGGGCTGATTCGCCGATTTCCGTGCTCCGTTGGACTGTCTGCTACGTACTTCCCCTTAAGCTCGGGATTCGCCCATGTCTCGCCAGGACGCGAACGCCGCTTTCGCTCTCACATCGTTCCTGTACGGCGCCAACGCGCCGTATATCGACGGCCTGTACGCGCGCTACGAAGCCGACCCCAAGTCGGTCGACGCCGAGTGGCAGTCGTTCTTCCAAAGCCTGAAGGATGACCCGCGCGACGTCATCGAAAGCGCCGACGGTCCGTCATGGCGGCGTCCTGACTGGCCGCAGCCGGAGCGCAGCGACCTTATTTCGGCGCTCGACGGCGACTGGACCGAGGTCGGCAAGGTGCTCGGCACCAAGGTCAAGGCGCAAGCCCAGACCAAGGGCGTCGAACTTTCCACGGCGGACGTCGAGCGTGCCACCCGCGACTCGATACGGGCGCTCATGCTCATCCGCGCCTATCGCGCCCGCGGCCATTTCCACGCCAATCTCGATCCGCTCGGCCTGCAGCCGCCGAACGATGAGGAGGAGCTCAATCCGGGGACGTATGGTTTCGGCGAAGGCGACTACGACCGGTCGATTTTCCTCGACAAGGTACTCGGCCTCGAATTCGGCACCATCCGCGAGATCGTCACTATCCTGCGCCGCACCTATTGTCAGACGCTTGGCGTCGAGTTTCTGCACATTTCAGATGGCGCGCAGAAAGGCTGGATTCAGGAACGCATCGAGGGGCCGGACAAGGAGATCACCTTCACCCGCGAGGGCAAGCGCGCGATCCTCAACAAGCTCGTCGAAGTCGAGGGCTTCGAAAAATTCTGCGATCTGAAATTCACCGGCACCAAGCGCTTCGGTCTCGACGGCGCCGAGTCGATGATCCCGGCGCTGGAGCAGATCATCAAGCGCGGCGGCGCGCTCGGCGTTCGCGACATCGTGATGGGCATGGCGCACCGCGGCCGGCTCAACGTGCTCGCCCAGGTCATGGGCAAGCCGCATCGGGCGATTTTCCACGAGTTCAAGGGCGGATCGTCGACGCCCAACGAGATCGAGGGCTCGGGCGACGTGAAGTACCATCTCGGCGCCTCGTCGGATCGCGAGTTCGACGACAACAAGGTGCACCTGTCGCTCACCGCCAACCCGTCGCATCTCGAAATCGTCGATCCCGTCGTGCTCGGCAAGGTGCGCGCCAAGCAGGATCAGCTCGGCGCCACGCGCGACGATCGCACCATGGTGATGCCGCTCCTGATCCATGGCGACGCCTCGTTCGCCGGGCAGGGCGTGGTGGCGGAGTGTTTCGGCCTGTCCGGCCTGCGCGGCCACCGCACCGGCGGCTCGGTCCATTTCATCGTCAACAATCAGATCGGCTTCACCACAAATCCGCGCTATTCGCGGTCGTCGCCTTATCCGTCGGACGTCGCCAAGATGATCGAGGCGCCGATTTTCCACGTCAACGGCGACGATCCGGAAGCCGTCGTGTTCGCCGCCAAGGTCGCGACCGAGTTCCGGCAGAGGTTTCAGAAGCCGGTGGTGATCGACATGTTCTGCTATCGCCGGCACGGCCACAATGAAGGCGACGAGCCGTCGTTCACCCAGCCGCTGATGTACAAGGCGATCGCCAAGCACCCGACGACGCTGGAAATCTACGGCGACAAGCTGGTCGGTGAGGCAGTGGTCACGCCCGCCGACATCGACAAAATGAAAGCCGACTGGCGGGCCCGGCTCGACATCGAGCTCGAGGCGGCGCAGAGCTATCGCGCCAACAAAGCCGACTGGCTCGATGGCCGCTGGTCCGGTTTCAAGACCGGCGGCGACACCGACGATCCGCGCCGCGGCAAGACCGGCGTCGCAATCGCCGAGCTCAAGGACATCGGCGAGAAGATCACGACGATCGAGTCGGGCTTTCATCTGCATCGCACGCTGCTGCGGTTTTTCGAAAACCGCCGCAAGGCGATCGAACTCAGGTGCCAATATCGATTGGGCGACCGGCGAGGCGCTAGCCATCTGCTCGCTGCTGCTCGACGGCAATCGCGTCCGGCTCTCCGGCCAGGACTCCGAGCGCGGTACCTTCTCGCAGCGTCACTCGGTGCTGATCGATCAGGAGAACGAACGTCGCTACACGCCGTTCAATCATCTGCGCGAGGGCCAGGCCCGCTTCGAGGTCATCAACTCGATGCTGTCGGAAGAGGCGGTGCTTGGTTTCGAGTACGGCTATTCGCTCGCCGAGCCCAACGCGCTGACCATGTGGGAGGCGCAATTCGGCGACTTTGCCAACGGCGCGCAGGTCGTGTTCGATCAATTCATCTCGTCCGGCGAGCGCAAATGGCTGCGCATGTCCGGCCTGGTCTGCCTCCTGCCGCACGGCTACGAAGGGCAGGGGCCCGAACACTCCTCGGCGCGGCTCGAGCGCTTCCTGCAGATGTGCGCCGAGGACAATATGCAGGTCGCCAGTTGCACCACGCCGGCCAATTATTTCCACATCCTGCGCCGCCAGCTCAAGCGCGACTTCCGCAAGCCGCTGATCCTCATGACGCCGAAGTCGCTGTTGCGCCACAAGCGCGCGGTGTCGCGGCTTGACGAAATGGGGCCGGAGACGTCGTTCCATCGGCTGCTGTGGGACGACGCGCAGCTCTCGCCGGGCGAGAAGATCAAGCTCGTCGCCGACGCCAAGATCCGCCGCGTCGTACTCAGCGCCGGCAAGGTCTATTACGATCTCTACGACGAGCGCGAGAAGCGCGGCATCGACGATGTCTATTTGCTGCGCATCGAGCAGCTCTATCCGTTCCCGACCAAGGCGCTGATGACTGAGCTGTCGCGCTTCAAGGACGCCGAGATCGTCTGGTGCCAGGAGGAGCCGCGTAACCAGGGCGGCTGGGTGTTCGTCGACATCTTTTTGGAATGGGTGCTCAACCAGATCGGCGCCAAGCATCGCCGCGCCCGATACGCCGGCCGGCCGGCGTCGGCCTCGACCGCGGTCGGGCAAATGTCGCTGCATCAGGCGCAACTGAAGAATTTTCTTGAAGAGGCGTTGGGGTAATTGTTGCGCCGTCAGGCCCGGCCATAGACGTTCGAAGAACGGCGTCACTTCGCTCGCCTATGCGCCGGGCATCCACGTCTCGACGGCGTGGCCGAAGCAAAGTCGTGGATGGCCGGGACAAGCCCGGCCTATATGCGTTGAAATCATTGTGTAATTTCTGCGCGCACCACACAGGCACCACACATTGGATTTTTGTCGTTTCCAATGTTGCGCAGTTGAAGACTGTCGTCTATGTCAGTGCTCGGCCGCCTAGCCTTTGGCCGATAAGCAGTCACATTCGAAAACGCGGGAGCTTCCGCAAATTGTCGGCACCACGGTGCCGCGCGGGAGCTATCCATGACTGCCGTCAAGGCCATCCGGCCGCTCGATCCAAACGCCCTCTCTGCCTCGCCTGAGGAGGCCGCCCGCTTCCTCTCTGTCCATCGCCGCACCGTGGACCGCCTGATCGCGGACCGCATCCTGAAAGCCCGCAAGGCCGGGCGCCGGGTGCTGGTCGATATGGCCTCGATCCGCGCTTACTACGAATCGCTGCCAGTGATTGGGGGCGCGCAATGAAAGACATCGAAACAAGAGCCCGTGCGAAACCGCGACGTGAAAAACGCCCACGCCCCTCACCGAGGCCCATCGCTTCAACATCCCCCCCCCCCCTCCTCCCCGAGGTACTTGTCCGGTAAGAACAGCTTGATGGCGGCCCTTCGTTGTCGGTGAGTTCGTAGCGCATGATTCCGAGGCGCCAGTTTGGGAGCTTGAATTCATGTGCTGGGCGGCACCATCAATCGGCAAAGTCCGTCGCGCCAAATCCCAATATCCTGATTCTACGTCCGCTTTCAGGGCCTAGCGGAAATGGACGAACCCGCTGCTTCCCCGCTCCGGTCGTGAATGACCCAACTCGACCGTTGGCGGCGAGACTTCGGTGCACCGCAGCAGCGCCGAGGACCCTTGCTTGGCCTGTCTAGTCCGGCGGTGTACCGTGCCAGGAATTTGTCGGAAAACCTGTCTGTCGCTTTGGACCAGAAGTTCGGTCAGGCCAAGATTACTCCGCCGGAGGCGGGGCTGCGATGCAGGAGATTGCGGGGTGGCTCGCAACGCTCGGCATGTCCGAGTACGCGCAGCGCTTTGCCGAGAATGGGATCGATGTCTCGGCGCTTCGCCATCTGACCGATCAGGATCTCAAAGACATCGGCGTGCTGCTCGGGCATAGAAGGAAAATGCTCGCGGCGATCGGCGAGCTTAGTGGTGCTGCGCCGGCAATACATCAACCGGCCACCGGAATGGGGCCAAAGACTTAAGACACCGCCGAGCGCCGGCAAGTCACGGTGATGTTCTCGGACCTAGTCGGTTCGACGGCACTCTCCGCACGCATGGACCCCGAGGACCTGCGCGAGGTCATTTCGGCCTACCAGAAATGCGTCGCCGAGACGGTTCGCCGCTTCGGCGGCTTCGTGGCGAAATACATGGGCGACGGCGTGCTGTTCTATTTCGGCTATCCGGAGGCGCATGAGGACGACGCCGAGCAGGCGGTGCGGGCGGGGCTGGAGCTGATCGCGGCGGTGAGCGCGCTCAAGTCACCCGTTTCGCTGCAAACCCGTGTCGGCATTGCCACCGGGCTGGTCGTGGTCGGCGACTTGATCGGATCGGGCGAGGCGCAGGAGCGTGGCATCGTCGGTGAGACTCCAAACCTCGCGGCGCGGCTGCAAGGGATCGCCGAGCCGAATATGGTCGTCATTGCCGACGGCACGCGACGGCTTCTCGGCAATCTCTTCGAGCTGGAGGACCTTGGGGCCAAGGACCTCAAGGGCATCGCCGGGCCAGTGCGGGCCTGGGCGGCGCTGCGGACGAGTTCGGCGGAAGGCCACTTCGAGGCACTGCATACGACCGGCCTGACCGCGTTGGTCGGCCGGGAAGAAGAACTCGAATTGCTACTGCGGCGCTGGTCGAAGGCAAAAACCGGCGAAGGCCAGGTGGTGCTGCTCTCCGGCGAGGGAGGTATCGGCAAATCGCGGCTCACAGCCGCGCTACTGGAACACCTCGCCACCGAGCCGCACACGCGCTTACGCTATTTCTGTTCGCCGCAACACACCGACAGCGCGCTCTATCCGATCATCAGCCAGATGGAGCGTGCCGCCGGACTGGGGTACGACGACAAACCGCAAGCGAAACTCGACAAGCTCGACGCGTTGCTGGCGCAGACCGCAACCTCTCCGCAGGATGCTGCGCTGTTTGCCGAGATGCTGTCGCTTCCGAACGGCGGACGCTATCCCGTGCTCGACCTTGCCCCGGAGCAGCGGCGGCAAGGAACGATGAAGGCGCTCATCGCACAAACCGAAGCGCTGACGCACCAAACACCCGTGCTGATGATCTTCGAGGATGCGCACTGGACCGACCCCACGAGCCTAGAACTGTTTGGTCGTGCGGTGGATCGCATCGCGAGCCTCCGCGTACTGCTGATCGTGACGTTCCGCCCGGAGTTCGCGCCGTCGTGGATCGGACGGCCACACGTCACCGCCCTCACCATCAATCGGCTGGCGCAGCGCGACATCGACGCCATGATCGATCGCGTCATCGGCAACAAGCTCCTCCCCGCCAGCATCCGACAGGACATCATCGAGCGCACCGACGGTATTCCGCTGTTCGTGGAGGAGATGACCAAGGCGGTGCTGGAGGCCGAAGGCGAGAGCGAAGCACGGCGCACCGCCGCTGCCGTTCCATCTCCGGCTGTATCGGTCCCCGCAAGCCTGCACGCGTCGCTGATGGCGCGGCTTGATCGGCTCGGATCGGCCAAGGAGGTAGCGCAAATCGGAGCGGCTATCGGGCGGGAGTTCTCGCATCCCCTGCTGGCTGCGGTGGTGCGCAAGCCGGAGGCGGACCTCAATTCGGCACTCGACCATCTCATCGAGTTCGGTTTGCTGTTCCGGCAGGGCGAGCCGCCTCACGCGAGCTACCTGTTCAAGCACGCACTGGTGCGGGACGCGGCCTATGGCGCGCTGCTGCGCAGCCGTCGCCAGGAGTTGCATATGCGAGTTGCCACCACCTTAAAGGAACATTTTGCGGATTTGGTCGATCGGCAGCCCGAGCTGCTGGCCCATCACTTGACCGGTGCCGAACAGGTGGAACAGGCCGCCGATCAATGGCTCAAGGCGGGCCAGTTTGCCGCTGCCCACTCCGCCTATGCCGAGGCGGTCAGCCATTTCGATCGTGGCTTGTCGCTGCTGGGATCGCTGTCGGATGCGCAGCGTGATCGGCTTGAGATCAAGCTGCAGCTCGCCAAAGGCGTGTCTCTTATCAGCGCCAAAGGCTTCTCGTCGGCCGAAGCAGCAAAAGCTCACGCTCGGGCACAAGAGCTTTCCGAGAAGACAGGGGACATCGAATCTCTGTTCGTCGCGATATGGGGGGTGTGGAATTTCCGACGCATGTCGGATTTGAATGCGGCGCGCGAGCTTTCAGATAAGCTCCTGAGCCTGGTCGAAAAAAATAAAAACGACGGCCTGCGGCTCGAAGCTCATCATACGGGTTGGACGACGCATTTCTTCCGTGGCGAGCTCGCTCTGGCACAGGAGCATTGCGAGAAGGGCCGAACCCTTTACGACTTCGAACAGCACCGGACGCACGCACACATCTACGGCCACGACCCTGGAGTCTGCGCACGAATGGTAGGTGCCTGGAACGACTGGCTGCTCGGCTACCCCGACGCGGCACTTGCTCGCGTAAATGACGGATTGGCGCTTGCGGAACGGGTGAACCATCCCTTAAGCCTCGCTCTCGCGCGCGTGCATGCGTCGATATTGCACCAGTTCCGGCGTGACTCGGCTTCGGTGCTGCAGTGCACTGAGAGCGCAGAGACCCTGGCGGCTGAGAAGCGCATTGCGTTGACGCTCGATCCACGAGTCTTACGCGGGTGGGCGTTGCTGGCACCGGATGGGATCGAAGCGGCGATCGCCTCTTTCCGCGCCGCTCTCTCCGACCCGGCGAGGCAAGGCACGATCCAGTATGCCCCCTATAGCTTTGCGCTGTTTTCCGAGGTGCTTTGTCTTACGGGAAACCACGACGGTGGAAGCGACGCCCTGAGGGACGCCGCTGTCATTGCGGAACAAAGCGGCGAGCGCTGGTGGGATGCGGAGATTTGCCGGCTGCGGGGGTTGGTGGCGTTATCCGGCGGCGAGGTTTCGGAGAGCGAGGCATGGCTGCTGAAGTCTCTACAGACCGCTCAGCAACAACGAGCGAAATCGCTGGAGCTGCGCGCCGCAATGAGCCTCGCCCGCCTCTGGCGCGACCAGGGCAAGGTGCAGCAAGCGCGCGAACTGCTTGCTCCGGTTTACGGCTGGTTCACCGAAGGCTTCGATACGCTCGATCTGAAGGAGGCCAAGGCGCTGCTCCAGGAGTTGGCGTGATTTGGCGATCGGCTGTCAGCAGCATAGCGGATAACCACTGTCGGTGATCGGCGAAAAGGGTCCCTGTTTTTCCGCAGTGCAAACGGTCGTTCTTGGCCCTTCGCGTCATTCGCGACTTGTCCGCGATTTGGTCGCTTGCGGCGAAAAGCAGACATTGATCCGCGCCAGCGCCGAATAGGTCGGCGGCGTTTGACCGAAAGAGACAACTGCTGCTTATCGTCTAAAAGCCCGAGCGAGCCGAGCAATTGCCGACGCGATGGTCTGGCGGGGATAGCCGCTGAAGCCGAGCATGAGTGCAGATCGCGGCGGCGCTTCAACGTACAGGCGACTCATCGCACGAACGATGACACCTTGTTCGCGGGCTGCGCGCTCAATGGTGACGTCTGACAAGCCTCGCCGTGTATACGCAACCAGATGCATGCCTTGGTCCGGTGGGTCGACGGTCAAATCGTCAGCGAGGCGGCGCCTAATGGCATTCACAAGCGCGTCGCGCTGGCCGCGGTACAACTCCCGCATTCGGCGGATATGAGCTGCGAAGTGCCCTTCTTCCATGAATAGGGCGACCACGGCCTGGCAAAGGCTGGACGGCTGGCGGTCCATGAGATAGCGGGCGGTGACGAAGCTGCGCATCAGTGAAAGCGGAACGACGGCGTAGCCGAGGCGAAGGCCTGGGAACAGTGCCTTGTTGAGGGTTCCGGTGTAGATCACCCGCTCGGCTTCATCGAGTTCCTTGAAGTGACGCGAGCGGTCGGCCGCCATAACGGAATTCGCTGGCGTAGTCGTCCTCGACGATCCAGGCGCCTGACTCTCGCGCCCAGGCAAGAAGTTCTAGGCGGCGTGCCATCGACAGGACCACGCCTTTCGGAAACTGGTGCGACGGTGTTATGAAAACGGCACGCGCTCTTGGCGCGCGGCGGATGCCTTCGGCGACATTGATGCCATATTGATCAACCGGTATCGGGCGAACCTTCGCGCCCGCCGCGACAAGCGCCAGGCGAGTCAAAGAGTATCCCGGATCTTCGATCCACACTTCCTTATCCGGCCCGTGCAGAACGCGGATGACGATATCGAGGGCCTGCTGCGTGCCCGCGGTAATGATAACTTGTTCTGGCTCGCATCGCACAGCACGTGCGGCCTGGAGGTAGTCGCAAACGCACTTGCGCAATTCCAACATGCCGTGCGGGTCGGCATAGCCAAGGTGATGCCGCCCGAAGGACCGGAGAGTACGTGCGCTGAGTTTTCGCCACAGCTCGGCGGTGCGCGCATCTATGAGCGTGCGTCCCAGATTGAAGGGTCGCTCGTCGCTTTGCGTCGTCACGTCGACGAAGTCGCCCAGGTCCCGGTCCCGGGCGGAGGTCGTTATTTTGCCAACCGGTATTTGCCGCTTCCTATGATCACGAATCGCCCTGAAAGGTTCGGGAAGATCGGACGCGATATAGGTCCCGGCCCCCTTCCTGCCAGACGCATACCCTTCGGCAATAAGCTGTTCGAAAGACGAAACGACTGCTGACCGCGAAACGCCGAGCTGAATAGAGAGTTCACGCGTCGACGGCAGCTTCGTTCCAGGACGAAGCTTACCTGAAAGAATAGCTGATCGTACCTGCAGATAAATTTGGCGGAACACCGGCGCGTCCGCGGCGCGATCTACCTCGAATGCATAAAGCTCGGCCCAGCTGTGTCTACTCTTCACAAATCCTCTCTACGAGTTCGCGCGAAGTGGTATGCCTCATTGGCGATAAGTGGGCCTTTGCGTAAGACCACATTCTTCCTATCCTATTTCGGATAGCAAAGGAATCTGAAAGTCCTCGTTCGCTTGAATGGCGGCGAGGAGTGCACCAAATCATGAGTTCACCGAAAATCCGTCGGGCAGACAGAGCCATGTCGAAGGAACGTGCGTTGGAGACCCTTGCTCAAGGGTACAGCGGCCATCTCGCGACGGTGAGCGAGGACGGTTTCCCCTATTGCATTCCTTTGCTCTATCTCTGGATGAGCGGCGAATTGTACGTACACACCACGAGTGCACGAGGACATCTGCGTGCAAACATCGAGAAAGAGCGGCGCGTTTGCTTTGTGGTTGATGAGCAGGAAGGCGTCTTTGATTACGGTCGCTTTGAATGCGATTTAGGTTTGGCCTATCGAAGCGTTTGCCTATTCGGCCGGATACGGATCGTCGAAGACAGGGACGTCAAACAGCGGTTCTGCGAAGCGTTGATGGCGAAATACGGCAAGCCCGAGACTTAACGACCCAAAGGATTCTTCCCGCGGATCGATGCCATCACGGTGTATTCCATTGCGGTTGAGCGCATGACTGGCAAGGAAATGGCGTTGCCGCCGCTTTCCGAACAGTGGCCTGCGAAAGACAGGACGAAGACGCCAAACGCCATGCCGGGGTTGCCCGCGGAGGGTCTCAAATTGTCAGCAAAGTAAGCCCGCATCTAATGTGAAGCGAAGACAAAATGGAAAGAACTCGCGATGCCGCTCCTTCAGATCTCATTGCGCGCCGGGAAGCCGGAAGCTTACCGGCAGGCGATCTTCAACAGCCTTTACCGCGCGATGCGCGAAGCATTGAACGTGCCCGAAGACGACCAGTTCATGACCATCACGGAGCATGACGCCGCGAACTTCCGCTACGGTAATGCCTACGGTGTCGCCCGGAGCGCCGATGTCGTGTACATCCAAATCACCGTGTTCAACACCCGCACCATGGAACAGAAGAAAGCGCTATTCCGGCGGATCGCGGAGCTGCTCGGCGAAAGTCCCGGCATCCGGCCGGAGGACGTGTTTGTGAACATTGTCGACGCCGCGAAAGAGAATTGGTCTGTCGGCCACGGCCTCGCGCAATTTGCTTAAGGCGATGCAATGTTCATGACGCAGTACATCCCACCGGCTGCCGGCTGAAGGGTGATCAAGACATTGATGCGAAACGGTCGAGACTATCGATCGGAAAAAGCCGAGAATGGGTCACGCGAGAAAGAGCACGTCAGTTTGTTTAGACCGATCAGCGGATCACATCAGGGCCAGCGGTCAAGATGGCCGCAATCGAAGGCCGGATCCATGACGGCACCCGAACGCTTCGCCGATAGTCAGATTTCCCTTGCACCGCGGGCGCCGTCCAGCACGGCAAGTTTTTTGGGCTGAGGTACCGGGAAGTTGACCCTGTCGATGCGAATTTCCAGAAGGAGCAGCTATGACCACACATGTAACCGAAACGGCCGCCGCGCCGTCAGAGTTGGCCATCAGGCACTTCGAGGAGATGCTCGCATTTGAGACCGATTGCTGGGATGTGCACGAAAGTCTGAAATCGGCCAATCCAGATTTCATTGTTATAGACGTGCGCGGGCCGAACGCCTTCGCAAATGGCCATGTAGAGGGCGCGATCAACATCCCGCACCGCGAGATAACAGCCGCCAGGATGGCAGAGTATCCGAAGGGCAAGATGTTTGTCGTCTATTGCGCGGGCCCGCATTGCAATGGAGCGAATAAGGCGGCGCTACGTCTTGCCCGGCTTGGTTTGCCCGTAAAAATGATGATCGGCGGCGTGACCGGCTGGATCGACGAAGGTTTCACATTGACCCCGTCGTAACTCAGCTGCGGCAACGAGGTCGTCATCACCTACGACCGCTAATGGCCCCCTTAGCGTCACTTCGCTGCGCCGAACAATCATGTCGCTATTGGAGTAACAACGGACATTGATCGGCACGGGTGCTGAATGCATCGGTCGTGAATGACCCACAGCGGAAGTCGCGCCCAGTCGCGATACTTGCCACACTAAACTAAGCGCGAGTGTCCGACCCTAGTATTGGCTGTTTGGAATGAAGCACCAAATTTCATCCCAAGATGAATGACAAATAACCGGATTACCCGTAGGATTAGAGGTTTTCAAGATTGCCTCGGGGGGCACCTCCTTCCATTCCGTCAACTCCCAAGTGACGTCGTAATAGGCCAAATCAAGCGGATGTTGGGAGTCGCTGCTGGACTTTAGTCCACGATATTCGAAATGCGGTGTGCCTACTCTAGCCCACCAACGCTCATTGCGCAGGTCAGCTTCTGTCTCATGACAATCCCTCGCGCTGCAACAACCTAAATCTCGAACAACCGCAGATTTGAAGTTCGGATTTTTCAGGCTTCTGTACCATGCGTCAAACTCAGGATGTTTAGTGTCATGAGCCATGCATGGCTGAGTCAAGAGTAAACCGAGGAAGAAAATCAGTCGCTTCATTTTCTTCTCCTCTTGCCTCAAACATTTTATCACTACGAATTGCCGAGCAAAATACTATCCCGATGGGTTGGGTCAACCTAGGGCCTGTGATCTGCCTTTCGGCTATAAATTCTCGTAACAAGGCGTGGCGAGCGCCGTAACTGCATTTTCTCGATTAAAGTGGTGATGGAGTGGAGCAGTAGGTTTGCGAGAAGCAGCATAATGCTGTCGACACGGCGTCGCATGTGCTTGCAGCCTCGCCCGTTTTAACAGGCGAGGCCGCGGACCGCGGGCCCCGCGCAAGCTACGGCGATTGTAGTGTGCTCTTAAGCAAGTCGCTCATCGCCTCCCACGAACGCTGATCGGCGACCGCATCGTATTTGATGCCGTGTTCCGCGTTCTGTAGGTGCACCTTGTCAGTGAAGGCGTGTACCACCCCGCCGTAGAGGACGACCTGCCAATCGACGTGGCCGTCGGTCATTTCCTTCTCGAAGGCGGAAACGGCCTGTGCGTTGACGATCGGATCGGCTCCGCCATGCAGCACGAGCACATGACCCTGAATGTTCTTGGCGTTCTCCGGCGTGGGCGTGCCGAGCGAGCCGTGAAAGCTCACGACATCAACGAGCGGCGCGCCACTGCGCGCTAGATCGAGCGCCGACTGTGCGCCGAAGCAGTAGCCGATAGCCGCAAGCTTACTGGCGTCTACCATGCTGGCCCGTCGGAGTTGATCAAACCCAGCTTGAGCGCGAGCGAGAAGCAGCGCAGGATCCTTATAATATTTGCCAGATTCCGCGGCCGCTGACTGCATTGAATCGGGGCGTACGCCTTTACCGTAGATATCCGCGACGAAGGCGACATAGCCCATTTTGGCGAGCCGCTCGGCCACATCTCTATCCTGCGTCGAGGGGCCCCACCAAGCGGGAAAGATGACAATGCCCGGCCGCTTGCCGTTCATGGCGTCGTCATAGACGAGCCAGCCTTCGAGCGCCACATCGCCCTGCTTGTAGTTGATAGTCTCAAGCTTAACCGCGGCCTGTGCCGACCCCGCCATCAACACCATGCCGCACAACGCGGCGATATGGAATTGTATTGTCATGACAAGCCTCCTTTTTAACTCCCAAACACCAACACTGAGGAGATTCTTCACCCAGCCGAGTATTCAGCGTGACCCGGTAACTAGCCAATCTTGGATTTCTGTGGTGAGGTGGCTGTTGTATCACTAGCCAACTGTGTAAAAAAGAATTTCATCCGGCTTTCTTGAGTTTGCGTCCCCGTGTTAGCTTTGCTACCCCGAACCGAGGGAGGAAACGATGCACAAAGTGGCATTAGCGGCTGTGGTTGTGACGTTCGGCGCGCTGATCGCGTCAGGGGTTTATGCGCAAGACATGAGCTTGACAAGCGCGGACGTCAGCAACGGCGGGGCTATAAAGGACGAGCAGGTGCTGAGCGCCGAATATGGCTTCGGCTGCAAAGGCAACAATATTTCTCCATCCTTGAGCTGGAGCGGGGCGCCCAGCGGGACCAAGAGCTTCGCCCTCACCAACTACGATCCGGATGCGCCGACCGGCAGCGGCTTCTGGCATTGGGTGGTGTTCAACATTCCGGCAGGAACCACGTCGATCCCGAAGAACGCCGGCGACGTCAAGGCCAAGCTCATGCCCGAGGGCGCCATTCAGAGCCGGAACGATGTAGGTACCGACGGCTGGATCGGCCCCTGCCCGCCGGCCGACGGAACGTCGCATCGCTACATCTTCACGGTGTTCGCAGTCGATGAAGAGAAGCTGCAATACGCCAAGGACCACAACGTGTCAGCCGCGCTCGTCGGATTCGAACTGCATTTCCATACGCTCGCGAAGGCGACCCTGGTCGGGATGTACGGCCGTCCCGCCGAAAAAAAGTAGCGGTGTGTTCCGTACGCAGCGCGGTTTTTTGCCGTGCTGCGTACGGGACAGATTGACTGAGCTGGCGACGGATTTGCCGGAAGAATTGCCGCAACACCCGCCCGCAAAAATTCGCGTTGAATACGGTTAAGTCTGGATCAAGTAGAGTTCTTATCAGAGATGTCCGTTCGATGCCTTGGGTGATCTGGATTTATGACAGGGCCCGAACTGCCTGATTGGGCCTGCCGGCAGCCCATTGACGATTGCCAATTTGGCGGCACCGGGTGATCCTGCCCGCTGCGGGGGAAGTTTATCAAGCCCTGATCCTATGTGACCGACTTTGCGGTGGTCCGACCGCGAAAAGGCTCGCTGTTTTTCCGCATTGCGAAGTGACGCTAATGGCCCTTCTCGGACCTGGCGCGATGTCCGACCCGAGTCCGAAATGCGCCGTATAACGGACATGCCGATCTGCTACTGGCAGTTTCAATTAATGAGTACGCGTCCTGGCGGCCGCTCGCTTCGCGGGGGCGAAAGCAAACAGTAGAGATTTCCATAAAACTTTTTGCATTCTGGCGTTCGCTCGCGACTTATCGCGTGCGCATCGCGCTCAATCTCAAAAGCCTCCTCGTGCCGGACGAGGTGGTGGACGTGAACCTTATGAAGGGCGCGCAGCGCGAAGCGGCGTACCGCGCAGTCAACCCGATGATGGCGCTTCCCGCTTTGATCGACGGCGAAGGACCACGGAAAGAGCTTTCAAGACGTGGGTGCCACGGGTGATGCCGCCCGCGACCATGAACTCGATCGGCACGCCAAGGCGCTGCGCCAGCTCGTTGCCGAGATCAACCGTGACGCCACGCGGGCTCCCGCCCGCATCCTTGACGACGAACAGGGCGGACATTTTCGGAGCGAACGCGACACCGAAGCGAAGCTTGCCCGTCGGGATGAGTTCTTTCACAGCAGCCTCTTGAGCCTTGGCACCACCGGTAGCTAGTCCCGCCGCCAACAGCACTCCGCACAATCCAAGAAATTTCATAAGCGCCTCCTTGCAAGCCGAAGCAGCCGGACTGTCCCCAGATTGCACGCTCGCCACGATCGTGCGCCGGATGGATATAAAGAATAGCGTACTTTCAGTTTGGGTCCTGCTCTTGGGTCGAAAACCTTTTGGGGCCGTGTGGCGTGGTCGGCGTTGAGCTAGCTGCAGCGCGGCGCCCTATTCCATCGCGAGCTTCGGCTTTAAGATTTTCAATGCTAGAGGATCACGATTGGCGATGGTCCGTCGACGCCAACAAACAGCGTTCGGAGGCCAGTCGCCAACCCTCCGGATTGTTCATCGGTCGGCACCCGCGCACACTTTTCTCAACTCGTGACAAGTGCGCCGCCACGACGGGCTCGTGCCGGCATACGCCACGAGCATCCACAAGAGCCAGGGCTCGGAATATCCAGCCGTGGTGATTCCGGTCATGACTGATGCAGCACTACGGCATGTTGCAGCGGAACCTTCTCTACACGGGCGTCACGCGCGGCAAGCGGCTTGTCGTTCTGGTTGGGCAGAAGAAGGCTGTCGCTATTGCTGTGCGCAACGTCTCGGGCCGGCGGCGTTGGTCGAAACTGGCGGAATGGTTGAGCGCGGACGTCTCGAAGCGTTAGATGTCGGGCGTCACTGTGCCGCCATGGCGGTCGCGGGTTTATTTGGCGAGCGGGAAAGTGGGGAACAAGTCAATTGCGTCGTTTCAAGCATGCACCAGGTATGACCGATTTACCCCCAATTGTAACGTATCGCTGCGGCGCAGCGAACCGCCGCTTCGGGCCAGGAACGACCGCAGACAAATAACGAACTTTTTCGCCAAGATTCTTGCGGTGTTCAATGGCACTGCCTTGCCCAGCCTGAACAAGGATGCCAGCGCGGGAGACGCTTGGTTCTCCAAGGCGAGTGGGTTGAATTGAATTGCAGTTTCGGCAGCGCCGGAAGCCCGCCTACTATGACGAGGATGGTGACGACAATGACCGCAACGAGGTGGTGCTGAAGCGTTGATTTTGAGCGACGCGGCAGAGGATTTAATGCGCTTGTGGCCGCCTAACTGGTTCAGCAAACTTGACGTTCATGAAGACCCGAATTGCCTGCCTCCGTTGTTCTCGGACTTGGTCGGCTCAACGGCCCTGTCGGCGCTATGGGCCCTGAAGAAGACCACGCTTCGCGCAGGACGGTTGGTCGTCGAAGACTGCCAGCGCCCAGTCTGATGTCGTGGTCAAGGGATCCCGGCTTGCGGAGGCTGGTTAGTAGCGTTCTCGCTAACGTGCTAGGCTCCTACTCTAAGGGTCATGCCGCTTGTGCGGTCTTGGCTTCCACACACTCGATCGCGAACGCCAGCTGTTGCATGTGCAACGCCGGACCGACGTGATGAAAATCGATGCAATGGCCCGTATTTTTGAAAATGGCCGCATCGACCACGGGAGAAGACGATAGCGCTGCCCGCACGTCCGAAATCGTCTTTTGATTCGACTCCCACAAGCCTTCGAATTGGGCGTGTCGATAGTGAACAGGAACGCTTATTTTTGCAGCGACTGACGCAACGTTCTTTGGCCAACCAAAGACGATTTCCATCAGCTCCGGGCGTGGCACCGGACAATCGTCGGACATGCACAGTTCCCGCGCGTCGACTTCGTAGGAGCTTGCCGGCCCAAACATCACCTGCCGCTTTACGTCAGGCGGCAAAGAGATAGACGGAATATCCGGAAGGGACTTCCATGCCTCCGCGATGTGGCTGGGGCAAACGAGACCGATTCCCGAAACCGCGACCCCGAGCAGTGGCCAGCTCTGATGAAGAGCGGCAATCATAAGCGTGATAGCTCCGCCGATGGAATGTCCAATAAGAACCACACCCGGAAGGTCACGACCGTGCGATTGCCAGAAGTTTCGAATAGTCTCACTCAAAATCTCCGCATTCAGCGCGAAGGTGGTCTCTGTCGGCGATAGTTGGCTTTTGCCGTAACAAGGGCGATCAAGCGCTAAGATCGGAAAGCCCTGAGAGTGAGCAGAATCCAGGAATGAGAAGCCCGGCAGATCAAAGTACTTCGATGTAAAGCTGCCGCCGTGAATTGCGACAACTAAGGGTCTTTTCCGAGAGACCGAATTGACGGGTCTCCACCTACCAGACAATTGATGCTTCCCCGCTTGAATTGTAATTTCCTGGGACGTCATTGCTTCCTCCTCGCTTCTACGGTTGGAAAGATCACTGCTGCCTTGCGGCGGATAAGTTCGGCAAAGACCGAAGCATTGCGCTTATCGCCAAGCCAGAAGCCGCCGTTACTGGTAGAAAGGCCGACGCTGTCCGCATGCAGGACGTCATAGGCGAGCGCGATTTCGGAAAGTGCGAGGTCGGTTCCGGGAGTGGCAGCGTCGCGGACAGGCCAAAGCGGCCAGGGTGTTGTAGGCAAATCCGGGTACCCCACTCATTCCAGTCCCGTGCTTGCCCACGGCGTTCGCCGCTATTTGAGCCGTTGACGGGACCAAGCGACGCGATGCGCCGGGGGCGCCACCTTCTTTGAGCTTGCCGATGATGCGCTCGGCGACATTGCACACTGCGTCAATCGCACCGACCATCTCCTGCTTCCCGACAACGACATCGTCGAGCAGGCATTCAAGTTGCGCCGTCACCCCCGGATCGACCAGGGCCGGGTCGGCTTGTTTGAGAACGCCGAACAGCGACAAGCCGGTCTCGGTCGGAACGATGTGCTTTCCCTGGGCAACCAGGAAACCTTGTTTCTTCAGGCCGCCGCTTCGCGCACAACGGCAGCGTGAAGACGGTCCTTCGCGGCCCACAGTAAACACCAAAGGAATTGTGAGGTTACCCAACTTCGTTCCCGCCGTGTTCTTTTTCCCATATGCTGCCGAATTATCGTCAGATTCGGAAATATCGGTGGCCGCCGCCATGAACCATCAGGAATCCGTACGCGTTCTCGCATCTCTTTTCCGCGCTTCGAATGAGGCGCGGCCGTTGCTTCTGCTCGGAGCCGGAGCATCATTTTCGTCGGGCGTGCCGCTCGCGTCGGAAAGCGTGCGGCGCATAGCGCGGCGAGTGTATGCCGAGAAGTCAAAGGCGGCGCGATCGTACCCGAACAGGTGAAACTGACCGAGTGGCGGACCTGGCTCCAGGGGCAATCATGGTTCATCAACGGCGAAATCGCCTTGCTGAAAATTTCCCGCTGGTCGTCGAACATCTGCTGAAGCCGCGTGAATATCGGACGCGCATTCTGCGCGACCTCTTCCAGCCGACCAACGGCATAGGGCCGGGCTACAGGCATCTCGGCGAGCTGGTGCTGAAAGGATTGCTGAAGACCGTCCTCACCACGAACTTCGATACCGCGTTGCCGATGGCCCTTAATGAACGCCGCCCTCACATTCCGCACATCGCAGAAGTAAACCGGGGCCCGGACGATTTGCGCGAGTTCGGTATTTTTAATCGTGCACAGATCATCTGGCTGCACGGCAAGGCCGAGCAATACACCGACCGCAATGCCACGGGCGAAATTGAGAAGCTGGACCGCAAGCTGGTGGAAGAGTTAGTGCCCCTGCTCACGAATTCACCTCTCATTGTGATGGGTTACCGGGGCGGCGAGCGGTCGGTCATGGATCACATGCTTGCGAAAAACGCCAAGCGCACGCAGGATTTCAAGAACGGCATCTTTTGGTGCATCCGTCCGGGCGAGATCATTCACCCCAATGTCGCCGCGCTCCAGCGCGCTGTCGGCGGCAATTTCCGGCTCATCGAAATTACCGGTTTCGATCAGGTGATGGAGGATTTAGCGTGGAACTGGCGGGCGAGGACCTTTATCCGAACGCACGTGCCGCCGAGAGCGGCGGCGGCGCGGTCGCATTCGACGATCGCGAAGTGGTGGGCGCGACTTTCGACGACCTTGACCACGATTTGATGCTGGCAATCATGCGCGAGTATTGCGCGAAGCTTGGCCGCGCCGCGGTGACGCGTGACACGCTGCCCGGGCTTCTTCGGGAACAGGGCTTCTTCGTCAAAATCGGCGGCCAGGAGGCTCCGACCGCAGGCTGCATATTGCTTTTTGCCAAGAACCCGCAGCGCTACTTCCCGCACGCCGTTGTCTCGGCGACGATTGCAGGCAAGAAGCGAACCGTGTTTGGAGGCAATCTCATTGCGCAGCGTCTTGCACTTTTGGAATGGCTTGCAAGCGACGATGTCAACCCGCTGCTCAAGGTGAAGCGCCGCGCGACGCATGATGCGACGCCTGCCTATCCAGGCCGTGCACTCGTAGAACTTCTGATCAACCAGCTCGTGCATCGCGATTATGAGCGAACTGAAACGGCGTCGATTGATATTGAGCCCAGCCGATCGATCACTTTCAAGAATCCGGGCAGTCTCCCGGACGCCGTCGTCAACAGGGTGAAGCCCGATGACGCGGGCCGGTTCCGTGCCGTACCGAATGTCAGCGATTTGCGCAATCGTTCGCTTTGCGACGTGTTTTTCGGCATTCAGGCCATGGAACGCGAAGGGACGGGACTCTCGGATGTGGAAGCGTTGGCGCGGGATCGGGGCGGGGCGCCTTTACGAACGACGCCAAAACGGGCTCTTTCACTGCGCGCATTCTCCAGCCGATCGCATCGGCCGGTTCAACGACGATCGCGCGCGATGACCGGCCGGTTGGAATATATGTTTTCAACGTGTTGCCCTTCGCATCGTTGCCGGAGCAGGTGTCGATTGCGCGGCTGCGGGTTCAGTGGGAAGACCGGCCCGCCCATATCCCGCTCAGCGAAGCGGGCACATTCGTTCCCCATGATGGCGCATTGTGGAGCTTTGTACCCTTGGCAGTATTGGGCACCGTGCTCGCGCCGCTCGTGAACGTGGAAGCCAGCTACGCCCCGCTCCGCAGCGTCGTTGAAAGTTATCCTGATCAGCGAAAAATCCTGTCATGGCTATTGCGCAAGCATTTCGAGCGGCATCTTGTTCGCTTTCGCAAGCACGGCCTGATGACCGAAGAGGGCCGCCGTAAGGGCCACCGCGCGTATTTTGAGGGGTATGACGGTAAGCCGCGAAAGCTCATTTACGATACGCCGCATCGCAAGAGTGTCCGGCGCGAAGTGGTGAAACAGCGCCGCGAAGATACGCGGGCGTGGTTCGAGAATGAGGGGTTCGGTTTTGAGGTCACTCAGCTTGATGGCCTTTGGGCTGTGCGGATCAAACCCTTCTACATGTTCACGGGGCGCGATGCGAAAACCCCATTGCCCGCCTTCGCTCGTACTTCGCGGGCCACGCGCCGCATGAAACTGGACCGCAACAAGAACGTGGACGACGACCTAACGTTCTGGGGCCGATTTCTGAGCGAAGGTGCGCCAACCATCAATATTGGCCAAGATCACGTCGATGATTTGCTACTTGAAGGTGCGTTCCTAACCATCGAAGTTCCCGAAGATGGACTTTTGAGTGACCCCGATGAAAGTGAAGATCGAATGCCTGCGTGAACCGAGGCTTGCCTTCGGTGGAGGTCGAACCGGCCTTGAGCCGCGCCGTGTTATGACCGACGCCGGACCCGCCGATGGGGGGCGCATGTTCGAAATCCGGCTGGCGCTGGTTGGGCCGCAAGCGGACGTGGACGCGGCCCGGCAGTGGCTTGGGCGGCTTAATCAATTCATGGCGGCGCGCGAAGGCAATTCGCAGCGCTACCGCGACTGGCCGGGTGCGACACGGGCACTTGGCGTTCAGTTTCTGATCGAAGACCGGTTCGTGCGCCCGGTCGATCAGACGCGCTTCGAGCAGGCCATTCAGAACAAGCTGCCGATCGCGACTTTCGAGGAATTATTGGATTTGTTTGACGGGCGCATCCAGGGCCTTCTGGGCGATGGCGGCCCCGATTGCATCGTCGTTTGTCTACCGGCCGACGTTGGCGATCTGCGGATCGAGAATCCTGGGCTCACTCATCAGGAGCGTCGCGCGTTGGAGCGTCTGCGCGCCGAAGAGGAGAGCGATCAGCTCAGCCTATTCCAGCCGTCACCAGAGGAACTGAAGGCGGCTGAAGAACTGCGCACGCAAGCGGATGATCTTCTCTTTCGCACCTTCTATCGGGCCGTCAAGGCGCGGATGATGCACCATGTGAATCCAATACCTTTGCAGGTCCTGCGCCGGGATACGATCGAGCGCTCAGACGATGAGGGCCATAGCTATGCGACGCGCGCTTGGAACATCGCCACGTCGCTTTACTACAAAGCCGGAGGCCTGCCCTGGCGACCGGCTGAATTGCCCGACAACGTGTGCTTCGTAGGTGTGTCCTTTCACCATCTGAAGCGGCGCACGGGCAATTTGGTTTATGCCAGCGTTGCGCAGGCCTTCTCAACGGACGTCGAGCCCTTCACTCTGAAGGGCGCCACGGTTGATCACGATCAGCGCCGCGACCGCCATCCCTATCTTAGGGCCGAACAAGCTTCGGCGCTGATGCAAGACGTTCTCGACCAATACGAAGCGCGTGCGGGAGTTTTGCCGAGCCGCGTTGTGGTGCATAAAACTTCGATGTACCAGCCTGAGGAGGAGGCAGGCTTCCGGGAAGCTGCAAAGCCACACGTTCCCGCCTGCGATCTGATCTGGATCCGCAGCACTCCCTTCCGTCTGATCCGTAAGGGCAGGCAAGAGCCGTGGCGCGGCACGCTCTGCATGGTCGGCGCCGACACCTATCTCTTTACAAGCGGATTTGTCCCTTGGTGGAATGAGTATCCCGGTCCGCATATTCCGGCGCCCATTCAGCTCGGTGCCGTCGGCGAGACGGACATTCGGCAGCGCGCCATTGAAATCCTTACGCTGTCGAAGATGAACTGGAACAACACCGAAGGGCTCTCGCGCTTCCCGATCACCGTGTCGTTTGCCAAAAAGGTCGGACAGCTCATGAGTGAAATGTCGGAAAATCAGATACCCAACCCATCTTACCGATTTTATATGTGACGGCGCCGAGCTCTTCTGATTGCGCCGGCAATCCTGGCAGTTGTCACGGACGAGGAGAGCCCGTTCACACATCGTCCACACCTCAATACCCACGATCGATTCTGGTTTGACTTGGCGTTCACGCTTGAATCCGGACGAACCGGAAACGAGATTGGTGCCGTTGAGGGCTGCGATCAGCCGTAAGTCCCAGCCGGGCGTGATCGGTACTTGATCGTCGCCACCCAAGCCGATCCAATCCAGGTAGTGCAGCTTGGGCCAGATCGCGCGGATCTTGTCGCCCTGGCTCTCTGGATCGACGGCCATGAGTTGCCATCCGGGGTGCATTGGCACCTCCTGGTACGTGGCCATCTCATGGTGCTGGATGATCACCAAACCGGGCGTGCTACAGTCGCTTTCCTTGAGTGCGGCCATCAGGCGCGCGAGCTTCTCGGGCCTGCCCCGGGAAGGTATCAGCCAGGCACCGCGCTGCGGATCGGCGTTCCATGTCATGATGCGAGCCTCTGTCTTTTCACGCCGACGCGCAGGTCGCGCGTGATCCATTATCTTGAGCAAAGTGAACGACTCGATTCGACTCATGGTACCGTATGGCGCACCATTTTTCGGCAAAATTGCAAGGGTACGGACGTGGGTGCGCAACGATCGATTGTTGCCGGCCCGTAAAGGCCACACGAGCGCGATAGAGAAAGCGAAAGCCTGAGACAATGCCGGAAACAGAAACCGTGCATGACCTGCGCAAGGCGCGGTTGGAATTGACACGGCAGCGTGCCGAGTTGGCGAAAGTCCTCGCCGGCCCGTTCGAACAACAAAAGACTTTGCCGGTCGCCCAGGCGTTCGAACAAATTCAAAAGACGATCGAGGCGATCGACGCGGCTATCAAGGACGAAGTGGAGAGGTCAACGTGGCCGCTCGGCTCGTCCCTCAGCGATGATCGCTGAGGAATTGCCGGCGCCAACCATCACTTGGCGCCATCCTTCTGCGCCGGTCCGGCTGGAGGCCCCGCGGCAGCGTCGCGCTTGCCGGTATAGGCAATGCGCCAGATCGTGCCGCCGGTATCGTCGGCAATGAGGAGCGAGCCATCCTTGGCGACCGCGAGCGCCGCGGGGCGTCCCCAGACTTCCGCGCGCTGCTCGCCGGAGACCCAAAATCCGGTGATAAAATTTTCGTAATGCCCTTCGGGCCGGCCATCCTTGAACGGCACCCGCACCACCTTGTAGCCGGTGGGCTCGGAGCTGTTCCATGAGCCTTTGAGCGCCACAAAGGCGTGGCCTTTGTACTCCGGCGGAAACTGATCGGCTTCATAGAAGACGATATCCAGCGCCGACGAGTGCGCCTCGAACAACAAGTCAGGCGTGATCGTCGCATTCACTTTGTCGGGCGCGAGGTTGGCAAAACCGGCTTGCGGGTGCTTGCCGACATAGGCGTAGGGCCAGCCGTAGAAGCCGCCTTC
Organism: uncultured Alphaproteobacteria bacterium; assembly: GCA_963804405.1. Lineage (GTDB taxonomy): Bacteria > Pseudomonadota > Alphaproteobacteria > Rhizobiales > Xanthobacteraceae > BOG-931. The sequence continues at coordinate 106,885 of CAWDQG010000014.1, read as the reverse complement.
CTGGACGCGGCGACGCCATGAAGACCTTCATTCGTTGCTCGCCAACTCGTCGCAAGCGGCTGGACTGTGAGCGCCGACTTAAGCTGCGTGAACCGCTCTGAGATCGGCCAGTCGGTCCACCGCTTCACCTTCCTCGATGTGCTGCTCGCCGCATTCCTCGCATTGGAAGGTATACAGATCAGGTAGCCGGTCAAATCGCGGCGTTCTGCGAACGAGTTGCATCGGCCGGCCGCAGCCAACGCAACGCGGCGGCTTAGGTGGCGACTTGTTTGCGCGTTCGTCATACATGACACAGTGTCCAGCTTGCTTAGCGCCCTCAAACGAGGGCGGCCGCTGATATGAGGTGCGCGCATTACCGCGACGTGGCCGGAAGCTTAATTTTTGGCAATGAAAGGCGCGGCGCACGGCCGCGAATGCGACATGGCCGAGCGGGGAAAGACCGCGACCAGGAGCAAACAACAATAGCTGGAAATCGCTGCGGCGTTCGGCCCTAGCGTTTTGCCGAAGCGCTGTCGGCGGCTCGGGCGTGCACAGCCACGTAGCTGGTGGCGACGCGATGCTTGGTCCGCGCGACATGTTTGGTGCGCGCCTTTGAGCAACCGCCATTGAGAAACCAGAACTCCAGATCTTCGCAGGAGCGTTGTGCCTGCGGCTGGCTTGGCGTGGCATTGTCGGTCAATGACCCGCGCGCCGTCGCAAAGGCCTCCTCGACCGATGCCAGCGGCGGGACGAAGGCAACGATCAGGCAGCCACCGGCCACTGCCAAAATAATCGAGGCGATCTTTTTGATCATCACGCACTCCCACGCGCCCGGCGCGGCTTCAAATGACCTCGGCCGCGTCCGACCTCGTGGCAGGATGCTAGTTTCAAAGTGGCCCGCCCTCGATTGTGCAGTGGTAGGCGCGAGATGTCGGAAGTGATCGAGGGCGGTATACCTTGGTGTAGGGGAACTTAGCCGATAGGCGTCTGTCGCCCCGCCCCGCGCCGGATCGGTTGGGTGATTTGACTGCGTCGCTCCAAAAAGCCTTAGCCCTCGGCTACCGGCTCGCAGCGCTGGTTTATTCGGCTGCGGAACGCTAGGATTTCGCAATCGATAAAAAATAAATCCGGGGAGGCGGCGCCGTGGCTCTGCAATTCGGCATTTTCGACCATCTCGACGACAACGGCATTCCGCTCGCCGATTTGTTCGAGACCAGGCTCAAGCTGATCGAGCAATACGACCGCTGCGGCTTTCGCTCCTATCACATCGCCGAACACCACTCGACGCCGCTTGGCATGGCGCCGTCGCCGAGCGTGTTCCTTGCCGCGGTGGCGCAACGGACCAAGCGGCTGCGCTTCGGCCCGCTGCTTTACGTCACGCCGATGTACCATCCGCTGCGCGTCGCCGAAGAAGTGGTGATGCTCGACCATATGAGCCGCGGCCGGCTGGAATTGGGCCTGGGACGCGGCGCGTCGCCGATCGAGATTTCAAGCTTCGACGTCGAGCCGGCGGACGCGCCGGCGATGAACCGCGAAGCGACCGAAATCATCCTCAAGGCCTTGGCCGCGGATGTGTTGAACCACGACGGCAAATTCTACCGCTACAAGAACGTGCGCATCGCAGCGAAGCCGTTGCAGCAGCCGCATCCGCCGTTGTGGTTCGCGCCGACCGAGGCCTCGCGCGCCGCCGACGCCGCAAAGCTCAAGGGTAATATCGTGACGCTCGTCCCGGATGCCGGCGTCAAGGCGATCACCGACGCCTATCGCGCCGCCTGGCAGGCGCAAGGCAACGATGCCGCCGATACGCCACTCATGGGCGTGTTCCGCCATGTTGTCGTCGCCGAGAGCGACGCCAAGGCGCGCGACATCGCGCGCAGCGCCTATCGGCTTTGGCGCCACCACATGGCGTTCCTGTGGGAATGGGGCGGCATCCCCTTCCCGATCGCCATGATCTATCCGGATGAGTTCGAGTCGCTCGAGGGCATGAGCATGGGCGTCGCCGGATCGCCGGACACCGTGCGCCGCTATGTCACCAATTCGGTCGAACAGACCGGCATCACCTATTTCGTCGCCGACATGGCCTTCGGCTCGCTGCCCTACGAGGACGCGGCGCGTTCGGTCGAGCTGTTCGCCAAAGAGGTGATGCCCGCGTTCCAGTGACGGCGCCCGCGCGCGGCGGATCGGCGCCACCGTCCTGTCAAGATCAGCGATCTAAAAACAGCCGCAGGTCCTGCCGGCCGTCCGGCGCGACGCGGCAGGTATAATAGTAGCCCGAAGGACAGGCCGGACGGTCGCCGCCATTCCAACAGCCGCAAAATCGCCGGCCGTACGGCTCGGTCCAGCAGGCCAGGAACTGACCCGACGGACAAGGGCCGCCGAACAGGCCGCCTTCGAAGCCGCCTTGCACCAATTGCGTGAATGTCATCGAGCTTTGCCCGCCCGCGACGCCGGCGGGCGCCGCATGCGCCTGCGCCGCAAACAAGCCAAGCGTCGCCGCCGTGACGATCACCTTAAAGGGAGCCGCATGTTTGCCTCAACCCGCGATGCGTTTTCCGGATGCGGGATGTTGGCACGATTCGCCCGTTTTGCGGCGTCGTCTTTTCACGCGGCGACGCACGCGCGCCGCTGGCAGCGGCGCGCGCGTCGCACAGGTGCACAGCGCGGCTTTCGTTACTTTCTCGGCGCGTGCTTGGGCGCGTAGTATTTGTGCCGGACCGGCGGCGGGGATCGCCATCGCCGCCGAACACCGACGAGGTGTAGTAGGTGCCGGTCCAGCAGCCGCATCCGCCGCAGCCGACAACCGCCGCAGCCGCTGCAGGCGCCCATGGCAAGCCGCGGGCCCGGCCGGACCGGTCCGGCGTTTTCCTTGTCGAAGACATAGAATGTCGCCAGGCTGACGTCGGCGACTTCTTCCTCGCGCAGCGTGATTTCGTGACTGCCGCGGCGTCTCTGCGTCAGCACATCCCGGCCGGCACCACCGGTTGCCGCGGATGCACCGCTCGCCAGCGTCAATGATAATCCGGCGGCCCCTAAAACCGGCACCGCTTTGCTCCGTCGCTTTCGCTTCGAAGTCTGCTTCACGCGCGACATGCGACAGTCTCCCTCAAATATGCTAACGTTCGGCAAATTGTTCGATCGGTTAGACATAGGTAGTGGCTACGCCCGGCGTTGCCACCGGGCAAGTGTCAAAAAAGTCAGGAACTACATCGATGTATTTATCCGACTTCTCGACTGCTGAGGCGTTCGGCTCAACCTCAGCGCGCCCGTGCGTCAGCGCTGATCGCGCCGGCCGCGAAGATTTCAGAAGGGTCTGGCGCGCGTTAACGCTCGAGTCGACATTGAAGCGTTCGCCCGTCAAGCGCGGCGCGACCGTCAATTTCGCAGCGTAGTTTGTACCCACGTTCCACCTACGCGAGTGAATACCACGTCACTCCGACATCAACTTCGTTGGTGAAGGAACCGATATTGACCGCTCCCGGAATATTCACCGTGCTGATCCACTGCGTACCGCGATACTGCCCAAACAGGTCTGATGACCGGTGCCATTCGGGAAAATCGCAACCGGCACATCGAAGCCGGCGGTGAAGGTTATGCCGGTGCGCACGGCGTTGTCGGTGACCGAAAACGTCCCCGATACGCCTTTGACGCTCGTGCCGGACTCAGCGACACCGACGCTGCCGGTTATGTGCGTACCTTGTCGTAATAATTGTAAGAAAAATACGCCCTATCTTGGGGAAGAGGCAATTTATTTTCGGCAATCTTAAAAGCTCCCCCAACAGGTATCCTTACTATCGCCTCCTGATAGGCCATCCAATCGGTGCGCACCGTGTAGGTGAAGAGCGGCGACGCCGCCGGGCTTGTTATGCTGCCCGTTATGTTGCTGCCCTGAACTCCGAAGCGGGGACCGATCAGTACGTTGGTGTTCGGCACCGGCAATAAGACGCCACCGAAGCCGCCGCCGACCACGCCATTGCCGTTGACGTTGAAGGGCTCAGTGACAGAGAAATTGGTGTTCTGGAAAGCCGCCGCCGATATTGAACCCGACGAACGGCTGAGCGCCGGGAAAGAGGACTGGGGACGGCAGCGCCGAGCACTGCGGATATGGATAAAACTTAAAAACTACCTGTGTCGCCTCACCCTCGGTGTAGCCATGGCTCACCTTCGACGCGATAAAACTTTTCATGGCGGAAATGTATCGTGGTTGATCGCAATCGGCCGCGGCCTTCTGCATTTCTGCTGCCAATGCCTTCTCTCGTTTTGCCCATTCTACCCATTTTGCTGGCTCTGCGGATGCCGAGGACGACAGCAGCCCGGCGGCAACGGCTGCTGCTAGACCGATTATACAAAAACGCAACGAATAGAAAAAAGCTCTCGCCGCAATAGCCGCGGCGGCGCGCAACAATGCAAACGACATGACGCCCCTCGCCCGATATCAGCCGCGAGCGGCTGACATTCCCAACCGTCTTGCCTTGCTCGTCTTGTTTGAATGCCGATTGAGGCTTCCGCCTCGAAGCAACTCCCCACCTTTTTTCCCGCCATGATTAGGCACCGCCGCGCGTCAAACGGCAAGCGCGCACAGCCAATTCACATAGCGCCCGCGCTGAATCTCTTTGAGTGTTGCCGCCCTACTACAACGCAGAACTATCCCCTTCGCCGCGCAAGGCTTTTCATCGCTCTTGTCGCACGAAAAGCGCAGGCGCTTCCTTTACTGCGTTATCGCCGGACAGCCGCCGTCGGCGAGCGGCCGAAACGCCTTGTCGCCGGGAATGGTGGCGACGAGCTTCAGCAAATCCCACTCGCCTTTCGATTCCGCCGGCGACTTGATCTGCACCAGATAAACGTCGTGCACCATGCGGCCGTCGGGCCGCAGCTTGCCGTTCGGCGTGAACGCGTCATTCACCGGCGTCTCGCGCATCTTCGCGATCACGGTTTTCGGATCGTCGGAATTGGTCGCCTCGACCGCTTTCAGATAGCTGCGCACCACCGAATAGGTGCCGACCTGGAAGCTCGACGGCGCGGTGCCGCGCCGCTCCTTGAACTTGGCGAAGAACGCCTTGGCCGCGTCGTCACGATCCGGCAGCCACGGCGAGACATACATCATGCCTTGCGCCAGCTGCAGGCTGGTGGCGCGGATCGCGGGCAGCGAGTCGAGCCCGAACGGCACCACCTTCTGCTTCTCGGTGATGCCGAACTCGCGCGCGCTCTTGACCGAGTTGATGGCGTCGTCGCCGCCGTTCGCCAGCGCCACGACGTCGGCTTTCGAGGCCTGCGCCTGCAGCATGAACGATGAAAAATCGGTGGTGCCGAGCGGAACGCGCACCGAGCCGACGACCTTGCCGCCGTTCTTCTCGATGAAAGCGGTGGCGCCGTCCTGCAGCGCGCGGCCGAACACATAATCGGCGGTGATGAAGAACCAGGTCTTGCCGAGCTGCGGCAAAGCCTGGCCGATGGCCGAGCCGATCTCGTAGCTGTCATAGACCCAATGCACCGAATTGTTGGGCGCGCACGCCTTGCCGGTGAAGTCGGCGGAGCCGGCGCTGGTCAACAGCACCGCCTTGTTGTTGGCCTTGGCGATTTCCAGAACCGCAAAGCCGACGGCGGAATTGACCAGATCGGTGACGGCGTCGACGCCGTCGAGGTCGAACCAGCGCCGCGCGATGGCGGCGCCGATATCGGGCTTGTTCTGATGATCGGCGGCAACGATCTCGACCGGCACGCCGTTGATCTTGTTGCCGAACTCGTCCGCCGCCATCTTCGCCGCTTCGACCGAGCCGACGCCGGAATTCTGCTCGTACGGCCCGGAGAGATCGGTGAGCACGCCGATCTTGACCTTGCCGCCCGACATCTGCGCATGCGCCGCCGGAGCGAGACACAGCAACGCGGCCAGCGTGCAAACAACAATACGCATGGTTTTCCTCCCGAAGCGTGGCTATTCAGGAATGTCGACCGATTTAGCCGCGCCTTGTCAAGGCGGCAAAATGGGCCGACCAGTCTGCCGCCCGATCGGGCCTTACGTTTTTGTTTTAGCCATGCTGCAGCTTGAGCAGGCGGTCGGCGTTGCCGTGGGCAAATTTCTCCAATTCCGCCGCCGGCATCTTCAACGAATCGAGGAAATCCCGCCCCAGCTGATTGCTGCTGTACGGATAGTCGATCGAGAACAGGACGCGGTCGGCGCCGAAGACCGCAAGCAACGCCTGCAGCGGCGGCAAGGTGAACAATCCGCTGGTGGTCACGTGGACATGATCGAGGATCGTCTGGCCGACCGGAGCGCTTGAGATGCGGCGCCTCGGGGGTGAGGATCTTGTCGGAGCGCACCAGCATCGCCGCAAGCCCCTCGCCCATATGCCCGACGATGAGCTTGAGCTTTGGATGCCGGTCGAGCGCGCCGGAGAGGACGAGGCGGAGGACATGAATAGCGACTTCGGAGTGCCAGCCCCACGCCGCCGTTGAGAGACGAAAGCCGGTCATGCCCGGCAAGCCGCCGTAATAGGCGTCGAACACCGCCCGCGGCGGCAAATTCGGATGCAGATAGATCGGCACGTCGAGCTGTTCGGCGCGCGCCAGGATCGGCTCGAAGCGCGGATCGTCGAGAAAGCGGCCTTCGGTCAGTCCGTTGATCAGCGCGCCGCAGAAGCCGAGATCGCGCACCGCGCGTTCGAGCTCGTCGGCGGCGGCTTGCGGACTTCGCATCGGCAGGTGCGCGAAGCCGGCGAACCGATCGGGATGGGTGGCGACCGCCTTGGCGAGCACGTCGTTGATGTCGCGCGCAAACGCGACGCCTTCCTTGCCGTCGAGCAGGTCGGCGCCGGGACCGGACGAAGAGAGCACATGAACGGTGATCCCGGCCTCATCCATCTCGGCCAGGCGAAGTGCGCCGAGATCGGACAATTTGTCCGCGAGATTGTCGGCGAAGCCCGCAGGAAAGCCATGGCGGGCGATGGCGTCGGGATCGATCCGGCGCACCAGCGACGGAACGGTGAAATGCTCCTCAAGGGCGACGATGCGCATGGCGAAGTTTCCTTTTGCGTCAGGATTATCAACGGCTTCCGGGCGGCGCGGGCCGAATTTACCGAATGATAACCATAGTTCGGGCACGCTTGCATCACCCTGCCGTTTGCGAGATCCCAACATGGCTTATCTCCTGCCGCGCGCGGTCCTTATCCTCATTGCTTGGGGAATGACGTGCGCGCTGATCCGGAAATTCTGGCGCAACGCCGATCCGATGATTTTCGGTGTCGCCGGCGCGTCCTGGGTCGTGGTCGCCGGCGCCTATTTCGGCTATTTGCACAAGCTCCGCCGCGACATCGAAGCGCTTGAGCGCGCCCGCGGCTCACCGTCAATCGCACGCATGCGGTGAAACGCCAGCCGGTCGTCAGGCGCCGGCGCGATTCCAGCCGCGGGCGCGATTGCCGTAAATCTCGTGCCCGGTCGCCGTCACCGCCACGGTATCTTCGAGCTTGATGAAGCCGCGGCGCGGGTGCAGCAGCGTGGTCTCGACCGAAATCACCATGCCGGCTTCGAGCGGCCGCTGCGCATCATAGGCGTCATACGGCACCGGGCCGGAATTGGTGAGCCGCGGCGCCTCGTGGCTGACCAGCCCCATGCCGTGGGCGAGGAATTCATAGTGATTGTGCAGCTTCGATTTCTTCAACACCGGCTCGGCCGCGGCATAAATCTCGATGCCGTTGACGCCGGGACGGATCGGCTTGAACGCGGCCTGCTGGGTCGCCTCGATTTCGGCGAGCAGGTCTTCAAGCTCGGCGTCGGGTTCGCCGGCGATGCCCATGCGCGCCAGGTCGCCGATATAGCCGTGATAATTGCCGCCTGAATCGACCGACAGCACGTCGCCCTTCTCCCAGCGCTGATCGGACGGCGCGCGGTTGTGGCTCGAGCCGGCCGTGATCAGACAATAATCGAACACCAAGCCGCGCGCCGTCTCCTCGCGGCGCAAGGCTTCCGTCAATTCCGCCTTGGTCGCGCCCGGGCCGTGGCTACTGATCACCGCCAGCATCGAGTCGATGACGAGTTCGGACGCGAGCCGAAGCTTCTCCAATTCGTCCGGCGACTTGCGCACGCGCAAGCGCTCGAGCACGAACAGCGCATCCATTGATTTGCGCGTCGGGAAGCACCTTGTGCAGCGTCGCCATCGGAATTTGCCGGGATGAATGCGACTTCGACGCCGATGCGGGCCGGCTTCTTGATAAGCCCGCGAACATAGTCGGCGGCTTTCTGCATCACGTCGACCGAGCCGCCGCTCTTGGTGTTCACCTCGGACACCCAGAACGGCTTGATCTGGGTCTGATAGGTCTCCATGCCGTGGCCGAAATAGGCGGCCTTCTCCGGCGCGCCTTTCGGATAGACGAACGCCGGCAGGTAGCGGCCGATGCCGATCGCGTCCATGTTGTCGAAAAAGAACGAGCGATGGCCGCCGAGGAGATATTGGACATTGTGCTTCGAGGTCGCGATGAGCACGTCGAGCCCCGCCTCGTCCATGAGCCGGTCGAGCAGCGCGGTATCGAACGGCGCGGTGCTGTGTCGCGTGGTGTCGAGCATGATCCGATCTCCCGGTGGAATGGGTTGCCGGAGGGAGCCTAGCAAATCCGTGATCGAAGATGAACCGGCTTCAATCGCGCGCCATACGCATAGGTGCGCTGTTCCGGTTGCGGAGTGCCCGGAGCAGAATCCGAAAAGTGGCAACCGGCTTTCGGACAAGATCATTTAGGCGGCGGATTTTGTGGCCGGTTGGGCCGGCGCGGGCCTGAGCAGATCGGCGGCGGCGCGCCGGGCACGATCCAAAATCAGCTCGATCGAGGCGATCTCGATCGCGATTGCGGCCGCCGTCCTTGGCGCGGTAAAGCGCATGATCGGCCTGCGCCAACAGCGCCGAAAGGTCGAGCACGGCATCATGGCTGATGACGATGCCGATGCTCACGGTGGCGGCGACCGGCCGGCCGTCGACGTCGCGCGTCGCGTCGGCGAACGCCACGCGGATCTGCTCGGCGACGGCTAACGCCCGCTCGCGCGTCGTATCGCGCAGCAACGCGGCGAACTCCTCGCCGCCCAGGCGGCCGAACAGGTCGATGCGGCGCAGGCAGCCGCTCGACACGTCGGCGAAAATCTCCAGCACCCGATCACCGACCGCATGACCGAAACGATCGTTGATCGATTTGAAATGGTCGAGGTCGAGCAGCATCACCGCGGTCGGACGCGGATCGGCGGCCTGGCGCCGGAGATGCGCTTCGCCGTCCTGCAGGAAGGCGCGGCGGTTGGAGATGCCGGTCAGCGGATCGACCAATGCCGCGGTCTTGTGGCGATGCTCGGCGCGCTCTTTTGCCATTGCCAGCAAGATGAAGGCGATGGCGATGGTGAACAGCAGCGCCTCGAAGCTGAGCACGGTGAGCCACACGCTCTCGAATACCTGGTTCGGAGGTCGGCAGCCACGGCAGCATGGCGCCGAGCGGCGTGCGCAGCAGATAAAGCGCGCCGTGGGCGAACAGCATGAAGATCACCGGCCAGCGCGACACCAGAGGCTCGCTGCGTCCGCGCCAGAACTCGAACGCGGTTGCCCAGGTATAGGTGGCGATGATGCCGGACGACAGCAGCACCCGCACATCGAACGAGTCGGCAACGCCGGGAATGCGGCAGGCGATCAGCCACACCGCCGCGCCGGCAAACAGCAAGACCGGTTGCGCTTTGCGATGATCGAACAGCCGCGCCCCGGTCCAGGTGACGGCGAACGATGTGAACAGGAGGCGTTGGCGAGATCGATCGAGATCAGTTCGGATACCGTGCCGTAAAGACCGAACAGCGTCACCGAGGCGGCGCGCAACAGGTCGGCAAATCCCCACCAGGCCACGGCGGTGATGGCGGTGTTCTGCACCCAGGCAAACAGCAGCAGCAATCCAAGGATCGCTTCCACATAGATGGTGACGAGGAATAAGCGTATTGACGTCGAGATTCATCGCGTTTCGCCAACGTGAGCGGCTTTGAGGGCAATCGATCCTGAAAAACCCCGGCGCGTCTGCGATAAGGTCAATGCCGGAAAAAATCCGTGAATGGAGTTCCGCGCTCTCGCCTCGTGCTTATCTATGGTTTCGATAAGCTTTCGCGCTTGCAGCGCAATTGATGCAACGCCATGCGCGCCTTGTTTCCAAGGGGTTAGTCATTTAGGGTCGCCCGCCATTTGAGGATGTTGCGGCGATGAAGTTTTGCAACGGGATCGTCGAGGCGATCGGCAACACGCCGCTGATCAAGCTCGAGCGCGTCTCCGCGGCGACCGGCTGCAATATCCTCGGCAAAGCCGAGTTCATGAATCCCGGCCAGTCGGTCAAGGATCGCGCCGCGCTGTTCATCATCGAGGACGCGGTGAAGAAGGGCACGCTCAAGCCCGGCGGCGTGATCGTCGAAGGCACCGCCGGCAACACCGGCATCGGGCTGGCGCTGGTCGGCAACGCCATGGGCTTCCGCTCGGTGATCGTGATCCCGGAAACCCAGAGCCAGGAGAAGAAAGATACGCTGCGGCTGTGCGGCGCCGAATTGGTCGAGGTGCCGGCGGTCCCCTATCTCCAATCCCAACAATTACGTGAAGCTCTCCGGCCGGCTCGCCGAGCAACTGGCGAAGACCGAGAAGAACGGCGCGATCTGGGCCAATCAGTTCGACAATGTCGCCAACCGCCAAGGCCATGTCGAAACCACCGGCCCGGAAATCTGGCGACAGACCGACGGCAAGGTCGACGGCTTCGTCTGCGCCGTCGGCACCGGCGGCACGCTCGCCGGCATCGGCATCGCGCTCAAATCACGCAACAACGCCGTGCGCATCGCGCTCGCCGACCCGATGGGCGCCGCGCTCTATAGCTACTACACGACCGGCACGTTGAAGTCCGAAGGCTCCTCGATCACCGAGGGCATCGGCCAGGGCCGCGTCACCAAAAACCTCGAAGGCGCGCCGATCGATATCGCCTATCAAATTCCCGACGCAGAAGGCGGTGCCGATCATCTTCGACCTGCTCGAGCACGAAGGCCTCTGCCTCGGCGGCTCGTCGGGGATCAATGTCGCCGGCGCCGTGCGCCTGGCCAAGGAGCTTGGACCCGGACACACCATCGTCACCATCCTCGCCGACTACGGCACGCGCTATCAATCCAAGCTGTTCAACCCGGAATTCCTGCGCGAGAAAAAGCTGCCGGTGCCGGCCTGGCTCGAGCGCCGTTCGCAAATCAAGGTCCCCTTCGCCTGAACGTCGCGGCCGCGCGCGCGTTATCACGAAATGAATCGCCATGCTCAGACCTGAAGATAATTTTTCCCCCTCCCCCACGAGCCGCTGGCTGGTTTCGACCGAATGGCTCAGCGAGCACTTGCGTGACCGCAACGTTGTCGTGGTCGACGGGATCTTGGGCTTTGCCGACGACGGCAGCGCGACGCCCACGCCGAATATCGCGACGGCCATATCCCGGGCGCGGTTTTCTTCGACATCGACGCGATCGCCGATGACTCGACCGAGTTGCCGCACATGCTGCCCGGGACGACGCATGTTCGGCGAAGCGGTCGGCGCGCTCGGCATCGGCGACGGCGACACCGTCGTCGTTTACGACAGCGCCGGGCTCTATTCGGCGCCGCGGGTGTGGTGGACGTTCCGGATTTTCGGCGCCAAGAAAGTCTACATCCTCGACGGCGGCTTGCCGAAATGGAAAGCCGAAGACCGTCCGCTGGAAAAAGGCGACGCCAAGCGGCCGCCGAGAAAATTCAATGCCGACATGAATGTCGGCGCGGTCGCGATGCTTGCCGACGTGCGCATGGCGCTGGTCGACGACAGCGCGCAGATCGTCGACGCCCGTTCGCCCGAACGCTTTGCCGGCAAGGCGCCGGAGCCGCGTCCCGGCCTGCGCTCGGGCCACATGCCGCGCTCGTTCAACGTGCCCTATGGCAAGCTCATCGAAAACGGCCACCTGGCGCCGCGCGCGCGCATCGAAGCGGCGTTCGCCGAAGCCGGCGTCGATCTCGACAAGCCGATCATCACCTCGTGCGGCTCCGGCATTACCGCCGCCATCCTGCTGTTCGCGCTCGAAGCCATCGGCAAGGAGCCGAAAGGCCTCTATGACGGCTCATGGTCGGAATGGGGCTCGCGCCCCGATCTGCCGGTTGAGCGCGGCTAGCCCTCTTTCGGCGTTAAACGGCAGCACGATTGTTTGTTTGCTCAAACGACGTGCTATGCTGATTAATCTTGCGCGGCAGCAGCTGTAAGCATCGCACCACCGCGCGGCCAGGCTTGCGGAGGAATGAACCCATGCGAACAAGATTTGCCGTCGCGTTGGCGATGCTGGCCGGCGCGGGCGTCGGCGCGGCCGTCACGCAAACGCTTCACGCGCAAGCCAAGCCGCCAGTCTATGTCGTGACGGAAATCGCCGTGCGCAACATTCCCGGCTATGTCAACGAATATGCTCCGCGTGCGCAGGCGAGCATCAAGAAAGCCGGCGGCAAAATTCTCGCCGCCAGTCTCAACGTCACGCAGCTTGAAGGACCGGCGCCGAAGCGCGTTGTCATCCAGGTTTGGGACAGCCCCGAGCAAATCGCGGCGTGGGCCCACGGCCCCGACTACGACGAAATTCGGAAAATCGGCGAGAAGTATGCGATATTCCGCTCCTTCGCCGTCGAGGGCTTGCCACCGGAATAGCCCGGATTGAGCGGCGGCGAAACCCGGGAACGATCATAGAGCCGGCTCTCGGGTGTCGCTTCTGCCATGCGCTCCGCGCTTCGGTAGATTGGCACCCGCCGTAGCTGTATTTTCCAGTTCAAGCCGACGCCCACAGATGCTGCGCGGCATAGGCCCGCCACGGCCGCCACGCGTCGGCGCGGTCAAGAAGCTCGGACGAGGAATGATCGCGTCCCTCGCGGTCGGCCATGGCGCGGATAAGACCGAGATCGGCAGCCGGAAAAGCGTCCGGCTCGCGCAGCTGGCGGAGCGCGATATATTGCGCCGTCCATTCGCCGACGCCGCGGATGGCGCGAAGCCTTTTCACCGCGTCGTCGAGGCCGCAATTGGCCTCGAACAGATGCGGATCGGCCGCGGCCGCAGCGGCCACCGCCGCGAGCGCCGCCGCGCGGCTCCTTGGCATGCCGAGCGTTGCGAGGTCGGCGGATGCCAGACTTTCGGGACGCGGAAAGACGTGCGTCAGATCGCTCGTCCGCCGTCGCCAGGCGCTCGCCATACGCCGCGACCAGGCGGCCGGCGAGCGTCGCCGCGGCGGTCACGGTGATTTGCTGGCCGAGCACGGCGCGGATCGCCAGCTCAAAACCATCCCAGGCGCCGGGAACGCGCAGTCCCGGCCGCGCCTTGACCAAAGGCTTCAGCGTCGGATCCTTCGCCAAATGCCTGGCGATCGCGACCGGATCGGCGCCGAGATCGAACACGCGCCGCAGCCGCGCGATGATGGCCGGCAAAGCCGAGAGTTTCGGAAAGCGCACGGTAGCGCGGAGCGCGTTGCCGCCGGCCGGCTCGACCGCGACGGTTCCCTGTAAGCCGTCCAGCTGCACGGTGCGCGCGTAACGCTCCGCGGTGACATGCTCCACGCCGGCAATCGCGCGCCGCTCGAGGAACGCGACCATCGCCGGCCAGTCGTACGGCGGATGATAGCGCAGCAACAGAACGATCTCGCCGGCCGGCCCGGCGGGAAAATCCGGTCCGGCGATGCGGCGTAGCTCGCTCGGCGGGCGGCCGAACAATTGCTGGAAGGTTTCGTTGAAACGGCGGATGCTGCCGAAGCCGGACGCGAACGCGACTTCAGCCATCGGCAGCCGCGTCTCATGAATAAGTTGCTTGGCGAGATGGATGCGGCGGGTCTGCGCCACCGCGACCGGCGAGGCGCCAAGATGCTGGCGGAACAGCCGGCGCAATTGCCGCTCACCGACGCCGAGCCGCCCGGCCAATCCATCGACGTCGTCCTCGTCCAGCGCGCCGAGCTCGATCAGGCTGAGCGCACGCGACACCGTATTCGAGGTGCCGCGCCAGGCGCCCAAATCCGGCGCCGTTTCCGGGCGGCAGCGCAGGCAGGGACGGAAACCGGCTTCCTGCGCCGCGGCGGCGGTCGGAAAGAAGATCACGTTCTTTGACAGCGGCACGCGCGCCGGGCAGACCGGCCGGCAATAGATGCCGGTGGTTTTCACGCCGGTGAAGAAGCGCCCGTCGAAACGGGCGTCGCGCTGGCAGATCGCGCGGTAGCAGGCATCGTGATCGAGATCGATGTGATCGCGCTGCATTTGATGGTCTTTCATGGCGGCACACTGATCCCGCGGCCGGTTTTCGTCTAGCGGTTTTCGGACATGGTCATGCCAAGCTGCATTGACGATGAGCGCGTCCGAAAAGCGCCAGATTCGCCGCGCCGGTTGGGCGATGTTCGGTTCCAGGATGACACCACATGGCCGCGACACAAACCTTCTTCGTCGAGCATATCGAGACGCCGACCGGGCGCATGCGCATCGTCTGCCGACGACGCGCACAATCTGCGCGCGGTCGATTGGGAAGACTATGAGCCGCGCATGCAGGACCTGCTGCGGCGCCACTATGGCGCTGACGCAGTGCAGTTGCGCGAAGTCTCGCGGCCGTCAGCCGCGGCACGCGCGCTTGCTTGCTTATTTCGATGGCGATCTCGACGCCATCGACGGCTTGCCGACCGCGACCAATGGCACCGCCTTCCAGCGCGCGGTCTGGTCGGCGCTGCGGAAAATTCCAGCCGGACGCACCGTCAGCTACGGCATGCTCGCTTCGCAAGATCGGACGAGCCAAGGCCGTGCGCGCGGTCGGCCTCGCCAACGGCGCCAATCCGATCGCCATTGTCGTCCCCTGCCATCGGGTCATCGGCGCCGACGCGTCGCTGACCGGCTATGGCGGCGGGCTCAATCGCAAACGCTGGCTGTTGGCGCATGAGCGCGGCGAGCGACCGCTGTTCGAGCGAACCAGCGAGGAGAGCTGCGCGATGAATTCCGAAGCCAACAAACAAGCCGCCATTGCCGCCTGGCAAACCTTCCGAACGCGCGACCCCGAGAAGATCGCGGCGGTATTCACGGAAGATGCCGAATGGCTGGCGCCGGCAAACAACGCAACGGCGGTCGCCTTGAACGGCCCCTGGCACCTCAAAGGCAGGGACCAAATCGCCCGCATGTTCGGCAACCGAGGTGCGCAAGCTGTTCGTAGCCGACGTTGCCGCCGAGTTTCGCGGCCTCTATGCCGACGGCAACATCGTCGTCATCGAACAGCGCTTGCGCGCCACGCTGGCCAACGGCAATGCCTACGACAACGACTATTGCTTCGTGCTCGAGCTCGAAAACGGCCTGATCCATCGCGTGCGCGAATATATGGACACCGCCAAGGGCAACCGCATGGTGTTCGGCGCGGGCTGATTCGTTCAGTAGGTGTTTTTCAGAATAGCCAATTCGGAACAGCCGAAGTCCCGCGCGGCACGCGGCGGCGGCTTATGCTGGGACCGCCGCACAGCCACGCCCTGAAACGATGTTGATCTAGATCACAGGCACTTGTTTCGCGGTGTTAGACATTATTTGTGTTTCAGTTTGCGCCGCGGGCGCGTTGCGTTGCGGAGCAAAAATTGGCAGCGAAAATTTTGCACTGCCCACAAGAAAAACAATGCGAAGGAGGAATAGCCATGGACATGGCGCCCGAAATTAACGAAAACCCAGACCAAGTGGCCGAACAGCCTGCATCGCATAATCTCGTCATGCGGATTTTGAAGCTCCGCTGGATGAGAATGGACGACGAGGCCGAGCAGGCGCACGTTGCACTGCAAAAAGTCGAGCCGGCAGCGACCGTGCTGCCCTGCCCGGTCGATACCGACTAGTTCTCCGCGACTAATCGCACGAGATGGTAAATCGCCGTGATCGGGAGCCGACCATGCTTTTGCTCAAGCCGGGCTGCGAATGCTGCGACGTCGATTTGCCGCCGGATTCGCCCGAGGCGATGATCTGCTCGTTCGAATGCACGTTCTGCCGGTCGTGCGCCGACGGCGTGCTCAAGGGCCGTTGCCCGAATTGCGGCGGCGAACTGGTCCGCCGCCCGATTCGGCCGGCGGCGAAGCTTGCGAAATTCCCGGCCTCGCGCCAGCGCGTCTTCAAGCCGGAAGGCTGCGCGGCGCAAGCCGGCGGCGCCTGACGCCTTCGCGTCGCTCGCCGCGCGGGTGTATAGTGCGCCGCAAGAGCAGGAGGCGCCCATGATCTTTCGCCAGCTCTTCGACAGCACGTCCGGCACCTACACCTATCTCCTTGCCAGCCGGCATGGCGGCGAGGCGCTGATCATCGACCCGGTCATCGAGCGCGTCGATCGCTATCTGCAGCTGGTGCGTGAGCTCGACCTGAGACTGGTCAAGGCCGTGGACACCCATCTGCACGCCGACCACGTCACCGGGCTCGGCGCGCTGCGCGATCGCACCCATTGCGTCACGGTGATGGGCGAGCACAGCAAGGCCGACGTCGTCTCCATGCGCGTCACCGAAGGCGACCGCGTCCAGATCGAGGGGCTGAGCCTCGATGTGCTCTACACGCCCGGCCATACCGACGATTCCTATTCGTTCCTGCTGAACGACCGCGTGTTCACCGGCGACACGCTGCTCATCCGCGGCACCGGCCGCACCGATTTTCAGAACGGCGACCCGCGCGCGCAATATGATTCGATCTTCAACAAGCTATTGAAACTGCGCGACGAGACCCTGGTCTATCCGGCCCACGACTATAAGGGCGACACGGTCTCGACCATCGGCGAGGAAAAGTTCTTCAATCCGCGGCTCAGGGTGAAATCGATCGACGAATACGTCGATCTGATGAACAATCTGAAGCTGCCCAATCCGAAAATGATGGACGTGGCGGTGCCGGCCAATATGCAAGTCGGGCTGCGCCAGCAGGATATCGCCAGCAAGGGCTGGTCCTTATCGGCGGCCGAAGCGATGGCGCTGTGCGGCCGTGCCGACGTGAAGATGGTCGATCTGCGCGAGAAAAGCGAGCGCGAGAAGCATGGCGTCATTCCAGGCTCGCTGCATTCGCCCTATACGGACCTGGAAGCGAATATCGGCGCCGGCGGCATCCTGCACGAACTGGCGGCGGCGACCGGCAAGCGCATCGTGTTCTACTGCGCCTTCGGCGAGCGCTCGGCGATGGCGGTGCAGGCGGCGCAGGATGCCGGCATTACGTCGGCCTGTCACATCGAGGGCGGCATCGCCGCCTGGAAGAAGGCCGAGGGTCCGCTCCAGCGGTGATGACTGGGGCGCCGCGTTGACGAAGCGCGGGCATTGCGTACGGATAGCTGCAATGGACTTGAAGCGGCGCGCGTGCGATTGCGCGACGTGACGATTGCATGACGTTCGGTTGCGGTCGCGCGGGCGACACCGTATCTTACCAGCAAGAATCAAAAATCGCTGTGGGGCGTGTCATGGTTGCCGGCAAGCTATCCTCTTTAATTGTCCGAATTGCAACGCGCTCTATCAAGTTGTCAGGGTCGAAGCCGGTCCAGAGACCGTCACGCGCGACATAACCTGCCGCTCCTGCGGCAGTCCGCTTCCTGGGCGCGACGGCAACTTCGTTCTCAAATACTTTCTGTTGCGGAAGGCCGGCCGCATCCAGAAATGGAAAAGGGCGTAGCCGCGAAATCCCGCCTCGGTGGTTGAACGGCGCCGCGGCTCGGCAACTCATGCAGGTGCTCCGCCTTAACGCCGACCGCCGCTCCATCTCCACAAATGCAAAAGCCGCAGGGAATACACGCCCTGCGGCTTCCGCGCTTCGCGCCCGCTGCGGGAGGATCAGCGAGCGCGCATCCGGTTGAACGCGCGTTAGAGCCGCTGGTCGCTCATGCGGTGCCCGCGGCCGCCCTGCGAGCCGTCATCCTGGCCGAACCGCTGGCCATGATGCCAGGAACGACCGCCGCGCTCGCCGTCGTCACGGCCATCGCGCCAGCCTTGCCCGCGCTCCTCGACGCGGCCGTGCATGTGATGATGATGCGGCGCAGCATGCGCGCGAGCTTCTGGAAGCGCTCCTTCTGGGCATCGTTGAGGCTCATATAGAGCGGCTTGCCGGCCTCCGCGATCTGCTTGAGCACGGCGCTGGCCTTGGCCATGTTGTCGGCCCGCTCCGCCAGCTTGTCGAGCGGCGCATTCGGCGCCTGGCGTCTGGCTCGCGCGCTTCGCGCGCTGCCCGGCGCTCGGCGCGCAGCTTCGCCATTTCGCGCAAGGCCTGCTCGAACGCCGGCCAGTTCTTGGCTTGATCGGGCGTCAGTTCGAGACCGGCCTTGAGCGCGGCGATGCGGGCGTCGAGGTATGCGGCGCGGTCTTCGGCGCTGAGATGATGATGCCGATGCCCGCCGCCGCCGCGATAACCATCTTCGCCGAAGCGCTGTTGAGCATAGACGATTGAAGAGCCGGCGATGGCGAGAGCCGCCGTCGCAACGACTACGGACTTCCACATGTTCTCCTCCAAAAGAGAGATTTAAGATGGGAGGAGTAAAAGACCGGCGCAGTCCGAGACTCAAGTTAAAGTTAGGTCAGAAGCCTCGTGCGCGCATTAAAGCTGCGTAATGTTTGTTGTTTGTTTGCTGTTGGATGAACGCCCGTACATCGAGCGACGCAATGCCGCCGTGTTGTTGAATGCCGGTACATTTTCGTTAAGGCGATTACCGGAGATCGTCATTGCGAGGAGCGTATGCGACGAAGCAATCCAGCTTCTGGCCGCAACTGGATTGCTTCGCTTCGTTCGCAATGACGACAAATCAATGAAGTATTTGTTGCAGAAAAAGCCGGGTGCGCTCGTGCTGCGGATTGCCGAAGAAACTTTTCGGCTCGTTGATTTCGACGATCTGCCCGTCGTCCATGAGGATGACGCGATCGGCGACCTGCCGGGCAAAGCCCATCTCGTGGGACACCACCAGCATGGTGATGCCGTCGCTGGCGAGCTCGACCATGGTGTCGAGCACCTCCTTGACCATCTCCGGATCGAGCGCCGAGGTCGGTTCGTCGAACAGCATGATGTTCGGATTCATGCACAGCGCCCGCGCGATCGCCACGCGCTGCTGCTGGCCGCCGGACAGGCGCGCCGGATATTTGCCGGCCTGGTCCGGTATCTTCACCCGGGCGAGGTAATTCATCGCCAGCGCCTCGGCTTCCTTCTTCGGCATGTGCCGCACCCACATCGGCGCCAGCGTGCAATTCTCCAGCACCGTGAGATGCGGGAACAGGTTGAAATGCTGGAACACCATGCCGACGTCGCGGCGCACCGCCAGGATCTGTTTCGGATCTTCGGTCAGTTCGATGCCGTCGACGACGATCCGCCCCTGCTGCCAGTCCTCCAGGCGGTTGATGCAGCGCAGCAGCGTCGACTTGCCGCCGCCGGACGGTCCGCAAATGACGATGCGCTCGCCGCGCGCGACTTTGAGGTTGATGTCGCGCAGCACGTGAAAGTCGCCGTACCATTTGTGCAGGCCGATGATTTCGACCGCCACGTCGGGCAGCGGCGAAGCCGCGTCGCTACGGTCGGCACGCTCGTCCATCGCCGTCCCTTCAGCGCCGCCCGGCGCGCGTCAGCCGCGCTTCCATGCGGCGGGCGTAGCGCGACATGCCATAGCAGCAGACGAAGTAAAAGATTGCGGCAAAGACGTAGCCGGTCACCGGAATATTCGGCGCCGCCCATCTTCGGATCGGCGCGCGCCGCTTCCAGCGTCCGCAGGAAATCGAAAATGCCGACGACGAAGACCAGCGTCGTGTCCTTGAACAGGCCGATGAAGGTGTTGACGATGTTGGGCAGCGTGATGCGGAGCGCCTGCGGCAGGATGACAAGCGCCATCATCCGCCAGTAGCTCAGCCCCAGCGCGCCGGCCGCCTCGTATTGCCCGCGCGGCACGGCGGCAAGCCCGCCGCGCACGACCTCCGCCATATAGGCGGACGCGAACAAAGCCACGCCGATCAGCGCGCGCACGAGCTTGTCGGGCGCGAAGCGCTCCGGAACGAACAGCGGCAGCATCACGCTCGCCATGAACAAAACGGTGATCACCGGCACGCCGCGGACGAATTCGATGAAGGTGACCGAAACCGCTTTGACCACCGGCAGCTCGGAGCGCCGTCCTAGCGCCAGCAGAATGCCGAGCGGCAGCGAGAACACGATGCCGATGGTCGCCACCACGACGGTCACGAGGATGCCGCCCCACAGCGACGTCGGCACGACGGCAAGCCCGATCAGCGGCGCGCCGTGCAGCAGCACGTAGGACAGGATCGGCAAGACGATGAAAAAATACAACGCGCCGAGGTCGCGGCGCGGCATCGACAGCCGCAACAGCCACACGACGCCGAACGCCAGAGCAACAAAGAACACGTCGACGCGCCAGCGTTCGCCGAGCGGATAGAAGCCATAGACGAAATAGGAGAACCAGACGCGGATGAACGCCCAGCAGGCGCCCGGATTCGGATGCGCCGGCGAAGCGAGGCAGGCGGCGCGATCGGTTCCCGACCACACCGCGTCGATCAGAAAAAAGCGAACCAGCGGCGGCACTAGCCAGACGATCAGCGCCACACAAAGGATGGTCAGCGCGATGTTGGCCGGACTGGAGAAAAGATGGACGCGCATCCAGCCGAACGCCCCGGCCCGTGCCGACGGCGCCGGCAGCGGCGCCAGCCGGCATCTGGCGCAGGAACGACTGGTCGCCGATCGCGCTCATGGCATCAGCGCTCCGCGATCGCGGTGGTCCGCGCGTAGAGGTTCATCAACAGCGACACCAACAAGCTGATGAACAGATAGACCGCCATGGTGATGGCGATCACCTCGACCGCCTGGCCGGTGATATTGAGGACGGTGCCGGCGAAAACCTGCACCAGATCGGGATAGCCGATCGCCACCGCGAGCGACGAATTCTTGATCAGGTTGAGGTATTGGCTGGTCAGCGGCGGAACGATCACCCGCATCGCTTGCGGCAGGACGATGAGCCGCAACGTCAAGCCCGGCCGCAGGCCGAGCGCATGCGCGGCTTCGATCTGGCCGGCGGAGACCGAAAGCATGCCGGCGCGCACGACTTCGGCGATGAACGCCGCCGTATAGACCGACAGCGCGACGGCGAGCGCGGCGAGCTCCGGCAGGAGTTCGACACCGCCGATGACATTGTAACGGCCCATGTGCGGAACGCTGAAGCTCAGCGGAAAACCGGCCAGGGCAAAGACCGCAAGCGGCAGCACGACCACCAGGCCGAGCGTCGGCCACAGCGTCGGCACCTCCTCGCCGGTGCGGTCGTGGCGGCGATTGGCGTAAACGTGGAGCGCAATCGCAGCCGCGATGCCGATGGCGAGCGCAACGAGCACGATGGAAAATTGCGGCGCGAATTCCGGCCGCGGCAGGAACAGGCCGCGATTATTGAGGATGCCGCCGCCCGGCAGCGCCACGCTGCCCTTCAATTCCGGCAGCGATTTGAGCACCGCGTTGTACCAGAAATAAAGTTGCAGCAGGAGCGGCACGTTGCGGATCAGCTCGACATAGCCGCCGGCCAGCGTCGCGACCAGCCAATTGCGCGACAGCCGCGCGATGCCGATCAGGAAACCGATAATCGTCGCCAGCACGATGCCGATGGCGGCGACCAGGAGCGTGTTGAGAAGACCGACCCAGAAGGCGCGGCCGAAGGTCGACGTGCTCGCCGAATAGGGAATCAGCGTCTGGCTGATGTCGAAACCGGCGGTGTTGTTCCAGAAGCCGAAGCCGGAGGCGATATGGGCCTTGGCGAGATTTTGCACCGCGTCGTAAATCGCGCCGTCGGCGATGACGCCGATGACGACGACGATGGCGATCTGAATCGCGATGCTGCCGAAGCGGCGCGTGCGGCGCGGTGCATATTGCTGCTATCGAGGCCCGAGCTGTCTCTGCCATCGGGTTCGCGACGGAACGACGGACGCGCGAGCTAGCGGATCGGCGGCCCGTATTGCAGGCCGCCCTTGGTCCATAGCGCGTTGAGGCCGCGCACGATCTTCAGCGGCGAGCCCTGCCCGACATTGCGCTCGAACACTTCGCCGTAATTGCCGACATGCTTGATGATGCGATAGGCCCAATCGTTGGTCAGGCCGAGCGCCTCGCCATATTGGCCTTCGACGCCAAGCAGCCGCCGCGTTTCCGGATCGTCGGATTTCAGCTTGTCGTCGACATTGGCCTTGTTGACGCCGAGCTCCTCGGCGTCGAGCATGACATAGTGCGTCCAGCGCACGATGTCGGTCCATTGGTTGTCGCCCTGGCGCACGGCGGGGCTCAGCGGCTCCTTGGAAATGATCTCCGGCAGCACGATGTGCGCGCTCGGCTCGGGGAGTTTCTGCCGTTCGCCGTAGAGGCCGGACGAGTCGGTGGTGTAGGCATCGCAGCGGCCCGAACTCGTAGGCCTTGAGGGCTTCCTCGCCGGTCGCAAATGTCACCGTCTTGAGCCCCATATGGTTGGTGCGGAAATAATCGGCGAGGTTGAGCTCGCTGGTTGTGCCCTGCTGCACGCACACGGAGGCGTCGTTGAGCTCGAGCGCCGAGCTGACTTTGAGGGCCCGGCGCACCATGAAGCCCTGGCCGTCGTAGAACGTGATGGCGGGGAAATCGAGCCCGAGCGAGGTGTCGCGCGACAGGGTCCAGGTGGTGTTGCGCGACAACACGTCGATCTCGCCGGATTGCAGCGCGGTGAAACGATCCTTCGCCGTCAGCGGCACGAACTTGACTTTGGTCGGATCGTTGAAAATCGCCGCCGCGATGGCGCGGCAGAAATCGACGTCGAAGCCGGTCCAATTGCCTTGCGGATCGGGCAGGCCGAAACCCGCCAGCGTACCGTTAGCGCCGCAGATCAGCTCGCCGCGTTCCTTGACCGCCGCAAGCGTATCCGCGCTGGCTGCTTGCATGCCGAAAGCAAGCGCCATTGCCAAAGCCATTGCCGTCGCGAGGCGTTTCATAAGCAAACCTTTCAGGATGTATGGCTCGCCCAAGCGCCGTTTACCGGAAGTACACGGCTCCCCTGCCGGGCGGCATCTCAGGACGATCGCGCTGCAAGGTCAAGGGTTGACGCCGGCAGCCGATACCGAAGTAATGGCACAATCAGTGCGACATAGGCGAGACAAAGCTGGGCGAGACGATGGCCGGACGAGACGATGGCCAAGAATAAAAACGACAAAAATGGCGGCCAAAAGCGACGCCCGAGGACCAGCATCGTCACCGCGCGGCCGCGACCCCGCCTCGTACCACGGCTTCGTCAATCCGCCGGTCTATCACGCCTCGACCGTGCTCTATCCGAGCGCCGAGGATTTCGTCGCCCACCGCGCGCGCTATCAATACGGCCGGCGCGGCACGCCGACCACGGAAGCGCTCGAACTTGCGGTGCAGGAGATCGAAGGGCCGCAATGCGCCGGCGTGTCGCTCCTGCCCTCCGGGACTGGCGGCGATTTCGGCGGCCTTGCTCTCGGTCGTGCATGCCGGCGACCATATCCTCGTCACCGACAGCGCGTACGGGCCGACGCGCGCGTTTTGCGACCAGATTCTGACGCGGCTCGGCGTCACCACGACCTATTACGATCCGCTGATCGGCGGCGCCATCGCCGGGCTGATGCAGCCGAACACGCGCGCCGTCTTCACCGAGTCGCCGGGCTCGCTGAGCTTCGAGATGCAGGACGTGCCGGCGATCGCCGAAGCGGCGCACGCCAAGGGCGCGCTGGTGCTGATGGACAATACCTGGGCGACGCCGCTCTATTTCCGGGCGCTGGATTTTGGCGTCGATCTGTCGATCCATGCCGGCACCAAATATTTCGGCGGCCATTCCGACGTGATGCTCGGCACGGTCGCAGCCAACAGCGCCACCATCGCCGGCTTGCGCAATTTCGTCCGCCTGAACGGCCTGCATGTCGGCCCCGACGATGTCTATCTCGGCCAGCGCGGGCTGCGCACGCTCGCGGTGCGGCTCGATCGGCATCAGGAATCCGGCGCTGGCCGGTGGCGCGCTGGCTGGAGCAGCGGCCGGAAGTCTTGCGGCTCCTGCATCCGGCGCTGCCGAGCCATCCCGGCCACGCGCTGTGGAAGCGCGATTTCAGCGGCGCGTCGGGATTGTTCAGCATGGTGCTCAAGCCGGTGCCGCAGAAGGCGGTCTACGCGTTCCTCGATTCGCTGCGAACTGTTCGGCATCGGCGCATCCTGGGGCGGCTACGAGAGCCTCGCCATCCCGTTCGATTGCACCAGCCTGCGCACGGCGACGCGCTGGGCGCCGGGCGGCCCGACCGTGCGTTTCCATATCGGACTGGAAGCGGTCGAAGACCTGATCGCCGACCTCGAGCGCGGCTTTGCCGCGCTCGCCGATGCGGCGCGATCTTGAGCCGGACATCGAGAGCGATGCAAAAATGCGACAGCGACAAGGTCCACTACGGAGTGAAAATCCGTTATTCATTTTCGACGATACGACGTTTCAAAAACTGGCCGTTCGTCCGCTGAGATTTCACGACGCTGCGGGCCGCCGTCTTGATCCGCTTGAACGAAGGCCACGGATAGGCGGCGAGATCGGCAGGGCTGAACACCAGGCGCCGCGCCGCAAAGAAGTTACGCACCAGGAGCGCGCCGACGACGCCGACCAAGGCGCCGGCGATGACGTCGCTTGGGTGATGCACGTTGAGCGCGACGCGCGCGAACATGATGATCACGGCGTAGAGCCACATCACCACGCGCGAACGCGGCCAAACGGCGCCGATCGCAATCGCCGCCGCCGTCGCCGTCACCGCGTGACCGGACGGCAAGCTGGCGTATTCGGGCCGCCAGATGAACGGCATATAGGCGAACGGATCATCCTGGACGCCGACATAGGGCCGGGCGCGGCCGATCAGGCGCTTGACGATGGTGGCGAACAGCCCCGGCAAACCGATCGCCACAAAGAGGAAGCCGAAGCGCGCCACCAGCGCGGCCAGCGTGCCTTGCGTTAGCCGCGGCAGCGACGGCGTCATGACCGCCGCGAGAGCGAGCAGAACAATTCCGAGCGGATAGAGAAACCAGCCGGACAGGCCGAAATTGGAGACTTGATCGGCGGCGTCCGTCAATTGCGGCGGCAAATGCCGCGCCCAGTCGCTTGCCACGGTGTCGAGGAAAAACATCGAGGCGACGATCGCAGCGATGGTCAGCGCGATGGCGAGCCAGAAGCTCACCGGCCAACGCGGCAACCGCGCCCGCGGCGGGCGCACCAGCACCATGATCCAGCGCAGAAGATTGACCGGGATACGCTGCGCGATCGTCGACAAGGCAGCAAAAGCCATGCCCGGCGCAAATGTCCGCGGCGCCGCGCTGTTACCCGTACTCATGCCTTTCACGGTTCGCAAAACGCGCCGAACATAGTCAAAACGCGTGGCCGCCGGAACCCCGTCAGGGTCGGGCGCAGGGCTGCAGGCGAACAGGCCGGACGGATGGATGCTCGCGGATACCGGCGCCGCCGCGCCATCGTCCAGCCGCACCATCACGCTGTCGGCGGCGCCGGAACCGTCGATCACGGTCACGCGGGCAAATCCGGGCCCCGGCGGCTGAAAGAACAGCGTGCCCCGCGGCTGCGCCGACAGCCGGCACGCCATTGACCAGAATAGTGAGCGGCGCGACGGCGCCGGTGACTTTCAGCGGGACCAGGGAGGCTCTGCCGTCCCCGGCCGGCAAGTCGAGCCGGGCGCCATCCGGCGGAAACAGGATATGCAGCTTCGCCTGGGCCTCGCCGACCCGGTCGCCCGGCTGGAAATGTCTAAGCGGTGGCGGCAGCTTGGCGTTGGTCGTTACCAGGATACCTGAAGGAGCCCGCGGCAGTGACGCGGGCGGCGTCGGCAGGCGGGCGAAAGCGTCGAACAGGATCGGCGCCGCCGCGGCGCGCCCGACCAGGCCAGGGACCGGCGCGCCATCCGGCCGGCCGACCCAGACGCCGATCGTGTATCGGCCGTCGAAGCCGACCGACCAGGCGTCGCGATAGCCGTAGCTGGTGCCGGTCTTGAAGGCGACGCGGCCGGGAACGCCGTTTTCCGGCGGCGGCGTGCCGATCAGGACATGGCTGACATACCACGCAGCGACCGGCTCCATGAGCCGGTTCCCCTCCCCCTTGCCGCCGGCAGGTCTCGGCGCGCTCGGTGAGCGGCAACGACCGTGCCAAGACGGGCAATCCCGGAGTAAAGCATCGTCAGATCGGCAAGCTTGATCCCGACCCCGCCGAGGCCGATGGCGAGCCCCGGCGCCTCGCCTTCCGGCAGCACCAACGCCGCGCCGGCTTGCGTAAGGCGTGCGCTCAGCCGGCTCGCGCCCACCCGGTCGAGCACGGCGAGCGCCGGCAGGTTCAGCGAAAGCTGCAAGCGCGCGGCGGACCGTCACCGTGCCCTGGAAGGTGAAATCGAAATTCTGCGGCTTATAGGCGCCGTAACGCGTCGGCCGATCGTCGATCAAGGTCTCCGGATGGATGAAGCCATCCTCGAAGCCCAGGCCGTAGATGAACGGCTTCAACGTCGAGCCGGGCGAGCGCAGCGCCTGCGTCAGATCCACCTGCCCGGCGCGCCGCGTGTCGAAATAATCCGGCGAGCCGACATGCGCGCGCACCTCTCCGGTCGCATTGTCGACGACCAGCATCGGCGAGCGAAATATCGGGACCGAGCGTCTGTCGCCAGCGTGCGGGCGCGTTCGCGCGCAAGCTCCTCGAGCGCTCTTCTGAGTTCGGCATCGATCGTCAGCCGCACTTCGCTGCCGGGCGCAGCGTCGGCGATCGCGCGATCGGCGGCGTGCGGCGCCAGCATCGGCATCGGCCGGCGGCCGGCCGGTACCGGCTCGGATTTGGCGAGCGCAATCTCGTCAGCGGGCACGCTGCCGGACGCGGCGAAGCGGTCGAGGACGCGGTCGCGCGCCGCGCGCGCTGCGGCGATCGAGCGATCCGGCCGCCTGCCTTCCGGCGATTGCGGCAGCGCGACCAGCAGCGCCGCTTCGCCGAGCGTCAGCCGGCGCGGCTCTTTGCCGAAATAGGCGAGCGAGGCGGCGCGGACGCCCTCGATATTGCCGCCGTAAGGCGCGAGGTCGAGATAGAGCGACAGGATCTCGTCCTTGCTCAGCGCCCGCTCGAGTTCGATCGCGCGCACGATCTGGCGGAGCTTGGCGGTAAAGCTTCGGCCGCTGCGCGGCTCCAGAAGCCGCGCCACCTGCATGGTCAGCGTCGAGCCGCCGGATTGGATCCGCCCGCTGGTGACGAGCTGAAAGGCGGCGCGGGCGAGCGCCAGCGCATCGACGCCGGGATGGGCGCGGAAGCGTTTGTCCTCGTAGGCGAACAGCATGGCGAAGAAACGCGGATCGACGTCGGCGACACGCGCCGGCAGCCGCCAGCGGCCTTCGCTCGTGGCGTAAGCGCGCAGCAGGCGGCCGTCGCGATCGACGACGCGGGTCGAGAAAGCGACGTCGCGGCCGAGCGGCGCCGGCCCGAGCGCGGCGATCCACCAGGCGGCGGCGCCGAGTGCGATGAAGCACAACAAGGCAACTGGCGAGCACGCCAATGCGCAAGCGGCGGTGAGCTTCACTGTCCGCTCGTCCCCGCGAAGGCGGGGACCCAGCTTCCAGCGCCGCGCATTCCGCATCTGGATTCCCGCCTTCGCGGGAATGAGCGGAATGCGGTGCGCTCGCCGACGCGGTCATTTCGCCGCCGTTACTTCCACGCTCTCGGTCGCGGTGCGGCCGTAGCGGTCGGGACGATACATGTCCTCGACCACCGCCTGCGGCCGCACGTATTTGCCGGGCGCGACCGCGCGCACGACATAAGCGACGGTGAAGACCGGCGCGTCGTCCTTCTTGCGCTCGAACGCCGCGGTGAAGCGATCGTCGCGGAACTCGGTGTTGGCCGGCTCGGCCGCGTCGGTGATCCAATCCAGCGTGCCGGTATTGCCTGACGACACCAGACGCGGATTGTCGATCTCGAACCCCGCCGGCAGATAGTCGGCGAGGATCACGCGGCCGAATTGCGGTTGCGCTTCGGTGACCTTGAGCACCACCACCATGCGGGTGTTCTGCTTGACCTCCTTCGGATCGATCGGATCGCCGGCGAGCGTGTAGCTCTGCCGCTCGATCTTGAAGCCCTTATCCGCCGCCGGCTCGGGCGTGACCGGCGCGCCGGTGACCGTCACCACCGCCTGAACTTGATCCTCGCCGGTATTGGTGATGCGCAGCGGCTCTTTCAGATCGCCGGCGCGGATGGTGCGGTAGAGCGCGTGCGGCGTCGGCGTGCCGCCGACATCGAGCGAAACCTTGCCGCCATCCTTGGCCATGGCGGCGGCCGCGAGCAGCAGCCACGCTTCCTCCTGCGTCGACGTCGTAGCGCAGATTGGCGCGGGCCGGTCTCGACGCGCTGGACCGCGGCCTGCACGGTGGCGCGCGGTGCGCCGCTTTCGCTGGCGAGCGCGACCACCGCCGCCGCATCGCGCAAGGTCGAGCCGTAGTCTTCGCGGCTGAACAGATCGGGCTGCGACGCCGGCGCGATCGCGGCGAGCGCCGCGGCGTAAACGCGCTCGGCCCGCGTGCGATCGCCGGCCATGGCGAGCGCTGCGGCGATTTGCGCCTTGGCGATCGGCGTCGACAGCGCATCGAGCTTGGCGTCGGCGAGGTAGCGAAGATCGCCGATCGGCGCCACGCCGTTGCGCGCCAGCACATAGAGCGCATAGGCGAGATCGGTGCCGCCGTTCTTGGCCGGATCGGTGGTCGCGGCGACCGCGTTGCGGAGCCGGTCGAGCGCGAGCTTGAACGCCAGCATCGGGCACCGGGATTTTGTGCTCGCGCGCGCGGGTGAGGAAATCGGTGACGTAAGAGTCGAGCCAGACGTCCTCGCCGCCGACGCTCCATAGACCGAACGAGCCGTTGGAATCCTGCCGCGTCAGCAGCATCTCGATGGCCTCGCGGATTTTTTGTCGGTCGCCGGATCGGCCGCGATCTGCGTATCCTTGGCGAGATCGCTGAGATAGAGCAGCGGCAGCGTCCGGCTGGTGATCTGCTCCGAGCAGCGGAACGGGTAGCGATCGAGCGCGGCAAGAAGGCTCGCTGCGTCGAACGCGGCGAGCGAGCCGACCGACAGCGACACCGCGCCGGTGCCGGGGACGAGATCGGCGAACATGTCGCTCGACACCGTGACGCTTTCGCCCTTGGCGAGCGGCTTGATCGTCCGCCGCGCCAGGATTTGCGCCGGCGTGCGCACGGTGAGCGCGTAGCTTCGCTGCGACGCAAAGCCCGCCGGCCCGCTGACGCTGATCTTGACGGTGCCGTTGCCGGCCGCGGTCGCGGTCAGCGGCACGGTCGCTGCGCCACGCTCTTTCGCCCGCAATGTCAGTTTCTGCGTCGAAGTCGCTGAAAGAGCGTCAGAACTCGTCACGGCGATGGTGTAGTCGCCGGCCTGCCCCTCGACATTGTCGAGATCGAGATGCACGGACGAGCGGTCGCCTGGAAGGAGGAAGCGCGGCAACGTCGCCGTCAGGACGACCGGATCGCGCACCGTCACGTCGGTGGAGGCATGGCCGATCTTGCCCTTGCTCCACGCCACCGCCATGACGCGCACCGTGCCGGCGAAGTCGCCGATGTCGAACGCCACCTGGGCGTTGCCGTCGGCGTCAACCTTGACGATGCCGGAATAGAACGCGACCGGCGGCCCGGTGGGCGGATTGCCTTGCAGTTCGGCGCCTTGATCGCCGCCGCTGCGGATTTGGCCGCGGGCGCCCTGCATGCCGTCGATCAATTGGCCGTAGAGGTCGCGGATCTCCGCCGACAGCGCCTGCTGGCCGAGATAATAGTCATCGGGCGACGGCGGCTTGTAGTTGGTCAGATTGAGAATGCCGACATCGACCGCGGCGACGACGACGCGCGCCTCTTCGCCGGCGGCGAAGCCGGAAACCTTGACCGGTATCGTCAACGCCGAGTTCGGCCGGATCAGCGCCGGCGGCTTGAGATCGACGCTGAGCGTCTTGGCGCCGCGGTCGACGGAGAACCATTGCACGCCGATGGCGCGGCCCGGCATGCGCTGCGCCGGCGCATCGAGCGGCCGGCGCAACGTCGCCACGAGATAGGCGCCGGTCGTCCAGTCGCTGCCGACCGGAAGCTTTACCTGGGTCATGCCTTGCGGCACCTCGGTCGTCTGCGTCGCCAGCAGGCGATCGCCGACGACATTGAGCGTCAGCCGCCCGGCGGTGCGCGCGGTCACCGCCACCGTCATCGTGTCGCCCGGGGCATAGTCGCCCTTGTCGAGCGCGACTTCGAGCATGTCGGGCGTATCGGCATTGGCCTCGACATAGAAGCCGGCGTCGAACGCGATCGACGTCAGCGGACCGTTCGGGTCGGCGGTCGAGACTTCGAGCCGGTAGCGGCCGAAATTCACCGGCAGCGAGATGCGCGCCGCCTTGTCGAGCGTCGTGTCGATCGTGCCGTCGGCGACGCGCTTGGTGGTCTTGACCGCCTCGTAGTTCCAGCTGCCGTCGCGCTTGTAGAACTGATAATGGGTCTCGATGCGCAGACAGCTCGTAGTGCAAACCGCGCTGGGTCGTCGCGGCGCCATCCGGCGCGACCATGACGACGTCGAAATTGGCATTGGCGCCGTCGGCCAGCGAACGGCCGGAGAATAACGGCTTGACGCCGATCATGTTGCCGGCCGGCGTGACCGGCAGCGTGATCTTGCGCTCGACGGCGCGGCCGCCGGGCTCGGCCATGCGCACGACGATCTGCGCTTCCAGCGGGACCGCTGCTCGGCGGCAGCTTGTCGAGCTGCACCGGGAAACTTGCTTTGCCCGTGCGCGTCGGTGGTCGGCAGATTTTCCAGCGTCTGCTGGGCCGCATTGACCTCTTCGTCGGTCATGCCGAACTGATAGCCGGCGAAGCCCGCCCGCTCCTTCGCCGCCGAGATCGTCACCTCGCCTTCGAGATCGAGGTTGGCCGCCGGCGCGCCATAGAGGAAGCGTCCGGCGACGTTGATCTTGGCCGGGACCTTTTGCGAGATGTGGCCGGTCGGCGAGCTCAAATCGAACTCGATGCGATCCGGCACATAGTCTTCGACGAGGAATGTCGTCTCGCCGACGGCTGGGCGTTTCGGATCGGTATAGGTGCGCACATGCCAGGTGCCGGTCGGCGCCGAGGCCGGAAGCGCCAAGGTCAGACTGTGACCGCCGAGTCCCTGATCGGCCACCAGCGTGCGGCGGAATTCGACGCCGTCCGGGCGTTCGATGACGAACGTCAGCGGCACGTCGAGCGCGGCGGCACCCTGCGGGCTGCGCAGCAGCGCGGTCAGGTAAGCGGTCTCGCCGGAGCGATAGACGCCGCGCTCGGCATAGACGAAAGCGTCCAAGCCGTTCGGCGCCGGGCGGCCGCCGACGCCGCGATCGGTGAGATCGAACGCCGGCGCCTTGAGGCTTAAGAAGGCATAGTCGCCCTGGCCGTCGCTCGCCGCCAGCATGGCGGGCGTCGAACCGCCCTCGCCGCTCGCGAGCCCCGCCTCGAACTGGACGTGCCCGCTGGCGTCGGTGCGCCGCGTCGCCAAGCACCTCGTTGCCGCGGGAGACCAGCCGCACATCGACGGCGTTCTTGGCTTCCGTAGTCGCCAGCGAATTGACGAAGACGTGGATGCCGTCATTGCCGGAGAATGCGGTCAGGCCGAGATCGGAAACGATGAACCATTGGGTCGCGAGCGAATTGAAATTGTCGGCGTGTTTTCGGTCTCTTTCGGCTGCGCCACCATGACGTAGACGCCGGGCTTGAGATCGCCGACCGCCTGATCGACCGGGAAGGCGGTGGTGACGTCGGCATTGAGCGGCGCCGCTTCGACGGCGAGCTCGCCTTTCCACACCGCTACGCCGCGCGAGTCGCGCAGCTGCTCGACGTCGTAGCGGTTCAGGCTGCGCTGAAAGTCGCCGCGGCCGGTCGTGTCGTTGCCGATGGCGTCCACCAGGCTGCGATCGCCGAGCCGGTAAATCTCCACCGCGATCGTGCGGGTGTTGGTGGAGATGACCGGAATGCCGCGCTGGCCGGTGCGCGGCAGCACGTAGGCCGTCGACGAGAAATGCACCGACGGCTTTCGGTCGCGCACATAGATCGAAAACTCCGCCGACTTCGACAATGTCTCATGCACGGTCGACGGCAACCCGGCGCGCAGCGTCACGGTGTAGCCTTGGCCGTGCTGCAATCCCTCGACGCACAGCTGCTTGTCGGCGGCCGATTAAAGCCGGCTTGTCGGTGCCGGCGAGCACGACGAACGGCGAGAAGTCGGTGCGCGGCGGCAGCTGTTCCGAGAATTGGAAGCAGGCGCGCGGCGACGTGGTGTCGGCGTCGACGCTGTAATCGAGCACGCGGAAGCCGTGCGCTTCCCGCAACCGTTCATACTGCCCGCGCACGTCGGCGACTTCGCGAATTTCGAGCGAGAGCCGAAGCGCATCGAGCGACGGCCGCCACATCTCGCGCAGCGCCAGCACATTGCCGAGGAAGGCGAGACTGTCGGCCTCCTCGTTGCGGTTGGTGGTGCGCTGATAGGCGATGTAGGCCGCGGTCGAAGCGCGCTCGAGCAACAGCGCTTTTTCGTTGTCGTCGGCGGGGCGGATTTGCATGATGGTGCGCGCCAGCCGCAGCCACGTGGCGGCGTCGTTCGGCGCCGCGGCGACGATCTGGCCGAGCAAGGCCATGCCGGCGCGGAAATCGTTCTTGGCGAAGGCGGCGTCGGCATCCTTGCGGATCTGCGGCAGCGGTTTGGTCGGCGTGCCAGCGTCGGACTTGATCTGCGCCTCGAGCGTAACCGCGCTGTCGGCAAGCTCGCGGTTCTGGAACGGCTTATCGGCGGCGTTGGCGGCCTGCGATGCAAGGACCGGCGCAACGGCGAGCAGCGCGGCGGCAACGCCGGCGCGAACAAGCGACCAAATCATCGGAGAACTCCTCCCGGAAGGGGCGCGCAATTTCACCCTCTAGGGCACGATCCCGAAAAAGCTCCATCGGATTTGATCCGACGGTGGGCACCCGGTTTTCGGATGAGATCATGCTCAAGCGTGTCAGTGCGGCGGATTTGAAGGTCGAATCGTGTCGAGGTCGTGACCGACGCTGCGGCGGCAAAATTAAACTTTTTGGTCGCGGCCGGCTCGCCTGCCGGCTGGCCGCGGTCGGCCGGATTTACCGGGCATTTTAATGCAAGATTCTATATAAGCTTGCCGGCAAGCGGCCCCGTAGCTCAGGGGATAGAGCAACAGCCTTCTAAGCTGAAGGTCGCAGGTTCGAATCCTGCCGGGGTCGCCACCACCATCAAGAAATCCTTTATTTTCGGGCTTTTCTTGCATTGTTAGTCACACCTGCCGGAAAGTTTAGTCACTTCCTGTTCGCCTTCTGAACCAATTTCGTGATCGCTGCGTCGGCCATTTGGTCCCGATCTACTTCATCGATGTAGACCTGAACTTGTGCCAAGCTGCCGTGGCCACTGACGGCCATGATCTCAGCCGCTGTGCATCCGGCTTCTGCAAGCCGACAGCAAGCAGCCTTACGCAATCCATGAGCGCGATAACTTCTCACCCGCCCGTCGGCACATGGCACCGGCTTTAATCCAGCGTCCTTGCACCAATCAGCAAACTTGTTGCCGAAGGCGGCAGAAGAAGCGAACGGCTTGCCGTAATCATTCAAAACGAAAGCGAGCGACGTATTATGAGCGGGCATCGCATTAAGCGCGGCTTGTAGTTCCGGAAGAATGCGGATCGACAGCACCTTGTCTGTGCTACGCGCAGTCTTGTTAGGACGCCATGTTATCCTGCCGTCCTTCACGTGCTGTATGCCGAGCTTGTGGGCATCGCCGCGCCTCGCAGCAACATTCAACAGCAATTCGATAGCTAGGCGGGCGGTAGTCCCTAGTGCGTGACGCGCACGATAGGCGGCGATCTCTGCGGCGCCCCAGGTCATGTGGCCCCTGCTCTTGACCGCCGGCCGTGCCGCCTTGACGCCCGCGGTCGGATCATCGGCGCGGTAGTTCTCTGAAATAGCAAACAGCATAAATCCGCGAAGCGTCTTGAGCCAATTCTTCTGCGCGTGGACGGATCGATCCTTGATCAGTCCGGCGACATGCCTGCTCTCAAGCTTGGCTACTCGCTTGCCGCCATGTTCGGTGCGGAAGCGGTCAAGAATGTTGCGACGCATCCGCTGAGTTTCGGGCGCCAGAGCTTCAGTGAAGGCGCGGCTCCTGAAATAAGCGACGATCAGGGCGTCGATAGTGCCCGGTGCCGTGCGGCTGGCGCCAATCTCTAGCAGCGCCTCTCGACTAAGCGCCTCCTGGTACGTACGCATAAATTCTTCGGAGCCCGGCAGACCAGGCAACGGGACTTTCTTCTGCCCTCGCCGCCTGAAATAGCGCCTTACCTTGCCGCGAACGTCGCGATATTCGTTGACGTAGCGGAGCGGGAGCTTGGTCACGCGGCGCTGTCCTTTCGCGCCTTAGCCACCAATTCGCGCACCAATATGGCGGCCAGCGGCTTCGGATTTAGGAAATGGCGGCCGACTTGGGTGCTCTTGCTACAGCCGCCGTAGCTGACGTGCAGCATGCCCTTGTCGACGTGGTAGTGGCCGGTGTACTTCCGACCGCCCATCTCGCACGAAACTTCTCCCTCCCACCTGCTCATGATGCCACGTCCCACTCGTTGCTGGCGTCAATGACCTTGGTGGTCGGCTCCGTTGCGAGCGTCTCGATTTCGAGAGCCCCGGCCGGCGTAACGCGGACCGTGAATTTGCGAACCCCAGACTTCTGCGCAGCCCTTATCAGCCGCGCAGCATCGGTTTCCTTGAATCTCTGTTTTCCTTTAGACAAGGCCACAACTCTCAGTTTGAGCTGACCCCCACGAACTTGGGCTTACTATGCGCTTTTAGGCAGCGCGGCGGTATTTAACGCCCGTTATCCCCATTATAAACGGGCGCAGATGGTCGGGCGGATCATGATGCCGCGTTCCGGGCAAGCAACTAATTGCGCGGCACTGGCGGTGCATAATAACGGTCAAGCGTTGGCTTACGTGTATTTCGAAGCCAACCCCGGAAGGCGCACGGCGGCCAATCTACTTACCCGCGACGAAGCACGGCGCATCGCCGCCAATGTTGCGAAGATACCTCAGTACCGACGCGGAGATGCATCATCGTAACGGCCAGCCAGCGCCGGAAATTCGCGATTTTCAACTATCGGGCGTCATAATCCCAGGATAATATTGGGCATCACCGACAGAAAAGACGCCGCTGAACTTTCTGAGCCGTCGGTGACTGAGAGTTTGAAAATAACTCTCGCTCTGATCCAACCAGCAAGGGAGGGTAGCTCCCATGCCCTGGATGGAAATCCTCATGTTAGCAATCGGCGTTGCGCTACTCGTTGCTATGATTTGCGGCCGGCAAGGCGCCTGAACGGCGAGAGTGCGGGGCATTCCCGTCATCCCTCGGCGCCCGCCCCGCACTCCATCGCGTAACCTAAAGTCTAACTTCAGATTGTAAGCTACTTGCTACAAAATACGGGTCGTCACGGTAGCGAGCTACGTCAGTGCAATTGATTATACAGATTGCACCCTTGCTTGTTTTGCTCGTTGTAGCCTTCGGCTGCGGCTACGGAGTCCGCGAATACATTGCGCGGCGGCGGCGGGCAGCGGCGCGCAAGATATTCCACGAAAGTACATCCTGAGTTCGGGCCGCCCTGAAAAAGCCCCGACCATTTGCGGCCAGGGCAATCACGGGAAAGTCACGCGTCTGCGCGCGCTCATCAGAGGAAGCAAGCGACGTATAAGCTGATTTGCAAACTCTGGCAGTCGCATCCACCTGGCGGATTCGCCACTGGTTTGTCTTGGAACTCGGACAAGTTTGTGGAACTTTGTCCAGAGTGGCCAGGATGCGTTTGTCCCTAAACTCCCTGCAACCTGGTACACGGGCCCCGGCGGATAGCCTGGCAGCAACACGCCGGGGCTGCCCTAATCTTCTTGACGGATAAGCCTTCCGCCTCTCACAAACTATCCCCCAATTGAGGGGCAAAATTAGATCGCGCACGGGGCTTTGAATGCCAAGTCTTCGGCGGAGCTTGCCCGGATCCTCGATGCAAACGAGATTTTTGCGCCCGCGAAAGGGACGAGACACTGCCGCAGCGCGACTCACGCCGGGCGATCAGCGCGGCGAGCGGCTAGCATTTGATCATTTATCAGTCCCACTGATCTGAGCGCCACTACAGTTGCGGCAGTAGGCGTTACCGGTGTTCCGCGCACCGGAAGGCGCCACGGCGAGAAGCGCCATAACTGTCATTACGAGTATCACAAAACACTCAATCTTTTTCATAGAGGCCTGAAGGAAGGAACCAGTAATCGTTGCCCAGGACGGCGGGAAGCGGAGGGATATGATCCGTGAAAGGTTCGGCGCACTCCATCAGTACTTATTGTCTACCGTCACGCCGCGGCTTGCGGTGCTTCTAAGTGCCCGTAATCTTGTCGGTGGATTTCCAACTCTTGGCTCACAGCCCTGAGGACAGCGCGTAACTGCCTGCGCACTTCCTCACGCGACGGAAAGTCAAAGTCCTCCGTGGCACCAGACAGTCCGAGATTAACACGCAGCCAATCGGCCAGTGTTAGTGCGGGAGGGGGCCGCAGCCGATGGCGAAATTGCGTAATCATATCCTCAAAGTCGGCGCTGGATGAGGTCAACGGAGCAGTTTCCATCATGTCACAGCCCCACATTTGCTAGAACTTCTACAACAACCATTCGATTGCTTTGGACAGCGCAAAGCCCAGGAACGCCGTCCATGCGACGGAAAAAGTCATCCCGAAGCCTAGACCCGCAAGCTGAAGCTTATCTCTTGTCGTCATCGCTCCAGACCTCCTTGCGAAATCGCTCCGGTTCAAACGATTGACTGAAATTAGAACGAGCGTTTGAAAAGAGCAATGAGGTCGCACTCAAATGGTCACACCGTGACCAAAAGTATTCCATGCAGAAAGTGTGGAATTATTGCCCGGCTTTCTTGCCAGGACGAAGTGATCTGCGTCACCAGACGCTCAGTACCTCGGCCGAGCAGCTCCGGCAGCTTGGCGATATTGGTGAGCAGTGGACCTCGCGGAAAAGTGTGCTGGTTGTCACATTACAGTTTGGCTGAACCTGCCCTAATCGTTGTGCTAGCACGGGATTTAAGGGCTGTCGTGACAACCACCGAAAAGGATTATTCGCCGAACGCCGCGTTGGCATTGTGGCATCGCGCTTGGCCGCTTGCCGCTGTGACAATCGCGGTGGGTGTCAACCTCGTTTGGATTGGTCTGTTGGCATATGGTCTGGCGAAGCTGTTGTTGTAGGCTCGAAGCGAATGGCGCAAGCGATTAGGTAGCCCAAGCATGCGCCGAACATTGATCCGAGCAAAAAAGCGATGGCGAACGTCATTCGACAACCTTTGCGGTAGTCGGTGGTCCTCGTTCACGTTGAACCTCGTTACGCCACAACAAAATTTAGGCGCGAGCTGTTACTCGATGAAAAAACCCAAGTTCCTGCTCGTCGCTCAGTTGGCGGACGGACGAGGGTCAGGCTCGGCACGACCGCTCAACGGCTGGTCGTCTGCTAGAGAGCGCGGTTAAATCAGCGCAACGTACTTGTCGGGAAATCGCGCACACAACGCATCGAACACACGTCGAGCGACGACATGCCTGTCTTCGGTCTCTGCGGTTGTCATAAGTTGCTCCCCCAATCCCCGCGCTGCTTTTAATCCGATTCCTTATAAAAGTCCACGGCCCGCCACGATCTAGCCTTATTCTCCAAGGAGCCGACGTCTGGTCTTGCCAAGGTTCCATCGGGTTCCATAATGATCCTAAGGCACGGTTCCCATGTCCACGGGCGACAGCGACGATCCGCAGCATTGGCGCGACCGCGCGGCACAAATGCGGGCGCTGGCCCTCAAGATGGCTGGCTCCGAAGCGGCCATCCTGATCAACGATCTTGCGGCCGACTACGAAAAGCTAGCCAAGCGAGCGGAGATGAAGGCCAATGGGAAAAAGCCGCGATCGAACGGCAAACTGCGGTGAGACGGCACGCCGAGCCCGCACCAGCTAATAGTAGGAAAGCTGAGGATAAATCAGCCCCCTGTTAAATCCGCCTGGCCCCCGCCTCGTCAATTCCAACGCCCTTGGGCACCGTCCGTTTGTCGCCGAGTACAACTCCAACCAGGGTCGCAGCACCGAGCCGAAGCGCAATATCGAGAGTGTCCATACTCAAGACCGCGACCGATGAAGAGCGGCGGAACTATCTTAATCGTTTGATCGTCGAAGAACAGCGGAAGCAAAAGGATGCAGGAGACTCAAAGTACCGAATATTGAGGATGTCCCAGTGGTGCAATGTATCCCCGTCAGAAATGTCAATGCGGCCGGAAAGTCGCTGACAAGACCGGATGCTGTGTTGCGTCAAAGGTTCAAAGGCCGAGCTCGCTCAAACCCGGATGCCCGTCTGGTCTGCGACCAAGATGCCAATGATACTTACGTTCGGTTTCCTTGATCGGAAGATCGTTGATGCTCGCTAATCGAAGGCGGGTGAGCCCGTGCTCATCGTAATCCCAATTCTCATTTCCGTAGGAACGGAACCAGTTGCCGCTGTCGTCGTGAAACTCATAGGCGAAGCGAACAGCAATCCTATTTTCACGAAAGGTCCAGATCTCCTTAATGAGGCGATAGTCCAGTTCGCGCGTCCATTTGCGGGTTAAAAAAGCTTGCATCTGCTCGCGCCCGCGGAAGAACTCTGCGCGATTTCGCCAATAGCCGTCCGGTGTATAGGCGAGGACGACCTGAGCCGGATTTCGCGCGTTCCAGAGATCTTCCGCAAGCCGCACTTTCTGTACAGCAGTTTCGGCGTCGAAAGGCGGCAAGGGCGGGCGATCCATCTTGCAATTCTCCTTTTTCTGGGACTCGGCGTTCGCGCTCCCGCAGCATTACTCCGACCTGAGCAATGAAAATCAGCCGGCCGCCCCCGGCATTCGGCGCATCGCGCGCGAGCGAGCTACAGATTGGCGTCGGCGCTCCGCTTCTACTTACCAAGTGTGCGCTGCACCTCAGCCAGAGCCTGCTCGCAAGCGGCCTTGTCACTATTGGTGTCGGCCGCGCGCGCCCGCATACCTTGCTGGATTGCCTGAACGGTCTCGGGCCGTATTTCACCCATCCTTTCCTCCACTCCAGCTATGGAGCGGGGAGTCGGTTGAGGACTGTTCGGTCCCTCCATGGCGTCGGCGGTAGCAGGCGGTCCGGCGGCGGCTATCGCTTCGAGCTTGGCGTCGATCTTTGCTTGCATCGCGCCTATTTCGTCCAGGCACGGCCCTGCGTAACTCGCCGACATGGATGCAGCGAGCACAGCCACGCACAGACCTATATATCGCCGAATTCTCATGACTTTGCCTCTGAGTAAATGCCAAATCACAGCATCCATTATCTGGCCTGTCATTCGGCGTGCAATTTTGACCCCCTGAGCCGGGGGATCGGCGTCCAAAATTGACCCCCTGAAGGTTGGCCTGATGCGCTGCTCGCTTTGAATTCCAAGCGAGCGGTGGGGGAATGCTGACAGTGGAGACGATCGGCCGGATTCGGCGCGAGCACTTCATCAAGGGCAAGACGATCAAGGAGATCGCGCGGGACCTGAAGGTGTCCCGGAACACGGTTCGCAAGGTACTGCGGTCGGGTGCGACATCCTTCGAGTACGAGCGAGACGTTCAGCCGCGGCCGAAGCTGGGGCGATGGACGGCAGAACTCGACGAACTGCTGGCAGGCAACGCGGCCAAGCCGCTCGCGAGCAGCTGACGCTGATCCGGATCTTCGAGGAACTACGCGGGCGCGGCTATGACGGTGGCTACGATGCCGTGCGCCGCTACGCCAGGCGATGG
Source organism: uncultured Alphaproteobacteria bacterium (assembly GCA_963804405.1). Lineage (GTDB taxonomy): Bacteria > Pseudomonadota > Alphaproteobacteria > Rhizobiales > Xanthobacteraceae > BOG-931. The sequence continues at coordinate 67,058 of CAWDQG010000014.1, read as the reverse complement.
GCCAAGGAGCATGGGCAATCGACGGCGGCGGCCTATGTCCCGCTGAGCTTTGCGCCGGGGAAGCCTACCAGTTCGACTGGAGCCACGAAGTCGTCCTGCTGAGCGGCGTGACGGTGATCGTGAAGGCCGCCCATGTCCGGCTCTGTCACAGCCGGATGCTGTTCGTGCGCGCCTATCCGCGCGAGACGCAGGAGATGGTGTTCGACGCCCACGACCGGGCCTTCGCTCTGTTCAAGGGCACCTGCGGGCGCGGCATCTACGACAACATGAAGACGGCGGTGGAGACGATCTTCGTCGGCAAGGGTCGCCTCTACAATCGCCGCTTCCTGCAGATGTGCAGCCATTACCTCGTCGATCCGGTCGCCTGCACGCCGGCATCGGGCTGGGAGAAGGGGCAAGTCGAGAACCAGGTCGGGCTGGTCCGCGAGCGGTTCTTCACGCCGCGGCTGCGGTTCAAGAATCTACGACGAACTGAATGCCTGGCTGCTCGATAAATGCATCGCCTACGCCAAGGTGCATCACCATCCGGAGCTGACCGAGCAGACGATCTGGGAGGTGTTCGAGGCGGAGCGGCCGAAGCTCGTTCCCTATGCCGGCCGGTTCGATGGATTCCACGCGGTGCCGGCATCGGTCTCGAAGACCTGCCTGGTGCGCTTCGACAACAACAAGTACTCGGTGGCCGCCAGCGCTGTCGGGCGTCCGGTCGAGGTTCACGCCTATGCCGACCGCATCGTGATCCGCCAGGACGGGCGGATTGTCGCCGAGCATCCCCGCTCATTCGGCCGTGGCGAGACGGTCTACGATCCTTGGCACTACGTGCCGGTGCTCGCCCGCAAGCCCGGCGCCCTGCGCAACGGCGCACCCTTCAAGGACTGGGTGCTGCCGGCGTCGATGGAGCGCGTGCGGCGCAAGCTCGCCGGCGCCGACGATGGCAATCGGCAGATGGTCGACATCCTCACCGCGGTGCTCACCGACGGGCTGCCGGCGGTCGAGGCCGCGTGCGCCGAAGCGATCGCCCACAGCGTCCACTCCGCCGATGTCGTCCTCAACATCCTTGCCCGCCAGCGTGATCCTGGCCCGCCGGCCACCATCCTCACGCCGGCCGCGCTGACATTGCGCCACGCGCCCATCGCCGATTGTGCCCGTTACGACAACCTCAGGAGAACCAACTGATGGAACGATCCCAACTCTTCGACCTCATGGGCGAGCTCAAGCTCTACGGCATGAAGGCCGCCTTCGACGAGATCATGGCCACGGCCGTCAAACGCCAGCATGAACCCCAGCGCATCGTCGGTGATCTGCTCAACGCCGAGATCAACGAGAAGCAGGCGCGCTCGATCAAGTACCAGCTCACCATCGCCAAGCTGCCGCTCGCCAAGGACCTCGACGACTTCCAGTTCGAGGGCACGCCGATCAATGAGACGCTCGTGAACGATCTCGCCGGCGGCGGCTTCATCGCCCAGCAGCGCAACGCCGTGCTGGTCGGCGGGACCGGCACCGGCAAGACCCATTTGGCCATCGCCATCGCCAGAAGCTGCATCCGCTCCGGCTCCCGTGGCCGGTTCTACAACGTGGTCGATCTCGTCAACCGGCTCGAGATCGAGACCCGTAACGGAAGGCAGGGTCGGATCGCCGATCAACTCACTCGAATGGACTTCATCATTCTCGACGAACTCGGCTATCTGCCGTTCGCTCAATCCGGAGGACAGCTCCTGTTCCACCTCGTCAGTCGCCTCTACGAGCGCACCTCAATCATCGTCACCACCAACCTCGCATTCGGGGAATGGCCGAGCGTCTTCAGTGATCCCAAGATGACGACCGCGCTACTCGATCGCCTGACCCACCACTGCGACATCATCGAGACCGGCAATGACAGTTGGCGCTTCAAGAGCCGGGCTGACGATCAACCGACAACCCGCGCTCGCGCCGTCTCCGCAACCCCGACCAGCTCCGACGGCGCGAGCGCTACCGCCAAAACACGTCGCCAGAAGGGGTCAAAATTGGACGCCGATCGGGGGTCAAATTTGAACGCCGATTGACATCCGGCGAGCAAACCATCGAGGGCAGTGACATTCTGGTCGCGGTGGGACGCGTACCAAACACCGCCGGGATCGGGCTTAAGGAAGCCGGCGTCGAGCTCGACGGTCGCGGCTACATTCGTGTCAATAAGCGGCTGGAGACGAGTGCGCCCCAGGTCTGGGCCCTGGGCGAATGCGCCGGCAGCCCACAATTCACCCACATCTCCGAAGACGACTTTCGCATCATTCGCGACAATCTCGCCGGCGGCAAGCGCAGCACCCGCGATCGGCTGGTGCCTTACTGCATGTTCACCGATCCGCCGCTCGCCCATGTGGGCTTAAGCGAGCGCGAAGCCGAGCGTCAGGGCGTCATTGCCCGCGTCGCGCGGATGCCGACCAGCACGGTGCTTCGCGCGCAGGCCACGGGCGAGAAGCTGGGCTTCATGAAAGTCCTGGTCGGCGAGAATGACGACCGCATTCTCGGCTTCACCATGATCGGCAGCGATGCCGGTGAGGTTATGGCCGTGGTCGAGATGGCGATGCTGGGAGCTTTGCCGTATCCGAAGCTCCGCGACGCCGTTCTCCCGCACCCGACGATGGCGGAGGGTCTCGGTTTCCTGCTATCGAACGTGCCGCCTCGCGCGACACAAGAGGCTACGTCGAAAGTGGCTTAGTTGATGCCCCGATCAGTGGTTCCTCGCATGGTGGAGTGAATCGATGACACGCTTTGACGCGTATCGCGAGAGTTTTCCCAATGCCCGCCTGACCCGTTCGAAAACGGGCGTGATGGAAGTAGCGCTTCACACCAACGGCAGCACGCTGGTCTTCAACGGGCATACGCACGAACAGTTCGTCGACCTCTTTCACGCGATCGGCTCCGATCTGGATAACCGCGTGGTCATCCTGACCGGCAGCGGCAACGCGTTCATGGAGACGATCACGCTCGACGGGTTCGACTTCTTCAGCCCGCAAGGCTACGACAAAATCTATCGCGAGGGCAAAAAAGTCCTCATGAACATCCTCGACATCGAAGTGCCGATGATCGCCGCGGTGAACGGCCCGGCGCGGCTGCACTCCGAGTACATCCTGCTCTGTGATATCGTGCTCGCCACCCCTTCGACGGGTTTTCAGGACAAGCCCCATTTTGAACTCGGCATCGCGTCGGGCGATGGGGTCAATCTGCTGTGGCAGGAAGCGATCGGCACCGTACGCGGCCGCTACTTCATCCTCACCCGCCAGGAGCTCGATGCGGAGACGGCCAAGGATTGGGGCGCCGTCAACGAAATCGTGCCGGCCGATAAGCTGCTCGTCCGCGCGCGCGAGATCGCGGAAGGACTCGCCAAGCTGCCGCCACTCGCAACTCACTACACACGTATCGCGCTGACGCAGAAGCTGCGTCGTATCATCGACGAGGGCGTCGGATACGGGCTCGCATTAGAGGGCATCAGCGCTGCGGATGTCGCGCGAGCGAAGCCGAAATGAGCGAAGCGTGAAAAAATACAGGTTTGGCTGACGCAGTCGCCGAACAGGTCGGGAGGGGCCGCTAATCCATGGCTGCGCGATCAAGAAGGGAGTGAACCATGAATGCGCTCATTCACGTCTTGGCGAAGTCCGGTCTTCTCATCAAAGACCTCGACTACCACCTTATCCGCGCGTCGATGGTGCTGATCTTCCTGGCCTTTGGCTACCAGAAGTGGTTCGCCTATGAGGCCCAGGTCCTTATTCCGTTTATCAGCAACGGCCCGTTGATTTTCTGGATGTACCCTGTCTTCGGCATCCGCGGGGCATCGTGGTTTCTGGGCGCTTCCGAAGGGCTGTTCGGCACGCTGCTGTTCCTGGGATTTTGGAACAAGCGACTGGGAATTCTTGGGGGCCCTCGGATCGGCGGCCACGTTCGTCGGGACTGTCACGATCATCCCGTTCATGCCGAATGGCTGGGATCCGGTTGCTGGATTCCCGGCGATGGCCGGCAACGTTCCTTTCCTGATGAAGGATGTCGTGCTGTTGGCGGCGTCGATCTACTTGCTGAAACAAGATGTCGTGCGCGTGCTTGAAGCTGACCCCAGCGCGCGCGTTGCGCTCTCCCGAGCCTAACTGACTTACCCTGCAGACGCCCCGAGGAAGTGCAGATCGCGCACCTGGACAATACCACGTCGGGAGACTGGTCGGTGACGAGGGGGCACGCCAGTTTGGCCGTTGCGATTGGGCGTGCCGAGGAAATCGCGGCGGCATCGGAATTGAGAACCGAAACAAAAATGCGTGACATGCTGGCCGCGTTAGCGTAGCTGCGCTAATCAATTTGCGCGGCAGGAAGGTTCGCCGCCGGCACAGGTCGAACGTGAGCGGCGTTCTCCAGGCAGCGTTCTCCTGGCAGCATTCTTAAAGGCTATTGCAGTCATGCGCATTGGGATTCGTCTGGCGATTTCCGGCCTGGTGCTCGCGTCGATCATCATCACCGCCGCCGGCGTGCATTTGTTGTGGTGGCGGACGGCGGAGGCCAACAGCCACACGCTTGCGGCCACGATCAACGAGCAGATCGTTTCGGCGGTGGAAAAAGAGCTCAACGCCATCACCACGCAAGCCGCCGCCGCGCATACCGCGATCCGCACGTTATTTGTTCAGAACGTCCTGGAGACGCGCGAGGCCGACAAGCGCGAGTTCGTCTTTCTGTCGCAATTGCAGGCGCAGCCGGGCATTTCCTGGGTCGCGTTCGGCTGGCCGGACGACGCGTTTTTCGCCGCCCACAAGCTCGGCGATCTCGGCCTGGAAATGATGGAAATCGGCAAGGTCGACGGCGTCGTCAAACGCCGGATCGACCAATATCAAGTCGTCGTCGGCGATATCCAATTCGAGAAGCGCCGGTTTGAAAACACCGATTACAAAGTCATCGACCAGGAATGGTACAAAAAAGGCATTCAAGCGGACGAACCGAGCTGGTTCGAGGTGACCGCGTTTCCGATTGGCTTCCGCCCGTCGATTGCCTATGCCGGCCCGATTGACGTCTATCACAAGCGCCAGGGCGTGCTCGCCGTCATCATCGAGAACACGCGGCTCGCGCAATTTCTGTCGCAGCTATCGGTCGGAAAGTCCGGCGCGGCTTTCATCCTGGGCCGCGACGGCGCCGTGATCGCGGCGCCGGATCCGGATGCCGACGAAGTGCACATGCAGCGTCACGATCAGCCGCTGTTGCCGGTGGCGCAGATGGCGCTCAAGCAAGCCGGCGCGGCCTCCGGCGAAGCCGACAAGTCGCGGCGCGATGCGCATGGTGACCGCCGGTGACGGCTATGCGGTCACGCTGACCACCCTCGCCTTTCCCGGCTGGACGCTCGCCACGGTCATTCCGGAGGCGGAGTTTTTGGGGCCGATCGAAACGACGATCCGGCGCCTGGTCATCGGCCTGGTGTTTCTGGTGATCGCCGCCGGAATATTATCGGCGTGGCTGGCGCGGCGGGTCATCGCCAAGCCGCTCATCACGGTCGTCGACGAGCTCAAACATGTCGAGCGCTTCGAATTGGATCAGGTGCGACGGCATCCGTCGCGCGTCGTCGAGCTTGCCAATCTGTCGACCGCCATCGCCGACATGGCCGGCGGGCTCGCCGCCTTTCGCAAATACATCCCGGCCGATCTGGTGCGAACGCTGCTGCGCGAAGGTGTCGAGCCTCGGCCCGGCGGCGCGATCCGTACCTTGACGGTGATGTTCGCCGACATTGCCGGCTTCACCGGGTTGTCCGAGCGGCTGGGCGACCAGATCATCCCGCTGCTGTCGCGCTATCTGGATACCGTTTCGCGTGAGGTCAGCGGCCACGGCGGCACCATCGACAAGTTCATCGGCGACGCGGTGATGGCGTTCTGGGGCGCGCCGGCGTCCAATCCCGATCACGCCGTCGACGCCTGCCGCGCCGCGTTGGCCTGCCAGCGCGCGCTGCGCGCGTCGGGCTTCGTCGACGACCACGGCCGGCCGGTGAAGGTTCGGATCGGCATCAATTCCGGCGACATGCTGGTCGGCAATATCGGCTCGGAGTTTCGGCTCAATTACACGGTGATCGGCGACGCGGTGAACGTTGCGAGCCGGCTGGAGGGCGCCAACAAAGAATACGGCACCGAAATCATCATCGGCGAGGAAACGCGCCGCCTTGCCGGCGATCGCATTCATGTGCGCGAGCTCGACCGGCTCGTGGTCTATGGCCGGGCCGGCGGGCTTGCGATCTACGAATTGCTCGGCGTCGCCGAGACCGGCGCGGAGCCGCCGCCCTGGGCTGCGCTTTATGAGTCCGGCGCTCGCCGCCTATCGCGCCAAGGACTTCGCCCGCGCCATCGGTCTCTTCCAGCAGGTTTTGGCGGCGAAGGGATCGGATCGTCCGGCGGAGATCATGCTCGAGCGTTGCCGCGGCGTTGCTCCAATCGCCGCCCGGAAAGGACTGGGAAGCGACCACTGCAATGAAGGTAAAATAAGCGGAATTTTCAGCGCGTATCGCGCCATCGTCGCCGCCGCTCAGCCAGATGTTATTTGGACACGCGAATCGCGTCACACGATTGTGACGCCCCCGACAACAAAAATGACGACGCGGCGCGTTGCCGGTTGCTATGAAGTCGGCCGTCGCCGGACCTCGCTGGGCCTCCGACACCGGTTTCTGGAAAGGATCACCGAATCAGACATCTTCTTTCAAGAACGTCCTCAATTCCAAAAGCGTCTTCACTGCCGCAACGATCGCCGGTTCTTTTGCTGCTGCGCTGGCGATGGTCGCAGCGCCGGCGGTCGCCGGCGCCGAAGCCGCCGCAGCCGACCATGGACAAATGCTTTGGCGTCGCGCTCAAAGGCGACAACGACTGCGCGGCCGGCGCCGGCACGACGTGCGCCGGCACATCGGCCGCCGACTATCAGGGCAATGCCTGGAAGTACGTTCCGAAAGGAACGTGCGAGACCATCAAGACCCCGAAAGGCACCGGCTCGCTCGAGCCGATCAAGTCCTAAGCACCAAAGCACGCGCATCGGCGGCGCGTCTCGCGCCGCGGCCGTCGGCGCCGACTGTGAAGGTTCGCATGCGCATTGGATCAAATCTTCCTGCGCGCGCCGGCGTCGGCTTCAAGCCGATGCATTTTCGCGACATTCTCGCAGCTGCGCAGCCGGTCGGCTTCTTCGAAGTGCATGCGGAAAACTATATGGGCGCCGGCGGTCCGCCGCATGCGCAGCTCGCGCGCCTTGCGCGAGCGCTACGCTTTATCGGTCCATGGCGTCGGACTATCGATCGGCTCGATGCAGCCGCTCGATCGCGATCATCTGGCGCGGCTGAAAACGCTTTGCGACCGCTATCAGCCGGAGAGCTTTTCCGAGCATCTCGCCTGGTCGTCCCACGGCGGCGTTTATTTCAATGATCTGTTGCCCCTGCCCTACACGCCGCAGACATTGGCCCGCGTCGCCGAGCATATCGACCACGTGCAGACGGCGCTCGGGCGCACCATGCTGCTCGAAAATCCATCCACCTATGTCGGCATCGCCGAGAGCACGATCGCCGAAGTCGAATTCCTCGCCGAGATCGCCAACCGAACCGGATGCGGGCTTGCTGCTCGACGTCAATAACGTGTTTGTTTCCGCGAACAATCACGGCATGCAGGCTTTGTCCTATCTGGATGCGTTTCCGCTCGACCGGGTGCGGGAAATTCACCTCGGCGGCCATGACGAAGAAACCGGCGATGCCGGCGCGCCGCTCCTGATCGATGCGCATGGCTCGCCGGTCGCCGACGCGGTCTGGGCGCTTTATGCGCTGGTCATCGCCCGCACCGGGCCGTTGCCGACGTTGATCGAATGGGACAACGACGTTCCGGATTGGCCGACGCTGCGCGCGGAAGCCGCCGCCGCGGAGCAAATTCTTGCCGGCGCGGCGCCGCGCGTCGGCGGCGTGAGCGCCATGGTCATGCTTGTCATCGTTCGAGCCCTCCTTCGCGCAAGCTCTGCTTGATCCGACGGCGCCCGTTCCGCAGGGTATCGTCTCGCGCGACGCGCGCGAGGCGAAGCGGCGTTTCGCCGTTCATCGCAATAACGTGGTCGCGGGGCTGGTGAAAGCGATCGAAGCGCGTTTTCCCGCGGTTCAAGAAGATCGTCGGCAAGGATTTCTTTGTGGCGATGGCGCGGGCCTTTGTGGCCGCGCACCCGCCGCGCTCGCCGCTGCTTGCAACCTTCGGCGACGAATTTGCCGATTTCATCAGCGCATTCGAACCGGCCCGCGAGCTTGCCTATCTCGCCGACGTGGCGCGGCTCGAAGCGGCGCGCACGCGTGCCTATCATGCCGCCGACGCGACGCCGGTCGGCGCCGGCAAGCTGGCGACGCTCGAAGCCGATGCCATTAGCGGTCTGCGCATCGAACTGCATCCTTCGCTGGAGATCGTGCGCTCGAAGCATCCCATCGTCACGATCTGGGCGATGAACTCCGGCGAGCGTGCGCTGGCGCCGATCGAGACCTGGAGCGCGGAGGACGCGCTGATCGTCCGGCCGCATCTGGACGTTGAAGTGCGGCTGTTGCCGCCGGGCGGCGCTGTGTTCCTTCGCGCGCTTGCCGAAGGGCGATCGCTTGGCGAGGCGGCCGATGCCGCGCGTGCCGACTATCCGCGAATTCGATCTCACTGGCAATCTGGCCGGACTGATCGGCTGGGGCCTGGTCCGCCGGTCATCCTTGCCGAGCCGACGGGGCGGCGCCCGTCATGAGCGGACACGCATCCGTGCCGCAGCCGCATCCGCGTCCGGCTTGGTCGGAATGCGTCCAACGGCTATCTGGCGACGCTTAATCGCATTCCCTATTGGTTCATCGCGCTTTGCGCCCGCGTTTTCCCGGCCGCGGTGTTTTGGCAATCGGGCCAGACCAAGGTCGCGGGCTTTCACCTCAAGCCGAGCGCGATCGCGCTGTTTCAAAACGAATACCAGTTGCCGGTCATCGATCCGACCGCCGCCGCCTACCTGTCGGCGGTCGGCGAGCATGTTCTCCCGGTTCTGCTCGTGCTCGGGCTTGCGACCCGGTTCGCGGCTCTCGGGCTGTTGTTCATGACCGCCGTGATCGAGATCTTCGTCTATCCATTGGCTTGGCCGACCCACGGCGTTTGGGCGACGTGCTTTCTGCTCCTGATCGCGCGCGGACCCGGCGAGGTCTCGCTCGATTATTTGATTGCGCGCCGCTTCAAGGCTGCGCCGGGCGCAGCCTGACCGCGAACTCACATCTTCAACTCCGCTTTGGCGCCGCCGAGCGCCGCCTGCAGCCGGCTGTCGTCGAGCGCCCGCTCCCATCGCGCGATCACCAACGTGGCGACGCCGTTGCCGATCAGATTGGTCGGGGTCAGCGCCTGCGACATCAGACGGTGCACGCCGAGAATGATCGCCACGCTCTCGACCGGGATCGTGCCGACCGCGCTCAGCGTGCCGGCTAGCACGACGAAGGCCGCGCCGGCGACGCCGGCGGCGCCCTTCGACGCCAAGAGCAGAACCGCCAAGAGTTGCAGCTGATGCCGCGAGCGATAGCGGCGTGTTGGTGGCTTGCGCCAGGAATACCGCCGCGGTCGCCAGATAGAGACAGGTGCCGTCGAGATTGAACGAATAGCCGGTCGGGATCACGAGCCCGACCACGCTCTCCTCGCAGCCCGCCGCTTCGAGCTTGGCGATCATGCGCGGCAGCACCGTTTCCGATGACGTGGTCGCGATCACGATCAGAAGCTCTTCGCGGATGTAACGGATGAAGCGCAACAGGCTGACGCGGCACCAATGACAGATCGGCCACAGCACCGCGAAGATGAAGATCAAGCAGGTGAGATAGAAGGTGATCAGAAGTTTGCCGAGCGACACCAGCGAGCCGGCGCCGAACTTGCCGACGGTGAAGGCGATGGCGCCGAACGCGCCGATCGGCGCCGCCCACATCACGATGGCGACGATGCGAAAGAACATCTGCGCCGCCGTTCCGATCAGATCGGTGAGCGGCCTGCCGGCATTGCCCATGGCGCTCAAGCGCGAAGCCGCACAGCACCGAGACGTAGAGAACCTGCAGCACGTTGCCTTCACTGAACGCGCCGATGAAGGTGTTGGGAATGATGTTGAGCAGGAATTGCGCGGTCGTGCGGCTTTGGGTTTGCGCCAGGTAAGTCGCCACGCTCGACGTATCGATATGCGACAGGTCGACATTCATGCCGGCGCCGGGCTGAAAGACATTGACGGCGACGAGCCCGATGATCAGCGCAATCGTCGTCAGCACCTCGAAATAGATCAGCGCCTTGAGCGCGACGCGGCCGACCTTGGCCATGTCGGCCATGCTGGCAATGCCGTGCACGACCGTGCAGAAGATGATCGGCGCGATGAGCACCCGGATCGCCCTGATGAAGGCGTCGCCGAGCGGCTCCATGGCGACGCCGGCGTCGGGATAAAAGTGGCCGAGCGCGATGCCGATGACCATCGCGACCAGCACCAGAAACCACAGCTGCAGGTAAAACGGCCGCCGCGGCGCGGGCTTGATCGTGTCGATTGGTGGCGCTCGATTCATTGCCGTCCGATATGCGCGGAGAAACGCGCGGCCCTCCCTCCCAGCCGGGAGGAAGGAGCCGCAATTCAGCAAGTTAGTTATTTCACGTGAAGTCGCGTGCGCCAACACGCGTCAGGGCATGATCCGGAAAAGCCAGCCCGAAGTTCGCAAATGAACGCGCCGCAAGCCTCGCGAACCTCGGGATCGGGACGTCAGGCGTCGTACTCGGCCGAGATATCCTGCCCGGTATAGTCGGGCATGAAGGCGGCCGCCACCGCGCTGATCACCGCGCAGGCGGCGATGTAGATCGCGATCGCATAGCCGGTCTGATAGTGAGCAAACAACGCGGTGGCGATGAGCGGCGCCGGACCGCCGGCGATGATCGAGGCGAGCTGATAGCCCAGCGACGAGCCGCTGTAGCGCAGCCGCGGCGTAAACGATTCCGCGATCAGCGCCGCCTGCGGCCCATACTGGATATCGTGCGGAATGAGCGAGATCACGATGGCGATGAACACCGCCGACGGGATCGCGGTGTCGACCATGCCGAAATAGAGGAAGCCGAACAGTCCGGTCAGCACCACGCCGATCAGGTACATCTTGCGGCGGCCGATGCGGTCGGAGATGTGGCCGGACAGCGGGATGGTGACGAACGAGACGACGGCCGCCGCCATGACCGCGGTCAGGATAAAGTTTCGCGACATATGCAGCGTGTTGACCGCATAGGCGAAAATGAACGCGGTGAAGATGTAGAACGGCGCCTGCTCCGACATGCGCAGCAATGCCGAGAGGATGATCTCCCGCGGCTGCTTTTTGATCACTTCGAGGATCGGCGCCTTCTCGGTCTTGTCGCTGTCCAGAAGCTTCTGGAATACCGGCGTCTCGAGAATGCCGAGGCGGATCCACAGGCCGACGCCGACCAGAATGATCGACAGCGCAAACGGAATGCGCCAGCCCCAGACCAGGAATTGATCGCCCGACCAGGTGCTGAAGGCGAGCACGGCGATGTTGGCCAAGAACAGCCCGCAAGGCACGCCGAATTGCGGCCAGGAGGCGACCAGGCCGCGCTGGCCGTGGGTGCGCGACCATTCCATCGCCAGCAGCACGGACCCGCCCCATTCGCCGCCGACGCCGATGCCTTGCAGCGCGCGCAACACCGTCAGCAGCACCGCGCCCCAGATGCCGATCGACGAATAGGTCGGCACGAACGCAATCAGGAAGGTGGCGATACCCATGCACAACAGCGTGGCGATCAGGGTCGCCTTGCGGCCGATGCGATCGCCGTAATGGCCGAAAATCGCGGCGCCGATCGGCCGGCCGACAAAGCCGATGAAATAGGTGCCGAAGGCGAGCAGCGTCGCCGCAAGCGGATCCTGAGTTGGGGAAGTAGAGCTTGCCGAAGACCAGGCCGGCCGCGGTGCCGTAGAGGAAAAAGTCGTACCACTCGATGGTGGTGCCGATGGTCGAGGCGATGACCGCCTTGCGCAGTTGCGCGCTGTGCTCGGCCTCCGGTAGCGGCGCGTAAGTCGTTGCCATAGCCATGGCGTACCTCCCCGTAGTCCCCTTCTTTTGCGAGGGCGGGCCGTTTGTCGGACCGCCTCCTTGCAAGGACGATACTTCAGGCCGGGGTGGCTGGCTATAGACGGCGGCGCGCGCAGATTGTTGTTCCGGCCGCGCCGTGGCGGCGGCGGCCGGAACGATCAGATGGAACTACTCGCCGGCTTTGCTCGACGACGCCATCACGGTGACCGGCGTCTCGCGGTAGTCGGCCTTGAACAATTTGCTCAGATTGTCGACCTTCGGCAGGTCGTTGAACACGATGTAGGGATAGGATGGGTGCAGCACGGCGAAATCCTGGTGATAGTCTTCGGCCGGATAGAAGCCGTGCAGCGGCTCGAGCTGCGTGACGATCGGCCGCGGAAAGACATGGGCCTTGTCGAGCTCGGCGATGTAGGCGCTGGCGAATTTCTTCTGCTCGTCGTCGGCATAAAAGATCGCCGAGCGGTATTGGGTGCCGACGTCCGGCCCCTGATAGTTGAGCTCGGTCGGATTGTGCGCCACGGAGAAATAGATTTGCAGGATCTTGCCGTAGGAGATCTGCTGCGGATCGAAGGTCACGGAGACCGACTCGGCGTGACCGGTCCGGCCGCGTTCCGACGCTCTCATAGTGCGCCGTCTGCTTTTCGCCGCCCGCATAGCCTGAGACCGCCGATATCACGCCCTTGGTGTGCTGATAGACCGCCTGCACGCCCCAAAAACAGCCACCGGCCAGAACGACGGTCTGCGTGCCGGTTTTGGCCGGCGTCGCGACGGTCGGCGGCGGTATCACCACGGCCCGCTCCGCCGCCGACGCCGCACTCATCGCCAGACCGACAAAGGGGACAACCAGCAACGCGGTGAGCATTCTCATCTGTTCCCTCCGAACATGGCCGCGCGGTTCGCCGCGGCGTTGAGCCAAACGATTTGCAGGATGCGTCGTGGGAGCTTTTAGGACACGGCCGGCCTGATACGCCAATCACAATTGGAACAACAGCAGCGTCGCGCGGCGCTCACGACTTCGTGTGTGCTGGCTGCCGCGTGCCTTTGGCTTCGCCGCCGTGCCGTCACGCGCCGAGCCTTTAATGCGTCCAGGTCTCGGTGGGTCCAGACTTTAATTAGGCAGCCCTAATGCGTCCAGGCTTGGCGCCGCGTATAGGCGAAATTGTCCGAATAGGAGATGCGCGGGCGCACCGGCGGCTTTGACTTCGAACACCTGGTAGGCGATGCCGTGACGCTCGCAATAAGCGATCGCCTCCTCCTTGGTGTCGAAGCTCAGCTGCACTTCCTGCTTCATGTCGCCGGAGCTGGTCCAGCCCATCAGCGGCTCGACAGTGGGCGCCTGCTCCGGCTCGTAGTTGAGCACCCATTCCTTGGTGTTGGCATGGCCGGACTGCATCGCGGTGCGGGCCGGTTTGTAGATACGGGCGGTCATGGTGAATAATCCCTCAAGACAAACAAGCTGCGCTGTTCGGTTCCGGCCGCAGCGGAGCGTAGGCGGGTGGTCGGGGCAGCAGGATTTGAACCTGCGACCTGCAGTACCCAAAACTGCCGCGCTACCAGGCTGCGCTATACCCCGCTGGTATGATCTTTTCCGAAGACTGGCTCCGCCCCCGGATCAAGTCCGGGGCAGGTTCCAGCGCGCCGTTGGATACCTGTTTCGCTGGTGTTCAGCAAGGCGCAGGTGCCACGCCGACCGCAGGCTCAGGCCTCAGTGGCTGCCATTAAAGATCGAGCCGTTCACGTGATCGCCCGGGGCGATGCCGAGCTTGCGTGCCGTGCCGCCGATCACTTCGAGCACGGCGCGTACCGGCCCGCCGGAGGGAATGAGCCGGTCCGACAGCGGCTCGGCATTTTCGGCAATCCGCAGGATGCTGCCATCGCCGCGGATGAAGATCATGTCGAGCGGGATGTAGGTGTTGTGCATCCAGAACGCGACCGGCGCTTCGTGCTCGAAATCGAACAGCATGCCGCGGCCTTCCGGCAATTCCTTGCGGAACATCAGGCCGCGCGAACGCTCGTCGTCGTTGGTGGCGAGCTCGACCGCAAAGGTATGCACCCCGCTCTTGCTCGACGATCTCCAGTGTCGACTGGCCGGCCGCCTGCGCCGGCGCGACCGCGCCGAGCGCGACGCAAGCGATCAGCGCGGCAAAGAGCAACGCGGCGAGGCGCGGTGCGCAATAGCGGGACGTGGTCAGGGCAGCCGCTAGTGCGACGAGGGACCGAGCGGTCCGCCCTCGGGACGAACCTCGGCCGCCATCAGTCCCTTGGGACCCGGCCCGTAGCGGACCAGGACGAACTGGCCCGGCCGCAGTTCGGCAATGCCGAAGCGGCGCAGCGTTTCCATATGGACGAAGATGTCGGGCGTCCCCTCCCCGCGGGTGAGGAAGCCGAAGCCGCGAAGCCGATTGAACCATTTCACCTGCGCCCGTTCGAGACCGCTCGTCGGGGCCACAGTAACATGGGTTCGCGGCGGCGGCATCTGCGCCGGATGAATCGCCGTCGACTCATCCATGCTGATGACCCGGAATGCCTGCAGGCCCTTGGGCCGCGCCAGCACTTCGCACACCACCCGCGCGCCTTCGTACGCCGTCTGGTAGCCGTCGCGGCGCAGGCAGGTCACGTGCAGGAGCACGTCGGCCATGCCGTTGTCGGGAACGATGAAGCCGTAACCCTTGGCGACATCGAACCATTTGATGACGCCGGAAATTTCGATGACTCGCGCCGCGGCTTCGTCGGTCAGATCGACGTCCGGGCCGAGCCCCATTCCGATAGATTTTGCTTCGATTCCGTCCGACGCCATGACGCCGAGGCCGCCGCTTTTTTTGTGCGCACGCCCCGCGCGGGCGCTACACGAATCTCACGAATCTCTTGAATCGAGGATAACATTCGCGATCAAAGGGAAAAGCACAAAAATGCAACACACGGCCAAAAGTATTACACCCTGTGAACATCGGTGGATGACGCACAATTCACGAACGGCGCGAACACCGTACCGATGTCCTCGCGCACCACCAGATCGGCGATGTCGTCGAAGTCGGTCGGCTCGCGGTTGACGATGATCAGCCGGGCGCCGTTCCGCTTGGCCATCAACGGAAATCCGGCGGCGGGCCAGACCACAAGCGACGAGCCGATCGCCAGAAATAGATCGCACGACAAGGTGAGCGCCTGGGCGCGCCGCATTGCAGCATCGGGCATCGCCTGGCCGAACGAAATCGTCGCGGTCTTGATGAAGCCGCCGCACGCCGGACAATCAGGCGCGCAGCCGTTGCCTGATTCCATGCGCGCGCGCACCCACGGCAATTCGTAGCGCTGCTCGCAATCGAGGCACAGCGCGTAGGTCGTATTGCCGTGCAGCTCGACGACGTCGTCCGGCTGCTATGCCAGATGCTTGATGTAGATTATCGATGTTCTGCGTCACCACCGCCGGGACCTTGCCGGCGCGATAGAGGCTGGCGAGCGCGCGGTGTCCTCGCCCCGGCTGGGCATGGCCGAACTCATCCCCCATGGCGAACCGGCGCCGCCAGGATTCGTTGCGCGCCTCCTGGCTCGCGAGGAACTCGTCGAACGGAATCGGCCGGTTCTTGGTCCAAATCCCGCCCGGCGAACGGAAATCGGGGATGCCGCATTCGGTCGAGATGCCGGCGCCGGTGAACGGCAAAACGACGCGCGCCTCGCCGACCATCTCCCGCAGGCTCGCGACCGCGCTATCGAGATCGGGTGCCAGCATCCTTTCGAGCCTCATGCCCCCGCCCTAAATAAGCAGGGCAAGGTTTTCGAAAACGACAGTCGATCCAACACCCAAGGGTGCATTATGCGGTATCTGCACACAATGCTGCGCGTGCGCAATCTCGATGCGGCGCTCGATTTCTATTGCAACAAGCTCGGGCTGAAGGAAGTCCGCCGGCATCGTCAACGACAAGGCCAAGTTCACGCTGGTCTTCCTCGCCGCCCCCGGCGACGACGGGCTGGTCGCCAAGTGGACCGCAGAACCGCGCGGCGCCGCTGGTCGAGCTGACATATAATTGGGGCCCGGAGGAGGACTATGGCGAGGCGCGCTATTTCGGCCACCTGGCCTACGAGGTCGACGACATCTATGCGCTCTGTGAGCGGCTGATGAAGGCCGGCGTCACCATCAACCGCCCGCCGCGCGACGGCATGATGGCGTTCATCCGCTCGCCCGACAAACATTCGATCGAGCTGCTGCAGAAAGGCGCGGCGCTGCCGCCGAAGGAGCCGTGGACGTCGATGCCCAATACCGGGCATTGGTGAGGCGCGCCGCCGTGCGGCCGTGTGCCAGCCACGCGCCATTGCTTGCCGGCTCCCGGCAAACCTCTTTATATGTCGCGCCCTTCCCACAGCGCCGTTCGCGCGTGGCCCGCGCCCTTCGTCTAGCGGTCCAGGACGCCGCCCTTTCACGGCGGAAACACGGGTTCGATTCCCGTAGGGCGCGCCAGTGAAATCAATGACTTATTGTCACGCGGAAAATTCATGCTCAATAAATGTTCAATATCGAGGGGCTAACGCATGACCGCCGACAATGCGTGGCAGGAGGAGTTCGAACGGCTTGGCGAGCAGCAGGTTTACGACAACGTCAAGCAGGGCGCTATCTACAACGACGAGGCTAAGCGGCAGGCTGCATTCAAATGGCTTGGCGACCAAGCTGCCCGCCGGAGGGAACGTGAGAGAGAAATATTTTGGTACTCGAAGTGGACGTTTTACGCAGCAGTCGCCGCGATCGTAGCTGGGATCGCGGGTGTCGTCGTCACACTGCTTCATTGAAAAAACGGCCCGCCGATCATGACCAAGGTCGTAATATCGGATCAGAATCGCGGCCTCTTTGAGGCCGTTGGACTTTCCGCGATTCGCCGCGAGCTCGTTGTGGGAAGCGTAAATTACCTTGGTGCCGACAATGATCCTCGACGCGCACAAGCGCGCGAATGGGTTGTTGAGCAAAAGGCGCAGCTGGAAAGAGAGCAAAGCAACACCCGACAGCTTGAAGCGCGCCGGTTCAAATCCATACTCGGATGGACGATTGCAGGCGTCGTCGTCGCGGTTATAGCTGCCGCGGCCGCTGTGATTGCGGCATGGCCGGTGATCAAGGAATGGATCAAATAACGCGTGGCAGTCCATAACCTTCCCGACACACCCGCGTTTATAGACGCGCGACCCGACGACCCAATTTCCGAGATTGCGCTTCGCGTCATCGTTGAGCGGCCGAATTGGAATCTCGTGGTCATCGGCACGGCAACGATGATCACCGGCCATCTTGCGGTGACTGCTCGTCACGTTCTGGAATATGCAATGCAAACATTCGGCTTTAACGCTCACTCGCCGACGAAGGCAGAGATCGATAGCTTCGAACTCAAATTATATCAGGTTCTGCCAGGACCAATCTATCGTATCTGGAGAGTTGTTTCCGCTTGGCCGACTTCGACCGATATCGCCATTTTGCATTTGGGATTGGATCGCACGACGCTGCCCGGCGAGGTGATCGATTGGAAAACGTTTCGCCTGAGGGTTATGCCACCGCCGATTGGACAAAAGATTGTGGCGTTTGGTTATCGCAATTCGAAAATAAACGTCACCGAGGGTGCTGACGGTACGCATGACATCGAACTAAACGATCAACCAACAACTTCGATCGGGACAATCAGACAGGTATATCCAGCTGGCCGGGACCGGAGCATGCTACCCTTCCCTTGCTTCGAAATTGAGGCTCGTTTTGAGCCAGGCATGAGCGGAGGCATAGTTGTTGACGAGACCGGCGCTCTTTGTGGGCTGATCTGTGCAAGCTTGCAGCACAACGATCCAACCGCCCCCCTATCAGCTACGTTGCAAGCCTTTGGCCAATGTTAAAGACAGTCATTTCGGTCAACCGCGGCGACCGGTACCCTCGAGACGTGTCATATCCAATGATCGATCTTGCGTTAGACGGTCTGATTGCAGTGACTGACTTGGCGGCGCTCGATCCTGCTGAGTTTCCGGACAAAAAACTCCCAGCGACAGCTTAGTTGCCGGACCGATAGCGGTGCGCGACCAAGGGCCCAGACCAGGCGCACGCAGCTGTTTCAACATGGAGCAATTTGATTACCGGTCGCGATCGTCGTCGCTCTGCTTCGGCGCCTTTTCCTTGGTGCCCTTCTTGCTGTCGCGGGTGAGCGCCGAAATGTCCTTGGCGTCGCGCAACACGTCGGTCATGCGGCCGAGGCTGCCGCCCTCGATGCCGATCTCCTTCATCAGCGTATCGATCATCGGCGCCTGGACCCGATAGCGCAGCGCCGAGTCGATCACTTCGTCGGTGACATTGCGGGTCGCGCTGCCGCCGTTGCCGCCGTCGACATGCAGAATTTTGATGCCTTCGATCTTCTCCAGCGGCTTGACGCTTTCGCGCACGATGCCTTCGAGGCGCTCCAAAAGCTTTTCGCGCAGCCGGCCGGCGCGCGCCGCCTCGGTCAAGATGTTCTCGGCCTCGTTGAGCTGACGGGCGCCCTCGGCATCGACCTCGTAACGTTCGGCGGCGGCGAGCGCACGGATCTTCTCCGCCTCGGCCGCGGCCTCGGCCGCGATCTTCTGCGCCTCGGCAAAGCTTCTGGCCGCGCGCATTTCCGCTTCGGCTTTTGCCGTGAGGCGCAGCGCCTCGCGCTCGGCCTCGCGTTGCGCGGCGATCATTTCCGTGAGCTTGCGCCGCTCGGCGATCTCACGCTCGCGCGCGGTGATCGCCTGCTCCTCGGCCTGGATGACCTTGACGCGCACGGCCTCGGCGGCGGCGATCGCCGCGGAACGCTCGGTCGCCTTCTTGGCCAACTCGATGGCCTTGGCCATTTCGGCCATTTCGAGGAGCTTGTCGCGCTCGGTCGCGAGCGTTCGCACGTCGCGATCCTTGGCGATCCGCGCCTCCTCGATGCCGCGCTCGGTGGCGATCCGCGCGCGCTCGACTTCCTCGGCGGCGGCAATTTCGGCTTCCTCGAAAGCCTGGCGCTTGGCGATCTGCAAGCCCTCCAGATGCCGCTCGCGCTCGAGCCGGATCTGGTCCAGCGCCCGCTCCTGGGCGATGCGCTCGGCTTCGGTAAGCTGGTTCTCGACAATCTCGGTGCGGCGCTTTTCCGCCTCCGCCTTGATCACGGCGAGGGTTTTTTCGGCCAGCGCGATTTGCCGATCAAGCTCCAAAATCTCCAGCGCCTTCTGGCGGGCGATTTCGTGCTCGCGCTGCTCGCGCTCGCGCGCGATCCGCGCCGTCTCCAGTTGCAGCTCGAGATTGATCTGCTCGCGCTCGGTCTGCTCGCGGGTCTTCAGCTCGGCCTCGTCCAGGGCGCGACGGCGGGCGATTTCGCGGCGCTGGGTATCCTCCTCGCTCCTGATCCGCTCCTGGGTGATGGCGAGCTGTTGCGCCAGCCGCGCTTTCTCGACCGCCTGGCGTGACGACAGCTGCGCTTCCTCGGCCTCCTGCTCGCGGAGCGCGCGCTCCTTGGTCAGCTCGGCCCGCTGCACCGCGCGGCGGAATTCGACCTCGCGCTCCTGCTCCAAGCGGGCATATTCGGTCTCGCGATCGATCTCGAAGACTTTCTTTTGCGCTTCCAGATTCTGGCTGCGGATATCGACCAGGGTGCGCTGCTCGATCTCGTTTCGCATCTTGCGCCGCGTCTCGATCAACTCGGTCAGTTGGGTGAGGCCTTCGGCATCGAAGGCGTTCGACGGATCGAAGAATTCCAGGCTGGTCTGATCGAGGTCGACGATGGCGACATTTTCCAGTTCGAGGCCGTTGGCGGCGAGCGCTTCGGCGGCGAGGTCACGGACCTGATTGGCATAGTCGCGACGCTGCTCGTGCATCTCCTCGAGCGTCATCAGCGCGGCCACCATGCGCATCGAGGAGGCAAATTTGCCTTCGAGCAGGCTGCGGATGCCGTCCTCTTGCAGCGTGCGCCGGCCCAAGGCCTGCGCCGCGGCCGCGACCGCCGTTGTCGAGGCGCCGACGCGGACGAAAAACTCGGCGATAATGTCGACGCGCATGCGGTTGCGGGTGATGAGGGCGCCATTCTCGCGGCGCGCCACCTCGATGCGCATGACGTTCATGTTGACGGGCGTGATTTCGTGCAGCACCGGAATGACAAAGGCGCCGCCATTGACGACGACCTTTTCACCCAGGAAGCCGGTGCGAACGAACGCGGTCTCTTTGGTCGATCGGCGGTAGAGCCAGCGCAGGATGTAGACGAGGATGACGACGGCGATCGCCACCCCGATCAGCCACAGCAGCACTTCCCCAAAAGTGTTCGCACTCATCTCACTCTCCGCTCATTGCGCCGGACGCACGCAGCCGCCCGTATTGAACGTTCATACTCTATCCGGTTTTGCACGGCTCTGATACTCAAGCCCTTTGCACTCAAGCCCTTTTTGCACTCAGGCCCGCTTGCTGATGGGCGGTGCAACGGAATTAAAGGCATTGATTACCGCATCGACAAAAGCCGTGTCGTTGATGTTGGCCCGCACCCGCTCCACGACGCGCTTGCTCGTCGGCCGCACCGTTTTCTCGATCGCCTCGAACAACGCCGCGTCGGCTTCGGGATCATGAAACGGCGCGCCTGGCCTGTCGAGCATCGACACGCCGCCTTCAGGCAGCAGGAAGCGCACCGGCCCTTCCATCAGATTGAGCCGCTGACCGATCCATTCGCCGGCGGCGCGGTTTTCGTCCGGCGTCGTGCGCATCAGCGTAACGTTGGGATTGTGCACCACGAATTTGCGGCTTTGGCAGCGCGCCGGCACCGTGTCGCGCGGCCCGAAATTAACCATGTCGAGAGCGCCGGCCGAGCCGACATAGGGCAAGCCGGTGCGGATCGGCGCGCCAAATCGATCCCGATCGGCCGGCAAGATGCCGCCGACCAGCATGTCGGCGACCTCGGTGGTGGTGAGGTCCAAAAAGCCGGCCAGCAGTCCGGAATCGCCAAGCGCTTCCATCGCCCGGCCGCCGGTGCCGGTGGCGTGAAAGACGAGACAATCGTAGTCGGCTTCGAGCCGCTTGGTGACCGCCTGCACGCACGGCGTGGTCACGCCGAACATGGTGATGCCGAGCGCCGGCCGGGCGAGCTTGCGCTTGGCCTCATAGGCTTCGCGCGTCGGCATCTGCGCCACCATGCCGGCGAGCGCATGCGCGGCGTTGCCGAGCACCTGCTCGGTGATCGAGTTGAGCCCCTGCACGTCGGCGACCGAATGGAACATCACGAGGTCGGTTGAGCCGACATAGTCGCGCACGTCGCCGGCGGCGACCGTTGAAACCATGACTTTCGGAATGCCGACCGGCAACGCGCGCATGCCCGCCGTCGCCAGCGTCGTGCCGCCGGAGCCGCCGGCCGAAATGATGCCGCCGATCCGCGGCTCGCGCGCGACCCAGCGCGCGAACGCTTCGGCCATGGCCGTGACCGACTGGCCGCGATCGGACGAAAACACCGCCGACGTGCCGCCGGGATGCATGCTCGCCACTTGCAGCGGCGTCACGTCCGCGGTCGAGGGTTTGCCGGACGTTGAAAGATCGACCGTGCGCGTCGGAATACCGAGCGCTTTGAGCCGGTCGCGGATGAATTTGAGCTCGCGGCCTTTGGTGTCGAACGTTCCGGCCACCAAGCGGTGCGGCCGATCCGCTCGGCGAACGGAATGGCAAAGATACCGCGATTATCCTGCTGCGCGCTGCGAGGCTTCGACGATCGATTGCCGCAAGGCCGTCGCCGGCATTTTCCATCGATCCGGCAACAGCGCACTCGGCGGCGGGCTTGCGGCGGCCGAGGTAGCCGAAGTGGCGGCAGCCCCCTCCCCGCGCTCGATCCGATAAACCGCGGCCATGCAGCGCCTCGGCGTTCTCGCCGGCCGCCGTCTGCGGCGGCGGCAAGCTTTCCTCTTCCTCCTGGCGGCCGACGCCAAGGAGCCGTTGCTGCAGCTCGCGGTCGGCGGCGAGCGCGCGCGCTTCCATGATGCGGTTGATGCGGCCATTGACCATGATGGCGACGTGATCGGAGACGCCGGTCGCGACGCCGATATTCTGCTCGACGACCAGGATCGCCATCGCGCCTTCTTCGGCGAGCTGCACCATCATCGCCTCGACCTGCTCGACGATGACCGGCGCCAATCCTTCGGTCGGCTCGTCCATGATCAGGAGGCGCGGATTGCCGAGAAGCGCGCGCGAGATCGCCAGCATCTGCTGCTCGCCGCCGGACAGCTGCGAGCCGCCGCTGGTGCGCCGCTCATAGAGCCGCGGAAATGTCTGATAGACGCGCTCGACCGTCCACGCTGCGTCCGGACCGCCGGTCGCGACCAGGCGCAGGTGTTCGTCGACCGAAAGGCTCGGCCACACCCGCCGTCCCTGCGGCACGTAACCGACGCCGTGGCGGTGGATCACATGCGGCTCAAGCCGCGATGGTTTCGCGGCCGAGGGTGCGGATGCTGCCGGAACGCGCGGACTTGAGCCCGACGATGGTGTTGCAGAGCGTGCTCTTGCCCATGCCGTTGCGGCCGACGACGGCCAGAACGCCGCGGTCAAGCGTCATCGACACGCCCTGAATGGCGTGGCTCTCGCCGTAATAGACGTGCAAGATCCTCGATCTTGAGAGCGGGCTCGGCGCTGCGCTCAGCCATGGCGCCCACCGAGATAGACTTCCTGCACCTGCGGATCGTCTTCGATCGCTTCCGGCGTTCCCTCTTTGAACAGCCGGCCGTTGTGCAGCATCGTGACGTACTCGGTGACGCGAAGCGCCACGTCGAGATCGTGCTCGATGATGATGTAGCCGATATGCTTCGGCAGCGCGTTGAGGATGGTGACCAGGTCGCGCCGCTCCGCCGGCGAAAGCCCGGCGGCCGGCTCGTCGAATAGAATGAAACGCGGCGCGCCGGCAAGCGCCAGCGCGATTTCGAGCTGCCGCTGCTGGCCGTGGCTCAGCGTCGCCACCAGCGTATCGCGCATGGTTTCCAGATGGACCGCGTGCAGGATCGATTCCGCCTGCATCATGGTGCGATCGTCCGCGCGCGGGCGCGTCAGCGCGAAGCGTCCGCGCGAGACGCCGCGGCAGGCGAGATAGACGGAATCGCGGACGCTCAGGCCGCCGAACAGCTGCGATATCTGATAGGTCCGCCGCAGGCCGCGGCGGATGCGTTCCTGCACCGGCAGCGTCGTGATGTCCTCGTTGAAGAAGCGGATGCGTCCGGCGGTCGGCATGAAGTCGCCGGTAATGGCGTTGAACAGCGTGGTCTTGCCGGCGCCGTTCGAGCCGATGACCGCGCGCCGTTCGCTGGCGGCGATCTTCATGCTGATGTCGGAGAGCGCCACCAGCGCGCCGAAGTGCCGTGCCACGTTGTCGAGTTCGAGCGCATGTGCTCCGGACTCTTGCAGACGCGCGGCAACGGACACTTCGGTCACTGGCAGTCTCTCGTTCCGAGCGGCTACGGGCAGTTCGGATTATCGCGCCCGACCTTGCCGAGCTTGAGGAACTCGTCCTCGCGGAATGCCCAGCGTCTGGTTCACCTGCGGAATGATCTTGATGAGCTTGTTGTAGAGCGTGCCGTCGGCGTTCTTGGCGACTTCCGTCAAGAAGTTGTCGGCGATCGCATTGCGGTTCTTGTCGAGCGAGACCTTTCCGGTCGGCGTTTCAAGAACCAGGCTCGCCAGCGTCGCCCGCAACTTGCCGCCGCCATCCGACACATCGGCATTGACCTTCTGCAGGCCGGTGAGCAACGCCGTCATGTTGATGTAGTAGCCCTGCGCAAACAGCGACGGCGACGGGAAGGCGTTCGGCAGCTTCTTGTAGGCTTCGACGAATTTCTTCCATGCCGGCGCGTCGTTGTTGTCGGCGATCGGGCCGGCCGAAGGCGTGCCGATGACGACGTCGTGGATCTTGCCCTTGGAGCCGAGGATCGTCTGATCGACGGTGACCGAGCCGCCGACCAGCGGCGCCTGCCCGCCGGCCTGCTGATATTGCGTCAGGAAGTTGACCGAGTCGGAGCCGCCGAGCACGACATAGATCGCGTCGATATCTTCGGGCATGGCGGCGATGACCGAGGAGAAATCCTTGGTGCCGATCGGCACCCAGAATTTCTTGACCACATGGCCGCCGGCCTTGCAGAACGGCGCCATGAAGCCGAACACCTGCGTGTAGGGGAACGAATAGTCCTCGGCCAGCGTGCCACTTTCTTGTAGCCCTTGACGTTGTAGGCATAGTCGCCGAGGCCGGCCATCCACTGCGCGCCGTCGGTGGAGAAGCGGAAGAAATTCGGCGCTGGATCGCGCAAGGTCGTGTCCTGCGCCGCCGACGTGCCGTTGACGATGGTCACGTCCGGCTTGGTCTTGGCATAATCCTTGACCGCCAGGCCTTCGTCGCCGGACAGCGGCCCGACCAGCACTTTCACGCCGTCCTGCTCGACGAGCTTGCGCACGGCGCGAACCGCGCTGTCGGGCGAGCCGTCCGACGAGCCTTTGATGATCTCGATCTTCTTGCCGCCGACCTTGCCGCCGAAATCGTCGACGGCCATCAGCGGCGCCGCGCATGCTGTCGTCGCCAAGCACGGCGAAGGCGCCCTCGAAGGTGGCGAGCACGCCGATTTTGATGGTGTCTTCGGCCATCGCGACCGACGGGATTGCCAACCCGCGCGGCCAAGGCCCAGCGCCGAGAATTGCTCGTATGTAGAGTCATTCCATCCTCCCTTGTGTGGATTGTGTTTGTGCGCGAAGTGCCGCTCCCCCCGGTAGGCGGGAACGCAGGGACTCCTGCGCCAGCAGGGGTTTTATTCTTCCCCACAAGCCCAGAAGACCATCCGGCGAGACGAAAACGATCGCCAGAAAGACCAGACCGATGAGCGTGTTGAAACGCTCGGCGCCGACGATATCGATGGCGAAGGTCTGAATCAGGATCACGAAGACGGCGCCGATGAACGGGCCGATCGGATGGCGCAGGCCGCCGATCACCGCGATGACCAGGACCTTGACGGCCTGGCCGACGTCGACGGTGCCCGGCGAGACGCGGCCGTTGAACCACACCAGCAGCACGCCGGCGAGGCCGGCGATGATGCCGGAGTAGAAATAGGCGACGACCTTGTGCGCGGTGATGTCGAAGCCGACCGCACGCATGCGCCGGCCATTGTCGCGGATCGCCTGCAGCGCCAAGCCGAATGTCGAGCGCGAGCAATACAGCACCGCCGCGTAGCAAGCCGCCGCAACAAAGAGGCACAAATAATAAAACGGCACCGGCGTCGCGCCAATCGATGTCGGCGACCTGCGGGGCTGGAATGCCGGCATAGCCGGAATGCCCGTTGAACAGCGCGTAATTCTGCTGCGCGAAGTAAAAGAACGCGGCGGCGATCGCGAGCGTAATCATGATCGTGTAGATGCCCTCGGTGCGGACCGAAATCGCACCGATGATCGCCGAGGTGATGGCCGCCAGCAGCACGGCAAACGGCACCAGCACCCACCACGGCCAGCCAAAGCCGTAAATGTGGATGTTGTTGGTGCCGAAGATCGCCACCGTGTAGGCGGCGATGCCGGCGCTGGTGATCTGCGCCAGGCTGACCATGCCGCCGTAGCCGGCAAGCAGCATCATCGACAGCGCCAGCAAGCCCCAGATCAGCGAATAAGCGCCGATCTGGGTGAGGAAGAACTCCGAGGCGACGAGCGGATAGAGCAGCAACGCCGCCGCAAGCACGCCCTGCGCAATGCCGAACTGCGCGGGGACGACGACGGCCTTGTTCGGCTGATCGAGCGCCAGAATCGGGGCGACGGACGGCCGCGCCTTGCCGATAATCCCTTGCGGCCGCAGCGCCAGCGTCACGACCATAATAATGAAGGTCAGAACGATGCCGTAGGTCGGCAGATAAACCAGGCCGATCTGCTCGGCCAGGCCGATCAGCAGTGCGCCGATGGCGGCGCCGGGGATCGAGCCCATGCCGCCGACAATGACGACGACCAGCGACGCGAGCAGGTAGCGCACGTCCTCGCCCGGTGCCACAGACAGCGCGGAGCCGCCGACCACGCCGGCAAAGCCGGCGAGCCCGCGCCGACCGCAAACACGATGGCGAAGACCATGTGCACATTGACGCCTGAGGCCGACAGCATCGCGCGATCGTCGACGCCGGCGCGGATCATCGTGCCGATGCGCGTGCGGTTGATCATCAGCCACAAGCCGACGCCGATGACGATGGCGACCGCGAGCACGACCAAGCGGTAACAGCGGATAGGTCATCATCACGGCGGTGCCGTTGCGCGCGGACCGCGGTGATGATGGGAAGCTTGACCGCGCCGTCGAGCCAGGACGGCACGCCGATCTGGTAGGTGATGCCGGTCCAGATCGCGAGCATCAGATCGGCGGCGACGATCGAGATGCCGAGCGTCACCAGCGTCTGCCGCAGCTCATCGCCCTCGAGGCGGCGAAAGATGAAGACCTGCATCAGCAAGCCGACGATGGCGAGCACCGACAAAGCCCGCGCCGACGCCGAGCAGCCAGATGCCGGTTCGCTGCGATACTTCGTAGCCGATATAGGCGCCGAACAGATAAAGCGAGCCGTGCGCCAGGTTGACATTGCGCATCAAGCCGAAGACCAGCGTGAAGCCGCTGGCGACCAGGAAATAAAGCCCGGCCAGCGTCACGCCGTTGAAAATCGAATTGATGAATGCCTTCTTGGAAATGAGAATGGCGTCGAGCCAGCTCGGCCAGACGGCGAAAAACAACCAGGCGACCAAAGCGGCGGCGAGAGCCCAAACCAGGCCCCACGCCTGCCGCCCGGTCAATCCCGGCGCTGCTTGCTCGACAATGCTCATGCCGTCATTCGCAGGCGCTGCTGATTCATCCGCGGCGCCTTGTGGAACTTGCCGTCCTTCATGATGGCGAGGATGCGGGTCTTATCCTGCAGGATGCGGACGTCGGCGACCGGATCGCCATCGACCAGCAGGAGGTCGGCCAAATAGCCTTCGCGTACCAGGCCAAGCTCGTTCGCCATGCCCATGATCTCGCCGCCGTATTTGGTTGCGGCCTGGATCGCTTCCATCGGCGTGAAGCCGAGCATGTCGACGAAGGTCTGGATGTCCTTGGCGTTGGTGCCCTGCGGCGTCCAGGCAAAGCCGTAGTCGCCGCCGATGCAGATGCGTATGCCGCGGCGGTGCATTTTCTTCATGGTCTCGATGCACATTTCGAGCTCGCGCTCGTAGAGCATCGCCACCTTCGAGCCCGGCTTGATGCCCCACGGCTCGGCGTGCCGCGCGGTATTGATCAGCCAGGCGATGCCGGGAGCGACGAAATGCTTGTCCTTGTTCGCCTCCAGCATGTCGAGCGCTTCTTCGTCGGCGAACGAGGCGTGATAGATGTTCTGGATGCCGTGGCGGACGCACTGCTTGACCGATCCGGACGAGCGGGCGTGCGCGGACAGGACCTTGTTCCGGCACTTCGCCTCCTTCACCGCCATCGCCACTTCTTCTTCCGACATCGGCGTCTCTTCGGCGCCCATGCCGGTGATCTCCTCGCCGGAGAGATTGAGCTTGATGGAATTGACGCCGTATTTGATGAGCTGGCGGACGGTGCGGCGCACTTCCTCCGGCCCGGACACGACGATGCCGAGGTTGAGACCTTCGTGCGGAATATGCGACGGCGCCGAGTCGCCGAGGCCGCCGACGGTCGTGATCTCCGGACCCGCCGCCAGATAGCGCGGCCCGGGAAAGCGCCCTTCATTGATGAAGCGTTTGGCGACGACGTCGAGCCGCGGCTTGGCGGCCGCCGCGCCCCGCCCCGCCGTAAAGCCGGCGTCGAGCACTAGCTTCGCCATCTCCATGGTGACGAGCATATGCTCTTCCAATTCCATCATCTGAATGGGATCGATGCCCGGCGCGTTGTTCCAGGACAGATGCAGGTGCGCGTCGATCAGGCCCGGCATCAGGGTCGCCCCCATGCCGTCGATCACCGTCGCGCCGCCGCCCTGCATCGGGCTCGCTCCGACGCGCGACGAGCCGCGGGAAACCTGCTTGATGCGGTTGCCTTGGATGAGCACCTCGCCGGTGAAGGGATATTCACCGGTCGCATCGAGCACGCGCACATTGGTGAAAAGGATCGGCCCGTTGCCGCCGTTCCAGCCGTTCGTCTCATAGGCCATGGTGGTTCCTCCTTTGGCGGCGCGATCGACGCCGCGCGCATGTGTCAGATCGGAATTCCACGTACGAAATCCGACAAGAGTCTGCCGCACTCCTTCGATTTTTCGATCGGCGTCCAATGGCCGCAGCGGTGAAGGACGACCGTTTTGGCGTTGCCGATTTTGTCGGCTAGTTCCTGGGCGACGCTGGCCGGACCGATCGCGTCCTCATCGCCGGTGACGATGAGGGTCGGACAATCGATCAGCCGGTGGTCGGCTTTCTCGGCCTGCGCCAGCGCTTCGCAGGAGCGCGCAAAGCCTTCCGCGTCCTGCCGCATATGGCTCTCACGCACGAAAGCAACCGCGACCGGGTTTTCATTTGCCGTCGCGGTCGACAGCGCGTAGCCGGTCAATTGGTCGGCGACCGTGCACATGCCCTTGTGGCCGCGCCGCCGCCGCGCGGTCACGCAGCCTCTCGCGCGCCGCGTCCTGCGGCTCGAGGATCGGGCCAAACAGCGTCAGACTGGCGACGCGCCCGGGATGACGCGCCGCCAAATGCTGAGCAATCAACGTACCGAAGGAATGGCCGACGATGTGCGCGCGGCCGACGCCAAGATGGGTCGCGGCATTTTCGACCGCCTCGACCAAGCAACCCGACGGTGATCCGTTGCGCCGGCGGTCGGCGATCGTCCGGCCCCCGGCAAATCGGGCCGCACAATGCGAAAGCCGGCCAGCGGCGGGACCATCGCCTGAAAGCTGTTGGACGTTCCGCCAAGTCCGTGGAGCATGACGATCGGCGGGCCCTCGCCTTCCGAATCCACCGTCATGCCGGCCAAACGAATGGAGGTCATGACGACCGCTCCACGATCTCATTCTCCAGGACGCCGATGCCACCGATTTCGATCCGCACGACGTCGCCGCCCTTGAGATATTTCGGCGGGTCGAAGCCGATGCCGACGCCGGCCGGCGTGCCGGTGGCGATCACGTCGCCGGGCTGCAGTGTGATGCCGGCCGACAACGTCTCGATGATTTTGGGAATGTCGAAGATCAAAAGACGCGTGTTCGAGCTCTGGCGCAGTTCGCCGTTGACGGAGCAACTGATCGGCGTATTGCCGATGTCGATCTCGTCGCGCGTCACCGCGAAGGGGCCCATGGGGCAGAACGTGTCTTGCGATTTGCCGATCAGCCATTGGCTATAGCGCGCCTGCAGGTCGCGCGCGGTCACGTCATTGATGATGGTGTAACCCCAGACGTGCTCGAAGGCGTCGTTCGCGTCGATGCCGCGGCCCGCCTTGCCGATGATGACCGCGAGTTCCGCCTCGTAGTCGACCGCCGCGGAGACGTTCGGATCGATGACCACCGCGCTACCGCAGGCGATCACCGATTCCGGCACCTTGGAGAACATGATCGGGTTGCTGGGCACCGCGCCGTTGGCGCTGCTCGTGTCGAAACCGCTCCGGGCGAATTCGTGGGCGTGCTCGTGATAGTTTTTGCCGACGCAGAAGATGTTGCGTCTCGGGACGCGGAATCGGAGCCTCGATCGTCACCTGCGAAAGCGGAATTGGCGAAAGCGTCGGCGGCATGCTCGGCGCCGTTGCGCCGGATCAAGGCAAGAATTCCGTCCTGAGCTTCGGCGAGGGTCAAATCGAACGGACGCGATCGACATCCCGTCCGTGGTGATCTGCCCAACGCGCCGCTCTCCGGCAACGGAAACCGTAGCGACCTTCATTCGCTCCCCAATCTGAACCAATTTTGTTGTATTGGGTGTGATTATCGGTCTTTTGCCGGGCATTGCAAGCGCGATATGACGCGAGCAAAATTGGCAGTTGGCAGCGGCATCGGGCTGAATTATAATTGGTCCACTACCGGTCCACTTTAAGGACTGAGCATTAGGACGAGCCTTGCCCAAGATGGTCGCAGGCGAATCGAAGGATCGTTGCGCAAACGCATCGCCGCCGGCGAGTGGGCGACGAGCGGACGGCTGCCGGCCGAACGCGACCTCGCCGCGGAATACGGCGTCGCGCGCAATACGCTGCGGCGGGCGGTCGAAGCGATCGCCAGTGATGGCACGCTCAAGCGCCATGTCGGCCGCGGCACCTTCGTCAACGGCGAAGCCGCCGAACTCGCCGACATCGTGCAACGGGTCACCGGCGTTTCTCCGGCCGATCTGATGGCGGCGCGGCTTATCGTCGAACCGCAGGCGGCCGCCATTGCCGCAAAGAATGCGAGTTTCGCCGACCTGCGGGCGATCGCGGACGCGCATCATCAGGCCAGCCAGGCGCAGCGCACCGATGAATTCGAACATTGGGACAGCAGTTCCATCAGCGTTTATTCGCCGCCACGCGCAACGAGCTGTTGGCCAGCATTCATGACATTTTGCAGGTTATTCGCAGCCGCAATGCCTGGATCGAGCTCAAACGCAAGACATTCTCGGAAAACCGGCGGCGCGATTATTGCGAGCAGCACGGCCATGTCGTCGCGGCGCTGGAGAACGCGACGCCGATGGCGCCGCGCAAGCGATGCTGCGGCATATCGAAGCGATCGAAATGGCGCTGTTCGGACGCTGACGAGTTTGTCGTTGTCGATTAGCGCGCGAATATCCACAAATGGCGGACTTGTAATTTAGGCGTCACACTGCGGCGCTGACCTTAAGAAAAAATTGTTCGAAACGCATCCGGCGGTTGGAACCAACTCACGACCTTCGATTTGTTCCGTCGGCTGGAACCCAATCTTCGATTGTAGATTTCTGTTTGATTTGTTCCCTTCGGTTTTGCTTCAGGAGGGGCCCGCGCTCAAGCTTCGCACGAACAACCGCCGTCAAAAGCAGGCGTGCTCGCACGATTGGCGCGCAGTTTGTTTTCATAAGAACCATCGACATAGCACCGGACAGGAACCGGAAGCACCGGACACGAACTGAGCATCAGCACTCGCCTTGGCTAGCTGCAACGGTTCCCAAACCGATGGGGGAAATTCGTGGCGACGCAAGCGGATCCAACAGCGATAGCGGGCTCCCTTTCGCAATTGACCTCCGGCTGGACGCCCGGTCCCGGCGTGGCGCCACAGGCCCTCGGCATAGCGCGCGCCGCACTCGCCTCGAGCCTGATTGCGGGAAAAACGCCGGCGGAAATTCATGCAGTCCAACCGCAACCAATGCGCAGCCGCCGATCGATCCAAAATTATCAGCCGATCTGTTCCGGCTAGCGACCGAGGCCCTCACCAGACAGCCGACGACGATTGCGTTTGTCCGCAGTCCTTACTGCCGCGACGATCTCGAACCCTTCGGGAGTTCCCGACTGGGCCCGCAGCGCCCAGGTCGTGCAAAGGCTGGGGCCGTTTCTCGATCGCAGCGGCGTCGCCCTTTGGGTGGACCTGACCCTCTTCACCGTCTCGACCCAGTTCGCCTTTGGCAGCGCATCATCGCCATTTGGCGTGTTTCCGATCGTCCATCTTTTGCTTCCGCCAGCAACGGCGACGCAATTCACGCTCGGCGCGGAAAGCGTCTGGTTCCTGGCGAATTGGCTGAATGCCGCCCTGCCCGCAGGGCGCATTCACCGGATTTTCGATCACCGGGGGATCGCTGGTCTGCTCGGAGACCATGACGTATTCGTCAACCGGCGTTTATGTCATTCCCTCAACCGCGACACTGACTGTTACCGCAACGCTCGCGCCGTCGCCGTCACCGATATCGGCCGGCGATCCCGGCGCCGACGCGGCGGCAGCGCTGTTCACGCCGCCGGCTTCGGTCACCTTGATCTTCAAGCCATCGAGCGCGGTTTTTCAATCGGTCGCTCCGGCGAGCGCCACGGCTTACGGATCCACGGTGGCACTGCACTGGAGCGGCGGCGAAGTCGTGGCGGTGACCGTGTTGCCGGAAATCGCGGTGCCCTGCACCGCGTCCCCAGCGAACTTTACCTTTGCCGCCACGGCGTCGGAGCTATTCACGCCTTCGGGCGAGCGCTTCCATTGCGAGTGCCGGCTGGGCGTTGCCGCTGGTCAATGCCAGCATCACAACATTGCCGGTAGCGGCAGGACCGGGCGCCGCCGTGTTTGGCCTGACAAGCGGCGCATCGCTCGCCAACGCCGTTCAATCGGTTTCGGCGATGTCGACCTGGCTCGTCGAGATCGCCACTGGCGGACTGTATGTGTTCGCTGAAGGCCATGCGACGGCGACGGATACGACGTTCCAGCTCTGGCCGCTGCCGGCGCCGTCAAAACTGAATGCCACCGTTGATTTTCTCACCGATCCGGTTGCGGCTTACGCGTATTTTTCCACGTCTGTCGTCGAAATCCTTTTCACGATCGGAACGGTGAAAGCGCACCTCGATCGCCCGGTGTCGGCGACCGGCGCACGGTTCCCCTATCAGTCGCCTGCCGCGCTCGTGATCGACCAAACGACGGCCGCAACTACGCTGGTGATGGTCGGCGCCCGCAAAGACTACCGCGCCGCATCATTACGCCGGTTGCGATCGAGAATGCGTTGATGGGGGTCGACGCGCCGGAAGGGTTTACGCTTGCCGGCGCGCTGCATGGCAAGCAGCTGTCGAAATGCATCGCGAGTTTCTTCTTCGATCTGCGCTGGCTGCTGCCGACGCTGCCTGATCCGTACGCGGCAAGTTTCGATCTTTCGCTGGTGCAAACCGAAACCGATTCACCGAGCGTCGGGACGGTCGTCGCCGCGGTGGTATGGACGCGGCGCGAGCGCCAAACCGGTGGTGGACTTTATATTGCTGCCGCCGACGCCGACGGCGGGCAAATCTGCCGTTGCGCTGTTTCCGCAAAGCGCCGCCGTCGATCAGCTCGACGCTACGTTCGCCGCGCGGCGGCCGGCCATGGGCGTGGCGCTGCTCGATCTCTCCACGCGCGTCGATCTGCTTGGTGTCGCCGTGGCGCCCGAAATTGGCGCCCTGACGCAGCAAGACCCGGGGACGCTCAACGCAACCTTGTCGCTTCCCGGGTCCGCCGATGCCGGCGCAGCGCCGGCGGCGCCGGCGGTCGCGTTCCTGGGCATGACTTTGGCATTCAATGGTGCCGAGGTCGCCACGTTCGCGCTGCCGCAATTCTCCTGGGAGCCGATGGAATTGATCGCCACCGGCGCGGACGGGCCGATTGTCTGCGATCCGGCTTTCCACGGCTATCCGCTGTTGGTCGCGGCGCCGGACAATCAGCAGCTCGTGCCCTTCGCTCCCGCACCGGTGCTGCAGAATAACATCGACAATGTCGCCGCCGGCCTTCCGTTCGCTTCGTTGTTCAGCCTGCCGTTCGGCCTCGATGCGGTGATCGTGCAGGGCAACGCTCTCAAGGGGCGGCGTTCGTCGTTTCTTGCGGAAGGCGGACGCTTCGCGACCAACATGCCGCGTTTCCCCAATTCGTTCCCACCCAGTCCGCCGGTCGCGGGCCCACCGCAAACACCGATCGCGCCGTCGAGCGCGCCGCTATTCTTTGTTGGCGCCGTGACGCTCTCGCTGATGCCGGAGCATCCGGGCGTTTCCGACGCAACTTTCCCGGGCTTCACCAATATCGACGCCACTGGTGCGGCCCCAGGTTACGGCAACGTTGTGCTCGGCAGCGACGTGGCCTCGATATTCAGCGGCGAGTTTTCGATCGGCACAAAAACGGCCGCGGTGCCGCTGCGCCGCATCGATTTCAGCGGCTATGGCGCCAGCACGTTCAGCGAATGGCTGGACCAGAACGTCACCGGTCCGGATGTGACCAAAGTGCAGTTCGAGGCCAGCATCGGCCGAACCGCTCTCGACGTGATCCAGGTCGTCAGCGTCATCTACCCCTACTGCATCAAGGTGGTGCGCACCATCACCATGCAACGGCAGAATGCCGGCTGGGTGAAGCGCTCCGACAGCGGCTGGCAGGCAGCCTCGGCCGGAACGTTTGCGCTGTTCGCCGGCAGCGTGCACTTGGGCGCGTTCAACGGCGCCTACAATGTTCGCAACATTCGCGATCAGTCGCCGACAATTACGTTCACGGATTCCGGCGAGTTTTTTGAATTCCGCCAGGTCCTGTTCGATGCGGATCTGGCGTTGGACGGAAGCCTCAAAGTCACCAGCGGCGGATTCCCGGCGGAAAGTGTCGGCGGCCCGGCCGGACTGACCGCGGTCGCTTCTCAAAACATGGTCGGCTACCTGCAGCTCCGGCCGGTTCTTGTAAATCCGACGCTGGCGCAGGTGGCGCTGCTCCTGGGCAAGAGCGGACCACTCTCGCCTGCCATCTCGTGCACCGTCGAGGCAGGAAGCTTCGGCGGCACGGCGGGCACGGTGCTGCGCTGCTCGGCGTTCCAAGTCGACGACATCACGGAATTGACGGGTGGCGCCGGCGTGCCGACGGTCGGTGTGGCGCTGCGCGGTGCACCGCAGATCCCGCGCGGCGGCGGCTGGAGCATGGGGCGGCGTCCATACACCAACCCGGCGCCGTCGGCGTTGCCGAGCGATTATCCGGTTCCGCTGGTACGGCCCAACACCAGCAACGATTTCTGGTACATCGCCGACGTCGCCGACGTGCTGCAATTGCAGCAGCCGACCAATTATTACGGCCTGCTGCACTCGACCGGCACGCAGAAAGTCCTGTTTGAATCGCCGCAGATTCCCACCTCGGCCTCCATCAGTCCGCCGCCGCCCGCGCCCGGTTTGCAGTTTCTTCAACCGGGTCCGCCGAAATCGGGCGGCGCACCCGGCAACGTGGGTTCGCCAAACCTGGGCGACCTCGCGGCCATTCTCAACTCGACCGGTCTATTCCCCGATCTCTCGTCGGCGCTTTCGCTGATGGAGTCCGGGATCACCGAACAAATCAACACAATCGGCCAGGGCTTCCACTACCAAAAGACGCACACATTCAATCCCGATCCGCCGGTGACCATCGCCAACCTGGACGTGATCAACATCCAGATGGTGTATGCGCAAAGTCAGCAGGATACCCAACCGCCGCAGTCTTCGAACCCGACGACACTGACTTACACCGTCAATTCGGCGGCTTCGCCCAGTTGGACGCTGTCGATCGAGACTTTCACCCTGCAGGTGATCGTCCCGCTGTTCGGCAACGATCCGGTGGTGTGGATCACCGGCGGCTTCTACGGCGACGAACACACTGCGCCGGGCGTAACCGGGCTCAACGTTCAGTTCGGCGGCGCGCTGAACATCGTGCAGCAGGTGTTCAGCGCTCTGCAAACCGTGGCCCAGTTCCTTCCCGGAGGCGCCGGCGCCAATCTGAACGTGGCGCTGTCGGACGGCAATCTGACGGTCCAGGACACCTTCAGCATCGCCGACCTGCCGCTCGGCCTCGGCGATCTGACCGATGTCAGTCTGGACGTCGAACTAAGCGTGCAGCTGCAGCCGCTCAGTGCGACTTTCCGCGTTGGCATCGGCGCTCCGGACAATCCGTTCAACTGGATCGCCTCGCCGTTGGCCGGCAATGGGCTGATGAATTTGGGCGTACAGGACAACGCGCCGGCCTTCACCATCCAGGCCGGCATCGGGCTCGGCCTCGCCATTGATCTCGGAATTGCCTCCGGCTCGGCCTCGGTCACCCTGGCATTTCAGCTCAATGTTGACGGCAACTCCGTCACGCTGATGGTGATACTCACCGGCCAGGCTTCCGTGGACGTCTTGGACGGCCTCGCGAGCGCTTCGCTGACGCTGTCGGCAGCATTGGGGGTGGGCCTGCAGCCAGCAATCCCGATCCCGAATTTGATCGCCGGGCCGCCAGAACAACTTCAGATCCCGTCGATCGACATCACGCTGATCGCCGCCGTTTCGGTCGGCATCCACCTGCAGGTGTGCTGGGTCGTCAGCGTGAACTGGGACGGCTCCTGGCAATTCTCGCAGTCCTTCAACACGCCGCAGCTCACCGTCGACATCTAATGACGGAACATCGTCATGGCTCTTAACGATCTCGAACTCAGCTTGATGGCCTTCCCGCAGCGCTGGGACGGCGCGAGCGGTGTGCTCACGGTCAATCTGCTGCTGCTTCCGGTCGGCGATCCGACCGCGCCTTTGGGTAGCGGGCCGCAATTCGCCGGCACCACCGTGCATCTGAGTGCCAACATCGTGGCCGGCCTGGCCGCGCTGCCCTCGACCTCAACGACGCCGTCGCAGCTGACGGCGTTCGCCGCCCAGCCGCCGGCGGTGGCGACATCATTATACTCACAGATCTATACCCAGCTGACCACCAAGCAGAACGTCACCGTCAACGCCAAGGGACTGACGACGCCGGCGCAAGCGCCGCCCAAGGGCGCGCGAATTTTCAAATCGCTGCCGGCGAGCTACACGGAGGCCTTCGCCTTCACGGCGCCGCGCACCAACGACCTGTTTGTCGGCGACGGCTACGGC
Source organism: uncultured Alphaproteobacteria bacterium (assembly GCA_963804405.1). GTDB lineage: Bacteria > Pseudomonadota > Alphaproteobacteria > Rhizobiales > Xanthobacteraceae > BOG-931. The sequence goes on along the minus strand of CAWDQG010000014.1, from coordinate 30,599 downwards.
TGTGCGCTGCGCAATCAGGCACCCAAGCTGAATGCGCCGCCGGTCGGCGTCGACACCAGCATCGCCTGGGGACAGGTGCTTTCCTACGCGCTCCGTCAGCCGGTGCTCGCCGCGGCGATGGGCCTGATTTACAGCGTGCCAATCAATATCCCCGCCGCGCTGTTGGCGAGCGGCGGCTTTGTTTATTTCACCCTCGACGCATCGGTCGCGGGCAATCCTTGGGTCGCCGACTGGAAATTGAATCCCGATACGGTCAAGAGCTACGCCGCACGGTTGCCGGCGCTGGCATCCGCGGCGACCGCCAGCCGGCAACTCTTTGCCGCCCGATTGCTGCCGATCGTGGCGACGCCGCCGAGCAATCTCACCGAGGCGCAGTTCGAGGCCGAAGAATACGACGACGGCTTCGCGCAAATCGTCCATTCCAACCAGCCCACGACGATCGACGCGGCAACCCTCGATACCAGTCAGATTCCACCGGGAACCGACGCCGGCATCCAGGTCGGCTGGGACGATGAGCAAGTCACGGTGTGGTTCAACAACCAGGTGGACCTGCTGCGTTATCGTCTGGACCCCGGCTCGGTAACGACCCCGCCGGCGGAGGCTCCGCTCGGCGTCGTCGGCTATCGCGTCGATGTGCGGCTCAAGGGCACGACCAGCTGGGAGTCACTCTGTGAAGTCAACGGCACGCTGCCGTTCAATCTCAGCACCTATGGCGGCTCGGCCACGACCTCGATCAGCGGCAACGAATTTTGGGTGGCGCCGGCGCCCATCCGGCCGAGCAGCACCGACAACACGACCAACGATCAGGCTGCCTGGCTGCCGCTCTATTTCACGCAATGGGCGGGCGCGAGCCTGGTCCTGCCCGACCCGGTCGTGCAGTACCTCGCGACCGCGTTCACATTGACCAACACCGCCAATCCGCTGCCGCCTCCGCCAGCGCTTCCCAATCCCAATCCGGATCTCACGGCGGTGCCTGATCTGGTTTATGGCAATCCTTACGAATTCCGCGTCCGTCTGGTGGACCTTACCGGTGGTGGCCCACTGGCGAGCGATGCCGCGATCCATCCAGGGCCGGCGCCGCAAGCGTTGACCGATTTCCTGCGCTACTTGCCGCCGAAGGCGCTGGAGATCGTTTCCTCTCCGGCCATCGCCGGCTACCCGAGTAGACCGCCGACAACACGCACGATCCAGACGCTCGACGTGAGCCGGCCGCGCGTCGGCTATCCGGAAGCGATCTATGCCGGCGTCGATCCGGCGACGTTCGCGCTGAGCAATCTGCAGACGCTGATCGAAGACGCCTGGTCGAGCGGTCGCGCCATCAGCGTTCCTGATCCGGACGTCGCGAGTTTCGACGTGCGGGTGGAAGCGCGCATTCCCGTCAACGACACCGGCATCGAGGGGACAGATCCAGGCGACCTCGATGGAAATTTTCGCGTGATCTACACGGTGAACGTGCCGTTTCCGTCCGATCAAGGCACTGACCCGACCGTGACGATCAACCTGAACTACACCGACGGGATCGATGACATCTCGACGCTGACCGCGCCCGCGACCGGAACGACCACGCTGCCGATTCCGACGGCGCGCGACATTCGCGTGCGCCTCTATCCGCGTTGCGATCCGACCAAAGCCAACTATTACGGCACGGACCGGGCGCAGATCGGTCCGTCGACCGACTACATCGTTCGCCACGAAGCCTCGAGCGAAGATGCCCTGTTCCCAAACACGCCCGAGTCGCAATTGCAGGCGTTCTACTTCCAGCCGGGCACCAATCTGCCGCAGCTGCTCGCCCAGCAGCTCGCCCTCAATCAGCAAGCGCTGACCTTTACCGGCGCTTCGGGCCTGCGCACCGTGTTCGGCGCATCGGGTACGCTGCGGCACAACATTTCTGGCGACGGAAGCTCGCTCACCATTGCCAACCAGACCGAATTGCTCGGCCACTGGATCGTCGCGCTGGTGCTCGATATCGAGCGTGACTGGACCTGGGACGGGCTGATCAAGCCCGCGCCGCGGCAAAAGAAATCGCCGGCGCCGCAGTTCGAGTTTGCGCGCGACGGGCAGAAACTCGGCGTCGTCACCATACCGCGCGTCGTGTCCCCGTCGGTGGCGGCAAATTCCTCGCAGCCTCCGGACCGATCGCGCACGCGCATCATCTTTTTCGACAGCGTGGACGGCAATCCCGCGGTCGGTGCGTTCCCGGACACGTTGTCGCCGACCTACAGTGTGTCCGCCCACTTCGCCAAAGCGGCACAGCAGCAATTCAATTTTCCGATCACGTTGCCGATCACCACGCCGCCGACGCAGACGCCAAAAATCGTATCGACCGGCATCGCCGAAGGGGCTTACGTCCACTCGGCGAACTATTCGCAGACCAGTCTGCGCGAACGCTATCTGTGGATCGAATTCGACAAACCCGTTGCCGACCCCGACGACACCTTCTTCGGCCGCGTGTTGGCTTATGGCCCCGATCCCTTGCTCGCCGCCGATTTGCTGCCGAAGCCGGCGGCCGAAATCGCCGAAATGCTTCCGGAGACTACCGAGCCGGGTCTGCCGATCGATCCAGAACCGATCCGCCGCATCTTCTCCGGCCAGTCGGCGGACTATTCGGGTCTTGATGCCATGACGCAGATGGTGCCGGCGAGCGCAGTTGGCGTCGGCAAGTCCGGCACGTTCTTCCTGCTGCCGCTGCCGTCCGGCATGACGTCGGACAACCTCGAACTATTCGGCTTTTGGACCTACGAATTCCGCGCCGGACATCTGCAGAAATGGTCCACCGCGCAGGGCCGCTATGGCCGGCCGTTGCGGGTCACCGGCATTCAGCATCCCTCGCCGCATCTGATCTGCACTGCAAGCCGCAACGCCGCCGCCATCTACGCAACCGCGCCGTACGCCAACACTGTTTATAACGGCCGGCGGGTCTACGACTACCAGGCCGGCGACCCGCAGACGCGCATCTGGTTCATGCTCTACGCGCAGGTGCTGCAGGCCGATGGCGCTTCATGGCGCAATGTGTTGCTGACCCACAAAGAGGGCATCACGCTGCCCAATCCGCCGAAGCTCGGCTCCAATCCGCAACAATCGTTCAATCGTGATCCACGAGCCGGGATTGCGTTCCAACACACGTCCGTCGACAATTTATTGACGGTGCTCGGCCTGCCGAATTCCACGCCCTTGAGTCTCTTAGCGGTGGAAATCCTTCCGGGGCCACTGCACGTCGCAATCGATAGGCCCGGCCGCGGGCCGGCGGGCGGTCTGTTCGCGGCAAGCGGCGATGCCAATCCGGATGCGGCACCCGCACCACCCAGGGATCAGGAGGATCCGCTCGGCGCCGAGCTCGGCTTGCGGCGGATTTTGCGGACATCGCCGCTGGTTGCCGTACCGGCCATCTGCTGACGCGCATCAGATGTCAGCCGGACGATCAGGAGAGCCGACGCCTTTTTGACTCCACACGGGTGCTCGCCCAAACGGGCGCCGTTTCATTTCATGCGGGAGGATACGGTCGTGCCGACATATACCTACCCCGGAGTTTACATCCAGGAAATTCCGAGCTGCGTTCATTCGATTACCGGTGTGTCCACGTCGACTGTCGCCTTTGTTGGCTGGGCGAGCCAGGGGCCGACCGATCGTGCCACGCTGGTCGTTAGCTGGGCGGATTTCAGCAAACAGTTCGGCGGCTTGGATCCGCGCAGCTATCTCGGCTATGCCGTCAACCAGTTCTTTTTGAATGGCGGCCAGCAGACCATTATCGTGCGGCTGGTCTCCGACGGCAGCGGCGGCAACATCGCTGCGCTGCCCGCCGCGGTGCGGATTACCGGATTGCTATTTGATTCGAGCGCGGCGCCGGCGCCGAGCCAAGTCACGATCACCACCGCCGGCAATGGCGGGCTCGCCCTCACCGCGCTCAATCCGGGAAGCTGGGGCGATAATTATTCGGTTCAAATCCAGCCGAACCCGGCCGACTACACCCGTTTCGATCTCTCGGTCATTTTCACCGACCCGTCCACCCAGACGAAAAACGTCGTCGAGACTTTCCAGAATTTGTCACCGAACGCCGGCGATCCACAATCGCGATATGTGGTGACCATCATCAACGAGCAGTCCACCATCTTGACTGCCGCGATGGAAAGTCCGGCGCTTTCGCTGACCAACGTGCCAGGCGTGCCGGCTCCGCCGCTGCCGCCGCCGAGAACGGCGAGCGTGCCGCTTGCCGGCGGCAACGACGGCACTGTCTTGGATCCCGCCGCCGCGCCGGGGCCGGGCAAATTTGAAGCCATTCTCAATGTGGCCGGCAGCACGACCGGCGTGCACCTGCTCGACAAGGTGCCGTTCAATCTATTGGCAGTGCCGGGCGAAGCCGACCCGCCCACCATCGCCGAGCTTCAAGCTTACTGTATCAAAAAGAGAGCCATCCTGATCGTCGACTGCGAACAAGGCGACACGTTCGCAAAACTTCAAGCCGGAGCGAACAGCTTGATGACCGGCGCGCACGCGATCAATTCCGCGTTCTATTTCCCCTGGGTCAACGCGCTCGACGAGGTGACGAATGTGACACGGCCGTTCCCGCCGAGCGGTTTTGTTGCCGGCATCTACGCCGCGACCGACGCGTCGCGTGGTGTTTGGACCGCGCCCGCGGGCATCGAGGCGAGCCTGACCGGACAGTCGGGTCTCACCGTCAATATCGCTGAGCTTCAGTTGGGCCTGTTGAATTCCAAAGCCGTCAACTGCCTTCGGCAATTTGCCCAATACGGCGACGTTATCTGGGGCGCCCGCACCATGCGCGGCAACGATCAGGACGGCTCGGCGTGGAAGTATGTGCCGGTGCGCCGTTTGGCGCTGTACATCGAAGCCAGCCTGTACGAAGGGACCCAATGGGTCGCGTTCGAACCAAACAATGCGCAGCTGTGGAGTCAGGTCCGGCTGAGTGTCGGCGCCTTTTTGCAGATGCTGTTCCTGCAGGGCGCTTTTCAGGGCACCACGCCGCAGCAAGCCTACTTCGTCAAATGCGATGCCGAAAACAATCCTCAATCCAGTATCGACAATGGAATTTTAAATATCATTGTTGGTTTCGCCCCGCTGTATCCGGCCGAATTCGTCATCTTCCAGATCCAGCAAATGAGCGGACAGTGCGATGCCGCATCTGCTTGGGCGGGATTGTCCGCCACTCCTCAGCGCTTCGACCCTTATAAGAACTTCAGATTTCGCCTGAAGGTCGAGGGCGCATCCGTCGCCGGCTTCAGCGAAGTCGGCAGTCTGGGGCGAACGACCGACGTGATCGATTACCGTGAAGGCGGTGATCCTTCGACCCTGCTCAAGTCGCCCGGGCGCAACAAATATGAGCCGATTGCGCTCGACCGCGGGCTGACCCAGGACATGAATTTCTACGATTGGGCATCGCGGGTCTGGAGCGATGCCACCACGCCAGGCTCGCAAGTGCCTCCGGACAGCTACCGCAAGAACATTATCTTGGAAATTTACAACGAGGCCGGACAGCTCACGATCGCCTATAAACTATACAAGTGTTGGGTTTCCGAATTTCAGGCGCTGCCTGAGCTCGACGCCGATGGCAACGCGATCGCCATCGAGCACATCAAGCTGGAAAACGAAGGCTGGGAGCGCGATTCGAGCGTCCCTGAACTGACGCCGACCAAAGGGGTGGTCGCGGACGTGGAACACGGCGGGCCGAATGTCCGCAATGTGCAGGTTTCGTTGCCGAATTCGACGAGCGCGTAGCGGTTTGGCTCCCGCATCCCGGAACGCGCAGGTGTGTTTAAGGTCTCTCCGTTTCGGAGACGGCGTCGCGAAGGAGGTCGATGATGTCGATTATCGCTTATCTCACCCTCACCGGCGCGAAGCAGGGCGTCATCAAAGGCGGCGTCACGGCCAAAGGCCGTGAGGGGACCATCGCGGTGACTGCTGTCACGCACGAGATAACGACCCCCATGGACCAGGTGACCGGCGCCGCGACCGGCAAGCGAAAGCACGAACCGATCACCATCACCATGGTAATCGATCAGGCAACGCCAAAGCTTTACCAAGCCCTCGTCACGAACGAGATATTGACCGCCGCCAAGATCGCATTCTGGCGGCCGTCAGCCGACGGCAGCGGCACCGAAGTGCAGTATTTCACCATTACGCTGACCAACGCGCTCATCATCGACGTTACGCTGAACGCACACGAAAGCCACGATCCCGCGTCGGTGAAGGGGTTCGAATACGAGGAAATCGAGTTGACCTATCAGAAGATCGAGTGGACCTGGATCGACGGCGGCATCGCGGCCACCGACAGCTGGCAGGCTCCCGTCTGAGGGCCGGTGCGGCGGTCGGCAATTCGTACCTACGGCGGACACAAGTTCGACTCCCGCAGGGCGTGGCAAGTTCTTCGATGCCGGAAATTGCGGTTCTTCCTAGTGCGCGCCCTCGTCGCCGACGTCACCGCCATTGGCGACGCAGCGTTTGAAATATTCCTGTTGGGTAAGTCCGCTCCCTTTAGCGCTTCCCGCCGCCGGATTGCCGACGACGCGCGGCGGATAGGCTTTGGCGGTCAGCGCCGCACATTTTCGCGCGACCTCGGCGGTGACGGCCGACGCGTTGTTTGTCGTCGATACGACTGCGACGCACATCAAGCCGGCGGCAAGCGCGCTTTTAGTTGTTACGTTGGCAAACACGAACGACCTCCAGGCATTACTCTAAACTCACTCTCGTCACCCGCGGTCCTGCACGTCCGGATGACAGCTCCTCGTCGATGGTCAGAACGTCAGTCGCGCTGGTTTGGTTGCCGAGATGCTTGAGCGCCGTTCGCAGCCGCCCGTCGGCCTGATCGAGCGCTCGTGTCGCCTCATCAAAGCTGTAGCCGTGCAGCAGGAGAACCGCGAGCTTGACGCTGCCGTTCGCCCGATCGAGCGCGCCGCGGACCTCCGCCGGCGTGCGGCCGGTGAGCCGGATCAGAATGTTTTCGCTGCGCCGGGCGAGCTTGGCATTGATCGCTTGCAGATCGACCATCAGGCCCTCGTGCACGCGCCCGAGCCGGATCATCACCAATGACGACAGCAAGTTGAGAGCGACCCGCTGCGCGGTGCCGGCCTTCATACGGGTTGACCCGGCAATCGGCTCCGGTCCGGTATCAAGCCAGATCGCACAATCCGCCTCTGCCAGGATCGGCGTGCCCTGATTGTTGGCAATGCCGATCGTAAACGCGCCGCCGCGTTTCGCCTCGCGCAGGCAGGCGAGCGTGAACGGCGTCGTTCCGCTCGCCGCAACCGCAATAACGACGTCCGGCGCCTTGATCTTATGCTGTTGGATCGCCTGGATGGCCTGGCCGGTCTCATCTTCAGCGTTCTCCGCCGACCGCAGCAACGCCTCCTTGCCGCCCGCCATCAGCAGCAACAGCCGCTCCTTGGGCCAATTGAAGGTCGGAATGAGCTCGGCGCCGTCCTGCACCGCAAGCCGGCCCGAGGTCCCGGCGCCGACATAAATCAGCCGGCCGCCGTCCTTGAGACGGGCTTCGGCCGCCCGCGCCGCCTGCTCGATCGCCGGCAGCGCAGCGCGCACGGCGGCCACCGCCGCCATTTGGCCCTCGATCATCGCGTGCAGGATGTCAGTGGGCTCCCACACGTCGATATCGGTGTAACGGGGACTGGCGCGCTCGGTGTCCATGGTTAACGCCCGGCAAGGAAGGCGACGATGGGTCTCGAAAAGCAAACCATTTCGACCTTAATTGGTTCTTATTATTGACGGACGCAAACCGAATCGCGTCGACGGGAATCGGTCGGCAGAGCGAATGCAAGTGAATACGAAAGTCCTATTGCTCGGAATTGACGGCGGCGGCACCAGCTGCCGCGCGCGGCTGTGCGCGTTCTCCGGCCAGGTTCTTGGCGAGGCAACGACGGGACCGGCTAATCTTCGTCTCGGCTTGCAGCAAAGCTTTGCCTCGATTTTGGACGCTGCCACCCAGTGTCTGAGGCAGGCCGGCCTGCCACGTTCGTCGCTCGGAAAGATCGTTGCCTGCCTGGCGTTGGCCGGCGCCAGCGAACCAACCTATTTGGCGGCCGCACAGTCCTGTCCGCACCCGTTCCGCAAAGCTATCGTCACCACCGATGCGCATGCCGCCTGCCTCGGCGCGCACGGTGATCGTGACGGCGGCGTCATCGTCGCCGGCACCGGCACGGTCGGCTGGGCAATGGTCGGCGGGCGCACCCACCGGGTCGGCGGCTGGGGCATGCCGATTTCCGATGAAGGTAGCGGTGCCTGGCTCGGCTGCGAAGCGGTCCGCCGCCTGCTTTGGGCGCTCGATGGCCGGCTCGCCTGGAGCGGAATGTTGCGCATCCTCGGCGACAAGTTCGGCAATGATCCCCACGCCATCGTCACCTGGGCGCAATCGGCCTCGCCAGGCGATTTCGGGTCGCTGGCGCCGGACGTCTTCGAGCATGCCCAGCACGGCGATCCGGTGGCGCGCGAATTGGTCGGTCTCGCCGCAGGCCATATCGACGTGCTGGCGGCTCGGCTCATCGCCATCGGCGCGACACGACTGGCGCTGGTCGGCGGTTGTGCGTCCTTCCTCGCTCCTTCGCTTGATGAACGGACCAAGTCGCATCTGGTCGAGCCGGCCGGCGACGCGTTGTCAGGCGCTCTCTATCTGGCGCGGTCCCTCGCCCAGTCGCTGGCCAAAGTCGCGTGACTGCCAATGTCACGATGAAGCCGCCGGGCGCGGAAATGGCCGCCGAGCTCGGCGAGGCGCCGGCGATTGTGCAGGCGCAGGCGCAGGAGCTTGCCGCACCGGTTGCCGAACTCATTGCCCGGCTGGTCCGCCGGCCACCTGACGTCGTCGTCACCTGCGCGCGCGGCAGTTCCGCCCATGCCGCGACCTTCGCCAAACACCTTATCGAGCGAAATCTCGGCATTCCGGTCGCGGCGGCGGCACCGAACATCGCGACCGTCTATCATCGGGCGCTTCGCCTCGAGGATCAGTTGTTCCTCGCCATCTCGCAATCCGGATCAAGCGATGACCTGATTGAAACGGCCGCCGCGGCGCGCGCCGCCGGCGCCGTCACGGCCGCGATCGTGAACGATGCCGATAGTCCCTTGGCAAACGCTTGCGAACTCGTCCTGCCGATGGCGGCCGGACCTGAACGGAGCATCGCGGCGACAAAGACTTTCATTGCCTCGCTCACCGCGTTGCTGCGTCTGACCGCCCAATGGGCCGGCGCCGACGACATGAGCGCGGCCTGCGACCGGCTGCCGGCCCGTTTGATTGAAGCGGCACAACTCGATTGGAGCGAAGCGCTCGCTCCCCTGACGGCCGCAAGTGCGTTGATCACGATCGGCCGCGGTCCGACGCTCGCCATCGCGCGCGAGGCGGCGCTGAAGCTGAAAGAAACCTGCGCATTGCACGCCGAGGCTTTCTCCAGCGCCGAATTTCGTCATGGCCCGATCGCTCTGGTCTCGAATGCTCTGCCGGTTCTTATGCTCGCGCCGACCGACGGAGCGGCTTTCGGCTTTGTCGATCTCGCGGTCGATCTGCGCCGCGCCGGCGCCCGCGTTCTCATGGCTGCGTCGAGTGGCACTGAAGCCGGCCGATTGCCGACGCTCGAGCCCGATCAGGCGGACGCCGACGCCATTTGTTTGATTCAAAGTTTCTATGCGTTTCTGCTCCGACTGGCCAAAGCACGCGGCGCCGATGTTGATAACCCGCGTCATCTGCAAAAAGTGACGCGAACGCGATGAGCGGAAAGGTTCATGCCGTCGCCGCCCGCCGTATTTTCGATGGCGTGGCGCTCCGCGAAGATTGCGCTGTACTGATCGACGGCGGCGACATCACGGCTGTTCTTCCTCGCACCGAACTCGCCAAGACAATCCCGATCCTGGACTTGCCGGAGAATGCCTGGCTCGCCCCCGGTTTTGTCGACATCCAGGTCAATGGCGGCGGCGATGTCTTGTTCAATGACGAGCCGACGCCGAAAGCCATTCGCGCGATCGCGGCGGCGCACCGGAACTTCGGCACGACATCGCTTCTGCCCACCTTCATCAGCGACCGCCCGGAAAAAATGGCCGCGGCCTGCGACGCGTGGAAAGTCTGGTCGGCGTCGAGCCAAGCATTCTCGGCATCCACCTCGAAGGTCCATTTCTGTCGCCGGAAAAACCCGGCGTTCACGACCCGCACGCGCTTCGCGAACCAACGGCCGACGACCTCGCGCTTCTGGGCGCGCCCCGCCGAGGGGCGATGCTCGTCACGTTGGCTCCCGAACAAGTGCCGCTGGAATTTATTGCTGCGCTCGCCGCCGCGGGCGTGCGCATCTCGCTTGGTCATTCGATGGCAACGTATGCGCAGACCAAGCAAGCGATGGCGGCCGGCCTCACCTGCTTTACCCATCTGTTCAATGCCATGCGGCCGCTTGACAGCCGCGAGCCCGGCCCGATCGCCGCAGCGCTCGAGTCCGATCACGCCTGGTACGGAATGATCGTCGATGGCGTGCACGTCGCCCCGGCCATGCTGCAACTCGCGTTGCGCGGCCGCGCCTCGCCCATTCTCGTGACCGATGCCATGCCGCCGGTCGGCGGCACGCAGACATCATTTCGGCTTTACGGCGAGGCCATTTCCATCCGCGGCGATCGATGCGTGCGAAGTGACGGCAGATTAGCCGGCGCGTACCTCACCATGGCGGGTGCGGTGCGCAACTGCGTGAAGCTGCTCAATGTGCCGCTGACCGACGCCTTGCGGTTTGCCTCGACCCATCCGGCGGACCTGCTCGGCCTCGGCAACAGGCTCGGCAAACTTAAGCCCGGCTTCCGCGCCGATATGGTGGCGTTCGATGGGACGACGATCGACGTTTTGGAGACGTGGGTCGCAGGCACTCCTTCAGCTTGAGCGCGGCAGCATGCAGGGCACGGTTTGCCGGCCATGCCGACGGTAGATACGAAAGTCGCCGTCCGTTGTTAGCAGCATGGGATCGTTCAGCGTTTCGGTCATGCGCACCAAACAGGCGTCTGCGAAACTCATCGGCACATCAGCATATTTCTCCAAAAGCTTGAGCACTGCGTCGCCATCATCGGCAAAACTATAGCGGCACACGACGGCGCCTCGGCGAAGCAGTGAAGCCAGCGCTCGCGTGCCGCGCGCGCCGAGCAAATGCACTGCCTCCGACAGCACCGCCTCGCAGGTCAACCAAGGAGGCGGCAAATGCGCCGCTCGCGCGACGGCCCAGCGATGGTGGGCATCGCGGCGACTGAGCAGCGCCACGAGAAACCCGGCGTCAACGAGGGCGCTTGCGGCCATAACCGCTCGATTTCAGATAGTGCTTCGTCCGCGCGCTCAAGTCGCGCGGCAGCCCATCGACCGAGCCGACGAGGTCGGCGATGGCATCGAGCAGCGCCGGGCGTTGCCCGGGCGACCCTCCTCCGCCGGTCAGCCGCTCGCGCACCACGTCGGATTTCGACAGCTTCCGCCGCCGCGACTCGGCCTCGATCTGCGCCACCAGTGCCTCCGGCAATCGAACCGTCAATGTTTTCATGGGTTGGTTGTATTACACTGTCGCCATATGCGCAATACGACGCCAGAATGCCTGCTTCAGTGGCCGCGACGCGCCAACAGCGTTCGTGTCGTCACAACGTCGCTACTCCAGCACCTTGGCGTTGTGGCCGCTGGCCTTAGCCTTGCGCGCGATTGTTCTGAGCCGATCCCGGTTCTTGTGGGCGTACTCCTCGATTTCCTCGAGCGTGACCGGAAGTGTTTTGTGCAGCGCCTGCGCCACGTGTTGCGGCGTCAAGCGTCAGCACGAACGGCGACTGATCGTTTTCCGCAGCGCCGTACCAGATGCGGAATATGCCGTTGTGTTGGCCTTTGGCAGCGATGAGCCGGAACGGTTGCGGCATGGCTCTCGTCACCTCGCTCCGCGCGATTGCGGCCTGGCGGAATAGTTTAGTTAGCGCGTTAGTAAATTCTAGGCGACGCCGCGTTCGGAATCAATCTCTGCGGGTATGCGCGCCATCGGACGCGCACGGCCGATTGAGTCCCTGGATTCGCCGCTTAGTCACTGGCATTATTGAAGAAATACCTGCAAATACTGCACAAGTGCGCCATGGCGGCAAGCGTCACCATGACGACGATGCGACGCGCCACTCGCGCCCGCTACTAAACATCGGCGCTTGACGGCGCCGCCGATTTGGTTTTATTTGTTTAGTAATAAGCATAAACGAACATCGCGCTCGGAGGCATCAAACAAGGAGCGGCGCGGCGGCCAAGATCGCTTTTAAGGTCGCCTTCGCCCAACCCCTTCCCTGAACAACTGCCTTAAGCCCGTCTGGGCTTCGATGACTGCGGCGTTTCCGGCCGAGGGCGCTCCGGAAACGAAGAGGAAACGCGTTCAAGAGAGGGAAACCACATGCGAACATCTGCGACTGGGAAATGGTCGATGGGCGGGCGGCGCGCTCGCCTTTCTTGCCGGCGTCGCGCTCTCCGCCGTTGCCAGCGGGCCGGCGGCGGCACAGAACAAGCAACTGACCCTGTGCTGGGCGGCCTGGGATCCGGCCAATGCTCTTGTCGAGCTCGGCAAGGATTTCACCAAAGAAACCGGCATCGAGATGAAATACGAGTTCGTCCCGTGGACGAGCTATGCTGACCGCTTTCTCAATGAGCTCAACTCGCACGGCAAGCTTTGCGATCTGATCATCGGCGACAGCCAGTGGATCGGCGGCGCGGCGGAAAATCATTGGTACATCAAGCTCAATGACTTCTTCGCCAAAGAGCACATCACCATGGACGACTTCGTGCCGGCGACCGTGCTCGGCTACTCGGAATGGCCGAAGAACACGCCGAACTATTGGGCGCTGCCGGCGATGGCCGACGCCGTCGGCTGGACCTATCGCAAGGACTGGTTCGCGCGGCCGGAACTCCAGGCCGAGTTCAAGAAGAAATACGGCCGCGATCTGGCGCCGCCCAAGACCTATGACGAGCTCAAGCAAATCGCCGAGTTCTTCCAGGGCCGCGAGATCGACGGCAAGAAAGTCTATGGCGCCTACATCTTCACCGAGCGCGGCTCGGAAGGCATCACCATGGGCGTCACCAACGTGCTCTACAATTACGGCTTCGAGTACGAAAACCCGAAAAAGCCCTATCAGATGCAGGGCTTCGTCAACTCGCCCGACGCCGTCAAAGGCCTCGAATTCTACAAGGAGCTGTACAAGTGCTGCACCGCTCCCGGCATGACCAACGCCTACATGCAGGAAGGCCTCGACGCCTTCAAATCCGGCCAGGTGGCGATGCAGATGAACTGGTTCGCCTTCTTCCCGGGCCTCTACAAGGATCCCAATGTCGGCGGCGACAAGATCGGCTTCTTCGTCAATCCGGCCGGTCCGAAGGGCCACTTCACCCAGCTCGGCGGCCAGGGCATCTCGGTCGTGGCCACCTCCGACCATCAGGACGACGCGCTTCGCTACATCAAATGGTTTGCCCAGCCGAAGGTGCAGCAGAAGTGGTGGGAGATCGGCGGCTACTCGGCGCTCAAGGCGGTCGTTGACGCGCCCGGCTTCCCCAAGAGCGCGCCGTTCGCTCCGCAGTTCCTGGAATCGATGGCGATCGTGAAAGACTTCTGGGCGGAGCCGTCCTACGCGCAGCTCCTGCTCGACATGCAGAAGCGGGTGCATGATTACGTCGTCGCCGACAAGGGCACGGCGCAGCAGGCGCTCGATCTGTTGGTCAAGGATTGGACCAAGGTCTTCAAGGAGCAAGGCAAAGAAGTCGCGTCGCAATAGCGCCGACCAAACACCTCTGATGCACAAAAAAGTCTCCCCGGATGCTATCGTCCGGGGAGACTCGTTCAAAGTCCGTCGAACGGCCGAAACCAAGCTGAACGCATGACCGCGATCATTCATCCCGATGCAGGCGCCGATCGCGTCGCTGCGCAGGCCCGGCGCGGCGTCGCCAAACGCGTGCGCGGCCTCTCCGACCGCAGCATCGCCTGGCTGTTTGTCGCCCCGACCATTGCGCTCCTGCTGGCGATCAACCTCTTCCCGCTGGTCTGGATGATCCGGCTCTCCTTCACCAATCTCAACTTGAGCATGTCGTACCTGCCGCTGAAGTTTGTCGGCCTGGACAATTACAGCGACATTCTCACCGACGAGGACCTCTGGGTCCGGCTGCAGACCACGGCGCAATTCGTCATCTGTTCGGTGGCGCTGCAGGTCGTCATCGGTTTCGGCTTGGCGCTGCTGATCAACCGGCAGTTCCGCAGCCACAGTTTCTGGACCACCATCATCCTCCTGCCGATGATGCTGTCGCCGGCTGTGGTCGGCAATTTCTGGACGCTGTTGTTCCAGCCGCAGATCGGGCCGTTCAACTCTGTCGTCGGCTTGTTCACCGGCATTCCGCCAAGCTCGTTCAGCATGACCGGCGAAGTCGCGCTGGCGCCGTGGACGATCGTCCTGGTCGATACCTGGATGTGGGCGCCGTACGTGATGCTGATCTGCCTCGCCGGCCTGCGCTCGATCCCCGATTACATCTACGAAGCCGCCGAGGTCGACCGCGCCTCGGCATGGCGGCAATTCTGGTCGATCACGCTGCCGATGGTGATGCCGTTTCTGATGCTGGCGGTGCTGTTTCGCGCCATCGAAAACTTCAAGATGTTCGACATGGTCAATCTGTTGACCTCGGGCGGGCCCGGCTCGACCACCGAGCTGGTGTCGATCACCTTGAAACGCGCCGCCTTCGAGAAATGGCGCACCGGCTATTCGTCGGCGCTCGCCATCATCCTGTTCGTCACCGTGTTCGGCGCCGCCAACATCTACGTCAAAGTGCTCAACCGGGTGAAGCAGCGATGACCGCCGTCGCCAAATCCACCGCCCATTCCGTGGTCGAGGCTTCGCCGCGCGGCAAGGCCGTCGCCGGCGTGATCGTGATCCTCTACGCCGTGATCGCGATCCTGCCGCTGCTCTGGATCGCGCGCGACCGCGTTCAAGTCGCAAAGCGACGCCATCGCCTATCCGCCCAAGGTGATCTTCCAGCCGACGCTCGAAGGCTACGTCAATCTATTCACCGTGCGCACGCGGCAGACGCGCGAATTCATCGCCAATTTGCCGCCGGCCACCACCTGGTACGACAAGCTGGTACGCCAGCACGACATGGTGATCGCCGGACCGTCGAAGGTGGTGCCGCGCTTCATCAATTCGCTGGTGATCGGCTTCGGCTCGACCTTCCTTGCGGTCCTCCTCGGCACGCTCGCCGCTTACGCCTTTTCGCGGTTTCGCATTCCGCTGGCCGACGACCTTTTGTTCTTTATTCTTTCCACCCGGATGATGCCGCCGGTCGCGGTCGCGATTCCGATCTATCTGATGTACCGGCAGCTCAATCTGACCGACACCAAGCTCGGCATGATCCTGCTCTACACGGCGGTCAATGTTTCGCTCGCCGTCTGGCTGCTCAAAGGCTTCATCGACGAAATTCCGCGCGAGTACGAAGAAGCCGCTTTGGTCGACGGCTACACGCGCTTGCAGGCGCTGCGCAAAGTCGTGCTGCCGCAAGCGGTGACCGGCATTGCCGCGACCGCGATCTTCTGCCTGATTTTCTCCTGGAACGAATATGCCTTCGCCGTCCTGCTCACCAGCGGCGACGCCCAGACCATGCCGCCGTTCATCCCCTTCATCATCGGCGAAGGCGGCCAGGATTGGCCCGCGGTCGCCGCCGCGACCACGCTGTTCGTCATTCCGATCGTGCTGTTCACCATCCTGCTGCGCCGGCATCTGCTTGCGCGGCATCACTTTCGGCGCGGTGCGCAAATGAGCGGTGCGGCGACCTCGACCGGCAGGCTTTTTCGCTGGTTCCGCCGCGGGCCGTGGGAAGCCGTGGCCATCGCGCTCATTGCCGCCGGCATCGTCATGCTGGTGCAGCCGTGGTCGATCGATCTCTATGGCTATTCGTTCGTGACCATCCTGGTGGGCACGCTCGGATTTGTCGCTGTCAGCCACTTTCCGGAATAGGAGGCGCGCATGGCACAAATCCGGGTGGAGAATCTGCGCAAGGCCTTCGATCAGTTCACGGCGGTGCACGATTCCAATTTCACCATCGAGAACGGCAGCCTTCTTTGCGCTGCTCGGCCCGTCCGGCTGCGGCAAGACGACGACGCTGCGCATGATCGCCGGCCTTGAGCTGCCGACCGGCGGGCGCATTTTGCTCGACGGCGAGGATGTCACCTTCCGGCGCGCGGCGGCCCGCGACATCGCCTTCGTGTTTCAGCTGTTCGCGCTCTATCCGCACATGAATGTCGAGCAGAACATCGGCTTCCCGCTCAAGTGCCAGGGCATGGGACGACGCGAGACGCGCGAGCGGGTCCTGGAGACGGCGAAGCTGTTGCGGATCGAGCATCTGCTGTCCGAGCAAGACCTCGAAATTGTCCGGCGGCGATCGCCAGCGCGTTGCGTTGGGCCGCGCCATGGTGCGGCGTCCGAAAGCCTTTCTGATGGATGAGCCGCTCGGCGCGCTTGACGCCGAATTCCGGCAATTGATGTGCGGCGAGCTGCGCGACCTGCATGATCGGATTTCGGCGACCACGATCTACGTCACCCACGATCAGCACGAAGCGATGTCGATGGCGGACCGCATCGCGGTGATGAATGCCGGCCGGATCGAGCAGATCGGCTCGCCGCAGGAAATCTACGACCGGCCGGCGAGCATGTTCGTCGCCGACTTCATCGGCTCGCCGCCGATGAATTTTTTGCGCTGCGACGCCGGCCTCGACTCGGACGAGCGCGCGGTAAAGTTCAAAGACGTCAGCATTCCGATCCCGGAAATCCGCCAGCAACGGCCCAGCCGGCCCGCTGTTTCTGGGCGTCCGTCCCGAGCACATCCGCTTTTCCGACGCGGCGCCGGTGCGCGGCCGGGTCTTTGGCGCCGAGTATCTGGGCACCACCCAGATCGTCACGGTCACGACCGAGCAAGGGACCGTCAAAGCGCGGCTGCCGTCGAGCGTGCCGGTGCAAGTCGGCGAGATCGTGGGTCTTGCGTTCAGGTCGAATGCCTTGAGCCTGTTCGACGCGCAAACCGGCGCGGCGATTCAAACAATCGAGCCAAGCGAGCGCCGCCCATGGCTAATGTCTCGCTCCGGCATGTCAGCAAGCGCTTCGGCCAGATCAACGCGGTCCGCGATCTGTCGATGGCCATCAATGACGGCGAGTTCATCGTCCTGCTCGGCCCGAGCGGCGCCGGCAAGACGACGACGCTGCGGCTGATCACCGGGCTGGAGCGCCCCGATGAGGGCTTGATCTCGATCGACGGCCGCGACGTCACCCGCGATCCGCCGGGCACGCGCGATATCGCCTTCGTCTTTCAGCAATATTCGCTCTATCCGCACCTGACGGTTTACGACAATCTGGCGTTTCCGCTGCGCTCCCCTGCCCGCCGCGTTCCCGAACCGGCCATCCGCAAACGCGTCGAACAGACGGCGGAGCTGTTGCACATCACCAGCAAGCTCGCCAACCGGGCCACCAAGCTTTCCGGCGGCGAAATGCAGCGGGTCGCGATCGGGCGCGCCTTGGTCCGCGATCCGGCGATTTATTTGATGGACGAGCCGCTGTCGTCGCTCGACGCCAAATTGCGCGCCGAGCTGCGGCTCGAGCTCAAGCGCATCCAGGTCGAGCTCGGCGCGACCATCCTCTATGTCACCCACGATCAGGTCGAGGCCATGACCATGGCCTCGCGCATCGGCGTCATCCGCGACGGCGAGCTCCTGCAGCTCGGCACGCCGCGCGAAATCTACGAGAATCCCGCCGATCGCTATGTCGCCAGCCGGCTGGGCACGCCGTCGATCAATCTCCTGCCCGCCAGCCTCATTCCCGACGCCGCGATGCCGTCCGGCACCGAAACAATCGGCATCCGCACCGAGCACTTGCAAATCGCCAATACTTGCAAGTCGACAATGGCGGCGGCATCGTCGGCCGCGTCCACCGCATCGAGCATCTCGGCGATCAAAATCACGTTCACCTGGAATATCGCGGCCAAATGCTGGTGACGCTTGGCCGATCCGCATCAGCCGCTGGAGGCCGGCCAGGATGTCGAATTGCAGCTCGTCGCGCCGCTTTATTTCGACGCGGCCGGACGGCGCATCGCCGCGACGATTCACTAGGGACGACGCATGTCGCTGGAACCTGAAACCTTGAAATCGCTGGTGCGGGCGGCCGCCGAGCAGGTCATCGCCAGCGCGCCGGAATTGACCGCGCTCGATCAGGCCATCGGCGACGGCGATCACGGCGCCAACATGAAGCGAGGCTTCGAAGCGGTCCTCGGCAAGCTCGATGCGATCGGCGCGCAGCCGCCCGGACGAAGCGCTCAAGACCATCGGCAAGACTCTGGTGATGACGGTCGGCGGCGCTTCGGGACCGCTTTACGGCAGCTTCTTCATCGCCGCCGGCGACGCGCTCGCCAACAGCCGGCAACTGCCCGACGATCTGGTCGAAGTTTTCGCCTGCGGCGTCGGCGCGGTGAGCGCGCGCGGCCGTTCGCAGCAGGGCGAAAAAACCATGCTGGACGTGCTGTTCCCGGTGCTCGAGACGCTTGAAAGCCGAAGCCGGCAATCCGGATTTGATCAAACGCGTGCGTGCGACGGCAACCGAAGCGGTGGCGCGCACCGCGCCGATGCAGGCGACCAAGGGCCGGGCCTCGTTCCTCGGCGCGCGCAGCGTCGGCCATGTCGATCCCGGCGCGCGGTCGAGCTGCGTCCTCCTGCACGCCGTCTGCAACACCTTGGAGGCGCGGCAATGAACGACACGGTCGGCATCGTCATCGTCTCGCACTCGAAAGACATCGCCAAGGGCACCGCCGACATGGTGCGGCAGATGGTCGGCAGCGAGGTCAAGGTGGCGTTCTGCGGCGGCAACCCCGACGGCGGGCTCGGCACCAACGTGCCGCTGATCATCGAGGCCATCAACAAAGCCTGGTCGCCCAAGGGCGTCGCCATTCTGGTCGACCTCGGCGGCGCCGAGACCAACAGCGAGATGGCGGTGGAGATGCTGCAACCCGAGCGGCGGGATTTGGTCGTGGTCTGCAATGCGCCGATCGTCGAGGGCGCGGTCATGGCGGCGACCGAGGCCGCCGGCGGCAGCTCGCTCGAGCAGGTCAGAGCGGTGGCCGAAGAACTTTCCGCCGCGTAGCGCGCAACGACAGGGAATTGATCGAGGAAGCAATGACGTTGGAAACCCGCGAGCCAAACGGCCAAACGACGGCAAATCATCACCGGCAGCGTACGGCTGGTGCATGCCGCGGGTATGCACGCGCGGCCCGGCCGTCAAGCTCACCAAGCTCGCCAAGAAATTTCAGGCGCAGATTTCCATTCGCGCCTCCAATGCCGCCGAATGGATCAACGCCAAAAGCATCGCCAAAGTCATGGCGCTGCGGGCGGCGCGCGACAGCATCATCGAGATCAAGGCCTCCGGCGAAGACGCCGAAGGCGCGGTGGCGGCGTTGGTCGACCTCGTCGCCGCCGATTTTCCGGATACCGGTCCGTGAACAAGCGCGCCAACATCGCAGGCCTGGGATACCGGGGCAGAACCGCGTCGATCGGTTTCGCGCACGGACCGTTCGTGCTGGTCGACGGCGCGACAAACAGCGGGCGCGTCGCCGGCACGCCTGAGGACGAGGCGACGGCGCTGCGCGCCGCGCTCCTCGCGGCCGGCGGGCAGATCGCGGCGCTGGCGACGGCGGCCGGCGGCGACGCCGCGCAAATCCTCGAGTTTCAGGTCGCCTTGCTCGACGACGAGGACTTCCTCGATCCGATCTTCACGGCGATTGCCGACGGCACGCCGGCGCATTCGGCCTGGGCGGCGGCGCTCGACGAGCAGATCGCGGATTATAATTCCGCGGCCGACGAGTACCTGCAGGCGCGCTCGTCCGATCTGGCGGATTTGCGCGACCGCGTGCTGCGAACGCTGCGCGGCGGCGAAAGCGAGGCGCTCAAAATTCCCGACGGCGCGGTGATCTGCGCCGACGATCTGCCGCCGTCGCAGTTTCTGGAAATCAACTGGTCGAAAGGCGGCGGGCTGGCGCTGCTGCACGGCAGTCCAACCAGCCACGTGGCGATGCTGGCGCGGGCGCGCGGCATTCCGATGATCGTGCAGCTCGGATCGGTGTCGCCCAACGCCAAGACGGCGCTGCTTGACGGCGAAGGCGCGACGCTCGAGCTCGATCCGACCGCCGAGCAGGTCCGCCTGTTCGAACGGCGGCGCGACCTGCACCAGAAGAACCGCGCGTCCGCGCGCGCCATTCTGCGCCGGCCGGCGGCGTCGTGGGGCGGCGAAAAGATCCGGCTGCTGATCAATATCCAGCGGGTCGAGGATCTCGAGCACGCCGACGCGAAATATGCCGACGGCATCGGCCTGATGCGCACCGAATTTCTGCTCGGCGGACAGCCGGGATTGCCCGACGAGGAGACGCAGTACCAGGCCTATGACGCGGTGTTGCGTTGGGCCGGGAAACGCCCGGTCACGATCCGCACCTTCGACGCCGGCGGCGACAAGCCGGTGCCGGGATTTACCAAGGACGGCGAGGCCAATCCGTTCCTCGGCGTTCGCGGCTTGCGCCTTTGCCTGGCGCGGCCGGAGATCTTTACCGTTCAGCTGCGCGCGCTCGCCCGCGCCGCCGTGCGCGGCAATCTCAAGGTCATGTTTCCCATGGTCACGGTGCCGGATGAGCTCGACGCCGGCCGCAGGCTGTTCGTCGATGCCGTCAGCGCGCTGCAGGCCGAAGGCGTGCCTGCGGTGTTTCCGGAAGTGGGCATCATGGTCGAGGTGCCGGCGGCGGCGCTGACCATCGAACAGTTCAACGCGCCGTTCTTTTCCATCGGCTCGAACGATCTGGCGCAATATGTCACGGCGTGCGATCGCGGCAACGGCGCGCTGGCGCGGCTGATCGATCCGCTGCATCCGGCGGTGCTTGATCTCATCAAACGCGTCGCCGACGTACGGCAAACGCGCCGGCAGCCGGCGTCAGCCTGTGCGGCGACATGGCCGGCGATCCGCGCTGCATCCCTGCTCTGCTCGCCTGCGGCTTGCGTGAGCTTTCGGTCAATCCTTCGGCGCTGGCGCTGGTCAAGCAGACGATCGACGGATTGAGCGACGGGGGCGGCCGTGTCTGAAGCCGCGCTCGATGAGCCTGGAGAAGTCGGCGCCGTCGCCGAATACAAGCGCATCTTCAAGGAAGTGCTGGACAGCCGGCCCTCCGGCATGCGCATCCGCCTGGCCCACGCCATGGGCAAGAACCGCAGCTTCGTCAGCCAGATATCCAATCCGTCCTATCCGGTGCCGGTGCCGGTCCAGCATCTCAATACGATTTTCGACGTCTGCCATTTTCCGCCGTCCGCCAGGGAGGCGTTCCTGCGCGCCTATGCGCGCGCCCATCCCCGGCGCATCGGTCATTTGACCAAGACGCCGCGCGATCGCTCGATCACGCTGCATTTGCCGGACCTTGGCAGCGCCAGACGCAACGGCAAAGTCGACGCGTTGCTGCAGGAATTCGCGCGGCGGCTGATCGCGATTTTGCAAGACGAAAAATAACGACGGGCTCCGCGCCGAACGGGAGGGAAGCGTGAAAAAGTTCATCAACTCCGTCGACACCATGCTGGCGGAGAGCCTGGACGGCTTCGCCGCCGCCCACGCCGACATCGTCGCGCTCGGGCCGGAGCGCAAGTTTGTGCGCCGCCGCTCGCCGGCCGCCGGCAAGGTGGCGCTGATCTCCGGCGGCGGCAGCGGCCATGAGCCGCTGCACGCCGGATTTGTCGGACGCGGCATGCTCGACGCCGCCTGTCCGGGTCAGATTTTCACCTCGCCGACGCCCGACCAGATTGTCGAAGCCGCCGCGGCCGTCGGCGGCAAGGCCGGCGTGCTCTTCATCGTCAAGAACTATGCCGGCGATTGCATGAATTTCGAGATGGCGCGCGGAATTGTTCGAGGGCAAAGCCGCGACCGTGATCACCAACGACGACGTCGCCGTCGAGAAATCGACCCATAGCGCCGGCCGCCGTGGCGTCGCCGGCACGCTGGTGGTGGAGAAAATCGTCGGCGCGGCGGCAGAGAAAGGCATGGATCTGAATCGTGCGCCGAGCTCGGCACCGAGGTGAATGCCAGGACCGGCTCGATCGGCGTGGCGCTGACAAGCTGCACCGTGCCGGCCGCCGGCACGCCGACCTTCGCGCTCGCCGGCGACGAGATGGAAATGGGCGTCGGCATCCACGGCGAACCGGGGCGCAAGCGGATCAAGCTCGCCAGCGCCGACGCCATCGCCGACCAGATGGTCAGCGCGATCCTGGCCGATCGCGGCAATCCGACTTCTGGCGATGTGCTGCTTCTGGTCAACGGCTTCGGCGGCACGCCGGCGCTCGAGCTTTATCTGATGTACAATTCCGCCCGGCGCATTCTGGAAAAACGCGGCCTGACCGTCGCCCGATCGCTGGTCGGCTCCTACGTCACCTCGCTCGACATGGCCGGATGCTCGATCACGCTGACGCAGCTCGACGACAAGCTTCGACCGCGCTCTGGGACGCATCCCGTCCACACCGCCGCGCTGCGGTGGTGATTTTTGGTCCTGGACAGATCGCGCTTGCCGCGTCGCACGTCGTCGACCGCGCGTGCCATACGTCTTGCCGGACGGGGCAGAAAACTAGCGGCCCTCGTCGCCGACCGGCGCGGGCGGGCGCGGGCGCTTCGCCGACAGGCGTGGGCCGCCGCAAATCCGGGAAGATGTGCTTGATCGCCGACAACAATCCCCGTCTCCTCCGGCTGTGGAGGCGGCGGCTCGGGCGCCGGCGCCGCATCATCAAGGGTCGCGACCGGGCGCGATTTGATCTCGACGGTGGTCAGCGGATCCGGCTGCGCTGGAGCCGGCGGGACCGGAGCGGCTTGGACCGGGGCGGCTTGGACCGGAGCGGCTTGGGCTGGAGCTGTGCACCGGCGCAGGCGGGATCGGGGCGGTCTGGCCCGAAGGCGACTGAAGCGCCGGCTTGCGGCGCACGTTTGCGGCGCGGGCGCGGCAGCACTCGGCGCGGCCGGCGGGACGTCGACCGGGCGCGGCAGCGCGCCTGTGGCGTTGGGTCCCGGCATGTCGGTCGGGCGCGGCGCCTGCGGCCGGCGCCGGGCGATTGGCATCGACATTGGCAAGCGCGGCCCGGACCCGCGCCTCGACGGATTCCTTGTCGTCTCCCTCGCGCGGCTTGCTTTCGGCCGCGTCGCGCGGCTTGCTTTCGGCGGCGTTGGCCTCGTTCTTCGCCGGTTTGCGCGGTGGCGCCGCTTTGGCAGACTTTTTCGCCGCGGGAGCGCCACCGCCATCCTGTTGCGGCCCGGCGCGCTGTTCGCCAGCGTCGGCGGCGGCCGACGGCGGCTGCTGGGCAGTCAAGGGTGCGCTTTTGACCGCGGTGCTTTGGGCCGGCGGGGGCGCAACTGCGGCGGGCAGGTGCATCGCGACGGGAAGAGCCCGCTGAGTTGGGCGGCAAATAGCCGCTCAGATGCGCGACCAAGTAGCCGCTGACTGCCGTGGCAACGGCAGCGGCCATGATCTCCATGAGCTTCACGAAGAAGCGCGAGAAATAGGAACCTTTTCCGCCACGGGCATCCCCGAAATCCTGCCCCGGAATCGTGTCGTCGTTGGTTTCGTCCGAGCCGCGATTCAAACCGACGGTATCAGGCGAAATTGAGTCCGAAAAGGTGACGATACCGCGGAAAATGAACGCAGGGCTTTAAGCCGCCGCGCGTCTAATCCAGCGGGACCCGCGGGTCAAACGGCCTCGATCGGCTGGAACTCCCCGGCAAAGGCGCGCCGGTGCAAGTCCGCCGGCGACGCGCCGGTCAGCGCGCGCTTCCACCATTTTCGCCGGATCGACCGGCACGCCAATGGGGTTGGCGGCAAATTCCGGCGAGGTCCGCATCCATTCCGACGACTCGTCCCAATCGCCGAAATTGTCATATTGCAGTTCGACGCTGTTGCCGTCCGGGTCGACGTAATAGAACGACATGGTCATCCCGTGATCGAGCGACATGTGCGGCACGATGCCCAGCGCCTTCAGCCGCACATAATTGTCGAGCAGTTCGTCGCACGACCCATATTCGAATGCCATGTGATGAATGCCCGTGTGCTCGAGCTTCTGCGGATCGTCGCTCAGCTTCGACGAGGTGAGAAGCGCAATCCGGTGATTGGCGCCGTCATTGGTCAACCAGGCGCCGGCGGGAAATTGGAAATTCGGTTTGGTGCCGATAACCTTTCCGTACCAATCGACCATCTCCTGCATGCGCGTGGTCTTGAGATTGACATGGTGAAGAGCGGGCCCCCCGGTCCGACCGTTTTGCTTGCTCATCTTGGTGTTTCCCTCCGCTGACGCACCGACCGCGCCGGCGCCAGCATGGCTGTGTTGTCGGAGCGTAGGTGAGCAGGACTATACGGGGATGACAAGCGATGTTTCTATGCAATACCGCCGCGAGGACCGGACGCCGCCGAGCATGAATTGGCCGACGTCAAACCGTGCGGGTTGCGCGGCAGATAGCCGCGGACGGTGTAACGCTCGCGCGATGCGCCACGCGCGAGCGACGGCCACGCTCGCCTGTCGCCCGCGGCGCTACTGCGGGTAATAAGACGGGTAATACGACGGGTAATGCGGGGCAGACCGCGCGTAATAATGCCGCCGCGGGTGCGAGGCATGAAGCACGCTGCGTGGCGGATTGACCACTTGATTGGTGCCGGCAAGGTTGCCGCCGATGGCCCCGACGGCTCCGGGAGCTGTGCCGGTCGGCCCGCCATATACCGGCCTTTCCCCGGGCGCGGGCAGCACAAGCGAGCTGCTCGGATTTGGATGCGGCGTTACGATAACCGTCGGCGGCGGCAGTTGCGCTGCCGCGCCGGCTACCGAGAACAGCAAGACTGTTAGGCCCAAGCAAACAAGGCGTATCGTGCTCATGAAAAGTACTCCGGATACTGCGCGTCGCTCCTGTCGATAAACTTGGCGAATGGCCGAATGTTCCTAGGGCGCGATGCTGAAAGCGCAGATCACTTTTTGGAAAACATCATGCAGCAATCAAACATACCATCATCCGGTACAACTTGATCGGATCATGGGTCGCGACCGTCGCAGAAGTTTTGTCTGCCGGTCCGTTGACGGACGCAGTTCGGTCACGTCGATGCCACAGCTCCCCTCTAGGGTCCGAAGCTCACGGGAGGTGGTCGGGAGTTCGACAGGAGTTAAGTCAAATGTCATTGCAAGATGCGGCGCGCTCACGCTTGGCCACGCACGACAGGAACATCTGCCCGCAATGCAGCGCCTGGCTCCTTGCGCCGGAATGGTCCGAACACCTCAACGAGCGTTGCGTACGCCACAGTTGGTCGTGCGACGCCTGCGGCCACGGCTTCGAGACGGCGGTTTTCTTTCCGGAGTTGAGGCAAACCGCGGCTTAGCGCGCCGGCGGGAAACGCTCGGGAAACGCGCAAGAATCGCCAGGGACTTTTAGACAAAAGCTCGGCGCATGCCCCGGAAAATGGAAGCCGGTTTTCCGACAAGGGCATGCGCAACCAGACACTAGCGCCGCGGCGGATAGACATGCCGGCGGCCGTTGAAATCCTCGATCATCGCCGTGTCGTCGGTCGCCGTCGGCGCTCACATAATTCGGGCCGATCGGCGATTTGCCGTGGCCGTCCGGGAATATCCAGCACATAAGTCGGCTGGCACAGGCCGGAAAAACGGCCGCGCAGGCCGCGCATCAATGCCTGGCCTTCGGCAATCGTGGTGCGCAGATGCGCCGTGCCGGGCGCGAGGTCGGCGTGGTGCAGATAGTACGGCTTGATCCGGCATTCGACGAGCGCGCGCATCAGCGCGCCGAGCGTCTCGACGTCGTCATTGACGCCGCGCAACAACACCGACTGCGACAGCATCGGGATGCCGGCATCAACCAGGCGCGCGCAGGCGGCGCGCGCCTCCTTGGTCAGTTCGCGCGGATGATTGGCGTGCAGCACGACGAAGGTCGCCTTGTCGGTGCGTAGCGCGCGCACAAGCGCGGCGCTGATCCGCTCCGGCGCGACCACCGGCATCGCGGGTATGCACGCGGATCACTTTGACGTGGGAGATCGCGGCAAGCCTTTTCACGACGTGCTTGATCCGCCGCGCCGACAGGACCAGCGGATCGCCGCCGGAAAGGATGACTTCCCAGATTTGCGGATGGCCGGCGATATAATCGAGCGCCGCCGCCAGCGCCGCCGGCGACAGCGCTCCCCGCCCCGGCCCGACCATTTCGCGCCGGAAGCAGAACCGGCAATAGACCGCGCACGCATTGACGACTTTCAGCAGCACGCGGTCGGGATAGCGATGCACGACGCCTTCGACCGGGCTGAACGGATCGTCGGCGATCGGATCGGCGCTTTCTTCCGGCTGCTCGTCGAGCTCGCGCGCATCGGGCACGAATTGCCGCGCAATCGGATCGTGCGGATCGTCGCGATCGATCAGGTCGGCCATCGCCGGCGTGATGGCGACGGCATAGCGCGCGGCGACGTCGGCCAGCGCACCGAGCCTTATCGCGCGGCACGAGCGCCTGCGCGCAAAGCTCATCGACGGTGCGCAAGCGTGGCCGAAGGCGATTTCATGCAAGCGGATTCCACAAAACCTGTTCGATGCGCGTGGCGCCGGTCGCCAGCATGACCAGGCGATCGAGCCCGAGCGCGATGCCGCAAGCCTGCGGCATCGCCGCCAGAGCGGCAAGGAAATCCTCGTCGATCGGATAACGTTCGCCGTAAATGCGCTCCTTCTCCGCCATTTCCGCTTCGAGCCGCGCGCCGCTGCTCGACCGGGTCGGTCAATTCGCCAAAGCCGTTGGCAAGTTCGACGCCGCAGGCATAAAGCTCGAAGCGTTCGGCGACCCGGCGATCCTCCGCCGGCCGCGCCAGCGCCGCCTGCCCGGCCGGGTAGCGATCGAGTATCGTCGGGCGGCCGATGCCGAGATTGCCCTCGATCCTCTCCACCAGCACGCGGCTGAAAATGTCGCCCCAGCGATCGTCGTCGCCGACGCGAATGCCCGCGGCACGCGCCGCGCGGGCGAGCGCTTCCCGGTCCGGTTCGCCGCCCGGCAGCGTCGCCAACAGATCGATGTTGGCGAAGCGGGCAAACGCCTCCGCGACGGTGAGCCGCTCCGGCTCGGCAAACGCATCGGCGGTGCGGCCGCGAAACGTCAAAGTCTTGCGTCCCCGCGGCTTCCGCCGCCAGCGCCAGGATCGCGGCGCAGTCGGCCATCAGGGACTCATAAGGCTCGCCGGCGCGGTACCATTCGAGCAGGGTGAATTCCGGATGGTGCAGCGCGCCGCGCTCGCGGTTGCGGAACACCTTGGCGAATTCGACGATGCGGCGCTCGCCGGCCGCCAACAATTTCTTGCAGGCGAATTCCGGCGACGTGCGCAGATAAAGCTGCGACGACGTGCCGTCCGGGGCCGCGAGCGTCGTGGCGAAGGCGTGCAAATGGGTCTCGTTTCCGCGGCGAAACCTGCAACGCGCCGGTGTCGACCTCGACGAAATCATGCGCGGCAAACCAGGCGCGCAAGGCCGCCACGATGCGGTTGCGCGCCAGCAGGAACGGCCGGCGGTCGGCATGGACGTGCGGGGCCCAAAAGGGCGAGGCGGCGGGCGCGACTGTCGGCGGCCATAGCCTTGTGGCGCTAGACGATGCAAGGAAATATGTGGCGATCGGGCTCAAGATCGGTATGGTGCGCCCCAAATCAGAGCGCAAACGCCAACACGTCGAGGAACCCGTGAAAGTCATCGCCAGCTCGCTCCGAAAAGGCAATATCGTCGAGATCGACGGCAAGCTCGGAGTCATCGTCTCCACCGAGAATATCCATCCCGGCAAGGGCACCCCGGTCACCCAGATGGACGTGCGGCGGATCGCCGACGGCGTGAAGCTCGTCGCTGCGCTTTAAGACCACCGAGCAGGTCGAGCGCGCCTTTGTCGAGGACCGCAAGCACCAATTCATGTACCAGGACGGCGACGGCCACCATTTCATGAATATGGACACCTACGACCAGGTCGCGGTGCCGGCCGACATCATCGGCGATCAGGCCGCCTATCTGCAGCCGGAGATGGAAGTCACGCTCAGCCTGCATGAAGGCATGCCGGTCGCCATCGAGCTGCCGCCGCGCGCCATCCTCGAAGTGGTGGAAACCGAGCCGGCGATGAAAGGCCAGACCGCGACGTCCTCCTACAAGCCGGCGCTGCTCTCCAACGGCGTGCGCACCAGCGTACCGCCCTTCGTCACCACCGGCACCAAGATCGTGGTGATGACCGCCGACGGCAGCTACGTCGAGCGGGCGAAGTAGCAGCGTCGTCATTCCGGGGCGCGGGCTTTAGCCCGCGAGCGCCGGAATCCATCATCACCAATTGTGTCGGACGCACTTCGGAGGCTTCCGGCTCCGCGACCTGTGGTTATGGATTTCCGGAGCTGCCGCTTTCGCGCCGCTTCCGGAATGACTCGTCAGAAAAACGCCAGCGTGCGGATCTCGATGCTTTCGCGCGGGCGCGCGTTGGGCGGCGAGGTCGGGTCGTCGAAGGCGGTGTGCGCGGTCCAGCGGGCGCGGCCGTCGTTGAGCGAATCAAACACCTTGAACACGATCGCCTCGTCGCGGCGCATGCGCGGAAACCAGAACCATTTGTGGTTCGGATTGTAGGTGATGGCGTAAGTCTGGCCGACGCGGTTGGGATAGCGCCGTTCGGAAATCACCAGATCGTCGGCCGAGACCGAACGCGCGTCGCAGATCGCGAGCGGAAAGCTCTCGACCGGAAGCCGGATCGGCCGCCATACCTGGATGACGGCGAAGCGGCGTTTCAGCAGCGCTTCCGCTTCGTCCGGCAGAATATCGCGCACACGCTGCGGACCGGACCATTCGGTATAGTCGTTGTGCACCCGCGGCACGACTTCGCGGATCTTGAGTTGCTCGCGCATCGCGTCGTCGCCGGTGCGCAGCGTGTGATCGAAGACCACGACGCGCGACGCGCCGCTCTCGGCCTTCACCAGATTTTCCATCTCCGGATAATAGACGCGCGCGCACTTCGCTTTCGTCGAAGAAGTCGACGACTTTGGTGTCATGGCGCACGAAATGGAAGCCGTTGCGTTCGAGCGCGAACGCGCCGGCGTGCGCGCGGCCGTTGTGGATGACGACACGGCGCGCATCGATTGTGCCGCCGCGCTTATCGGGCGCTCCCCCGCCACTCGCTTCGGTGAAAATTTTGGTGCCGTCGTTAACGAAATAATTCAGCGTCGCGTCGATCTCCGGAACGGCTTCCGGCGCCGGGCGCTGTTCGAGGACCTGATCCATTTGCCATCTCCTTCGCGCGAGCCATGCTTATAATGGCCATTCATAAGATAAATCACGCGCCCGACGCAGGTAAGGGCCGCCGGCAGGCATGTCTTTCAGATCGGCTATGCGCCTCTCGCACCCTCGCATGACGGCGGCACTCTGAACATCCATTCATCGCAAGCATCGGCGTTCTGCCAAATAGCGACGACAGAGAAATTTTTACGCATATTTCGCGCGCCGGCGCGATGGCACCGCTTGGCACGGCGAGCGTTGGTGATGATAGTACAGTGTTTGAAATTTTTGGGATGAGAGCCTTGGCCATTGCGGCACACATCGACAGCATTCTGCCTCAGCGTACCGGGCGTATCTGGAAGACGTCCGTGCTCGGCGCCGGCGTGACGCCGACGGCCCGCCGCAGCCTGATCGCCGCCGGCCTCGCCTGTGTGCTGCTCGGCATCGCCGCGCCGGCAGCGTGGAGCCGCGAGTGCAAACCGGGCCACTTCCGGGCGCCCTATTTCATCAAAACCATGGGGCGATGCATGTTCGATCCGGCGACATTGAGCTTCCAGGGCGAGCCGGCCGAGCAGGCCCGGTGTCTGATGCGCGGCATGGATCAATCGCGCAACCTCGCGCCGCCGCTTGAAAGCCTGCCGCGCCCGCTTGCGGACCGTGTCGGCACCGAGACCGGCCTGCCCTCCCGTGAAGCATTGAGCACGTTCCTCTCCAAGCTGGATCTGGAATGGGATTTCGCCGCCTATCTGTGGCTGCCGATATCGCGCGCCAACGACAACGATCCGAATGCGCCGATGGCGCGTTATTTCGTGATCCACGATACCAGCGGACCGAATTATGGACGCCGTTCCTTCCCCGACGAGATCGACGGCGGATCGAGGATCAACAGTCTGACGAATTTCAAATGCTCGGACGGCTGGGGCAAGGCCCATGTCGTCATCAATCGCTCTGGCGGCATGTTGCTCAATCACGAGCTGGGCATTGCCTGGCGCGAAACCAAATTCGAGCAGGCGGCGAATTTCTCCGGCGCGTTGAAGGGGCTTTTCCTGCACGTCGAACTCATCCAGCCGCGCCGCGCCGCCGCCGGACACAGCCGCTACAACGACGCGCAAAGTCCCAATCCCGCTTTCACCGCCGCGCAATATGATCGCCTGGCGCTGCTTTATGTGATCGCCAGCGTGCGCTCCAAGCATTGGCTCATTCCGGCCTATCACGCCGCTTTGGACGCTGATATCCGCAACGGCCACGACGATCCGCTGAATTTCGATCCCGAAAGTTTTGCCAACAGCATCGCCAAGCTGATCG
>CAWDQG010000013.1:0-114956 GCA_963804405.1 uncultured Alphaproteobacteria bacterium | reverse complement strand
GATAATTGGCCAGGGTAGGCACCAGCGTGCGCCAAGGATAAAGGACCCGACGAGCGCGAACACGACCGCTTCCGCCATCGGCCGGAACAGATAGCCGGCGACCCCGCCAAGCTGAAACATGGGAACAAACACGATGCATAGGCAGAAGCAAAGTACAAAGGCGGGCACGACGATCTGTCTGCGCGCCATCCAGGATCGCATGCCGATATACTTGCCTTGTTCCAGATGGTAGTTGATGTTTTCGATCGTAACCGTCCCATCATCCACCAGAATGCCGACCGCAAGCGCAAGGCCCCCTAGCGTCATCATATTGATGGTCTCGCCCAGCCAGGAGACGGAGCGAAATCAGCGAAAACAGAATAGCGAACGGTATTTCGAGGAGGATAATGAGGGTGGAACGCCAGCTGCCGAGGAATAGCAAATCATCACGCCGACGAGCGCTGCGGCGAGCGCCGCTTCACGAACGACGCCAGCACCGCGCCGCGAACAAAATCGACTGGTCGCCGACGGCATTAAGCTATGTCGACGGCAAACTCCCTTTCACACGAGGTAGCAGCGATTAACACCGTTGATCAGTCGAGCGTCAAGGCGGCGCCGGCCTTGAGATTTTCATCAGTAAGGAGCGCGAACCATCGACCCGGACCAGGTTGGTCTGCGGCGGAGAACCCTGATGCACGTAAGCGACGTCGCGGAGATAGACGATTGTATCGTCGACCTTTTTGACTGGAAGGTCATTGATCCGGTCGAGGAGAATGGGGCTGGCGTTCAGCGCGACATTCCACTCGGATTTGCCGATTTTCACTTCCCGGCCGGAAAGATCAGATTTTGCGCCGTAACGGCATTGACGACATCGTCGGCCGATACATTGTGGCTTTGCATCGCCTGCTGATCGAGGTCGACCTGCACCTCCCTGATCTTGCCGCCATGCGGCGACGGGACTGCGGCCCCTGCGACGGTGGCAAATTGGGGGCGGATGAAATTCTCGCCGAGGTCGTACAGCTGCATCTGCGGCAGCTTCTTGCTCGACGATGCGAGCTGGAGGACCGGCACGCTCGAGGCGTTGTAACTGAGCACATAGGGCGGCATCATATCCAGCCTTAGCAGCTCGAGGGCTGGTCTGCACGACCGCCGTGACCTGAGCCGAGCGCCGCCCGCGATGTCGACATTCTTCCAGAAGAAATTTTTCCCAACGCCGTGAACGGAACAGCGGCGGCTCCCGCAATTCGATGCGCTCGATGTAGCGGCAACCTGAGCGGTCGGACCTGCATCCTTCGTCGATGAACGACAACTACGCCCTGACCCTGCTGCTGGCTTCAGCAGAAGACGGTACCAGTCCAAACGATCCAGACCACGGGAATGTTGATGTTCAAGGAGGATGTAGGTCGGCGTAGACAGAGCCGCGCAAGAGGGCAGCAGCGAGGATGGCAATGGCGACCCCAAGACACCACGAATGTGTACGGACGCCTAAGCGCGGTGAGGACGATCCACACGGCCGCCTCTCTCCTGTCGATTTAGGCACCTTTCCCTGGTGCTGGCGGCGGTAGCGCACTCATTACCGTCGGCACGAAAAACAACGTCGCCACGGTCGCAACCGTCAGGCCGCCGTTCACCGCGCCCAAGCGGAGCGTTCTGCTCGCCACCTTCGCCAAGGGCAAAAAGCCATCGGAGTCATGCCTTTGATCATGGCAAGCGCACGCGGGACGGGTCGAAAGCGCGCTTCCAGCGCCGCCGTTCCGACATTGAGGCCTTCCGCCAGGCCTTCGCGCTGGCCGTGGCGATTCTCATGCACATCACGCGCCAGTTAACGCAGGGACCGACAACGTCGTTCCCCTCATAAATTTGCCTGGACGGTCCGGAATTCGAGGTCAGTTTCGGATTTTGGCCGAAACCTCAACTAGGGTCCTGCTAGGTTCCGCTTGGCTACCCTGGCAAAACCTGGCCTTTGGCATTGGCTACCAAGTCGTGGTGACCCCGAACCCGATGGTCCAAAACAATTTGGTTGCTTCGCTCGAAATCACTTTCTGAACTGCCCGAAACAGCGAGCACCGGGCCACCGGGTCGCCACTGTGGCCCCGAAGCCGCTATCCCGGCTTTTCCGCTGACCTCGCTTGCGCGCCGCTGCGAAACCGCCCATGCTCGATGGCGGGGAGCCATCATCCGCAGGCAGGGTTCATGCGGCCGCATAACGCCGCTGATGGCCGAAGGCCGTTCCGCTGAACCTCCGCTTTTCTAAGTCGGAGTGCACCCGGTCGTGCCGGTGCGTGTTCCCGACCTCGTCTCCCGCGGGATTGCGAAAGCGTTCGCCCCCGTCCTCAGCGTCTTCGCGTGCGCTCTTCTGGCGTGCTGCGCGGTCGGCCCGGACTATCATCCGCCGGAGCCACCGCTGCCGCAGACGTTCGCGGCCACGTCCTCGTTGAAGGCGCTCGGCGATCACGGCGTCAATGGTCCGCTGGAAACCACGAAATGGTGGCGCACCCTGCACGACCGCGAACTCGATTCACTGGTCGAGCGCGCCATCGGCGCCAGTCCCACGCTCGAAATCGCCTTGGACCGCTTGCAGCAGGCGCGCGCGCAGGAGGCAGTCGTTATCGGCGCGGCGCTTCCGGCAGTCGGCGGTGATGCCGGCGGCGGTTGGGGCACGGGCGGTGATCTCGCCCGCGGCCGGGTGGGGCAATCGCTGGTGTCGGCCGAGAACCCTTCGGCTCCGCGCAAGTGGTCAATCTCATCGGCTTCGATGCCGCCTGGGAGATCGACGTCTTCGGCAAGTTCCGCCGCGCCATCGAAGCGGCCCAGTACGATGTCGACGCGGCAGCGGCCGCCCGCAACGTCGTGCTGATTTCGCTGATCGCCGATGTTGCCCGCGCCTATCTCGATCTGCGCGCACTGCAGAAGCAGCTCGCGGTTCTGCGCAAAAATATCGAGGTGGCGCAGAAATACGTCGATTTCGTCCATGAGCGTTTTAATCGCGGCATCACCAACGAACTCGACGTTACTTTGGCGGAGCGCGAATTGGCGCAATTGCAAGCCCAGTTGGCGCCACTCCTCGCTCAGATCAAAGCGGCGCGCTATGTGATTGCGGTCCTCATTGGAGAGTTTCCTGAACAGCTGGGCAGCGAGCTGAGAAAGCCCGAGATGCTCCCGGTCCTACCGAGCCGCATCCGCGCCGGTTTGCCGATCGATTTGTTGCGGCGCCGTCCCGACATCGCCGAGGCCGAGCGCGAATTGGCAAGCGCTACCGCGCTTATCGGCGTCGCCACGGCCGATCTGTTTCCGCAAGTCGCCGTCGCCGCTTCAGCCGGGCGTCAGACCGCAGTCTCGCCCTTTGTCATCAGCCCGATTTGGTCGGTGGGGCCCGCGATCGCGGCGCCCCTCCTCAATTTCGATTTCGAGCGGCAGGAATACCTGATCGATGAGCAATACGTGCTCGCGCAACAAGCCGCCGCCGAGTACCTGGTGATCTTGTATAAATCGCTTGGCAGCGGCTGGGAGGATTATCAGATTTTTCCGCCGATCCGACGCCCGCTGCCGGCGGTGGCGGCGGCGTTCAGAAGCTTGCTGGTGCCGAACGTCGCGCCGTAGCGCGCGCCTCTTGGTGCGGTGCAATGTTGGGGAAATTTAACGTGGCGCAACCGTAATTTCGAGTTTTCCCAGCGGAACCTCGGCCTGTTCCGCGCGTTCGGCAAAATAGCTCGCAGCGGCACAGGCCCTGACCGAAAGGTGGGTTCATGTTTCCCGCATGGGGCATCGCTTCGCCCACGCCACGTCGTTCGCTGATCGGCGCACGAAGGGCGTTGTCGCCGCGTTCCTTGCCGCCGGATTGCTGGCCGCCTGCTCGGAGGAGCCACGGTCACTCGCGAGCTATATCGCCGCGATCTGCTCGACGCCCTTTGTTCCGCTCCTGCCGCAGAGGCGCCGTATCTCGCCGAGAACGTCGCCGCGATGACGAAAATGATGATCGACATGGGCATCCGGCCGTCCGGCGACGTCGACGTCGATTTCGTCGCGATGATGGTCCCGCACCATCAGGGTGCCATTGAGATGGCGCAGGCTGAATTGCGTTACGGACGTAACGAGCCGCTCCGGCGTATGGCTCAGGAAATCATTGTCACCCAGCTGCAAGAGATCACTGCAATGCGGTTGTCGCTTGGCCAAGCCTTGCCGCCCTCCGTACCATCGCCTGATCAGATCCCGCCTGCGGCGATGAACAATTCGAAATCCGGTAATGCAGCCCTGGTAAAGGAGCCGTGATATGCAACGCAACATAATACTGGCCGTTCTGTTGGTTGTGACAGGTCTTGTCGGTGTCCGCTATGCCTTCGCCGGACAGGCTCCCGCGGCTGCTTCCGATCCCGACATTCCCATTAGCCATCAAGATCGCGTCTACTCCGCTGAACAGTACTCGAACACTGTCTCCGTCACCGATCCCGTCGACAACAAGCTCGTTGGCACCATCCGCCTTGGCGATCCGTTGCCTGCCAATCTCAGTCCGCTCTATAAGGGTCAGTTGCTGGTGCACGGCATGGGGTTTTCGCCTGATCATCGCACCATCGCGGTTGTCGCAATCGGTTCGAATGCGGTGAACTTCATCGACACCGCGACCAATAGCGTAAAGCACATTACTTATGTTGGGCGCTCCCCACACGAAGCGTTCTTTACCATGGACGGTAAGGAAGTGTGGGTCGTCGTCCGCGGCGAGAATTACGTCTCCGTACTCGACGGCACGACCTACGAGGAGAAGACACGGATCATCGTTCCCAACGGTCCGGGTATGACGATTTTCTCGCCCGACGGCAAATACGGCTACGTCTGCTCCTCGTTTACACCGGAGACCGAGGTCATCACCGTCGCCGATCACAGAATTGTCGGCAAGGTTCCGCAAGCTAGCCCGTTCTGTCCCAACATCGCCGCAACGCCGGACAGCAAGCAGGTCTGGTTTACCTTGAAAGACACCGGCAAGACCCAAGTGTTCGATGGACAGGCGCCGTTCACGCTCTTGAAGACCCTCGACACTGGTCCAATCACCAACCACGTCAATATCGCGCGCAATGCCAACGGCAT
The DNA here is from genome assembly GCA_963804405.1 of uncultured Alphaproteobacteria bacterium. Taxonomy (GTDB): domain Bacteria; phylum Pseudomonadota; class Alphaproteobacteria; order Rhizobiales; family Xanthobacteraceae; genus BOG-931. Next base: position 109,898 of record CAWDQG010000013.1, on the reverse strand, counting down.
GTTCGCCTACGTCACTATCGGCGGGCTCAACGAAATTAAAGTGTTTCGCACCGACAATTTCGAACAGGTCGCGACAATTCCAGTGGGCAAGTTACCGCACGGCATCTGGCCATCCGGGGACGGCACGAGAGTCTATGTTGGTCTTGAGAACGAGGACAAAGTAGCCGCAATTGACACACTGAAGAACGAAGTCATCGCGACGGTCCGATCGGCCAAGCTCCGCAAGCCCTCGTCTACGTGCCCGATGCCGTACCCGCAGTGAGCGGCGCGCTAAACTCAGCAATGACCAGGATGATGGTCGTCCCCGCAGGTCTCGGAACCAACAACTTGCAGCCACTCGGCATAGCTGGCCAAGCGGCGCAGCTGTGGCTTGCGCCGCCCGGCGCGAACAAGGAGGCAAAAGCGCCCACTAGCGTTTCGCTCTCTGATCAGGGCTTGGTGCAAGTGTTGGAGGCCGCGGTCACTGGGCTCGAGCCAGGAAAGCCATATATGCTTGCGCTTTCGAGTGAGCCATCGGGTACTGGCGTTCTAGAGCCACTTCAAGGTTTCATGGCCAACCCTGCGGGCGCAGCCATCGTTAATACAATCGGACAGATCCGCCAATTGGTGCGCGGCGAGGACAAGAGCCCGCGGCGTTACCTGGTGATCGCCCCCGGGACCGCCGAGCAGCACGGGGCTCCGGTCCAAGTGCAGGCTGAGTGACCCGACCTTCCGCTCAAGGTCATCAAGTGGCACTTTCTTGAGGGGACAGGCGCTAGCTTTTTTAGCTTCAGCCGCTTGCAATCTTGCCAAGCGGCTATGTCGCCTCTTTGGCCCATCGCGACCAATTTCACGTTAGGACACGTCAGCTTTCGGGGAAAAGCGGAAGTGCCGGTTACGAAGGCGTCGCAGCTTTGTCGAGGTTGTGATGATCCGGCGGCGCTTGAGCGCGTTTAAAACTTTCACCGTGCCGCAATGACGTGCATCAGCGATGGCACCGTTGCACCTACCGGCAAGGGCGAGCAGAGGGTTTTTATAGCGTCACGTTGTTAGCCGGCTGACGTCGGAATTGGCGCCGCGCAATCACGCGACCTAGTGCAGATAACCTGCCACTTCCGCGCTGTCGGCAGGGCTTCGTTTCTGAGACGCTCATAGGCAAACTCAATCGCGCCTTCGCAATCGTCGGGCGCTTGCTTGATCCAGCGTAGGCCATGCGGGGGATCTTCAACATTGCAATGCATCGCGAGGCATATCGCCGAACCATAGCTCCGCGTAAAGATCGGTGTGGACCCGAAACTACAAACCAATATCTGATCCACGTCCGCCACCCTGCGCTCGATCTGCCACCATTCGTGCTTGTCGCATCTTCGAACGTTAAGAATATTAGGCCAGCGAAAACCCTCCCCTCCTATGCGCCGCGAGTAACAATGACGGCTTACTTTGCGCCAGTCGCGGGGGCGATGCATTCCATCGTGATGACCTGCCTGACGCAGTAGTGCATCACTGGCAATCGCGACTTCACGTGCCAAGGGTACGAACCACTTCGGAAGACAGTGGCATTTGTTCGTTCGACTACCTCGGCAATGAGACATTGCCGAGCCGTTTCCGACGCTTTGAATGCCTGCCAGTCTAAGAGCGTAACGTTGGGGTGATCAATATCACTGAACATGGCAAGGATCCTTCCGTTGAGTTTGCTCGTTCGTCGAGCCGATAAAGTCAGACCGTTTAACCGTTACGCGCCCCTCAAGGCTCGTTCGGCGGCCAGGCTCCCGAGCAGGCCTCGCCCACCCGCGGGTTACAGTGTCGGCCCAACCGCCTGGCATGAGCCGTCGCGATTTGATCGGAACAAATCCCAGCTTGCGCATAGTCGGAGCGATCCGGCGGCCGTTGCCGGTAGTTTTCGGCAGACCGATCAGATCAAGAAGGCTGTGTGTGCTTATGGCTTCCATGCCACGCACAGCAGCTTCAACCTTCGCTCGGAAAGGGTCGGCATCACGTTCAGCACGTTCAGCTTTCGCGCGATGCAGCTTTTCAATCAACGTCAGCATGTCTCCAATAAGGCTCCTACGATCCCTCCCGCCGGCAAGTAATCCGCCACAAGACGTCGTCCCAACTCACTAGCAGGCCATGGTTAATAAGTGGCTAACATCGCCAGTAAACGCTTGCATGTGAGGCAATTAGCACTGCGGTAACATATTACCGGGCCGAGACAGCTGAAGCATTGGATTGATGTTGCGGTGGATGGTCCAAGCGTCAGACCCCGCGACCTTTTCACCGTTACACCGCAATAGGCCCGCAACGAGTTCTACGGATCCCCCTGATACATCTTTATCTCTGAGGGCCACTGCCCCTGCCGGCTGGTGATGAAAACGAGCCTATGGACTCCTGGGAGTCAGGGCGCCCGTGGAAGGGTCAAACCCACCGTGACACCGTCTAACCGCCAACGGGCGAAAATCGTCCAGCAACAGACCATGCAGCATGAAGCTACCCTGATGGCTTGGGGTACAAGGGTAGCAGTTAGCACCGGGATGCTGCGGATCTGTGCAGACCGTTGACTTGCGAAACCGCTTCGGCCTTGGTCGCCACCGATGGTGACCTGTCTATTTCGATACTGGTCCCCAGGGATGGCGACCTGCCCCTTTTCTCTTATTCTTTGAATATTAGATTCACTACCCTTATTGCCTTATTCCCACTCTGTTGGATCTGAATCAGTCCTAGATTAGCCAACTCTCTTGCTGCCCTGACTGTTGTGCTACATGGCAATCCTGTCACTTTACGGGACAAGACAATGTCCCCGCCAACATTTGGCGCTTAAACGCCTCCGCAGTATTCGATATGCAAGCTTGTATGTGCCGACGCTCCTGGATTGTTCGAGCCTATCAATCCATTTGGCCGGGAGCCTCACCCACTCGGCTTTGAATGCCTGATGCTTGCGCTTGAGCCGAACGTCTCTTCCATCGTCTATGACATCCATTTTCGTTGTTCCCTCTGCATGGCGCGGCTTATCAGGTCGTCCCACTGCTGACGGCTGCGCTTGTCCGCTTCGTATCGATGCGGATAAATGATAACTTTTGGGTCTAGTCGCAGCTCAAATCCGAAGCACCACACGCGATGCTTGTCGCATACAGTCGCTAAGGATCAACATGTCATCGTCGATGCGGTTGGCGGGGCTGAGAATCATAAATGCATCGTGGATGATGGCACACAGTTCAAGCCCGTGATCGATGATGTAAATGGTGGCGAGCCGCATCATCTCGGCGCCATTGGCTTGCATCGGGAAGTTCAGATAGGTCCCGCGCCTACCATCGAAGCCCTTGATTTCGATTGGCCAGCCCAGCGCGGCGTAGAGCGTCTTTCCCATGCGCGCCTTGTTGAGGACACGCCTGAGCCACGCGTCGAACACCGGATAAATGTGCGGCACCATTGCTTGGAGCTCGCGCGCCTCCGTCACGCCAATGCCGTGCTTGTAGGCGAGCGCTTCGGCGCCCAAACCATACATGCCGCCAAGCACGCTCTCCTTGCATTTCTTCCGCATCGCACCGCCGTCATCAGGAAAGTTTTGATTCCGAACGCTACATGCGCAAACCCAAGGTATGGGTCTTCTTTCTGATAGTCGGTCTGCATCTTGCGTCGCTGGATAGCCGCGCAGCAATGCCGAATTCCTGGGACACATAGTCAATAACGCCGAGCGCGTATCCCGGCGGGGGCTGTATTAAGCACCGATACGGCTTTGGAAATCCCATGATGTGCTTCGAGTTGCTCGGCTGGTTGCGGCCAGTCTTACTCTTAAACGGCTGTTGCCAAGTGCGATTACGGTTGTCGCTACCAACAGTCAGGTTCGCTTGCCTCATGTGAGCGAGCGTCTTGTTTAACTGGCGCAAGGTTCGAAGTAGTCGTCACGCTGCGCCAGCTCTTTGAGTGGGTCTTTGGCAAGTGACCTCTTCCCGGTTTTGCGATCCACCGGATACCGTACCGGTCGCCCCATCATTCGGTCACGCCCGGCTATCAGCGCGTAAGTCGGCGGAGGCCCAACGTCTTGCCGATGAATATTTGCTTTCCGTAATAGCGGTTCGCATCGTCCATCAGATCGGGAACGATTGCCGGGAAGTTATCCTCGATAAGCCTTGCATGTTTGGGTCGATGGGGATACCGTTCCACTCGACACGCGCAAGCCGCGCCATGAACGCACCGCGGATCGGTGCTCGCACCAGGTCTATGTGGCCGCGCTTTAGCATCGCCCAGAACAGTCGGCGGCAAGCCATCACGTCCGCTTCGCAATAGTCGATTAGCCCGACCAGTTCTTCATAAGTGAACGGCGGGCCCCGGATTGCGAGTTCCCGCATTTCCTTCTTGGCCTCGGCGCCGATGTTGGGCAGCTTGTAGTATTCGAGTGCGTCTCTCAGTCTTGTCACTTCCTTGCTGACCTCACCGGCCTTGCATAACCGGGTGTTGTGATAGGTCATCATCTCCGCAAATGTGCAGATGATGTTGCTGGATAGGGCCATCCCTCATTAAAGTAGCTCCCCATTTCGGCGCCGACGCTGAATGCAGAGAACAGGTCGGTCGGTCCGTGAGCCCACGGCGGCTCGCTGCCGTATTCGACAACGCCCTTTGGTAGTCGGCATCCGACGTCGGGACGCACCGCGCGAATTGTTCTCCTGCTGCGTTCCTCGTGAGCAACGAAGCAGGAGGAGCGCTCAGGGCGCTTGCCTTGCCCGGATGGTTGAACTCGCTATCCGCGAAGACGAATTCCCCTGATGCGTATCACTTACCGCTCGCCAGCTTGCGCCACACTTCGTGCTCAAGCGTGTTGATGCGGCGGTCTTCGGGGAACGCCAGCTCGCGCAACTGCTGGAACGTCCGTTGCGTCCACTTCGGCGGGTCCGTGATGGGCGGGACGGGACGGCGACCGAAGTAGGTCTTCGTCTCGTCGTCATAGACCAACATGAACCATTCTTCCCGCATACGCTCTGCCACCATCAGCGCTGATGCGTTGCAGTCGTTGCGCTTCTTACCAGGTCGGTCCAGCTTGATGGGCCAAATTTGCTCCCGGCCTTTCACGTTGACGCACCGGACTAGCAAGAGCGGGCGAAGCTTTCGCTCGCTCATGCGTTTCACTTCGGCGACCTTTGGATCCACAAGTAGGTCGCGTCTTCGAAAGCAATCGTCCAGGCAATCTTCCACTCGTTGTCTTTGTCGGGATGAGTGCGCCAGTAGTAGTCTTCGGACGGGCGGACTGCAAAGACCTTTTGCAAGTCGTCGTCCCCGCCACCGTCCGCGCAGGACTGATCGATCGAGTATTCGTCGGCGTCATCGACGGTGCCGATTTCGGCATCGACAGACATATCGTCATCGTCTTCGGTGGCGGCGGCAGAACGCCGCAGTCGTCGCCCGTCGCGTTTTCCAATGACACCACAATCTCGGCGTCCTTGACTTTACCTTCAGCGGCAAGCGCGGCCATCTGAGGCTTGCGGCTTTCGATGTCTTCTTCGAGATTTCCGCCGCCAGTGATGACGGTCGCCAAATCAAACGTACTTTTGTTGTGCTCAGACATGATCGGAAATCCTTTCCTCACTGGATTGCTGGATAGACTTCACTGCTAAGGGAGGCGGGGAAGGATGCACCCAGCGCAGTAGGTCATGGTGAAGGATGAGGGTTCGCCGCCCATGCTTGACGGCGCGAAGTGCGCCGGACTGGATGGCTTTATAGAGTGAAGTGCGCCCGACGCTTGCAATCGAGCAAACTTCGGGAATACTGTGAGCAAGGCCGGTCTGCATGTTTTCAACTCCACGTTCGCGTCCGTGCGAACATGGATGTTTTAAGATGCGGCAGACGGAGGGAGTGGACCAGTTGTCTAGTATCTTAGGTCCAGTAGCGACGGACGTTGAAGGCCGGGCGGTCTTTATAGTCGCGTTAATCGGAAGAAATCCGTCTTCAACTTTTGAATTGTCCCCAACGGCAAGGCGTTTGGCACTAAGCCTGTAGGGAGGTGATCACGAAGGAGTTCGAGTACCTCAACCAAAGTGCCCTTTTGTTTATTCTTATCGAACGTGAGCTCTCCTCCCGTCTCCTCCGCCGCACTATAGAGGCTAAACACAAGTTCCCGCAGCATTTGATCCTTAACTTTTAACGACGGTCCGAATACTCTCTCTAAATGCCTGGGACGCGGAGAAGGCCTTCCGGCGGCCGCACTGAATAACATTGCGAGATTCGATACCGTCAATTCCAAATGACGGATGTCGCCCGCCATAAATTACCATCAGAATCCTTAATGTGTTCGATCCATTCACGGTCCTGTTCGTTCAGACGATAGAAATCTTTGATGGAGAGTACAGGCCGCCTTAGCAGCCTCAATTACTGGCTTCGATGACACTGCGCGGCGATCCCTCTTCCAAAGTGTCAACATGCTTTCGGATATGCGTTCGCAAAACTCGTCTCTATAGTCGACAGGCACATTAGCGAGCTTGGCGAGACGTCGCGCCAAAACCTTTGGCAGCACTGGCAGTGCATGGTTTTCGGATCTAGGCATCTGAGGCCTCCCTCGATGTCGGCCGCTGCGGCTAACGCCGAAACGCAACGATCTTGCCGGCCCTCGGGTCCCGGGCGTCCATCAGCTTGCCGCGCTTGTCGAACAGATCGCCGCGCCCAGAATAATTTGCTACGGCCCTGTTCTCGGTCAAATCGGCGACGCAACCTCAACAGGACAACTGATGGCCGTTATTGGAGACGAATTGCGTTAAAGGGGAGTATCACCCATCACCGGCTCAAAATGACGGTATATTTGTCGGTATTTTCCTTCTTCACACTTACCCAACTAATTGAATTGAAATGCAGTTAACAGGCTCGATGTGACTGATAGTTCCCCAGCCACAAGGCCGCCGCGTGGTCAAACGCCGGCGTTTGTTGACGGCTTAAAATCCATTTCCAGCGGAATGCGTAACTCGCGGGCGGCGGCGAGGAACCTGTCGGCGTGAGCGAACGTGACAAGGGCGACTTGGCCGTTACCCGCGTAAAGCTCGATATATCGCTCGACATGGCCGAGGCGTTCGAGAATCCGTGGAGGCCATCGAGAATGCCCTGAAGATTGATATACCGGCCGTGATGCTCTACTGAAAACGAATACCCTTGATCCCGGTGCACGAACAGCAAACGCAATCGCCCATCGGGTTCGACCGTTTGCACGATGTCAGTGAGTGGGAACCGATCTCCGGTGATGTTGGCAAGATCGGCAATGACCTCGGCGTGGTCCGGCGTTGCGTCGACGGTCTTGCACATGACAACCGCAAGCCGATTCCACTCGTGAAGAAGTCCCCAAGCAATGTGCTGCGCATCACGTTTTTCCCGCCACTCGGCCTCAAGCTTTTCAAGCTGTTCTCCGCTTAACGGGGCCTCGCCAAAAGCCGGCTTCAGCTTGTCGACAGCCTCAGCCGGTTCGATGTGCGCTCGCAACCAATGGATCGTCATTGCGGAGTTGGGATTGACTCGGGTCGCGGCGCGTTCCAGGAGCTCCGTCTCCTCGTAACCTACAGCAATCAAGGCCTCTATCAGCTTCGAAAGATCCTGGGCATCTCCCCTATCAATTTCTTGAGTGAGGGCGTCGATCACCGCTCGGTCGCCCGACCCACGGGCGAGTAAGCTCAATGCTTCCACCGCTTCATCATGCAGTTCCGAGTCCGACAAGGCACGGAGAAGACGAGCGCTGCCGTTCGCTCCTTCAAGCCCCGCGAGTTGGGTCAGAGCGGTTCCGCGCGCCCAATAGTCAACGTCGGAGGCCGAGAACTTCCTGCAATAAGTCCGCTTCGTCTGGTAATCCGGCTTTGGCGATCGCCCGAAGGCAATTGTGGACATGATTGGCGATTTCATTGCCGCTCTTTAAGTTCGCGCGCACAAACCTCGCGGCGACAGCGCTTGCGCGCGCCCGCATCTCAGCGTCGCCGCTCTCGCACAGGTGCTCAAGCGCCACGATGAGGTGATAGCGATTCGGATGCGCTGGCAGACGCAACATCTCATCGATCACGGCCAACGCGCCCCGATCCTTGTCGGCACGGCCGAGAGCGATCGCAGCGTGTGCACGCACATCCGGCCGGACATCAGCAAGGAGCTCGGCGAGTCGATCGGTCGCCCGTGGCGTCGCCAACCGGTGGAGAACATTCACTGCTCGTTCCCGTGTGAAGGAGCGAGCGTCGGCGAGCGTCGGCTCAAGGGCCGCGAGTATGGCGTCGGGATCGATTGGAACCGCGTACCCGCCAGTTTGCGGGTTGTGGGGAAAGAAGGTCAGCGCGTAGAGCGCCGTATCGCGCAACTCGTGGCTGCCGCTCGCCAGACATTCAGCAAGCACCTCGGAACCCAAAGGGTCGCCGAGTTCCAGGAGCGCCCGCGCAACATTGAGCTGAACTACGCCGCCGCGTTCTCGCAGTAATGCTCTCAGCATCGGTAAAACAATTTCGCGCTCCGCAGCCGGCAGATTAGGCGAGTCGACGGATGTGTATGCGCCCCGCTCCAAGATCGCCACGAAGCGCTCGGGGCTGAAGGCCTGTTCCTTCGCCAGTCGGCGGGCTTGCTCAGCAATCTCGTCTTCGCCGCCGTCGCTCATCACGCCCTTCCACACCTTCATCATAATGTTCATGTTTTGTTCTACAAGAACAAGGGGGGAGTTCAAGCGCAAAGTGTCAAGCCGACACACAAAAATCGTACCATCGTTTTTTGCGCCAAGTGCGGCGCCCGGACCATCGGACAAAGCCCATGACGGATGATGCGGCAGAGCGCATCGCGCGCGAATTCATCGAGCGCTACGAGGCGGCGTGGGCGCAGGGCGCGGAAGCGGCCGCGCAGCTTTACACCGCCGACAGCGTGCTGGTCGGTTACATGACCGCGATCGGCCGTGCCGAAATACACAAACTGTTGGCCGGGATCATCGGCCAGGGCTGGACGCGGATCAAAATGCGAGCTGTGAATGTCCGGCAAATCGGCGACGTGATTTTGATGGCGAACGAATACACCGCCATAGGATCGGGCGCGAACGCCGGAAAAACCTTGGACGCGACATCGAGCCACGTGCTCGTTCATGCCGACGGCGAATGGCGCTCGGCGTTGCACACGGCACGCTAGGTTTTCAGATCGGGGAATGCCGCCAAGAGGTGGGATTTATTGTTTGTTCGAGAACGCCTCGAACAGCGATTGCTTTGGATAGGGGAGCGATTGGCGGGATCGGGATTGGCGGGGGGCGGCGCCGCGGCGGCGGTCGCGACGGGCGGCGGCGCGCCGTTGGCCTGTTGGCCCGGCGGCGGCGAGTAAGGCTGACCGGAAGGCGTGTAGGTGCTTGGCGGATGCGGCACGGTCTGGGTTTGCGTTGGTCCTGTGTTTGGGTCGAGCCGCGGAACAAGTCGGCGAGCGACTGTTTCGGATACGGTAGCGAGTCGCCGTAATCCTGCTGGGCGGCGGCGGCGCAGCGGCAGTTGCTGTCGCGCCCGTTGCCGGCGCGGCATAAGCGGGCCGAGCCGGCGGCGCGGCGTAACTCTGCTGGCCCGGCCGCGGAGCGTAGTTCTGTTGCGCCGGGGAGCGTAGTTCTGTTGCGATGGAGCTGGCGCGTAGTTCTGTTGCGCTGGAGGCGGCGGATATGCCCCCTGCCCTTGCGGCGGCGCGTAAGGTTGCTGCGACGGCGCATAGGTGCTTGGCGGGCGCGGCGCGTAAGCCTGCTGCGCCGGCGGGGTCGCGGGCCGCGCGTTCTGCACCGCCGGATCCTGCTCGGGCGGATCGCGGAACATCTGCAGAAAGCCAACATAAGACTGCCGGAACGAACCGGCGGTGCTTTGCTCAGGCGGCGGCGCTTGCTGCGGCGGCGGAGCGTAAGCCGGTTGACCAGGCGGCGGCGCATAACCGGGCTGACCAGTTGGTGGCGTGTACGCTTGTTGACCCGGCGGCGGCGCGTAAGCCGGCTGACCGGCCGCAGTCGCTTGGTAATTCGGCGGCGGTTGCACGGCCGCCGCCTGATTGGCGTTCGGCGGATTGGCCGAAGACGACCAAGGCGGCGACGACGAACAGCCGGCGGCAATCGGCAAAAGCGCGAGAGCCGCTATCAGCTTGAGGCGTCGGTGCGCAGCGCGATGGAATGTTGCGTGATCGTGCCGGGCGCGATCGCCGCCACGTCGGCCGAATGCTACGCGACCAGATAACCCCTGCGTCCCCATAACGCAGTTATAGCAACCCCATCGTGTCGATCTCAAGGCCAAGCGCATGGCAAAATGCATCGCGCGGCAAATGCAACCCTTTGGGATTTAAAAGGAATAGCGTTCCGCCGCAAACCGGCCGTTCTCAGCGCGAATGCTGTGGTGTAATGACGAAGACAACTCCACTCGACCGACAGGGCAAGAGCCGCCATGAGCGCCATCGACAGCCGCGAGTTTCCGGTCACTGCCCCACCCCGCGAATGGAACGTGCGCACCAAGTTGCGGCAGTCGCTGCGCGCCATGCGCGATAACTTGGCCCTCGCCTTTGCACCGGAGGACTTCAGCGCCGACATCATCACGCAGCGCATCCTGTGGCAGCGCTTGTTCGTCATCAACGAACCGGATGCCATCCGCCACATCGTGCTGGACAATGCCGCGAACTACACGAAATCCGAAGTCGGCCGGCGCATGCTCGAGCCGGGTCTCGGCCGCGGGCTTCTGACCAGCGAGGGCGAAACCTGGCGACGCCATCGCCGCATCATGGCGCCGGCATTCGATCCGCGCAGCGTCGCCGGCTACGCGCCGATCATGACCGACGTGACGGAAGGGCTGCTGGCAAAATGGGATGCGCTGCCGGCGCCGCGCGAAGTCGACGTTGCCGCGGCGATGATGCACGCGACCCTGCACATCATTTCGCGCGCGATGTTCTCTTCGGACTCCGATGAGATCGTCGACGTCGTCGAAGCCGGCGTCAACCTCTATCAAACGAAGGTGCGGCCAAGCCTGCCGGACCTGCTGCATCTGCCGCAATGGCTTGCGCGCCTGATCGCCCCCTTCCCGACCGCCGGCGTTTTCGACGAATTCGATCGCAAGGTCGACCGGCTGTTGACCGAGCGCGGCCGCGCGCCGGATGCCGAGCCGAAGGATCTGCTGGCCCGGCTGATCTCCGCGCGCGACGCCGAAACCGGCGGCGGCATGACGGCAAAGGAAGTGCGCGACCAGGTCGTCACCATCTTCATGGCCGGCCACGAGACCACGTCGCAAGCGCTGTCGTGGACCTTTTATCTCCTGTCGCAAAATCCGGCGGCAGAAGCGAAACTCTATGACGAGCTGGCCGCCGTGCTGGCAGGCCGCACGCCGCGCTACGACGATCTCGCCAAACTTCCCTACACGCGCATGGTGATCGAGGAATCGATGCGGCTCTATCCGCCGGCGCATACCTTTGGCCGCCAGCCGATCGCCGACGACGAAGTCCTAGGCCATCGCATTCCGGCCGGTTCGGAAGTCCTGATCATGCCGTGGCTGCTGCATCGCAAGCCTTCGCTGTGGGAAAATCCGGACCGCTTCGATCCGGAGCGATTTGCGCCCGAGCGCGCGGCGGCGCGGCCGCGCTTTGCCTATATTCCGTTCGGCGCCGGTCCGCGCATCTGCATCGGCGCCGCTTTCGCCATGGCGGAGGCGATGCTCATTCTGGCGACCATTGCGCAGCGTTACCGGCTGCGGCTTAAACCCGGTTTCCCTGTCGAGCCGCAGGGCCTGATCACGCTGCGGCCCCGCTATGGCCTGAAGATGCTGCTGGAGCAGCGGCAAGATCTGAAAAACGCCGCCTAGGACGTCCAACCCAGTGCTAGTCTGGGACATGGTGGAGGGAGGAAGCCATGTCGACCAACACCAAGGGTCCGTTTCGAGCGGATCATGTTGGCAGCCTGCTGCGTCCGGCCAAATTGCAGCAAGCCCGCATGCAGCGGCAACGCAAAAACATTACAGCAGAGCGCTTGCGCGAGATCGAGGACGAAAGCATCCGTGAGGTCGTGAAGCTGCAAGAAGACGTCGGCCTTGAAGGCATCACTGACGGCGAACTTCGGCGCGATTATTGGCACCTCGATTTCCTCACTGAGATTGGCGGCGTCGCGTTCGAAGAAGGGCATAACCCGCTGAAATGGCATCGCCAGGATGGCGTCCAGCTCGAATGGGTGCCGCCCGAAGTGAAGGTCCATGCACGGATCACCCGGCCGCATCCGATCCAACTCAAGGACTTTGCGTTCCTCAAATCAGTCACCGGCCGGACCGCCAAGGTCTGCATTCCGTCCCCTTCCATGATGATCGTGCAGGGCGGCGAACGGATCATCGACCGCAATGTCTATCCGGATCGCGATCAGTTCTTCACCGACCTGTCGCGCGCCTATGCGGAGGAAGTCGCCGATCTCTCTCGGGCGGGCTGCCGCTATCTGCAGCTTGACGACACCTTTCTGGCATTCCTGTGCGACGACAAGATCGGCGCGGCGATGGGGCGCAGCAATGAAGACACGCAAAAGATGGCGCGGCTGTCGGCGCGGTTGATCAACGATGCGATCAAGGATCGGCCCAAAGATATGGCCGTCTGCATTCACCTTTGCCGCGGCAACTATCAAAGCTCGTGGCTGAGCCAGGGCGGCTACGACCCGGTCGCTGAGATTCTCTTGGGCGAGATCGCCGTCGACGGCTATTTTCTCGAATATGACGATGAGCGCTCGGGCGGTTTCGCGCCGCTCCGCTTCCTGCCGAAAGGCAAGAAGGTCGTGCTCGGCCTCGTCAGCTCAAAATTCGCCGAGCTGGAATCCAAAGACGCTCTCAAAAGCCGCATCGGCGAAGCGGCCAAGATCGTGCCGCTCGAACAACTTGCCATCAGCCCGCAATGCGGGTTTTCGTCGACCGCGGAAGGCAACGTTATCTCGGTCGACGACGAGAGAAAGAAATTAGAGCTTTGCGTCAATGTCGCGCGGGATGTCTGGGGCGGCTTGGCGAATTGACAGCGAGTCGAAGGTTTCGCCGCAATCCCGCAGTCATCTGCGGCGCCCCGCGCGTCAACAGGCGCACGCCTTAGTAAACGTCCGCCTGATAGCGGCCTTGGGCTTTCAGTTCGGCAACGAATTTCACCGCCTCGGCCGGCGTGCGGCCGCTTTGCTGGGCGACGATCTCGGTGAGCACAGACTCGACGTCTTTGGCCATGCGCAACGCGTCGCCGCAGACATAGATGTGCGCGCCGTCGTTGAGCCACGCCCAAAGATCGCGGCCGACCTCGCGCATGCGATGCTGCACGTAGGTCTTCTCCTTGCCGTCGCGCGACCAGGCGAGCGTCAGCCGCGTCAAGCAGGCCGGCCGCGCGCATCGCCACCAGTTCTTCCTCATAGAAGAAATCGCAGTCGCTGCGCTGGTGGCCGAAGAACAGCCAATTGCGGCCCGGCGCCTTCATCGCCTGACGCTCTTGCAGGAACGCGCGAAACGGCGCCACGCCGGTACCCGGCCCGATCATGATGATCGGCTTCGACGGATCGTCCGGCAACGCGAAATGCTGCGCCTTCTGCACATACACTCTGATCTTGTCGCCGGGGCGCGACGCGCCCGCCGAGAAAGGTCGAGCAGACGCCCGAGCCGCGTGCGCTTATCGATCTGGTAGCGCACCGCATCGACGGTCAGCGACACGCGGCCGGGATTGCAGCGGTGCGACGAGGAGATCGAATAGACGCGCGGCTGCAGCACATCGAGCGCTTCGATGAACGCTTCCGGGTCCGGCCTTATGCCGGGAAATTTGTGCAAGGCCGCGAGCACGTCGAGCGTCGCGGCATCGCCGTCCGGGTCTTCGCCGGCGGCAAGCCGCTTGGCCTTTTGCCGCCGCTCGCCGCCGGTCAGATAGGAAATCAGCTCGAACAGCATGTCCGGCGCCGGCGACAGCGAGACGCCGTCGGTCAGCACTTCGCGGAACGTGCGGTCACCGATCGGAAAATCCGCCGGCACGTGGAGCGCCGCAAGCACCGCGGCGACAAGATCGTGATCGTTGGCGGGAAAAATGCCGAATGAAATCGCCGACGACGTAATCCAGATCGGTCCCGGCAAGATCGATGTCGATATGCCAGGTTTCTTTTTCCGAGCCGGGCTTGTTGAGGCGGCGGCGCGAGAGGAAGGTGGCGTAGACCGGATTGTCGCGGGAGCGGCCGGGCGGCGTGGCGAGCGGGGCTTTCGTCGGGGACCTCAGGCGTCGCCGCGACGGCCGCGGGCCGCCGCTGGCGCGCCGCAGCGCCGTCGAGTTCCTGATAGAGCTGCTTGAGCATGCGGGAGGTGTCCTTGCCTCCCGGCACGCATAGGTTCAGCCGCTTCTCCGATTTGGCAAACAGCGCGTCCGCATAGTCTTTGCAGTTGTAGCCGCACTGGCCGCAATCCTGCTGCGCCATCGCCGCCATCAGCCGGCGCGGCAGCGGTTTGCCCTCGGCAAGCTTCATGCGATCGGGCAGCGGCATGGCCGGATCGTGCCAAGGCGCTCCATCATCGACTTCCGCGCCCGCCACCGACTTCCGCCGGCGCAGCGGGCGCGCCGCCATCAAACAGTCCCGCCAACAGCTTGCGGCGTCGGCGTTCGACACCGGCGTGACGTTTTCCGACAGTCCGAACAAGCCGGCGAACAGGCCATTGAGCCAGGTGCGCTGCTCCGGCGTGAACGGCGCCGATTCGGGAATCAGTGATGGGATTGGCGGCCGCGGCGATGCGCTCATTCGGCGGCCTCCAGCTCGGCCATCGCCTTGAGCGCGTCGATCTCATGCCGGCGCGAGAAAGTCAGGAACGATTCCTCCGGCGAGGCGCGGTGCGCGAGATAGGCTTTGAGAATGCGCGCGATGGTGCGCGGCGCCTCCTCGGCGACAACGTCGCGATAAAGCTCGCGGCCGAGCGCCGCGTTCGGGCCAAAGCCGCCGCCGACCAGGATGTGATAGCCCTCGAGCGGATCGTCGTCTTCGTTCACCTGGACCTTGCAGGCGAGCAGCCCGATCTCGGACACGAAATGCTGCGCGCAGGAATGATGACAGCCGGTCAGATGGATATTGACCGGCGTGTCGAGCGGAACGCGCGTTTCGCACCAGCGCGCAATCTCTTCGGCATGGCGTTTGGTGTCGGACGCCGCAAACTTGCAGCCGGTATTGCCGGTGCAGGCGACGAGGCCGGAGCGGATGGCATTGGTATGGATGGCGAGGCCGAGCGCCTCGATCCGCTCTTGCGCCTCCGCCAATTTTTCGGTCGGAACGCCGGAGATGAGAAGATTCTGCCAGACCGTAAGCCGCAGATCGCCGTCGCCGAATTCGACGCGCGATCGCGGCAAGTCCGTGCATCTGCGCGACCGACATCCGCCCGACCGGCACGACGACACCGATCCAATTCAAGCCCTCCTGCTTCTGGGCGTGAATGCCGATATGCGCGGTGCGATCGAATGCCGGACGCGGCGCCAACGCGCCGGGCACGGCGCGATCGAACTTCCGGCCGAGCTTCTCCTCGAGCAGACCGACGAATTTCTCGATGCCCATGGCGTCGAGCACGTATTTCAGCCGCGCCTTGGTGCGGTCGGTGCGGTCGCCGTGCTCGATGAAGAGGCGCACGACCGCATCGGCAACTTTGCAGGCGTCCTTCGGCTGCACCAGCACGCCGGTATCGCGGGCGAAATCGTGGTGGCCGGTGATGCCGCCGAGGCAAAGCTTGAACCAGACGCCGGGCGCAAGCCCGAAGCCCTCATTCACCTGCACGGCCTGGAAGCCGATGTCGTTGGTATCCTCCAGCACGGCGATGGTGCCGGCGCCGTCGAAGGCGACGTTGAATTTGCGCGGCAGGCCGTAGAGCGAGCGATCGTTGAGGATGTGGAAATGCCACTCGCGCGCAAAGGGGCGCGTGTCGATCAGCTCTTGCGGATCGATGCCGGCGGTCGGCGTGCCGGTGACGTTGCGGATATTGTCGGCGCCGGAGCCGCGCGAGCAGAGCCCGAGATCCTGGATCGCCTCGATCACGGCGACCGCGTCGCCCGCCTTGATTTCGCGGATCTGCAGATTGGCGCGCGTCGTCACATGCGCATAGCCGCCGCCATAGCGTTCGGCGAGATCGGCGACGCCCGCGAACTGCGCCGCTTTGAGAATGCCGTTCGGCATGCGCAGCCGGCACATATAGGAGTTCTGGTTCGGCGCGACGTAGAACAGGCCGAAAAAACGCCAGCGGAAATTATCCGGCGGCTTTGGATATTCGCCCTTGGCGGCGTGGTCTTTCAGCCGCTCGTAGGTGTCGAACGGATGCTGCTCGCGCTTGAATTTTTCCTGATCGGAGAGTTTGCTGCCGGAGGCGAGGACGCGATCCTGCGCCTTGAGCCCCGCCGCGTCGGGCCCGACCGGCTCGGGCGCGGCCGCGGCGCCGCCGCCGGCCGCCGCGCCGGCAACGCTCTTTGCCGCTTTGGCGATCTGCACGCCGGCGACGAACCCTTCCAGGTAGCGTTTCTGTTCGGGATTGAAATCGCCGGACTGTTCCGCGGCAGCGGGCTTGAGGTCGGCCTCGTTCATTCAGCCGGCACCTGCGTCGGCGCCGTCGAGCGGCGCGGGCGCGGCGGCGCGCGGCTTGTGGGTGAGGTAAAGCGCGAGCCCGGTAAAGACGAAGCCGCCGAGCAGATTGCCGAGCGTCACCGGTATTTGATTCCACAGCCACCATTCGCCGACGGTGACCTTGGCGCCCATCATCATCCCGGTCGGAATGATGAACATGTTGACGACCGAGTGCTCGAAGCCCTGGGCGAAAAAGATGAAGACCGGCATGTAGGCGCAGGCGATCTTGCCGATGGTCGACGACGTCGTCATCGCGGCGACGATGGCGAGGCAGACCATCCAGTTGCAGAGGATCGCCTTGACGAACACGGTGATGAGGCCGGCATAGCCAAGCGCCTCGTAGCCGGTGGTCTTGGCCTGGGCGATGGCGATGATTTTTTCGGCGACGCCGGCCGGCGCCGTGGCGCCGAAATTGGTGAGCGCGATCGCCAACAGTGCGCCATAGACGACGCTGCCGATCAGATTGCCGAGGAAGACCCAGCCCCAGTTGGCGACCATGGTCTTGGCGTCGGCATCGTTTTCGATCCACGGCAGCGGCAACAAGCCGAAACTGCCGGTGACCAGATCGAGGCCGAGCAGCACGATGAGGATGAGGCCGACCGGAAAGACCAGCGCGCCGACCAGCGGCTGGCCGGTCTGCACGGCGCCGGTGATTGCGAGACTCGTCGCAGCGGCAAGAATGGCGCCGGCAAGACCGCCGCGGATGATCAAATCGACCGGCGACAACGCAAGCTTGTTGCGTCCGGCATTGATCATGGCGGCAGCGACGTCGGCAGGCTTCACGTAGTCCATGTCCCGGCTCCCAAAGCGTGCAGCCCGCCGAGACGCTCAACCAAGAAAGCCATCGACGGGCAAAACAGCCCTTTCTTGCTGCACAGCAGCAAGCCGCGTGCCAGTCGATAAGCTATTGATCAATTTTGCTATTTCTGCCTGACGATGAGGCAGGTGCCGCGCATTGCGGCAGTGGCCGTCGAAATGTTAGGCACGGCAGCTCCGTTTGAATTCCGCCGGCTGTGGCGCCCTAACGACGTTTTTTGCGCTCAGAATCTTCCTGCTGGCGGTGCACGTCGTGGACCAGCACGCCGGAGCCGGGCGGCGGCATCGTCATCCATTCCTGGCGCTTGAGCGTGCGGCGGGTGTCCTCGTAGCCGCTCTGCCAGTGCTCGCGCATCGAGGTGCCGGAAAACTCATAATCCTTGGCGTGGCCCTCATAGGCCTTCTGCTGGTAGATGATGTGCAGGATGGTGATTTCCGGCAGGTCGGCCAGTTGCTCGAGGCGCTTGCGGTCTTCGTCGTTGAGCTGATCTTGCGGCACTTTCGCCAGCGCCTTCGCCAGCAGCATTTTCAGATTGTGGATGCGGCGATAGACGTCGGTCGTGTAGCGGGTGCGCGACGAATACATGATGTCCTTGTGCCGCGCCAAGACGTCCTGAATGTCGCGCGGCAACACCCCGCGGGCGCTGAACAGGTCGACCTGGAACACCAGCGTGTTGAGCTTGTCGTCCTGGTCGAGCAGATGTTGCAGCGGCGTGTTGGAGACGATGCCGCCGTCCCAGAAATGATCGGTGCCGATCTTGACCATCGGCAGCGCCGGCGGCAGCGCGCCGCTCGCCATGATGTGCTCGGGCTCGATCTGCTCTTTGGCGTTGTCGAAATAGACAAAGTTGCCGGTCAAGATGTTGACGGCGCCGACCGAAAACCGGTTGATGCGCTCGTTGATCAGCGAGAAATCGACCAGCTCCAACAGTGTGTCGCGCAGCGGTTCAGAGTCGTAATAGCTGGTCGCGGTGGTCGCGCCGGTCAGGCTCATCCACGGGTTGGGAAAGCGCGGCTTGAAAAAACCCGGCTGGCCGGCGACGCTGGTCATAAGGCAGCTATGGGCATTGCGGGCTTTGCGGAAAATGTCGCCGTCCGGCGTGAACGGCCAGATTTTGCGCTCGGTGATCAAGTCCCAAAAGGTCTGCAGCTGGCGCAGGCGGTGCTTGGGCGGATTGCCGGCAATGATCGCCGAATTGATCGCGCCGATGGAAACGCCCGAAATCCAGTCCGGCTCGACGCCGGCCTCGTGCATCGCCTGATAGACGCCGGCCTGATAGGCGCCCAGCGCCCCGCCGCCTTGGAGAACGAGCGCAATGCGGTCGCAACGTTCCGGGCGCCAACCCTCCGACCGGGGGCGGGACGCGACGGATGATCGGTCAGGCGGGTGCGGACATCGTGCATGGGGTACTCGGAATTGGCGGCACAGGGCGCGGGCTTCCACCTTTGCCAATGCGAGTGACGGCCAAATGACAAAACGCAATATGAACGACTGTCACAACACTGTCGGCGTCCTTTCACATTCTCCGCTTTGGTAGGCGCCGGGAATTTTGTGGCTTGAGGGGGAATGAAATGGGGGCAGGCAAAACCGCCATCGTCACCGGCTCGACCAGTGGTATTGGGCTCGGCATCGCGACCGCGCTCGCCGGATCCGGCGAAGCGGTGATGAAGGACGTGCTGTTGGCGGCGCAGCCGACCAAAGAGTTCGTCGAGGTTTCGCAGATCGCGGCGCTTGCGACGTTCCTCTGCTCCGACGAGGCCGCGTCGATCACCGGCGCCCTGCTGCCGATCGACGGCGGCTGGACCGCGCATTAGCGGCTGTCCCGGAAATCAAAGCCATCATGCGTAAAGAAGACATTCTCAAGCTGCCGTCGATGCCGGCCAGCGGGCCGAGCTATCCGGCCGGACCATACCGCTTCATCCATCGCGAGTTCATGGTCATCACCTATGAGACCGATCCGGAGATCGTGCGCGATCAGCTTCCCGAACCGCTCGAGCTGATCGAAGCGCCGCTGGTGCATTACGAATGGATCAAGATGCCCGACTCTTCGGGCTTCGGCAGCTACACGGAGTCGGGCATGGTGCTGCCCTGCCGCTTTCGCGGTGAGGAAGCCAACTTCGTCGTGCAGATGTATCTCGACGACGATCCGCCGATTTCCGCCGGCCGCGAGATCTGGGGCTTCCCGAAAAAGTACGCCCATCCCAAGCTAGAAATCGTCAAGGACACGCTGACCGGCACGCTGGAATATGCCGGGCAACTCGTCGCCATGGGCACCATGGGTTACAAGCACGAGGCCATGGCCGGAAACGGCGAGCGCACGACGGCGATGCTGGCGAAGACGCAGATCAATCTGAAACTCATTCCCGGCGTCGATGGGCGCCCGGAAATCTGTCAGCTGGTGGCCTACAATATGACCGACATCACGGTCAAAGGCTCGTGGCTCGGTCCGGGCCGGCTGCATCTCGTGCCGCACGTGAACGCGCCGGTCGCCGACTTTCCGGTCCGCAAGATCATCGGCGCGCATCACTTCGTCGCCGACGTGACGCTGCCCTACGGCCGCGTGCTCCACGACTACAACAAGGACTAATTACGAGGCGGGATCGAACTCAAGTCGGCGCTTGTCGCGCTCTTCCCCGCTTAGGCGGGGACCCAGCAAGGCCACGCGATATCGATCCGCCGACACTAGATTCCCGCTATCCGCGGGAATGAACGGAGTCTGCGCACGTCGTGATTGGATCACGCCTCAGCCGTCACACGCTTGTAATCCAACGAGCCTTTGCTCGAAGCATTCGGCAACAATCCGGGCGGCGGGAGGCGCACATGAAAGCGTTGGATGTGATGGTCCGCGACGTCGTCACCGTGAGGCCGGATGATACGGTTGCGGAAGCGGTGCGGCGTCTCGCCGAGCATGACGTCAGCGCCCTTCCCGTCGTCGACATTGACGACAATGTGGTCGGCGTGATCAGCGAAGCGGATCTCTCTGCATCGCGAGGAAATCGGCACCGAGAAACACCGCTCGTGGTGGCTAGAAGCCATGACCCCGGCGTCGACGCTTGCCGGCGAATTCGCCAAGTCGCACGGCCGGCGAGTCGAAGAAGATCATGTCGACCGACGTCGTCTCCGCGGCGGAAGACACGCCGCTGGGCGAGATCGCGACGATCCTCGAGCGATACCGCATCAAGCGCGTACCGATCCTGCGCAGCGGCAAGCTCGTCGGCATTGTCAGCCGATCGAACCTCATCCAGGCGTTGGCGTCGTCGCGCGCTCCGGCCGGCGGCGGCTCGGGCGCCGATGCCGATCGCAAGATCCGCTTCGAGCTGCTCGACCGGCTCGGCCATCAGGACTGGACCGATTTCGGCCAGCGCAATGTGATCGTCAATAGCGGCATCGTCCACCTCTGGGGCCTGGTCGGCTCGCAGGAGGAGCACAAGGCGCTGCTCGCGCTCGCCGAAGGCGTGCCCGGCGTGGTCAGCGTGGCGGACGAGATGATCCCGGCTTATTGAGAGGCTTCGGCGGTCCGGCTCTCACCCGAAGATGCGTCAAAGCGGGCGATCATCACTTCCGCAATAATGCGCGCGCGTCGCACATGCTCGGGATTATCCGGGTCGAGCCGGTCGGTGGTGGCGCTCATGAGAAGCCCGCCGTCAGGCGTGCGCTCGGTGAGGATGTCGCGCGACAGCGTGATGCCGGCGGCGTGTTCGGCCGAAAGGTAGGCGATCCAGGGAATGTGGAAGATGCTCTTGGGGAACGTCGGATCGAGCGGGACCTGTGTAATGCTATCGATCCTTGTCGCCACCAGGCCGGGCACGATCTCCACGTTCGGCACGGAAATGGTGCCGGATCGGAAAGCCTCCGCGCAGGCCCACGGCGCGCGCCAGATCGCATTGATCGCCAGCAGCGCCGCCTTGAACAGTGGATAGGTCACGATCGTAAGATCGGGAGGCTCTATATAGCGCTGTCCGAATTCGAAATCCGTGCCGCCATTGTATTTGCCGCCCGCATCTACAGAGACGCCCGCCACGCGAGGACCTCTGATTTCTCCTCGTCGTCGCGAATGCGCGGTAGCCATCGTCCGGATCGGGCTCCCTGGCATCATCCCGGACGACGTAGTTTTCAATGATCTCGGCGATGCGCGACCGCGCAGAAGCAAGCGGAATCGTCTTGATGTTTTGTCCGTCAGTTATTTCGTCTCCAGAACTCGGATTTGGGAAATCGGACTATTATCCAATCGCTGAAAATCGGATCGATCCTGCTCAAGGCATCAAGCGTGCTCAAGAACTTCGCACCGATCGCGGCCGGAGTTTCCACGCGCCCCTGCCATATCGAGCGAATGAAATATTCATAGTACGGTTCCGTTGTCATCTTCTTCTCGTCGTCCAGGGAATGTACACAACCGTGATATTCTCGCGGCCCTGTCCTACCGTATCAAAGAGCTTACGCACAATCTCTGCCGCCTCTTTTTCCGCGAAAACCCAAACGATGGGCCGCCCGCCGCTTGCTTCAATCTGCCGTGCTGATTGGCGCAGTATCTCGTCCACTGCGCTCTTTTCAATGCCACCGTAAGCGACTGCTTAGCCGCTCCGCGTATGTCAGAGCTTTAATCTCGAACAAGATGCCGGTCTTCCACTCACAATCATCAAAGCTGACCGGAATGCCCCCTGGACGCGGCAGATAGTAGGCATACCCGCTGGGTGTTGGCCCGTTGGGCGGCGGGTTGATGATGAGCTTGACGAAATCCTCATATTGCCTCGACCGGTTTTTATCATATGGCTTTCCTTGATCACTGCCTGGCCTGTCGGGCTCGTAGGCCGGGCAAAGCCTGGGCTCGTCCTGCCGCATGAGATCGGGCAGCACGGCCACTGTGTCGATCGCGATCTTGTTGCCCCCGATGACCTTGCCGACAACTCGTCCCTCTTCGTCGAGAACGTCATCGTCTTTAATACGCAACGCGACGGTGCGCTGCGCCCCGCCGGGGCGGTCGTATCTCAGGAGCAGGCCCGCCTCGTCGCGATTCCAGGAATAGCGCAATCCCGGAATCCCTGGCACTTCGCCTTCGACATGCATATTGTTGGGAGAGGGAAAGAACAATAGCCCGAACACTGCCGCAGCGCCGCCGGCAACCGTCAGCATGCGCGCAGCAAACAGGCCAAGTTTGAGCGCCTGGGCGGCATCGAGTGAGCTCAGAAAGCTAGTCGCCGAGCCAGCCGCCGGGAGCGGCATTCTGCTGAGGAGAGAAGGGGCTCGTGTCTCCGCCCCCGTCGGCTTCTCGCCGACGGCGACGTTTTCGCTTGCCTCCTCGCCGTCGACCCAATCCCCGCTTGTCCACTGGCCGCCGCCGGAATGCCCGGCAGGCACGCGCGGCTGTGCCGGGTTGTACCGTTTTTCGAGCGTGTCGATGTAACCCGCATCGAGGCGCAGCGCTTCAAACACGGCACGCGGCGACGCGCCGTGGTCCAGCGCACCCTTCGCCATGCGCAGTCGATGGGCCGCCTTCGAGAAATCATCGAGCGGATGGAGCCCGGTGTGCGCCAGATGGATATGAGCGGTGAAGCCGTCGCCTTCGCTCCACGATTTGGCAGCGTGTTCGATGTTGCCGAGAACGGAGGGCGCAACCGCTGTGTTGTAGGCGGCGGACAGCAGCGCGAGCACTTGCTGTTCCCGGCCTTTCAAGCCTTTCAGCCGGCGGCTGCCCTCGGCCGGAACCAAGATGGTGCCCGCGCCCAACATTAGACCTTGCGGCGTGAAGATCATCGCCGGGCTGGCGAACGCCGCGCACGCGCGCGCAAGCGAGCCGTCACGCGGCTGTTCGTACAGCACGTGTCTTCTCCGTCGTTTGTTGCTAAGTAAAAAAGTCGCCTGCGCAGACGCGTAGCGGGCGCGGCTGGCGCTTCAGACGAACGTTCGCGAAAGCTGGATGCGATCGGTCACGCTAAAGGCGATCGGAGAAGTCGTCGCAGGTCCTGAAGTGGCAGACCGGCCGCGGTGATCGTCAATAGCGGCATCGTCCACCTCTGGGGCCTGGTCGGCTCGCAAGAGGAGTATAAAGCGCTCGTCGCCGTTGCCGAGGGCGTGCCCGGCGTGGTGAGCGTGGCCGACGAGATGATCCCGGCTTATTGAATTGAGATTGTGCACCCGAGCCGCGCGGCTTCGGTCCGGCATTTAATGGAGGTAAATTCCGCTGTCTTGATCTAGCGTTTCAAGTCAAACTTAGAAGGGGCAGATGCCTCATACGGCATCAAAGAAACGTCTATATTTCCTCCCAAGAGACCGCACTGCTACGCTCGCCGGTTTCTAGAAAATGCAACGCTATTTGCTTCACCTCGTCAAACTCAAGTTTGAAGCGCGCGGGAATCTCCGTTGGAGTGTTGTTCATCAGGAACGCGACGAGCCTGGATTTGACGCGACGCTGAGGAGCGAGCGCGACCAAATACGGCGGATCACCGACCGATAGACTGTATTGCGCGCATGCCACGCCACTACCCATGCCGATAATGAGCTATAGCCGTTCGCGCCGGTTAGTCGTGCTATGAATGGCGAGTAGTTCCGCCGTTCATCGAGCAACTCTCCTAATTGCGCGACAGTGGTAATTTCGCTGCCATTCAAGGGATCGGCATGGCTTTGCTGATTCTTGTATCGAACTTTCATGGAAGACCCCTGAATGTTTTGACCGTGACGTCAGGGAGTACGATGTTCAACGTTATGCCCGGCGGCAGCATCTTTGGCAGCAGCTCTGTACAGCTGTCGCATATATTCGGGTTGTTTATCTCAAGTGTTCCTTCGGTGATCCCCCTTTGACGCATCAATGCCGCCGCGTGACCTTCGACGTGCGACAGAGTCCACAGATTAAAGCCAGAACTGCCCCGCGGCATTGCCAGAGCTGGCCCATCATAGCCGCTCTGCAATTCTTGGATAAAATCTCCCGACTGAAAGATACCTGACGTCTTTCCGCCTTCCTTAAATGGTGCGAGCTGAGGCGGTTGGGGAGGTAATGGAAGCTTTGGTGGTGGTTGAGATGGTGCCGACGGCCTTTGCGGCAGGCTCGGCGGCTTTGCCGGTACCCCAGTGGTCGGAAGTCGTGGCGTAAAACGCGGAAAAGGAAGCCCGAGCGGAAGTGAAGGCTGTATCTCAAGAGGGCCGCCGTGGCCTCGGCCTCCTCCCAACGTGGTGGGATGCCCCTCTATGTACTCCTCTGGATGACGCTCGTGGTGATGGTCGTCCCCCACCGGCACAACGGTGGCCGCTTCCGTCCCCTCCCCGACCGGCGCGAACCATCCGGGATTCGGCGGCGTGCCGGCGCGCGGATGCTTCGCTGGATCCCAGAATTTGAGTAGGCGGCTGTGGTAGAGTGCCATCGCACGACGCTCGATCTCGGCTCGGCTTTCGACGCCCTTCGCGAGTGCCGGCGGATCGGGGAATTGCATCTGCACGGTGGCGATCGCGGCCATCGCCAAGTCGCGGCGGTTGAGCGCGGTCGCGATCAGTTGGAGTGCATTTGCTTTGCTTGCCGCATCGACCGGAAGCCGATAGAGCGCGCTTAGCTCGTCATTGAGCGCGCCGATCGGGCGAACGACCCATCGCTTGTTGGCTCCGCTCGCTTCGGAGTGCGTCAGTAGCGAAACGTCGCCGACATACACACCGGCGGCGTCGCATGAGACGCCGCCCTGCCCTCTCGCGGTAAGCGAAAAGGCACGCAATCCGGGCATCGCAAACATGCGGCCAGGTTCCTCACAGTTGTATTGTTTGGATCGGTGCGTAGGTCGCTAAGACGCGCGAGGAGCGCGCCCGCACGCAACGCGCGGCGCTCTCGGCGGCGCTTCGCGTTCGTTCAGCCTACACTTGCTTAAGGCTCGGTCAGTTGGGACAGCAAAATCGTCCGCGCTGCCGACAGGGCAGCTTTCCACCTCCGCCGGCAGCAGCCGGATCGGTGCCCCGGGGACACGGCCGCTCGACGTCAGCTGGGCCCGCAATTAGTCTATCCGCGCGTAAAAGCGGCCTGTCGATTTTGCCCTTGCCCGTTCGACTATAGGCTGTTCGCAAACGTCAAACAGCGAAAGGAAAGCCTATGCAGTACCTGCTTCTCATCTACGAAAACGAAGCCAACCGCGGCAACGTCGACCGCTCGAAGATGATGGAAGAATACGGCAAGTTCACCAAGTCCATCATCGATGGCGGCAATTTCAAGGCTGGCGATGCCTTGCAACCGACCTCGGCCGCGACGACGGTGCGGGTCAAGGACGGCAAACCGGTGACGACCCATGGCCCGTTCGCCGAGACCCGCGAGGCGCTGATCGGTTACTATGCCATCGAGGCCAAGGACATCGACCAGGCGCTGGCGATTGCGGCCCGCGTGCCGTCGGCGAAGATTGGCGCGATCGAGGTGCGCCCGGTCATGGTGTACAACTGACCTGATCGCGAATTCACCGATGCCGCATCTGCGTGGTCTAAAGCGTAAGTGAGGCTCATGGCGGATCAAATCGAACTTGTTGTTCCGCAATGAGAGCGGCCGCGTTCTGGCCACGCTGATCCGCCTGCTCGGCGATTTCGAGCTCGCCGAGGATGCCATGCAGGATGCCTTCGCCGCGGCGCTGATGCAGTGGCCGAGCGAAGGCATCCCGACAAATCCCCGCGCCTGGCTCGTCAATGTCGGCCGCCACAAGGCGATCGACCGTCTGCGCCGGCACATGCGCTTTCTCGCCAAGCGTGAGCAAATCGAAGCCGAGCTGATGACCGATCACCGGATTGGCGAATGGTTTCCCGAAGACGAAGCGGAGGACGGAGTCCTACAAGACGACGTGCTGCGCCTCATCTTCACCTGCTGCCACCCGGCTTTGCCGCAAGAGGCGCAGATCGCCCTGACGCTGCGGACGATCTGCGGGCTGACGACCACCGAGATCGCCAAGGCGTTCTTGGTGTCGGAAAAAACCATGGCGCAGCGGCTGGTGCGCGCCAAGGCCAAGATCCGCGACGCCGGAATTCCCTACCAGGTGCCGTCGCTGGATTTGATCGCCGAGCGCGTCGACGGCGTGCTGGCGGTGATCTATCTGATTTTCACCGAAGGCTATGCGGCGACATCGGGGCCGCAATCTCATTCGCGCCGAGCTTTGCCGGGAGGCCATTCGGCTCGGTCGCTTGCTGGTCGAGGTCATGCCCAATCGCGCCGAAGCCGATGCGCTCCTGGCGCTGATGCTGCTCCACGACGCGCGACGCGATGCGCGCACGACACCTGACGGCGATGTCATTCTGCTTGAGTCGCAGGACCGCTCGCGCTGGGACAAAACACAGATCGCGGAAGGTTTGAGACAGGATCGACGCGGCGCTGCACGCCTTCATGCGGCCGAGCACGTACGCGGTGCAGGCGGCAATCGCGGCATTGCATATGCGCGCGCCGCGTTATGAGGATACCGATTGGCCGCAGATCGCCGCCCTCTACGAAGTGCTGACGCGTATTCACCCCTCGCCCGTGATCGAGCTCAACCATGCGGTCGCGGTCTCGATGGTCGATGGGCCGGAACGGGCGCTGCGCCTGGTCAATTCAATCGGCCAACGCGGCGAGCTCAATGGCTATCACATGCTGCCGGCGGTACGGGGCGACCTGCTGCGGCGTTTGGGCCGGCGCAGCGAAGCGATCGCCGCCTATCAGCAGGCGCTGAAAAGTGTGGACCTCGAACCGGAGCGACGTTTCCTCGAGGGCCGGCTCGCCGAACTGGGCTGATCCCAAAAAATCAGCGGATGTGTCGAAACCGTCACTCCCCATTCGACTGGGAGTACGGCGGCGATCATGCAGGGTGGGTCACCGCGCGTGAACCGGCAATCCTGCGTTCAATATCGAGGTTCGCCATGACGCATGTATTCCCCTACTACACCGCGATTTTCGCCGCCGTGCTGGGCCTTCTCGGCGTGCTGCTCACCGCCAACGTCATCGTCAATCGCGTTCGTGCCAAAGTGGACGTCGGCGACGGCGGCGTTGCCGCGCTCGCTCAAGCGATCCGCGCGCATGGAAACTTGAATGGCTCGCCCTTGGGTATCTGAAGCCCGTTATGCAACCACGGCTCGGCGCAGGAAGATGAGGCGTTTGATGTTATAGACAAGGTTTGCGAGGCCGATCTTGGTCGTTGCCCGCGCGATGCCGACGGTTCGGATGAACAAATCCATGCGCTCCTTCTGCTCGGCGAACACATGCTCGATGCGCGAGCGGATTGTCGATTTCGCATTGTTGGCTCGCCGCGTCGCCTCCGACATGATACGGCCCTTCGGCTTCTTGCGATGGATGTGGCTGACGAAGCCGTTACGGATCAGAAACGTCTCGTTAGCCGCCGATCGGTAGGCGGTATCGGCCCAGACCCCGCTCGCCGTATTACTCTTGTCGAGGAGGCCTTCGCGCAGACGGCGGCCCTCGTAGGCGGCGGCGTCTGTTGCGGTCCATCGGCGGATGAAGCCGAAGCCGCGATCGATCGAGACGTGGTTCTGATAGCCGAACAGCGGAATCGCCAGATCGACCGGCGGCATCGAGCCGTCGTCGCGCGGCTTGGCCTTGGTGAACTTGACCGTCCAGCGCGCATCGCGGTCCTTCTGGCGCAGCTTGGCGGGCTTGTCCTTCCAATCCTTCGGGATGCGGCCTCCCTTGATCGCCTGCTTCTCGTCCTCGCTGTTGTGTTGGCGCGGCGCGGCAATCAGGCTGGCATCGACGATCTGTCCCGACATGGCGATGTAACCCGTTTGCCTCAGCGTTGCATCGAACCGCTCAAACAGCGTCTTGATGGCGCCGGCCTTGGTGAGCTTCTCGCGGAATAACCAGATCGTACGGGCATCTGGGACGCGCTCGGCAAGCCCCAATCCCAGGAACCGCATGAACGACAGCCGGTCATTGATGAGGAACTCGGCGCGTTCGTCGGAGAGATTGTTGGTCGCCTGTATAACAAGGATCTTGAACATCATCACCGGATCGAATGGTGGTCGCCCGCCTTCCGATCCGTTCGAGTAGCCGAGCGTCACATTCAGTTCCGCGCGGAATAGCTCGAAATCCACTGCCGCCCGGAAAGCCTCCAGCCGATCGCCGAGATCGCTCAGCCGCTTCAACCGATCGTCGACGTCGAAAAATCCCAATTGGCCCCGCATGCCGTCGGCTCCGAATCCATCACCCCAATGGAATCAGAAGCCTCACGACTTCGCTAGGTTTTTAGAAGCGTCCAACTTCGCCGAGCAAACGCCGCTTGCGCTTCTGCTCATTGGCCTGGTGGAGGCGTTTGGTTATCTCTCGTCAGTCGTCATCGGCCTCGGCGCGGTGCTCCTGGTCGCCCGCATGTTGAGCGCTTGGGGTCTCAATTCAACCCTCCAACAATCGTTCGGACGTCAGTCAGGTGCCACGCTGACTAACCTGGTGACGGCCGTTTCGGCGGCGTTGATCATCTACGCCGTCATCCCGCATTGATCCACAGGTGCGGTCGCGTCTGCCTAGTGCAGATGCGACCACGCGAGCTCGATCGCCCACTTGACGGTCGCTTCCACCGCCCATCCCAAGACGACAACGCTGGCAAAGCCGATGGAAGCCCACATCGCGAGCTTTGACCGGGAAAGTTCTAAGGCCGCCACAGCCGGCCGCATCATTTCCACCGCGGCGGCATGTTGATCGATTTTCTGCGACAGCGCTATGATCGCCGCGCGGGTCTCGGTGTACCAACGATCGCGGGTCTCGCGATCCTCGTCGGCCCGGTGCTGCAGCTCCAGCACACTGGTCTCGATGGCCCCAATTGCTCGACTGATCTCATCCAGTTTGCCGGCCATGGCGGCTTCTCTCTCTTGTACCTGTCATCCACCCAAAGGGACATCCCGGTGCTGATCGACCCGGCCGGGCACCAGTGCCAAAAGAAGTGTGTCGCCAGCGCGCCGCAGAATGCGCCCATGATCCAGATCGACAGCGGCCATTTGCTGCCGATGGTGTGGATGGCATGCGAGAGCGTGTTCGCTCGATCCGGATGCTTGAAGGCCAGCGCCTCGAAGATTGCGAAGAACGCGATTGCGCCAAGCGCACCAAGCATCCAGGGCAGATCGCTTGAGATTTCTGCCATGTCACGGAATCTTCGGAACAATCGCCGCGACGCCGACGGCCCCGGTCACAACGGCATTGATGAAGCCTAACACTGAGAGATTCGCGAGCTGCGCGGCGCCGGCGCAATTGACGAACACCGGCGACGTCGGCTGCAGCGCATCGATGAGCTTCCGCCAGCTGTTCAACGCTCGTCACCAAGTGCGGCGAGGGTTCGGCGCCAAGATCCGACGCGCCTTGCGGCGAAACCGCGCCCAGAATTGCTTGATAGCATTGCAACCGCACTTTGCTTTGCACGGTGTTGGCCGCGGTCGCGAGCTTCATCGCGTACTGCAGATCGGGCACCGAAGCTTTCTGGATGGCTTGCGCGACACCTTGCGGCGTCAATGCCGTCGCCGCTTGCGCATGGCCGGAAAATCCAAGCGATAAACCAAACGCAGTGGCGAGCAGGACAGCGGTCGCTTTTGTGGCCGGCGTGGCGGCAGTCTTCGCGGCCTTGAGCAACGCCCGAACTTTGGCTTGGCCGACCTTGTTCCACCAGGACCAGCCGGCGGCGACGCCGAACATCGCCAATCCAACGCCGATATTCTCGAAGTTCACTTCGTCGTTCTTTGGCAACGCGCCGATGCCGACCAGATACATGCCAACGCCGCTCAAAACGTGACGCATCCAGCCAGCGATGACGGGTTTCCAGAATCCGTCGTCGGTGTTGACGGTGGTGGGCACAGGGGTGAAGTCGTGGTCAGCCATCATGGGCTCCTGGTGAGAGGTAAGTGTCGAGAGTGGGATTAGGAGAAGAAGTGGGATTACGAGAAGAAGTGGGATTACGAGCAGAAGACTTGGCGGCACGCCGCGACCGCCGCCTCGAGCGCATCGAGCGAGGTTTGATAGTCCTTGGCGATTTGCGTGAGCAGCGGAACGTCCGCGAGCTTTAAGGTTTTCAAGAGATACGCAAGGTTGGGACTGCCGTCGGCATTCATGATCGCGCCGCGCGCCTCGGGCGGCAGCGTCATGCGCCAATCGTCGCTGCAGGCGCGAAAGTTGTTGCAGGCAATGCCGCGGTCGAGCGTGAGCGCGACGGCAAAGCGCGCCTCGTCGTCGATCGCCCTGGCGCCGTATCGTTGCGAGATTTGCCGCGCGTTGCTCGACGGTATCGGCCTCGCCCAATAGCCCGGACGAATACCAGGGCTGAGCGGTGAAGCCCGTCATTGCGCCGACGACGGTTGAGTTGTCGCAAAGCGTCACGATGCCCGGAATGCGATGCGGGCCGGGTCCGTAGGTGTCGCCGTCGTCCTGCCAAAGCGCCGGGCCGGCCTTTGCCCAGGGCAGCGGCACGCCCGCAAGCCGCGAATTGTATTCGCAGAACCACAGCGGCCGCGCTGCAAAGCGGTCGAGCATCGCGCTCGGCAGTCGGTTGGTGAGCTGCTCGCGCGGCACGTTGCCGCCATAGACCCAGCAGGCGCGGCCGATCGCCTCCTCGATACGCGAGCAGAATTCGTCGGCTGCGGCGGCCGGCGGCGCGTAGCCGCTCTTGCCGACGTTTTCCCAGTCGCAGCAGGCGGCATCGCCGGCCTGCAGCGTGGCGGCCGCGAGGAAATTCTTCGCCTCGGTCGCGATGTCCTGCCCGTGGAAGAAGTGATAGGCGCCCCAGCGCGGCGGAATCGCCAGCGGCGTGCCGTCCACATCGGTCACCGCGATCGGCTCGCCGCCCATCCAAGCCAGGCGTCGCGGCGCATAGCGCGCGTCGCGATAGGCAGTACCTTCGCTCGCCTTATGGTACAGAAAGGCGATGCCATAGCCTTTGACCTGCGCAAAGCCTGCGAGCGGCGTCGGCTTGTCGCTGACTTCGTCGCCTTGGTAGATGTCAATGCAATAGGGCTTGTTCACCATGTGAACCCCTCCGGTTTGCTTGATGAGATGGAATAAGCGCGCGGCCGACGCGCCCGCACGGCACTCGGAGCGAGCGAAAAACGTCTACGCGCCAGAGCCGGGAAGGAAGCAGCGAATCTGGGTTTGGCCGTCAGAGCCCATGTAGGGCCACACTACCGCCAGGCCGTATTTGTTCGGCTCGGTCACAACCGCATTGTCCGGCACGACGATCCACTCGCCGTTGAGCCGCACGCGATAGTGGCCGTCCTGCGTGTCCCAGTCGACGTCGTCGACCCGAAAGCCGTCGGCAAACGAGCAGCAGAGACCCCTCCCGCTCGCGAGCTGATCGAACCAGGATTTCAGCGGCGAATTGGCGTAGCGACCGTCATCGCGCGCCAGCGTGACGATGCTCCGGCCGCCGCCGAGTACGGCAAATTCGTGGAAGTCACGCGCTCCCGCCGCCGCCACTGAGGCCAGCAGCATGGCTATGAGCAAGACCTTACGCATCAGTAGAGTACCTTAAGCGCGATTTCGTCATCGCTTTTGGCAACGCAAGCGCAAAAGATCAGCGTGGCGAGAATGGCTCGCATGCGGTCACCTTTTCGTGTTTGAGCTTGCGCCGCGTTCGCGCGGCGCGAGATGTGGTTGCCGATAAGGCAAAGCGCCGTGGCGATCACCCGGTCAGCGCGCGCGCCGCGCGATGACCGCTACGGAATCGTGATCGGCTGTGCCGGGGTCTGATTGAGATCGATGGCCGCGACGAAATCTCCCATCGCGGTAGCGAACGCCTGCCACTGCGCGGTCGTCCGGAATTGATGGATGACGCCATTCGCATCCGGCCAGGTCTGCGTCGTCTGCCCCGCCGGAAATTTGTTGTTGACGGCGACGTAGCCCTTCGTCTCGTTGAAGAATTTGACCTTACCCGTGACTGCCACGTGCCTACCTCGCGCTCGCTATGTGAAGGAAAATGCCGTGCAGCTGCGCTCCGTCCCTCAATTTGCGACGCGCGAACGCCTTGGCGTCACCAGCGGGGGCGACGTCTGAAATCGAGCGTGAAAGAGTGGAAGGAGGCGGCGGGCGCAGTTCTGCACGGCCCGCATGCGCGTGAGAGATGCCGGACGAGGCCGGCAATGTCAAACGCGACATTCCGCCGAACATCTTGCGCGCACGCATCATCGCCTTGAAATCCTTACGCAAAAAAATTTTTCGCCAAGACGACCTAAAAATGGTGTCGAGAGCTGAATCGGCGTGTTCACTCGATGATTCTCAAACGTAACGCAGCGCGGCAGCCAATTGGCGAACCAGATTGACCCTGTATTTATTGAACCAATCGGCATAGGGCGCAGCTTTCTCGCCACGCGCCGCGGCCTCCATCCGATAAGCCCGGTAGGATTGGTTGACCGACCTCAGTTGGCCGGTGCGTTGCATAGTTTCGATTTCTTCGTTGACGCGGGCGACGATCCTTTCCGCGTCGGCGGAAATGTCGTCATCGGCATAAAGCGTCACGAGCAGACGCTTCGCCGCCTGTTCGATCGCGGCGGATATCACGTCTGGCCAAGGTGGACCGTTGGCCGCGACCGCGCTCGCCGCATCGTCCTGTGATTCGAGACGGCGCAAGCGCACCGTCGCGGCGCTTGCGACGCGCGTTGCATCGGCGGCGCGGCGGCACCATA
The DNA here is from genome assembly GCA_963804405.1 of uncultured Alphaproteobacteria bacterium. GTDB lineage: Bacteria > Pseudomonadota > Alphaproteobacteria > Rhizobiales > Xanthobacteraceae > BOG-931. The sequence goes on along the minus strand of CAWDQG010000013.1, from coordinate 76,971 downwards.
GAATGGCAACGATGTCGCCGGCGTTCGCGGACGCATCACCGCCGCCATCGCCGACCACGACAATCTGCATCGCCGCAGGGCCACGAATCACGGCGATGCCGGCGAGGCCCAATCCTTCGCGATAAGCGGCAATCAGTGCCGCGCGGCTCTTGGCTTCACGCCGCGCCGCGGCGGTCGAGGGCGACCTGGGCGCGCTGAGCTTTGGCGTGCTCACCGGACCGGAACGCGCCCGCGGATGAGCTCGCCGGTGACAATCCGCAGGCCCTGCAATTTGCGGGCGTTGAACGCGCGGCGGGTGATTTTCAGCGGCTTCAGGCGCGCGTCGATATCCGCATCGAACGCCGCCCATAGCGAGCCAAGATTGACGGCGCGCGCCACGTGATGAAATTCAGGACCGGAAAGATAGGCCGTCGGCCAGCGCAGCGCCTCCTCCATGCGTCCGATCTCGGCGGGCGTCGGCGGAATCCGCACCCGATTACGCAGCTGCGCCAGCCGCTCGAGCTCGTAAGTCTCGAGCTGCGCATTGAGGTCGGCGCGGTCATAGATCGGAAACGGCATGGAGTTGATATAGCCGCGCGGCCGGGTCGCGATCGGCAGACGCGCGAGGATGCGAAAGCCCTCTTCCAGCCGCTCCATCACATGGATCAGCGACCAGCGATCGGGCACGGACCGCGCCCGCACGAAAGCGTGCGGCGCGGCAGAAGTGCTTATGGCGCCGAGGATTCCAGCGCGCTCGCCGCGCAGCTCCGCGCGCGCCGCGGCCGCCGCCCGCTCGGCCAACGCCTGGCTTGAACCCGAGTCTGGTTTGCCGTGAGATCCGGCTTGCTCGTCGTCTTCAGGCAGGGCCACGGCTATCTCCAGCGGCACAGCAAGCGTGATGCTGTGCGCGTCGGCGCCTCGCCGCCGGTCCAGGTCGGATAGGCGCGGCGCATGTGTGCCGCGCAATAAGGGATGCCGCGCTCCAGATCGGCCTCGGGCGCGCCGCAGAAAAAGAAGCAGCCGCCCCGAGGCTGGCCATGGGGCCAGCGGCAAGTCTTGTTCGTCAGTTCAAATACTGTCTTCTGCTGCCGCTCCACCACCGGCACCGGCCGCGGGCGCTTCTTGTATTTCGTCCGCCGGCGGCGGCGCGCCAGCGCTGTGACTTCGCCGCCGGCTTTGGGCGCCGGCATCAGTGCCGGAGACGTGGGGATCGCGCCCTCGGTGCTCAGCCGTAGCCGAAAAATTTTTCCCAACACCGCCGAGCGCGACAGGCCGCCGAGATGCACGCCGATGGCGGCGGCGGTCTTCCCGTTGGCCCAGAGCTGCTTCAAAAGGTCCACGCGTTCGGCTGTCCACGATTCGTCGGGCATGAATCGTCTCCGCGCGCCGCGCCAAACGGCCGCTAATGTCCGGAAAGGGCTGGCACCGCATCTTGCGGCGCGTCACCGTTTGTGACTATAGTCGCTATTTATGGGACGTCAAGTCGCCGTTTTGGACGCTAGCGCGTCGCACCGGATTGGTGACAATTACGCCATGGCGCGACGGACCAAGGCGAGCAAGCAAATGACCGGGCTCTATCATGCGCGCGAGGCGCGCGGCATGAGCCGCTCGGAACTTGTCAAAAGGTCGGGCGTGTCCAAGCAGCAGCTGTCGCGCCTCGAGAATGGTCTCATCAGGCTGCGGCTCGATCATTTGAAACCGTTCGCCGCGGTGCTGGGCTACACGCCCGAGCAGATCTTGTTGTGGGGCCGCTATCCCGGAACCGGCGGCGCGCATATCGAATCAAGCGACGTGCTGCGCGACGACGCCGCTCCTGATGAGGCGCTTGGCCCCCAGCCCGGCCAGGTGCCCGAGCTCGACACCCGTGCTGGCCTCGGCGGCGGCGGTGTGCCGGCGCGCGAAGTGCGCAAGGACGGCAAGCACGCCGACCCACTCAAGGCCGAAGGATGGCTGTTTCCCAATAGCTTTGTGCGCGAGCAGTTGCATACCTCGGCGGGCCGCCTCCTGGTGCTCGACACCACCGGCGACAGCATGGCGCCGACGATCGTTTCCGGCGAGCGCGTCATCGTCGATACCGGACACAAGACGCCGACGCCCGACGGGCTCTATGCCATCCGCGACACCTTCGAGAGCATCGTCGTCAAGCGCCTGCAGGTGCTGCGCTCGTCGCGGCCGACGCGGGTGAAGGTGATTTCCGACAATCCGAATCATCCGGGCGAGGAAATCGCGCTCGTCGAGCTCGAGATCGTCGGCAAGGTGCTCTGCTGCCTCAAATTGTTCTGAGACCGGCGCCCTTTTTCCCGGCCAACTGCGACATTGAGTAAGCGCCGCGGCGCTTTTCGCGCCTGCGGACTGATTCGCGTGCGCGGTGACCCGTCTCGTTCCTCGTCACCGTTTACGAAACTTGCCTTGACATTTGTCCCCATTATAGTTACGTACGCGCCCGAGTGGCCGTGACGGCATTTTGCCGTTCGGCACCATAAAGAATGGTTCCACATGCTCCAGCCCGAGCAATCGCCCGGCGCGCACAGGCCGCGCCGGGACCGAGATCGTATGCGCGCGCGGCACGCCGCCGACGCCGCGCGCACGGGGCCGAATCCGGCGATGGCCGCGGCGCTGGCGGAAATCGGCGTCGCCTTCGACGAAGGCGCGGCCATCAACAGCTTCAAGATCAAGGTCGAGCGGATCATCCGGCTCGGGCCGGATCATCCGGCAGTGCGCGCCCGCTTCGAAGCCCGCGCGGCAATGCTCCGCGGGGGGAGCCTCGATGCGGCGATCATCACCGTCGAGCGCTGGTGGCGCGACGAGCAGCGTGCGTTTGCGATCGCCAGCGCCTTCGGCCGCGGCAGCCGGCTGTCGTTGCAAGTGCTGGACGAGCTTCGCCTTCTGCTGCGTTGGTTCCGCTTCAAGCGCCTGCACGCGGACTACGCGGCTGCACTCGCGGCGCTGTGCGACGCGCCGCTTTTGATCGCGGCGGAGTGACCGTGGGGATTCAACTTGGGTGATTTGGTCAGTGTCGCGCGCGTGGATGCATCCATCTCGGTTGATAGAACACGACGAGACAAACGATGACACAAATGTTGGATGGTGGTCCTTTCCGCATGTTTCGGTTGACCAACGAGTTCGGCGGGTTGGGACTCAGTTGTACACCCGTCGTCACAATGGGCCCTTTTTGGCTGAGCGGTGCTGTCCGATGTTGCCACCTAGTGTCCTAATTTCACCGACAGGGTGTCCTAGTTTGCCGCCGTCCTCAGACGGCCTGGCAAACTGCCTGAATGTTCACTATATGTTCTTTATGAATTACCCTGCGTTTGCAACACCTTTGAGTTGTGTCATCTTCCCTCCACAAGTTAATGGGCTGAGGGAGGAAGACATGGATAAGCGGATCACCTTCCGCTTTTACAAGGTCGTGCGCGAGCGTCGCGCACGCATGGCCTTTGGCAACGCACTTACAGAAATCGGGAACATTCCCCGTCGAAGTGGTCGAGAAGCACACCTAGGAACCGATTACTACGCGCGCGCTGAAATTATCGCCCCTGAGCGTGGAGCGATTGTCGGGGAGATGACACGCATACAGAAGACAAACTTCCCGTCTGAAATTGACGGCGACAATCGGATACCGCTTCAGACGCGCAATCCTCTCGGTCATGGAGTTGTCTTTCGATATTTGCCGGGCTCCGGCGACTTAGGAATACAATATGATCCGCGTGTTCTCTCCCCGGGGCGCTTTGTTCAGTACGTTGGGGAGATGTTGGATGATGCCTTTTTCGAACTTAGACCAATCATCCGGAACGATATGTGGGATCAATTTCGTCAGTCTATTGTCCGAAAAATCTCCATAGCTGTCGCAAGTCCGCAACTGATAACGAGGGTTGATCGCGGCGGTGCTGCGGCTGCGATTTCCTCTATCAAGGATATGGCCGAGCATACGAGGCACCAAAGATTACGATCGAAATGTCGATGGGAAACCGCCCCGGCGCTTTGAGTGAAAGCGTCAAACAGATCGTGCGGCACTTTCGGCGCCGCGCCGTTCAGGAGCATCGCGACGTCGCGGACGCGGATGTAGCAGACGTAACGAGGATGAAAGCCCGCATCAAACCCGGTGAAGGCGAGCCAACCGAAGAAATTGACTTGCTGGACGACATTCTAGCGGTACGCGAAGAATTGGAATTGCGCGACAATGATCCGGATGCAAATTACCAAATCAAGCTAGAGGCGCTACGCACGGCGATGCGGGAGTGGATCGTTGCGTAGGATTTCGGCGATCGTAGAGGCATATGGTCCCGCAGTAAGCGCGGTCGGCGTATTTTTGCTGTTGTTATATTTCCGCAAAGAGATACTCGGACTTATCGTTGATAAGACAATTTCGGTCGACAACCTGTACACGGCTGTCTTTGGATGGGCAGCGATACAGACTGGATGCCTTTATGCGATCTACGGTTACGTGGCGGGAAAGACCGATGGATTTATCGGCGAAATACGATTTTCACGCTCCATGCAATTATACAACAGCTATTTGAAGCGGGCTACCAGCATGGGTTTCGTTCTTACTTTTACGTCAATGCCATTGATTGTCTGGCATCATGAAGCGTCGGCGACCGATTTTTACTGGTTTACCAGCGTGGCTGTATGGTTCTCTTTATTTGTTTGGGCTTTTGTTGCATTTGCTCGTGTCGCCTATATTTTTGGTGTCCTGCTTAAAGTTGGAGAACCTGCGAAGGTCCCCGGCGGCTAGATTTCTGCGAGCGCCACATGCTCGCGCCCCAAGCCCGAATGGCAAGAACCAGCGCACGCCCGCGATGGCTGTGGGGCTGACGGATCGGCCATGGTCGCTTGGCGAGTTGATTGGCGCCGCACTGGCAGTAGCCACACCCGATCCGACTGAGACAGCGCCGGAGCGGCGACGGCGGTTCCGGGTAATCGAGGGTGGCCGCGACTAGCCAATAACGACGAAAGCGCCCTGTGGGGCGCTCGTTCGTTCCAGTTTTACCGGAATAAGGCTAGGATTGAATAGGTGATTCGCGCTGGCTGCCAGGCTCGTGCGCGTTTCGCCGTTTGGGTATGTGCGGGTCCTCCGACTTGTGCTCGAAATCATAGCACGGATCGGAACCCTTTGCTATGCCAAACTGCTTCCCGTCGCTACCCCACGCGACTTACGATCCCCGAAGCATCTGCAACTTAATCTTGAATGAGGCAGATAGCGTCCAGCGAACGATCACTAATCTGGCGCTTCAAAAGCTATTGTATTTCGCTTACGGCCTTCATTTGGTTGAAACAAAAACACCGCTTGTCATGGGCTTTTTTGAAGCGTGGCAGTATGGACCAGTCCATCCTATTGCCTATCGAGCCTTCAAGAGCGCGGGTGCCAATCCGATTCAATTCCGTGCAGCTATTCAGGACCCCTTTAGGGGAAAGGCGTCCAACGCGAGAAGCTAGGCGTTTTATATTTTCGATCCAGAACACTTACATCCGACTGGCGAATCCCACTGAGTATCGCGACGTTGGTTTTGTAATCTTTCAGTTTACGGCGCCTATAAACCGGGTGCGGAAGGCCGTCGCATATTTCGATACTGGAATCTCATTTTGGAATGACAGGGAACTCGGCGAGATGATCGACGAGGTTTATCGCGTTTTGGATCAAGTTCGCCGCGCCGCTTAGTGTCCTAAGTGAGAGGACAAAGTGTCCTGGCAACGAACAGTGGCGATTAGGCGTTGTCGCGCCCGGGCCCCGGCGGCACCACGCGGATGTGCAATTCGCGCAGCTGCTTGGCCGAAACTTCCGACGGCGCGCCCATCAGCAGATCCTCGGCGCGCTGGTTCATCGGGAACAGCACCACCTCGCGCAGATTCTCTTCGCCGCAGAGCAGCATGACGATGCGGTCGATGCCGGGGGCGATGCCGCCGTGCGGCGGCGCGCCGAGCGAGAGCGCATGCAGCATGCCGCCGAATTTCTGCTCCAGCACGCTTTCGTCATAGCCGGCGATGGCGAACGCCTTTTTCATCACGTCGGGGCGATGATTGCGGATCGCGCCGGAGGACAACTCGACGCCGTTGCAGACGATGTCGTACTGGATCGCCTTGAGCGAGAGAATCTTCTCCTTGTCAGCAGCATCGAGCGCCAGAAACTCCTCCGGCGGCAGGTTCGGCATCGAGAACGGATTGTGGGAGAAGTCGATCTTCTTCTCCTCCTCGTTCCATTCATACATCGGAAAATCGACGATCCAGCACAGCTCGAAGCGGCTCTTGTCGATCAAGCCGAGGTCTTCGCCGATTTTTGTCCGCGCCAAGCCGGCGAATTTGACGAACTTACCGGGCTCGTCGCCGGCGACAAAGAACACCGCGTCGCCGTCTTTCAAGCCGAGCAGGGCACGCAGTTTCTCGGTCCGCTCGGGACCGAGATTATTGGCGACGGGCCCGCGGCCAACCACGGCAGCGTTGTCGAGAGCATAAAAAATATAACCCAATCCCGGCTGCCCTTCGCCCTGCGCCCAGGAATTCATCCGGTCGCAGAAAGCGCGTGAGCCGCCGCCCGGCGCCGGGATCGCCCACACCGCGCCCTTGGCGTTGGTCTCGAGGATGCGGGCGAAAATCTTGAAGCCAGAGCCGCGAAAAATCTCCGACACGTCCTGCATGACGATCGGGTTGCGCAGGTCCGGCTTGTCGACGCCGTATTTGCTCAGCGCTTCGCTATAGGGAATGCGCGGAAATTTCGCCGTCACCGGCTTGCCTTCGGCGAACTCCTCGAACACGCCGCGCATCACCGGCTCGACCGCATCGAACACGTCGTCCTGGGTGACGAAGCTCATTTCCAGATCGAGCTGATAGAACTCGCCGGGCGAGCGGTCGGCGCGCGCGTCCTCGTCGCGGAAGCAGGGCGCGATCTGAAAATACCGGTCGAAGCCGGAAATCATGATCAGCTGCTTGAATTGCTGCGGCGCCTGCGGCAGCGCGTAGAATTTTCCCGGATGCAGGCGTGACGGCACGAGATAGTCGCGCGCGCCTTCCGGCGACGACGCGGTCAGAATCGGCGTCTGGAATTCGAAAAAGCCCTGCGCCTTCATGCGCCGCCGGATCGAGTTGATCACCTGACCGCGCTTCATGATGTTGCTGTGCAGGCGCTCGCGGCGCAGATCGAGAAAGCGATAGCGCAGCCGGATGTCCTCGGGATATTCCTGATCGCCGAACACCGGCAGCGGCAGTTCGCCTGCCCGCCCCAAGACCTCGATCTCGCGGATATAGACCTCGACCTCGCCGGTCGGCAGCTCCGGATTGACGGTGCCTTCCGGTCGCTGCCGCACCTTGCCGTCGATCCGCACCACCCATTCGGAGCGCAGCGTCTCCGCCACCTTGAACGCCGGGCTGTCGGGATCGGCCACGACTTGGGTGAGGCCATAATGGTCGCGCAGATCGATGAACAGCACGCCGCCATGGTCGCGGATGCGGTGGCACCAGCCGGACAGGCGCACCTCGTTGCCGATGTCGCTTGCGCGAAGCGCGCCGCAGGTATGGCTGCGATAACGGTGGTCTAGAACAATTGAACCAATCGTTTCGTGGCCGCGTTGGAACCAACTGACAATCCAACCGCCAATCCATGCAACCCAAATGTCAATCCGTGCAAACCAACCGTCAATCCGCGCAACCCAACCGTCAATCCATGCCCAATAGCGAGCGGTAAATTTTCGCATTTTTCCGAGCTTTCCACTTACGGTTCGGGGTGAAATTTGGGCGGACCAAGTACTTGCAAGTCGCGTTTTGTCAAGGCGCCCAAGCCTCGATACAAACGCTCCCGTTCGCACACTTGAGGCATATTGTGAGTGCAAGAGTGCCCCAGTCGAAAATGATCAGGAAGCGGCGCGACAGCGTGCAAATGACGACGGGCGAAGCGATGGTCGCGGCGCTCCTGGCGCACGGCCTCGATACGATCTACGCGCTGCCGGGCGTGCACAATGACGACTTCTTCGACGCGCTTGCCAAGCATGCCGACACGATCCGCACCGTGCACAGCCGCCACGAACAGGGCGCCGCCTATATGGCGCTCGGCGCGGCGCTGGCGACCGGCAAGCCGCAAGCCTATTGCGTGGTCCCGGGCCCGGGCCTGCTCAACTCCTCGGCGGCGCTGCTCACCGCCTACGGCATGAACGCGCCGGTGCTGGCGATCTTCGGCCAGATCCCCGATGAAGCCATCGGCCGCGGCTTCGGCCATCTTCATGAGATCCGCGACCAGGCCGGCATCATTGCCCGGCTGGTCAATTGGTCGGCGCGCATCCGCGCGCCCGGCAAGGCGCCGCTTCTGGTCGCCAAGGCGATCCAATCGATGTTTATTGATCGCCCGGGGCCGGCGGCGCTCGAATGCGCCATCGACGTCTGGGGACGCTGCGGCGTCGTGCGCCCGGTGGCGCCGCTGCGAATACCGCAGCCGCCGATCGATCACGATGCGCTCAAAGCCGCCGCCAAGCGTCTCGGCGCCGCCAAACGGCCATTGATCGTCGCCGGCGGCGGCGCCCAGGACGCTTCGCCTGAGGTGACGCAACTCGCGCACATGCTGCAAGCGCCGGTCCTGTCGTATCGCCGCGGCCGCGGCGTGCTGAGCGACCGCGATCCGCTGTCGGTCAACTTGCCGCTCGGCCGTGAATTGTGGGCCGAGGCCGACGTCGTGCTCGGCGTCGGTACCCACCTGCACATGCCGCTGCTGCACTGGGGCGTCGATCGCGACCTCGCCATGATCCGGATCGACGCCGACCCGCAGGAGCCTGCGCGCATTGCCAAGCCCAAGGTGGCCCTGATTGGGAACGCAGCGCCGATCCTGCGCCGCCTGCTCGACGTTTTGCCGGCGCACAACGCGCGCCGGCCGTTGCGCGCAGCGGACATGCAGGAACGCCATGCCCGCATGCAAAAGCGCCTGGCCAAGCTTAAGCCGCAGCTTGCCTTCCTGGCGGCAATCCGTGCCGAATTGCCGGACGACGGCATTTTCGTTGACGAGGTAACGCAGATCGGTTTCGCCGCTCGCCTCGCCTTTCCGGTCTACCAGCCGCGCACCTTTCTCTCGCCGGGCTACCAGGACAATCTCGGCTATGGCTTTGCCACAGCGCTCGGCGCGCAGGACGCGCGGCGCGACGTGCCGGTCTTGTCGATTACCGGCGATGGCGGTTTCCTGTTCACGGCGACGGAAATGGCGACCGCCATGCGCCACCGCATTCCGCTGGTGACCGTGCTGTTCAATGACGGCGCCTTCGGCAACGTGCGCCGCATCCAGGAGGAGCGCTACGGCAACCGGCTGATCGCCAGCGACCTCGCCAACCCGGATTTCGTCAAATTTGCCGAAAGCTTCGGCGCCACGGCGGTGCGCGCCAACGGCCCCGACGAATTGCGGCCGGCGCTGAAAGCGGCGTTCGCGCGCCGGGATAGCCCCACGCTGATCGAAGTGCCGGTCGGCGCCATGCCGAGCCCGTGGGAGTTTATCCTGATGGGGCGCGTGCGCGGTGAAGACCGAGGGCCGCGCCGCGCCTGGGCCAAATTGCCTTAATAGCGGCATAGCCGGCCTTGCCAGCGGTGCGGCAACTGGCCGACACTATGAGCAACAATGATGCTCGATTCTGCGTCCACAACCGCCATGCAGCCGATTACGACGACGGCGGAACTCGTCGCCGTGTGCCGACGCATGGCGGCCTTTCCGTTCGTCACCGTCGACACCGAGTTCCTGCGCGAAACCACCTATTACCCGCTGCTGTGCGTGGCGCAGATGGCCTCGGCCGAGGAAGCCGTCGTCATCGATGCGCTGGCGCCGGGCATCGATCTGGCGCCGTTCTTCGCGCTGATGGCGGACGAGAAGGTGATGAAGGTGTTTCATGCCGCGCGGCAGGACATTGAAATCGTCTGGCACCGGGCCAAGCTCATTCCGCATCCGATCTTCGACACCCAAGTCGCGGCCATGGTGCTGGGCTATGGCGATTCGATCTCCTACGACCAGCTGGTGCAGCGGATCACCGGCGACACGCTCGACAAATCGCACCGCTTCACCGATTGGACGCGCCGGCCGCTGTCGGAGGCGCAGCTCACCTACGCCATTTCCGACGTCACCCATCTGCGCGACGTCTATCAGGCGCTGGTCGACGATCTCGGCCGCCGCGGCCGGGTCGATTGGGTGCAGGAGGAGATGCACGTGCTCACCTCCGCCGACACTTACCGCATGGACCCGGAGAATGCCTGGCTGCGGCTGAAGACGCGGGTGCGGAAGCCCAAGGAGCTCGCCGTCCTCATCGAGGTCGCGGCCTGGCGCGAACGCGAAGCGCAGCTGCGCGACGTGCCGCGCTCGCGCGTGCTCAAGGACGAAGTCATCGCCGACATCGCCGTGCACGCGCCGACGACGACCGAGAAGCTCAAGAACCTGCGCTCGCTGCCGAAGGGCTTCGAGCGCTCGCGCTGGGGCGAGGCCATTGCCGCCGCCGTCGCAGCGCGGTCTCGAGCGGGACATGAAAACGCTGCCGCGGCCGACGCGGCTGCCGGTGTCGGCCAACGGCGCGGCGTCGGTTGAGCTGCTGAAGGTCCTGTTGCGGATGATCTCCGAGCGCCATCACGTCGCCGCCAAGGTGATCGCCACGGTCGACGACCTCGAGCGCATCGCCGGCGACGACGACGCCGACGTGCCGGCGCTCACCGGCTGGCGTCGCGAGCTGTTCGGCGAAAAGGCGCTGGCGCTCAAGCACGGCAAGCTCGCGCTGGCAATCGAAAAAGGCAAAGTCGCCGCGGTCGAGCGCGAGTGACTAGTTAGATTTCCGCTCATTCCCGCGAATGCGGGAATCCAGTCACAGCGGCGCGACGTTCCCTTGCGAGTCCTGGGTCCCCGCCTTCGCGGGGACGAGCGGATTAGAAGCGAACGATTGTGGTCAATGGGCGTGTTTCTTCGACAGCGCCCAGTACGAGTAGAGGTATCCCAGCAGCAGAATGCCGTAGGTAAAGACAAACAGCCACCCTGCCCCGTTCATGACGCCCTTGACCGTTGCCCATGCGGAAACAATCAGGCCGGCGATATTGCCAACGGAGGCGCCGATCAACAGGCCGCGTAGCGCGGTCCATTCGCGTGAATCGCGCTGCAACCACAAGATCAGGCCGAAGGTCAGCAACGCGGCGCCAAACAGGCGGAAGCCAAGCTCCACACCGGGCGTGACCGCAACGCCATAGTTCGGCAGCAGAGCGCCGGGCACCAGCGTATAGCTGACGCCGTTGATCAAAGTGATGATCCCGGCGATCGCCAGGAACTGCTTGAGCTTACGATTTTCTTCCATGACGCCCCTCGCCTTTGCTGCCCGAGGCCCGCCGCGCAGCCCCTGTTCGATCTGAAAGAAATACGCCAGTCCGCCGTTGGAGTTTCAGCGTGCCGCGCGCGAACCGACTCGTCGTCGCCGCGCGCGCTGTCATTCAATCCCACCACGCGGGAGTTGGCAATGTCCCGGGGGCGTGGGCCGGCTATGATGGCTGATCCGTCGCCGGCGATCGGCGCTCGCCGTTACTGCGCCCCCCGACACGCCGGCTGTAGAGTGAAGCCTAAGCGTCCGTGGCGGCATACTGAATGAGTCTTGCGCACTTCTCTTTTAGCGTCGGTTGCGCGTCGAGATTCGCCATCCAGCTTTCAACGAAGTCGCGGGCAATGAATACCTCTAGGAAGTAAGTTAGACCCAGTCGTTCAGCTTCGATGGGCAGACCACTTGTCTCCGGTTGATGAGCCACAATCGCCTCTGATTTTTCAGCCCACGGCGGAGAAGCATAGATGGTGCCCTCCTCGTCCAGACTGTCCAAATCGCGGATCGCTTCAATTAGCTTCATCGTTGGCCCCCTATTGCATAGCCGCCTCGACCACCCGGATGCAGCGCCTCCCAAAAAGATGCTGCCGGGCGTGTGTTGCGCCCGCGGCACGAGCTGCACGCGGATTTGAAGTTCGTGATTGAGCGGCATTGACAGGCCGTTCCTTGACTGAGGCCAGTTACTTTCGGCTATCTTGTCCTCGTCGAGCTCCGCCGTTGGGACGACAAACTCGGACCCATCGCAGCTAGGTGTTCCCATTGAAAATGATTTTGGATTCTGCCAGCGCTCTCGCGCGCATGCTCTGCGCGAGGCCAACTACATCGTCCCGATATCGCGCTAGCAGTTCATTCAAATCGCGTTGTTGACGTACAAGCTCAGCCTGAACAAGCGAAGATGAAAGTACTGCTTCGTTGGCTCCGGGCCTGCTTATGTCGACACCCGTTTTGGCGATGACAAAATGATCTACGGCCTCATAGGCTCGTCTAGCGGCCCATGCCAACTCCGTGGATTGCCCATTTTCTCTGCAGCGCAACGCGTAAGCGACCGCTGCCGCAGCATCCTCTGCCCGGGCTTGCTCTGGAATCCACGAATTATCATTTTGCCGAGCTAGGAGTTTCATTACTTGTTCAAGGTTCTCTTGAACTTCCTCGCCATCCATGCGCTCTCCCTCGATATCACGCCATAGTCGCTCGAGCGCAGCACTTAACGCTGCCGGATCTCCACGGCCAGTAAGACGCGAATAATTCAGATATGCAGGTGACAGTCTCTCTGCTGCAATCGCAGCAAACAACACTCTGAGCAAGGGAGATAGCTCATTGAGCTTCTTGATAAGCCACTGCTCGTTGAAGTGAAGGGTCGCCATGCTTAAGCTCCTAAGGGCCGCGCCATATCGCCGTCGTTAGACTAGTCAGTTTTCCTCCGATGGCCTCGATGGCTGCCGCGCATTGCGGGCAGATAGCCCGCGACACCGCGATCTGCCTTGGTATTGCGCCCAGTTTTGTTGCGGCCTGAAGTGCTGTGATTTCTGCGTGAATGCCTGGCGCCTGAGTCGCTATTTCGCCTTCACGTATCAGAGCACGCTGCGCCGGCGCTAAGTCGCGCGCTCCACCGGCAATGATACGTCCTATATTCGTCTCTAGAACAGCGGTAGTGCGCATCTCCTGCGCGATTGGGTCTAGCACCCCATGAATTTGAGCAACTCGTTCAGCTATGCTGAGCCCCGCGGTGTCGGAAGCGACTGGAGCTAATATAGGAGGTGCCACTGGCGCGAGTGCCTCACCGCCGAGACCCAGCCACGCTGCGATTGCTGGCGCGTAAGCCTCGAGGCCGAAGATCCCCGCGGTCGCAATTGGAATTCCGACATACGGCGCAATAGCTTGCCAGCGCGGCCGCTCCCCGACCACCCGACCGCCATCGATGTCATGTTCGGGCACTGGCTCCCGCAGCCAAGCCCTGATGGCTGGCCAAACCTTGGACCAAAAGTCGCTCTTGTCCGGCCAATCGCCGAACCGATCGGCGAAATTTGCCGGCTCGTCCTTCGACCCAAATCGATCGGCGAAAATCGCCGACTGATCGCCGAACCCAAATCGATCAGCAAAATTTGCTCGTTCGTCGTTTGGTTCGCCTGGCGGCAGACTTACTGAACTGTTGCTCGTTGGCGCCGCGTCGCTGCGGCGTGAGCCAGCCTCGTTTGCGGCAAACCGCTGTCTGGGTTCGACGGGGTTCGACCCGTCTTGGCGTGATTTGTGTTGAGGGCCGTCGGTCGGCGCGAACCAGCCAGGATTGGGCGGCATACCGGTACGCGGATGCAGCGCTGGATTCCAATCATCTTCGCCACCTTCGCCGCGAGCGTATTTGATCAGCGCGTCTTCGGCGATCATGGCGTCGCGCGCGGCTGCACTTGGCAAATCCGGAATCTGCAAATGCACCGCCGCGATCCGCGCTAATGCGGGATCGTTGGCGTTCAGCGCGGCGGCGACTGTTCGCAAAGCCAGGCAAGAGTTGATCGACGGCAAATCCGTCAGGGAACACGCCCTTGAGCAGACGCGCAATTTCCTGCCGTTCGCGGACGACGAAACGCCCGTCGCGACGCTCGATCAGCGGCGTTCGCCCGAGCAGCAAGCCATCGTCGGTGCAAGCGAGCCCGAGATTGTCGGGTGTGTCCTCACTGAGGCGCCAAAATGGATAGATCATTTATGGTCCCCATTATGGGGACGAAGAAGCTTTCTCTGTGACAAATGTCAACAATACAGAGACGTAAACTAGGATGCGTTGCGATAAGTTATTGAAATCAATGACTTGTAGGCAGACGACGCTGGACCATCCGTCAGGCCCATGCGGTGCCTGGTGAAAGAGTGGTCGTGCTACGCAGAGAATCATTGAGGCGGCGTTCACCGCCCCGCATCCGACGTCGGCACTCGCTCGCTGCGCTGGGGGGAAGAGAATCAAAAATTACGGCGGTAAGCGCCTAACCCATCAGCATCACCGGATCGCGGCCGATGAGGCGCGACAGCGCGCGGAGCCGGCTCAGCACCCGCTCGCCGCCGAGGGCGGCGTAATCGCCGGGGAGCCGCAGCGCCAGCCGGTGCCGCTCCACCGCGAGCGGGGTCTGCGGCAGCACGCCCGGCATCGCCGCGGAGACGACGTAAGCGAGGCGGAGCGCGGCGCCGAGCACGCGGGCGCGGTCGATCATGCGGGTCGAGGCGAGTTCGCGCAGCCGTGGCGACAACTCGTCGTCCATCACCAGTCCGACGTGCCGATAGAACACGGCGAGCGCCAGATAGGCGCGGCCGGGATGATCGATGGCGGTGAAGCCGCCGTGGGCGATGATGTTGAGTGACTGCTCGCCGCGATAATCAGGGTGGGCGCGCCAGCCGATGTCGGCCAACAGGCAGGCGGCGTGACGGAGCCGCCGCTCCTCGGCCGGCTCGTCGAGGCCTGAAGAGGCCATGAAACGGTTGGTCCAGTCGATCAGCTCTTCGCCATGGCGCGGCGAGCGCGAGCGCAACAAGTTGAGATCGCGCGCCGCCTCGATCAGCGCGTCCTTTTCCTTGTCTTTCTGCTTGAGCAGCGAATAGAGCAACCCCTCGCGCACGCCGAGCGCCGAGAACACGATCTGCTTCGGCTTGCCGAGGCGGATGATGTATTCGAGCACGAGCGCGGCATAAGCGAGCAGCGGCCGCCGCGCGTTCGCCACCACTTCGATATTGGAGAGGGTTTCGACATCGACGCGGTGCACCAGGCGGGCGAATTCAAGCGCCTCCTCCGCTGCGATCGCGTAACCGTGCATGACGTGCAGCGGATAGCCGGTCTGCCACATGTGCAGCCGCGCCAGTGCGCGCCAGGTGCCGCCGACGGCGTAGAACGTGCGGCCTTCGCAGTCGGCGAGGACCGGCAAGGCGCTGAGCGTCTTCTTGACGAATTTGTCCGCCTTCTTAAGCGACTTGGCCGAGATGTCAGCCAACGCCAGGCCGCCGAGCGGCCGGGTCAGGCCGCGGCGCGCATGCGTGCCATGAACGTCGACCAGTTCGAGCGAGCCGCCGCCGAGATCGCCGACTACGCCATCGGCCTGATGCACGCCGGAAATCACGCCGAGCGCGGTCAACTCCGCCTCGCGCGCGCCCGAGAGCACGTCGATTTCGGTGTGGATGATCCGTTCGGCGAGCTTGATGAAAGCGGGGCCGTTCTTGGCGTCGCGGCAGGCGGCCGTGGCGATGGCCAGCGTTTTCTTCACGCCCATGGTCTTGCACAGCCCGCGGTAGCGCTTGAGCGCCGCCAGCGCCTGCTCGACCGCATCGGCTGCCAAGAGCCCGGTCGACTGCACCTCGCGGCCGAGGCCGCACAAGGCCTTTTCGTTGAACAATGCGGTCGGACTACGGGCGAGGCCTTCATAGACCACGAGCCGCACCGAGTTCGAGCCAATGTCGACGACGGCCAACGGGCTGCGGTCGAGGCGTCCGGGAGCAACCTCGGTCGTGGGCCGGTTCATGTGTTGGAATCAAAGCAAAGCAAGAAAAGCTCCGCGGTCGCTTACACCCGCTCCGCACGATGGCGCAATCGAGGTACCGAATCCTTCGGCGACTTGCCGCGTCCCGACAGGCTGGGGTTGGTCATGAAATAAGTGTGGGCGTTGAACCGTTCCTCACCCGGCGCCGGCTTGATGCGCGACGACGAGCCGTCGGCAAGGAGTTGCCAGCTCTGCTCATTGTCCTTGAGATTGGCGACCATGATTTGATCGAGCACCTGCTCATGCACGGTCGGATTGACAATCGGACAGAGAACCTCGACGCGGCGATCGAGATTGCGCGGCATCAAGTCGGCGGAGGAGATATAGACCGGGGCTTTCGGATGCGGCAGCGCGTGACCTGAACCGAAACAATAAATCCGGCCGTGTTCGAGGAAGCGTCCGACAATCGACTTGACGCGGATATTCTCGGACAAGCCGGGAACCCCCGGCCGCAGACAGCAGATGCCGCGCACCACAAGCTCGATCGGTACGCCGGCGCTCGACGCTTGATAAAGCCCATCGATGATGTCGGGATCGACCAGCGAATTCATCTTCATCCAAATCGCCGCCGGACGGCCGGCCTTGGCGTTGGCGATCTCCGCTTCGATGTGTTCGTGGATGCGGTTGCGCAAGGTCAGCGGCGACACCGCCATGCGTTCAAGCTCGGCGGGCTCGGCATAGCCGGTCACATAATTGAACACCCGGGTAACGTCGCGGGCGATGGCGGGATCGGCGGTGAAGTACGACAGGTCGGTATAGATGCGCGCGGTCACCGGGTGATAATTCCCGGTGCCGACATGCACGTAGGAGGCAAGCGCAGCACCCTCGCGGCGCAGCACCA
This sequence comes from uncultured Alphaproteobacteria bacterium, assembly GCA_963804405.1. GTDB lineage: Bacteria > Pseudomonadota > Alphaproteobacteria > Rhizobiales > Xanthobacteraceae > BOG-931. Next base: position 60,346 of record CAWDQG010000013.1, on the reverse strand, counting down.
ATGAAAGCTTGGCGTGGGTTTTCAGCTCGATGAAGCCGTAGACCACCTGGACGCCGGCGCGTTCCAGGTCGCGCGCCCAGCGGATGTTGGCCTCCTCGTCGAAGCGCGCTTTCAGCTCGACGACGGCGGTGACCGATTTACCGGCTTCCGCCGCCTCGGCCAGCGTCTTGACGATCGGGGAATCGGCCGAGGTGCGATAGAGCGTCTGCTTGATGGCGACGACGTCCGGATCTCGCGTGGCCTGATGCAGGAAATCGACCACCACGTCGAACGACTCGTAGGGATGGTGGACGATCAGATCCTTCTGCCGGATCGCCGCGAAGCAGTCGCCGCCGTGGTCGCGGATGCGATCAGGGTAACGCGGCGTGTAGGGCACGAATTCCAGGTCCGGCCGATCGAGGCTGGTGAGCTGGGCCATCTCGTCGAGCGCCAGTACGCCGTCGACCTTGAACACGCCGTCGTCGATGGTGCCGAGCGCGCGCTGCACGAAGCGCTGCAGCTCCGGCGGCATGTTGGCCTCGATGTCGAGCCGGATCACCGACCCGCGGCGGCGGCGCTTGAGCGCGGTCTCGAACAGCCGCACCAGATCTTCGGCCTCTTCGAGAATTTCCAGTTCCGAAGTCGCGGATGACGCGGAACGCACCGACCCCTTTTACGGTGTAACCGGGGAACAGCTTGCCGATGAACAGGCTGGTCGCGCCTTCGATCGAAATCAGCCGCACCGCGCCTTCGCCGCCGGCCTGCGGCAGCCGCACAAACCGCTCGATGCGGTTCGGCATGCGGATGAGCGCGTTCATCGCCCTGCCGTCCTTGGCGCGCGCGAGCTGCAAGGCGATCGAGAAGCCGAGATTGGGGATGAACGGGAACGGATGGGCCGGATCGATGGCGAGCGGCGTCAGCAACGGGAAGATGTGCGACAGGAAATAATCTTCGAGCCAGGCTTTTTCCGGCTTGGCGATGTCGGAACCGTCGACCAGGACGATGCCGGCCTTGGCGAGCGCGGCACGCAGCTCACGCCACTGCGCCTGCTGGTCCTGCACCAAAAGCACCACGGCTTCGGCGATGCGCACCAGCTGCTCCGCCGGCGTCAACCCTTCCGGGCTTTTGGTCGCAATACCGGCGCGCACCTGGGCGCGCAGGCCGGCGACGCGCACCATGAAGAATTCGTCGAGGTTGTTGGCCGAGATCGACAGAAACCGCAGTCGCTCGAGCAGCGGATGCTCGCGATTGGCGGACTCCTCAAGGACGCGGCGATTGAAGTTGAGCCATGACAGTTCGCGGTTGATGAAGCGTTCCGGGCTCGCGGCAAGTTCCGACGTGATGTGCCGTTCCGCCGGCGCGGCAAGCCGCTCCGGCGCTTCCAGCCGCTGCGTGTGATCGGGCTCAAGCGCGACGGCGGTGGCTTGGCCGCGATCGACCATGACTGCTCCTGCTTCCTCGAGCTTCACCCTTGCCGCCCCCGTTTAACAATTCGATGAAATCACAGCACCGAGATAAGGCGGGGCGGTGACAATCCGTCAAGGCTTCAGGCGGCGGGCTTCGCGACCAATATAAGGCGGCGGCCAGGAAATTCGAGACGCTACAAGTTGTTAAAGCGGCACCTTTAAGCTTCTCCGGCAATGCCCACGGCAAAACGGCCGGGGAAAACCCCGGCCGTTCGAAGCCCTCGAAAGCCTTTCTGCAAAGATCAGGCGAGGTCGAAGCGATCAGCGTTCATCACCTTGTTCCACGCCGCCACGAAGTCTTTCACAAACTTCTCCTTCGAGTCCGCGCACGCATAGACTTCGGCAAGGGCGCGCAACTGCGAGTGCGAACCGAAGATCAGGTCGACACGGGTCCCGGTCCACTTGACCTCATTCGTCTTGCGGTCGCGCCCCTCGTACACACCCTCAGAGCCGGCGGACGGCTGCCATTGCGTAGTCATGTCGAGCAGGTTGACGAAGAAGTCGTTCGTCAGCGTCTCCGGCCGCTTGGTGAAGACGCCGTGCGCAGACTTCCCGGCATTTGCGCCCAGGACGCGCAGGCCGCCGACGAGAACAGTCATCTCCGGCGCCGTCAACGTCAGCAATTCCGCCCGATCCACCAACAGCTCTTCAGCCGACCAGTGCGGCTTGCCGCGAAGGTAATTGCGGAAGCCGTCGGCGATCGGCTCCAGGACGGCGAATGACTCCACATCGGTTTGCTCCTGCGAAGCATCCGTTCGCCCCGGCGTGAAGGGAACCTTCACGTCGTATCCTGCCTTCTTCGCCGCTGCCTCGACGGCCGCGCTGCCGCCGAGAACGATCAAGTCGGCAAGCGAGACCTTCTTGCCGCCAGACTGCGAAGCGTTGAACTCCTTTTGGATCGCTTCGAGTTTTGCAAGGACCTTTGCCAGTTCCGCCGGCTGGTTGGAGTCCCAACCCTTTTGCGGGGCGAGGCGAATGCGCGCGCCGTTCGCTCCACCGCGCTTGTCAGAGCCGCGGAACGACGACGCAGACGCCCAAGCCGTCGCGACCAGCTGCGAAATGGACAGTCCCGACGCAAAGATTTTCGCCTTCAGAGCCGCAATGTCCTGCTCGGCGATCAGCGGATGATCCACAGCGGGGATCGGGTCCTGCCAAATCAGCGTCTCCTTCGGAACGAGCGGGCCGAGATAACGCACGATCGGGCCCATGTCGCGATGCGTCAGCTTGAACCATGCCCGGGCAAACGCATCGGCGAGCTGATCCGGATTCTCGTAGAAGCGTCTGGAAATCTTTTCGTAGACAGGATCGAACCGCAGGGCGAGGTCCGTGGTCAGCATGGACGGCCCGCGACGCTTTGACCGGTCGTACGGGTCCGGCACCGTATCGGCGCCGGCGCCATCCTTCGGCTTCCACTGATACGCACCGGCCGGGCTCTTGGTCAGTTCCCATTCGTAGCCGAACAGGTTCGAGAAGAAATTGTTGCTCCACTTGGTCGGCGTCTGGCTCCAGATTACTTCCGGGCCGCCGGTGATTGCGTCACCGCCTTTGCCGGTGCCAAATTTGCTCTTCCAGCCGAGGCCTTGTTCCTCGATGCCAGCACCTTCGGGCTCCGGACCCACCAGTGACGCATCGCCAGCGCCGTGGGTCTTGCCGAAGGTGTGACCGCCAGCGATCAGCGCGACCGTCTCCTCGTCGTTCATCGCCATGCGGTGGAACGTCTCGCGGATATCCCGCGCCGCGGCGACTGGATCCGGCTTGCCGTTTGGCCCTTCCGGATTCACGTAGATAAGACCCATTTGCACGGCGGCGAGAGGTTTCTGAAGATCCCGGTCGCCGCTGTAGCGCTCGTCCGCCAGCCACTTGCTTTCGGGGCCCCAGTAGAGTTCTTCGGGTTCCCAGACATCCGCGCGGCCACCGCCGAAACCGAACGTCTTGAAGCCCATCGACTCCAGGGCGACGTTGCCCGCGAGAATCATTAGGTCGGCCCAGGAGATCTTCCGGCCGTATTTCTGCTTGATCGGCCACAGCAGCCGGCGCGCCTTGTCGAGGCTCGCGTTGTCCGGCCAGCTATTGAGGGGCGCGAAGCGCTGCTGACCGGCCCCGGCGCCGCCACGGCCGTCGCCAATGCGGTACGTGCCTGCGCTGTGCCACGCCATTCGAATGAACAGCCCACCGTAGTGGCCATAGTCGGCCGGCCACTCAGTCCGTCATCAAGGCATGCAGGTCCTTGATCACGGCGTTCAGGTCGAGGCTCTTGAATTCCTTGGCATAGTCGAACGCCTCGCCCATCGGATGGGACAGGGTGGAGTGCTGGTGGAGAGCCTGAAGGTTTAGCTGGTTCGGCCACCAGTCCCGATTGGTATGCACGACCGGGCACTTGCCCACGCTCTTGTCATCAGTCTTTACGTCCATGTTACTCTCCGATCGCGTTCTGCTCTTTTTCCCGTCCCCTATATAAGCATCATCAATCCTTGGAAAGCGATCCAGCCGGTGGATCGCAGCCAAAAAGGCCTGCGGCAGGACGTCTTGCCGACTGTGGCTATGACGCAGACTGATTGGCCCTGAATATCTCCGCGGCGAGTGCGCGGGTTACCGGCCGTCGTTGCCGCAACGCCTCGCTGTCGAGCGCAATCACGGCCGCGCGCGCGGCGGCGAAGGAGCGCTCGATACGAGTTGTCAGGTAGCTGACGACGCTGTCATCCAGCGCAAGCTGGCGATCCGTGGCGAGCTTGATGATCACCCCACGCAGCATGGCGTCATCGGGTGCCTGCAGCGCCGCCACCGGCAGCGCCCGCAACCGCGAAGCGAGGTCCGGGAGAGCGACGGGCCAGCCTGCCGGTGAATTGCGCGCGGTCAGGAGCAAAGCCGCCTGTTGCTCGCGCGCCAGATTGAGGAGGTGAAACAAGGCGCGTTCGTCCGCGTCAGCCGCCGCATCCTCGACAACCAGCGCTCCGGTCGCCAGCGCCGCCGGCAGTTCGGTCTCGCGCAGGGCCCGCGCCGCAATCACCCGCGCCCCGGCGGCCTCCGCCCATATCATCGCCAGATGGGTCTTGCCCGATCCCTCCGGTCCGACCAGAGCCAGCGCGTTCGCGGGCCATTCCGGCCAGGAATCAATGAGCGCAAGCGCACCGTCGTTGCACCGTCCGGAAAGAAAATCGTCACGCGCGTAGCTTTCCGCGTGATCGAGCGCGAGCGCAAGCTGCCGCGGGCGGGTGGACATGGCGGCCTAGGTCGGCGGCTTTCCGGTATAGAGCGTGCTCGCTCGATAACGGCCGAGCGCGAACCTCGTCAGCACGCCGGCCGCTGCCGCGAGCGGCACCGACAGCACAAGGCCGACAAAGCCGAACAAATAGCCGCCGGCGAGCAGCGCAAAGATTAGCCAAACCGGATGCAGCCCGACGCTTTTGCCGACAAGTCGCGGCGCCAGCACATTGCCCTCGATGAACTGACCGACCAGAACAATGACAACGACGATGATGACGCGCGACCAGTCCGGAAAGAATTGCGCCACCGCCACGCCGAACGAGACGACGAGGCCGGTCAACGAGCCGACATAAGGTATGAAGGTGAGAAGTCCGGAAACGACGCCGATCAGAGCGCCGTAGCTTAGTCCCGCCAACGTCAAGCCGATCGCATAGTAGGCGCCAAGGACGGCGCACACCAGAAACTGGCCGTGCAAATAGCCTGACAGGACCCGGTCGATCTCGCTGACGAGACCGCGCACGGTGTCGCGCTGCGGCAGCGGGATCAGATCGTCGAACGACTTGATGACCTGGTCCCAGTCAGCGAGCAAGTAGAACGCCACCACCGGCGTGATGACGAGCAACGAGAACACCGAAAGCAGCGCCGCGCCCCTGCTCCACAGCGCGGGAAGCGCTTCGGTCAAATATCCCATGGATTTGCTCACCAGCGCCGCCACCGACTTGTCCCCGGTGGCGGCGCTGCCGAGAATGCTCTTGAGCCACGGATGATCGGTGACCAGGCTTTCCAAGCGGTGCACATAGGCCGGGACATTGTCGATGAAAGACGCGAGCTGCGCCGCCAGCAACGGCCCGACGAGAACGAGAAAGCCGGCGAATATGATCACAAAGACGGCAAGGATGATCAGGGCCGCAGTGAGCCGGCTCATGCCGTGTCTTGTGAGCCGCCCGACCAAAGGATCGAGCATATAAGCAAGCGCCGCCCCGACCACAAAGGGCAAAAGAACCTCGCGCAGCAGCCACAGCAGCAAGAGAGAAACCAAGAGCGTGGCGGTCCAGAACACAACTTGGCGTTCAATGCGCATGGCGCTCACCTCAGTGCCCGGCCCCGACCGAGTTCATGTGACGGAGCCATTCGGCGAGATAGAAGGCCATCGAGAGCACGGTCAAGACGGCAACCAGCGCAACCACGATCTTTGATGCAAGAGCGGCGTCGAAACCGAAGCCCTGCTCGGCCAACACCAACGTCGCGAGCAAGATCTGCGCTACGGTATTTGCCTTCGAGACCGGAAGCGGCCGAACCGGCATCGGCTTTCCAATCACCCAGGACAGCATGAAGCCGGAGACGATCATGATGTCGCGGGAAACCACCAGGATGACCAGCGAGATCGGCAACGCGCCGGCGATGCCAAGCGCGACATAGATCGATACGATCAACGCCTTGTCGGCCAGAGGATCGATGAGCGCGCCAAGCTCGCTGGTCATGTCGAAGCGCTTGGCGATGAAGCCGTCGACCGCGTCGCTGACGCCAGCCGCCACGAACAGAAAAAAGGCAGCGCGCATCTCGCCGGATGTGATCGCCCAGACCACGATCGGCACCAGGATGATGCGCCCCAATGTGATGAGGTTCGGAATACTCAAAACACCTGCCCCGGCTCTGGGCACCATATATAGCGGCGCGGTACCGCTTGCGCACCCGGCGATTCCAACGTAGGAGGCGCCGATCCCAAGCCCACCGGGGAAAGAAATCATTCACCAAAAGGTTTAGGTTCGTGAAACAGGGACGCTACGCGGCCGCCGGCGTCGACATCGACGCGGGCAACCGCATGGTGGATTTGATCAAGCCGCTGCTGCGCCGCACGGCCCGCGCCGGCGCGGACGCCGAGATCGGCGGGTTCGGCGGCCTGTTCGATCTCAAGGCAGCCGGCTTTTCCGATCCGATCCTGGTCGCCGCCACCGATGGCGTCGGTACCAAGGTCAAGATTGCGATCGAGACTTCGCGTCACGACACCATCGGCATCGATCTTGTCGCCATGTCGGTGAACGACCTCGTCGTGCAGGGCGCCGAACCGCTGTTCTTCCTCGACTACTTTGCCTGCAGCAAGCTCGATCCGGACATTGGCGCGGCGGTGGTGACCGGCATTGCTGCGGCATGCCGGGAATCCGGTTGTGCGCTGATCGGCGGCGAGACTGCCGAAATGCCGGGCATGTACCAGCCCGGCGACTATGACCTCGCGGGCTTCGCCGTCGGCGCCGTGTCACGCCAGGCGCTGCTGCCACGCAAGGATATTGCACCGGGCGACGTCGTGATCGGCCTTGCTTCATCGGGCGTGCACGCCAACGGATTTTCGCTGGTGCGCCGCATCGTTTCAGCCGCCGGCCTGTCATGGGACGCGCCGGCGCCGTTCGCGCCGACACAAAGCCTCGGCGAAGCTCTGCTCACACCGACACGCCTCTATGTGCGATCGTGCCTTGCGGCAACACGCAAGACCACGGCGATCAAAGCGCTGGCGCACATCACCGGCGGCGGCTTTGTTGAAAACATTCCGCGGGTGCTGCCCAGAGAGCTTTCTATTATGTTGGATTTGGATCGCGTGCCGGTGCTCCCGGTGTTCAAGTGGCTCGCGGCTTCGGGCGATGTCAGCGAGCACGAGATGCTGCGCACGTTCAATTGCGGCGTCGGTATGATCGCGGTAGCGGATGCGGCCGCAGCCGACGCGGCGATTGAGCAATTCACCGCCAACGGCGAAACCGTCGTGCGGCTCGGCGAGGTGATGAAGGGCAGCGGCAACGCGCGCGTCGATTTCCACGGACATCTTGACCTTTCCTCGTGACGCGGATGAAGAAGCGCGTCGCCATTTTGATTTCCGGCCGCGGCTCGAACATGACGGCGCTAATCGAGGCGGCCAAGGCATGCGACTATCCGGCCGAAATCGTGCTGGTGGTTTCCAACCGGCCCGATGCTCCAGGCCTCGCCCGCGCACGCGCTGCCGGTGTTGCGACCGCGGTTGTCGATCACGCCGATTTCGGCGACCAGCGCGAGGCGTTCGAACGCGCGCTGGACGACGAACTCCATAAAAACCGGATCGATCTGGTGTGCCTTGCCGGATTCATTCGGCTCCTGACGCCGTGGTTTGTCACGCGTTGGAGCGGCCGGATGCTCAATATCCATCCGTCATTGCTGCCACAGTTCAAGGGGCTTCACACCCACCGCCGGGCGCTCGATGCTGGGGTGAAACGGCACGGCGCGACCGTGCACTTCGTCGTGCCGGAAATGGATTCCGGACCGATCGTGGCGCAGGATTCGATCGCCGTGCGTGAAGACGACACCGAAGCGACACTGGCCGCGCGCGTGCTGGAGCTCGAGCACCAAATATATCCGCGCGCACTGCGCGCCGTCGCCGAAGGCCGGACAAAGTCCTAGCCTCTTTTCGGCAACACGCGAGCGTCCGCGCAAAATACAAAACCCCCAGCAAACAGACCGGGGGCTACACGATCGGGGCAAAACCCCGCTTAGTTATGCGACCTTGAGATTCTCTGCGGATGTCCGGCCGCGATTGGTCACAAGCTCGTATTCGACCTCTTGGCCTTCATTGAGCGTGCGCAGACCAGCGCGCTCGACAGCCGAAATGTGAACAAATACATCCTTGTCGCCGGTTGACGGCTTAATGAACCCATAGCCCTTGGTCGGATTGAACCATTTGACGGTGCCCTTTTGCATCGTCTGTCTCCTCAGTCATTCCATATGCCAGTAAGGACGCGGAACGGCTGCACCACGCCGCGTGCAGATGGTTCCACGCCACAAGCCAGATTTGGGAAAGTCCGAAACGATTGTGTCGCCGAAGACAGCCCCAGCCCGAAGGCTAAAATCCGATTGCACAGAAAAAAAAGCCGACAAATGCGGCGCAAGCATGGCTGCAATGAGCCGCGCGCGAACGGCGCGGCGCGATCATGTGTTGCTCAACACACGATCGCGTCAGTGAAGCACTCACCCTTTCTTTGGAAGAGCGAGTTCCACTGTTTTTCGAACTGCGCTCTAGCCGACAATTTCCTTGCCGGAAAAGAACTGCGCGATTTCCTTCTGCGCGGTGTCGGCGGCGTCGGAACCATGCACGGAATTTTCGCTGATCGATTTGGCGAAGGCCTTACGAATGGTTCCATCGGCTGCCTTGGCGGGATCGGTCGCTCCCATCAGATCGCGATACGCCGCGATGGCGTTCTCGCCTTCGAGCACCTGAACCACGACCGGCCCCGAAATCATGAAGTCAACGAGCTCGCCAAAGAACGGCCGCTGGCGGTGAACGGCGTAGAACGTTTCGGCCTGCGGGCGGCTAATCATCACGCGTTTTTGCGCGATGATGCGCAGCCCCGATTTCTCGATCATCGCATTGATCGCGCCGGTCAGGTTGCCGGCGGTCGCATCGGGCTTGAGGATCGAAAATGTACGCTCGATCGCCATCAAATCGTCCTTTTGAGGAATTGTGAAAGTCGCGCGGAAGTGCGCGCGGCTTATAGCGGTCGTTCATCCGCCGGGCAAGCGTTCCCGGTCCGGACCAAACAACCCGAGGCGATTTTTTCTACAACTGACGCAGGAAATCGATCATCGCGGCGTTGACCTCGGTGGCGCGCTCCTGCTGGGTCCAGTGCCCGCACCCCGGCAGGATGATGCTGTCGCGCAATTTCGGCACGAAAAGCGCCAGATTGGCGATCGCTTTGTCCATGTTCCGAAATGCGACCACGAGGTCCCGGTCGCCAGCCATGTAGAGTGCGGGGACGTTGACTTTGGCGCCGGCGAACGGCGCCAACAGCTCCCAATTGCGGTCGATGTTGCGGTACCAGTTGAGGCCGCCGCGAAATCCGGTCCGCGCGAACTCGCCGGCATAGAAATCCAGATCAGCGTCGCTGAGCCACGCCGGCAGCACACTCGGGCTCAGCATCCGCGTGAGAAAGCCGCCGTCGTGCGACACCATGCCGACGTCGCCACCACCCCCGCCGCCGCGGCGCGGCACGTCGCCGGAGGCGGAGTACAACAACTTGGCAAGCGTCGCACGCACGTCGCGCTCCAGTTCCATCTCCGCCACGCGCGGCGTCTGGAAATAGAGTTGGTAGAAGATCGCATCGTCGCGCCGCGGCATCACCGATGTCGGAATGACGGAACTGCGCTGACGATATGGAACGCTTAAGCCAACCACGGCGCGGAAACGGTCGGGGCGAAGGAGCGCCGCATGCCATGCGACGGGCGCGCCCCAATCGTGGCCGGCGATTGCCGCTTGGTCGACGCCAAGCGCATCGAGAAGACCGACCATATCGCCGACGAGATGGAGGAGCGTGTATTGATCGATGGCTTCGGGCCGGCTGGATTGGCCGTAGCCCCGCATATCCGGCGCCACGGCGCGAAAGCCCGCGGCGGACAGCGCGGCAAGCTGATGCCGCCACGAGTACCAGGATTCGGGAAAGCCGTGGCAAAGCACGACCACCGGCCCCTCGCCCTGCTCGGCGATGTGGAGATGAATTCCGTTCGCCTCGACGGTGCGATGGGTCATGGCGGTCGCGGTCATCGACATCTCTCCCAGTAGTGTCTGCCGACTTCGCCGCCCGCGAATTACGATAGCACGGGAGGAGGCGCGTGCTTGGCCTCTATCGAGACCGAGATTCCCCTTTTTTGATGCCGGTGCCGGCTACGACTTGTCGCCGGCTTTTGGCGCCTCGCCGGATTTGGCGGGCTTTCTCTTGGTCGCTTTCTTTTCCGGAGCGGGCGGCAGCGCTTCCACGCGGTCCATTTCCGAAAGACGTCCGCCGTCGAACCGGTAGATGCCGGGCCGCGGACCAGTCTTGTAGGTCAAGACTGCACTCCGCGATCCGTTCGGGTTCCTGCCAAGATTGACCGCGGTCGCTTGGCCCAACCGGGCGACCACATCGCATTCGCTCATGCCGAGAGCGATGCCGCCACCGAGCAAGGCGGCGGTATCCGGCGACGGCGGCGCGCCCTCGCCGGGATTTGCCGAAGCGCTCGGCGCCGGTGGAACGTAGTTCGGGCAGGCTCCGTTGGCGTCCACCAAATCATTTGCCGTGATGGGACGGTCCTGTCTGGTTTCACCCAGTGACGAATAGGTGTAGCCGGGCTTGTTGTTGAACGGATTGAGCGGTTTAGCAAACCATTTTGCATTGTCGTCGGTGCAGCCGCCAATCGAAAGCGCTATCGTCAGCGCAGCCAGCGCGGCGGCGCAGTTCGGTCGAGCCAGCACGCTTGTGTCCCCCTTCACAGCCGTCCCCTCTGCAGCCATGGGCCGACATTGAAGCATGCGCCAGTTTGTGTTGCGACCGTGGCCCGAGACTGGCCCAACACTGTGGCCCAAGACCGCGCCCGCGGAAATACCTCCCCGCGCATTGCGTGCCCTCGAATGAATCGGGTAAAGGTAAAAAAACGATGACGGAACAGCCATTTGGACGAATTCATCGGTTGCGCGAAAGAGCGCCCGAAATGTGACGTCCATCACAGACCGGTCTTTAAGCCGGCACGAAACTCGATGTCGGCTCCAACGTGTGCCCGCGAAGTCAGTACAAAAGCGTTTCGGGGACTTAGCTTCATGCAACTGCAATTCGTCGGCTGCGGCGATGCGTTCGGCTCGGGCGGACGATTTAACACCTGTTTTCACCTGGTCGGACGCAACATCAATATCCTGATCGATTGCGGCGCGACGTCGCTCGTGGCGATGAACAGGTTCGCGATCAACCGCAACGACGTCACCGCCATCTTTGTCACCCACTTCCACGAAGATCATGTCGGCGGCGTGCCGTTCTTCCTGCTGGAGGCCAATTATGTGCTCAAGCGCAACCGAGCGCTGACCATTGTCGGACCACCGAGTCTCAAGTCGCGCTATTCCAGCATCATGGAGGCTGGATTTCCCGGCACTAAGGATCTGGATTTGCAGTTCCCGCTGAGCCTGCAGGAACTGGAGATCGGTAAGCGGACCGACGTAGGAGGGCTGCGGGTCACGTCATTTCATGTCATACATGACGACCGCGCCGGCCCCTGCCTCGGATTTCGTTTCGAGGCCGAAGGCAAGGTAATCGCCTTCTCCGGCGACACTGAATGGACCGACCGGGTCATCGATATCGGGCATGAAGCGGATCTGTTCATTTGCGAGGCCTACACGCGCGACAAGCCCATCGCCACCCACATGGCGCTATCGTCGCTCGAGCGTCACCTCGGCCAGATTGGCCAAAGCGCCTGATCCTCACGCACATGGGCAACGACATGCTGGCGCGCCGCGCCGAGCTGCCGTTCGAGACCGCCGAAGACGGCATGATCGTCGAGCTGTAGTTAACTGCGATCTGCGTTAGATCGGCGGAGTTCAGAGTTTCCGACCAATCCGAAGATGGATCAGATCATTATGGATCGTTGTCGACTTGCTGTCGGCAATCGCATCTATTCCTTCGGCCTTCAGTGCTTCGGCGAGGGCGGTCGCAGCTCGACCAAGCTTACTCCACTGATCCGGGTGCACATCCACAATGACATTTGTCACCATTGTAAGTCCGACCGGGGCAAGTGGCGGTTCGGTATATGTTTCTGAGTTTCCGGTCCAAGGAACTTGAATCCAACCCGCCCGCGCGAGGGAAGCGGCTATCGCTTTGAGAAGATAAAGCGGCTCAGGGTCACCCATTGGTCCGATACCAGCATCATATGTTGTTCCTGCGAACGATCTAAGCTTGTCGGCGATGGTACCTTGCTGCGTTTCGGAGAGCATTCGCGGAGCTTTAAATTTTGCTAAAGCCAATTGGGCCTCAGCAGCACGAGCATTTGCTTCTGCGGTATCCTTTCGCAACTGATCACTTTGGACGGAGAGCGATGCAATTTTTTCGGCAAAATCGCGACGATCTTTATCCCAATACGCTTCCTTGACACCGGTCGTCCAAACAATGGTGGCCGTTGCCACGACCCCGACAACCAAACTTGCAATAAACAAGAAATTCGCGAACTCGGCTATTTGATTTGCAACAGGCAATGACGGCCACATTCGTCCGTCCTTTTTATTGCCGTTGGCTGCCATTCGAGGATTATTAGCAGAATTTAACGAGAATTTTCAGTCGCCTATTATGATGCATCATCCGGGCCTAACTATCCGCCGAGCGCGGCCTCGACCGCCGCCAGCGCCGCGTCTGCCTTCGATCCGTCAGGACCGCCGGCTTGCGCCATATCCGGACGGCCGCCGCCGCCTTTGCCGCCGAGCGCCTCAGCGCCCTTCCGCACGAGATCAACGGCGTTGAAGCGCGCGACGAGATCGTTGGTGACGCCGACGACGATGCCGGCTTTGCCATCCTCGGTCACGCCAACAATAGCGACCACGCCGGAGCCGACTTTCTTCTTGCCTTCGTCGGCAAGGCTGCGGAGGTCTTTCAGATCGATACCCTCGACGGTGCGCGCCATAAGCTTGACGTCGCCGACCGCCCGCACAGCGTCAGCGCCCTCGGATTTGTCGCCACCGCCGATGGCGAGCCGCTTCTTTGCCTCTGAAAGCTCGCGCTCGAGCCGCTTGCGCTCTTCCAGGAGAGCGGCAACCCGCGCCGGCGTTTCCTCGATCGGCACGCGCAATTCGGACGCGGCGGCCTTTGCAATGCGGGCCAGATTGTTGGCGTTGGCCCGCGCCGCGCGCGCGGTCAGCGCCTCGATGCGGCGGACGCCGGAGGCGACGGCGGATTTGCCGATCACCGAGATAATGCCAATATCGCCGGTGTGCTTGACGTGAGTGCCGCCGCACAATTCGATCGACCAGCCTATGGTGTTGCTGCCGCCAGATGCTGCAGGATTCTGGCCCATAGCGACCACGCGCACCTCATCGCCGTACTTTTCGCCGAACAGCGCGCGCGCGCCGGAGGTGATGGCGTCGTCTCGGCTCAGGAGCCGGGTGATCACCGGCGCATTCTGCAGCACGATGTCGTTGGCGATATCCTCGACGCGCTCGATCTCCTCAGCGCTCATCGGCTTCGGATGGGAAAAATCAAACCGCAGCCGGTCGGGCGCGACCAGCGAGCCCTTCTGCGCCACGTGATCGCCAAGCACCTGCCGCAACGCCTCATGAAGCAAATGCGTCGCCGAGTGATTTTGCCGAATGGCGCTGCGCCGCGCATGATCGACCTTTAGATCGAGCGCGGTGCCGACCTTGAGCGCGCCCTGCTCGACGGTGCCGGAATGCACGAACAGATCGCCGGCACGCTTTTGCGTGTCGGTGACGGTAAAGCGTACACCGTCGCCAGTCATCACGCCGGTGTCGCCGACCTGCCCGCCGGATTTGGCGTAGAACGGCGTCTGATTGAGGACGACCGCGCCGCTCTCACCTTTTTTCAGCTCCGCTACTTCTTTTCCGTCATGGACAAGCGCGAGGACCACGCCGGCGGCGGTTTCGGTTTCATAGCCGAGGAAGTCGGTGCCGCCGTGTTTCTCCCGCAACGTGAACCATACCGCCTCGTCGGCGGCTTCGCCCGAGCCGGCCCACGACGCGCGCGCTTTCTTGCGTTGCTCCTCCATCGCGTCAGTGAACGATGCGATGTCGACGCTGATTCCGCGTGAGCGCAGCGCATCCTGCGTCAGATCGAGCGGGAAGCCGTAGGTGTCATAGAGCGTGAATGCGGTGACGCCGTCGAACATGTCGCCCTGCTTGAGCGACTTGCTGGTGTCATCAAGGATCGCGAGCCCACGCTCCAGCGTGTTGCGGAAACGGATTTCCTCGAGTTTGAGGGTCTCGGTGATCAGGCCTTCGGCGCGATGCAGTTCCGGATAGGCCTGCCCCATCTCGCGGACCAAAGCCGGCACGAGCCGCCACATCAGCGGGTCCTTGGCGCCAAGCAGTTCAGCGTGGCGCATGGCGCGGCGCATGATGCGGCGAAGCACATAGCCGCGGCCTTCGTTCGACGGCAGCACGCCGTCCGCAATCAGAAAGGATGAGGCGCGTAAATGGTCGGCGATGACCCGATGCGAGGCTTTGCGCTCGCCGTCGGGATCGACATGGGTCAGATCGGCGATCGCCTCGATCAGCGCGCCGAACAGATCGATCTTGTAATTGTCGTGAGTGCCCTGCAGCACGGCGGCGATGCGCTCGAGCCCCAGGCCGGTATCGATCGAAGGCCGCGGCAGCGCGACACGGGCGCCGCCACCGGGGAGTTGCTCGTATTGCATGAAGACGAGGTTCCAGATCTCGACGAAACGATCGCCTTCGGCATCGGGACTGCCCGGGGGGCCGCCCGGGATATGCGGCCCGTGATCGTAGAAAATCTCCGAGCACGGGCCGCACGGCCCGGTGTCGCCCATGGCCCAGAAATTGTCCGAGCCGGCGATGCGGCCGATCTTGCTCTCGGGCAGGCCGGCGATCTTCTTCCACAGATTGAACGCCTCGTCGTCGTCGATATAGACCGTGACCAGGAGCCGCTCGGCCGGAATGCCGAACTCTTTGGTGATAAGCTTCCAGGCGAGCTCGATGGCGCGTTCCTTGAAATAGTCGCCGAACGAGAAGTTGCCGAGCATCTCGAAAAAGGTGTGATGGCGCGCGGTATAGCCGACATTGTCGAGGTCGTTGTGCTTGCCGCCGGCGCGCACGCATTTCTGCGCCGTAGTCGCGCGCACATACGGACGCTTTTCCAGACCGGTGAAGACGTTCTTGAACTGCACCATGCCGGCATTGGTAAACATCAATGTCGGGTCGTTGCGCGGCACCAGCGGCGAGCTCGGCACGATCTCGTGCCCCTCGCGCGCGAAAAAGCCGAGGAAGTTCGACCTGATATCGTTAACGCCGCTCATGGGTGGCACTCTCTAGCGGTCGCGGTCTGGCCTGTCCAGAAAAGGCGCCGTCGAACCGTGCAATTGCAGTAAACCCGCAAAACATATAAGCGCTCTTGCTCCAACGCGGCAGCGAGCGAGCTTTTCGATGAACGACGGAACTGGCCCCCTCCCCCGCACCTTTGCCGAACGGCTGCGGGCCGGCCGCTTTGTCATGACCGCCGAGGTCGCCCCGCCGGTGTCGTTCGATGCCCAAGACCTGCTGCGCAAGGCGACGCCGCTGCGCGGGCTTGCCGACGCGGTCAACATCACCGACGGCGCCGGCGCCCGCGCGCATATGGCGGCGCTCGCCGCCTCGGCAATCCTGATCGAGGCCGGCATCGAGCCGATCCTGCAGATCACCTGCCGCGACAAGAACCGGATCGCGCTGCAAAGCGAATTGATGGGCGCCGCCGCGCTCGGCATCCGCAAC
Source organism: uncultured Alphaproteobacteria bacterium (assembly GCA_963804405.1). Taxonomy (GTDB): domain Bacteria; phylum Pseudomonadota; class Alphaproteobacteria; order Rhizobiales; family Xanthobacteraceae; genus BOG-931. The sequence goes on along the minus strand of CAWDQG010000013.1, from coordinate 44,458 downwards.
GTCATGATCCTCACCGGCGATGATCCAAAGGCCGGCGATCAGCCCGACACCAAGCCGGTGTTCGACATCGATTCCAAGACGCTGATCGAAACCGCGCGACGCCTGCGCGACGAAGGCAGGCTGCCGACCGGACGGGAGGTTGCCGGCAAAGCCTCGTTCCTGATCGGGGCCGCCGATATGCCCATTGACCCGCCAGCCGGATGGCAGCCGAACGCACTTGCCGGCAAGGTCGCCGCCGGCGCGCAGTTCGTGCAGACGCAGTTCTGCATGGATGCGGCCCTGATGCGCCGCTATGTCGCCGTGCTGGCCGATGCCGGGCTCACGCAGAAGCTCGCCATCCTCGTCGGCATCAATCCGCTCCGCTCGGCCAAGTCGGCGCAATGGATGAAGAGCCACCTGTTCGGCACCATCATCCCCGACGAATTGATCGCCCGCATGGAAAAAGCCGCCGACCCGGTGCGCGAGGGCGTCCGCGTCTGCGTCGATTTGATCGCCGAACTGGCGGCGCTTCCCGGTATCGCCGGCGTCCACATCATGGCGCCGGGCAACGACGCCGCCATTCCGGAAGTCATCGCCGAAGCGAAGAGCCGCGTACAGAAGGCGGCGGTGATTTAAGTCAATAACCGCTCGTTCCCGCGAAGGCGGGAATCCAGCGGGAGAAGCTCCGAGGTCGAGCGAAGAGCTGGGTCCCCGCCTTCCGCCTTCGCGCTGTGCGCTTCGGCGCGACCAAACCGCGCCGCAGCTCGCCAAGCGAGCGTAGGCGGGTCGCGGGGACGAGCGGGCAAGGGCTCAGGCCGCCGGCTCCTCCACGGTGCGGATGTCGACCTCGGACTTCAGTGTTCGGTGCACCGGGCATTTGTCGGCGATTTCCAGAAGCCGCGCCCGCTGTGCCGCGTCGAGATCGCCTTCGAATACGATTTGCCGGTCTATGTGATCGATCTTTCCTTCCTTGGTTTCGCACTCCGCGCAGTCGACCGCGTAGATTTTTTCGTGCCGCAGCCGCACCCGCGTCCGGGTCAGCGGTATCTGCTTGTGATCGGCATAAAGCCGCACGGTCATCGACGTGCAGGCGCCGAGCGCCGCTAATAAAAGGTCGTATGGACCGGGGCCGGTGTCCATGCCGCCGGATTGGACCGGCTCGTCGGCCAAGAAGCGATGCTTGCCGACCGTGACCTCTTGCTGGAATTGACCCTGGCGTGTTTCGCGAACGACGACGGTCCCTTCCGCGGTCCGTTCAGCCGGCTTGGCTTCCGCCATATCGAGATAGCGCTCGGCCCAAGCGGCGATCACATGCGCCACGTAGGTTGCGTCGCTGGAATGACTGAGCAGATGATCTGCTCCAGCGAGCGAAATGAAGCTCTTGGGATGCTTCGCGGTAATAAAAATATGACTGGCGTTATCGATGCCGACGGTATCGTCGGTCGGCGCGTGGAAGACCAGCAGCGCCTTGCGTAGCGTGGCGATATGCGCGGCGAGATTTTGCTGGGCAATGTCGTCGAGCAGCGCGCGTCGGATGCGAAAAGGCCGGCCGGCGAGCGTCACTTCGACCTCGCCCTTTTCGCCGATCTCGGTGACTTTCTCGCCGAACAGCCCGACGACATGCGCCGGGTCGAACGGCGCCGCGATGGTAACGACGGCGCGCGCCTCGGGGATCCGGTGCGCAGCGGCCAACACGGCGGCGCCGCCGAGGCTGTGGCCGATCAGCATTGCCGGCGCACTGAGCGTCTGGCGCAGGTGATCGGCGGCGGCGACCAGGTCGTCGACGTTCGAGGAGAAGGTGGTGTTGGCAAACTCGCCTTCGCTGGCGCCAAGGCCGGTGAAGTCGAACCGCAGTACGGCTATGCCGTGCTGTTTGAGGCCATCGGCGATGTGCCGCGCCGCCCTGTTATGCTTGCCGCAGGTGAAGCAATGCGCGAACAGCGCAATCGCATGCACATCGCCGTCTGGCCGGTCGAGCAGAGCGGCGAGCTGATGACCTTCGGCATTGCGGAAATCGAATTTTTCGGCCGGCATGGGCGCCTCCTGGGCTGGGCGGTGCATTGGCAGCAGCAATAGGTTTGCGTGCCGGCGGCGACCTTAGCTGCCGACAATGACGTTGTGTTTCAAGAGTTGATGATCGGCAGTCCGCCGGCGAAGCGTCAGGCTGCCGTGGTCTCGGCTGTCGACGACGCATCGCCCCAGACCACGACGCCGCCCCGGCCGAGGTCTTTGGCTTGATAGAGGGCCGCGTCCGCACTGGACGCAAGGCTTTCCAAATCGATCCCATGGCGCGGCGCCAACGCGATGCCGACGCTGACGCCAATGCGCGCCTCCAGGCCATCGAGATCGTACGGCGCGCCGAGGAGCCTAGTCATCCGGCGCGCCAGCAAGCGCGCTTCGTCGGCGCGGCGAATGCCGGTCTGAACGACCACGAATTCATCGCCGCCATAGCGCGCGGCGGTATCGCCGACGCGCAGGACGCCCTTCAAACGGTCGGCCACGGCTTGCAGCAACGTATCGCCGGCCGAGTGGCCGAGCTCATCGTTGACGGTCTTAAACCGATCCAGGTCCAGATAGTGGAACGCCAGGATTTCACCGGTCCGCCTGGTGCGGGCAATGCTGTCGTTCAGGCGTGACCGCAGCAGCATGCGGTTGGGAAGGCCGGTCAGGGCGTCCTTTCCGGCCAGAACGGTGAGATCTTGATTCGTCAAAAGTTGCTGCAGGGTCCTCCGGTAGGTATGCGCGACCGCCTCCAGGCCTGCGACGGCAAAGCCGCCAATCAGCAGCGCCTGCGCGGCATAGGCCGCCTTGATGTAATAGTCGCCAACGCCGGCGATATAGATGCCCAGCCCGATGAGTGTCGGCACGACGGCGAGCGCCAAACTGACGACGCAGATGATCGGACGCACCGAAACCCGCGCGAGCAGACCCGATCCATAGCCGAACATCATTCCGGTGATGAGCATCGCCTCGACCGGATCGCCCGTTGTCAGTGCGCGCGCGCTCAATAGCCCGAGCAACGTCGCAAAGGTATACGTGCCGATCGCATACCGCCGTTCCCAGACCTTCGCGGGCTCCGCGGTTTGCGGCGCGTCTTTTTGCCGTTGATAGGCCGTTATGAACCGGCCTCTGACGACTGTGACGACGACGCCGGCGATCACCAGCGCCCAGATGACGGCGTCGCCGTTTTTCAGCGCGATCAGAGTTCCAATACATGTCATCGTGACGCCGATGACGACGATCGGGACCAAGCCGGTGAAAAGGATGGCAACCAGTTCGGATAGGACCGGGTCCGGAAGCCGTTCCGGCGAAGACAGCAAATTGCGGAGCATGCCGTAATCTTCGGCCGCACCTGTATGTGAAACGTTAAACCAAAGATCAAAAGACGGGGCTATCTGCCGAGTTCCCGCATCGCCGCGTCGAGACCTTCGAGCGTGAGCGGATACATTCGCCCGCCAAGGAGTTGCCGCATCATGCGGATCGATTCGGTAAAATCCCATTCACGTTCGGGAACGGGATTGAGCCAAACACACGACGGATACGTCGAAATGACGCGCTGCATCCAGACACTGCCGGGCTCCTCGTTGAAATGCTCGACCGAGCCGCCGGGCGCCGCGATCTCATAGGGCGACATCGAGGCGTCGCCGACGAAGATCGCCTTGTAGTCGTGCGGATAGGTGTGCAGGACGTCGAAGGTCGGCGTCGTTTCGGTCCAGCGCCTTCGGTTCTCCTTCCACACCTTCTCGTACAGGCAGTTGTGGAAGTAGAGATGGATCATGTGCTTGAACTCGGACTTGGCGGCGGAAAACAATTCCTCGGTTGCCTTGACGTGCCAGTCCATCGAGCCGCCGATGTCGAAGAACAACAGCACCTTGATGGTGTTGTGCCGTTCCGGCCGCATCAGGATATCAAGGTAGCCCTTTTGCGCGGTGCCTTTGACGGTGCCGTCGAGATCGAGCTCCTCCGGCGCGCCGGTGCGGGCGAATTTGCGCAGGCGGCGCAGCGCGATCTTGATGTTGCGGGTGCCGAGCTCGACGTCGCCGGCGAGATCCTTGAACTCGCGTTTGTCCCACACTTTCACAGCGCGGAAATTTCGGTTGCCGTCCTGGCCGATGCGCACGCCTTCCGGATTATAGCCGTACGCGCCGAACGGCGAGGTGCCGGCGGTGCCGATCCATTTCTTGCCGCCCTGGTGCCGGCCCTTCTGCTCGGCCAAACGCTGGCGCAGCGTCTCCAGAAGCTTGTCGAGGCCGCCGAGCGCCTCGATCAGTTGCTTCTCTTCTTCGGTAAGATGTTTCTCGGTCAGCTTCTTGAGCCATTCCGTGGGGATTTCCGCGGTCAATGCATCGCTGATGTAATCAAGGCCCTTGAAGACGTGGCCGAAGACGCGATCAAAGCGGTCGAGATTGCGCTCGTCCTTCACCAGCGTGGCGCGGGACAGATAGTAGAAATCCTCGATGCGGCGGCCGGCGAGGTCCTTGTCCATTGCCTCCATTAGCGTCAGGTATTCGCGCAGCGTCACCGGCACGCCGGCTTGCTTGAGCTCCTGAAAGAAAGTGGCAAACATTTTCGTCCTGGTTTCCGCGTCCGCCGGCTAAACGTCAGTTCAACGCGCCAGTCTAACGCGGCCGACGCGGGCGCGGAACAGTATTGTCGCAAACGCGCGGCGCCTATTCGTCACCCATGCGATTAAACATCGCCCGTTTGAGCGCCGGGACGCGATTGATGATGCGTAACGCGACCGCGATACGTCATCGACTGCACGCTATTCTCCACGATCGCCTGGTTCATCGCATGCAACGAGGTGCGTACGGCCCGGAAGCCATAGTCCATCATATCGGCCTCGTAGGCGTGGATCGCATCGATACCGCCCGCTCGCCGCGTCCGCCGCAGTCAACGCACGGCATAGCCGCACCGCATCCTTGAGTGCGACATTGGCGCCGATGCCGCGATAGGGCGTCATCGAATGAATGGCGTCGCCAAGGAGCGTTATGCGCCGGTCGGCCACGGCGCGACCGGCACGGAGGTGCGGATCGCGATGGCATTGATCGTGCCGCGTCCGCCAGGCGCACGAGGGTCTTGAAAACGCTCATCCCAGACCGCGCGCCATCGCGTTGAGCACGATGTTGCGAAGCTCCTCGCCGTGCCATCCTGTCGATATCCGCCATCGAGACCGAGCTTTTCGCGCCGCGCGCCAAACGCCCACATCAGATAGGTGCGGGAATTGTCGAAATGCGCGCCGGCCCGGGCGACTCGTCGTTGCCGCCAAAGCCGTTCACCGCGACGCCGTCGATCTCCTGCAAGGCGACGAACATGCAGTAGCCGCCCTGACCGACGCCAGCGTTAAACCGCTGCGCAGTTGCGGCGCAAGGCGTTGGCGATTGTCGTCGTCGAGGAAGACCTTGCCGGCAATGCCGACGATGCCGGTGTCGATGCGTTCGGCGTGCGGCAGATATTGCCGGCGCACGCGGGAGCCGCCGCCGTCGGCGGCGACCAATACGTCGCCCTCCGCTGTCGTGCCGTCTTCAAAATGGGCGCGGATTCGGCCGGCTGGGAGTTCCTCATAGCGCACGAAGGTCTTGCCGAAATGCACGACGTCGTCGAGGCCGGACAGCAGCACTTGGCGAAGCGTGATGCGGCTGACCGAGCGATGTTGGGCGACGCCGTCGCCGCCGAAACGTTTTGGCGTGTCGAGTTCGTCAAGCGACAGCAGCACCTTCATTCGCTCGGTGACAAAGCGGATGCCCTGGGTGGGCTTGCCGCAGGTGCGTGCGAAAGCGTCAAACAACGGCGCCGGCAAACATTCGTGCAACGCCAGGCTGCCGGTCGGATTGATGTGAACGCGATAGCCTTGCACGCGGTCGGTGCGAGTGCGATCGCGCTCATAGACGGCGACGCTGACGCCGGACTTTTTCAAGCCTTGCGCCAACGTCAGGCTGCCGATGCCGCCGCCGATGATGACGACGTGGAACGGCGCCGGCGCCGCGGCGACGATGGATTTGATGTTCGGTTGTGCAGTCATGATGATCTCCGTTCAAACAAGCCGGGAGGTCTGGTCGCGGAGCGCGACGCAGCTGTTTTTCGCGGAGTGTTAGGCTATGCGGGTTTTGGCTGGTAGATTCGGTGTGCGTGCCTGAAGCCAGCGCGCTCCGCGCGTTCGGTTTGGGTCCGAGGCCCCGGCGATGTTGCAGCATCGTCGGGGCTGCCATTGTTTTCTAAGTCATCGGCTCGCCTCCGAATTCGCGATAAAGTTTGGTCAGTGTCGCCTCGCGATCGGTGTGGATGGAGCGCCACAGGTCGAGCGGCCCCCAGCCGTTCTCGATTCGCCAATCAGATCGGCGACGAAATGCTGCTCGGCCTTGAGCAGCGCGAGCCGATATTCGGTCTCGATGAGAAAGAGCGGCGGCAAGTTTTCGTGCGCGATCGCTTCGATCTGCTGGGTCAGCGCTGTGGAATTTTGCCCGATCCGCTCCAGCCGTCGGCGTAGCAGTGCGAGCGCCTCGTCCGGCGGCAGTACCGGCAGCAGGCAGAGCGCCGCCTCGAACTGCGGATATTCCTTAAGCGGCTCGCCGATGAGATCGGCCATCCAGGTGCGGAGCTCATCGCGTCCGGCGGCGGTGATCTCGTACACCGTGCGCTCCGGCCGGCGGCCATCACGCCCGGTCTCTCGCGCAGCAATGAAGCGGCGCCGCAGCAGCAGGTCAATCACTGTATACAGCGAGCCATAGCGGAACTTGATGCTCTCTTCTTTGTGCCGCTGCCGCAGGATCAGACCCATTTCGTAGGGGTGCATCGTCCGCTCGAACAGCAGGGCGAGCACGGCCAGAGCTAGCGGGTTTGACGGGTGAGTTTGCAGGCCACAGCTTAGCCTATTGCGTTTATTCGTATACGAATATACCGATAGGGATATAGCGTCAAGGCTGCTCGAAACAGTCCGCACGCATAAAGATATATCTTGCGTTATATCGTATCGTGAGCTATCTAAAGATATATCTTAGTGCAAATAGGAGAACCAAATATGCACGGACATTGTGAGTCTTACGGCGGAAAATGGGGTGCCGGCCGGCATCGCCGCGGCCGTTTCGGCGGTTTCGGTTTTGGCGGGCGCCACGGCATGGGCGGCTTCGGCAGCGGACGCGACGCAGAAGATTGGATGCGCGCGCGGCGCATGCTGGCCCAGGGCGACCTGCGGCTCGTGGCGCTGGCGCTGATCGCCGAGGCGCCGCGTCACGGCTACGAGATCATCAAGCAACTCGAGGAGAAGACCGCGGACTGGTACAGCCCAAGCCCCGGCATCGTCTACCCGACGCTGACCTATCTCGAAGAGGCCGGCTACGTCACTGCCTCCACCGAAGGCTCAAAGAAGCTCTACACCATCACCGAGGAAGGCCGCGCCTACCTCAACGCCAATCGCGACATCGTCGATGCAATTCTCGATCGGCTCACCGTGCTCGGCGAGCGCGTCAACCGCTGGCGGCGGGCGACCCGCGGCGAGCGCGACAACGGCCGATCCCTGCCGCCGCTGGTGCAGGCCGCCCTCGATCACTTGCGCGAAACCGTGAGCAAGCGCCTCGAAGGCGACGCGGCCGTCGAGGCAAGCCTGGTCGAGATCCTGGCTCGCACCGACGCCGAACTGCAGCGGAAGTGACGCCCGACAGGCGCGCCGCCTCAGACCGGCACGCGTACCGCGGCGCGCAATCCCCCGAGCGGCAAGTCACCGAGGGTGATATCGCCGCCATGGGAGCGCGCGATGTCGCGGGCGATCGCGAGACCGAGGCCAGTGCCGCCTTCGTCCTGATTGCGGGCGTCATCGAGCCGCAGGAACGGCTTGAACACGTCTTCGCGCAACGACGTCGGGATGCCTGGACCGTCGTCGTCGACCGTCACCGTGAGCCAGCGATGATCGCGATGGCCGGTGATGGCGACGGTGGAAGCAAACCGCCCGGCATTGGAAACGAGATTGGCGAGGCAACGTTTGAACGCCGCCGGCCGGACGGTGACTTCCGACTGGCCGTGGAAGGCGACCGTCGCCCGGTGGCCATGGCGCTCGCTGTCGGCTTTAAGCTCGTCGAGCATGGCCGGCATGTCGGTCGGCGCCGGCTGCTCGCCAAGGTCGCCGCGGGCGAACGCGAGATAGGCCTCCAGCATCGCCGCCATTTCGTCGACGTCTTTTTTGATCGCTTCCACTTCCGGACTGTCGCCGAGCAGCGCCAGTTCGAGCTTGAACCGCGTGAGGATGGTGCGCAGATCGTGCGACACGCCGGCGAGCATGGTAGTGCGCTGCTCCATGGCGCGCTCGATGCGGATTTTCATTTCCAGGAACGCGGCCGCGGCGCGCCGCACTTCGCGCGCACCGCGCGGGCGGAAATTCGGCACTTCGCGGCCCTTGCCGAAGGCTTCGGCGGCGTCGGCGAGCCGCACGATCGGCCTGATCTGGTTGCGCAGGAACAGAATGGCGATGGTCAGCACGACGAGCGAGGTAGCGACCATCCACAACAGGAAAATCCAGGCATTGGCGTCGTATGCGTCGGCGCGCCGGGCGAACACGCGCATGATCGTATCGTCGAGCTTGATCCGGATCTCGACGATCGACGAGCGCCCGACGGTGTCGATCCAGAACGGCAACCTGATCTGCTTGCGGATCTCGTCGGACAGCGCCGCATCAAGCTGCGAGAAGAACGGCTTCGGCCCGGGCGGCGGCAGTTGCGTCTCGGGCAGGAAATCGACCACCAGGCCGAGCCGATCCTGAGCGATGCGGCGGAGCTGGGCGCGGTCGGCGCCCTGCGGATAGGTCTTGTAGACGTCGATCAACGTCGCGATTTCGCGCGTCACCGCCGCCGACAGGTAGTGGTTGACGACGCTCCATTGCCGCTCGACGAACATGAACGCGACCACCGACTGCAGCACCACCATCGGCAGGATGATGATGAGCAGCGCGCGCGCATAGAGCCCCTTCGGCATCACGGTCTTGAGCCAAAGCGTGAAGGTGCCCCATGGGCCGCTGATCGGAGCGGCGATCGAGCCGGCAACGGCGGCGGCGGAATTCGCGGCGCTCAACAGCTGGCTGGCGGCGCTGCGCAGGCGCCCGACACTGTCATCAAAGCTGCTCATGACGCCGCTCACGGCGAGGCCACCAGCCGATAGCCGACGCCGCGGACGGTCTGCACCACCAGCGGATTGGCCGGGTCGAGCTCGATCTTGCGGCGCAGCCGGTTGACCTGGACGTCGACGGTGCGCTCGCTGACGCTCTCGCCGTTGCCGGCCAGCGCCTGGCGCGGCACCGTCTCGCCGACGCTCGCGGCAAGGACGCGCAGCATCTCGCGCTCGCGGTCGGTCAGGCGGATCGTCTCCTCACCGCGGCGCAATTCGCCGCGCGCCAGGTGAAACACGAACGGACCGAAGCGCACCGACTCCGCCGGCTGAGCGCTCGGCGGCCGCGCCCGGCGCAAGATGCTGGCGACACGCAGCGACAACTCGCGCGGCTCGAACGGCTTCGCCAGATAATCATCGGCGCCGATCTCGAGCCCCATGATGCGGCTCTCCTTCTCGTCGCGCGCGGTCAGCATCAGGATCGGCATTGCGGACGTGGCGCGGATCGCGCGGGCGAAATCGAAGCCGTTCTCGCCCGGCATCATCACATCGAGAATGAGGAGATCGAAATTGAGACCTTCGAGCTTCGCCCTTGCCTCGCGCGCCGTCTCGGCGGTGCTGACGCGATAGCCTTCGCTCAGGAGAAATCGCAACAGCAGCGCGCGGATGCGGCGGTCGTCATCGACGACGAGCAGATGCGGCGCGTCATCGGCCGGATTCGCTGCGGGCGCCGCCATGCGACTTAATCTCGGCCGTTCGGCCGCATGCGATCGGCACGCGCGATTAAGCGCAGCACGTTCTCGCGATCCTCCTCGCCGATCATGCCGGCGAGAAAGCGACGCGCTGTCTCGCGGCCGTCGGGCCCGAGTTCGTCGAGCACCCGTCCGATACGTGCGGTTTGCAGATTGGCGAGCTTGAGCGCCAATCCCTCGCCGGCCGGGCTCACATAGAGGAGCCGTTGACGGCGATCGGCGCCCTCCTTTTGCACCACATAGCCTTGGTCGATGAGTTGCTTGAGCACCCGGCCCAGCGACTGCTTGGTGATTTTCAGAACATCGAGCAGCTCGGCGACTTTCATACCAGGGTTGCGATTGACGAAATGCAGGACGCGGTGGTGCGCGCGGCCGAAGCCGAGTTTGTCGAGCAGCTGATCCGGATCGCCGACGAAGTCGCGATAGGCAAAGAACAAAAGCTCGATAAGGTCCCAGTATGGTTCGCGAGCCTCCGCTGCCTCGCTCGACGCCGCGGCGGGACGGCTTTTATTCGACGTTGTCAGACTGATGTCGGCCATTATGTCAGCACTATTGACATATTTCGATTTGATTGTTACCCCCAAAAGCGCTTAAGCAACAGCGCGCTTTGGTTCGTCTGCGGCGCGAGGTTGCCCGGGCGCCGAAAGGCGCTCTCATAGGGCAAACGCGACCTTAACGGGAGTCTCGTCCCGACGCAAAAGCCCCCGGGGAAGGCCAAACTAAAAAGGCCGAGCGCAAGGCCCACCGTCGCGCGGCAAGATTTCCGGCAGGGATCGGGCCATCCATGCCGAGGGAGGCGATGCTATGGCGGTGCCCTTCGACCAACGTCCCGACCTGATCTGGTTCGACGGCAGGCTCGTTTCCACCGCCGATTGCAAGATCAGCGTGCTGACGCATGGTCTGCACTATGCCAGCACGGTGTTCGAGGGCGAGCGCGCCTATGGCGGCGAGGTGTTCAAGAGCATCGAGCATTCCGAACGCCTCAAGCGCTCGGCGCAGATCATGGATTTCGAAATCCCCTACGGCGTTGCCGAGATCGAGGCCGCCAAGCGTCTGGTGCTGGAAAAGAACAATCAAAAGGACGCCTATGTGCGGGCCGATCGCCTGGCGCGGCTCCGAGCAGCTCGGCGTCTCCGCACAGAACAACAAGATCCATCTCGCAGTCGCGACCTGGGAATGGCCGAGCTATTTCGATCCGGCGCAGCGATTGAAGGGCATTAAGCTTGATCTCGCGGAATACCGCCGTCCCGATCCGAAAACCGCCCCGACCATGGCGAAGGCCGCCAGCCTCTACGCGATTTGCACGATCTCCAAGCATCGCGCCGAGCGCCGTGGCTTCGCCGATGCCATGATGCTCGACTGGCAAGGCCGCGTCGCCGAATGCACCGGCGCCAACATCTTTTTTATCGATGACGGCAAGATTCACACGCCGATCGCCGACTGCTTCCTCTCCGGCATTACGCGTGCGACCGCGATCACGCTGGCGCGCCGGCACAATATCGAGGTGATCGAGCGCCGCATCATGCCGGAGGAGCTTTCGCACTTCTCCGAATGCTTCATCACCGGCACGGCCGCGGAAGTGACTGCTGTTTCGCAGATCGCCGACTGGAACTTCACGCCCAGCCGCGTCACCCAGCAATTGATGAGCGACTACACCGCCGAGGTGCAGCCGAAGGGCAAAGCCGCGGCCGCTTGAACGCGTGCCCGCCCTGCGTTGATTGGATGGTGTTCGCGGCGGCCGGAACGCGATAAGCTTGCGACCGCGATGAATCAGACCGTCCGCTCCCGCCTTCTCGCTTCGGCCTGTCCGCATGATTGCCCGTCGACCTGCGCGCTCGAGGTCGAGGTTTTCGGCAACAACGCCATTGGCCGCGTCTACGGCGCCAAAGACAATACTTATACGGCCGGCGTCATCTGCGCGAAGGTGGCGCGCTATGCCGAGCGCGTCCATCATCCCGACCGCCTGAAGCAGCCGTTGCGGCGAACCGGCCCGAAAGGCAGCGGGCAATTCGCTCCGATCTCGTGGGATGACGCGCTCGACCTCGTCGCCGAGCAATTCATCCACGCCGAACAGGCGCATGGCTCGGAGGCAGTTTGGCCGTATCTCTACGCCGGCACCATGGGTTATGTGATGCGTGACGGCATCCATCGGCTCCGGCACGCCAAGAAATATTCCGGCTTCTTTTCCACGATCTGCGTCAATCCGGCCTGGACCGGCTTTATCGCCGGCACCGGCCTTCTCGCCGGCACTGATCCGCGCGAGATGGCGAAGTCCGATCTGGTGGTGATCTGGGGTACCAACGCGGTGAACACCCAGATCAATGTGATGACGCATGCGACGCACGCCCGCAAAAGACGCGGCGCCAAGATTGTCGTCGTCGATGTCTACATGAACGACACGATGCGGCAAGCCGATCTGCCGGTGCTGATCCGGCCCGGCACCGACGGCGCGCTCGCCTGCGCGGTGATGCATTGCCTGTTCCGGGACGACAAGGCCGACTGGGACTATCTCGATCGCTACACCGACGCGCCGCGCGAGCTCGCCGCGCATCTGCGCAGCCGCGATCCGGCATGGGCGTCGCGCATCACCGGCGCGCCCGTCGAGACAATCGAAGCCTTCGCTCGCCTCGTCGGCGACAACAAGCGCGCCTATTTCCGTCTCGGTTACGGATTTTCGCGCTCGCGCAACGGCGCCATCAATATGCACGCGGCAAGCTGCATCGCCGCGGTCACCGGCGCCTGGCGGCTGGAGGGCGGCGGCGCATTCCATAACAATGGCGCGATCTTCCACCTCAATACCAGTTTGATCGAAGGCACCGACAAACGCGATCCGGCGATTCGCATGCTCGATCAATCGCGCATCGGCGCGATCCTCACGGGCGACGACGACGCGCTGCGCGGCGGCCCGCCGGTCACCGCCATGCTCATTCAGAACACCAATCCGGTTTCGGTCGCGCCCGATCAGGAGAAGGTCAAACGCGGATTTGGCCGCGACGATCTGTTCGTCTGCGTGCACGAGCAATTCATGACCGACACCGCGAAGATGGCGGACGTGGTCCTGCCGGCGACCATGTTCGTCGAGCACGATGATTTCTACACGGCCGGCGGCAGCCAATACATTCTGCTTGGACCGAAGCTGATCGAGCCGCCGGGCGAATGCCGCTCCAACCACGACGTCATCTGCGCACTCGCCAACCGCGTCGGCGCCGAGCATCCAGGCTTCGCCATGACGGCGCGCGATTTGATCGATGCCACGCTGCAAAAGTCCGCCTGGGGCACGCTGGCGGAACTCGAGGCCAATCGCTGGATCGACTGCCAGCCGGATTTTGCCACCGCCCATTATCTCAACGGCTTCGCCTATCCCGACGGCAAGTTCCGCTTCAAGCCGGACTGGCCCAATGTGCCGTTCACGCGCCGGCACGTGACTTATGGCGCCGCGCAGGCGATCCCGTCCCTGCCCGACCACTGGCAGGTGATCGAGGAAGCCGACACCGAGCATCCGTTCCGTCTCGCCACCTCGCCGGCGCGCGGCTTTCTCAATTCGAGCTTTACCGAAACGCCGACCTCGCTGGCACGCGAGCGGCGGCCGACGGTCATGGTCCATCCCGAGGATGCCGCGGCGATTGAGATCGCCGACGGCGACGAGGTCAGGCTCGGCAATGGCCGCGGCGTCGTGCGGCTGCATGCGAAGCTTTTTGACGGCGTGCGCCGCGGCGTGCTGATCGCGGAATCGGTATGGCCGAATTCCGCCTACGCCGACGGCCGCGGCATCAACACGCTGACCGGCGCCGATCCGGTCGCCCCGTTCGGCGGTGCGGCGTTCCACGACAACAAGGTCTGGCTGCGAAAACTCGCCAACTGATCCGTTCAAAAAACGACAGTGAGGAATGCAAAATGCCCCGGTTGCGTTACATCGAGGAGAACGAAAAAACCCCGCACGCGCGCGAGTTGATCGAATTCGGCGAAACGCACCGGCGCGCCCGATCCGCGCGTCGTCAGCCTGATGACGCGGGGCAAGCTCGGCACCGCCTGGGTCGAATATTGGAACAAGCTCCTCTATCAAGGCGTCTTGCCGCACAAACTCAAAGAGATGTGCCGCATCAGGATCTCGGTCGCGCATCAATGCGGCTATTGCTCGACGGTGCGCTCCAACGTCGCCAAGGCGGAAGGGCTGACCGAAGACATGATCGGCGATCTGTTCGACTATGCCGGCAGCAAGCACTTTACCGCGCGCGAGAAAGCGGCGTTGCACTACGCCGACCTGTTCAAGCAGGGTGAGCACGCCATCGACAAGGACGAAGTCTATGCCGATCTCGCCAAGCACTTTTCCGATGAAGAGATCATCGAGCTCGGCCTGTTCTGCGCCGAGGTCGACGGCGTCGGCAAGTTCGTCAAATCGCTCAACGTCGTGAGCTGGGAGGAAGCCTGCGAGCTTGATCCCAAACTGCGGACCGGGCCCGCTCAGGTCGCGGCGGAATAGTCATTTCGCGACCTCGCGCCGCGGCAGGGGCGCCGACCAGCGTTCGGCTGCGGCATCGTCCGTTGCTTTGGCCTCGACCCAGTTCGCTCCGCCTGGCGCCTCGACCTGCTTCCAGAACGGCGCCCGCGTCTTGAGGTAATCCATCAGGAACGACGCCGCCGCGAACGCCGCTTCGCGATGGCTGGACGCCGTCGCCACGAGAACGATCACCTCGCCGGGCTCGATGCGTCCGTAGCGATGCACGACCGTGACGCCAAACAGCGGCCACCGCGCATTCGCCTCCTCGACGTGACGGGCAATCTCCGCCTCGGCCATGCCGGGATAATGTTCGAGGGTGAGCGCCGCGATCGGCGTGCCGTTTTCGTCGGCGCGGCAGAGGCCGGTGAAGGTGACAACCGCGCCGATATCGGTGCGTCCGCGCGTCATCCGCTCCACTTCGGCGGCGACGTCGAAGGCTTCGCGCTGCAGGCGGATCGTCGTGGTCATCCGGCATTCCTCGGTCCGCTCGTCCCCGCGAAGGCGAGGACCCAGGTGCTAGATTCCCGCCTTCGCGGGACTGAGCGGGCTTTCGCAAACTCTAACCGCCGGTCATCGGCGGAAAAAATGCGATCTCGCTGGCGCCGGCGATCGCCGCGTCCGGCCGCACGTGACGGTGATCGATGGCGGCACGGATCACCTTGGCATTCTCGAAGGCGTAGGCGGATTGCTCGTCGCGTTTGGCGAGCCACGCCATCAGGTCGGCAACAGTGCCGACGCCGGCCGGCGGATCGATTTGCTCTTCCGCCCTGCCGATGCGCTCGCGCACCCAGGCGAAATACAGAAGCCTCACGCATCCTCCCGGGTCAGATGATGCAATCCGGCTTGCAGATAATCCCATCCGGTATAAATCGTCAGCAGCGCCGACAACCACAACAGCATGATGCCGACCTTGGTCACGCCCGGGACGACGGCGTCGCCGGCATCGCCGGCGATGAGAAATCCGACGGCAACCAGCTGCAGCGTGGTTTTCCATTTGGCGAGCCGGGTCACCGGCACACTGACGCGCAGCTCGGCGAGATATTCGCGCAAGCCCGAGACCAAGATTTCGCGGCACAGGATGACGATCGCCGCAAACAGCGACCAGCCATGAATGGTGTCCTCGGCGGCCAGCATCAACAGGCACGACGAGACCAGAAGCTTGTCGGCGATCGGATCGAGCATGCGGCCGAGCGAGGATTGCTGGGCCCACATGCGCGCCAGGTAGCCGTCGAGAAAATCGCTGATCGCGGCGGCGATGAAGAAGGCGAGCGCCACCCAGCGCAGCCACAGCGGGCCGTCGAGGATGCTTTGCCAGAACATGCAGCCGACCACGATCGGGATCGCGACAATCCGGCCGTAGGTCAGGATGTTGGGAAGCGCGAACGGATGCGCACGCAGCCGGCCGGTGGTCGTGGTGGTCGAATTCATGGCCGCACCATAACGCTGCCGCGGCAAGGCCGACAGAGCCTCAAAGCGCATGCCTGCTTCGCGGCTTGTGCGCCGACGTCCCTTGCCCGCCTGCCGTTTTGAGTTCCGCTCACGCCGCTCCCTCGTGGAAAAATTCGTAAATGCGCCGCGCCGTCTCAGCGCTGATACCATCGACCTGCATCAGGTCCGTGACCGACGCGCGCTCGATCGCCTTGAGCGTCCCGAAGTGATGCAGCAATGCCCGTTTCCGCGTTGGGCCGATGCCCGCGATCTCCTGCAAGCCCGCCTCGCGCAGATCGCGCATCCGTCGCGCCCGGTGCGAACCGACCGCAAAACGATGTGCCTCATCGCGCAGCCGCTCGACGAAATACAGCACCGGATCCCGAGGCGGCAGCTTGAATGAGTTGCAGCCTGGAGCAAAGAAAGTTTCGCGCCCGGCGTCGCGGTCCGGCCCCTTGGCGATGGCGACCATCGGGACGTCGACGCCGAGATGCCCGAGCACCTCGCGCGCTGCGCTGAGCTGGCCCTGCCCGCCGTCGATCAGCACCAGGTCCGGCCAGGGCGACTCGTCTTGCCCCTCGGATTTATCTGCAGCTCCCTCCCCTCGGTTGCCAGAAAGATCAGGCGGCGCCGCATCGGCCTCCGCGTCGACGGCAGAGGTCATGAGCGCTTCGTCTCGGCGCTGCTCCGTCCCGCGCGGCGCTTCCGCTATGAGCCGCTTGAAGCGGCGCGTCAGCACTTCGCGCATCATGGCGAAGTCATCGCCGGGGGTGAGATCGGTCGAGCGGATGTTGAATTTGCGGTAGTCCCGTTTGCGGAAACCCTCCGCTCCAGCGACGATCATGGCGCCGACCGCATTGGCGCCCTGGATGTGGCTGTTGTCATAGACCTCGATGCGTCGCGGCACCCGCGCTAAACCAAAAGTCTCGGCGAGCTGGCGCAATAGCCGCTCCTGCGAGGATGTCTCGGCAAGCTTGCGGCCCAGCGCTTCGCGCGCGTTGGCCAGCGCGTGTTCGATCAAATCCTTTTTCTCGCCGCGCCGCGGCACCATCACCTCGATCTTGTGGCCGCTCTTGGTGGCGAGCGCCGCCGCCAACAGGTCGCGATCCTCGATGTCATGGGAGATCAGGATCAGCCGCGGCGGCGGCTTGTCGTCATAGAACTGCGCGAGGAACGCTCCGAGTATCTCGCCTGACGAAATCGACCGGTCGGCCTTGGGGAAATAAGCGCGATTGCCCCAGTTCTGACCGGTGCGGAAGAAAAACACCTCGACGCAGGCAAAGCCGCCCTGCTGGTGAAGCGCGAACACATCCGCTTCCTCGACGCCGCGCGGATTGACGCCCTGATACGATTGAATGGCCGAGAGCGCCGCCAGACGGTCGCGGTAGATCGCGGCGCGCTCGAAATCGAGCGCCAGCGACGCCTTCTCCATCTCGCCGGCAAGTTCGTCCTTCACTGCCTTGCTGCGGCCGGACAGGAACGCATTGGCCTCACGCACCAGCACCGCGTACTCGCTAAAATCGATCTCGTTGGTACACGGCGCCGAGCAGCGCTTGATCTGGTGCAAGAGGCATGGCCGTGTACGGCTCTCGAAGAACGGGTCGCTGCACGCGCGCAACAGAAACGCGCGCTGCAAGGCGTTGATGGTGCGGTTGACCGCCCAGACCGAAGCGAACGGCCCGAAATAATGCCCCGGCCGGGTGCGCGCGCCGCGGTGCTTGAGAAGCTGCGGCGCCCAGTGATCAGAGGTGATCAGGATATACGGGAACGACTTGTCGTCGCGCAATGTCACATTGAAGCGCGGCCGCAGGCGCTTGATCAGGTTGGCCTCGAGCAGCAGCGCTTCGGTCTCGGTGCGAGTGACGACGAATTCAAGCGCGCGAGTCGCCGCGATCATCCGCTCGATCCGGGTATCGAGGCCGGCCGGCCGGGCATAGGCCCGAATCCGATTCTCGCACATTTTTGGCTTTGCCGACATAGAGCACGTCGCCGCGCGCATCAATCATGCGGTAGACGCCGGGTTGCGCCGGCGCGAGCTTGGCATAACGCAGGATCGCGTCGCGGCCGGCGGCGAGCGAATTGTCGGCCGGCTCGCCAGGAACCGCGGCAACCATCTCCTCCATTGGCGGAAGCGACGGCTCCTCGTCCTCTTCGATCTCGATCTCGGGTTCGATGTCTTTTTTCGGAACGCTCATGCTGCTTGGCCGGCGGGACGGGTGGACGCCGATTGGTGCTAACCGCGAACGTAAGATTTGGCGCAACGCGCGGCCAGATCAGGGGCCGCGCCGACCACCCTGATCCCCAAGATTGCTTGGCCCTTAGAGGGCGTGCGAGGGCGAATGCTGAGGAGATAAGGACTCTGTTAAGGATAGTCGACTCGTTGCAACGCGCCCTATATTTGATATTCCCCAAAAATTATGAGTTATTTAATCATAGCTGCGCCTGGTTTAAGACATAGTTAGTTATAATCGTGACGATAAACACATAACTTCTGCCACAATATTGTCTCGATAGAGAGGCGACATGTGTCTTTCTTACACTAGACGTAAGAAGGCCCACGAATACTATGCGGCGCCAGTCGAAATGGAGGTTCAGAAAATGAAGCGTTTGTTCGTTGCGGGAGCAGCCCTGTTGGCGCTGGCGAGTTCGGCCGCCGCTGCCGATCTCCCCGCCCCGCAGCCCTATTACAAGGGGCCGGCCTACCTGCCGCCGCCCCTGTGGAGCGGCTTCTATCTCGGTGTGAACGGCGGCGGCGCGTTCGGAACGTCGACGTGGGACACCGCCGGAAGCCGCAACATCACCGGCGGCCTGGTCGGCGGCACCATCGGTTACAATTACCAGATCACCCACTTTGTCATCGGCGTCGAAGGCGACATCGATTGGGCCAGCATCTCCGGATCGAACAGCACGGTAACTTGCCCCACCGGGTGTAAGACCGGCGACTCGTGGCTGTCGACGGTGCGCGGCCGCGTCGGCTACGCCGCCGATCGGTTCTTGCCCTACCTCACCGGCGGCGCCGCGTTCGGCAACATCCAGGCCACCACTGCCGCCCTGACGACCAGTTCGACCAACGCCGGCTGGACTGTCGGCGGCGGTGTCGAATTCGCGATCACGCCCAACTGGTCGGCGAAGGCGGAATACCTTTACGTCAACCTTGGCAAGTTCAATTGCGGGCTGAATTGCGGTGCGGTGACCGACAATGTGTCGTTCAGCACCAATCTGTTCCGCGGCGGCGTCAATTACCGCTTCTGAGATCGGCAACAACAACGCGCGCGAGCAACAAAACCCCGGGGCCGAGCCCCGGGGTTTTTCATGTCTCGCATCGGCTTCAAGCTTTCATCGCCGTCGCGGCATACGCGGGCACATGCGCGGCAAAATCATCGAGCCAGGCAACAAGGCGCGGATGATCGCCACGCCAGCTTCCGCCGAAGCGGAGGTCGCGATAGCCGAGCGCACAGGCTAGCGCGATCTGCCCGACATGCGGCAGCGCGAGGTTCGCATTGAGCGCCGGCGGCGCGGCTTCGAGCTCCGCGAACGCGCGTTCGACTTTGCCGGCCTGGTGGTCCAGCCATTTCGCCTCATGTTTTTCCTGCGCCCGCCAGCGGCCTTCATAGACGGTCAAGATGGAGGCATCGAGGATGCCGTCGCACAGCGCCTGCAAGCGCAATGCGGCGAACCGCCGGCCGCCATCGCGCGGAATAATCTTGCCGCCGCCGGCGCGATCATCGAGGTATTCGAGGATCACCCGCGAGTTGTAATAAGCGGCGCCATCCTCGGTGAGCAGCACCGGTATTTTGCCGAGTGGATTTTGCTGCCGCAACGAGCTGCCGGCATCCATGGTGTCGGTCGCCTCGACCTTCACGTCCGTCAAGGCGAGCAAGGACAACGCAATCTGCACCTTGCGGCCAAACGGCGAAGGCGCAGCGGAACGGAGAATCATCATGATGACTTGCTTTGTGACGAGTTGGCTTTCGACAGATGTGTCGATGTGAACCGGACCACACGACCGGAGCTAAAGAGTGAAAAAAGCGCGCTGGCGGCAGCGCACTACCGCCCGTTCGATCAGTGTCGCGCTCCCACGCGACGCTGTCACCCCGTCGTCTCGTTAGTGAAGCATGATGTTCGCGGAAAAATGGTTCTTCATTTTTCCGGATCATGCTCTAGCCGGTGACGACCAGATTGACCGCCTTGGGACCTTTGCCCTTCTTGTCCGGCTCGACATCGAAGCTGATGCGCTGGCCTTCGATCAGCGACTTCAACCCCGCACGTTCTACCGCGGTGATGTGTACGAACACGTCGCGACCCCCGTCGTCCGGCTTGATAAAACCGTATCCGCGCTCGCCATTAAAAAACTTGACCGTACCGGTCATTGCCATCGAGCAACTCCTTCCCCGTCGTTGCTTCACCGCCGGCCCCCACGGCGCGACGGCTAGGCTGGACATCCGTACGGGGTAAGGCTTTGGCTGCACATGCAGCCTCAGTCACTCCGCCGGCCCCCCACAGGAGGCGGAACGTCTAAGCCAGCAACAGATCAGTTAGACACATTTTTTGCGTGTGGAAAAGAGTGGCTGCCGGCAACTAGGGCGCAAGGCGGCGCTCGGGAACAAGCCAGTCGGTTCTGCCGGTCGCCTCCGGCGAAAGTACCTCGCCGAGCGCGGGGACAAGGACCCGCAAATCCTGCTCAAGCGTGAACGGCGGATTGACCACAATCAATCCGGAGCCGACCAGGCCGCCTTCAGCGCGTGGCAGTCCGATCACCAGTTCGCAGCGCAGCATATTTGGCACGTTGAGCTTTCCTAGCCGCCGAGCCAGGGCATCAGGGGCGCCGCGGTCCTTGATCGGGTACCACAACAGGTAGGTGCCGGTCGGCCATTTGCGATGGGCGGCGGCCAGTACGTCCGATAATTGCGCGAAATCGGCCGCATCCTCGAACGGTGGATCGATCAAGACGAGCCCGCGGCGCTCCCTGGGCGGCACATAAGCGCCGGCGGCCGTCCAGCCGTCGATCGCCAGCGCCTTGGCCCGACGATCGCCGTGCAAGGCGGCGGCAAGGAGCGCGGCCGAGGCGGGCTCGAGCTCGCAGGCGATGAGCCGGTCCTGCGGCCGCATCAGACTTTTGGCGATCAGCGGAGAGCCGGGATAATTGCGCAATTCGCCGTTCGGGTTAAGCGCGGCTACGGCGTCGAGATAGGGCGCCAGCAATTCGTGCAGTGGCCGCTGCCGGCGCGCCGCCCAGACCCGCTCGATGCCGTGATGCCATTCGCCGCTGCGGCTCGGTTCGGGGCCGGAAAGATCGTAGCGGCCGGCGCCGGCATGGGTGTCGATAACGCGAAAGGCTGCGGGTTTTTGGCGCAGATGCAGCAGCACGCGGACGAGCACGCTGTGTTTGTGAACGTCGGCAAAACCGCCGGCATGGAAGGCGTGGCGATAATTCATCAAACTCCCAGTGGCCCGATGCCGAGATTCGCAGCTGTTTGTGGCGCATTCCGACACGAACTTCGCAACCAAGGGCCCGCGAGCAAATTGCCGACCAGCCCGCGCCGAATTTGCAAGAACGCGCCAGGTCCGAACGCTCAGCCGCCACGCAGCGGCGGCATCAGCAATTGCTCTCGTCGGCAGGTCCGTCGTGCAATCTCCGGGCAGTCGCGGAACTGCAAGTCCTTCGACAAGCAGATCCTGATTTCCGTCAGCCGCTTCTTGTCGCACTCGACGGCCATCCCGCCGGTGGAAAGGCCAGGATTGGCTTTCACAAAAGCGTCCTCAACGCCACTGGGCCTTACGCTGAGCGTTTCCTGCAGCTCGGTATATTCGGGTGGGATTTTGACGACGGCGCGCGCCTTGCGAACGGTGTCGAAATAGGCCCGCGGCGCAAGCCCGGAGCAGGTCCCGTGCTTATCCCACTCGTTGTAAATCAGGCGCCGCGCCGGCATCAGGTCAAGCATCGACGAAACGATATCGCGATTCAATCGCGGCGCCGGATCTTGGCAGTTTTCGGGGAACCCCTTCTCGTATTGTGGCCACAGGCCGTGCACGACGAATGAATAAGGCCGTGCGCCGCATTGCAGCGTCGGTCCCCGATCGTTGCCCCGCTCCGCAGCGGCCGCGCAGAACGATGGCGACCATGACAGCGATAGGACATAGAAGTCGAATTGGCCGACTTCATTCTGCCCAGACCCTTCATTCTGCCCAGACCCTTCGCTCAATGCCGCCGAGGTGGCGGCGATAACGAGTGAAGCCGCCAACGCAGCGCGAACCACAAACCCGGACATGATTACCCCCAAAAGGACTGACTGACTTCCGAAAGCTTTGCCCACCCCATCAACTCAAAACATCAGCTCGTGAGGCGCAGCCGTTCTAAATTTTATCCACAAACTTGAACAAAGCAAGAACAAAATGAGAATAACCAAGCACTGCGGCCCCGGCATAGGCGCGTGTTGCGCCGCTATCCCCCGTGAACACGCCTCAAGCGCTGGCGCTTGAGGCGTGTCGCGTAGCGATTGACGCGGACCAATGGCTCTTCGGGCAAGCACCGTCGCCGATTGGCAAAGCCATCGTTGCAATATCCATTGATGCAGCCATCCATCGCTCCAACGTCCATCGTTGCAACATCCATCGCTCCGGCACCCACGGCTGCAGTCCGCGCGGCCCTCCGCGGTGCAAGGCGCACCTGGCAGCACGGTCGTAACGCGTAGCGAGTCCGTTCCCGTCAATCGTTTATTTTCCGCGTCATTTTCGCGATCATTTTGTCATGCAAAAGAATGTCCGCTGGCGCGCACGCATGCACACGCTTATCTTGAGTGTTAGGAACCATCGTTGTACGCTTTGTCGGGTGGATGTGCGTGCTGGATTTTTGGGCTGAACTATTGAATTGACTGCAATTGAAGTCCGCCGGAGGCGAGGACACCGGGCATGGCCGTCTACCGCCTGTTTAGAAACCAAGCTTTCGAACCCGAAGCGATCGCGACAATGTCGAGCGCATACGACGACGTCTGCCGTGAGCTCGGATTGGAAGATCGCGACCAATTGCAGGCCGACGCCGTCGCCAAGAAGATCATTGAATTTGCCCAGCGCGGCGAGCGCGATCCGGTTCGTCTGCGCCAATCAGTGCTGCAGGCCTTTCAGCGCTAGCCAAGCTCTCCGGCGGCCGAAGACCGGACCGACCGCAAGTATCAAGCACTTCTCCGCGTTGAATAATATCCTCGCCGCTCGGAACGTTATGCCGGGCATCGCGTTGCGCTAGGCAAACGGCGGCGAGGATCGTTCAGTATGGGGCGGGCGCGCGAGTATCGCTGGTTTGCCGCGCGATGCTTGGAGATCGCGCGCGCCACCGCGGACACTCAGACCAAGGCGGCGATGCTGCAGATGGCGCAAGTATGGTCGCGGCTCGCCGAAGACATAAAGGCCTCCGAGCAAGAAGGCTCGGAGGATGCTGCCGCCCGCGGAATCGATTTCGGACGTCGATAGAGGGCATCGCGGGCGGACTTGGTCGCCAGGCGACTTGATCGCCGGCACACCTCGTCGTCAGCCGATTTGGCTTATGACAAGCCCGTATCGCCTTTGTGCTCGGCCTCGGCCGCCGGTGGGAACGACACCTCGCCGATCTCCTCCAAAATCGCCTTATGCGTCTCAGCGTCGGCTTTTCCGGCCAGATGGAGCACTCGGCGGGCGCATTTCCGATATTCATCGGGCATTTTATCAGGCGACAATCCGCGCCCTGACGGACACATTCCGGTGGCATCCAGGCAGCGCATCGTGGAACTTTCGGGACTCGGGGCCCAAAACCGGCTAAACATCGCCCAATTTTAATGCGTTGATGATTTGCGCTATGATGACTGGCAAATGGGGGCGCCGGCGCCAGCCGGTTTCGGCCCAATGTCGGGGGTGAGACGATGAGACTACTAATCGCTGGACTAGCCTTGGTAGCGGCTTTGGCGGTGATGACGGCCAGTGCACAAGCCCAACAGGGACAGGGAAACCAGATGGCCAACGCCAATCGCGTCGGCCAGCATGCGGCAAACGCGGGATCGGTCGCCGATGATCCAAAGGTCAAAGCCAACGACAAGGCCTACAACGCGGCGCTCAAAAACCTGCCGGACAAGCAATACGACCCCTGGCGGGGTGTACGCTAAGCGCGGCGCGGGCAACCGAGACGACGGCTAAGGCCGAGCGGCGCGGCAGGCCGGGCCATAGGCCAACTCGCGATCCAGCCCGACGACGCAGAAATTGACGCCCCAACCCTCGCCTATGAGGCCGGTATCCTCGGCGATCGAGTAGAAGATTTCGTGCCGCGCGCCGTCGTTGATCAGCGCCGTTCCGCTGCAGAAGCGGCGCGGAATATCTTGTGCGGCCCACGGCAGTACGGCGATCTGCTGGATATTCTCGATGCCTACGATCTGCAGCCGCGAATTCCAGAACCGCGCCTCCTTGGTGTGGAAATCGCTGATAATGTGATCGAGCGCCGCCCGATAGTCGCACGCCGGCATTTCGCGGTCGTAACGCGGCCCGGACAGCCAGAAATTCTTCTCGAACACGTTCGCAGCCGAAAGCGGCGAGACGGAAACAAGGCTCAGCGCCATCCCCAGCACGAGACAGGTGATCCGGCCTGACATGCCCCTTTAGCCCTTACGGCCCCCTCTGGCATCGTACATGGCAACCGTGCCGTGCTGATGTTTGGCGGTCAAGGGCGGCACGCCGGTGAAGTCGCAGTGGCCGATGACCGTGACAAACCGGCCACGGTGGGAAACCCTGCGCTAAGGCGCCGACATGAGAGCGGGCCGCGGGATACTCAGCGCCGGTCCGGCGACCTTGGGGATTTCCTTTGGCGCGCCCCCGGTCGGATTTTTTTCGACGAACAGGCGCGACCGAACTGCCGCAATCATGATAGCGGTCTTGAGTGGGTTGCGTCTGATTTGTCGGAAACGCGGGCGTTCGTTGGTCCTTGTGAAGTCTCGTCGCCGGCCAGCCGCAGGCTGGATTGAACGCGACAGCGGCAAAGGGTTCGACGGCGTTCGCGAGGCGGGAGGGCCTTGGACGATCCGGTCGAGGGAACGGATGGCTTTCCAGGGGAATTGGACATGGGCGAGGTACATCAACTCGTAGCGACCGAGGCCTTCAGTCTGCAGGCCGCCGGGCACCTGGTGACCAAGATTTTCGCGCCGTGGGTGCAGGAATTGGCGCTGCTGGTGGAAAGCGTCGAGGCCATTCGACCGACCGGCGCCTTGCCGGACTGGCAGCCGGGCGCGGTGGTGCGAATGCCCTTCTCCAAAAAAATCTGCTGCGACGGCAAAACGGTTTCCAGCCAGGCGCTGATGGCACTCGCCGACAGCGCCATGGTGGTCGCTTGTTCGGCGGCGTGGAACGGCTATCGGCCGATGAGCACCATCGACCAGACCACGCACTTCCTGCGGCCCGTGACATTTGACGTCATCGCCGACGCCCGCGTCGTGCGCATCGGCCGCAACACCAGCTTCGGCCGAGTCATGCTGCTCGGCGCCGCCGACAAGCGCCCGGTCGGCATGGTTGCCAGCGCCTATTCCATGCTGTGAGCCGCCCGTTCGCTGCAAAGCCGGCGCGCCTATGGCGGTCGCTATCCGGCTTTTCATTCCCGTCGCAAGCTTCTAAGCTTGCGCTGCTGATGTGGGCGGGGAGAAGGGCAATGCGTCGGGGTTTTATCGTCATCATGGCGCTTGCTTTGTCGCTGCCGGGCTTGGGCGGCGCCGCGCATGCCGGTGCGGTCTATCTCGGCCCGGGCAAGGGACTGACCGGGAATGATACCGGCGGCATCATCGCTTACGCGCCGGATCTGGAGCGCGGCGTCTACCGGGAGATGGCGGCCAATTGGTGCGCCCGCTGGGGCCGGCTTTCGTACATAACGAGCGCGCACCGCAGATACGGCGACTATATCGGCTTTGTGTGCATCGATCGCCCGGGCATGATCCACTAGGCGCTGTTCACCTGTAAAGCTCATTGCCTCAGCGATGATGCCAAAGACATCACGCTCGTCCTCCACCTCACGCCCGGCGAAGCGGCGGACACAAGTCGGCGACACAACTCATTTCTTTTTACTTTTGCGTACTTTCGCTCGCGCACCCGCAGGCGCTTTCTTCTTCAATTTGGTCTGATTGTAATCAACAGCGGCGCGGATGAGATTTTTTAGGGCACGCTCATTAATCTCGTCGCCCTCAAAAAAATCGATCGCTCGTCTTTGATTGCCTTCGAGGCCGGCGTTGAAGAGCTTGTCAGGATCCGACAGGCGCGCCCCGTGGTCAAAGGTAAGCTTCACCTTCCCTTTATGGGCGTTGGCAACCGCGATTATTCCGTCGCGAGACCACACCGGACTTCCCATCCACTTCCATTCCTCGATTATTTCCCGGTCGGCCTCAAGGATGCTCTTGCGGATACTGGCGAACGTTTTGGCACGCCAGTCGGTGAGTTCTGCGATCAGCTGGTCAATGCGTTCCGATGGATTCATTGGAGCTCTATGCCTCGAATTCTGGTCCCGTTTCATGCGACCACAATAGTGTGCCGGCATCAATCGACCCGCGCCAAGACCTGCTCCAGCTTCGCGAAGAACTGCTGCCACCCGCCCTTGGCGCCCCCATAGGCCTGCTTCTGATCCGGCCGGAAGCCCGACTGCTCCATGCGCAGGAGCGTCCCCGTGCTCGTCGGGGTGAGAGTCCAAGTGACGACGCTCTCTAGATCGTAGGCCGCCCATGTGTAAGACAGCGTTTTGTTCGGCTCGACGACCAGGACCTGACAGTCAATAACGATGTTCAAGTTAGGTTGCGGGTTCCTTCGAAGATTGAAGCGGTGACCCACGACTGGCTTGAAATCGTTGTTCATGAGCCACTCCTCGATCAGGTGTGGCTGGGTGAGCGCGCGCCAGATCTTTTCCGGCGGAAAAGGTATCTCACGTTCGATAACGACGGAGCGTGTTTCGGTCGACATTTCGTTCATTGGTCCGTCCCTTTAAGCACCGCCGTGCAGACGATGGACGTCGGCGCTCACCGGGCAGCCATGTGAACGCCCACCCTACCAGCGCGCCAGCTGAGTGATTTGAATGATGTTGCCGCTGGTGTCGTTCAGCTGGGCGATGGTCGAGCCGGTCACCTCGGTCGGCGGCATGGTGAACTCGGCGCCGCGCGCTTTGATGCGCTCGTAATCGCCCTTGACGTCGTCGGTGAAGAACATGGCCGCGGGCTGGCCCTGCTGGAACATGGCTTGCTGGTAGGCCTTGGCCGTTGGGTTGTTGTTGAGCGCGAGCTGCAGCTGGGTTCCCTCCGGCTCTTCGGGTGAGGCCACGGTCAGCCAGCGAAACGGCCCCTGGCTGAAATCGGCCTTCTTGGTAAAGCCCAGCACTTCGGTGTAGAAGCGCAAAGCCTTTTCCTGGTCGTCCACGTAAACGTTGGTCAATTTGATCTTCATGGTATTCCCTCAGTTTGTCACGTTAGCGCTGTGTGCCGCGTCATTCATTGACGGTCATTGGTCCATTCTTTTGAGTAGATCTTCGAGGTGGTCGAACCGGCTTTGCCAGAAGCCGGCCATTTGGCTTGTCCAGTCGATCAGCGGGGCCAAGGCGCCGAGCTGCGCGCTATAGTGCGTCTGACGACCTTCGTGGCGGTCGCGTACCAGCCCGGCGTGCTTGAGGACTCCAAGATGCTTTGAGACGGCCGGCTGCGAGACCCCGGCCCGAGCCGTCAGAGCCCCGACCGTCTGCTCTCCTTCGCGGCACAGTCGTTCGAAGAGAGCCCGCCGAGTCGGATCGGCGAGAGTCCTGAAGAGCACATCGTGAGCGTTCGGCATTTGGATCGATAACCTGCTGGCTATTGATCGACATATAACCGCCGAGATATGTATGAGTCAAACAGGAACGCCTTGTATTCGTCAGTGGGCATGATCGTTTCGGAAAATCGGCTTCCACTTCTCCGGCTCATGCCGGGAGCGCTCAGCCCCAATCGCCGAGTAGCGCCTGAACGACAGCGAGCGCCGCGACCGCGGCTGTATCGGCACGCAGAATGCGCGGGCCGAGCGAGAGCCGCACAACGTTCGGCAGTTTGAGCAAGGATGCGCGTTCGTCCTCGGCAAAGCCACCCTCAGGCCCGATCAGGACGGCAAGCGGCGAGCGCGGCAGGCCGGCAAGCGCGGTGATTGGATTGGTCGCGTCGGCGCCTTCATCGCAAAATACCAATCGCCGACCGGGCTCTCGCTCGGCGAGGAGCCGCGCCAAGGTGACCGGTTCTGCGATATCCGGCAGCGAAAGGATGCCGCATTGCTCGGCGGCTTCGATGGCGTTCGCCCGCATGCGCCGCATATTCACGCGGGCGACCTGACTGTGTCGGGTCAGCACCGGCTGGAGCCGCGACACCCCCATCTCGACCGCCTTCTGCACCATGTAATCGAGCCGCGCCGCTTTCAGCGGGGCAAACAGGTAGTGCAGATCGGTCGGCGTGGTTTGGGGACGCGTCTTGGCATCGACGGTCAGGGCCGCCGCGCGCTTCGCGCTCGCCACGGTCGCGCCCCACTCGCCGTCGCGGCCGTTGAAGACAAGGACCCGGCTCCCGGGTTTCAGGCGCAAAACCGTCCCGAGATAGTGCGCCTGGGCTTGGTCGAGGGCCACATCGGCGCCTTCTGCCAGCGGCGCCTCGACATAAAGACGCGGACTGCGGAAATCATACCCGGCCATGGTAAATTGCGAGCGTACGAGCAGCGTTGCGGCAAAGCGCGGATTGCGTGTATCACCGTGGCACATGCGTCGGAGTTGCAGGTGCGCGCCAGCGCAGATTCTGCCGCCTTGTCGCCGAAATCAACGAGCCTTTTAATAATGGCGCGTATGGAACCCCCCAGGGTCAGGGGGCAACCGGGGAAAGGGCCTAACATGAAGCGGAGCGTCGCGGCGGCTTTGGCGGTCGTGGCCATTTTCGCAGCATCGCAAGCGGCGTCGGCGCAGCCGGCCGCCGCCGTCGATTGCAATTCCTTCGGCAAGCTTCGGGACGATGCCCAGCAAAAGGCATTGGCCGTTCGCACCGCCGTGCAGAACAAGGTCGAGCGGAAGGACATTTGTACGGCGGTTCAGCGCTACTACGCGGCCGAAACCACCGTGGTGAAGTTTCTCGAAGACAACAAAACCTGGTGCGGCATTCCCGAACAGGCGATCAAGGCCGCCAAAGACAATCACGAACACACCTTGAAGTTTCGCACGGCAGCCTGCACCGAGGCGCCCGCCGCCAAGCCGCGGGTGCCGACGCTCAGCGATGCCATCGGTACGCCATCGGTTGACACCGGAGCCAACACCAAAACCGGTCGCGGCACGCTGGATTCGCTGAACGGAAATCCGCTGGCACGATGAGCCCGGCGGCCGGTTCGGTCGCCGACGCGACCGGCAATTGGGTCGACACCCTCGCGCCGGCCTGGTCGCGTCCTTACCTTCGGCTCGCTCGCCTCGACCGTCCGATCGGCTCCTGGCTGTTGCTGCTGCCATGCTGGTGGTCGTCGGCGCTTGCCGCGATCGCCGCTCACCAGACGCCGAGCCTCCTGCATCTCGTGCTGTTCTTTGTCGGTGCGTTCGCCATGCGCGGCGCCGGCTGCACCTGGAACGACATCGTCGACCGCGATCTCGACGCCAGCGTCGAGCGGACCCGCTCGCGGCCGATCCCTTCGGGCCAGGTCAATGTCCGTCAAGCCTTTGTCTTCCTGGCGCTGCAAGCGCTGATCGGTTTGGCGGTGTTGATTTCGTTCAATACCTTCACCATCGCGCTCGGCGTCGCCTCGCTCGCGATCGTCGCGATTTATCCATTCATGAAGCGGATAACCTATTGGCCGCAGATCGTGCTCGGTTTGGCATTCTCCTGGGGAGCGCTGATGGGCTGGGCGGCTGCGTTCGCTCGGCTCGACGCGCCGGCGTTCCTGCTCTATGCCGGCTCGATCGCCTGGGTGATCGGCTACGACACGATTTATGCCCACCAGGATCGCGAGGACGACGCGCTGATCGGCATAAAATCGACGGCGCTGTTGTTCGGTGAACGCACCAAGCCGATGCTCTCGCTGTTCTACGCGCTGGCCGTGATCCTCATCGGCATCGCCGGATTTCTCGCCGGCGCCGGCGCGGTGTTCGCGATCGGTCTGCTTGCCTTTGCCGCGCATCTGGCGTGGCAGGTGGTCCGGCTCGACATCGGCGATCCCGACCGCTGTCTGGCGCTGTTCAAATCCGACCGCGACGCTGGCCTGATCCTGTTTGCCGGACTGTTGCTCGACGCGCTGGTGCGCCGCCTCGCCTAGCCGCCGAAGCGGAACGAACGCCGCTACTGCGCGGTCAGACCGCCATCCACGGCCAGCGCTTGCCCGACGACGAAGGACGCATCGTCGGAGGCGAGGAACAACACCGCACGACCGATCTCCTCGGGCTCCGCTATCCTGCCGATCGGATGCCGTGAAAGAATGAACGACTCCACTTTCGGGTCCTGAAACCAGTCCGCCAGGATGCGCGTGCGGGTGGCGCCCGGGCAGACCGCGTTGATGCGAATGCCCTGGCCGATATAGTCGAGCGCGGCCGTGCGGGTTAAGCCGACCACGCCGTGCTTGCTCGCCGCATAGGCGCCGATGCCGCGCTCACCGACCAGACCGGCCACCGAAGCGGTATTGACGATCGCGCCGCCGCCCGCCGCCACCATCGCCGGAATCTCGTATTTCATCGACAGAAAGATGCCCTTGAGATTGACGTCGATCAGACGATCCCAGGCGACCTCTTCCTCGTCGGCGACGGCAAATCCGCTGGCCCCGACTCCGGCATTGTTGAAGGCGACGTGCAGCCGGCCGAACGCCGCGAGCGCGCGTTCAACCATCGCGCGGCAATCGGCTTCGCGGCTGACGTCAGCGCCGACCGCCAGTGCTTGCCCGCCTTCGTCGTCGATCAGCGCGGCAGTTGCCTGCGCGTCCGCCTCGTTCTGATCAACGACGACAACCCTGCCGCCCTCTTTGGCAAAGAGCCGCGCGGTCGCCCGGCCGATGCCTGAACCGGCGCCGGTTACCAGGATGCCTCGATCAACAAAGCGGCCGGTCATGCCCTGTCCCCTGCTCATCCCGCGAGATAGGCGCTGTGCAAGATATCGGGATTTTGCCGCAGCGCGTCGGGCTCGCCGGAAAAGCGCATGCGTCCGCGTTCCATGACATAGGCGTGGTGCGAAATTCGCAGCGCGATATGGGTGAACTGCTCGATGAGCAGGACGCCGATGCCCTTGGCGGCGAAGGCCTCCAGCACCGGCACCAGCCGCGCCACGATCATCGGCGCGAGCCCGAACGACAAGCTCATCGGCAAGGATGTAACGCGGCTGGCTGACGATCGCCTGCCCGAGCACGAGCATCTGCTGCTGGCCGCCGGACAGCGCGCCGGCGCGGACCGTGTAGCGCGGTTTCAGCTCCGGGAATGTTTCCATCGCTCGCGCGACGGCGCGCGTCAAGTTCGCGGCGGCCCAGAGCCGTGCCGGCGACGCGCAGATTTTCCTCGACCGTCAAATCGGTGAGCACGCGATGTCCCTCGGGCACGGCGACGACGCCGAGACGGCGTACGTTTTCGGGCCGCATGCCGTTGATCGATTTGCCGTCGAGCAGAATTTGGCCGCGTGCCGGCGGCAATGCTCCGGCGATGCGTCAGGACCAGCGAACTCTTGCCGGCGCCGTTGGCGCCAAGAAGCGCCGTGATCTTGCCCGGCGCGATTTCGATATCGACGCCATGAATGACCGGCTTGCCGCTGCGCTCGACCGCCAAGCCAGTGACGGAAAGACCGCTGCTCATGCCGCGACGTCCACGACTTCGCCGAGATAGGCGGCGCGGACTTTCGGATCCTTCAGCACTTCGGCGGTGCGGCCGAAGGCGATCTTGCTGCCGAAATCCAGCACCAGCGTCTCTTCGCACGTGGCCGAGATCAGATCGACGTCGTGGTCGACCAGGAGAACCTGCGCACCGCAGAAACCGGGAATGCCGACGATCACCTTGCGCAGGTGCTCGGCCTCGCTCTCGCTCAAACCGGCGCCGGGCTCGTCCATCATCACCAGCCGCGGCCGCGCCAGGATGCAGCGCGCGATTTCGACGAGGCGGCGCTCGCTGGCATTGAGCGAAGCGCCGACGCGCTCGGCTTGGCGCGTCATGCCGACATAGTCCAAAGCTTCGGCGATGAGATCGCGCCGCGCGCGGCCGCCGGTCGGTACGTTATCGAGCGCCGCGGCGACGTTGTTCCAGACCGACAGATTTTCCACCACCTGCTCGGTCTGGAAAGTGCGCCGCACGCCGAATGCGGCGCGACGGTTCATGGCGATGCGTAACAGATCCTCGCCGTCAACCTTCACCGTTCCGGCCGAACGTTTGACAAAACCGCTCATGACATTGAGCAGCGTCGTCTTGCCGGCGCCGTTCGGCCCGACCAGTCCCGTGATCTTGGCGCCGATATCGGCAGTGAGATCGTTCAAGCCGCGCACGCCGCCGAACTGGACCGTGAGGTTGCGGATTTCGATCACAGCTTCCGCTCCATCAAGTTCGGCATCGCCGCCGACAGTTTGGCGCCGATGCCGCGCCCGAGCGCAACGACTTGGCCGGAAACGCCCTGCGGCGCCGTGATCAGCGCGTGCAGAAGCCCGGCGCCGAACACCATGGTCGCCAGATTGCCGTCGATGTGCCAATCGGTCAGGAGGCCGGGGACGGCGCGCAACAACAGGCCGGCGAAAATCGGACCGGACCAGTGAAACGCGCCGCCGATCACGGTCAGCGCGAACATCATGATCGAGTCGCTGGCGGGGAAAGCGCGGCCGTCGAGCTGACCGATATTGGCCGCCATCAATGCGCCAGCGACGCCGGCCAAGAAGCCGGCGATGGCGAAGGCGACAACCTTGTAGGCGACAATGTTGACGCCCATCGCCACGGCAACCGGCTCGCTGCGGCGGATCAAGGCCCAGGCACGGCCGGCGCGGGTGCGCTGGATCAGCATCACCAGCGGCAAAGCCGATCGCCACCACGCCGACGACATAACGGAAATAGGCGGCGTCGCTCGGCGCCAGCGGCGGATGCGGCATATATTGCCGCAGCCCCGCATAAACCTTTCCGCTCCAGCCCGGACCGCCATCGGGGAAACCGATGGCGCTGATGAACACCTGGAAGGCGGCGGCGATCATCAGCGTGATGAGCGCGAAATAAAGCCCGCGCATGCGCAGCGCCGGCAGCCCGAAAATCACGCCGAAGACCGACGCGGCGATGCCCCCCGCCAACAGATCGATTTCAAACGGAATGTGAAAGCCATGATAGAGGCGGAGCGCCACCCAGCCGCCGACGCCAAACAAGGCGTATTGGCACAGCGACACCATGCCGAGCTGGGCATAGAGCACCGCGACGCTCAAGCTGCACAACGCAATGATGGTGACGCCGGTGAAGGTCTTGAGCCAATAAGCCGACGCCAGATACGGAACGGCGATGGCGACGACGATCGCCAAAACGATGCCGACGCGCAGCTCCTGCCACAGCGAGTTCGGCGGCTGATGGCTCGTCGCCACGGATCGAAATTGATCCATGCGGCTCAAGGTCAGGCCGCCGCGCTGATACCAGAGCAAAGCGAGCCCGGCGACGACAAAAGGGGTGGCGGAGCGATAGGCGGACACTTCAGGAAACGGCGACGCGACCGCCTCGAGGACGCCGATGACAAGACCGCCGATGACCACCGCCGTCAGCGACGTCAGGCGGCCGAGGATGGCGGCGGCGACCGCCGGAATAACCATGTAGGTCAGAGGGATAACCTGCAGCCGCACCATGTTGCCCAGGAAAATCCCGCTGACGCCCGAGAGCACGCCGGAAATCACCCAGGCCCAGGCGTCGACGCGCAGCACCGGCACGCCGACCAGGCCGCTGATCTCGCGGTCATTGGCGAGCGCCCGCATCGACAAGCCCAGCCGGCTGCGATTGAGGAACAGGATCATGCCGATGGCGACGGCCAAGCCCAGTCCGAAGGCGATCGCGCGGGTCGCGGTCACGCGTACGCCAATCAGTGCGAAGCTCACGGTGTCGGTGGGCAGCCGCAAGCTGCGCGGCCATTCGCCCCAAATGAATTCGCAAAAGCCCAGAATGATCAGCGCAAAGCCGAGCGTCGCCACCGCCCGCACGATCGGATCGCTGTGCGCAAGACGCGGCGCAATCAGGCGCCCATAAAACAGCGCCAGCGCCGTCGAAGCCGCGACGGCAGCAATCCAGCCGATCCATTGCGGAAAGCCGGAATCCGCAATCTGCCACGCCAAGAGCGCGCTCAACGCGCCGAGCGCGCCCTGCGCCAGATTGAGGACTCCGGATGAGCGATAGAGCACCACAAGACCAACACCGGCGAGGACATAAACCGCGCCGGTGCTGAGGCCTGCAATGACAAAGGGACCGAGGTCAGGCATCACTCTGACTTACCGTGATTGCAGTCCCGCTCAATCAGCCAGATGAAGCTCTTTTTCCATCTTCAGGATGCCAGCCAAGTCGGGATCGACCGCCTGGAAGCATGACTTCCGGGTGACGAAAGTGCCGTCCTTGATCTCGGCCACCGAACCCGAATGAACCGCGTTGTGTTCATCGCCGGGGCCGAAATACCACGGGCTGCAAGACACATCGGTCTTTAGGTCCTTGATGTTCCGGAAAGCTTCGGCGACCGACGCGCGGTCGATCTTGGCCGGGATCCAATTTCAGGAGCGCGTTGGTTGCCGCCAAGGCCGCCAGATAGCCGGCTTGCGAGAACGTGTTGCGCTGATCGGCTCGGCTTGCCGAACGTGTCGAGCACCGCGTGCCAGTTGTCGATATCGCCGCCTTTTTTGTCGAGCGGCTCAAGCTCGAGCTGGATGAACACGCGCCCGCCCTGGCTCCAATACGGACCGATCGCCTTGGGCAAGCTCGAGTCATAGTGCGAGGTTGGCGCTGTGAGATACACTTTGCCGCCCAAGTCTTGTTGCTCGGCCGCGGCGTAAAGCGGAATGCCGCCTTCCTTCGGCGTATTGAAGTCGATCGCATCGGGCTTAAACGCCATCGCCTGCAGGATCAAAGAGGTGGCGTCCATCGACGCCGGATCAAACAGGATGGTTTTCACTTCCATGCCGACAGTCTGGCCATAGGCGGCAACGCCATCACACGACCAGTCACCGACGTTGGGAATGTTGAGGCTGAGGCAGACCAGCCGCTTCACCTTCAACTCATCGTGCAGATATTGCGCCGCGCCGATATTGCTCATGCGCGGGCCGGCATTGGTCGGCGAGATATTTCTGGCGTGGAAGCAGTCGCGCGGCACGCCGACGCCGGCGATGACCAGCACGTTGGTGGTTTCGTAGAACTTGGCATTGGCCGCGCATTCCACGAAACTGGAATTTCCCACCATGCCGACGACCTTGGTGTCGTTGACGAGCTTGGCGGCAAGCTGAGCGGCGGTCTCCGGATTCCACTGGTCGTCTTCGATGCTGTAGTGGATCGGGCGACCGTTGATGCCGCCGTTGGCATTCACACAAGCAAAATACGCGGCAGCGGCTTGCGCCGAACCGCTGAAATCGGCCGGACCGGTCTTGCCGACGATGGCACCGATTTCGATCGGCTGGCCGCTCGCGGCTTTGCCGTTATTGAGTCCGCATTTCGGCGCGTTCGCTGCCGAGGCCGGCAGCGCCGCCAGCGCCGACGCGAGCCCGCCAACAGCGCAGGCTAGTACAATCGAAGTGATCCGTCGCATAAAAGCTCCCTCCCCATTTTTTGCTGCGCGCGATGTTTTGCTGAACGTGCTGCGCGCAAGAGACATTCGGACCTTATCATCGGCTTTCGGCCGCGCGAAGCTTTTCGTCAAGAGAGGCGCCAATTGATCGAATAGATTGCCGTCTGCGTCGGGCCGCGAAGGCAACAGATTTGGACCTTTCCTCGACTAACACTGCAGCAGAAATGTACCAGAGGATTGAACAATAAGGACTCGAACGCCAAGGCAGTTGATATGTTTTTGTGCAACCACGTGGGTATGGCCGGACGTTCGCAAAGCGAACAGCGATCTGAACCGCAAGGCCAAGTGTCTGCATTTCATTCGACGACACGCTGCCCGGCAGCGGCGCTCGTCGGAATTCAGAGCCGAGCCATGATCCTAGGGGTACGTCGTCCAAGCTCTTGGCTGGCGGCGCAATAAAAATTTGCTGGCGGCGCAGTCCTCCATTGGTCTGCGCCGCGGGTTTTCGAAATCCAGCACCCTCTGCGTTGACTCCCTGCCTCGGCGGGTTTGGTGCTATCCGTCAAAAATCAGAAGGCAAAATACGGGAGGGGATCAATGAAGGCTGCGCAATTGTTCGACGTGCGTGACCTCGCCACCATCGTGACCGGAGCGGCCAGCGGCATAGGTCTCGCCTATGCGGAGGTGATGGCCGACAACGGCGCCCGCGTCACATTGATGGACAAGGATACGCGGTCGCTCGACGAAGCGGTGCGCCGCCTCGCCGAACGCGGCGGCGAAGTGCGCGGCCAGACGGTCGACGTCACCGATCGTCCGGCGCTGCGGGCCAGCATCGACAAGGCTGCGGGCCATTACGGCAGGCTTGATGTCGTGTTCGCCAATGTCGGCGTCGATTTACCGCCAGGCTTTCTCGGCATGACCGGCAAGCGCAATCCCGAAGGCGCCTTCGAGAACGTCTCCGATGAGCGCTGGGACCTGGTGATGGAGACCAACCTCACCTCGATCTTTTCGACGATCAAGGCGAGTGTGCCGCACATGAAGAAGAATGCCAAAGGCGGGCGCATCATCGTGACGACGTCGGTGGCAGCGATGAAGAGCGAGGCGATCGTCGGCATGCCCTATATGCCGGCTAAAGCCGGCGCCGCACATCTGGTCCGCCAGGCGGCGCTCGAGCTGGCCAAATACAACATCCTGGTCAATGCCATCGCGCCCGGACCATTCGTCACCAATATCGCTGGCGGGCATATGCGCGACCCGGCGACGGTCGAGACGTTTGCACGCTTTACGCCGCTGCACCGGCTGGCATCCACCGAGGAAATCCAAGGTCTGGCGCTGTTCCTAGCGTCACCGGCGGCGACCTATGTCACCGGCTCGCAAATCGTCATCGACGGCGGCGTAATGCTGGGCCACGCCGATTAGCGCTGCTCAATTCCTGGCGATGATCTCACGCTCGTCGCGGTGAATGGCCGGAGCGCTGGAGGACTTGCGGATGCGGCGGCGCATCAGCAGCGCAGGACGGCGGCGCGCGATGACGCTGCGACGGCGGCGGCGCCAGGTCGGCGCTTCGATGCGCAAAGCGCCGATGCGCGCGAACGGCTCGCGCAAGCTGCCGTCGCGCTCAGCGATGAGGAGCGGCAGGCCGAGCACACGGCCCCAGGTCTGCCATTCGGCGACAATGTCGTCAGTGGCGGCAGACGAGAACAGCGGCAACGACAGCGCCGGATCGCCGTGTTCGAGCACAACGTCGATCGCCGTCGGCGGCTCGTGCGCATTACCATTGAGACGGATGGCGATTCCGCGAAACGCCGCGACCGGTAAATTCAGCGCCATGCGCATGCCGCCAACCGAACGGCGGACGACGACGCGCTCGCGATGAAGGTCGACGACGCGCCGGCGCTCGTCGGCCGTCTCGTCGGCGGCCTCGAAACGCACCGGCAAAGAGAAGGGGTCGAGCCGCGATGTGCGGCTCGACCCGGCAGTGATCCTGCCGGCTTCCATTTGACGCCCCGAAAACTCGGCTCCCGCCGGGCTGTTGCCGCCCGGTTGCCGCGACAATGCCAGAGCGCCGTCGCATTCAGCTTAAAATCCCTGGTTAAAAGCGCGTATCGCGCCAGCGAACGCGCCGCATGATTGACGAGCGGTTGCCGCGGCCAGCTTAAATTTTTCTTCCCTGGCACGACGCGCTCCTTTTTTGGGTTGAATCACGCGCCCAGGACAGCTACATCTTGCCCTTGTGCCCGCGTCCTTCCCCGCATAAACCGGCCCATTAAATGCGTTCGCTTCTCGACCAATCCGATCTCACCGATCTCGCCGAGCGTCTGGTGGCCGCCGCCCAGACGGCCGGCGCCGATGCAGCCGACGCGCTTGCGGTCCGCGCGGTGTCGCTTGTCGGTCGAGGTGCGCGACGGCGCGGTCGATAATCCCAGCGCTCCGAAGGCGACGACCTCGGGTTGCGGGTCATGGTCGGCCACAAGCAGGCGGTGGTCTCGACCAATGACCTCAAGGGCGACGCTTCGACGCCTTGGCCGAACGCGCGGTCGCGATGGCGCGGGCCGCGCCGGAGGACCGCTTCGCCGGGCTCGCCGATGCGGCCGCTGGCGCAGCACTTGCCGGCGCTCGATCTTCTCGACCCGACATGCCGGGGGTCGCTGTGCTGGAGGCGCGCGCCCGCGAAGCCGAGGCCGCCGGCCTCGCGGTCAACGGCGTCACCAAATCGGACGGCGCATCGGCCTCGGCCGGCATTGGCGGGCATGGTGCTGGTGACCAGCCACGGCTTTCGCGGCGCCCATCGTCTCGCGCCAAGGCATCTCCATGACGGCGATCGCCGGCGACGGCACCGCCATGGAGCGCGACTACGATTTCTCCTCCGCGCTGCATGCCTGCGACCTCGAGGCCGCAGAGCGATCGGCCGCAGCGCCGGCGAACGCGCGGTCGCGCGCCTCAATCCGCGCAAGGTCGCCGACAAGCCGGTGCCGGTGGTGTTCGATTCGCGGTTTCCGGCTCGCTGGTCGGCCATCTGGCGGGCGCCACCAACGGCAGCTCGGTCGCGCGCAAGACGCAGCTTCCTGCGGGAAAAGCGCGGCGAGCAGTCTTCGCGTCCGGCATCAACATCGTCGACGATCCGCTGCGGCGACGCGGCCTGCGCTCGCGGCCGTTCGACGGCGAAGGCGTCGCCGGCCGCCGCGTCGCCATGGTCGAGGATGGCGTGCTCAAGACCTGGCTGCTCGATTGCGCGACCGCGCGCGAGCTCGACCTGGAACCACCGGTCATGCCCAGCGCGGCGTGTCCTCCACGCCCTCGCCCGGGGCAAGCAATCTCCACTTGGCCGCCGGCAGCAAACGCCCCGACGAGCTGATCGCCGACATCGACGATGGCTTCTACGTCACCGACATGATCGGGATGGGCGTCAATCTGGTGACCGGAGACTATAGCCGCGGCGCCACCCGGTTTCTGGATCGAGAACGGCGAGCGCACCTATCCGGTCAGCGAAGTCACGATCGCCGGACATCTGTCGGAATGTTCGCGAGCCTCGACGCCGGCGAACGATCTTGTCTTCCGCTCGGCACCAACGCGCCGACGTTGCGGGTCGAGGGCATGACCGTTGCCGGCCACTGAGGCGGCCGCAGCGTCCGTTATGATCCGCTGATCCGGCTAATGCCCTGAATTTTCCCCCTTGATGCACTTCCCATCTCGCCATCTACCCGCTGAGGCCCGATATAATCCGGTGCATTCCCCCGGCAAATTCGGGGTCGAGCCGGATATGGGCTGTGGCGAGACGGAAGCTGACAGATCGGAAATCGCCGAGCGCAGGCGCGAGGGCCGCTGTCGCGACGGCCGCCGGCCGCTGACTGCCAAGATCGTGGCGAGGCTCAAAGGCGAGGGCCGCTACCGGGACGGCTTCATCCCGGCCTCTATTTGCAGGTCGGCGAGCGAGGCGCCGAGTCCTGCGCTGCGCTATGAGGTCAACGGCCAGCCCGAGCGCTGGATGGGGCTGGGCAGCGCGACAATCTTCGGCCTCGCCGAGCGCGCGTTCGCGCCCGCGCCGCCCGCCAGCAGCTGGCCGACGGTCTCGATCCCCTGCAGGCAAAGCGGGAGGCTAAGGCCGCCGCCAGCTGGCCGCCGCCAAGAAGCTTACCTTCCGCGCCGCGGCGGCGCGCTATGCCGCGCAGAACAAAGCCAGTGACGAACGCCTCGTATCGCTCGCAGTTTATGAGACTCGTTGCAGGCCGACGTCTTCCCGCTGATCGGCGACATGGAGGTGGCGGCGATCGACACGCCCCGACGTCTTGCGAGTGTGGAGCCGATCTGGGCCACCAAGACCGTGAGCGCCTCGCGCGTCAGGCGCCGCGTCGACTGGGTCCTGGACTGGGCCGCGGTCTACGGCCATCGGCCGCGCGGCGACAATCCAGCGCGCTGGCGCGGCCACCTCGATCAGGTCCTCCCCAAGCGGCGACAGATCGCGCCGGTCACGCACCTCAAGGCAGCGGCCTTATGCCGAGCTGCCGGGCTTCATGGCGGAATTGCGCGAGGCGGCAGAGCAATGCGGCGCGCGAGCACTCGAATTCACGATATTGACGGCAGCGCGCACCGGCGAGGTGCTCGGCGCACGCTGGTCCCGAGTCGATCTGGACAACAAGATTTGGACGGTGCCGGCCGCGCGCATGAAGGCAGGCCCGGGAGCACCGCGTGCCACTGGCACCAGCGGCGATTGAACTTTTGCGGGCGCTGCCGCGCGAGAAGAACAACGAGCACGTCTTCGTCGGTCCCCAGGCCGGTGGCGGCTCTCTCGGACATGGCGATGATGCGGGTTCATGCGGACGTATGGGGCGGAACCTGAAACCGTTCACGGCTTCCGTTCCAAGCTTCCGCGATTGGGCTACCTGAACGGACCAGTTGACGCCAACCACATCGTCGAGATGGGCGCTGGCGCATAGCGTCGGCAATGCGGTCGAGATAGGCGTATCGGCGCGGCGACCTGATCGAGAAGCGCCGGCGTTTGATGGACGAGTGGGCGCGCTTTTGTACAGAGCTGCCGGCCAGCGTCCCCAATGTGTTGCCGTTGCGGCGGAGCAATTAGATGGCCCCGCTGCCATTTACGTTTAATCCCTTCGCCGTTGGGGCGCGTGCAGCACTGGACGAAGGGAAGAGAGAAGCCGCCAAGCAACTGATGCTTGAGCATCTTCGGCTGACCAATCATCCGTTTTACGAAATTGCCGCTGAGCTTCTGAGCAAAAAGTCAAAGCAGGGGCCGCGCAAGATATTACCGAGCGACTGGTTCGAGATCGGCAACGATTTTTTGCAATTGACCGAGCGTATCAAAAAACCACTTGGTTATGATAAGGCCTGCGCAGTGCTGGCGAGAAAATGGAAGCGCTCGCAAAGAACAATTCGCAAAACGCTGGGTGTATTCAATCGGGGTCGGCGTTAGTGCAAATCCAAAATTTGCATTTGCACTAGATACTACAATTAAGCTCCGCCATGTTGCCCTCCAAGCTAATAAAGGGCGCTGCGCCCTATTTGGAGCGGACCGATGACCAGTAAAAAACCCAAAAAGATAAATCAGCGCCCGCTGAGGCCT
Organism: uncultured Alphaproteobacteria bacterium; assembly: GCA_963804405.1. GTDB lineage: Bacteria > Pseudomonadota > Alphaproteobacteria > Rhizobiales > Xanthobacteraceae > BOG-931. The sequence goes on along the minus strand of CAWDQG010000013.1, from coordinate 3,436 downwards.
CTTCACCCCAACGAGGTTGTGCGGCTGCATGAGGGGCGAATGTTCTTCGGCTACGGCCACGCCGAACTCGATGAGAAGATCAAGGCCGGTGAAATCCCCGCGCCATTTCCACTGAGCGAATTCCGGCCGCGCGAAGGGCTGGACGGGGCAACAAATAATTGAACACCAGCAACGCCGTATCGCTGCCGCTGCAAAGCAAAAGGAAGACGCGTGAGTGCGCGGCCAGAAAGCTGCGAGGCCCGCCACCGATAATTTGGTGCGCGAGCCCCGAGCGATTACTCAAGCTGCCGAGCTGAGTAATTGCCAAGCTAGCCAACCTAGAAACAAGTTGCAAGCCGCCCAGGCCGTTCAAGAACGCGCCGAGGGGGCGGTGCAAGCCTGGGCGGCGAAAATAACAGCCGCATGGCGCAAATCGCTGGAGGCGATTTTTGAGGTTGGCGACCTGCTGATCGCGGCCAAGGCAGAAATTGGCCACGGCCAGTGGAATTAGCATGTGCGAGACCAAACTGCCGTTCAAAATTGGGACCGCGCAGCGCCTGATGCTTATTGCCGCCGATCAGCGACTGCGAAATGCGGCGCTGGGGCCGTATTTGCCGCCGCATTGGCGCGCGCTCTATGAGCTGACGAAGTGGGACGACAAGTCGCTGACGCGGGCCTTGGGCGAGGGCCGCATTCATCCGGAAATGACTAAGAACCTATCTCAAAATTCCTGGCTGCTGTCGATCCGCTATAAATGAGGAATAATTCGGCTGACGGACAAACAGTGGGAGCGCATTCGGAAGCATTTTCCGGAGGAGCATATTCCCGACGGGCGTCCTGGACGCAAGCCGATCCCGACCCGTCATGTGCTGGAAGCGGTACTGTGGATTCTCAACGCAGGTGCGCAATGGCACATGCTGCCGCAAAGCTATCCGAACTACAAAACTGCGCATCGACGCTTTCAAACTTGGTGCTGCAACGAGATTTTGCGTCGAGTTTTTGACGGACGTTGCCAACGAGCTTCGCGACAAAGGCGCGCTGGATGAAGAAGAATGCTTCATCGATGCGACGTTCGTTATGGCCAAAGGTGGCGGGGCGGAAATCGGACCAACGAAGCGCGGAAAAGGCGTCGAAATCATGGCAATTGTGGATCGCCATGGGTTGCCGCTCTCGGTCAGCACGCACGCGGCGAACCATCACGAAGTCCGCTTGGTGCAGCTATGCTTCGACTTCTACATGATCGAAGCCAAGCCGCAGAATTTGATCGGCGATCGCGCCTATGACAGCGATCCGCTGGATGAGGAGCTGCGAAACGACGGCATTGAGATGATCGCGCCGCATCGTTCCAATCGCACCAAGCCGCCCACGCAAGATCGGCGGCGGCTAAACCGTTACATGCGACGCTGGATCGTGACCGTTTGTACAATGTTGCCAAGTTGGGCTTTGAGTGGTCGTTGTTCATCGAGCGCCGAGGCCGCAGGCGGCCATGTCTCATTGCGGTAAGTCGCGACCGGCAAGCGAGTCAATTTGTCACAGGCGACTCAGATGTCGTCGCAAGATTTGATGCCCCATCGGCGGCCCACCGTTGGGCCCCCGGCCGATGGAGGCGCACATGGTCCGGCGCACGGATCGCCCTCTGCAGGAAGTGCGCGTATCGTTCGAAGCGACAAGGTTCGGTCCACAGCATCTGATCGAGGCCTACGCCCGTCTTGTGCCGACGGTTCGGCGCACGAGCCTGCGGCCGAAACGCGGCGATGCGCGGCATCCAAAGCAAAGATAGCAAAGGCGGCGGGATCGGGAGGTGAGGCATGACCGAAGGACCGTGTGCGCTCTATGCGCGGGTGTCGAGTGAAAGTCAGGCGCGCGACAATACGATCGCCAGCCAGGTCGCCGCGCTACGAGAGCGTATCGCTGCCGAGAGCTTCCAGCTCGAACCGGATCACAGCTACGTGGATGAAGGCTACAGTGGTTCGATCCTGTCTCGCCCGGCCCTGGAGCGGCTACGGGATGCGGTTGCTGGCGGCCATATCGAGCGCATTTATGTCCATGCTCCGGACCGGCTTGCCCGCCGTTACGCCCATCAAGTGCTCCTGATCGATGAGTTTCGCCGCGCGGGCGCGGAAGTTGTTTTCCTGAACCGCCCGATCGGCGGCACCGCGGAGGACGATCTCTTGCTCCAGGTTCAAGGCGTGATTGCCGAATACGAGCGGGCCAAAATCCTGGAGCGCGGCCGGCGCGGCCGCCGTCATGCCGCACAATCCGGGTCCGTCAGTGCGCTGACGGGCGCTCCCTTCGGCTATCGCTATGTCAGCCGAACTCAGGGCGGCGGAGTGGCGCGTTTCGAGGTGGTGGAATCGGAGGCGCACATCGTTCGTCTCATCTTTGCGTGGATCGGTCTGGATCGAATGAGTCTGCGCGAAGTATGCCGGCGCCTGCAGCAGATGGGCTGCCAGACCCGGCAAGGATCGACATATTGGCATGCTTCCACGATCCGCAGCATGCTGGATAATCCGGCCTATATCGGGCGCGCAGCCTTCGGGCGAGCGCGCTTCTTGCCCCCTCGGCCACGGCTGCGGCCGATCCGTGGGCATCTCAAGCCCTCGCCGCGTGCTACCTCGCGCGTTCCCATGCCACGCGAAGATGGATCGAGATTCCAGTTCCTCCACTCGTTGATCCGACGGTGTTCGAGGCTGTTCGCGCACAGCTCGAGGAGAACCGCAGGCGTAAACGGGAACGCAAGCGCGGCCAGTGCTGGCTGCTGCAAGGTCTGACGGTCTGCCAGCGCTGCGGATACGCCTATTACGGCAAGACCGCCCCTCGTTCACGCAAATACGATCCGACGAACATCTTACGCTATTATCGCTGTACCGGCGCGGATGGTTACCGGTTCAATGGCAAGGCGGTGTGCAATAACGGCCCCGTGCGCAGCGACCAGTTGGAACAAGTAGTGTGGGATCAGGTGCGGGCTCTCTTGGAAGAACCGCATCGCGTGGCTGACGAATATCGCCGCCGCATTGCCCAAGCGCGCGATGGCGCCGCCATGCCGGACGAAATCGTTCGCCTCGATCGGCAGATGACCACTTTGCGGCGCGGGATTGGTCGGCTCATCGATAGTTATGCCGAGGGCGTCATCGACAAAACGGAGTTCGAGCCACGCATCGCGGGCCTGAAACAGCGCATGTCCCAGCTGCAGGAGCGGCATCAGGCGGCTCGCGAAGCGGCCGAGGCCGAACGCAACCTCGCCTCGTGATCAGCCGCCTGGAAGACTTTTCTGCCAAAGTGACCGAGGGCCTCGATGATCTCGACCGGTTCGGCATGCAGGACATCATTCGCATCCTCGTGCGCCGGATCGAAATCGACGACAGTCACATCGAGGTCATCTTCCGGGTCCCATCTCCTGAGGGCCGCCGGACCATCACCGACCGACAAACTCGCTCTTGGCAACATTGTACAGGCG
>CAWDQG010000012.1:0-86126 GCA_963804405.1 uncultured Alphaproteobacteria bacterium | reverse complement strand
ACGGACGGCGATCATTGCGGAAGACGCCAAGCGTGACATGAAGCCGTTCCTGCCTCCGCCGGTGCCGTTCGGCTCCAAGCAGTGGCCGACCCTGATCACCCCGGGGCCGGGACCCGCGTCCATCGCCGACCTGCATTGATACCGGCCGTCGGCAAGGCAAGCGGTCCAGTTTTTTGCGTTTCAAGTGGGTAACGAAAAGTTGCCTGCCACAGAGTGCGTACAAGTCTTGTGCGTACGCGAAAAGGTAATAACGCATGGGCCTATCACGCCCAGCCAGTTCGTCGCGTCGGCAACGTCATGGGGCATCGCGCTCAGTCTGTCGCCAGGGGCGTTGCCGCGAGTCCGGATTTTCATACGCGCGGGTGTAGTAAGGTGGCGCCCACGCAAGATTGTCTGCACCCTGACCTAGCGATCAATCATTTCGGCGCGGCGGCCTTGAGAATGGCGTCGGTGTCGGTCAGCCAAATCATGTCATCTTTCTTGAGGTGCGCGAGCACGCGCCGCATTGCCGCTGCCCCATCGGGAGTGCCGATGACGAATGGATGGATGCCGATCACGACCGTCGTCGCCTCGCGGGCAGGATCGGCGCGTGCCTCGGTCGCAAGCTCGGACACGTAATCCACCCAGAGCAACTCGATCTCCGCCGGCGTCTTCATCCGCGCCAGGTACTGGCCCATGTCAACTGTGACGGTCGGATACGGCAGCAGCGCCAGCGCGCCGTCCGGCGTCTTCAACCGTGAAATAATGTCGAAATCCATCTGGTCGAGCGTCGAGACGATGCCTTCGGCGGCCATCGCCTGCATCGTGTCGCTGTTGGAATAGACGCTTGGTGACGACCAGCAAGTGGGCCTCACGCCGGTCGTGGCGGCGATCTGATTGAGGGTTCGGCGAATGTAGGCTTTCTGCTCCGCGAGCCCTCGCCCGAGCGGCGGCATGCGGCTGGTGTTGTTCATGCCATGCGCGACAATGGGTGCATCCGGATGAATCGCCACGGAATTGCTTACCGCACGGATGGGTGCGCAGCCGGAAATTCGGCGTTCAGCACAATGGTCGAGGGGAACGTTCAGGAACTCCTTGAACACGCGGCCGACGCGCGGGATGCCCCAGTCGATCCCGTATTGGCGGAAGGCCTGGTTCACGAGGTCAGGATTGCGGTTCGCCAAGTCCGGCCGGAAAACCGGACCCTGGCCGAAACCGAACTCCTCGACGAACAGGACGAAGCTGACGGCGACTTTTTTGCCCTCGGGCCACGCGGCGACATCGATAGGGTCACGACGGAAGCCGTCAATTGAACTTCGGCTCCCTCCTGCGCCCCAAGCCGCGGAGGCAAGGTGAGCGGTCAACAACAACATCAGCCCCGCGACAACATTGGCGGCGCGATTTTTCCCAGCCATTCTCAGGCTGCCTCTCTAAATCAACAACGGCCATTCGCTACTGAATGCTCTGCCAATAGCTGAGAACAAGCCGAAATCAGACCCGAACCCGCGCCCAATTCGCAAACTACAGGTTGGAGCTAAAACGTTCATGAAGATTTTTACGCAAATACCGGCCTTGCACGCCTACCGGTCGACTGCAAATCTGCACAGATTGAAACAGCTCATGGAAACGGGGAACGTGACTGACACAAGTTTTTCTGTGGCTGGTAAGTTTTGAATAGTTTGCTGCATTGCATATGTCGGCTCATGGCTCAAAGGCGGACGAATTGACGCTCCGTGCTGATTCCGCTTTGCCCGCGGAAGCTGACATAATGCAATTGAGCAATTCGCAAGATTCCAACAAAGCCGACAATGGTCATTGATAAAATCCTCAGGAAGCCGATCGAAGCGGGTCTCATTCCGGGCATCGTCGCGCTGGCCGCCGACGATCGCGGCGTCTTCTATCAAGGCGCGTTCGGACGACGGGCGGTCGACAAGACCGAACCGATGACGCTCGACTCGGTGTTCCGCATCGCGTCGATGACCAAGGCCGTCACCGGCACCGCGGCCATGCAGCTGGTCGAGCAGGGCCGCATCGGCCTCGAGCAACCGATGGGCGACGTATTGCCGGTGGTCAAGGATGTGAAGGTGCTGGAGGGATTCAATGCCGACGGCACGCCGCGGCTTCGCAATCCGAAAGCGCCGGTCACGCTGCGACATCTGCTGACGCACACCTCCGGTTACGGCTACGACATCTTCAACGCCGATCTCGCGCGCTACATCGAGGGCGCCGGGCTGCCCAGCATCCTCAGCGCAAGAACGACGCGTTGCGCGTGCCGTTGCTGTTCGATCCCGGCACCGCTTGGGAATACGGCATCGGCGTCGATCTCGTCGGCAAGGTGGTCGAGGCGGTCAGCGGGGAGGACCTGGAAAGTTATTTCCGGCAGCACATCCTCGATCCGCTCGGCATGCACGACACGAGCTTCCTGTTGCGCAACGACATGGCACAGCGCCTCGTTGGCACGCACGTGCGCGGACCGGATGGCAAACCGGCCGCGATCACCTTGGAGCCACGGAGGAGGGCGAGTTCCACTACCGGCGGCGCCGGACTATTCTCCACCGCGCCCGACTACATCGCTTTCACCCGCATGCTGCTTGAGGGCGGCACGCTCGACGGCGTGAAGGTGCTCAAGCCGGAGACGGTCAAGCTGATGACGCACAACGCCATCGGCAAGCTCGACGTCCCGATGGTGCACAGCAACAACCCCGCATTGGCGCTCGAGGTCGAGACCTTCCCCGGGCAAGTCAAGAAATGGGGGCTGACCTTCCTCATCAACACCGAGGATGTCGAAGGCTTCCGCGGCGCCGGAAGCCTGACCTGGGGCGGAGTTCACAACACCTACTACTGGATTGATCTTAAGAAGCGCATTACCGCCGTCGCCTTGATGCAGATCCTGCCGATCGGCGATCCGCACGTCCAAGAGACCATGATCGGCTTCGAGCGGGCCATCTATGCGGCGAGACCGGGCATCGGGCATATGGAAGGAAGCAGAGCACCGGACCGTTGACAGTAAGGCACTCACCAGCCGCCGAACCGGTAGTTGACGCCGGCGTTGACCAGCTGGATGAAACGGTTGTTGCCGGTGAATTGATCGCCGGCGGGGAGCGCTCCGACTGCCGTCGGAAGGGTAAAGGTCGGATTGTTCAGCCCGACATAGTCGTACTCGACCCGCGCCGACCAATTGCCCCAGAACGTCCATTCGACGCCAAGCCCCGCGGTCCAGCCCCAGTTGTTGGTGGTGGTGGCGAGGGCGACCGGCGCGTTGTTGATGGCCACGGTCGGATTGTTCGAGCCGACCCAGGCGCCGCCGCCTTGCTGTAGAGCAGCACACGGTCAAAGGCATAGCCGAAGCGGCCGGTGACGGTCGTCAGCCACTTGTTGTTGCTGGCGATGGTCGCCGTGCTCCCGGTCGGGTTGCCGAAGGGATCGATCAGCGGCACCGGGTTGCTGGTGTTGGTGTTGGTATTGGCGAACCAGTCGAAGTCGGCCTCGGCGCCGACGACGAAACCGCCGTAGAACTCGGAGTTGAAACCAACCTGCCCGCCGCCCAACAGCCGCGCGTTGTTCGGCAGCACCAGCGAGTTGCCGAACGGGTCGGAAAAGGTTCCCTGGCTCCAGCCCAGTCCGAGATTGCCGCCGACATAGAGGCCGGTCCAGCTGAAGGGCGGAGCAACCGGAAGGTAGGGCAGAGGAGGCGGCCCGGGCGGCAGCGGCATGTCGGCCGCCAACGCGCTGGAGGCAACACCAACACTCATGACAACGAGCAACGCCAACCGCCTCATGCAATAAGTCTGCACCGCCAGTATGACGGTCGCGCGACGCGCGCGACAATGCGGCGTCACAGTGGAACCGGTTGGCAATGCGCTTATCAGTCAAGCCATCGCATCGCGGTTGCGGCGCGTGACGCCAACCGCGACGTCGGATGACATCGGCAAGTCGATTATTTGGTCCGCGGATGTTCGTCTTCCGGTGTGGCACGCCGCGCGGCGCGGGAACTCGCGGACAAAGTTCCAGCAAATCTAGCCGTTGGTATAGCTCGCCGCACCGCTTTCGACCGGCGCAGGCGTCCGATCGTTTAGTAGAAAGCGCGCCTCAAGAAGAACTAAACGTCGCCGCGGTGGCTGAGGATCGCTGGGGACATCTGAAATCGGGAGAGGTTCCATGAACGACTTGACGCTCACCGCCGATTGGAATGACGCACCGGCCACAAGCTCCGACTGCGCGCGAGCGATTGCTGAAATTTCTGCCTCGCCCGAAAAAGTTCACAGCGGCAAGCTGGCAAATGCTGGAACAAGTCACCTTCGGCTTGTTCATCGGCGGCTTGGTTGCTCTCCTTGTGCTGCTTTACTCCGACATCCTGATCGTCTGATAAGCCTCACCTTCGTCCGTTGATTCCCGTCACCCTGAGGTGGCCGCCATAAGCGCGTTAACGCGCGTCTTCGCCGCGCCAGGGCGGCCCTCGAAGGGCGACGGCCACCTACCAACGATTCGGGCCGTGCATCCTTCGAGGCTCGCTTTCGCTCGCACCTCAGGATGCGGATCGATCGTCGGTCAACAATGGCGGCGGTCGACCGCTATTTCGGCGGCGCGTCGTAGAGCGGGGCGCCTTTGTCGACGATATGCACGGTGACGATCTTCAACGACTTGTCGCCGATGACCTTGAATCCGCCGTGCGGCACGTCGCGCAGGTTGATCGAGCCCGAGCCGGTCTTGAGCTCGATCTGCTTGCCGTCGGGCGTTTCGACGGTCGCGCCTTCGAGCACGTAGAACGCTTCCTCGCCGTGATGAATGTGGCGCGCGATCATCTCGCCGGGCTTGTATTCGGCGGTCGAGAGAATGACCTCCATCTTGGTCCCGGTCAGGTCGGCCCGCTTCATCTCCTTGCGGTTGGGCGAATCCTGCGCCTGGGCCAGGCAGACAAAAGCCGTGGCGGCGACGGCAGCGGCGATCCATTTGGCGGCGACGGTCATGTGTCCCTCCGTGCGTGAAACCTGGACATGATAGCCGAGATCAACGGAGATGCGACTGCGGCGAAGTAGCGATGAAATCCGGGAGCGCCACGCGAGCGGCCCGCGACCCCCACCTTGATCCTCCCCCTTTCAGGGCGTTGCGAAGGGAGCATCTGACGCTTGTCTTCGAGGATTCGAGGTGAGCGATGAGCGGCGGATTGGGCTTTGGCGACTTGGCGGCAGAACGGCTGCGGCGGGAGACGGACTTGGACCGGATTTTTGTGCTTCTGAACTGGGGACCTTTGACCTATCGGCTTGAGAAGCATTGCCGCAAGCAGGACGGTCGCCCGCCGTTCCCGCCGTTGCTGATGTTCCGAGCCCTGCTGCTGGCGCAGTGGTACGGACTTTCGGATCGCGAGCTGGAAGAGGCGTTGTGCGCTCGGCTGTCGTTTCGGCGGTTTGTCGGTCTTCGGATGGAAGAAGCGACCCCCGACCACACGACATTGTGCCGGTTTCGCGAACGGCTGAACGAGGCGGGGCTGACGGTCAAATTGCTGGCGCTGGTGAATGCTCAGATCGAGGACAAAGGACTGATGCTCAAGCGCGGCACGCTGATCGATGCGACGGTTGTCGAGGCGGCGGCGGCGCGGCCCGGCCCGTCCGATGATCCGACCGAGCGCGTCGATCCCGACGCTGCTTTCCTCAAGCGGGAGGGCAAGCCCGGAACCAGCTACGGCTACAAAGGACATGTTGCCGTAGACCAAGACTCGCTGTTGGTGCGCACCGCCAAGCTGACGCCTGCCATGTGGCCGAGACCGTCGTGGCCGACGAACTGATCCTCGCCAACAGCGACGGCGGCGCATCTGCTGATATGGTTCAGTACGACCAAAGCGTGCTGGCCGGCCCGCCGTTTTCGGTCACCGGCGACGAAGTCAACAGATGCTATGGCGGCGGCTATCGGCATGACGCGCTCTCGCCGGCGTCGACGTGCCGGGCGGTTTAAAAGGGAAAGTGCGCCGCAAGCGAGGTAGTCTGGCTGCTGCCGAACGCGTGATGTCGGACAACGACATCATTGTCGACCGGATGGGGCAGCCGCCGAAAGGGGGAAGCCGAAATCGCCGGATGGAGAGCGCGAGCGCTCGCCGTGAAGAGACTACCGCGGCAGCAGCGTCGAGCCCATCAGATACGCGTCGACCGCGTGCGCGGCCTGGCGGCCTTCGCGGATCGCCCACACCACCAGCGACTGGCCGCGGCGCATGTCGCCGGCGGCGAACACCTTGTCGAGCGAGGTGCGGTAATCGTCGGTCGATGGCGGCGACGTTGCCGCGCTGGTCGAGCGCGAGGTTGAGCGCCTTGATCATGCCCTCGTGCACCGGATGCACGAAGCCCATCGCCAGCAACACGAGCTCGGCGTCGATCTCGAACTCGCTGCCGGGTATGGCTTGAATCTTCTCGTCGACATGCACGCAGTGCAGCTTCTTGACAAAGCCGTTGGCGCCGGAAAACCGCGTCGTCATCACCGCGAAATCGCGCTCGGCGCCTTCTTCGTGGCTCGACGAGGTGCGAAGCTTCAACGGCCAGTTCGGCCAGGTCAGCGCCTTGTTCTCGTGCAGCGGCGGCGCGGGCAGGATCTCGAAATTGGTCACCGACAGCGCGCCCTGGCGGATCGAGGTGCCGATGCAGTCGGAGCCGGTGTCGCCGCCGCCGATGACGACGACGTGCTTGCCGCCGGCGAGGATCGGCTCGGCTTCCGCGGCCGGCTCGCCGGTGACGCGCCGGTTCTGCTGCGGCAGGAAGTCCATGGCGAAATGCATGCCGTTGAGCTCGCGGCCGGGAACCGGCAGGTCGCGGCCTTTCTCGGCGCCGCCGGTGAGCACCACGGCATCGTACTCGGCGAGGAGCTTGTCGGCCGCGACATTGACGCCGACATGGGCGTCGTAATGAAACACGACGCCCTCGGCCTCCATCTGCGCGACGCGGCGGTCGACGTGATGCTTCTCCATCTTGAAGTCGGGAATGCCGTAGCGAAGGAGCCCGCCGGCCTTGGCGAGCTTTTCGTAGACGTGAACGCCGTGGCCGGCGCGCGCGAGCTGCTGCGCGCAGGCGAGCCCCGCCGGTCCTGAGCCGACGATCGCGACCTTCTTGCCGGTCAGCACCGCCGCCGGCTCCGGCACCAGGCCTTGGGCGATGGCGCGATCGGCGATCGCGCATTCGATCGATTTGATGGTGACCGGGTTCTCGTCGATGTTGAGCGTGCAGGAGGCTTCGCACGGCGCCGGGCAGATGCGGCCGGTGACTTCGGGGAAGTTGTTGGTCGAGTGCAGGTTGCGCGCGGCTTCGTCCCAATTGTCGCCGTAGACGAGGTCGTTCCAGTCCGGGATCTGGTTGTTGACCGGGCAGCCGGGCGTGCCGGGGCGCAGCGAGCCGGTGCCCTGGCAATACGGCACGCCGCAATTCATGCAGCGCGCGGCCTGCGTGCGCAGCGCCGCTTCCGGCAGCGGCAGCACGAATTCGCGCCAATGGCGAATGCGCTCCTCGACCGGCTCGTAGTCGCGGTCTTCGCGTTCGTATTCGAGAAAGCCGGTAACCTTGCCCACTTGGCGCCCTAACGCGTTGTCACATCGGGTTGATAATTCCCGCTCATTCCCGCGCAAGCGGGAATCCAGAAGGGGCCTCTCCAAAAGTCGGTAGTCGCACTGGGTCCCCGCCTTCGCGGGGACGAGCGGATAATGACTCAGAATTCATCGGATTTTGTTCTCTCGCGCTCTATTCGGCCGCCTGCATGGCCCGTGCTTCGGCCTTCAGCTCGTTGAGAGCGCGACGATACTCGACCGGCATGACTTTACGAAATTTCGGATACCAGGCCGACCAGTCGCCGAGAATTTTGGCCGCGACGGTCGAGCCGGTGAAGTGCGCGTGGCGCGCAATCAGCGTATAAAGCCGCGCCGCGTCGAACCGGCTCATGTCGGCCATGACCTCGACCAGCCCATGGGCCTCGAGATCGCGCGCCTGGTGGTAGACGCGGGCGTTGGCTTCCTCTTCGGCCGGCATCGGCTCGAGCTCGACCATCGCCATATTGCAGCGGGAGGCAAAAGTGCCGTCATCGTCGAGCACGTAGGCGATGCCGCCCGACATGCCGGCGGCGAAATTGCGGCCGGTTGGGCCGAGCACCACGGCGACGCCGCCGGTCATATATTCGCAACAATGATCGCCGGCGCCTTCGATGACGGCGATGGCGCCGGAATTGCGCACGGCGAAGCGCTCGCCGGCGACGCCGCGGAAATAGCATTCGCCCTCGATGGCGCCGTACAGCACGGTGTTGCCGACGATGATCGACTGCTCGGGCACGATGCTGGCCTCCGCCGGCGGGCGCACGACGATGCGGCCGCCGGAGAGGCCCTTGCCGACATAGTCGTTGGCGTCGCCTTCGAGCTCGAACGAGACGCCGCGGGCGAGGAACGCGCCGAAGCTCTGGCCGGCGGTGCCCTTGAACTTCACCGTGATGGTGTCGTGCGGCAGGCCTTCGTGGCCGTAGCGCTTGGCGATCTCGCCGGACAGCATGGCGCCGGTGGTGCGGTCGGTATTGGTGATCGGGAGGCTCAAGTGCACCTTGGCGCCGCGGTCGAGCGCGGCTTGCGAGCTTGCGATCAGCTTGCGGTCGATAATGTCGTGGATCTTGTGATCCTGCTCCTCGCAATTATAGATCGCGACCGAGGCCGGCACGTCCGGCCTGGTGAACAGCCGCGAGAAGTCGAGCCCGCGCGCCTTCCAGTGATCGACCATCTCGCGCACGTCGAGCATCTGCATCTGGCCGATCATCTCGTTGAAGGTGCGGTAGCCGAGCGACGCCATCAGCTCGCGCACTTCCTCGGCGACGAAGAAGAAGTAATTGATGACGTGCTCGGGCTGGCCGCGGAAGCGCTTGCGCAGCACCGGGTCCTGGGTGGCGACGCCGACCGGGCAGGTGTTGAGATGGCACTTGCGCATCATGATGCAGCCGGCGGCGATCAACGGCGCGGTGGCGAAGCCGAACTCGTCGGCGCCGAGGAGCGCGCCGACGACGACGTCGCGGCCGGTGCGGATGCCGCCGTCGACCTGCACGGCAATGCGGCCGCGCAAGCGGTTGCCGACCAGCGTCTGGTGGGTTTCGGCAAGCCCGATCTCCCACGGCGAGCCGGCATGCTTGATCGAGGTCAACGGCGACGCGCCGGTGCCGCCTTCGAAGCCGGCGATGGTGACGTGATCGGAGCGCGCCTTCGACACGCCGGCGGCGACCGTGCCGACGCCGACCTCGGAGACGAGCTTTACGCTGACATCGCCGTCAGGATTGACGTTCTTCAGGTCGAAGATGAGCTGCGCCAGGTCCTCGATCGAATAAATGTCGTGATGCGGCGGCGGCGAGATCAGGCCGACGCCGGGCGTCGAGTGGCGCACCTTGGCGATGGTCTTGTCGACCTTGTAGCCGGGCAATTGGCCGCCTTCGCCGGGCTTGGCGCCCTGGGCGATCTTGATCTGCATCATGTCCGAATTGACGAGATACTCGGCGGTGACGCCGAACCGGCCCGACGCCACCTGCTTGATCGCCGAGCGCATCGAGTCGCCGTTGGGCAGCGGCTTGAAGCGGTCGGATTCCTCGCCGCCTTCGCCGGTATTCGACTTGCCGCCGATGCGGTTCATGGCGATGGCGAGCGTGGTGTGCGCCTCGCGCGAGATCGAGCCGAACGACATGGCGCCGGTCGAGAACCTTTTGACGATCTCGGCGGCCGGCTCGACCTCGTCGGTCGCCACCGCCGGGCGGCCGTCCTCGTGCGCGGCCTTCAGCCGGAACAGGCCGCGGATGGTGAAAAGCTGCTCGGACTGTTCGTTGATCAATTCGGCATAGTGCCGGTACTTTTCATAGGAGTTGCCGCGCACGGCGTGCTGCAGCGTCGCCACCGTCGCCGCGTTCCAGACGTGATCCTCGCCGCGCACGCGCACGGCATAGTCGCCGCCGACATCGAGCATCGTGCGATAGATCGGCGCGTCGCCGAACGCCATGCGATGCCGGCGCACCGCTTCCTCGGCGATCTGCTCGACGCCGACGCCTTCGATGCGGGTCGCGGTGCCGGTGAAATATTTGCCGACGAATTCGGACTTGCAGCCCGATCGCGTCGAAAATCTGCGCGCCGCAATAGGACTGATAGGTGGAGATGCCCATCTTCGACATCACCTTGAGCAGCCCTTTGTCGATCGACTTGATGTAGCGCTTGATGATTTCCTTGTCGTCGAGCTTTTGCGGCAGCTCGCTTTTCATCGCCACCAGGGTCTCGAACGCCAGATACGGATTGATGGCTTCGGCGCCATAGCCGGCGAGGCAGGCGAAATGATGCACCTCGCGCGGCTCGCCGGATTCGACGACCAGCCCGACCGAGGTACGCAAGCCCTCGCGGATCAGATGATGATGCACGGCGGCGCAGGCGAGCAGCGACGGAATCGGAATGCGGTCGGCGCCGGCGCGGCGGTCGGAGAGGATGACGATGTTGATGCCGTCGCGCACCGCCGCCTCGGCCTTGCTGGACAGCGCCGCGATCGCCTCTTCCATGCCGGCGACGCCGGCCTCGGCCGGCCAGGTGGCGTCGAGCGTGATCGACTTGAAGTGCGATTCGGCGATCTCGGAGATGGCGCGGATCTTCTCCAGATTGGCGTTGGTCAGGATCGGCTGATGCACTTCCAGCCGCTTGGTGTGCGACGCGCCTTCGAGGTCGAACAGGTTCGGCCGCGGCCCGATGATCGAGACGAGGCTCATGACCAATTCCTCGCGGATCGGATCGATCGGCGGGTTGGTCACCTGCGCGAAGTTCTGCTTGAAGTAGGTGAACAGGAGCTTCGGCTTGTCGGACAGCGCCGAGATCGGCGTGTCGTTGCCCATCGAGCCGACCGCCTCTTCGCCGGTCGTCGCCATTGGCGTCATCAGGATTTTCAGGTCCTCTTGCGTGTAGCCGAACGCCTGCTGGCGATCGAGCAGCGCCAGGTTGGAAATCGGCGCCGCCTCCGACGAGGTCGGCAGCTCTTCGAGCACGATCTGGGTGCGGTCGAGCCATTCGCGGTACGGATGGCTCTGCGCCAGCGTGCTTTTGAGCTCCTCGTCGGGAATGAGCCGGCCTTCCTCCAGGTCGACCAGCAGCATCTTGCCCGGCTGCAGCCGCCACTTGGTGACGATGTCCTCCTCCGGGATCGGCAGCACGCCGACTTCCGAGGCCATGACGATGCGGTGGTCCTTGGTGACGATGTAGCGCGCCGGCCGCAAGCCGTTGCGGTCGAGCGTGGCGCCGATCTGCCGGCCGTTGGTGAAGGCGATCGCCGCCGGTCCGTCCCACGGCTCCATCAGCGCGGCGTTGTATTCGTAGAACGAGCGGCGCTCTTCATCCATCAGCGGATTGCCGGCCCACGCCTCCGGAATCATCATCATCATCGCATGCGCGAGCGAATAGCCGCCCATGGTGAGGAATTCGAGCGCGTTGTCGAAGCAGGCGGTGTCGGACTGGCCCTCGTAGGAGATCGGCCAGAGCTTATTGATGTCGTCGCCGAATTTCGGCGACGACACCGAAGCCTGCCGCGCCGCCATCCAGTTGTTGTTGCCGCGCAGCGTATTGATCTCGCCGTTGTGCGCGATCATGCGGTAGGGGTGCGCCAGCGACCAGGTCGGGAAGGTGTTGGTCGAGAAGCGCTGATGCACCATCGCCAGCGCGCTCTCGAAATCCGGGTCGCGCAGGTCCGGGTAATAGGTGCCGAGCTGATCGGCGAGGAACATGCCCTTATAGATCAGCGTGCGGCAGGAGATCGACACCGGATAATAATGTGAGGTCGCCCGCTCGCGCTTGCTGTAAAGCGTGCGCGAGATGGTCTTGCGCAGGATGTAAAGCCGCCGCTCGAATTCGTCTTCCGAGGCGGTCTTTGCGGCGCGCTTGATGAAGACCTGCATGTGCCAGGGCTCGGTCGGCTTGACGGTTTCGCCGAGCGTCGAATTGTCGATCGGCACGTCGCGCCAGCCCAGCACCTCCATGCCTTCCTGCGCGGCGACCGCCGCGTAGGTGTCCATGATCTCGGCGCGCCACGCCTCGTCGTGCGGCAGGAACAGCGCGCCGACCGCGTAATGCCCGGGCGCCGGCAGCGTGAAGCCGAGCTCGGCGCACTTCTTGGCGAAGAATTTGTGCGGGGTCTGCACCAGGATGCCGGCGCCGTCGCCGGCGCGCGGGTCGGCGCCGACCGCGCCGCGATGCTCGAGGTTGAGCAGGATGGTCAGCGCGTCGGCGACGATCTGGTGCGATTTGCGCCCCTTGATGTCGGCAATAAAACCGACGCCGCAGGAAGCCTTTTCCTGCGCCGGATCGAACAGCCCAAAACCTTGCGCGCCCATCGTCATCTTCGCGCTCCCTCCGCCGCGGCCCAATCCCGCGCCGAGGTGTTTGCGACACATTACTATCGCGCGCCGTTCCCGCTCTTCCTCAACGCCGACGGCGGACGGCGAGGAAAGATAGGACAGCGACGCCCGAGGGCGAGCCGTTATTTCTGGAGGCAACCTTCGTGCCGCTCCGGCGGCCTTTTTGCCGCTTCAGCGCCCTGGCTGCTCGTCTGCCGCACTCCGGCGCGCCCTCGCCCTCGGCGGCTGGCCCCGGCGCGCCTTTGCCCCCTTAGTTTTTCCTCCCCCGCTTGCGGGGAGGAAAGGTGGGGGACCGCGCGCGCTTAAGGCCACCCAATTAGGACAGTAATACTGTCCTATGCGATACATGGCAGAAGCTTGCCGAATGCACAAGGGCGTACCCTCTTGCTTCCCTTCCCGGCAGCAAGAAAGGAAGTCGGAGGGATCAAAGCTTATGGCTTCGGCCTTTGCGGCTCGGCTTCCGCAATGTCCTGCGCCCGTTAGTGGACCACGGGTTGTGCGGAAGTGCAAGGAGCGCGTCAAAGCTCGCGTCGAACGCACCTTCGGCTGCTGCGGAACCATCCTGACCGATGGCAAGTTTTGTATCTGACAGCGCCGCTGTCGACCGTTCGGTTGCTGCTGCGCGGCGTTCGCGATCGGGTCTACATAGTGAATGAAGGGAGCGCTCGCATGGAACTGAGCGAACCCGCGGTCCTTGATCTGCGCCACGGATTGCGATCAAAAAGCCGGCCGACGCTGAGGACCAGTTTTTCGCCAAAGCCAACAACGAGCTGTCCGACAAGGGATTCCTCGTCGCCTCAGCCGACAATCTTATTGCCTGGGCGCGGACCGGCTCGCTGATGTGGATGCAGTTCGGGCTCGCCTGTTGCGCGATCGAGATGATGCAAATGTCGATGCCGCGCTATGACGTCGAGCGGTTCGGCTTCGCGCCGCGCTCCTCGCCGCGCCAATCGGATGTGATGATCGTGGCCGGTACGCTCACCAACAAGATGGCGCCGGCGCTGCGCAAGGTCTACGACCAAATGCCGGAGCCGCGATACGTCATCTCCATGGGATCGTGCGCCAACGGCGGCGGCTACTATCATTATTCCTATTCGGTGGTGCGCGGTTGCGACCGGATCGTACCGGTCGATATCTACGTCCCTGGCTGCCCGCCGACGGCCGAGGCGCTGCTTTACGGCGTGCTTTTGCTGCAGAAGAAGATTCGGCGCACCTCCACGATTGAGCGCTGAAGCGACGATGTCCGTTCATGCCACGAAGGTGGTGCGCAGGGTCCGCGGAGGACGTCGCGCTGGACTTAGCCTCAACGAGAAGCGGCCGCCGTCTGCTGGATAAACGGGTTGGTGGCTCGTTCCCGGCCGATCGTGGTCACGGGTCCATGGCCGCTCAGCACCGTGACGTCGTCCGCCAAAGGCAGGAGCTTATCCCTGATCGACTTCAGCAATTGCCGGTGATCGCCGCCGGGAAGATCGGTTCGGCCGATTGAACCCGAAAACAGCACGTCGCCCACGATCGCCAGACGCTGCGCCGCATTGATAAAGGCAACACTGCCCGGTGAGTGACCCGGACAATGCAGCACATCGAACGTCAGTTGCCCGACCTGCACTTGCTCGCCTTCTTCCAGCCAGCGGTCCGGCGTGACATTCCTGACGCCGTCGATACCGAACATCAGGGCGGTGTCGACGACGTGGTCCAACAAATACTGATCGCTGCGGTGGGGACCATCGATCGGCACGTTCAGCTTCGCTCTCAGTTCATCGGCGCCGCCGACGTGATCGACATGGCCGTGGGTGAGCCAGATCTTGTCGACGGTGACTTTCGCCTCCGCGATCGCACGCTCGATGTCCGGCAAATCGCCGCCCGGATCGATGACCACGGCGCGCTTGGTCGCCTCGCACCACAACAGGGTGCAGTTCTGCTGAAACGGCGTAACCGGAATAATGAGGGCTTTCGGTTTGGTGTTCGCGTTCGTCATGAGCAGTGCACCTGGGCAGGGGATGGGGACAGAAGCGGCCACCTGGCGTTTACCGCTTCGCTCACCGACCGTGCAGCGCTACGTCGTTGCCGGTAACAAAAAGAATGACCCGGAGGATGGCGCGGGTGGCGGCGACGAGCCAGCGCGAGACGAAGCTCAGGTCGACGCCGAGCTGCGAGCCGAGCAACGGCAATAATATGAGCAGGCCGATGAGGATGATCAGGCCGAACGGCTCGAGCCGGGCGACGGCGACAGCGGCGGGCTTGGGCAGTATAGCGACCAGGATGCGTCCGCCGTCGAGCGGCGGCAACGGAAACAAATTGAACACCGCCAGCATGACGTTGAGGATCAGCGCATTGCGCAAATTGTCCGCCAGCCATTGCGCGCTGGTATCGGGCAGGTAGCGTACGATGTGGAATGCCAGACCAGCGACGACCGCGAGCGCAATGTTGGTGGCCGGCCCGGCGGCGGCCACCAGCACGGTATCGCGACGCGGATGCCGCAGCGCCTGGAAATTGACCGGCACCGGCCTCGCATAGCCGAACAGAACCGGCGCGCTCAGCAACAGCAGCATGCCGGGCAACAGGATCGTGCCAAACGGATCGACGTGCCTGATCGGATTTAAACTGACGCGCCCAAGCCGCCAGGCGGTATCGTCGCCCAGGCGGTGCGCGACAAAGCCGTGCGCGGCTTCGTGAAAGGTGATGGCGATGATCACCGGGATCGCCCAGGTCGTTATGAGATAGATTGTTTCATTGCTCACGATTTCGATCCCGGCTGCGACCCTAGATACTTAAGCGTTCGCGGAAGCTTATCAAACGCTGCGCCAGGAGCCCGGATCGAGGCCAGCGGGGCGTTCAACCCAGGCTACGGCGCCAGTTGGATGACCGGCCATTCGAGGGGTGATTGCTGCGTCGCGTATTTCACCCCGATATACAAACGTCACCACGATTTGATGATTACTTTATTGCCAGCCGCGCTAGTCTGGTTGGCGACGCGGTCAGCCGGGGATGAATTGAATTTTCGGCCGAGGGCTGATTTGAGTTTTGTAGAACGCAACTTTTCACGCCAGCTTCGTGCTCGCAGACCCGTGACAAAGCATCTAGGACATCGAGCCGCCTGATCCTGGCGCACCCTCTATAGCTCTCCTGCGAAAGTTCGGCACATGCGACAAAATCCATTGATGAATGCGTTGGCGTTTCTCGCGGACACCGGTTTTCCGAAACCGGTGTTTTGGTTTCTGCTGCTCGGCGGCTGCCATAGTGGCGTTCCTTGCCTGGCGGAGCGATCCGGCGCAGCGCTCGATCCAGCATGTTGGTCGCGGCGTGCTGCGCGTCCTGGTCGGGATCATGTGGTGGCAACAATCGCTGTGGAAGGTGCCGCCGCACTACGATTGGGGATTGATCCACTGGATGGAAGAGATGGTCCAGAATTCCTCGATCCAGCTGCAAAGCGACCTGGTGCGCGACCTGGTGCTGCCCAATATCGCGTTCTTCGGGCCGCTGGTGTACGCGATCGAGGTCGCGATCGCCGTTTCGCTGATCCTTGGCGTCGCGACCCGCCTCGGCGGGGCGCTCGGCGCGCTGATGGCGATCAACCTTTGGCTCGGGCTCTACAACGCGTCCGGCGAGTGGCCCTGGACCTACATGTTCCTGGTGATCATCCAGTTCATCTATGTGATCGATCCGCCGGGGCGCAGCCTCGGTGTCGATGCTCTCGCTTGGCGGCGTGAAGAAACAACCCACAAAAGCTCGCCGGTGCTGGCCTGGGTGGCGTGAAAGGTTGAGCTGACGTCGCGGTATACCGGATTTCCCCGGCTCAATTGATGGAGCTTGCGGGTAGTGTCCTAATTTGGCGTGGAGGGTCTTTTTTCCGATCGGCTTAAGGTTCGACCAATACGCGCCTTGACGCCGCATTCGGTGCAATGAATCTCGGAGTTTGGGCCGACCCTGAAGCCAGGCGATAACGTTTTGACTGTCGTTTCTAAATTCCCCCTCTCATCCTCTTCCCACGTCGCAGAGCCATTTAATGCGCATTCTGGACAAGTTACATACGTAACGAAGTGCTCACGCTTATACTTCGCCATTGTGACTTCCTGCCCGATGTTCTTGCACGATAGCCGCTCGCACGGCCTCTACTGGCGACGTAACTGGCGGCCGGTGCAGCACGGCAAAGAACCGCCGCTTGTCGCTACCAAATTAGGACACTACCAGCTTGCGGGGCCGGTCGTCATGCGCGCCCAAATAATGTAGACTATCCAGGAGTGGGCGATCGGGGGGCCGGTAACGAGGGAACCCTCATGCGATACAAGCCCAAGTGCAATGCCGCGCTCAACATCGCTCTCGGCGGCTTGCCGGAGCAGATGCGGGTGGAAGTGGACCCGGACATCGCGGTGTCGGCGAAGACCGTCGGCCAGTTGCGCGAAGTGACGGTGTGGCCCGACAATCTGGTGATCACCACCCCGCAGGAACGCTATCCCGAAAGCACGGTGAAGGTGAGCAAGGCGAGCTTTGCGACGCGCACCACGCCGAAGCCGTAACGCGAGGTCCGGCGACCCACGTTTCTCCGCGGGCATCGCAGACTTCATGCGGACTCTTCTAATGTCGGAAAGCGCGCGGGCGCGCCGCACGTGCGAAGCCGTCGCAATCAATTCGCAGCGCCCGGCAAAATGGTATGATCATCGGCGCAAGCGACCCGGCGCGAGCCAAAGCACGAGAGGGTGCCGCCATGATCAAGCTCTATGACAGCGCGTTCAGCCCGTTCGCGCGCAAAGTGCGCATGGTGCTCGACCATAAAGGTCTGAGCTACGACGCGGTTGATGGGCTCCTGAAATCGAGCCACGACGCGCTCAAAGCCGTCAATGGCCGCATCGAGGTGCCGGTGTTGGTGGATGGCGACATTGTCGTCGTCAATTCGCCGGACATCGTCGCTTATCTGGACGAGCGCTACCCGGCCAACCCGGTCTATCCGCAGTCACCCGCCGCCCGCGTCCATGCCCGCGCCTGGGAGCGGACCTCGGACACGTTCGTCGATCCGATTTTTGTCGACATCTCGTACTGGAAGTGGGCCGAGCGGCCGGACGCCATGCCGCAAGGTCTGCTCGAAGCGGCGCGCGCCGACCTGCGGCTGGCTTACGACGCACTCAACCGGGAGCTGGCGCACCGGGAATTTGTCAGCGGGCCCTTGTCCATCGCCGACCTCGCTCTGTTTCCCCACCTCGCCAGCGCGCGGGCGATGGAGGTCGAGTTTTCCGCCGACGCGCACCCAAACCTGACCCGCTGGTTCAAGCAGATGCGCGCGCTGCCGGTCTGTGCCGCCGATCTGCGGCGGGCGCGCGATTATGTCGTCGGCCTCAAGGACCGGGATGTCGAACGGCGCAAGATTTTCTGGCGCGGCGATCGCGTCGAATGGATGCTGGCGCGCGGGTTTCATGCCTGGTTCTTTGACGAGATCAAGCAGAACCGCGTGGCCTGGCCGGGGCCGGCCTTGCCGGCGCCAATGCCGCTCGACGCCGGCGCCGATTTGCCCTCCGCCAAGCGGGCGTGAGTCGACGCAAGAGACTAGGGCGCGTACTCATGAGACTGAGCGGAACGAGCGAGGATGTCCGTTTTTACGGAAAGGACTGGCGGCCGACGTCCGCAACCGCTACATACGGGGATCCCCCAAAGCACATGCCCAAAAAGGAGCGGTGAATGGCGACGCGCCAAATCAAGATGCCAGTAAAGGACAATTCGGAACAAGAAGTCGAGGAAGTGTTCTCGCAACGCAAGCGGCCCGAGCGTGGCCGATATTTGCTCCAAGTCGACCGGCAAACGAAAGGCTCCTACACGACCTCCGAAACCGCTCAGGCGGCGGCTTTGGTCATCAAAAAGAATTATCCGATCGTGCAGGTGTCGGTTTACGACAGCGTCGATAACTCGAACACGCTGGTCGAGGCGCCGGCCGCCTAATCATGACGAAGTCCCGCAATTAGTCCGGCGGCTCTAAGCGCCGAGTCGCTGGCCTCGTCCTGCCGCGGCAATTGCTCGAATGCGGCTGCGGCACCTAGTTCCGAAACGTCGCATCGAGTGAATGCTGTGAACCGCCGAAGCGGTTACGGCGACTAATCAGCGAAAGTCCGGATCATCCGACTCGATATAGCGGGTAGCTGACGCGGCATTGAGCGAGCAACCGCTAGGACGAGTCCATGTCGGTGGGCGGTCCGTCTTGCGCAAATCCGAATCGTGAGATCGGCACAATGGAAACCAGACTTAAGCGCAAAGACATTATCATCATTGGTGTCGTGGCCGCCATTGTCTGCCTTTCTGTCACCATCGCCCTTGTTGGTTCGGGAAGCTCAAACCGGCCTCACGGTTCATCCAATTTCGGCTTTGGGCCCGGTTGGGACTGCAGCCCCATGCCTTTCGGAGGGCCCGTGTGCATTAAAAAACCGCGTTAGGACCTCGCATCCGCGATGCTGATCCGACGATCGGTGAGGAACAAAACAGCGCCCCCTGAGGCTACGCCTTCGATGGTTTGATGATGGCACATCGTCGGCCGGCGCCAGATTTGTGCAGACAGCGCCATGAACTTTTCTGCGACCGCAGAGACCAATGATGAGGCGGCGTGGAATGTCCGCTCACGGTCAGACTCGGACGGGGTGGAACGTCGAACTTGAGTCCGCTTTTACCCCCTTGAGCGGACGTTGATCGGTGCACCGTGCAAGTCTGCGTTGGGCCCGAAGCGGAGATGCTCTGGGCCCTCCCGGCGGACTGTAAAACACGTCACAGACCTCGAGCGGAAGGCATGTTATCGTTCGCACCGATCCAGTGCGCGTGACCCCCATGGAGGGTCCCATCGCGATCAACATCGCAAGACGGACATTCATATCCGCGCTTGGCGGCACGGCGGTCGTTTGGCCGCTCGCCGCGCGCGCACAGCAGCCGGCGATGCCGGTGGTTGGGTTCCTGAGCAGTGGGTCGCCGAAGGCGTTTGCCGCTCAAGCAGCCGCGTTCCTTCAGGGCCTGAAGGAAACCGGCTATATCGAAGGCCAGAATGTTTTGATCGAATACCGTTGGGCTGAAGGCCAATACGATCGGCTGCCGATGATGGCGGACGAGTTGGTCCGCCGGCCGGTAACGGTCCTTGCGGCGTCCGGCGGCACTGCCGTGGCGCGTGCGGCAAAGGCAGCGACCAAGGGCATACCCATCGTCTTCGCCACTGCGGATGATCCGGTTGCCAACGGCCTGGTCGCGACTCTGAGCCGGCCCGGTGGCAATTTGACTGGGGTGAGCCTTATCAGCGGGGTGCTGAGCGCAAAGAACCTCGAACTGCTGCACCAGTTGGTGCCAACGGCCACTACCATCGGCGTGCTGGTGAACCCAAACAGCCCCAGCGCCGAGATTCAGCTGAAAGACGCGCGGGAGGCGGCGAACTCCATCGGGGTAAAGGCTCTTCTCCTGAAAGCCAGCACCGAACGCGACATCGACGCCGCCTTCATGACACTGCTGGCGGAGCATGCCGGCGCGCTGGTCGTTGTTGCCGATCCGTTTTTCTTTTTGCGCCGCGACCAGTTCGTTGCGCTGGCGGCGCACCATGCTGTTCCCACCATCCACTCTTTTCGTGAGTACGTCGCTTCGGGAGGCCTGATGAGCTATGGAACCAGCCTAAGCGACGGGTATCATTGGGTCGGCATCTATGCCGGTCGGATTCTCAAGGGCGAAAAGCCCGCCGATCTGCCGGTCATACAGTCCACCAAATACGAACTGGTGATCAATCTCAATGCCGCAAAGGCGCTCGGCCTGACCGTGCCGCAAACCCTGCTCGTAGCCGCCGATGAGGTGATTGAATAAGGGGCGCGACTTCCGCTTCGGGTCATCAGTGACGTTTTAAGCGCGCGCCGGCCAATTCGGCTTTGCTCCCGATTCCAGACATGTTGCTGTCTGGCAGCAAACGACGTTGAAGGCCACAACCAGCCTGCACTGCAACAAGAGGTTCTATTCGATCACCGCATCGGCGGTGGCGAGTAGCTGTGGCGGTAATTCCAGGCCCAGCTCCTTCGCGGTCCTTAGATTGATAACCAACTCGTACTTGGTAGGCGCCTGCACTGGCAGGTCGGCCGCCTTCTCGCCTTTGAGGATGCGATCGACGTAACCGGCCGCGCGCCTGAAATACATCGATCGGATCAGGCCCGTAGGAGACAAGGCCCCCACTCGTGACGATAGTATCGGAAAGGGTAGACTGCAGGCAACCGTGCCGCAGCCGCAAGCGAGACGATCAGTTCGCGATGGATCGCCGCCGACGAGCTCCCCGTCACGATCAAGCCGCCATTCCGACTCAGCGCGCGAATGCAGTGATGGCGCGCTCGATCTCGCCGGCGTCGCGCACGTCGATCGGGTCAACTCCACCCCCAATGACGACGGCGCCATAGCCTGGATCGCGGCGAACTGGCCGATCCCGGCGGCCAGCGCGGGATCGCGAAGGATGGCAACTCGCGTCAGGTTGGGCGCAATCTCTTTGAGCAGTTCGAGCCATTTTCCGCTGAGGCTGTATTCGAACGCGGTAAATCCGGTGGTGTTGCCGCCCGGCCGCGCCAGGCTCGCGACGTAACCCGCCCCGACCGGATCGATGACATTCACGAACACGATCGGCACGCTACGAGTTGTTTGCTGCAACGCCGCCACGCTCGCGCTGGCGGAAGCCAGGATGACGTCTGGCGCCAGCGCGACCAATTCCTCCGCGTATTGCGGCAGCGGTCGGCATCGCCCACAGGCCAGCGGTAGTCGATCCGCACGTTGCGGCCGTCGGTCCAGCCCAATTGCTGCAGCCCCTCCAGGAATGCCCGCGAATCGAGCCTGCCCTTCGGGATCGTCCGCGGGCCTGCTCATGAGCACGCCGACGCGACGCGCCGCTTGGCCTGCTGCGCGCGCGCAGCGCGTCGGCCCGGCGAGCGCCGCGACGCCAACAAGGGTGATGAATTCCCGCCGCCTCATGGGTACTCTCAGAACACGCATTGTCCAACGCCCAAAGCGTATCACTTTACGACCGGGCGCGGGCTCAGACATTGGACCGCACCGGCCTTGGACGCCTATGGCCGACGTCGCCTTCGGGTCATGAACGTCGATTTTAGCGCGGGCCAGCCTTGTCCGCTTTGACCTCCGATAGCGACATATTGCTGTCAGCAGCGAGGTCGCATAAGGGCCAATAGCTGCCATCAGCCAACCGCTACTCAATCACCTCGTCCACGCGCGGCCAGAAATCGGTTTTGGGGCGTGCTATCGTTCAAAACTGATCTAATGCGCGTCACCCCCACGAGAGGGTCGGATGGCGGACCACATCGCGAGGCGGAAATTCATTATCGCTCTTGGCGGCACTGCGTTTGCGTCGCCGCTCGCTGCGCGCGCGCAACAGAGCGCGATGCCGGTGGTCGGATATCTCAACGGCCAATCGCCTGAGACTTTTGCGCATCTGCTGGCCGCATTTCGTCAAGGTTTGAGCGAAGCCGGATATGTCGAGGGCCGCAATGTCGCAATCGAATACCGATGGGCGGACGGTCACAGCGACCGATTACCGCATTTGGCTGACGATCTAGTCACTCGACGGATCGCTGTGCTGGTCGCAACGGGCGGCGCCCACCTAGCTGCCAAGGCTGCAACGTCGACGATCCCAATTGTGTTCACCACGACGGGCGAGCCCGTTAAGGCTGGCCTTGTCGCAAGCTTCAATCGACCGGGCGGAAATGCCACCGGAGTGAGCGTGTTCACCAACGTTCTTGAAGCAAAACGGATCGAGTTGCTGCACGAGCTGGTTCCCCAAGCGCGCTTGGTCGGCGTCCTCCTCGATCCGACTTTGGACGGTTCGGACATTCAGGTGCGGGACGTTCAAGCAGCCGCGCGGGCGCTCGGGCAGCAGGTTCTTATCCTGAATGTCAGCACCGACGCCGACATAGAAACGGCATTTGCAACTCTGATCGCGGAACGGGCCGACGCGATCGCAATTGCTGGCGGTCCATTTCTCAACAGCAGACGCGGTCAGCTTGTAGAGCTGGCGGCACGCCATGCTATTCCCGCGATTTACGAAGCTCGTGAGGCTGCAGCCGCCGGGGGATTGATGAGCTGCGGCCCCAGCATTGCCGACGTGTATCGTCAAGTTGGCGTCTATGCCGGCCGGATTCTCAAAGGCGAAAAACCAGCCGATCTGCCGGTCCTGCAACCGACCAAGTTCGATTTAATCATCAATATGAAGACCGCGAAGGCGCTGGGCCTCGTCATGCCGCAAACTTTGCTCGTGGCCGCCAATGAGGTGATCGAATAATGCGGAGACGCGATCTCCTCACGATGCTCAGGGGCGGCATGTCGCCTTTGGGGGTCAAAACCTGACACGACGCGGCGACATTGCGCTGCCCGCTTCGCCCCCGCGAAAGCGGACATGCCTGCGCGTTTATGTGTACACTTCCTAGCTACGTGCTTTCGTCCAACAGGCTGACCGGGCTATAATGACGGCGGGAAGGCGCGGCATCAGAGCATGTCCGGCACAGGTTCGCGGCCAATGGCAGCATTGTTGACCCGCCGTCGCAGCGGGCGCGCCTTCGCGCTCGCGCTTGCCATCGGCGCGCTCCTCGCCGTGTCAGCGATGACGGCGCCGGGCGTGGCGCGGGCCGAGGGGCTGTTTGATTTTCTGTTCGGCGGCGACCACTGGACGCCGCCGTCGCAGAATTACGAGCATCCGCCGCCGCCGGCGCCACGGCCGGCGCACGTCGCGCCGGCGCCGCTCGGGCACGAGGATGTCAGCGAGGGCGGCGGCACCACCGGCCATGCCGTGTCGTTTTGTGTCCGGCTCTGCGACGGCCATCACTTTCCGATGGAGAATATGGTCAAGGGCACGCCGGTGGAAACCTGCCGGTCGATTTGCCCATACAGCAAGACCAAGGTGTTTTTCGGCGCCGAGATCGGCACCGCGGTCGCACAGGACGGCCAGCACTACGTCAATCTCGACACCGCATTCGTCTATCGCAAGCAATTGGTCGCCAATTGCACCTGCAACGGCAAGGACGCCTTCGGCCTGGCGCCGCTCGACGTGCGGACCGATCCGACGTTGCGGCCCGGCGACATCGTCGCGACCAAGGATGGGCTCGCCTCCTTTACCGGCAGATCGGGGCCGAGCGCGACATTTACGCCGGTCAATCCGGCGACCCTGCCGATCGATATCCGCTAGAGGGCCGCTTCGCCCACCTTGAGGGTGACGGATATCACTGAGCACGAACTGCTATCGGCCTAAAACAATCCTGTTTCAGGGCGTGACGGCCCGGCATGTTCGCCGGCCGCCACCTGAACCTAACGACGCTCCCTCGCGACCAAGACCAAGGCGCCAAAGCGCCGCAACAGCAACGAGGAGTCTCGATCATGCGCAAGCTACTGTGTCTGCTATCCGCCTCGGCCATGGCGGTGGCATTGCTTTCCACCAACGCTCTGGCCTGGGATAATTGCGGTCACGGCATGCACCGCAACTATTCGGGTTATTGCGTGTCGAATTACGGCCGGACGTCCGGCTGCCCGTGGGGCTACCATCTCGGCTGGAACGTCCACGGCTGCGTGGCCAATCACTGGTAGTCGCGTGGCACGCACCGACGGGTCTGGCTTCGGCCGGACCCGTTGGCTCAAGCCGGGCTGCATTCTCTGTATTACCGCTAAGACGTCACCGCCTTCTTCAAGATGCAGGCGGTGATCTTGAGACTGCCGTCGGGCTGCGCCTCCAAGGTGTAGACCGCATCCCAGACCACGCCGTCGGCATCGACGATCCCGACTTCCTGGATGATCTTGCCGTCGGCAATCCTGGACAGGCCGAACTCGAAGCTGCGGTGACGGTAGACCGGCGCGTAGTTGTTGCGCACCATGAACATGAAGCCGTCGGGATTGCGAAAATAGTTTTGGATCACCGGCGCGGCAAAACCGTAGGCCGTCGCCGCGTCGTCGCGGCCGAAGGCTTCTTCCTGCGCCTTGATCACGGACTGTGCCGTGGCGACGTCGTCGCCGGCGGCGGCGAATGTGCCGGCGCCGATCAGGAATGCGATCACGAGGACGAACATGCGCACGATGCTGCTCCGCAATTCGGGGCCTATCCGTTGTAACAGCTTCTGCAATAGCTACGGCAAGCCAACCTCCGGGTTTCGTCGGAAGCCCGTGCTACCTGCTCGCTCACTCAATTGAGCTTGGTGACGATGATTTTAATCGCTTTGCCGTCGCGCACCAGCGCTACGCCGGCACGGCCGGCGAGGTCCTCCCAGGTGCGCGGGGGGCTGGAGAATGTCCACAGCTCATCGTTCGGCTGGATGTCCGCTTTCAAAGCTTCCCATTGAGCGATTGAGAGCGCCGAACGGCCTGCCGAGTTCGGGAGCTCGTTTCAGGCGTTCATCGCGTACGCCCGGGTACTCCGCCTCTGCCTCTGCCACGCTGATCTTTTTGATCAGCCAGGCTGTGGGGATCACCGACGCCGCCTCCAGTGAAATTTTGTCGGCCGCCTGGACCGGCTCACCCGGCCAGAGCAGCAGTGCACACAGCAAGGCAGCGATGAATTGCATGTGTTGATCCTCGCAAGGCATCAGCGCGTCATCGGCTTGATGCGGACGGCTTACACCAGATTGTCCGGCGTGATTGCGGCGATTTGGAAACCAAGACTTTTGAAACCAAGAATTTTGAAACCAAGAATTTTGAAACCAAGACTTTTGAAATCAAGACTTTGGAAACCAAGGCTTTTGAAACCAAGACGGAGCGGCGCGGTGGCTGGAGGCTGGCTGTCCGCTGCGCAATTCTCAAGTGCCGGCTTCGGCGCGGCTTGCGCGCTGCCGCTGTGACTCGCCGGTGATCCGGGCGCCGCTTGTGACGTCAAAAGCTGCCGGTAGGGAAATGCTGCTGAGAGAATCCATGCCGGGCGCGTGATGCGACACAGCCACCCGGAAAAACTTTCAGCACATTCTTCGGATTGACGCCGGGGGCGACTAAGTTGGGGTCTTGCCTCACTGCTGCGACCCGCAGGGTCGCGCCCGGCGAAACGTCCGTGTTCCTGCCGCTATGTTGCGGTCCGAACGGGTCACGCAACAATCATCGCGGCCCTTTGACCCGGTGGAATCATGCTGACCTCCGTGTCACAAAGGCGACGACAAAAATTGTGGTCGCATTGACCGAAATGTCAAGCGGGCGCAGCGCGGCGGCGATTGCGGAACCGGCGATCAACGCTTCGGCAGCCGAGCGTCACCGGACGCCCCCGGTAAGATCGAAAAAGATCGCGGCCGTGACAAATTTGCACCGATGAGAAGGCGTGCAGCCGTCACTGCTTATGGCTCCGCATCGGAGCCGCGCCGGCCGGTTTTGCTTGAAAACATAAGCAACTGCGGCCCGATTGAGCGACAGCGAAAATCCGCAGAGCGGCATTCGAGCCGCCGGATCGTTCCCGGGTCTCGCTGTGCTCGACCCGGGCCACCGGCGCTAGCCCTGTGCACGCGCTCCGATCCACTCGACTCGCTCCGCCTAAGCAGTCAATATGCCGCCCTAATGGGGCGGATGACCGTCGGGTGGATCAGGGCATCCTGGTGAAACGGACTCTTGTTGCAGGCGTATTGTTGCTCGCCGGTGTGGCCGGCGCGGCCGCGGCCGATATGCCGGTGCCGCAGGCCGCTCCCGTGCCGCCGCCGATCTATCGTCCGGGATTCTTTGACTGGAGCGGCGTGTATGTCGGCGTCAATGCCGGCTACGGCTTCGGCCAAAGCGCCTGGACCGACTTCGGGGCGACAACCGGCAACTTCAACACCAACGCCTTTCTGATCGGCGGCACGCTCGGCGCCAATTATCAGACCGGCCCGTACATCGTCGGCTTCGAGGGCGACATCGATTGGACGAATCTGAGCGGCACCAGCTCATCGGCTAGCTGTGTTGGCATTTCGAACGGAGGTCTTAATCCCGGGTCGACGTGCACGACCAAACAAAACTGGCTCGGCACCGCGCGCGCCCGGATCGGCTATGCGTTCGATCGCGTTTTCGTTTTCGGCACCGCCGGTGCTGCCTTTGGTAACGAGCGGGCGGTGCTGAACCCGTCTGGAACTTCGTTGAGCATTCCGCCGCAGCTTGGCTGGACCGTGGGCGGCGGTGTCGAATACGCAGTGACCGAGGCGATCAGCGTCAAAGCGGACTATCTCTTTGTCCAACTCGGCACCGCATCCTGCCCAACGGCGATTGGCTGTAGCACCGTATTGCTTCCCCCGCCGAACAACACGACTTCTCACGGCACGATCTCGCTTTACGAAAATCTCGTCCGCGCCGGCGTGAACTATAGATTTAACTGGTAAGCGGCCGCGCGAGACCGGGACCACCAATTTCGCCGCCACAGCGATTCCGGCACCGGAATGACGCCCGATCGCGGCTCCGCCCGATCCGGATCATGCCCTAAAGCGATTTTTAATCTTTTTTAGCGTTAATAGTTTGTGCCCCTCAATCTCGCCGGAATTGAGCATGGCCGTTCCGCCTGCGTTTGAAG
The DNA here is from genome assembly GCA_963804405.1 of uncultured Alphaproteobacteria bacterium. GTDB lineage: Bacteria > Pseudomonadota > Alphaproteobacteria > Rhizobiales > Xanthobacteraceae > BOG-931. The sequence goes on along the minus strand of CAWDQG010000012.1, from coordinate 59,302 downwards.
TTCGTCTTGTCGCCTATGGTATCGACGCCGGTGTGATGACGGCTCGCCACGAGGTCTGGACGATCGTCGAGCCCCACCTCGATGTGATCATCGGCGCGCTGCTCGACCGATCGATCAAGATCGCGCCGAATATCGCCGACGTCCTGACGCAGAACCGCGGCGCGCTGTTTCACAGCATCAAGAGCTACACGACCAAGCTTTTCACCAGGCCATTCGACGAGGAATGGGTCGCCGACGCCGAGGCGCGCGCCAGGTTCGAGATGGATCACAGGCTTGATCAGCGCACGCGACCGGTGGTGGCGCAGAACCTGCTCGAGGGCATGGCGCCGATCATCGGGCGCCGGCACCGCTTCGCCGCGGCCAAGGCGATCTATCTCTACGACGTGGCGCGGCGCATCCTGATGCTCGACGCGGCGAACGCCGTGGCCGTTCATGGCAATACCGAAGTCGCGGCGGCGAAAGTGCGGGCGGAAAAGCTGGTCGAGGCCATCGGGCACTTTGCGCAAACCGCCGCGACCGTCCGCACCGCCGTCGGCGACGCGATCGCGACGCTCGGCCAGACCTCCGACCGGATGACGACGCTCGCCGGCGCTTCCAACAGCGAAGCCGAGAAGGCCTCAAAGGCGGCCGACGAGACCGCCAGCAATGTCGGCAATATGGCCGGCGTCACCGAAAAGATGCTGGCCTCCATCGCCCACATCCACCAAGAGGCGATGCAGAGCGCCGCCAAGGCGCGACAATCCATTTCCCAGGCCGAAAGCACCAATGCCACCATCCGGTCGCTGACCGCCGCCGCCGACAATATCGGTTCGGTGGTCGGCTTGATCGCCAATATCGCGTCGCAGACCAACCTGCTGGCGCTCAATGCGACGATCGAAGCGGCGCGCGCCGGCGATGCCGGCAAGGGCTTTGCGGTCGTGGCTTCCGAGGTCAAGTCGCTCGCCACCGAGACCGCCAAGGCGACCGAGGAGATCAGCAAACAAATCACCCTGGTTCAGGAAGCGACCCGCCGTTCGGTCGAGGAGATCGCCGGCACCGGCACGACCATCGCCGACATTGCCACCAAAGTCGAAGCCGTCGCTGCATCGGTTGACGAGCAGGCGACCGCCACCGGCTCGATAGCCCAGAGCGCGATGCGCGCCGCCGCAAATGCCGAGACGGTCGCCGCGGCGCTCCGCACCACGGCGGAGACGATCAACCGGACGCAGGACGCCGCAAAATCGGTGCTGGAATTTTCCCAAAGCCTGGCCAAGCGCACCGCCGAGCTCGACCAGGTGGTCGACGCGCTCCTCGCCACGGCGGCGCAGCACAGCCAGGCGGTCAAGCCGTTCGCCGCGCTTAAATAAACCGCCGCCTGCGCGTTCGGGCGTCAGGCGCGCCGCCCCCGGCACTTTGCCCGCCACTTGCTTCGTTCATCGCAGCCGATTAGGTGATGGCGAAGATCGAAGACATTCGAGTGAAGCCGATGTCCAAATCCCACGACCACGACGCGCTCGCTCACGGCCACACCGACGCGGCGGAGCGCTGGAAGCACGACGGCGTGCGCGTCATTCCCGGCGACCAGCTCGACCCCAACGTGCCGTCGACGCCAGGCATGGACCGCAAAGCGGCGATCAATTTCGCCCGCGCCGGCGCGCAGAAGCTGTGGGCCGGCACCGTGACCATCAAGCCGAATGCCAAGACCGGCGCGCATCATCACGGCCATCTGGAAAGCATCATCTACGTGGTGCGCGGCAAGGCGCGCATGCGCTGGGGCGAGCATCTGCAATTCACCGCCGAGGCCAATCCCGGCGATTTCATTTTCATTCCGCCTTACGTGCCGCATCAGGAAATCAACGCCAGCACCGACCAAATCCTGGAGTGCGTGCTGGTGCGCAGCGACGGTCAGGCGATCGCCATCAATCTCGACATCGAGCCGGTGGAGAAGCCGGAGACGGTGTTGTGGGTGGACCCGATCCATCGCGATCCGGCGGCGAAAAGCTGAGCATCGCCGTGTCCCTGAGGTAGCGTAGAAATTCAGGCTAACGCCAACAGGCGCAAAATTCGCGCTGCTTAACGCCGATGCTGCCGTTAGCAATCACCACGTGAGCCCGAATATGGATGCAGGGTCCGAGACAGAGGTCGGGAAAGCGCAGGCAGCGGCGAAACGGCCAATCTCTTGGGCCGGCGCCGGCATCAGGCTCTTTATTCTCATTCTGATCGGCGCTCTCGGCTTGGTATTGGCTTACGAATGGGACTGGTGGGTGGGGTCGGCCACACTGCAAAGCACCGACGACGCCTACCTGCAGGCCGATACCACACCGCTTGCCGCCAAGGTCCCCGGCTACGTCAAGCGCGTACCGGTGCAGGACTTCCAGCGCGTTCGTGGCGGCGACGTCCTGGTCGAGATCGTGGACGACGACTACCGCGCCCAACTCGATCAGACCGAGGCCAATGTCGCTGCCGCCGGCGCCGCCATCGACAACATCGAACAGCAAAAGCGTTTGCAGGAAACCTTGGTCAAACAGGCCGAGGCGGAAATCGCGGCGAGCGAGGCCGATGTGACGCGCTACCACCTGGAAACCGTGCGCCAACAGACTCTTCTTCAAGACAAATACGCCGGCACGCCGCAGCTCGTCGAACAGGCTGTCGATAACGAAAAACGCGCGATCTCAACGCTTGCGCTGAATCACGCCAAGCTCGATCAGCAGCGTCAGCAACTCAACGTCTTGGAGAGCCAGAAGGCGCAAGCCGCCGCGGCTTTGGAGGGACAAAAGGCGGCCCGCAATCTGGCGTCGATCAATCTGGGTTACACCCGAATTGTCGCCCCGGTCGACGGCATGGTCAGTCAGCGCCGGGTACGCCCGGGCCAATATCTGAGCGTCGGCACGCAGGTGATCTCGCTGGTGCCGCTGCCGAACGTATGGGTGATCGCCAACTACAAAGAAACGCAAATGACCAACGTACGGACCGGCCAGAAGGCGCGCGTCACCGTGGATGCTTTCCCGGGCAAGGTCCTGCATGGCCAGGTCGACAGCTGGTCGCCGGCCTCGGGTGCCGAGTTTGCGCTGCTGCCGCCCGACAATGCGACCGGCAATTTCACCAAGGTGGTGCAGCGGATTCCAGTGAAGATCGTGCTCGATTATGACCCGTCGCTCGCCGACCTGTTGCGGCCTGGCATGTCGGTGATCGCAACGATCGATACCAGTTCGAAACCTCCCGATCGCGCCGGCGCCGAGTAAGCACGAGATGGGCGCAGTGCGGCAGTTTGCCCAGCGCGTGATCGGAGATCGCTCGCCAGCGCGTGCCGGCGCACCGCCGCTGACCCTCAGTCATCCTGACGACCGCGCCGCGCACGCGCCTCCGGTCATTTCGGCGCGGCCGTTGATCGGCGTGCTCGCCGTGCTTATAGGCGCCGTTATCTCGACACTGGACAGCCGGATCACCTCGTTCGGCCTTGCCGACGTTCGCGGCGCGGTCCATGCGGGCTTTGACGAGGGGGCCTGGATACCGACGGCCTTCACCGTCGGGCAAATGATGGTTGGGCCGATTTCGGCCTGGCTGGGCGGCGTATTTGGTCCGCGGCGCGTTCTCACCATCTCGGTCGTGGTCTTCGGGATCTCAAATTCGCTGCTGCCGTTATCGCCGAGCCTCGGCTACGTCTTCGCCTTCCAGGCGATCAGCGGACTGGCCTCGGGCACCTTCATTCCGCTCGCGATCGGCTTCGTCGTGCAGAATTTGCCGGCTCGGATGGTGATCTATGGCGTCGCCGCCTATTCGCTCAACCTCGAACTGTCGCTCAACGTTGCCGCTTCGATCGAAGGCTGGTTCGACGACTATTGGTCGTGGCAATGGATATTCTGGGATACCGCTTTACTCACCCCGCTGATGCTGATCTGCATCGTCTTTGGCATGCCGCGCCAAGCAATAAACCGCGCGCTGTTGAAGACCGCAGATTGGGCGGGAATGCTCTACGCCAGTGTCGGTTTCAGCCTGCTCTATGCCGGCCTCGACCAGGGCAACCGGCTCGACTGGCTGAACTCGGGACTGATCAATGCGCTGTTGCTTAGCGGCACGCTGTTGCTCGTTGTCTTCGTCGTTCACGAGCTGACGTACAAACGGCCGTGGGTCAATTTGCGTTTCGCCGCGAGGGGCAACATGCCGTTGTTGCTGCTCTTTATTTCGTTCTTTCGCTTCGTCATTCTTTCCACCTCGTACATCATCCCGCAATACCTGACCACGGTGCAGAACTACCGCGCCATCGAAATTGGCGGCGCGTTGAAGTGGGTGGCGCTGCCGCAGTTCCTTTCGGCGCCGGCGGTGGCGACAATTCTTCGCTTTGTTGACGCCAGATTGACGATGGCGTTCGGCTTTGCGCTGGTGGGCTGCGCCTGCTTCATGGCCGGGCAGCTTACTCATGACTGGGTCAGCGAAGACTTTCTGCGTTCGCAGCTGTTGCAGGCGGTCGGCCAGTCGTTCGGTCTGACCTCGCTGGTCTGGTTCGCCTTGAAGCACTTGGAGCCGAGCGAGATCTTTACCTTCGGTGCCGTGCTGCAAACCGGGCGGCTGTTCGGTGCGCAGCTTGGCTCCGCCTTCATCCAGACATTCGTTCGCGTGCGCGAGCAGACCTATTCAAATCTCATCGGCCTGCACGTCGATGCCGGCTCGCTGCTGACAAATCAGCGGCTGGAGGATTATGCGAAAATCGTCGCCGGCCGCTCCATTGGCGACCCGGAAGCTGCCGCACGCGCGACTGCGCTGCTGGCGCGCGCCGTGCAGAATCAAGCTTACGTGCTCGCCTATATCGACGGCTTCATGGTGCTCGGCTTTGCCGTTATCGGCGCGCTGTTTCTGATGTTGCTGCTGCGCGATCCGCCGGCCGATCTTGAGCAGCCGGCGGCGCGGAAGTGACGCATATCGGCGCTCAGCCACGGTACATGGCGGTCGCCCAGGGTTCGCGGATCCGCGCGCTAGTCGCGTTGCACTATGGCGTTGAGGCGAGCGTCGCTTTGGTGCTTGATGAACTTCACGCCGAACCCGCCCTTGAAGTGACGCACCACGCGGCTGACCATTGTGCCGATCGCCAGCACCGTGCCGATTGCCGGAACAGTGTCGGACGAAATCGCCGCGCCCGACACCGACACGTCGCGTATCAGGCAATACAAGGTGGTGCCATCGGCAAACACCATTTTGGTGCGGCGTTTGGCCGGAGCAAAACGCGGATGGGCCCGTTGATCGGGCGTATCGAGATTCTTGTACCGCTCCAGCCACTCGATCTTGTCGTCAAGCTTGTCGCGCTCCTCGTCGCTTGCCGAGATGCTGATCACGAAGCCGCCCTGGAGAATGCGGACGACGACGCCGTCGAAGTTTCCGAGATGATCGATCTCGGTGTTGATCTGGTCGCCTATTTTCACGTCGACCGGCGAGGCGAGAGCGATGGTCCGGCTCGATACGTGCACCGCGCGGCAGGAGAATACCGGCCGCGCGCCGCCGCAGCCGCGGCGGCTGGAGATTGAGAATTGTCCAGGAATACTGACGATGATGCGAACGTCTTGGCGACGCTCGGCAACGACAATGTCACGGTGTGCCGACAGCATAGCGACCTCGAAACAGCACCAATTGACCTCGAAACGGCAACAATCGATGGCGACAATATACTCAACGCCTGTTAATGCCCGTTTCAATGGCGGGGCCGTAGCTCGATGCGTTAAATTGAGCGAAAATTAAATCGTTCGCGGCGCGGAAACGCATCGTTGCAATTCACGGTAGAAACAACCAAGCAATTTTCATCCGTCTCCCGTTCTGCGTGCGTGTTTGGACGTCAACGGCCGGCGCCAAGCATTGTCATCCCATCGTCATAAATCGCGGCCCCGCACTGCTGGAGAAGCCGGACATCGTGCTATGGCTGGTCGCGATCCATGATTGCGATCCAGTCAATGGCATCCGCCAACACAGCAGTGACATTGCCGCAAACGAGCGCCGCCCCAATGCAAGACATTTTCATCGGCCCGATCGCGCTGCCAAATCCGGTTGTCTTGGCGCCGATGTCCGGGGTCACCGACGCGCCGTTCCGCCGCATGGCCGCAAGCTTGGGCGCGGGCCTGGTCGTCTCGGAAATGACCGCCTGTGCGGCGCTCGCCGAGGGCAAGCGCATCGCGCGGCGGCGCGTCGGAACAGCATGGCGCCGGACCGCATGTCGTGCAGCTTGCCGGCTGCGAAGCCCGCTGGATGGCGGAAGGCGCGCGCATCGCCGAGGGACTCGGCGCCGCGATCATCGACATCAACATGGGCTGCCCGGCCAAGCACGTCACCAACGGCGCCTCCGGCTCGGCGCTGATGCGCGATCTTCCTCATGCGCTGACGCTGATCGAGGCGGTGGTGGCGGCGGCGCGCGTTCCGGTGACCTTGAAAATGCGGCTCGGCTGGGATGACGTCAGCCGCAACGCCGCCGAGCTGGCGCGGCGCGCCGAGCTTGCCGGCGTGCAGCTTCTCACCGTGCATGGCCGCACCCGCTGCCAGTTCTACAAAGGCCGCGCCGACTGGGCGGCAGTGCGCGCGGTCAAGGCGGCGGTGTCGGTTCCGGTCGTCGTCAATGGCGACATCGAAAGCTTCGACGATGCGGATGCAGCGCTTGCCGCCTCGCAGGCGGACGCGGTGATGATCGGCCGCGGCGCGCAAGGGCGGCCGTGGTTCCCCGGCCAGCTCGCGCGCTATCTCGCGACCGGCAAACGCGAAGCGCCGCCGGCGCTCGGCGAACAACTTGCGCTCGCCAGCGCGCTCTACGGCGAAATGCTCGGGCATTATGGCGTCGAGATCGGCATGCGCCATGCGCGCAAGCATCTTGGCTGGGCGCTCGACACCGCCGCCGCGATTGCCGGCGTGTCCGCGGACGTGCTCAAGGCGGCGCGGAGCCGCGTGCTGACCGCGACCGATCCGGCGATCGTGCTGCGCCGGCTTGCCGAGGCTTTCGACGCGTTCGGGGCCGTAAGTGCCGGACGGAACCGTTTCTCCCTCCGCCCAACGGGCGATGGAGCCGAGCCAGCGCATTGAGCGAGGCGGGTGAGAGTGGAACCTGCTCTCGAGGTCGGCAGATCCCGGCGCGGTCGCGCGCCGAATTCTTGTTCCAGCGCGTCCACTTATCGGCCGCTAATGGTCACATTCACAACCTACTGCGGCCCAAATCCGCCGCGCAAACTCATGGCGCATCGGGGGATGCAGGGTAAGGGGCTACAATGAACGGCGATGGAGGGATCAGTGTTTGGGTCAAAGATCCTGCCGACCATCCTTATCATAGTGCCCGCTACGGTTTTGTTGTCGGCGCAAGCGAGCTTGAGCGAGCCAGCAGCCGAAGAATGTAAAGCAGGTCCCGGCACGAACACGCCGCGGGGCGCGCATTGGTACTACCGCATCAATCGCGCCAAACAGCATTGCTGGTATCTCGGCGTGGCCGACGGGCACGCCAATGCCGCGGCGGTGACGCCGGCGGCGTCGACAGCCGCCTCGACTCCGCAGAAAGGCAATGCCGCCGGCGCGACGCGCACGGCGGCAGCGGCGCCAGCCGCGCCCGCCGCGCCGGCACTCGACGCCGGTTGCGCCAACACAGACGACTGCCCGCCCCAGCCGCCGCTGCGTCAGCGGTGCCTGAGTTGCCGCGCGGCGCCGGGTTTTGTGACGCGTTGGCCGGAAAATCTTCCGAGCGCCGAGGATCTGGACCAGCAAGAGCCAGCGGCGACGACCAACAGTTACGCCGAAGGGCGTGAAGCGACGGAGCAGGCTGGGCAGCAGACCGGGCAAATGGCGCCGAAATGGCCGCTCGCTGCGGCCGACCGCGCGCTTCCGGCCGTCCGGCGAGGCGGCGCTCCGATACTTTTCTATAGCCGGCGCGCTCGCTATTCCGCTGTTGCTGACCGCGGGATGGGCGGCGAAGATTCACGCGCCAGCCGCGCCGGCCAGCGTTCGCGATCAGTGGCGCACGATGGCGACGCGGCTTCGCCCGCGACGGCACGCGGATTTCGACGGGCTCGTCGGCATTGCGCCGTTGGTGGCAGACCGGCATGGCGATGCCGATTGGCAGGCGCCGACGCCGACCGATCCGGCTTACGACCTTAAGACCAGCCTCGCCGAGCTGATGCGCGACTTGCGGCGCGCCGGGGCGTTCGAGCCGGTGCAAGCGGCGGAGCAGCCGGCGGAGGAGTTAACGGAGCAGCCGGCGGAGGAGTTAGCGGAGCACCCGGCGGAGGAGTCAGTGGAGGCAGCCGGCGGAGGAGTCAACGCAGCAGCCGGCGGAGGAGCCAGCGGAGCAGCCGGCTCAGCAAACGAGCGACGAAGAAACAAGCGACCAAGACTATTATCCGGTCCTGGAAGCAGCGGAGTGACGGCGGAGGAAGCTGGCGTGGGCTGAGCCGCCCGCGTTCGCTCGGCCTGCGAGCTACGGCGGGACGCTCAAATCCGGGCTCCCTACCGATCTATCAACGCGCGCGCCCCGTTGAGCGCCGGCGCCGGACGCTCGGATGCTTCAGTGCGTCCTAACGGAGCCGGGCAGCGGCCGCTCCCGGTCAAAAGCTGATATGCGCGAAGCATCATCTTGACGTCGGCCAAGTGTTCCCGTTCGGCCATCGGCGCCTCGTCACGCTCACGTCAGCTTCTGACGCCTTTGGCTGTAGCAAACAGCCATTATCTTTAAACGCGCCGACGGCTGCCGGTCATGACGCCGCGCGCCGGGCGGGCGTGAACGTATGGCGAATGCGGCGGGAAGTATCGTAACATCGTCGGATTGCTAAAAGGGGGACTGCAATGATTTTAGGCATGTCCATAGCGGACTTCACGTGCTCCACACGATCATCAGTGTGATCGCGATCATCTCCGGCTTCATCGTGCTGGGCGGAATGTATGCCGCGCGGCGCCTGCCGGGCTGGACCGAGCTGTTCCTGGTTACGACCGCCTTGACGAGCATCACCGGCTTTTTCTTCCCCAATGCCAAGATCACGCCCGGCCAAGTGTTCGGCGCCATTACGCTCATTGTGATGGTGCCGACGCTCATTGCGCTCTATCGCTTCCACCTGCGCAGCGCGTGGCGCTGGATCTATGCCGGCGGCGCCGTCATCATCCTTTATCTGAATGTCTTCGTTCTGATCGCGCAGCCGTTTGCCAAGGTGACGGTGCTGCAGCCGCTGGCGCCGACGCAATCCGAGCCGCCGTTCCTCATCACCGAGTTCATCGTGTTGGCAATCTTTGTCGTGCTCGGGATTCTCGCGCTGGTGAGGTTTCACCCGGAGCAAAAAGGCTGACCGGCAGGCGCCGCCGCCTGACCTGAAAACGAGCAGCGCGCCTGGCTTGGCAGTCCGCTTTGCCAGGCGTTTTCATTCTTCGCGAATCCGTCATCGAACAGTCAACCATAACGCCACCAGCGCGCCGAATTTTTCTGGTCGAATGCGAACGGATATGTGATGCAATTGTATTGCAGCCAATCGTCAGGAGCGCGCCGGTTTTTAGGCAGTAAGTGGTGTTGGGGGAGTGCTGGCAATGGCGCCGGCCGTCGTGATGCCTTCCGAAGACCGAAGCGACGCTCCAGAGCCGCTGGTTGTCTGCAGCTCCACCGATATCAATGGTTCGGTCTCGACCGACACGATCGTCCGCAAACGCTGCTTTTTGCATGTCCGGGGCAACCTGGTCGGCGGCTTGACCATCGAGCCGGGCGCCAATGTCGTCGTCGACGGCTCGGTTCACGGCAAAATCGTCAATCGCGGCGGCCGTCTTGTCGTCAACCACAAAGGCCTGACGGCCTCGGTCACGTCGGACGGGCCGTCGGACCGCGAAGCTCGCGCCATCCTCAAAATCAATTTGAGTGCGATCGCGTTCAATTGGGAAATACTTTCGAAACACACCGACGCCGAATGCGCCGCCGTGCTTAGGTGCAATGCCTATGGCTGCGGCATCGATCCGGTCGCCGAAGCCTTGGCCAAATCCGGCTGCCGGATTTTTTTTGTCACCGATCTTGCCGACGCCAAACGCGTCCGCGCAGCCGCGCCGAATTCGACCATTTATGTTCTGCACGGATTCTACGTCGGCACGGGACCGGCCTTCGCCGAACTTGATGCGCGGCCGGTGATCAACAGCTCAACCGAGCTCGCCGCGTGGGATGCGTTCGTCAGCGCGGCCACGCTGGACCGGCGGTTGCGCGCTTAACGTCGATACCGGCGAAGACGCGCTCGGTTTGTCGGTGGAAGAAGCGGTTTCGCTGGCATCGCGGCTCGATGTGTCGGACCACGGCATCACGCTCCTGATGAGCAGTTTCGCCAATGCCGAAAAGCCCAATGATCCCGAGAGCCCGAGCAGCAGATTGAGTGGTTTCGTGAATTGCGCCGGCTTTATCGCGGCGTTCCCGTGTCACTCGCCGGTTCCACCGGCATTCTCCGCAATCCGCAGTGCCATTTCGATCTGGTGCGCGCGGGCTCGGCGCTGTTCGGCATAAACCCCACTCCGGGTTCGGCCAATCCGATGCTTCCGGTCGTCGAGCTGCGCGCCCGCATCGTGCAGGTCCGCGATGTGATGCCGAGGCGAAAACGGCACCGGCAACGGCGGCTGGTTTGCGAAGCAGCGTCGGCTGGCGTTCGTCTCGGTCGGACACGCCGACGGCCTGCCGCGATCATCGCATGCAAAGCATAAGCTGCACGCCGTGGTCGGTGGCTATCGCTGTCCCGCGGCGGGTCGGCCGTCTTTGGACCTGTTGCCGATTGACGTCACCGATCTGCCCGATGCCAGGGCGGCGAGGATCGGCGAGATGGTCACGTTGATCGGACCGTCGATCAGCTATCGACGAGGTCGCCGAGGCGACGAAATCGACCGGTCGAGAAGTGCTGAGCGGTCTCAACAGCCGCTTCCAACGCGTCTACTACGCCACCTGAAAGTCTTGAGCCTGAAGCCACATGCAAAACAAGGAGCGTCAAATGTTCGGAAAATCTGAGAGCGATCGAATGACTTCCCCTGGACAACAACCGGCGCGCCCGGCAGCGGCCAAGCCGGGGCAACAGGGACCGACCGACCAGGCATCCTCGATCAGCCGCGGCACCAAAGTCGTCGGAAAAATTTTCGGCGAGGGCGTTGTGCACGTATTCGGCCAGATCGAGGGCGAGCTGCGGGCGTTGACCGTCATGATCGACGAAGGCGCAAGAGTGGAAGGCGACGTCGTCGCGGAAGAGTTGACGATCGGTGGACTGGTCAAGGGGTCCATCCATGCCAATCGCGTCAAGCTGAATGGGACCGCCGTGGTCGAAGGCGATATTTTCCATCGCTCGCTGTCGATCGAGGAAAATGCCCGCTTTGAAGGATCGTCAAAGCGCGAGGACAATGCGGTCGATGTGCCGCGCACCCCGTTGAAGCGCCCGGCGGCCCAGGACGATGTCGCGGCCAAGGTCACCGCGATCGAGGGCAATCGGAAAACCAACGGCGCGCCAGGCCATGACGGACGCCCAAGCGTCGGAGCTTCTTAAGTCGCGCGCCGGCGCGCCGACGTCCGCCGCCTACGCATCGGGATCGATGGTGAAAAGCTCCTGAGGGTGCGCTACGCCGCGCAGCGCGTATCGCCCCACCGAGACGAGGCCACGCTTGATGTCGGCGACATTGGCGAACGCCGCCGATATCAAAACCGGCTGGTCGACCGAACGGCACATCGCCGCAATGCGGCTCGCTTCGTTCACGGCCGGTCCAAGGACGGTAAAGTCGAGCCGCTCGCGGCTGCCGACATTGCCGTAGAACACCTTGCCGACATGCAAGCCGAGATACATGTCGGTCGCAGGCTTGTCTTCGGCGGCACGGCGTTTGCTCAACTCGGCGACGCCCTTGCGGGCCACGATCGCCGCCGTCAATGCCGCGTTGCAGGCGTGGATGCGGTCTTCGCCGGTGAAGATGGCGAGCGTGCCGTCGCCGATCAGCTTGAGGACATCGCCGCCACCCTCGTGAATCGCCGAGACGATGACGTCGGCATAGTCGTTCAGCATCGGGATGACGTGTTCCGGCGCCGTGTCGGTGATGCGCGTGAAGCCGCGCAAATCGCTGAACCACACCACGGCGTCGATGCGCTCGGCGATGCCGCGCACGATGCGGCCGCTGAGCACGCGCTGGCCGGCGTCGCGGCCAAGATAGGTTTCCATCAGCGTTCGGGTCATGCGCGCCAGCGATACCGATTTGATGGCGAGCGCGAGGTACGGCACCACACGTTCAAGCGCGGCGATTTGATTGTCGCTAAATCCCTCGGGCGCCCTTGTCCCCCACGATGAGTACACGGCATCCATCTCGCCGATGACGCCTTGCGCGGCAAAGCGGGTGATGATCGCGACATAGTCGGTCATCCCGGCGGCTCGCCACTCGGGCATCATCGAGAACTCGTCTTCGCGGTTGGCATTCAGAGCCAGGCGCAGCAGCGCGTCGCCGGTTTCCAGCATGGTGTAGAAGGGGCTGCGCCGCCAGGTATCGGTCGCCTGTGCGTCCAAAGCCGCGGCGCCGGATGGGTCAGCGAGGCCAGCTACGCTGGTGCGGCCATATTCGTGCATCACGGATTCGTCAGGGCCATAGCCCCAGCGGAATAGGCGGCCTTCGTGGACCGGATGAAGCGTGTCGATAAACAAGTGGGCGCGACCGACCGGAATTCCGGCCGCGACGCAACGCTCACAGCACCCGGAGAAAATGTCGGTTTCAGAAGCGCCGGCCAGGCCGGCTTGGGTCAGCCATGCTGACAATTCGCTGAAGAGTTTTTCATGCATGCTGCGACTATATAGGCCTCCGCATCGCGTTTCTGGAGCGACCGCGCCGAGCATTTTGCAACCGTCACGATTGGCGATCGTGTCCCAGTGCGGTGGATGAGCAAAATCGGAACGCAGTTCCGCTCGGACGAACAACCAGTGTGCCCGGCGCGCCACGACCCGCCGAAAAGCGCGAGCGACGCTGCTTCGCCCTCTAGCCTCGACCCTTAAATCTTTGGCCCAATCTCGTCTCCTGACGGGCTGGCGCTTTGGTGCGCGTTTGGGGCGACGCGCCCAAAGCTGAAGTCGGGGGCTTTGAATGAAGGTGCTCGTCTCTAGCGCGGTTGCTGCCGCCATCGCTTTGGCGGCATCGGCTATTGGACCCGTCCGCGCGGCCGACCTGCCGCTCAAGGCGCCGCCCGCGCCGGTCTATAGCTGGACCGGCTTCTATATCGGCGGCGACGTCGGCGTGCGCAGCACCCAGACCGATCTGCACCACCGACGCATTTGCGTTTGTGGGGCCGCCGACTGCCGCTGATTCCCAACGCCGCCAGCGTCCGAGCGGATGAATAGCATCGCGTTTCCGCCTTGGCGGCTATCTTGGCTACAATTGGCAATTCGCACCGACCTGGGTCGCCGGTCTTGAAGGCGACGTCGGCTCGGGCAAAGGAGAGTGTTACCCTCACCGGCATATTTTTGCCGGGGAGCCGTGACGCCTGGCGACGCGAGCGCGTCGCAGTCACTGCGCGCGACCAGCTGGGATGCCAGCATCCGCGCGCGGGTCGGCTATCTGGTTACCCCTTCGCGCTTCTCTACGTGACCGGCGGGCCCGCTTGGCTCCGCGTCGGATCGACCGCGACCTGCGGCACCATATTTTGCGGTGCGCCGGTCGCGAGCTTCAGCAATGCCTCGACGCTCTTGGGCTGGACCATCGGCGGCGGCATTGAAACCGGCTGTGGGGCAATTGGTATCGGGCGCGCCGAGTATCGCTACAGCGACTTCGGCGACGTGGCCTATACCAGCACGGCCAGGAACGTCTTCGTCTCGCCCACGGCCAGGTACGACGAGCGCATCCGAACGCAGACGGCGTTGCTTGGATTGGGCTACAAATTCGGCGCCGCTCCGGTCGATCCCGGCCTGTTGGCACCGGTTGTTTCTCCGGCCGCAGCCTTTCCGGTCAAGGCGCCGCCCCCTGCCGATCCCGGCAATTGGTCGGGCGCCTATGCCGGCGTCGACCTTGGCATGCGCGCGACCGTGACCAACGCGATCCAAAATGGCGTGACCATCAACGGCGCGCCGTCGCTGTGCGCCTTCGCTGGTTTCATTCCGCCGGTGACGTGCCCCGGCTCTGAGCCGATGGACAACCAGGCTTTCCGCATCGGCGGACACCTCGGCTACGATTGGCAGTTCGCGTCGATCTGGATCGCCGGCATCGAGGGCGACTTTGGTTGGGCCGACCGCACCGTGACACTTGCCGGCACGCCTTTGCCCGGCAGCATCAACGGATTTTTGGTTCCGATCGGCCGGTTTTTCCGGACGGGCCGGAGATAGCATTCAGCGTGCGAACAACCTGGGATACGAGCGTGCGCGGGCGCGTCGGCATTCTCGCCACGCCTTGGTTCCTGCTCTACGCCACCGGCGGCCCGGCATGGCTGAACTTCCAGTCGACGTCGACCTGCGGGATGCTCCCGGCCGGCGGGTGCTTCATGATCATGTCGCCGTCGTCGATCACCAACACGACGACGCGGACCGGCTATACCGTCGGCGCGGGCGGCGAGAGCCGCTTGTGGGCCAATTGGTTCGTGCGCGGCGAATACCGGTTCGCCGACTACGGCACCACGAGCTACGTCAATACGGTGGTGACTTCGCCCGGCGGCGGGCTTGGTCCCTTTCTCTACAAGGACACTTATTCGCTGCGCATGCAGACCCACACCGTTACCTTCGGCTTCTCCTACAAATTCTGGGACGGGCTGCGCGGCTGATGCGAGAAGCGCGCGTCGCCAGGGCGCCGCATCCCCAAAATTACGCCGCCGGACACGCGACTTTCGCCGCGTCGCCCAAGGACTGCCCCAATTGCGGGTGACGTTATCGTTGTCGGGGGTGTTGGCTCGAGCGTGTGCAAGGGGGCTTAAGTCCGTGAGGGCAGGGCTAGTCGGGACTGCCGCGTTTTCCCTGTGTTTTCTGCTATTGGCCGCATCGTCCGGCCGCGCTCAGTCGCCGCCATCGTCGGCGCCGCCACCGTCCGGCATCACCACCGTCTGCTTCGCCACCGTCCGCGGCTCCGCCACCTGCGGCTCCGCCGCACCCGCCGCCGCGGCGCCCTTGCCGGGTTTCGTGCCGCCCTACGAGATCACCAAGATCGTCCGCGCGTCCGGTTTCGATCCGCTGGCGCCGCCGCGGCGCGAAGGCACGACCTACGTGGTGCGCGCCACCGATTTTCGCGGCATCCTCATGCGCGTGGTGGTCGACGCGCGAAGCGGCGCGCTGCGCGCCGTCAATCGGATCGTGCCCGGTCCCGCGCCCTATGGCGTCGTCGGCATGATGACGCCGCCTTATGGTCCGCCGGCGTTATGGTCCGCCGCCGTACGGGCCGCCGCCTTATGGTCCGGCGTACGGGCCACCTCCTTATGGCCCGCCGCCTTACGGTCCGCCGGCCTACGGGCCGGCCGACATTGGCGATCCGGAAATGGGCCCGATGGAGGCGAACCTGAGCGTGCCTCCGCCGCCATCGGCGATGTATTCCGGCGCCCATTCGCTCGCGCCGGAATCGCCGCCACTGCCGCGGCCGCGGCCTGCCGGGCTGGTATCGCGGGAGGCGCAACCGGCGGCGAAGCCCGCGGAAGCGCCGGCGGCCAAGCCCGAGGCAGCACCAGCCGCCTCCTCGGCACCTCCGGCGGCTCCGCCGCCTGCAGCGGCGCCGGCCGTAGCCCCGCGAAAAAGCCGCTTCAGTCGTCGCCGATTCCGGATTGATGTTCGCTTGCGATGGGCGACTGGCGCGCGCCGTCGGCGACCGCGCGAGTTGCGTCGCTTCGCTCACAATGACAGTCTGCGTTGCGGGATGACGCAATCCCACAAAGGCCCGCGGTTTAGATCGGGCCGGGGAGGGGAACGCCATGGCGACCAACAGTGGCCATGAACACGGCCGCCAACGCGGCCGCGGATACGGCCGTCACCGTCGCCGCGCGGCTCGACCGGCTGCCGCCGTCGCGCCACACCCGCAAGCTGATCACGCTGCTCTCGCTCGGCGCCTGGTTCGAGTTCTATGATCTGTTCTTCACCGCCTATGTGGCGATCGGCCTGTTCAAGGAAGGCATCTTCACGCCGACCACGCAGGGCCTGTTCGACTTCCACGGCTTCGCCAGTTTCATTGCCGCCGGCTTCGCCGGCATGTTCATCGGCACGCTCGCTTTCAGCTGGCTGTCGGATCGCTTCGGCCGCCGCTCGATCTTCACCTTCGCGCTGCTGTGGTATTCGGTCGGCGCCTTCATCATGGCGTTTCAGACCACCTCGGAGACCATCGATCTGTGGCGGTTCATCGCCGGCGATCGGGCTCGGCGTCGAACTGGTCAATGTCGACGCCTATCTGTCGGAGCTGGTGCCGAAGGACCAGCGCGGCGCCGCCTTCGCCTTCAACCAGTGCGTCATGTACACGGCGGTGCCGGTGGTCGCATTCCTCTCCTGGCAACTGGTGCCGCTGACCATTCTCGGCCTCGCCGGCTGGCGCTGGGTGGTGATCATCGGCTCGATCGGCGCGTTTTTCATCTGGTGGATCCGCCGCAATCTGCCGGAATCGCCGCGCTGGCTGGCGCAGCACGGCCGCATCGCGCAAGCCGAAAGCATCATCGACACCATGGAACGCCATGCCCGCGCCGAGACCGGGCGCGAGCTGCCGGCCGCCGGAAATCGTCGCCGGCGAGGTGGAGAAAAAATCCGGCGCCTGGACCGAGATGTGGAATTCGACCTATCGCGGACGCACCATCATGCTGGTGGTCTTTCAGCTGGTGCAGACCATCGGCTATTACGGCTTCAACAATTGGGTGCCGACGCTTTTGATCTCGCAGCACATCGAGGTGACGAAGTCGCTGACGTATACATTCATCATCGCCATCGCCGCGCCGGTCGGTCCGCTGATCGGCTTTTTCTTCGCCGATCGTTTCGAGCGCAAATGGCAGATCGCCTGGGCGGCCATGGGCATCGCCGCATTCGGCCTATTGTTCGCACAGCAAACAACCGCCGCCGCCATCATCGTCTGCGGCCTTCTGATCACGCTCTGCGCCAACTGGTTCTCGTTCTCGTTTCACGCCTACCAGTCGGAGCTTTATCCGACCCGCATCCGCGCCCAGGCAGTCGGCTTCGTTTATTCCTGGAGCCGGTTCTCGGCGATCTTCTCCGGCTTCATCATCGCCTTCTTCCTGCGCAATTACGGCACCATCGGCGTATTCGGCGTCATCGCCGGCGCCATGGTGGCGGTGTTCATCGTCATCGGCTTTTTCGGCCCGCCGGTCACCAACCGCCGGCTGGAAGCGATCGCGGCGTAACCGTCCGCGCCTTTCGGATCGTCGGGACGGTCGAGAGCTTGCATCATCCGAATGTGTATAGTATTATAAATCCATACACATAGGCTAGAACGGGATGCGCACCAATATCGATATTGATGACGCCCTCATGGCCCAAGCGCAGAAGGTTTCGGGGCTTGCGACCAAAAAACAGACGGTGGAGGAGGCGCTCCGCCTAATGATCAAACTGCGACGGCAAGAGGAGGTCTGGGCCGTTTTCGGCAAACACCCGTGGCGCGGCAATCTTGCGCGCAGCCGAAAGGGGCGGGGTATCGCTTGATCGCGGTCGATACCAGTGTGTGGATCGACTTGCTCAACGGCCGCACTACCGCGCATGTCCGCGAATTGCGCACTATCCTTCGTGCGCACACGGTGATCGTCGGCGACTTGATGCTATGCGAGCTTCTTCAGGGCCTGCGCAGCGAAGCATCAGCCCGACAAGTAGAGACGGCTCTTCGCCGCTTTGACATCGTGCCGATGGCCGGCGAGGCAATTGCTGTCATGGCGGCGAGAAATTTTCGATCCTTACGAAGACTTGGGGTCACGATCAGCAAAACGATCGACCTTTTGATCGGCACTTGGTGCATTGAGAATCGCGCCCCGCTCTTACACAACGACCGTGACTTCCGCCCTATGGCGCTTCACCTCGGGCTCATCGAGGTGCCGGTGGGGGCGTAGCTCTCAAGTACGCAACGAAAAAAGCGCCCCGGTCGGCCCGGGGCGCCTACTCAACAACTCGCTTCGCCTGAAACTCAGCAGTTACGCGGCCTGCTTCTGCTCGGCGGGCTTCGGTCAACAGCTTGGCCGTTGCCGATCGGAATGGTGCGGGGCTTTTTGGCCTCGGGGATTTCGCGCACCAGGTCGACGTGCAGGAGACCGTTCTCAAGCTTGGCGCCCTTGACCTGGACGAAGTCGGCAAGCTGGAACACGCGCTCGAAGGTGCGCGCCGCGATGCCCTGGTAGAGCACGTCGCCGTGCTTCTCCTCTTCCGTGGCGTTCTTCTCGCCGCGGATGGTCAGGGTGTTTTCCTTCGCCACGACCGAAAGCTCGGGCTCGGCAAAGCCGGCTACGGCGACGGTGACGCGATATTCGTTGTCGCCGGTGCGCTCGATGTTATAGGGCGGATAGCCCGGAGCGGCGCCGCCGATGCCTTGGTCGAGCAGCGAAAACAGCCGGTCGAAACCGACGGTGGAACGATAAAGGGGTGCAAGATCGAAAGTTCGCATGGCATATCCTCCTTGAGCGACATGCGGGGGTCCGCCTTGACAGGGCCGGACCTATGGATGACGCGCAGCCCTTATGGGCCTGCGCAAACAGAAAGTGGGAATGGCGCGGCGCCGCTGCAAGGGGCCGAAAAACGCCCGGAAATACTGGGTTTCCTGGTGCTGTTGTGAATTTTTACCGAATTCCGTCGAATTTTTGCGCCGCTGCGCGATCTGGATCAAACGAGCAAATGACCTCGGACTTACCCACCTGGGATTCCCGGAGCCGGACTTTGCCGAGCTCGCATTGGCGCAAGTGGCATTCACGGGTTTGGCGCTGGCGGAGCTGGGATGCGCGAACGTGGCGGAGCAATCTGCGGCTCGCCAGCGGGCTCGTGCTCTGCTGAGCTTTGTCATCTGTCACTTGACCGCGCACGCCTTCCTGCTGGTGTCGTTCAACGTTGCCGACATCGCCTTCGACATCACCATGACGGCGTGGCGGACCGCGCCCGGCACTGCGCTCCTGCTGTCGGCTTTTCTAGTCCACTACGCCAATGCGTTGTATTCGATCTACGTCCGCCAGACGCTCCGCCTGCCGCCGTGGCAATGGGTGCAGATCGGGCTCGGCTTATCCATTCCGTTGTTGCTCATGTCGCACGTGCTCGGCACCCGGCTCGCCGAAATCTTCCTCGACGTGTTCGCCAGCTATCAGTCGGTTTTGCTGAAGCATTGGGTGGCGGTGCCGTGGTACAGCGCGGTGCAGGCGCTCGCGGTGCTCACGGCATGGACGCACGCCTGCGTCGGGATTCATTTCTGGCTCCGCACCAAGGCCGGGTACCCCGATTGGCGGCCCTATTTGTTTGCCTTCGCCTTGCTGCTGCCGACGCTGGCGCTGGCCGGTTACGTCGCAGCCGGCAACGAAGTGTTGCGCGCAAGCCGGAATCGAGAATTTGTTGCGCAAGTCGAGCGGCTTGCCAGAGGCGAGCGCGGAAAAGCGCGATGAGGTGAACCGCTGGGTGGAGGCCGGCGTCGTCACCCACCTTGCGTTGATCGGGCTGGTATTCGCTGGCCGTGCGGTGCGCAACTGGCGCCACCGCCGCCGGCAGCTGCCGCGGCTGGCGCATGCGTCCGGCCGCGTCGTGCCGATCCGCGTCGGCGCGACCGTGCTCGAAACGCTGCGCGACCACGGCATTCCGCATGCCTCGCTGTGCGGCGGCCGGGCGCGCTGCACCACCTGCCGCGTGTTGGTGACCAAGGGCCTCGATCAACTGCCGGCGCCGTCCGGCCTCGAAGCCGATGCGCTCGCCCGCATCGACGCGTCGCCCGGCATGCGGCTCGCCTGCCAGATCCGGCCGAGCGCCGACATTGCGGTCATGCCGCTCCTTGCCGCCGATGCCGGCGCCGCCGACGGCCGGCTGCGCGGCGGCTTTGAAGGCAGCGAGCGTCTGGTCACCGTGCTGTTCGTCGATATCCGCGGCTCGACGACGCTTGGCGAGGCCAAGCTGCCGTACGACGTGCTGTTCATTCTCAATCGGTTTTTCGGCGAGATGAGCGCGGCGATCGCGGCGACGCGCGGCCATTACTCGCAATTCACCGGCGACGGGCTGATGGCGCTCTATGGGCTCGATGACGCGGACCCGGCGACCGGTCCGGCCAGTGCGCTCTCCGGCGCCCGCGAAATGCTGGCGCGGCTCGAACAGCTCAACCATCAGCTCCGGGACGAATTGTCCAACCCGCTGCGGATCGGGCTCGGCATCCATTATGGCGAGGCCATTGTCGGCGCGATGGGGCCGCCGCAGTCGCAGATCATCACCGCCATCGGCGACACCGTGAATACCTGCGCGCGGCTTGAGAGCCTGACCAAGGAGTTTGACTGCGTCGCCGTCATTTCGCGGCAGGCGGCCGAGGTCGCGGGCCTCGACGTCGACGGCCGCGAGCTGCTTGAGGCTTCGGTCAAAGGCCGCAGCGAGCCGGTCCGGTTCTACGCGTTCAAGACCATGGCCGATCTGCCGGTTTCATCCCCAGCCGCGTGATCGTGCCGCCTGTGCCTTTGGGCGGCGGCTGCTATAAGCGTTGCTTCGTTCCGATCGAACCCGCCGATGAAACTCGTCTCCATTCCCGCCAATCCGGTTCCCGACGACGCCGTGACCGGCATGTTGAAAACGCCGGACGGCGTGTCATTTGCGGTTTGCGCGCTTTGCGCCGCCGGCGGGCCGCCGCGGCACGGTCTGCATTCTTCCCGGCCGCACCGAATGGATCGAGAAATATTTCGAGACCGTGCGCGACCTGCGCAACCGCGGCTTCGCCGTGGCGATCATCGACTGGCGCGGCCAAGGCCTGTCCGATCGCGCGCTCAGCGACCGCTACAAGGGCTATGTCGGCAGCTTCGCGCGAGTTCGATACCGACCTCGAAACCTTCATGCGCGAAGTCGTGCTGCCGGATTGTCCGCCGCCGATTTTTGCGCTCGCCCATTCCATGGGCGCCACTATCTTGCTGCGCGCCATCGCCCGCGGCCAGCGCTGGTTCGATCGCATCGTGCTCTCGGCGCCGATGCTCGGCATCGCCTTTGCGCAATCGGCGGGGATCGCCGGCGCGCTCCTGCGGGTGGTGCGCTGCGCCGGTTTCGGCGGCATTTACGTGCCGGGCCGCTACCCCGGCGTGCTCGATCTGCGGCCGTTCGCCGGCAATCCGCTGACCTCCGATCCGGTGCGCTTTGCCCGCAATGCCGCGATCCTCGAGGCCGAGCCGGCGCTGGCACTGGGCGGACCGACCGTCGCCTGGGCCGACGCCGCGTTCCGCGCCATGCGCGCGATGCGCGAGCCGAGCTTTCCGGCGCGCATCCGCCAGCCGATCCTGATCATCGCCGCCGGACGCGACGCCATCGTATCGAACGTCGTGATCGAAGACTTCGCCATGTCGCTGCGCGCCGGTTCGCATCTGGTCGTGGTCGGCTCGCAGCACGAGCTGTTGATGGAGCAGGACCGCTACCGCTCGCAATTCTTCGCGGCGTTCGACGCCTTCGTCCCCGGCACGCCGCTGTATTAGATTGGTCGGCTTCGAATGTCGGTTATCCGGGGCGTTGCGACGCGGCGCACGCATAAATCAGATTGGCGAAGCACGGACACATTCATAGTGTCAGGCTTGCACATTGCCAGGCTTGCACATCGTCAGGCTTCGAAATAGCGCGGTCGGTCGAGATCGGGAATGAGCCCGGCCTGCTTCGGCTGCCACCCGAGCTTTTCCCGCGTTCGCTTGCTCGAGGACGGATTGTCGAGGGCTGCGAAATGCGCGAACCAGCCAAAATGTTCGGCTGCTTGCTCGGGGGTCTTGCTGACGACTGGCATGTTCAGGCGGCGGCCGATCACGCCGGCGATGTCGCGGAACGGCACGCCTTCTTCGGCGACCCCGTGATACCGGGCTCCCTCGGATCCGTTCTCAAGCACGAGCCCGTAGAGATGCGCAGCATCGAACCGGTGCACCGCGGGCCAGCGGTTGAGCCCGTCGCCGACATACGCTGAGACGCCCTTGTCACGCGCGAAACCGATCAGCATTGGAACGAACCCGTGATCGCCGTCGCCATGGACCGATGGCGGAAGCCGCACGACCGACACGCGCACACCGCGTGCCGCCACCGAGGCCGCTGCTTCCTCCGAAGCGACGCGGGGAATCGCGGTAGCGCCGGAGGCGGGCACGTTGTCTTCGATCGCCGGGCGACGCGACGACAGGAGACCGGTCCCCGAGGTGATGATCAACGGGCGGTCAGAGCAGGCCAGCGCGGCGCCGAGCGCTTCAATAGCGCGCCGGTCCGTCTCACAATTGGCCTTGAATTTCGAGAAGTCGTGAATGAAGGCGGTGTGGATCACGCCGTCGGCAGCGGTCGCTCCGCGCCGCAGGCTATTGAGATCTTCGAGCGAACCGCGATGGACATCGGCGCCTGTCGCGGCGAGCGATGCGGCGGCCGCGTCCGAGCGTGCAAGGCCGAGTACTGTGTGCCCGGCGGCGATCAGTTCTTTGACAACGGCGGAGCCGATAAATCCGGTCGCCCCGGTAACAAAGACGCGCATGGCAAAATCCTCGACGTTAACGCCAGAGGCTACTTATGGTGCGAGGATTATCGTGGTAAAGTAGTGTCGTTATACGGGTATAAGAACTAACAGGATGAACATTCAGACCGCGAGCGACAATCTGCTCGGCGCCTACCTGAAGGATCGTCGCGCCAAACTCGATCCGGCGGCATTCGGCTTTCCATTGACACGTCGGCGAACGCCCGGACTGCGGCGCGAAGAAGTGGCGCAGCGCGCCAACGTCAGCGCGACCTGGTATACATGGCTCGAACAGGGGCGAGGCGGTGCACCGTCGGCCAACGTGCTCGACCGGATCGGTCGCGCCCTGATGCTGACGGATGTCGAGCGCGAGCACCTCTTCCTGCTCGCTTTGGGCCGGCCGCCCGAGGTCCGTTACCAAGCGGCCGAGGGTGTGACGCCGCGACTCCAGCGCGTGCTCGACGCGCTGGAGCTGAGCCCTTCCATTGTGAAGACCTCCACATGGGACATCGTGGCGTGGAACCGCGCCGCTTCGGCTGTGCTGGCCGACTATGGAAAGCTCTCGCCCCGCGAGCGCAACATCCTGCGGCTGATCTTCTGCGATCCTGCCGTCCGCGCCGCGCAGCCTGACTGGGAGAGCGCCGCTCGCTTCGTGGTGGCGGCGTTCCGGGCGGAGGCCGCGCGGGCCGGGGCGGCGGAGAACGTCAAGGCCCTCGTCGACGACCTCTGTCGCCGCAGCTCCGAGTTCGAGGCGATGTGGTCCGACAATGACGTGCGCACCTATGGCGAGGGCACCAAGCACCTGCGCCATCCGACCGCCGGGCTGATCGCGCTGGAATATTCGGCTTTTGCCGTCGATGGACGGCCCGACCTCGGCATGGTGATCTACCATCCGGCAACGCCGGCGGATGCGGAGCGGATCAAATCGCTCATCAAAGCCGCAAACGTCCGCATCGATGTGACCACCGCATAGCGCGCTGCGTGCTATTTCTCTACTTCGAATTCTGATGTCCGCCGCGCCCTGATGGCCTACTGAATCCCCGAGGAAGATCAGGATGCGATGCGCGCCCGGCGGCACTTCCGCGTTCGGCATATTGATGCCGTCAGAGCTGGACGAACGGTCTTAGGCGTTGCGTGAGATCGATCGCAGGAATCTTCTTATAGACGACGACCAACGAATTGAGATCGATCTCGGTATTGCCGTGCGACCGGAACTTAACGCGAAAATTAAATGGCGATTGGACGGCACCTGATTTTGGCGCCGGATAGACAGGAACAATATCCACGCCGCGCTCGATTCCGACGCGAAGCCGCGCATCGTCGGCGGGCAACTGCGCCTCCTCGGCAGTGACGAGCGGAGTTGCGGCGGCCGAGTTAACAGACCAAAAGCGTCGCGATACTGCCGGCTGCGATGCAAGTAGCCAGCATCCTAGCCACACATCTCGCGGGGATTATCGCGCACTTGCGCAAGACTTTTCGATGCTGAGCCACAATCGACCACAAAAATTACACGCGATAAGAACAAAACTAATTTGCTTGAATTTCGATTGACCGGCAAGAAGTCACAATCTGAATGTTTGTCTTTTGCATGCTGCAGCGCGTAATGAAGGCGGGCTGGTTACATTCACCCAATTTGCGGGCTGGTCTTATTTATACAATTTAATGTTTGCCCAACATCGGCGCCTCTTGGCAGGCAGTGGATCGCCGTCATATGATCAATTGCGGTGAGGTTTTTTCTAGGTTCTTGAGCGAAGGATTCGCCGGTTATGCGCCCCATCTTTGGCGTGCGGGTGCGGCGACTAGTGGCTGCTGCCGCCTTTCTGGCGAGTGCGACATTTTTTTCCTTTGGAACGCCGGCCCGAGCCGAAACCAAAGTTGCGCTCATTGTCGGCAACGGCGCTTACCAAAACGTTCCTGAGCTTCCGAACCCACCGCACGACGCCGCCGACGTTGCCGCTGCCTTCCTGCGGCTTGGATTTTCCGTCCGCTTGGTGACGGACGCGAACTACGACACCATGCGGCTCGCGCTCGTTGAATTTAACCGCAAAGCGCGCGACGCCGAAATGGCGGTTGTCTTTTTTGCCGGCCATGGCATGGAGATTGGCGGCGAGAACTGGCTTATTCCTATCGACGCGGAATTGCGAAGCGACTTGGACGCCGCACAGGAAGCGATTTCGCTGCATGCCGTCATGCTGATGGTGTCGTCGGCGTCAAAGCTTGGCTTGGTGATGCTCGATGCCTGTCGAAATAATCCGTTCGCTGCCAAGATGAGACGAACGGTTGCGACGCGCGGGGCCGACCGCGGCCTGGGCCGGATCGAGCCCATCAACAATGTCTTGGTGGCTTATGCCGCGAAAGACGGCACCACCGCCGCCGATGGCGACGGGCGCAACAGCCCGTTCACCGCCGCCTTGCTCAAATACCTGGAAACGCCTGGCCTCGAGATCAATTTTCTATTTCGCAATGTCCGCGATGACGTGATTACGGCGACGAACAGCGAGCAGCAGCCGTTCATCTACGGTTCGCTCACTAAGGAAGCCATCTATCTGAAACCTCCTCCTATAGCGTCCGCTTCGTTCGACATCGATCAGATTGCATGGGCACTGGTCAAGGATACGACCGACGAGATGGCGCTCAAGCGGTTCATCGCCCAGTATCCGAGGAGCCCATTGCGCAAGGAAGCTGAGGCGCGGGTCGCGGCGCTCGGGGCCGCGCCGGCGTCCGGTCCGGCGCCGCCCGGCGCTGATGAGGTTGCGTGGTCACTGCTGAAGGAAACGACCGACCAGACGGCGCTTGGACGGTTCGTGGCGCAGTATCCAAACAGCCCGTTGCGCAAAGACGCCGAGGTGCGGATCGCCGCACTAGCGGCCGCGCCACAGCTAGCCGCTGGACCGCAGCTAGCGGCCGTGCCGCAGGCGGCGCCGGCAGCGCACGCAACTTCGCTCGATCGACACGAACTCGTCCGTTCTTTGCAATTAGAATTGAAACGGGTCGGTTGCTTCAATGGCGCGGTCAATGGCGAGTTCGATGGTGCCACCCGGGCCGCCTCGCAAAGCTTCGCCAAGCTCAGCTCAATCACTTTGCCCGACGATTTGACGCTGGACAACATCAAGGCCTTGCACGCGATCGACAAACGCGTTTGTCCTCTGGTTTGTCCCGAAGGCGAACGCGCCGAGGCCGATCACTGCATGGCGATTGAAGTGCGGCTTAAGGCAGAGCCGCGCAGGGCAATGCCGCGAAACACGGAACGGACAAGACGCGAGACGAGCAGTGTCGGACCGGCCCGTCAAAGAATCAATCCCGCCAGCGTTCCGAGTGAGTATCCGGCCCCGAGCGGCGGCGGATGCGCCAGCGGGCTTATATCGTTCTGCCGTTGATTGGTGGCATAGGACTGTGTAACCGGCCGTCGTCCCGGCACGCCGCTGTTTTAGAACATCCATTTGCGGCCCGACGCGACGTCCGATTCCAGCAAAGTAACCGGCGGTTAACCAAATTCACTGAAGAAACGTAGTCAAACAAACGACCACTCGGCCGAAGCCGACGCCGCCGCGCAGGGGATTTCATCGGTGACGAGCATCCTGGTCAGGCGCAGCGGCGCGTTCGGCGACGTGATCGACACGACACCGGTCGTGCGCCGCCTGCGCGACGAAAATCCCGACGCCGAGATCGACGTCGACACCCAATATCCCGCACGTGTTTCTCAACAGCCCGCACCGCATCGGCTTCAAGCGCGATATCGCCTACGACCGCGTCATCGACCTCAACATGGCGTTCGAGCGCAATCTGCGCCGCGTCGGCATTGTCGAATCCTACATGGAAGTGGCGTTCGGCGATCGCCAAGGATCGACGCAGCTCGAAATGGTCTACGGCCCGCCGCCGCAATTCGGGCTCGACTGGTCGCTGGCGATCACCATGCATCCGGCGCGGTCGTGGCCGCAGCGCACCTTGCCGGCCCAGTTCTGGATCGACCTCGCCAATATTCTGGCCAAGCGCGGCTGGATCGTGCTCGTGCATCGGCACCAAGCAGGATTGGGGCTTCAACGGCCATCGCGTGCTGGATTTGCGCGACCGCTTCGACATGCAGATGCAGGCTTCGGTGATCGGCGCGTCGCGGGCGTTCGTCTGCTCGGAGTCAGGGCCGATGATGCTGGCGCAAGTCACCGACGTGCCGGTCGTCGCGCTGCATACCATGGCGCTGCCATGGATCACGGCGCGCGAGCGCCACGGCGTCATCGGCTGGCGGTTTCGCGGCATGTCGTCGCCGATCGAATGCGTCGGCTGCTCGCATCGCCTGCCGGAAGCATCGACGTTTTTTGCCTGCGAGCGCGGCGACAACAAATGCGTGACGCTGTTTGATCCGGAAACCATCGCCGACGAAGTCGAAAGCGCCGCCCGTGAAACTGCGCCTGCCTGACGTCACCCTGGTCGCGGTCGATACCGTCTGCCACGAACTGCGCGCGCTCGCGATCAAGGAATGCCTCGACACACGCGCAGTTCGGCGCCGTTCATATCCACACCGACGACGCGGGCCTTTCGCGCTCCTCGAGCGGGCCGGTATCGAGCGACACGTTTGTCACGCGTTGCGCCATTCGCGTCTCTCGATGC
The DNA here is from genome assembly GCA_963804405.1 of uncultured Alphaproteobacteria bacterium. Classification (GTDB taxonomy): domain Bacteria; phylum Pseudomonadota; class Alphaproteobacteria; order Rhizobiales; family Xanthobacteraceae; genus BOG-931. Next base: position 32,179 of record CAWDQG010000012.1, on the reverse strand, counting down.
GGTGATGGGGCATCTCTGGTACGACGTGCCGCAACATGTCGAGACCAGCCACGCGCTGATCCTGCAATGGGACGCGGCATCGTCGTGCCGGCCAATGGAGCGACGCGTTTCTCGGCTGCGACTATGTCGGCGCGCCATGGGGCTGGCACGGCGACGCCCACGAAGTCGGCAATGGCGGCTTCTCGCTGCGGTCGCGCCGGCTGATGCGACCACATCGCCGAGCACCGCGACAAATTCCCGCTCGGTCATCCGGAGGATGATGTGTTGTGCCGGCGGTACCGGCCGGAGCTCGAGCGCGCCGGCTTCCGTTGGGCCTCGATCGATCTGGCGTTGCGCTTTTCGTTCGAGCGGACCGGTTTTTCGGGAGCCGAGCCAGCATTTCGGCTATCACGGCATCTTCAACTGGCCGAAGGTGTTTTCGCTGGCGGCGCTGCAAGAGCGCACGTTGCTGGCGCTCGCCAACAAATATCTCAATCACCCAAAGCATCTGAGCGAGCTGTTGCATGCCATGAAAGTGGAGTTGGCGGCTGCCGGGCGCGGCGAGGCGGCGACGATGGCGCTGCTTCATCGTCCAGCCGTCATCGGCGTGAGCGGCAATCATCGGCGCTGCCACGCGCGACAGCGGCGAGCGCGTCACCCGTTCAACACTTCCATCGCCTTGGCATGCAGCGCGGCGGTCGCCGGCGGCGATGATGCGGCCGCCGTCATGCGGCCGGCCATTGTCCCAGGTGGTGACGACGCCGCCTGCGCCTTCGATGATCGGAATGAGCGGCAGCACGTCGTACGGCTTGAGCTCGGTCTCGATCACCAGATCGACATGGCCGGCGGCGAGCATGCAATAGGCGTAGCAGTCGCCGCCGTAGCGCGACAGCCGCACCGCCGCCTCGACGCGCTGGAAGCGGCGTGCGGTCAGGCTCGCGCATCAACAGCGGACTGGTCGTGAGCAGCACGGCGTCTTGGAGCGCCGGGCACGGACGCGCGCGCAGCGCCCGGTCGCCGGCCGGGCCGCGATAGCGGGCGGCGCTGCCGTCGCCGGTGAAATGCTCGCGCGTGAACGGCTGGTGCATCATGCCGTAGATCGGCTCGCCGCGCCGTGTCAGCGCGATCAGCGTGCCCCATGCCGGCATGCCGCAGATGAAGGATTTGGTGCCGTCGATCGGGTCGAGCACCCAGACATATTCGGCGTCGGCGCGTTCGGCGCCCAGTTCTTCGCCGACGATGCCGTGCTCGGGAAAGGTCTTCTTGATCAGTGTGCGCATGGCGACTTCGGCGGCGCGGTCGGCGGCTGTCACCGGATCGAAGCCGCCGGCCGGACTCTTGTTCTCGATGCCGAGCGCGGTGCGAAAGAACGGACGGATCGTCTCGCCGGAGACGCTCGCTAGCTCGTCGACGAACGCCGCGAAGTCGATGGCCGTCATGCGCGTTTCGAGTAGCGGACTTGGGTGACGTCAGCAAATCGGCCGGGCGACTTGCAGTCCGTCGATTTCAGGGTTCCGAAAGATCGATCGAGTGAACGTTTTGGTTAAGTCTTGAGGCCGCGAAATCGGTGTTGCCGATTGGACACGGCCGTCGGCGAAATCGATTCACGGCTCGCTTTCGGCACCGATCCACAGGCTCCATGCCTCAATTTTACGCAGGTGCACAATGACTGTCGAGTTGCATGCTTAACTTATTGACCAGCCGAATGTTTCTCGATCTTTCGGACACGCCGCAAGGCAGCTCTGACCTGTGGAAGACCTGCTCTGCACAAAATGCAGGAGATTTTGGGGGAAAATGACCGGAGAATTAGGTCAGCAGGACTTGCGTTTTGTGCGGCGCGGTGTATGTTGTTGCAGTGCGGTAGCGAGAGATTCATCTCTTGTTGCCGTCGCCCTCCTTGGGCGTTTCCTCCCTAGACTTGGGCCGCTCCCGCAAGGTGAGCGGCCCCTTTCTTTTCACGGCGCCTTTTCAAGCGCAGCCGTCCGCGCGCTGCGCCAGCGGCCTACTCCGCCGCCGCGCGATACGGTCGTAACTCCTCAAGCGGAATTTCCGCCAGCCGATCGGCGAGGATTTCGAATTCGGCGGCGAGCTTGCGCGAACGATGCCGCCCGCTGGTAGCGGCGCTCGTCCATATACAGCGCGCGGTTGATCTCGAGCTGGATCGCGTGCAGGCCGGCGGTCGGATTGCCGTAATGCTCGGTGATGAAGCCGCCGGCATATGGCTTGTTGCGGCTGACGACGTAGCCGAAGCCGCGCATGGTCGCCTCGATCGTTTCGGCGATGATCGGAACGCAGCTTGTGCCATAGCGGTCGCCGAGCACCAGGTCGGCGCGCGGCCGCTCATCCTTGGTGCCGGTGGCCGACGGCATCGAGTGGCAATCGATCAGCATGGCGGCGCCGAAATCGCGGTGCAGCCGCATGAATACCCGCCGCAAGGTGCGGTGATAGGGCTTGTAAAGGCCGTCGATGCGGCGAAGCGCTTCGGCGACCGCGATGCGCTGATCGTAGATTTCCTGGGCATCGCCGACCACGCGGGCGACCGTGCCGAGCCCGCCGGCGACCCGCATCGAGCGGGTATTGGCGAACGACGGCAGCCGGCCGTCGAACATGCGCGGATCGAGCTCGTAAGGCTCGCGGTTGACGTCGACATAGCAGCGCGGGAAATGCGCACGCACCAGCGGGTGGCCGCGCGCCACGACGCCGGCGATCAATTCGTCGACGAAGGAGTCCTCGGAGCGGCGCAAGGTCGCGAGATCGAGCCGCGATGCCAGCAGGAATTCGCGCGGATAAACCCGGCCGCTATGCGGGGAATTGAACAGGATCGGGCCGCGGCATTCGGGAGGCTCGAGCGCCTCGAACGGGGGATCGAATTCGTCCTGGATTTCCAGCATGACGCCTGGCGGCTTTCCAAGCTTTAAGCGCGGTAGGCCTTAGGCGCTATAAGCCTTAAGCGTGATAAGCTTATGCTCGCGAGCCTTGGGTTGCCAAGAGCCTTGGGCTGCCAAGAGCCTTGGGCCGCCAAGGCCTATCTATTTATCTCCGCTTAAAGGCCTAACGGCCAAAGGCCCGACTATCCGAAGGTCTAACGATCCGACGCCCCGCTGTCCAAGGCGCAACCATCCGAGACTTAACGATCCGCCAATCGAACACCGAATCGCCGACATCTTGTGTGCCGGCCAATGTCCAGATTTCGGCGCGGGTAGGCGCGGCGGTTCGCGCGCACGCTTTCACCTCATGTTTACCCGCGATCCGGCTTATGGAATTAAGGGGACCGGCACTGTCGCCGGGGATCAAGTGGTCATGCCCAAAATCCTGCTTGCCGAAGACGATATCGACATGCGCCGATTTCTGGTGAAGGCGCTGCAGAATGCCGGTTTCGACGTCATGTCCTACGACAATGGACTATCGGCCTATCAGCGTCTGCGCGAGGAGCCGTTCGAGCTCCTGCTGACCGATATCGTGATGCCGGAAATGGACGGCATCGAGCTTGCCCGCCGCGCCGCCGAGCTCGATCCCGACATCAAGATCATGTTTATCACCGGCTTCGCCGCGGTCGCGCTCAACTCCGATTCGAGCGCGCCCAAGCACGCCAAGGTGCTGTCCAAGCCGATCCACCTGCGCGAACTCGTCAACGAAGTGCAGAAATTGCTCGCGGCTTAGGCTGCGGACGCCACCCGGCGTTTCTCATGGGGCACCGGCTGCGGCCGGTGCAGCGCGTCGCGCCGCGGACGATCACGCGAGCGGCGGCTATGGCGGCCGGCTTCGGCGCCGGCTTGGCCGCGGCGAGGAGCGGCAGCGCGACGGATCCGGCATTGGCGATCGGTTGAGCGGCGGCCTTCGCATTGCTGATTGGTTGAGTGGGGGCCTTCGCCGCAACCTTTATTCTGGTCATTTTGGCGCGAGCCGGGCCGATCGCTTTGGCCGCTTCCTTGGTCAATTCCTTCGTCGCTTCCTTGCCCTCGGCGACCTGCAGCAGCACGACCGATCCGGCGGTACTGACCGGTTGCGCGGCCTTTGCCGCGGCTCTGACGGCTTGTTTCGCAACCCCCTTCACCGCGACCTTCCGGGCGATGAGGTGGGCAACGCGCGTCGCGATTTTCTCCTGTTGCGGTCGCGCGTCCTTGGTGTCCTCGCTCTGCTGGGCGTCCTTGATCTGCGCCTGCTCCAACTCGGCGAATGCCGGCAGGGTGCGGCACGGCAGCGACGATGCGAATTTAAGCTTGGAGTCGGCCGGCTGTGATTTCCGCCACGCCTCGGCGGTACGGCCGGTGACGCGCAGCACGTAGGTTCTCGTCTCCCGGGGCAACGGGCGGCGGCGATCGAGCCATCTGCCGACGCGGCCTGCGCCGGCATTGTATGCGGCGGCGGCGTAGCCGAGATTGCCGAAATGCTCGCGCAGCACCTTCAGTAACCGCGCCGAGGCCGGGATCGCCTGCCGCGGATCGAACGGATCGGCGAGGCCGACTTCTACGGCAGCCTCCGGCATGAATTGGGCAATGCCCAAGGCGCCCGCCTTGCTGATGGAGTCGCGTTGCAGCCGGCTTTCCTGCCAGATCAGATTGGCGAAAAACTGAACGGGCAGGTCGTTGTCCTGCGCCGACGTCATCAGCGCGTTGCACAGACCATCGATCAAATCGGCGACGGTTGCGTCGGCTTCCGCATCGGCGTCGATGGTCATCGGCGGTGCGCTCGCGTCTGACGCGTCGATGTTAGGCGGCGTGAGGAGAGCGAGCTCGCCGTCGGTTTTTTTGATCTCGGGCGTGTCGATTTCAGGCGCAGTCATTTGCGACCGGGCGATGTCAACGTCGCCGACGGCGGCGACGCGGATCGGAGCAACGCCGAAGTCCGATTTGCCGATCGAGCCGGTGGTCTCAACGTCCGACGCGAGCGGCGCCTCGTCGACGGCAGGGACCCGATCCTGATCCTTCGCCTGTTGAATTTGCAGGACTGCCGTGGTGCCGAATTTTACTTCCGGTACGGCAGCCGTCAGCCCAAGCAACAGAATCGCCAACGCCAAAATTGGTCGCATCCCCCGCCCCCCAAACGTAACTCAAGCGCCTGCGGCGTCCGACAACGCCGCTCCGCAAAATACGCAAACAAGAAAAATCCCCGACTGACCTGAAGTTGGCCGGGGCAAGGGGGCGCTTTTTTGGAGATATTGAGAATTCGCCGCGGCTCATTCCTGGCCATTGCCGAGCCAAGATGTGGCGGGAATGAGTTCGCGCAACGTGCTGGCGCCTTCTGCGTCCTTCGGCAGCCGAAAAATTAGATTGGAACCGCTCTAAAGGAGCTTGCGCCGCCGCGGTGAAAGGCGGATATTAGTTGCGTTCGTGACCAATTTCTTTGCTGTGTTTCGTCGCGCAAAAAACAATGCCCGGGAGGTCCGCATGGCCGTCAAGCAAGCCGTCAAGCAACACGACACCAAGGTCGCCACCAAGGATCGGAGCGCGGACGTACGAGCCACCGGCCACGACACCGCGCTCCACTATCAGCCCGGCTTCGGCAATCATTTCGTCTCCGAGGCGGTCGCCGGCGCGCTGCCGGTCGGCCGCAATTCGCCGCAGCGGCCGCCGCTCGGCCTCTACGCCGAGCAGCTTTCCGGCACTTCGTTCACGACCGCGCGCGCCGAAAACCGCCGCACCTGGACCTACCGCATCCAGCCCTCGGTGGTGCATCGGCCCTATAAGCGCCTCGACAACCGGCTGATCCGGAGCGCCCCGTTCAACGAAGCCGAGGCGACGCCGACGCAGCTGCGCTGGTCGCCGTTTCCGATCCCGCGCGAGCCGACCGATTTCGTCGAAGGCATCGTTACGCTCGGCGGCAATGGCGACGTCGCCACCCAGGTCGGCATGGCGGTGCATTTCTATGCCGCCAACACCTCGATGACCAAACGCGTCTTCTACAATGCCGACGGCGAGATGCTGATCGTGCCGCAGCAAGGCCGCGCCCGCTTTGTCACCGAGCTTGGCGTGATCGAAGCCGCCTGCGGCGAGATCGTCATCATGCCGCGCGGCTTGCGTTTCCGCGTCGAACTGCCGGACGGCCCGTCGCGCGGCTATATCTGCGAGAATTACGGCGCCATGTTCCGGCTGCCGGAGCTCGGCCCGCTCGGCGCCAACGGCCTCGCCAATACGCGCGACTTCCTGGCGCCGGTCGCGGCCTACGAGGACGTGACCGGACCGTTCAGCCTGGTCGCCAAGTTTCAGGGCAATCTGTGGGCGGCGGACATGAAACATTCGCCGCTCAACGTCGTCGCCTGGCACGGCAACTTCGCGCCGTACAAGTACGACCTGGCGCGCTTCAACGTCATCGGCTCGGTCAGCTTCGACCATCCCGACCCGTCGATCTTCAGCGTGCTGACGGCGCCGTCGGACCTTGCCGGGCGCAGCGACCGTCGATTTCGCCATCTTCCCGCCGCGCTGGCTGGTCGGCGAGGATACGTTCCGGCCGCCCTGGTTCCACCGCAACGTCATGACCGAGTTCATGGGCCTGCTCTACGGCCAATATGACGCCAAGGCGGAAGGCTTCCTGCCGGGCGGCGCCAGCCTGCACAATTGCATGAGCGCCCACGGTCCCGACGCCGAAAGCTGGGCCAAGGCGACGCGCGCGGAGCTCAAGCCGCACAAGATCGAGAGCACTATGGCGTTCATGTTCGAGAGCCGCTACGCCATGCGGCTCACGCGTTACGCCACCGAATCCGCCGAGCTGCAGCACGATTATTTCGAAGGCTGGCAGGGGCTGGAGAAGCACTTCTCGCCGCAATAACGCGCGATCAATTTCCGCTCATTCCCGCGCCAGCGGGAATCCAGTAAGAATGCCACAAGTAGGCTGGGCTGAGCGGAGCGAAGCCCACGCGGATTTTGTCGGCGGCTGGCTACCGTGGGCACGGCGCTTCGCGCCTTTGCCCACCCTACGGTCTGCCCGGTGGATTCGCGCGGCCTCGTCGAAAGGGACGACACGTGGCTGGAAGGCCGGACGACGATCATCTTCTCGCCGGCTTTTTCGACCGGTCGCTCGCCGTCCTGCAAGACGCGGCGGCGGATCGCGAGCTGCGGGCGCTGATCGCGGTGATCGCGCAAGCGATCGAAACCTCGCTGCGCGCCGGCGGCAAGCTCCTGATTGCCGGCAACGGCGGCAGCGCCGCCGACGCGCAACACCTGGCGGCCGAATTCCTGTCGCGTTATGTCACCGACCGCCGGCCGTTGCCGGCGGTGGCGCTCACCACCGACACCTCGGTGCTCACCGCCGTCGGCAACGACTATGGCTTCGAGCACGTGTTCGAGCGGCAGGTGCGCGGGCTCGGGCGACCGGGCGACGTGTTCCTCGCCATCTCGACCTCCGGGCGATCGCGCAACGTGCTGCGCGCCTTGGAAACCGCGCGTGACATCGGCCTGGTGACGGTCGGCTTCTCCGGCGCCGCGGAGACCGAAATGCGTCCGCTGTGCCGGCATTTTCTGGCGGTGGCGTCGCACGAGACCGCGATCGTGCAGCAGATTCACATGGTCGCCGGGCACGCGATCTGCGCGCTGGTCGAACGCGCGATGCTGCAATGACATCGCACGCTGCCGAACGGGATCCAAAGGCGCGCAGCGACGTGAGCGGGCTATGGTCCGAGGTATTCGCCGGAAATTTTGCTGGCCGGCCAGCTTTGTTCCTCGACCGCGATGGCGTCATCGTCGAGGACACCCATTATCTCGGCCGGCCGGATGACATGCGGATGCTGGCCGGCGCCGCCGCCGCCATCGCGCAATGCAACGGCCTTGGGATTGCGGTGGTGCTGGTCTCAAACCAATCGGGCATCGCACGCGGCCTCTATGATTGGGAAGGCTTTGCAGCAGTGCAGGCCGCGCTCTCCGAGGCGCTGACGCGAGCCGGCGCGCGGCTCGATGCCGTCTTTGCCTGCGCGCACCATGCCGACGGACGGGCGCCGTTCAACGTCGCCGATCATCCGTGGCGCAAGCCAAATCCGGGAATGATTGTCGCCGCGGCCGAACAAATGCAGCTTGACCTTTCGCGCTCATGGATCGTCGGCGATCGGGCCTCCGATATCGCGGCCGGCAGCGCCGCGCGTCTCGCCGGCGGCATCCTCGTTTCGGCGCGCGACGACGATCCTGAACTGCAGCCGGCGGCGGCGCTGGCGAGCAAACAGTTCGCCGTGGACATCAAGGCCTCGCTCGCCGATGCTGTCGCCGTCCTGCTTGCGCGCGAGAAGTTCGGCCTGCCGGCAAGTCGCCAATAGCGGCGGGGCGGACCGTCAGCCCCGATCAACGACATGAATATCGTCAAGACCGCAATTCCCGGCGTGCTGATCATCGAACCAAAGATATTCGGCGATGCACGGGGCTTCTTTCTGGAGACCTTTCAGGTGGACCGCTACGCCGGTGGCGGCATCGCGGCGCCTTTTGTCCAGGACAACCTGTCGCGATCGGCGCGCGGCACGCTGCGCGGCCTGCATTTCCAAAATCCCAAACCGCAGGGCAAGCTCGTCACCGTGCTGCGCGGCGCGGTGCGCGACGTCGTCGTCGACGTCCGCGTCGGCAGTCCGACCTTCGGCCGGCACGTGGCGCTGGACCTCGACGAGGAGAACCACCGCCAGCTCTGGGTGCCGCGCGGCTTCGCCCACGGCTTTGTGGTTCGCTCCGACAGCGCTGATTTTTTTTATAAATGCGACGAGCTGTATCGCCCGGCGGATGAGAAGGTGTTGCGCTGGAACGATCCGGAGCTGGGCATCGACTGGGGCGTCGACGCGCCGCTCTTGTCGCCGCGCGACAGCGACGGCAAAAGCCTTAAGCAATTGGCCGGACTGTTGCCGCGTTTCGAGCCGGCTTGATGCGGATTTCGTCACCGGCGTTACCGGACAGATCGGCCGCGCGCTGGTGTCGCGCCTGCCGGCGTCGGTAACAACGCTCGCCGCCGATCGTTCGATGCTGGACCTCGCAACGCCGCAAGCTATTCCCCAGACGCTCGACCGCTTGGCGCCCGACGTTATTGTCAACCCGGCGGCCTATACCGCGGTGGATAAGGCCGAGGACGAGCCCGATGTCGCAATGCGCGTGAATGCGGAGGCGCCGGGAGCCATGGCCCGCTGGGCCGCCATGCACGATGTTCCGCTGATCCACTTCTCCACCGACTATGTATTCGACGGCTCCGGCGAACGCGCCTGGCGCGAGGACGACGCGGCGCATCCATTGTCGGCCTATGGCGCGAGCAAGCTCGCCGGTGAGAACGAAATCCGCGCTGCCGGCGGCGCGTTTCTGATTTTGCGAACCTCCTGGATCTATGCGGCGGCGGGCAAGAATTTCCTGCGCACCATTTCCGGCTTGGCGCGCGAGCGCAAAGAGTTGCGGATCGTCGCCGACCAGATCGGCGCACCGACCTCGGCGGCGCTGGTCGCCGATACCGTTGCCCGCATGCTCTCAGGCGGCAGCGAAAGCTTGCGGCAGCGCTCCGCACAATCCGGCGGACTGGTTCATTTAGCGGCAGCGGGCGAAACGAGCTGGCACGGTTTTGCCTGCGCCATCGTCGAGGGACTGAAAGCCCGCGGCGTCAAGCTTGCCGTCGAACAGATCGTGCCGATCAGCACCGATCAATATCCGACCAAAGCGCGGCGGCCGCGCAATTCGCGCCTCGATTTGACGCGCTTGCAGAGCGTGTTCGGCATCACGCCGCCGCACTGGCAGGAAGCGCTTGCGCTGGAGCTCGATCGGCTGGCGCTGGAATTGAGCAGCGCGGCGGGCAGGGGGTAGCGCCTCGATGTAAAGCCCGGTATGGACAGGGCGGGGACATCCGGCGGCCCAGCTACCGAAGTTACCGAATGCTTTCGTTCTTCAACAATTCGCGCAAAGCGCTGATCGTCGCGCACGATCTGTTCATGACCGCGGCCGCGGTTGTCATAAGCTTCTATATCCGTTTCGAAGAAGCCGGCCTGATCGAGCGGCGCGAGACGCTGTTCACATTGCTGCCGGCTTTCGTCGTCTATGCCGGATTCATCTACTTTCTGTTCCACCTCTACGAGTTGAAATGGCGATTTGCGTCACTGCCGGACCTGATGAACATCGTTCGTGCGGCGTCGGTGCTGGCGGTGTCGTTGCTGGTGGTCGATTATTTTCTGGTCGCGCCGAACGCGTTTGGCCAGTATTTTTTCGGCAAGATCACCATCGCGCTGTATTGGGTCCTGCAGATCGTGCTGCTCAGCGGCTCGCGGATGGCCTACCGGTATTTCCGCTACACGCGCACCCGGCAACACACTCGCTCGCCACAGTCGAATCCCACCCTGGTGCTCGGCCGCGCCGCCGATGCCGAGGCGTTGCTGCGGTCGATCGAGAGCGGCGCGGTGCGCAATGTCTGGCCGGCCGGAATCCTGTCGTCGTCACCCTCCGACCGGGGGCAGAGCATTCGCGGCATTCCGGTTTTGGGCAACTTCGAGATGCTCGATGCCGTCGTCAACGATCTGGCGCAGCGCGGCCGGACCATTACGCAAGTGATCTTTACGCCCTCGGCATTCGAGCCGGAGGCCAAGCCGGAAGCGACCTTGATGCGCGCCCGCCGGCTCGGGCTGACCGTCAGGCGGCTGCCGTCGCTCGACGACGGCGGCGAGATGCCGCGGCTGGCGCCGGTCAATGTCGAAGACCTGTTGCTGCGGCCGACCGTCAAGATCGACTATGCGCGGCTCGAAAGCTTTCTCAAAGGCCGCTCGATCGTGGTCACCGGCGGCGGCGGCTCGATCGGCGCCGAGATCTGCGACCGCGTGATCACCTTCGGCGCGGAGCGGCTGTTGATCATCGAGAATTCCGAGCCGGCGCTGCACGCGGTCCTGGAAACGCTCGCTACCAAGCGCGCGCACTCGACCATCAGCGGACGCATTGCCGACGTCCGCGACCGCGCCCGGCTGTTCCGGCTGATGGGCGAGTTCAGGCCCGATATCGTTTTTCATGCCGCGGCGCTCAAGCACGTGCCGCTGCTCGAAGCCAACTGGGAGGAGGGGGTCAAGACCAACGTTTTCGGCTCGGTCAATGTCGCCGACGCGGCGGCGGCCTGCGGCGCCGCCGCCATGGTCATGATCTCGACCGACAAGGCGATCGAGCCGGTGTCGGTGCTCGGCGCCACCAAGCGCTTTGCTGAAATGTATTGCCAGGCGCTGGATGCCGATCTCACCCGGCGCGCGCATCCGGGCAAGGAGCCGATGCGGCTGATTGCCGTGCGCTTCGGCAACGTGCTCGCCTCCAACGGCTCGGTGGTGCCGAAGTTCAAGGCGCAGATCGACGCCGGCGGCCCGGTGACGGTCACGCACCCGGACATGGTGCGCTATTTCATGACCATCCGCGAAGCCTGCGACCTCGTCGTCACCGCCGCGAGCCATGCGCTGGGGCGCGAGCGCTCGGACGTAGCGGTCTATGTGCTCAATATGGGCCAGCCGGTGAAAATCGTGGATCTGGCGGAACGCATGATCAGGCTGGCCGGTCTGCAGCCTGACGCCGACATTGCCATCGAGTTTACCGGCACACGCCCCGGCGAGCGCCTGCAGGAGGTGCTGTTCGCCCGCAGCGAGCCGACCGTGGAGATCGGCGTCGAAGGCGTGGTCGCCGCGCGCCCGGCGCAGCCGTCGATCGAAGCGATGCGTGGTTGGCTGGCGCTCCTTGACCAGGGGCTCGCCCGCGAGGAGCGCGAGGCGATCTATCGCGTGCTGCGCGATGCAGTGCCGGATTTTCAGGGCGCCGCCGCTTAAACGTTGCGGCTTCGAGCATGATCCCAAAAAGTGGAAACCGGTTTTCGGAGAAGATCATGCTCCATCGTAAAATCTAGACCATGAGCCGATTCAACTTTGATCGGATCATGGTCTAGAGATCGCAGGGACCGAACGAGCGTGCGCGGCAGCATCTTCTCGATCGACGTTGAGGACTGGTTCAACCTGTCCGGAACCGGCGCCGAACCGCCGCCGTCGGAATGGGACCGGCTGGAGAGCCGGCTGGAGCGAAACTTTCGCGGCTTGCTGGAGCTGCTCGCCGAGGGCGGCGGCACGGCGACCTGCTTTGTCGTCGGCTATTTCGGCAAGCGATTTCCGCTTCTCATTCGCGAGGCCGTCGCCGCCGGGCACGAAATCGCCGCGCACGGCTACTTCCATCGCCTGATCTACGACATGTCGCCGGCGGAATTTTACCAGGATGCGCTCAACACGCGCAAATTGCTGGAGGATGTGAGCGGGCGCGCGGTCCGCGGCTTCCGCGCGCCGGCATTTTCCGTGACCGAGCGAACGCCATGGTTTTTTGAAAAGCTCGTCGAAGCCGGCTACCAATACGACTCTTCGGTGTTCCCCGCACCCCACCAAACCGGCGGCCTTGCCGGCGGCAAATTCGCGCCCTACACGGTGCCGACGGCAGCCGGCGCGCTTGCGGAATTCCCGATCACGACGGTACGGCTGCTCGGCAAACCGATGTGCTTCTTCGGCGGCGGTTATTTGCGATTATTTCCGTATCAGGTGATCCGCGCGATGGGGCGCAAAGCGCAGAGCGAAGGCCGCCCGATCATCTTCTATGTGCATCCGCGCGAGATCGATCCCGATCAGCCGCGCCTGCCCATGAGCGCCCGCCGCCGCTTCACCTGCTATGTCAACATCGAGACCACGGGGCCGAAAATCAGGCACATCCTGCGTGACTTTCCGGCGACCTCTTTCGACCGGTATCTTGCGCAAGGGGCTGTGCCGTGAGCGAGCGTACCTCGGCGTTCTTCGATCGTTATGCGGTCGACTTTGACTCGATCTACGGCAACGACAACAAGGCGCTCGAGCGCATTGCCAATCGGCTGTTCCGCCGCGCCATGCTGGTGCGCTATGAAAGAACGCTAGCCGGCTGTCATCCGGTCGAGGGCCGCACCGTCATCGATGTCGGCTGCGGTCCGGGCCATTACAGCATCGCGCTCGCTCACGCCGGCGCCAAAAAGGTCTTAGGCCTAGATTTCGCCGAAGGCATGCTCAAAATCGCGCGCGACCACGCGCAAGCCTACGGCGTTGCCGAACGCTGCGCGTTCGAGCTTGGTGATTTCCTCACCTATCCGATGCCGGAGCGTTTCGATTATGCGGTGGTGATGGGCTTCATGGATTATGTCGCCGAGCCACGCGCGATCGTCGATCGCGTCCTCGAGATTGTGCGGCTGCGCGCATTTTTCAGTTTTCCGAAGGCCGGCGGGCCGCTGGCCTGGCAGCGGCAATGGCGTTACCGCAACCGCTGCGATCTGTTTCTCTATCGCGAGCAACAAATTCGCGATCTGTTGGCGCCGACCGGCGCGGCGTTTTCGATCGAATCCATCGGCCGCGACTTCTTTGTGACGCTGACGCCGAAGAGTGCTGCGTAGCAGTGTAAGGCGGGGGCGGGTGCCCAGCGTAAAATCCATTCGGATTGTTTCGGCCACTCTCCTTCCGCTCGTCCCCGCGAAGGCGGGGACCCAGCTGTTTGCATCCGCCCCTGGATTCCCGCTTCCGCGGGAATGAGCGGAAAATCGCGTCAATAGAAGCGTGCCATGACTCTAAGCCTGCGGCCGGCGCACCATGACGCCGTGGCCGTGCGCGAACGCAAACAACAGCCAGCCGACCAAAGCGGCGCCGCAGACCAAGGCGGCAACATCGTTCATCAGGCCGGGGGCGGCGAGGGTAAAGCAAGCGAGCGCGACCAAGCCAAGATTGACGGCAAAGACGTGTGCCACCACTTGGCTGACGGTAAATCCCCGATCGGTGGCGCGCTGATAAAAATGCGAGCGGTGCGCCTGCCAGACCGGCTCGCCGTTCGCGAGCCGGCGAATGAGCGTGATGGTGGCGTCGGCGAGATAATACAAAGGCAACAGGATTGCCGCGGCCAGCCCATGGTGGCCGGCGAGCTGCACCAGCAGCCACCCGAGCAGGAGCCCGATCGGAAGGCTGCCGACGTCGCCCAGGAAAAGCTTCGCGACCGGCCGGTTGAAATAGGCAAAGCCGATCATCGCGCCGCACAGCGCAAAGCTTGTGATCGTTTCCGCCGGCGGCAACAGTCCGGATGCACCGATCACCGCCAGCGCCGCGGTGATCGGCACCACTTCGACAACCGTCATCCAGTCGAGGCCGTCCATGAAGTTCACCAGATTGACGAACCACAATCCGCCGATGACGAGCGCGACGCGCTCGATCCACCACGGCAGGAACGGCGCGATGCGAAGCTCTTCCGGCAAAGCGTAGATCGCCAGCGCCACCGCCAGCGTCTGCAACAACAGCCGAGGCGTGACGCTGATCGAGCGGATGTCGTCGGCGGCGCCGACGGCGGCGATCAGAATGACGGCGGCGAATACCGGCAACGGCAGCCACGTGCCGGCGCCGGCGAATGCGGAAAAATACCCAGCTCCGCCGGCAGCGACCATGGTCGCAGCGACGACGGCGATGCCGCCGCCCTGCGGCGTCGGTTGGCGATGCGACGAGCGAGCGTTCGGTTTGGCCAAGGCAACGCGGCGGAGCCAAGGCCGAAGCGCGACGATGATCGCGACGCTCAGCGCGGCGGCGAACGCCAACGTCGCGGCTCCACGCCCATAAGCTTCCGGCATCACAACTCATCAGCGTCACCGCCCGCCGCTTAGATTTTCCGCGCCCACACGGCGACGATCAATCCGAGGTCGTCCAGGAATGTCTGCCGGTAAACTCCCGACTTGAGGAACCCGACCTGTCGGCCAAAGAAACCGCGTTTGCGCGATTCACAAAACAAATCGAACAGGGCGCGGTTCTCCGGCGTCAGGTGCGGCCGAAACGGCTCCAGCGCCGCGACATGCATCTCGCTCCAGCGCTGGAAGCGGCCGCGCGACAGCATATAGAGCCGGTGGATGCGGTTGCGCAATCCGGCATTGGTGCCGATGACATTGTCGCCGTGCATGCGGTAGCGGACCTGCGGGATTTGATCGTAATGCACTTCGCCGCCGGCGCCGGTCGTCAGCAGATAGGTCCACCAATCATGCGACGGCACCTTTGCCGTGCAGCCGGCGGCGATCAACAGCGCCCGCGCGGCCGCGTTGAACACGATGGTGTTGCCGCTGGCGATGCTCTGCACCAAGGCGTTGCGAAAACTCGGTGTGCGCCGGTAGGCGCGCGAGTAACCGCACTCCCGCCCGTCCTCGTCGATGAGCGTGGTGCGCGAGCAATACATCGCCGGCATATGCGGCGGCCGCGTATCGAGCCACGCCACCGCGCGGGCAAGCTTGTCCGGCTCCCAGACGTCGTCCTGGTCGGAATAGGCGAAATAATCGCAGGCGATCGAGGCGTCGCACGCCAGGCTAAGGAAATTTCGCACGAAGCCCTGCTGCGGCCCGCTTCGAATGGTCGCCGGAGCGACGCCAAGCCGGTCTTTGTGCTGCGCCACGATCGCCAGCGTTTCGTCGGTCGAGCCGTCGTCGGAAACGAACAGCCGCCAGTTGGTGAAACTCTGATTGGCGAAAGACGACAGCTGAGCGGGAAGGAACCGTGCACCGTTGAACGTACACAGTAATATGGCGACACTGGACATGGGGTGCGTGCGACGTGTTGATTTCGTTGCGAATTTCGCCACCCCTAGCATGAATGGCGCGGCGCTGAAAATCCTGCCCGATAGGCCGCGACCGGCACGTTTTGAAGCGGGAGAGGCGGCCATCGTCCGCCGCCACGCGCGCCACGTCACTCCGCATAGGGCGCCATGAAGCCGAGCTGCGCCAAGCTATCCAACGGAAAAAAGCCGACGCCTCGATAGAGAGCAATCGTCGTTTTGCCTAATCATCTCATTGGCAGAGGACGCATGAGCCCACCCTGGGTCCAAAGCGCATTCAGACCGCGATCCAGATGGTAAGGGCCACCCGTCGTACGCTGGAAGATTTCGCCATAATTGCCCGTCGCAGCGATGACCTTGGCCGCCCAATCATGCGCCAGCCCCAGGGCCTGAGCCGTCGCGAAATCGTGGCCGAGCAACTGCTCGGCCCGCATGTCTTCCCGTTTCGATGCCGCGGCCACGTTGCCCTGCGTGATCCCCAACGCTTCCGCCTCGATCAGCGCGCTGACCGTCCAGTCGATCACCAGCGCCGAACTTCTGATCGCCATAGCGATACGCCGGGACAATCGGGTTAAGCCCGAACCGCTCCGGCAGGAATACGAAATTGTCGGTCCATGCATGAAAGTTAGCGCGCGATTGCGCGAGCCGCGACTCCATGCCGGTGCCTGCACATTTACGAACAGCGACGGCGGCGTCCATTTCGCCCTGTTCAGAGTGAGCCACCAGCCCGTAAGGAATCCCTCGCGCTGTCATTTCGTCGCGCAGAACTCGTTCCGGCGGGCTCATGTCAAGGGCACAAATGAGCTTGTCGCGCAGGCCCGCCAGTTCCGTGATGCCGCTTTGCTTCGAGACCAACAAACGCTGAGAGTCGTAAAAGACAGGCGGGCCGAACCCAACGCCGAAATGCGTTGCTGTCGACTGCCGAAGGCGAGATGCCGATCGCAAGCTGGATCGCGCCCGCCTTCAGCGCCTCCAACGCCTCCAGTTCGGCCGGAAAGGCCTGGATCGTCAAGCTGCCGGCGTCGCCGAAGATCGCGACGGCGACTGCACGGCAAACCTCAGCTTCCAAGGCCGAGAGATTGCCGTGGATGTCCTCTCCATTCCAGTCGTCTGTGCCGAGGACCGTGCCGCATTCCATGTGGTTCGCGGCGCGGATTGAATCCAAGGTTTGAGCGTGCACGACGCTGGAGAGCGCCACCAAGCCGCCGGCCAATAGACGAAAGAGTAAGCGAAGCATCGACAAATCCCACCAAATCGGAAAACGAAAGGGATGGAGGTCAAGGCCTCCATCCCGTCGCGGACAATCTTCAGGCCGCACACCATACCTCAAGCCGCGAACTGAATCAGGGCGTCCAGGTTCCGGAGGTCGGCGTGCCGGGCGATTGGGTTGGACGCGGATTTACGTCAACCGGATACGGATCGATCGGCTGACCGTTTTGGTAGGCCGTCCAAGACGGAAAGTCGGTTGGCAAAATGCCGATCGCCTTGCATGCGCCATTCGTATAGCCGTTCGGCGAATAGTTTGCCGTCGCCAGGTGAGGCAGCGTTGTGACCACGGTCTGCGGGAAAGTTGCTTGCGCGGCAGAAATTGGCGGCTTTTCACCCCGCAAGATGTCGAAATCGAACGCTTCCATCAGGTCGCCGACATTGTTGTCCGGATCGTCGGAAGGACCGAGGTCTTTCTGTCCCAATGTCACGAGGCCCAACTGGCGCCCACGCCTCTCGTCCGGCAGGTCGGCGAGTGGCACGAGGCCGAACAGCGCGTTGACAAATTTGATCACCGAGCCGTGCTCGCTGTAGCGATGCGAGATCTTGCCCGACTTTGCATAGGGCGAGATCAGAATTGTCGGAATACGCGGACCGGCCGCAAGCGGCGAGCCGTCAGCAAACTTATTGCGCACTTCCGGTGAAACATGGTCGTAGAACCCGTCGGTCTCGTCGTACGTGATGATGATCGCGCTTTCCGGCCAATAAGGACTATTGGCAATGTCGTTGATCGCCTTGGCGGCGAACGCCTCGGAGATCTGTTGATCAGAGTAGGCCGGATGATCGTCGTTGCCGATGAACGCGTGCTGAATGGCTGGCGTTGGATCGACCGGCACCAGCCCATCGTTGTTATCGTAGCCGCCGCGCAGATAGAATACGCCGCCGTCGCGCGGCAGCTTCCTGCCTTCAACCGCGTCGAAGAAGTCCTTAGCGCCGTGCAGGTTGTTGTTCAGCACCTGCGGATTGTCGGCGAGATAGCCGAAATACTGCGGGCCGTTGTGATGCAACACATAACCGGTGTTCAGGCCCGGGTCGTGAGTCGGGTTCGGCGTCGTCGAGTTTTGCGGCTCGAAGGGATCAGGCGCATCGTTGCCATTGAAGCCCTGCTGATACCAACCCCAATTGACCGCAGGGTCCAGCGACGCAATGACTTTGATGTCCTCCTGGATGTCCATGAGGTCCGCGGTGGGATTCGGGTCGGTCGCGATGATCTTGTGGATGTTCTTACCCATGAACGACAGCGGCTGGCTGGCGAAGGTCAGGTTGAGGCTCGGATTCGCCGGATTTTCGTCGAAGTTATACGGGGGTTTGACGGCGTTGGCATCGAGGTTTGAACCCGGAAACGGGCCTGGATCGCCGACAACCGGCACGAACGCATTGGTGTCCGCCGGCGTCGGCGGGGCGCTCGAGTTGTAGCTGGCGCCTAGCGGGTTCGGGAAGGCTCGGGTTCGCATAGGTCACGGTGGGGGCTTCGTTGTTGTGGAGGGCCCATTGCGTCTGACCGGACTGGCCGGCGATCAGCGCGATCGCATTCGGGGTCGAAGGTCCGACGATCGTCTGATGGAAGTTGTCGAACAGCACGAAGTTCTTCGCCCAATGCCACATGAAGGGAATCGTGTCGCAATCGATGTGGCCAATGTCGGTCTCGGCTTTCTGCTTTTGCGCGAGCGTGATTGAGGTCGGCGACGCGCCCGTTGTTGGTTACGATATTGCCGCCCGCGTCGGTGGTTAGACCCCCTTGGTCCATCGCGTAGCGGTCATTCGCCGCGATGCCGGTCGTGGGGTCGACATGGAGGCTGTTCGCCATGCCCTGGTGGCTGTGGTCGACCGAAATCTCGTCGGCTGGATAGATCGGCACGATCTGCTCGCTGGCGGTCACCACTGCTTGCGGCATCAAGAACGGCGAGATCGTCACGGTATTGAGCGAGGTATCAAGGTATTTTTGCACGAAGCTCGGCGTCTTGTTCGCGGGCGAGGCGCCGCGCGGCGCGCTGAAGAGGCCGTTGGCGCCGGGGTAGGTGCCGAAATAATGGTCGAACGATTCGTTCTCATGAAAAATCACGAACACAAACTTTACCTTGCGGTGCAGCAACTCGATCTTCTCGCGAAGCGACAGCCCTTCATGGTCATGGTCATCGTCGTCCCACCGCCCTTCGTCGTGTTTAAAGCCGTCGTGTTGCTGCCCCTCGTCTCGGGGCCAGTTGTCCTGCGCAAACGCCACCGTGGTGTTCGACAGGAGCGCCAGCGTCCCGAGCAACCCGGTCGTACGTTTGAAAAATTTTACAAGAGACTTTGCAGCACACATCGTTCAAACCCCCATGTTAATAAGCCGCTGTGATTGATATTTTTGCGCCATGTCGGGGCGATGACGCTTTCGTTACGATTGACGACACGAGGTTGACGGGCAAATGAATGACGGGATTCCGCTCAGCTCCTCGTGTTGCCATTGCGAGCGATCGGTGCGGCCGATCTTGCGGTTGCGCCAAGCACTTCAGAGCGACGGTTACGTCGGCGATTGAGAGCTTGGCGGACATTGCGGCAAGCCGGCAGGCTGCACATTGACACGAAGCGATCATGATTGACCCCGAGCGATCATGGAAGTCGCAACTGCCGGCGCGCCGCCGAAACGTATCGGCAACCTCGACCATGGCACGATACAGCCGGCTTTGCCCGACCCTTGATCCGGTAGCGAACGGCGTCGCCCAAACGTCGTGCGGTTGGCTTGCTGGAACTTCACGCGCGTTCTCTCCTTATCGGAACTCTGCATTTCGTCCTTTCTGGAACTCGGTTTTCTGGAACTAGGTTTTCTGGAACTTCGCGCCGCTTGGCGACGGCGGTGAGCGGCGTGATTGGCGAACAATCGCGTTGCTATTTTCTAGCGGCGACGGTCTTTCAGATAGTTCCGCCGCTTTGAGTTCCATCAGCAGTCGTTGTTGCGGCGAGCCAAATCGGAATCAAAAATCGGCATCAAATAAACGTTCGTTGTTATCGAACGGAAATGCGGCTGTCATGTCTGCTCACTAAACCTTTGAGGCTGTCACAAACTCCATAGAGGGAGGCGACCTATGGAGACTGCGATGACGCTTTCCCGTTTGCCAATCTCCAATCTGCCAATCTCCAATCTGCCAATTTCCACCTGTCAATTTCCGTGCCAAAAGAAACGTTCCCTTGCTGGTTGACGCGCAAAGCCCAGCTTTGCTGCGGCAACGCGCAAAGCAACCCGGGTCTTTCCGCAATCTCCCACGCTTGGCGGCCGTAGCGGCGGGGCTTGCCGCGCTGGCATGCAGCGGAACCGAACGAACGGCACAGGCGCAGGAGGTCAGCAACATCGAAGCGCGCGTCGTCGCGCTCGATATTCCCGGTGCATCGGCGATCGCGCAAGTCGGCACGTTTCTTAACGCCGTCAAACAAGGGGCCTGCTCTGCCCCGATCCCGACTTTGTTCCCTTCCTTCATCCAGCCCGGCGCGGTGCTTGATCAAACTCGGCTCCTGGTCGGCAACCGTTCGAACTTCGGCGCTCCGCCGGCCATCGGAGTAGGGGCCGAGGGTTCCGTGCTGTCGATCGACCCCACCGGGCCGAGCGTGCTGAAGGTGCCGCGCGAGTTTGCCCAGGGCGGCGGTCAAGCCTCAGCGCTCGGCGGCGCGGTGCAGATGTTCAGCGCCAACAACCCGGCCTTTGCCAATGGCGTCAACAACCCCGGCGCGGCCACTGCTTCCTATACCGGCGTGAGCAATCCGCTTGGGCTATCCAACAACAACGCCTTCGGCCGCGTCTGGCCGGCCAACGCTCCGTTCGGCCTGGAAGGCGTCGGCTCGTCGTCCATTCTCGATCCGACCGGGCTGCCGCTGAAAGGGGCCCCCAATCCGGTCATTGGTGGCGTTTATGTCGGCGCGCTGACGGACCGCAATCTCGTCGCCGTACCGCAGCAGCCGCAGGTCATTCCGGGCGCATTGCGTACCGGCGCAGTCGGTACCGCGCTGCTCGGCCCGTCGCCGGACGGGACCTGCAAGGCGGTGTTCGCTGTCGTCACCGCCGACGGCGCCATCGTCCAGGAGCACACGCTCAAGGGGCTCGACGGCGTCGCGCCGGCCGGCACGGTGCGGCCACTCCTCGACGAGGACCAAGGCTGGGATGATTTCAACAGCCACGGCACCGAACCGCGGCTCGGCGTGTTGCTGAACGGATACACGCACTCGTCAACGGTCGTGCGGCAGCTGTTCGTCAGCGAGCCGTTTCACAACAGCATCGCCGTTATCAATCTCGTCGTTGCCGGAACTGCCCCGAACCAGGTCTTTGGACCGGGTTCGATCAGCCGCATCCAATCGCCGGCTTTGAACCGGCCGGTGGATCTTGCCGCCGTTCAGCGAGATACCGACAACATCAACTGGGCGAGCAACACGTCGCTCGACGACGGTTCGGACATTTACGTCGCCAATCGCGGCAACAACACCATTGTCCGCATGAGCCAGAACGGCGCTGTGGTTGCGGTCCGCCGGATTGCGCTCCACGGCGACGACCGGCTGAGCGATGGCAAACTCAACGGCATTACGACCTCGGTAGACGGCAAGACGATCTATGTGACGTTTACGCGGCCGCGGCCGCACCACGGCGGCATTCTGGCGTTGCCGGCGTTCTGAGCGCGGCGTGTCGCGATAACTCCGTTGTGTCGCCAGCCGGGCGGCAGGCTTGTTGCGACTAAAAGCGGGGCATCGCCGGCGCGCCGATTCGGTGCTGCAAGCGGCAGCAGGGCCTTATTCGATCACGTCGTCGGCGGTCGCCAAGAGAGTTGGCGACACTTCGAGGCCCAGAGCTTTCGCGGTTTTTGCGTTGATGACCAGCTCGTACTTGCTGGGCGCCTGCACCGGAAGCTCGCCCGGCTTCGCACCTTTTAAGATACGATCGACGTAACTTGCGGCTTTGCGGTACTCGTCGGTAAAATCAGGCCCATAAGAGACCAAACCACCGTCCTTGACGACGTAGCGTGCGAAATAAACCGCCGGCAATTTGTATTGAGCTGCCAGTGCGACGATTGGTTTACGGTGAACGGCGGCTAACAGACTTCCAGTTACGACCATGCCGCCATTGGGCCCGCGCGCGAACGCCGCGAGCGATCGTTCGATTTCGGCCACATCGATCACATTGACCGGGGTCAGTTCGATACCAAGGGCGGGTGCGACGGTCTGAGCCGCGGCCCATTGGCCGACCCCGTTCGTCGCGGTGGGATCGCGAAGCACGGCCGCGCGAGTGGTGGCCGGCGCGATCCGTTTGAGCAATTCCAGCCATTTCGCGGCGAGGCTGTAGTCGTAGATCATAAATCCAGTGGCGTTGCCGCCCGGCTTGGCTAGGCTATCGACAAATCCAGCCCCGACCGGGTCGGGAACGCTGGCAAAAACGATCGGCACTGTTCGCGTCGCGCGAAGCAAAATCGCGACGGTAGCGGTCCCGGTCGCGAAAATGACGTCCGGTGCAAGCGCCGCGAATTCAGTTGCAAATTTGCTGATGCGGTCAGTATCGCCATTGCCCCAACGGGTCTCGATCTGCACGTTGCGGCCGCTCGTCCAGCCCCGGTCTTGCAGGACCTTAAGAAATGCGGCGTCGCGCGTTTGCGACTCCTCATCATCGGCGCTGGTTCCATAGAGAATGGCGACGCGCCGCATTCGCTCCGATTGCGCGCGCGCCGACAGCGGCCAGGCGAGTGGCAGAGAACCCAATAGGCCCAGGACATCCCGCCGCCGCATGACGCCTCCACCACGTGCCGAACAGCCTGTGCTCCGCACCATAAGTATATCACATGCTGGCGCGGGATTGTGCGGCGCGTGTCAGGGCCGCTGGCTCGAGGCAACGCTCGCATGCCTCGCTTAAGGACGCTAGACGGCCATGCCGAAATGATGAGCGCGGCGGTACAACTGATGTCCGCTGTCAACGCATCCGAAATCAAGCGGGCGCCGGCAGGAGCTTTATCGGTGTCGGCTGATCGACGGGACGCTCGCTGCGCGCGGTGAAATAGTCCCAGGCCTTCTCGTGGCCGAAATAAACGAAGGGCCCGAGGATGAAGCCGGAGGATGACAGGATCACGGCCTGGACCACGTCGCCGACCACGACGTAGTTCAAGGTGAAGTCCATCACCGTCGCAATGGTCCGGAAGGTGACGGTCTTGGCCAGCGCCCGGCTGATGGTGAGCCTTCCCCAGCCGGTCCGCTCCGGCGCAACGACCGCAAGGCCGACGGCGTCTTCGGCGGGACCAAGATAATTCCAGGCCGCCTCGTGGCCCAGATAGAACAGCGGGCCGGCGACGAGGTTGAAGGTTGACAGACCCGCCGCGGTGCCGAGGTCGCCCACCACCACGAAGTTCATGGTGAAATCCAAGGTTGTGACGATGATCCGGAAGGTGATGGTCTTGGCTACCGCCTGTCCGAACGCGAATTTGGGCAGGATCGATTGCGGCGCCGTGCTGTCCACTGGCTTCGGCCGCCGCGCCGCGGGCTCGCGCCGGGTGACGGTGGAGTTCATCAGCGGCCGCAGGCGCCGGCGCAGCGTCGGCAGCACCTTTGGCGCCAGTATGGCGGCGCCGCCGATGACCACTCCTGGAATCAGTGCCGCCTCGAACAGGGCCGCACCGGCAACCACCACGAGCCCCACCGTCACATATCGATTCATCGCCTTGTCCTTGACGTCGGTCCAAACAATAGCAGCGCCGCAGAAGCGGCGCGACCGCCAAATTGGCCGATAATGATGACGGCTGTGAGATGCTTCTGCCGCCTGCTCCCGAACCGGTGGCGCCGTGGCGGCAGCATGACGATCCAGACAAATTTAGCGAAATCCTCGACCTGCCGTTTAGGCGGATGACTTACGTTGCGCGCCTTGCAGCTCTGTCGGCCAGAGGAGATGCCATGCGTTTCGTTCTGCTACTGGTGCCAGTGCTGGTGGTGACCCTCGCCTATCAGTACGTCAAGCACGAAATCACTTCGGGCCAACCCCGCATCGCACTGACGCAAACACAACCGATCCTGTCGACGCCGATTGACTGGAGCAAGCAGAAGTTCGGTCTCGGGCCTCAATTCGACGCCAAGAATATCCAGCGCATCAACGGCGAAAACCTCGCGCGCCAGATCTAAGAGAGCACACGGCGCATGCAAGACTCTGCAGCCTATATCAGAAACCCAACTGGCATAGGCTGGCACGGTATGCCGCCGCACTAGCACCATGCACTTGCCAGGGCGTGTACTCATAAACCCGATGTGGTGGAAAGCCGCTGGCAATGTCCCTTCAGTCCGGTCGGTTATGGCCCTAGTCCATAACGATCCGCGTACCGGTCGCACCGTTTAACAGCCGCTTGAGGTGAAACCCGGCGAGTTGATCATCGGCGTGTTTCCCAACGTGCGCTGCAAAGGCGGCCATCGCACCGGGATCGCCGGCTTCCAGCTTGGCAAACGCCTCGAGATAATTCTTTGTCGCGGGATCTTCATATTGCTCGCGTTTAAGGGGCTCAAAAGCGCGCAGAGCTTCCGTCCTACCCCGCAAAATAAGGTCGCCGATCGCTCGGCCCCGGAACTCTTCGACCCTCGCCGCCAGCGTTGCACTGACACATATGCGGGTGCCGAGTTGCTTGTTGGCAGCTTCGAGTTGCGCCGCAACGTTTACAGTGTCGCCATAAGCTGTGTAGTCGAAGAAGCGACCGCCACCGAAGTTACCGACGAGCGCCGGCCCGGCATGAACACCGATCCTTGTGACTCCCAGCGCGACGCCCTTTTTGCTCCAGCTCTCGCGAAATGATTGGGCGTACTCGTCTAAGGCCAAGGCGCATTTGACAGCGCGGGTGGCATGGTCCGGCTGCTCACCAGGGGCGCCGAACAGCACATGCAAGGCGTCACCGACTATCTTTGCAACCGTGCCATCGCACGCAAATACAATGTCAGTCATGCCGGTAAGATAATCGTTGAGGAGCGGTCCAAGCACGTCGGGTTCGAGGGTCTCGACCAACGCAGTGAAGCTGGCAATGTCGCTGAACAGCGTCGCGATCTCTCGACGCTGTCCGCCAAGATCAATTGCATCCACATCGCTGGCAAGCCGCTCAGCAAGATTGGGTGAGAAGTACCGTGAAAGTGAAGCATGGGCTCGCTCCGCCTCGATCTGCCGGCGTCGCGCTTCGCGTAACACTTCGATATGCCGAATGGTCTTGGCGATCGTTGTTTCGAGGTCAAGAAAATCGATGGGCTTGGTCAGGAAATCGAACGCCCCTCGGTTCATTGCCGTGCGAATATTGGCGATGTCGCCATATGCGGAGACGATGATGGTCGAGAGCTTTTCCTCGCTCTCCTGCAGCTTCTGGAGGAGTGACAACCCGTCCATTCGCGGCATATTGATGTCGGCAACCACCATGTCGACGTCGCGGTTGGCTTTCAGCACCGCCAAGGCTTCGACCCCGTCGGTGGCGAACAGAAAGCTGACGACCCCGTCGCGAATCTGGTGCCGGAACTTCTGCTGGATGAGCGCCTCCAGGTCCGGTTCGTCGTCGACCACCAGGATTTGTGCGGTCATGCGGCGCGTTCAATCCGCGTTTCAATTTCGCTTCGGAGCGTCCCAAAATCGATGGGCTTGGTCAAAAGCGCCTCGGCGCCCCTCTCCAAAGCCTGCCGTTTTGTCTCGGCATCGCCATACGCCGTGATCATGATAACCGGGACGTCCGGCCGCGCAGCTTTCGCCTTGGGCAGAAGCTCAAGGCCGCTCATGCCCGGCATGTTGATGTCAGACAAAATCAGGATGAGCGACTGATCGCCAGCATCGGCGATGAGCTGAAGTGCCAGATCGGCGGATTGGGCGAATTCCATCGTGAATCGGCTCGCGCGAAGATCGCGCCGAAACTGCTGCCGGAACAGAATCTCCACGTCCGGCTCGTCATCAACCACGAGAATGAGCAGGTTCACCATCGCTCTCCTGATTTGGCGGCGGTTGCAGCCCGCCGCGGCAGAACGATCCTGAACTCGGTGAACTCACCGGTCTGAGTATCGACCTCTATGGACCCGCCATGTTGCTTGACGATGATGTCGTGACTAATGGACAGGCCAAGCCCGGTCCCTTCACCCGCAGGTTTGGTCGTAAAGAATGGGTTGAACAGCTTCTCCTTCACCTCCGACGGGATACCGGTGCCGTTGTCGCGGATTCTGATTTCGACCCTGATCGCCGAGGTTCTTGGTCGCTGCAGTTAGCGTCGGCTCGTAGTCGTCGCCATTTGCGTCCGCTTTACGCTTCGTGGCCGCATAGAACCCGTTTGAGATCAAGTTAAGCAGTACCCGCGTAACCTCCTGCGGGAACAGATCGACCTCGCCGGCCGCCGGGTCGAAGGACTTCTCCAGAGTGATATTGAAGCCCTGCTTCTCGGCCCGCGCGCCGTGATAGGCGAGATTGAGGCTCTCGTCGACCAAGGCATTGATATCGACCGGCCGGTGCTCTCCAGAGCCCTGACGCGAGTGCAACAGCATGTTCTTGACGATCGAGTCAGCGCGCTTGCCGTGCTGCACGATCTTCTCGAGATTGCCTTGCAGGGTATCGGTGATCTCACTGATCTCTTCGCGTAACTTGCCGCTGAGGTGTTCGCCGCCAAGCGCGTCGCGCAATTCGTCGATGAGCTCGACCGAGACCGCCGAGAAATTGTTGACGAAATTGAGCGGATTCTTGATCTCGTGGGCGATCCCAGCGGTCAGTTGTCCGAGCGAGGCGAGCTTCTCGGTCTGAACCAATCGGTCTTGGGCGGTTCGCAAGTCTTCCAACGACTTCGCCCAGTTCGCGCGTCCGAGCCTCGACACTCTCGAATAGGCGCACATTCTCGATAGCGATGGCGGCCTGGTCGACAAAGGTCGATACCAGCTCGATTTGCTTGTCGGTGAACGGCCGCACCTCGCGACGTGTCAACGCCAGCACGCCGATCGGAACGCCGTCGCGTAACATCGGAAGGCTGAGAATGGTACGAAAGCCCCCCAGCTTCTGCGCCTCGGCAAAAGTGTATTCCGGGTCTGCCTGAACATCGGGAATATGCACGACCTTGCCGTCAAGCAGAGCTCGTCCGGTTGCCGTCCCACGCTCCGGAATGACTGGTATGGTCCTGACGTACTCCGTGAATTCGTCGGAGAAGCCGTAAGTTGCTACCCGTTGGAACACGCCGTCCCGCTCGCGGGCGATAGTGCCCTGATCAGCCTCACACAGCCGCGCGGCCGCCTCGACGAGGGTGTCCAATACCGTTTTGAGATCGAACGCCGAGCGGCTGATGACCTTGAGCACGTCGGCGGTTGCGGTCTGCTGCTGCAGCGATTCCCGCAGTTCATTCAGGAGGCGTGTGTTCTCGATGGCGATGACGGCTTGGGCGGCGAAGTTTTGCACCAGTTCGATCTGCTTGTCGGTGAATAGTCGGACCTCCTGGCGGAAAATGACGAAACCTCCAATCAGCTCACTCTCCTTGAGCATTGGCACCACGAGGATGGTGCGATAACCGCCGAGGTCGGCGCCGGCGACAATCAGTGGATCGCGCTGGATGTAGGCTTCCTCCATCGTAATGTCGGCGATATGGACGACCTGCTTGGTTCTCGCCATGCGGCTAAGAGGCACATTCGGACCTGGGCGAAGCAGCCCGCGTCGCACATAATCGGCAAACGCAGGAGGGGCATTGTGCAGCGCGACGGCCCGGAAGCCATCGCCCTCTAAAAGTTGCAATGTTCCGAACTTGGCATCGCAGATACGTGTCGCATTCTCCAGCATGGCCTGAAAGACTGGCTGCAAGTCGCCGGGTGACGAACTGATTACGCGCAACACCTCCGACGTCGCCGTCTGCTGCTCCAGCGATTCGGCAAGCTCCCGCGTACGCTGCTGCTCGGCCTCGAACAGCCTCACGTTCTCGATAGCGATCACCGCCTGGTCGGCGAAGGTCGTCACCAACTCGATTTCGCGCTCTGAAAACGGGTCAACTCGGCTGCGCGAGAGCCCGAT
Organism: uncultured Alphaproteobacteria bacterium; assembly: GCA_963804405.1. Lineage (GTDB taxonomy): Bacteria > Pseudomonadota > Alphaproteobacteria > Rhizobiales > Xanthobacteraceae > BOG-931. The sequence goes on along the minus strand of CAWDQG010000012.1, from coordinate 4,432 downwards.
CACACCGATAGGCTCGCCCGCACGCATCAGCGGCACGCCAATCATCGAGCGATGCTTTCCGAGTTTGGCGTCCTCTTTTTTCTCATAAAGCGGGTCAGTCCAGGCATCGTCGATGCGGACGACTTGCCGGGTCGTGGCGGCACGGCCGACGAGCGTCCCTGGCCCCGGAGAAATTGGCGATCTCCGTTCGATTTCCAGATAAGCCGGAATGACGCTGTAGCCTGCTGCGAAGCGGTAGATTCCGCCATCCAGTCGGAAGATCACGGCCTGTTCGGCACGGCAGAGCCGCGCCGCGGTGTCAACGACGCTCTGCAGAATCGGCTGCAACTCGAACTTGGATCGACTGATGACGCCAAGGACCTCCGATGTCGCGGTCTGCTGTTCCAGAGATTTGGTGAGGTCGTCGGTGCGCTGGCGCAGCTCATTGAGCAGCCGCGCATTCTCGATGGCAATGACGGCCTGGGCAGCGAAATTCTGCACAAGTTCGATCTGCTTCTCGGTAAAGGGGCGGACTTCTTGGCGGTACACAGTGAAGACACCAATTAGTTCGTTCTCCTTCAGCATGGGGACAGCCAGAAGCGTCCGTATGCCCCCAAGTTCGACAGCTGCGACGTATCCCGGATCACGTTGTTCAGTGTAGGCCGCCTCTGCCGCAAGATCGGCGATGTGAACCACCGTTTTAGTGGCTATCGTGCGACCCACTGCGTTTGTCGGATTGGGACGCCATGGTGAGCGCCTGCGATACTCGGCAAACGCAGGCGGCGTATTATGCGTTGCCATGAGGTGCAAGGCGTCGCCATCCCAGCGATGGATATTTCCAAACTTGGCGTCGCAGATGCGGACGGCATTCTCCAGCATAGTTGCAAACACCGGCTGAAGATCGCCGGGAGAGCTGCTGATAACCTGGAGCACTTCCGAGGTGGCTGTCTGCTGCTCCAACGATTCGGTGAGTTCGGTCGTTCGTTGACGCAGCTCGTTGAGCAGTCGCGTATTCTCGATGGCGATGACGGCCTGATTTGCGAAGTTCTGCACCAGCGCAATCTGCCTGTCGGTGAACGGCCGCACCTCCTGACGATAGATGACAATGCTGCCGATCACTTCGCCGTCGTTGAGCAGCGGTACGCCAATCAAGGTGCGCGCGCCCCCGAGCTCGATTGTAGCCACGCGCAATTTATCTGCGTGCGTTGCTTCGACTGTGAGGTCGGCAACCTGGTAGGGCCGCTTGGTTCGAACGATTTGACCGAGCCCCAATCTCGGATCGATGCGGAACACACGTTCTGTGCGCAGATAATCGACGTAAGCCGGTGGGGTGCCGTAGCTCGCGCCGAGAAGAAAGGCAGTGCCCTCACGTAGCCACAAGTTGCCGAACTTGGCACCGCATAGTCGGACTGCGTTCTCGAGCATGGTCTCAAACACCGGCCCGAGCTCGCCATGCAGCGAACTGATTACTTGCAAGACTTTCGAGGTCGCCGCTTGCTGCTCCACGGCCTCGTGGAGCTCGCGGGTGAGCCGCGCAACCTTTGTTTCCTGGCCGCTAGCTGACGAGCGGCGACGGCGCACAGCCTTTGGCGCATTGCGGCGCTTTAGCGTTACCGCCTTGCGACGACGCGTCTTCACCGGTTGGCCGCCTGCTCTGGAGCGCCGGCTCATTGGCTCCCCCGATATGGCTCGGGACGAGGCACTTAAACGCTCAGCCTAGCATACCTGAGACAGTCTGGGCGTGCTTTAGGGCACAGATCGTCCAGTGGCCCGCCAATGTCGCAGATGGGTCATTGAACGAAACCGCTCGCGCGGTAGAGCGCTGCGCGCAAGGTCGCGGCTGGAACTGATGTAGGGGCGATAACGGGACAGGTCGTCCTGTCTGAAGATCGAGAGGTCAACAACCTCGGTTCAGACAGGAGTATCCCATGACCGATGAGTGCATCAGCCCGCTGCGCCGGCGCATGATTGAAGACATGACGGTGCGCAATTTCGTGCCGAAGACGCAATCCGATTACATTCGGCGCGTCAAGAACTTTGCCGTTTTTCTTGGCCGCACGCCCGATCGCGCGAGCCGGGAAGATGTCCGCGGCTACCTGCTGCATCTGGCATCAAGCGGAGTAGGCGCGGGAACGGTCAACGGCACCGGATCGGCGCTGCGGTTTTTCTTTGATGTAACGCTCGATCGCGCCGATATCGTCAGGCATCTGCCGATTGCGCGCGAGCCGCGCAAAGCGCCGATTGTGTTGAGCCCGGAGGAAGTCGCCCGCATGTTGGCGGCGGCACCTGGCCTCAAGTACAAGGCGGCGCTGAGCGTCGCCTATGGGGCGGGTCTGCGGGTGTCCGAAGTCGTTGCGCTCAAGGTGAGCGATATCGACAGCGCGCGGATGATGATCCGGATCGAGCAGAGCAAGCGCCGCAAGGACCGCTACGCGATGCTGTCGCCGCGGCTGCTCGATCTGCTGCGCGATTGGTGGCTGGTGTGCCGCTCGCGGGGCTGGCTGTTCCCGGGCCGTGATCCGCTGCAGCCGATCACCACGCGTCAGCTTACCCGCGCCTGCCATGAGGCCGCGCAGACGGCCGGGATCGACAAGCCTGCGTCTCCGCACACGCTGCGGCACAGCTTTGCCACGCATCTATTGGAGCAGAACGTCGATGTTCGCGTGATCCAAGTGCTGCTCGGACATACCAAGCTCGACACCACGGCGCGCTACACGCAGGTTGCCACCACTACGATCCGCAACGTCACCAGCCCGCTCGATCATCTCATCGGCAAGATCAAGACAGGCGAGCCGCCCGCCTGACGCGCGGCGCGCGTGCCGCGCCCGGCGCTGGAGGTTGCGGATATCTTCCGCGACCATGGCCCGGCATGGCGCAGTGCCAATGCCGGCCATGTCAGCCTCGGCCAACTCAAGGTGATGGCGGCGATCGAGAGCTGCCGCACCGCGGCGCTCGGCGGCCATGTCGCGCGCTGTGAGGACTGCGCCTATACGACTATCGCCTACAACTCCTGCCGCAATCGGCACTGCCCAAAATGCCAGGGTGCAGCGGCCAAGCAATGGCTCACCGAACGCCAGGCCGAGTTGTTGCCGGCGCCGTACTATCACATCGTGTTCACGTTGCCGGCGGCGATCGCCGACATCGCCTGCCAGAACAAGGCGGTGGTCTATGATCTCTTGTTCAAGGCTTCAGCCGAGACCATGCTCACGATTGCAGGTGATCCCAAGCACCTGGGCGCCCGCATCGGCATCACATCCGTTCTGCACACCTGGGGCTCGGCGCTCACCCACCATCCGCATGTCCACATGATCGTGCCGGGCGGTGGCATCGCGCTCGACGGCTCACGGTGGGTGTCGTGCCGGTCCCGGTTCTTTCTGCCATGGCGCGTGCTCGCAAAACTATTCCGCCGGCTGATGCTGGAAAAGCTCGTCGCTGCACATGCAGCAGGTCAATTGCAGTTCTTCGGCCAGCATAGTCATCTCGCTGAGCGCGCCGCCTTCACTGTCTTCATGGCGCCGCTGCGCAAGATCAGATGGTACGTCTATGGCAAACGGCCCTTCGCCGGGCCCAAGGCGGTATTGGCGTATTTATCCCGCTACACCCATCGCGTCGCTATCGCCAACAGCCGACTGATCGCGTTCAACAAAAACACTGTCAGCTTCAAGTACAAGGACTATCGGGTCGAAGGCCCCGATCGCTACAAGGTGATGACGCTCGCAACAGACGAGTTCATCCGCCGCTTCCTCATCCATGTCCTGCCTAAGGGCTTCCACCGCATCCGACACTACGGCCTGTTCGCCAAGGCTGCCTGCGCCGACAACATCGCACGCGCCCGCCAACTGCTCGGTAGCCAAAGGTCCCAAGGCCAAGCTGCAGATACCGATGATAATGATGGCAACGAGACGCCCACCCTCTCGCACCCTTGTCCATGCTGCGGCGGACGCATGATCATCATCGAGATTTTCGAGCGCGGCGCCACGCCCGGGCATCGGCCGACAGCTCCGATCAGCGTAATCAAGATCGATACTTCATGAGCCAGCCCAAACCGCAAGCCCGCAAATGCGCTCACTTGCTTCGCTGGTTGCCGGCCGGCCGTGGTAGCACTCGCTCAAATAGCCAACCCTCAACTCAAATCGCCCAGAAATCTTCAGCATCCGATGCCGGCAGCCGCCTACTCGTGAGCCGTATCCTCGTCGGCCAACGCCCGGCATCGCTCCGCCTTCCTTCAGGCGCATCAGCCGCGGCATTCAAATTCCCATAGTGCAAGCCGCACCACCAACCTTCTCCCATCGCGGTTTCTTTCATTGAAGGCTTTCGGACGCCGGCCCGGTGCAAGCCGCATCGTCGCCATGGGCCGGCATCCGAAACCCTCAACAATCGCGTCGTTTGAGCGACGTCGGCATGTCGGCTTCACCCCCGACTCCGGACGTATGACTGCGACGCAGCGAACCGA
>CAWDQG010000011.1:0-34610 GCA_963804405.1 uncultured Alphaproteobacteria bacterium | reverse complement strand
TGTTGATCGTCGCAGCGCCGGCCGTGCAGACTACCTCGTCCTGCGAGCCGGTACCGCCGGAGCAGCCGATGGCCCCGATGAGCTTGCCGTCCTCGATCAGCGGAATGCCGCCGCGCGAGGCGACCACGTCGTCGAGCGTGGCGATGAAGACGAGGCCTTTTTGCACGGCCTCTTCGAACACGCGCGTCGGCCGGCGGAATTTGGCGGCCGCGCGCGCCTTGTGCTCGGCGATGGCAATCGAGGCCAGTTGCGCGCCGTCCATGCGCGCGAAGGTGACAAGATTGCCGCCGGAATCGACCACGGCGATGTTCAAGGCCCAGCCGTGCTGGTTGGCTTCCGCGAGCGCAGCCTGGACCGCCTCTCCGGCCTTTTTTAGCGAAATCGGCGTGCCGTAGGGCGTGTTGAACGGCATCTTCTCCGGAACGACATCGAGCGGATTTTGTCCCGGCGCTGGCGCCGGCTGCTGCGCGTTGCGCCTGCGCCATTGCGAGAAATCCTGCCGCCAGCAAAACCATAATTGACGCGCGCACCGTCATGACTTTCTCCCTGGCTCGATCATGCGAGGAACCTTAATCTTAGACGATAAGCCGCCATGCCCGCCAGCATGCGGCGGCCGATTCCAACTCTAATGTGATGCAATCCGGCGCGCGTTCGGCCGTCAAAAAAAGAAACGGCCTCGGTCCTGAGGGAGTCCGGGCCGAGGCCGCTCTATGCCGAAGGTGTCCCATCAACCCCCACCCCGACACTTTTGTCATGTTACCGTCGTCAGGTTGACCGTTCGTTACATGCGCAGATCGCCAACTGACGGCGCGCGCACACACGACCGACGTTTGCGTCGGCGCCGGGCCCGGACAGCGACCGTTAACCAGTGCGGCGAAGAATCTCAGTGCGCCGCAGGAGCCCGCGAAAGCTTCTTTGCTTCCACCTCGTCGAGATAGTCGCGCCAGTATTTGTCGTGGTTCTTGCCGAGCTCCAACAGATAGTCCCAGGTGAAAATTCCGGTGGCGTGCATGTCGTCGAAAACCAGACGCACCGCGTAATTGCCGACTGGATGCAGTTCCAGGATCTGCACGTCGCGCTTGCCGGCAACCAGACGGCGTTCGGCCGGCGAATGGCCCTGCACCTCGGCGCTCGGGCTGCGCACGCGCAAATATTCGGCCGGCAGCTCGAAGCTTTCGCCGTCGTCGAACGTCACCGCGAGGATTTTGCGGTCTTTCTGTAGACGCAGTTCCGTCGGCCAAGGACTACTCATAAAGGCTACTCATAAAGGCTACTCATCAAGGATTTACCCTTACGCGGCCGGCGCCGACAACGATCACGTCCGCATCGTCATGCAGTGCCAACGATCCACTCCGCCGCTTGCGCAGCGCCGCCATGGGCCTTCGACCAGCCGACCGGATTCTTCATGAAGGCCTCGGCTTCCTGCAGCCGGCCCGTGTCGAACCGCCCGCTTTTCTTCGCCGCGTCGAGCACGTCCCACCAGGTGGCGAGCGCATGCAAGGTGACACCGAGATCGCTCAAGATTTTTCGCCCCTCCGGAAAAATGTCGTAGAAAAAAATTACAAAACAATGTTCGATGGTGGCGTCGGCCTCGCGCAGAGCGGTGCAGAAATTGACCTTGCTGCGGCCGTCGGTGGTCATGTCCTCGACCAACAGGACGCGGTCGCCGGCTTCGATGTGGCCCTCGATCTGGGCGTTGCGACCGAAACCTTTCGGCTTCTTTCGTACATATTGCATCGGCAGCATCAGCCGGTCCGCCATCCAGGCGGCAAATGGAATGCCGGCGGTCTCGCCGCCGGCCACCGAATTGAATTGCTCGAACCCGACGTTGCGCTCGATCGTTTCGGCGCCGAAGTCGATCAGCGTCCGCCGCACGCGCGGAAACGAGATCAGCCGCCGGCAGTCGGTATAGACCGGGCTCGCCCAGCCGGACGTGAAAATAAACGGCTTGTCGGTCATGAAGCGAACCGCCTCGACCTCGATCAGCATCTTTGCCGTCAGCTCGGCGATCACGTTCTTGTCGGCGAACCCGGTCATTGTTCGTTTCCTTCTCCTAGCTCGCCACCACCTGCCACTCGATGGTCTCGCCGCCGCGATAGAGCAATGTGCGTTCGTCCGGTCCAGCGACCTTGACCTCGACCGGTGCTGTCCACGGCGCTTTCTCCAGCGCGATTTTATCCTCATTCGGCGGCAGGCGGTAATGGCTGGGTCCGTTGAGCGAGGCAAAGGCTTCGAGCTTGTCGAGCGCGCCCTCCTCTTCGAACACCTTGGTATAGGTGGCGAGCGCCACCGGCGCGTTGAAGATGCCGGGAACCCCGCTGATCGCGACCTTGCGCGCGAACGGATGCGGGGCGGAATCGGTGCCGAGGAAATAGCAGGCGTCACCCGACGTGGCGGCCTTGCGCAACGCGGCCCGATCGTTGGCCGTCTTGATCACCGGCATGGCATACATCATCGGCTTGATGCCGGCGCCGAGCCAGTCGGTCCGCGTGAGATTGAGGTGATAGGGCGTGATGGTACCGCCGACTTGCGGCGCCGCGCTTTTGACAAAGTCGGCGCCCTGCTTCGACGACAGATGCTCCATGGTCATGCGAAGCCCGGGGAATTCCTTCACCCACTTCGATAGCCGCCGATCGATGAACACCGCCTCGCGGTCGAAAATGTCGATGTCGGGACCGACCTCCTCGCCGTGCATGAGAAACGGCATGCCGATCTTTTCCATCCGCGTCAGCACGCGCGTGATGTTGCGGTAATCGGTCACGCCCGCCGCCGAGTTGGTGGTGGCGTTGGCCGGATAAAGCTTGACGCCGGTGAACACGCCGTCGCGAAAGCCGCGCTCGACGTCATCGGGGTCGGTCTCGTCGGTGAGATAGCAGGTCATCAGCGGCGTGAAATGCGAGCCTTTCGGCAAGGCGGCGAACACGCGCTCACGATAGGCGATCGCTTCCTGCGTGGTACGGATCGGCGGCACGAGGTTCGGCATCAGGATGGCGCGGCCGAAATGCTGTGCCGTATAGGGCAGCACCGCCTTGAGCATTTCGCCGTCGCGGACGTGGAGATGCCAGTCGTCAGGCTTGCGGATGGTGATGCGGGTGGTCATCGGCGCATCAGTAATCACCGAACCGGCCGCCCGGCAATGCCGACCGCGCCGCCATTCACATGTGCGTCAACCCGATCCCTCATCGCGAGTTGCGGCTTGAGATTCCGCGCAAGGGGGCCGACAACCGAGGGCGTGCCGATATTGATCAAAAATATTGATCAGGCCGGCCCACGATGGGCGTTTGCGAATGCACGCGACCTACTCCGTTAACCGCCTCGCCCCGCGCCATTTTTAGGCAGTGACGGAGAGCACGCCACGGTGCTAGATTACGGCTTTAACAATGGCGGCAGCATCATTGAGCCGCAGCGCGCACTGTGGGGGAAACCATGACTGCGCAACCTAAACCCGGCGAGCTTGAACGTAGCGAGCCGATCGTAGGACAGAAGACCATCAATTTGGCGCTCCAAGGCGGCGGCAGTCACGGCGCTTTCACCTGGGGCGTGCTCGATCGCATCCTGGAAGACGAGCGCATCGGCTTCGACGGCGTCACCGCGACCAGCGCCGGCGGCGTCAATGCTGTCGTGCTGGCGGATGGCCTTGCGCTCAACGGCCGCGAGGGGGCGCGCGAGCGGCTGCGGAGTTTCTGGAAGAAAATGTCCGAGGTGTCATCCTCGAGCTTCATCGCGCCGTCCTTCATAGATCAGATGAATCCGAATTTCGGTCTCGATCAGACGCCGAACTATGTTTTTATCGACACCCTGAGCCGTATCCTGTCGCCTTATCAGCTCAATCCGTTCGACATGAATCCGCTCAAGGATTTGCTCAACGCTGAAGTCAACTTCGAGCGGGTGCGCCAGCAAAAAGTGATCAAGCTGTTCCTGTCGGCGACCAATGTGCGAACCGGCAAGGTTAAAGTTTTCGCCCGCGAAGAGCTCGCCGCCGAACATGTGCTGGCGTCGGCTTGCCTGCCGTTCATGATGCGCGCGCCGGAGATCGACGGCGACGCCTATTGGGACGGTGGCTTCATGGGCAACCCGGCGATCTTTCCGGTGATCTATGGCTGCAAGGCGCCGGACGTCATCATGGTGCATCTGACGCCGACCGAGCGGCCCGAGCTGCCGACCAATTCCCGCTCCATCATCAACCGCATGCAGGAAATCAGCTTCAATTCATCGCTGATGCGGGAAATGCGCGCCATCGCTTTCGTCACCCAGCTGATCGACGAGGGCAAGATGGCCGGCGGCAAGCGCATGTTCATGCACTTGATCGAGGCCGAGGACGTGATCCGGGAATTGGCGGGCTCCAGCAAGATGAACGGGACCTGGAAATTCCTGACCCATCTGTTCGAGATCGGCCGTGAACGCTGCGACAAATGGCTCGCGGAAAATTACGACTTCATTGGGGTCAAGGGCACCGTCGATCTGCAGTCCCGATATCTTTGATTGCCGCCACGGCTGCCGATCTGCATCCATCCCGCGCCAAGTCCGGGGCAGGTTTGTTCAGGATCGCGCCCTAAAGTCCCAAGCCTTTGAGCAGCGTCTCGATCTGCTGCTCCATATGCTTGCGGTCGTGCAGCACCCGCACCACCCGGTAAAATCCCTGCAGATAAGTGACGACGACCTCGGCGGCGACCGCGGCGTCGAATGCCGCTGGCAGATCGCCTGTGGCTTTCGCCTGCTCCAACCGCCGAAATAGCATCTCCTGCATCACCCGCATCTCGTCGAGCACGTGCTTGCGCAGATCGCGGGAACTGAGCACGTCGCTCGACAGGCTCGCCGCCATCAAGCAGACGTTCGGCACCTTCGGATCGTCGAGATCGTCGAGCACCACGGCAAAGAACCGGCGGATCGCCTGGCGCACCGACGGCTCAGCGGCGAAGACCTGCCAGCGTTTTTGCGTCAGCGTCTCGTGGTAATGCCGAAGGCACAGCAGATAGAGATGCTTTTTGCTCTTGAAGCTGTTGTAAAATGAGCTCTCGCCGATTTTCATGACCTTCAACAGCGCACGCAGCGACGCGTTGGAATAGCCTTTGTCCCAGAACAATAGCGTCGCCGCGTTGATGGCGCCGGCATAGTCGAACTGTCTTTTTCCGCTCATACTTTCGGTCGTTAGCACAGTTCTGTAGCGGCCGATACATGTTGTTGACTTTCGTGATCACGGCAGCTACGTTAATTTGTAGCGTTCGATACAACATAGCAAACGCCGGTCAAGGAGGCGAGCATGCCAAAGCCGAGGATGTTGGTGACCGGGGCCACCGGAAAAACCGGCGCGCCCACTGCCCTGTTGCTGCTGCAGAAGGGTTATCCGGTGCGCGCCCTGGTCCATCAGGAAGATGCGCGCAGCGCGTCGTTGATGGAGGCGGCGCGGAAATCTGTGTCGGCTCGCTCGAAGATCCGGTCGCCGTGCAGGAAGCCGTCAAAGGCGTGCAACGAGCGTACTTTTGCCCGCCGCTTGAACCCGGTTCGCTCCGGCGCGCGGCGATCTTTGCCGAAGCGGCGCAGGACGGCCGACTCGAGGCTATCGTGGTGCTAAGCTAGTGGCTGGTCGACCGCAACCATCTGTCCATCCACGGCCGCGAGAAATACCTCGCCGAGAGAATATTCCGCTGGGCATCGGACGTGCCGGTGATCACGATCAATCCCGGCTGGTTCGCCGACAACTACATGGCGGCTTTGGAGCCAATTGCGCAATTCGGGCTGATGGCGTTGCCGCTTGGAAGCGGCTTGAATGCCCCGCCATCCAACGCGGACATCGCCAAGGTCATTGTCGGGGGATTGATCGATCCGGCGCCCTATGTCGGCAAAGCGTTCAGGCCGACGGGACCCAAGCTGCTATCGCCGGACGAAATCGCCGCTGCCTTCGGCAAGGTTCTCGGCCGGAAGGTTCGCTATCAAAACGCGCCGATATCGCTGTTTCTGAAATTCGGCAAATCGATCGGACTTTCAGATTTTATCCTGACCCAGCTCTATTTTTTCTTGCTGGATTACCAGCGCGGTTCTTTTGGCGTTGGCGCTCCAACCGACGCGGTGCGGGAAATTGGCGGGGCTGAGCCGGAGGATTTTGAAACGATTGTCCTGGGCTACGTCGTCAAATCGGCATTCGCCAAAAGAACGTTGGTGCGGCGGACCACGGCGGCTTGGAAAATGGCCCGCGCGTTGCTGACGCCGACGCCGAACCTCGACACGTTGGCGGAGAAACTGAATATTCCAAGCATACCGCACGCGTGCTTGGCCGCCAACTCGGTGAGCTGGCGCGCCTCGCACATCTAAGCCGTTCAATTCCTCGGCGGTCGCCAGGCTCTCAAGCCCCGTGGCGGCACTTAAACTCGGCCCGGCGCGCGTGCAGGATCGGCTCGGTATAGCCGTTCGGCTGCGCCGCGCCCTTGAACACCAGATCGCAGGCGGCGGCGAAGGCGACCGACGTGTCAAAATCCGGCGCCATCGGCAGATAGGCCGGATCGCCGGCATTCTGCGTGTCGACCACCGCCGCCATGCGCTTCATCGTCGCCATCACCTGGCGCTCCGACGTGATGCCGTGGCGGAGCCAGTTGGCGATGTGCTGGCTCGAGATGCGCAAGGTCGCGCGATCTTCCATCAGCGCGACATTGTTGATGTCGGGAACCTTCGAGCAGCCGACGCCCTGGTCGATCCAGCGCACCACATAGCCGAGGATGCCCTGGGCGTTGTTGTCGAGCTCCTGCTGCACTTCCTCCGGCGACCAGTTGACGCCGCGGGCGACCGGGATGGTCAGAATGTCGTCGAGGCTGGCGCGGGCGCGCGACGCCAATTGCTGCTGCCGCTTGGCGACATTGACCTTGTGATAATGCGTCGCGTGCAGCGTCGCCGCCGTGGGCGACGGCACCCAGGCGGTGTTGGCGCCGGCCTCCGGCTGGGCGATTTTCTGCTCGAGCATCGCCGCCATCATGTCGGGCATCGCCCACATGCCCTTGCCGATCTGGGCGTGCCCGGGCAGGCCGCAGGCGAGACCGATATCGACGTTCCAGTCTTCGTAGGCCTTGAGCCAGGGCTGATCGCGCATCGCGCCTTTGCGGATCATCGGCCCGGCTTCCATGGCGGTGTGGATCTCGTCGCCGGTGCGGTCAAGAAAGCCGGTATTGATGAAGAACACCCGCGATTTGATGGCGCGGATGCATTCCATCAGATTGACCGTCGTGCGCCGCTCCTCGTCCATGAGGCCGATCTTGATGGTGTTGCGCGGCAGCGCCAGCATGTCCTCGACGGCAGCGAACAAATCGTTGGCGAACGCGACTTCCTCCGGCCCGTGCATCTTCGGCTTGACGATGTAGATCGAGCCGGCGCGGCTGTTGCGGAACGCGCTTTTGCCCTTGAGATCGTGCAGCGCGATCGAGGCTCGTGATCGCCGCATCGAGCACGCCTTCGGGCGCGGGCTGGCCGTCGCGATCGAGCACGCCTTGGTCCATCATCAGATGACCGACGTTGCGGATCAGCATCAGGCTGCGGCCCGGCAATGTCAGTGCGCCGCCGTCGGGCGCGGTGTAGCTCCGATCCGCGGCGAGCCGGCGGGTGAGCGGCTTGCCGTCTTTTTGGAACGATGTCGACCAGCGTTCCCTGGCAAAGGCCGAGCCAATTGCGATAGGCCGCGACCTTATCCGCCGGATCGACGGCGGCGATCGAATCCTCCAGATCCATGATCGTCGTCACCGCCGCTTCGAGAATGACGTCGGCGACGCCGGCGGCATCGTCGCGGCCGACCGGATGCGCGCGATCGATGACGATCTCGATGTGCAGGCCGTTGTTGACCAGAAGAATCGCTGCGGGCGCATCCGCGACCACCGCGATAGCCGCGCAACTGCTTGGGGTCCTTCAGTCCGACCGTGCTGCCGTTTTGGAGAGTGGCGGCAAGCGCTGCCTTTGTTGATCGCATAGCCGCGGACGTCGGCGTGGGAGCCGGAGGCGAGCGGCACCGCCTCATCGAGGAAACGCCGCGCCCAGGCGATCACGCGCTTGCCGCGTTCCGGATCGTAACCCTTGCGCTGCGCGCCGGCGGCGTCTCGCGGAATGGCGTCGGAGCCATAGAGCGCGTCGTAGAGCGAGCCCCATCGCGCGTTGGCGGCATTGAGCGCGTAGCGCGCGTTGCTGACCGGCACGACGAGCTGCGGTCCGGCGATCGGCGGCGATCTCCTCGTCGACATTGGCGGTATCGACCTTGAACGGCGGCCCTTCCGGCACGAGGTAGCCGATCTCGGCGAGAAACGCCTTTTGCGCGGCTTGGTCAAAAGGCTGTCCGCGCCGGCCGCGATACCAGTCGTCGATCTTGGTCTGCAGCGCATCGCGTTTCTGCAACAGCGCGCGGTTGCGCGGCGCGAAATCATGGACGATGCGATCAAGCCCCTGCCAAAACGCCGAGGCCTCGATGCCGGTTCCGGGAATGACCTCATCGACGACGAAGTCGTGGAGAATTTTTGCGACCTTCAGACCCCCAACCGCTACGCGCTCGACTTCGGACATCCAGCCTCTGCTTCCATTGTTGCCCTGCGATCGAGAGTATCAACGCACAGATGGAAAAGTTGTGCCCGAAACGGCGCCGCCAGTCTATGGGACGAAGGGAGGGGCTCGCGCGGGCGCCAATGTGCGCTTGGCACCGCGAGACAGCCGGCGTTTTCACTTCCGCCGGAACACGATATGCTGGGCCCGAATAACTTCACGCTCGCCTGCCGGAACCAGGCTACGGCCGGAATTGAAATATTTCGATCACACAATCTGATAACCGCGTATGCAGAACGCGATCCCTTAGCGTACCAAAATCGCGCTGGCGTCTTCAGTCGCGCTCGAGGCGGGAGACAAATCGCTGGCGCAGATTGGTGACGCCGGGCTTCCACCCGGCGGTGGACCGACCGCTCAACGAGGATGAGCAATGCTGCGGACGAAACCGGCTTGCGGCGAGGCACGCTCCGACGGGCATTGATCGCCGTCGCCGCCGTCGCGGCGCTTCGCTGTCCAGATCGCCTTGGCGGCGGCGCAAACCGAGCGCGACGCGCAATCGGCGGCGCAGGAGGCCATCCGTCGCCTCGACCTGCAGACCGAGGTCACCCGCGAGCCGGAGCCGTTCCGCATCAGGCTGCCGCCCGAACTGCTGTGGGTAGTCATCGCGGTCGCGCTCGGCGTGGTGCTCTATTCCTTCCGTGACATGGTCCCGCTGCTGCGAGCCGAGGGGAGGCGAGTCCTGGGCCGAGAGGAGGAGATCGGCGGCCGATATCGCGCACCGGGACCCGACCGTGGTTTTGGCGGCAGCCGATGAGCTGGCGCGCGAAGGTCGCTACGCGGAGGCGATGCACGTTCTCCTGCTCCGGGGCTTGGCGGACATCCGTGCGCGTCTCGACGAACCCTTCGCCGACTCGCTGACCAGCCGCGAAATCCTGCGCAGCACGCGTCTGCCCGGAGCGGGCTCGCGACTCGCTGCGCGACGTGGTCGGCCGCGTCGAATGGACCTATTTCGGCGAGTATCCGGCCGGGCAAGACGGACTATGCGGCCTGCCGCGTAAGCTTCAACGCGCTCGAGCAAGCCCTGCACGGGAGCGCCGCCGCATGAGCGACGCAACCGATCTTCCCGCTCCGCGTGCTGATCGGCTGGATCTGCGCCGCGGTCGCGTTGTTCGCCGTCACGCTTTATTTCATGGCCAGCGGCGACAGCAGCGGCGGCGGCGACCGCGTCGGGCCGAGTACTTTTTCGCGCTCCGCCATCGGCTATGCCGGCATCGCCGAGGTGCTCCAGCGGCAAGGCGTTGCCGTCGTCAAGAGCCAGTACAATTCGCTTGCCAAGGTCGTCGCCCGGCAGCGTCATCGTGATCGCTGAGCCGCGAACCAACGCGGCATCCGAATCGACCATCCGCAGCCTTCTCGATGCCAATGCGACGATCCTGCTCGTGCTGCCGAAATGGACCGGCAGACCAAGCGAAGATCACCCGGGCTGGCTCGGTTCGCTCGCCGAGCGCCCGATCGGCGGATGCGAAGTGGACGCTCGGCTTGTCGCGCCCAAGGCCGAGGTGACGCGCGAGCGGAACAAAGTGCTCTGGACGACCAATGCGCTGCGCATCGCGCCGAGCATCGATCAGCCGATCCAGCTCATCCACGGGCAGCCGCTGCGCCCGATCATCGCCGCCCCCGAGGGCATGCTGATCGGCGAAATCGTCCAGCGGCAATCGACGCCATCTGGGTGTTGTCCGACCCCGACGTCATTGCCAATCAGGGATTCGGGCGCGACACCAATGCGGCCCTCGTCGGTCGCCGCAATCAAGCGGCTGCGCGGAGCCAACGGCAGCGTCATCTTTGACGAAACCGTGCACGGCTTCGTGGCGCGGCCGGCGAGCCCGTTCCTGCTGCTGTTCCGCTTCCCGTTCGTGGTGGCGACCATCCAGGGCCTGGTCGCCGTGGCGATGTTGCTGTGGGCGACGCTCGGCCGTTTCGGCGCGCCGCAATCGCTGCCGCCGCCGCTGAACGCCGGACGTGAGTGGCCTGCTGCAAAACATGGCAAGCCTGATCGAATTCACCGGTCATCAGGAGACGGTCATTCGCCGTTATGTGTTGGAAACCGTTCGCGACGTCGGGCGGCAGCTGCACGCGCCGCGCGGCATTTCCGGAAACGCGCTGGTGGCGTGGCTGCAGCGGGTCGGCTCAGCGCGCGGAGTCGAGACTGATTGCGGCGCGGTGATCCGCCAGATCGAAGACGTGCCCGAGGGACGGCGCCGGAATCTGTCGACCCTGGTGCGGCTCGCGCGTCAAATTCATCAATGGAAGGGGGAAATCATCGATGGACGTGTCAGCCATCCGCGCGGTCACTGAAGGCGTCCGCGGCGAAGTGCGCAAGGCCCTGGTCGGCCAGGACGAAACGATCGAGCTCTTGCTGACGAGCCTGCTGGTCGGCGGTCACGTCCTTATTGAGGGCGTGCCGGGCACCGCCAAGACACTGATGACGCGCGCATTTGCCGCCGCGCTCGCCTTGCAATTCGGCCGCATCCAGTTCACGCCCGACCTGATGCCCGGCGACGTGTTGGGGACCAATCTCTTCAACTTCCAGACCAACAGCTTTGTGCTGACCAAGGGACCGATTTTCGCTCAGCTGTTGCTGGCCGACGAGATCAACCGCACGCCGCCCAAGACGCAGGCGGCGCTGCTGCAGGCGATGAATGAGCGCGTCGTCACGATCGACGGCAAGGACTATCCGCTCGGCGACGATTTCATGGTCGTTGCGACCCAAAACCCGATCGAGCAACAAGGCACCTACCCGCTTCCCGAGGCGCAGCTCGACCGTTTCCTGTTCAAGGTGATCGTCGATCATCCGAGCCGCGACGAGGAGCGGGAGATCGTGCGCCGCCACGGCCACCGCTCCGCCATGCCGCGGCTCGAAGACTTCGGGCTCAAGGCGATCGCCGACTCGGCGGCGCTGGCCAAGGTGCGCGAGGCGGTGACGCTCATTCGCCTCTCCGACCCGCTGGTCGACTATATCGTCGACGTGATCCGTGCGACGCGGGAGCATTCGTCGCTCGAAGTCGGCGCGTCGACCCGCGCCGCCAACATGCTGGCGGTCGCCGTGCGGGCGTTCGCAATTCTGCAGGGCCGCGATTTCGTCATTCCCGACGACGTGAAAATCCTCGCCTTGCCGGTGCTGCGCCACCGGCTCACCATGTCGCCAAGCGCGGAGATCGAAGGGGTAACGCCGGATCGGGTGCTGCGCGAGGTCCTCGACCGGACGCCGGCGCCGCGATGATCAGGCCGACCCCGCGCGCGGTGCTGCTGTTCGTCGGCGGAGTTCCGCTGACGTTGATCGCCGTGATCTATAACCCGAACCTGTGGCCGCTCTCGGTCAGCTATGGCATTCTGGTTGTCCTGATTGCCGCATCCGACCTCGGGCTGGCGCTCGCCGCCGCGCCTCCTTGAAATCGACATTTCGACGCCCGACAAGCTCTATATCGGCGAGCGCGGCGCCGTCACCGCCGAACTCGCTGCACCGCGCTATCGGCGCTCGGTCGGTTTCGAGCTGATCGCCGAACAGCGCGGCGAAGTCGAGCGTTCCGACATCGTTTCGGCGCGGCTCGCCGCCGGCGAAAAAGCGCGGATCGCGCTGCCGGTCGTGCCGCGGCGCCGCGGTCGCGTGCAGGTCGAGCGCGTCTGGATTCGCTGGCGAGGTCCGCTCGGACTGGTCGAATTCATCCGCAAGATCCCGGTCGACCGCACCATCGACGTGCTGCCCAATGTGCGCGGCGTGCACGGCTCGGCGCTGCAATTTTACATGCAGGAGGCGATCTACGGCATCAAAACCCAGCTGCAGCAGGGCGAGGGCGCCGAGTTCGATGCGTTGCGCGAATATGTGGTCGGCCTCGACAGCCGATTTATCGACTGGAAGCATTCGGCCCGCCACCGCAAGCTGTTGTGCAAGGAGTTCAGGACCGAACGCAATCATCAGGTGATGATGGCGTTTGATACCGGCTATCTGATGCTCGAACCGGTCGACGGCATCACCCGGCTCGACCATGCCATCAATTCCGGACTGGTGCTCGCCTGGGTGTCGCTTCAGGGCGGCGATCTGGTCGGCACTTACGGGTTCGATGCGCAAGTCCGGCAATATGTCGGTCCGGGCCGCGGCATATCGAGCCTGGCGCGGATCGAGCGCGCGACCGCGGAGCTCACCTACAATCACCAGGAGACCAATTTCACTCTCGGCCTGGCCGAACTCAGCGCGCGGCTCAAGCGCCGCGCACTGGTCATCCTGTTCACCGATTTCGTCGATACCATTACCGCCGAGCTGCTGATCGAAAGCATGCAGCGCGTCGCCAACCGCCATCTCGTGGTGTTCGTCACCCAGCGCGGCTCGGTGCTGCAAAATGCCGTCGACGCGGCGCCGAACCGGTTCGTCGACGTCGCGCAGGCCGTCATCGCCCAAGATTTCCTGCGCGAACGCAGCATCGTGTTCGAGCGGCTGGAGCGGCTCGGCGTTCACTGCATCGACGTGCCGAGCCGAAGCCTGCCGATCGCGCTGATCAATCGCTATCTCATGATCAAGCAGCGCGGGCTGATATGATGGCGATGATCGATGCCGTGGATGAGCGGCTGTCTGCCGCGTTGCCGGCCGCCGGCAAGCCGCCGCTCGTCCTCAAGAGCAGCGAATTTCGCAAAGGCCGCGAGGAAGGCTGGCGCGAGCTGGAAACGCTGGTGCTGCGGTTCGAGCGGCGCGGGGTGCGCGGGCTCTCGCTCGACGAATTGCAGCGGCTGCCGATCCTTTATCGCGCCGCGCTGTCGTCGCTGTCGGTCGCGCGCACCATCGCGCTCGACCGCAACCTCCTGCTCTACCTGGAGAACCTGGCGCTGCGCGCCTTCCTGGTGGTCTATGGGCCGCGCATCAGCCCGCTCGAGGGGATGCGCGATTTCTTTCGGCGCGACCTGCCGGCGGCGGTGCGCTCGGCGCGTTGGCACGCCGCGCATCGCCGCGCTTGCTCCTGCTGATCGGCGTCGCCGCCGGCTTCATGCTGGTGTTGCAGGACGAAGGCTGGCTCTCGTCGATCATTCCCTCAGGCCTCGCCGGCGGCCGCGGGCCATCGAGCACGCGCGCCGATCTGCTCGACCCACGAGCTGTTCCACGCCGTGGCCGGGAGCCGCCGCAACATTCGGCTATTTCGCCAACGTGCTGTTCAACCACAACACGCTGGTCGGTATTTTCAGCTTCGGTCTCGGCCTGGCCGCCGGCGTCCCGACGGCGCTGCTGTTGATCTATAACGGACTGGTGCTGGGCGCATTGCTGGCGCTGCATTACAATCGCGACCTGACCGTCGATTTCCTCGGCTGGATCTCCATTCATGGCACCACCGAGCTTGGCGCCTTCGTCCTGTTCGGCGCCGGCGGCCTGGTGATCGCCGAGAAAATGCTGTTCCCGGGCCCGTACACGCGCATCGAAAATCTGGCGCTGCACGGCCGCCAGGCGGCACAGATCGCGGTCGGCGCCGTGCTCATGCTGTTCGTCGCGGCAATCCTGGAAGGCGGCTTCCGCCAGCTGGTGCAAAGCACGCCGCTACGCCTGACGATCGGGATCGTGGTCGGCTTGCTGTGGCTCGCTTATTTCTCCCTCTGCGGTCGCGAGGCCAAACGATGACGCTTGGCCCACGAGCGCACCTCGCAGTTCTTCGAAAAAACGCGGCGCGAGCGGCGTAATATCGTCACCCCGGAAGGAGTTCCGATTCCGGTCGCGCTTGCCGACCACAGCGAGCG
Organism: uncultured Alphaproteobacteria bacterium; assembly: GCA_963804405.1. Lineage (GTDB taxonomy): Bacteria > Pseudomonadota > Alphaproteobacteria > Rhizobiales > Xanthobacteraceae > BOG-931. The sequence goes on along the minus strand of CAWDQG010000011.1, from coordinate 20,333 downwards.
CTTCACCGCCTTTGCGCTCGACTGGGTGATCTGGACTCTGCTGTTGCTGGCGATCTATCTGCCGCTGCTGCTGGTGGCCGGCTTTGGCAGCTTCACGCTGATCGCGATATCCATCGCGCTGTTCATCGGCTTCGTGGTTCGCAACATCTATTTCGTTTATTTCGAGATCGCCTGGCGCGGCGCGACCCCGGGCAAGCGCATCGTCGGCATACGCGTCATCGACCGCGCCGGCGGGCCGCTGCTGCCGTCCGCCGTGATCGCGCGCAATCTCACGCGCGAGGTCGAGATGTTCCTGCCGCTGGGCATCCTCATGTCGGGAGGCAAATCGGCCGGCGGCGCGGTGGACTTGATGCAGCTCTCGATCGGCGTTTGGCTGCGTTTTCTTTGCGGCGCTGCCGCTGATCAACCGCGACCGCATGCGCGGCGGCGACCTGATTGCCGGCACCATGGTCATCGCGCTGCCCAAGCTCACGCTGTTGAGCGACCTCGTCGAGGGCGCCGTGCAATTCGCCTTCACCGAGCAGCAGCTGCGGGCCTATGGCGCCTTTGAATTGCAGGTGCTCGAGGAATTGCTGCGCCGTCCGCCGACGCCGGCCGGCGCCGCGGTCTTGCAGGAGGTCTGCGACAAAATCTGTCACAAGATCGGCTGGACTTCGCCGGTGCCGCCAAATCAGGTGCTGGCATTCTTGCGCGATTTCTACACCGCTGAGCGGGCCTTCCTCGAGCGCGAGCAGCTTTACGGCAAGGTCCGCGCCGACAAGTTCACCCCGCCGGCCCTTCCAACCTGACCTGCCGCAACGAAACGACCCGCCGCATGGCGACGGGTCGCATCTTGATTGCCGCTGCTTAGAGCATGATCCGGAAAAGTGGAAGCCGGTTTTCCGAAAAGATCATGCTCCACCAAAAAGCTAGAGCGCCAATCAACTCAATTGAGACGATGGCGCTCTAGCAGACGGCGAGGATCACTCGAACACGGCGGCGATCTGATCGGTGTCGACGCCTTCCTTGGCGACGCGCAGGTCGTGATACATCACGACCACCACGATGGCGGCGAAGGCGCCATAGAACGCGCTCCAGATCAGCTTGAGGACCATGCCGATTGTGGTGCCGACGCCGAGCGCCACCGCTTCGACCATACCGCTGCCGATGACTGCCGAGATGCTCAGCACGATCACGAGGCCGAACACTTTCCAGCGATGGCCCTTGGTCAGAACCGGCTGCGCATCATGGAGTTCCAGGGGCCGAGCCCTTCAACGACGCACGCGGGCGTGGCGACATACCACATCGTCATCAGCATCAAGCCCGGGAAGATCAGGGCGACGCAGGCAAGTCCGGCCAGCAATGCCGACAAGATGGCAACGCCGATGACCGGAACAAACCGGCGCGACGCATATTTAAAGGACGCCATAACGTCGACTTGTCCGCCGCGCAGACCCTCGAACGCCCCGTAAAGGACGGTCGCCTGGCTGAGAGCGCTGAGCACCATCGCCAGCACGAGGCCGGTGGCTATCAAGGCCACATCCCAACCCGTCTGCGTCGTGCCGCTGCTGTGGCGATCGAACAGCAAGACGTGCGGCAGCGCGGCGACGCCGGTCACAATGCTGAACGGCAGCAGGTTGCGCGACAGCATCGTTATGGATTTGTTCATCGCATCGCCGATCCGAAACTCGCGTTCGGCAACGCTGCTTGCGGGCAGTAACGTGTCGGTCATGACGATCGCCTCCTGTGACGCGAATTCTTCTCATATTGTTGGTCGCGCGCAAGGCGGCCATGGTTCATTTACAACCATCAATAAACTGTTATTCGGCGTGCATAATCGCCTGCTATTCTCGACGCAGCGGCGTCCCACCGATCGCGCTTTACTCCCTGATACCCTTACCGGCGCACCGCTTCCCGCACGACCGTTGTTCGTTCGACGTGAGTGTGTGTCGTTGGGCATGCGACTTGCGCTCCGGCTGCGACGGCGCCACGAAAGTCGCGACCGCGCCTCGCCGATTATGCCGCTTAAATTTCACCGAACTGTGCTGCGGGTCACATATTCAAACACCGCGCATCGATACCAACCACCCTCACCACGAACCAAAAATCGGCTTGAGAAAGATCGTGACTTCTCTCGTCGCGGTGGCGGCGCTTGGCACGGCAGCAGTCGCGACGTCCAGTGCAGCCGAGGCGCGCTGGTGGGGACCAGGCTGGGGCCCCGGACCGTTTATTGCCGGCGCTATCGTTGGTGGTGCAGTCGCCGCGGCAGCTACGGCGCCGTACTACTCCGCGCCGTATGGGCCTTACGCTTACTACGCAAACCCTACGGCTATTATGGGCCGGCATGCCAGCGCGTGTGGAACGGCCATTATTGGGTCGGCACCTGCTACTAAAAGCGCGGCTTAGTTCGACGACCGCGCCGCCGCGAGGCGGCGCCTTCATTTTCTGAGCAAGCGAGTTTGATCAAACCAGATGGATAAACATTAATGCGGAAGCGGCTAAAGCAGCCGGCCGCATGGACAAACATTAATGTGTGAAGTGCTTTGAAGGAGCCGGCCGCGCAACTAGATTGAGTCTAATAGGCCAACCGGGCGGCAAACCATCCCCCGACACCCCTGCCGCCCGATCAGAAGCCTAAGCTGAGGCAACAACGCCTACGACCCCGAGCATCAATGCGCTTGGGGTTCTTTTTTGTGGCAGCAAAGTGCCTTTGTTCGAGCCAGAGCTATTTTGTTGCCGCCTGTGGCGCAGCGGCCACAACGCGAAGTACCGCACTAGAATGAAGCACCGCGCTAGAATCCAGACGACCCAAGCCGACGATTGGCCGTCGTCGTGGAAACGGATTGTGTCAGAAAAGCAGCAACGGCGATCCGGCTAGCAACCCACCGACAAGCAGCATCGCCCATTCAGTAGCTCGAAGCGACAGCAGCCTGCCGTCGTTCACGACGTAGCGGATCATTGCCAGTATCCTTCCCCCAAGAACCTGCAAGATTCTCTGCCCGAGAATCTGCCCCAAAGAATCGACGTGCCGCACCATAGCGAAAGACCGCGCGAGAGGCTGTCGCCTGCAAGCAACACTGATCTGAAAAAGGATCGCCCGAACGAAAGATCGCGCTGGAAGCTGTCGCCTGGAGGCCACACCGATCTAAAAAACACACCGCCGGCGGCGTACCGACCGGCAGCGAGTGAGGGATGCGTCGAGTGACTTGCAATGACGTAACTGATCCCGCAAAGCGCGCACCACGCCGGGCGCAAACCGCGCCCATTGCAAGAAATGCCGCCGCAACTGTCCGGACAGCACCAGGGCTTAAGCCGCCGCTAACGGCCGCGCATTACAACGACAGACACGAACAAGAAGGGACTGCCATGGACCCGACAGACCGATTAGCCGCTGCAGGCATCGTTGCCGCAATGGTTACCGCTGGGCATCCGCTTGTACGTACGGGCGGCGGTTTGACGGACTGGGCTTCAATTGCAAAGGGGTGGTTCGATTGCGCCCAGGCTCTCGCCAAAGAGCGTCAGGGGCGTGAGTTTAAGACTGGAAGCATATAAACGATCGCATGCCGGCGCTGCTCGCTGAGAGGGATTACGACGCGTTGCTCAGCGGCACGGCTGGCGTCGAGTTGCTCAAGCCCGCGCCCGACGATCGGCTACAGCGATGGCCGGCGTCGAAACGCGTAAACGGTTCAAAGGCGGCGGCTGACGATCCGACGTTGATTGATCCACTTTGCCGCGTAGGCCACCTACCGCTGCATTGACACTCCCTTCTCGGCGCCCACGCCGGGGAGTGCCAGACCATCACGCACGGCCAAAGTGGCCGCCGTATTATTTCCGCGTGACTCGGATTATTGTAGTGCGCCCCAGCGGCCATCGAAGGAGTTGGCGGACCCTGTCGGTGGCGCGCTCACTGTGCGGCCGCTCGCGGTCGGCGCGACCGCGTTGGCCTCCCGCTGCGACGCGGGCTTTGTTGTCGGCGTGGCAGTCGATCCGGTTGTTGCTGAAGCCGCGCCGGGTTCCTGCGTTGCGGATACGGTCGAGGCGACTTGCGACGATGAGGCGCGCTTCAATTCGAACAGGGCGCCGAACAATTTATTCGCCAGCGAACCATCATCGTCGGCCCAGGGGACGGGTGGCAGTTCCGACAATTGAGATCCCGGCGCTCTCGCAAGTAGTATGCTGACCGGGAACTGGGCGAGGAAAACCTTGTTCATTCCACCGTCGAGTCCACTGTGGATTGGGGCAACTGACACATTGGCTTCAACCAATTGCGCGTATTCGACCTCCTCGGCGTTGTGCTTCTCCCGCGCCGGCCGAGCGATTTCCGGGTTGACGATAAAGGCGGGGCACTTACCGGTCGGATCGAACACAAGGGGCGTTGACGAATTCGAGGGTTGCTGCGCATCGAACACATAACGGCGATCGCACACCTCAACCTTGGGTTCGAGATGCGTGGCCTCGAAATGTTCGTTGCCTATTTTGAGCATCTTCCAAAAGGCCATGTGCGGATTGGTGCGGTGGTGCGCCAGATTCGCCGGCGTCATGCGGAACGGGTAAGCCTGGATCTGGAATGACGGCTGGCCACCGAGGAATGAGTCGCGCGCCAGCGAATAGATTTCGCCGATCTGCTCGTCGGTCATGGCATAGCAGCCGCTCGAAGAGCAGTCGCCATGGATCATGAGAAAGGTGCCCTGCCGGTCGTTGGCCCGGTCGAAGGCGTTGGGAAAGCCGGTATTGATCGCCAGGTAGTAGTTGGAATTGGGATTCATCAACGCCGGCGTGATCGTATAGAAGCCCTCGGGGGCTTGGCGATCGCCTTCCGTCACTTTCGGTCCGAGATCGCCGGACCAGCGGCAGATCGGATAGACCTTGAGAAGCTGGAAACGGCCGCTCGTGTCCTGTTTCCAGACCTCGAGCTCCGATTCTTCCTTGAAAATGCGCACAAGGATCGGTGAATGTTTCGGCATTTTCTTTTGTTGAAGCAGCGAGAGCACCTCGGGCGACGGCTCCATCATTGCTTTGGTAGGCAATTGATTGCCGGCTTCGCCGAGGCACTTGATCGGCGTCAAAGAGCATGCGAAGGCCGCCGATAACAGAAGCGCGCGGACCAGCGTAGCGCGGATCAATGCTATACCTCACCGCGGGATGTTCGCCGAAGCATCATTACCGGTACGAGGTGGCATTCGTAAGGCAATTAATCCAGCCCTTCGCAAATGGCAACGCGGCAAGAGCGCATAGACGCCTTCGATCACGAGGGACCGCCCCCGGCGGGCGACCCGCTCGAAATCCTATGCGAAGATCACGTCGGTACCTACGTCCTTCCGTTTCTGTGCAGATGGGACGATGGCGTATGGAAAAGCATTGAAACCGGGAGCCGGATCGAAGCCGCAGTGATCGGCTGGCGAGCGCCCGAGCGAAGTCAGTGCTGAACCTTCAGGTTTTCGGCCGATGTTTTGCCTTTGCTCGAGACTTCTTCAAATTCGACGACCTGCCCCTCATTAAGGCCGCTCAGCCCGGCTCGCTCGACCGCCGAGATATGGACGAACACGTCCTTGCCGCCTCCCTGGGGCTGAATAAATCCGTAGCCTTTTTGAGAATTGATAGCAGTTTGCTGAAGAAGCTGGAAATTGGCGCATTTTTCCTTTTGTCCGCCTTGCGGTTTGGTGATCGGGGTGTTGTGGGACGCTGGCCTATGCCGCCAAGAGTTTGGGAATGCGGATCAGGTTGTAGGCGATCAGATTGAGCAGGAAGTCAGTAGCGACGCCGGCGATGCCGCGATGTTTGGTCTTGCGCATCGTGCCGTGCTGCTTGCCCCAGCCGAAGATGCATTCGGTCATCGCCCGGCGCGATTGCGACAGGCCGTAGCTTTCGTGCCGCGTGGTGCGTCCGTCGATGGCGCTTTGGCGGCGCTTGCCGGTTGCGGTGATACTGTCGTTCTGCGTCACATGCGGCGTGACGTTGATGGCGCGCAGATTGGCCACATGATCGGCCGTGTCATAGGCCTTGTCTTCGCCCACCGTGACGCGGCGGCCGGTCTCCTTGGCTTTGGTCTTGAGCATGATCTCCGAAGCGCGGCGCTCGGCAGTGCCATTGGCGAGCGTGACCATGCCGGCCACCGCCAGCCCATTTCGGTTCTCCATGGTGGCGTGGCCCATGTAGCAGAGCTTCGCCTCGCGCCCGGCGGCCTTGCGGTAAAGACGGCTATCGGGATCGCTGGTGCTCGCATGCGTGTCATTCTTGCGCCGCTGTCCGTGGAAGTTGGCCCCGCCGTCTTCATCGCCGCCGCCGTCCTTGGGGCGGAAGCTCTTGTGCGAGGCCCACGCCTCGATCAGCGTTCCGTCCACCGAAAAATGCTCGTCCGACAACAGCGGCTTGACCTGCGAATGGTTCAGAAGCTTGGTCATGAACTTGGCAAACATCGCGCCGTTCTGCAGCCGATCGCGGTTCTTCGTAAAGGTAGTCGGGTCCCAGATCGGGTCGTCGGGTGAAAGCCCCACGAACCAGCGATACAAGAGATTGTAGTCCAACTGCTCCATCAGCTGGCGTTCCGACCGGATGCCGTAGAACACCTGTAGCAGCAGCGCGCTCAATAATTGTTCCGGCGGAATCGAGGGACGGCCTTCGCTCGCGTAGAGCTTCCCCAGACTACGGTTCAGCTCGCCCAGCACGTCGCGCACAAGTTCGCGGATCCTCCTCAGCGGATGGTTCGCCGGCACTCGCGCCTCGGGCGCGATGTATGAAAACAGCCCGCCCTGATCCACAAATGCGCCCCGCATGCCAGCCTCCGCCGATTCGTGATAAAAAAACTAAATCACGACACTCTCGCCATGGCGAGGAGGTTTTTCAGCAAACTGCTAGAGCTTTGAGCGCCCCTTTGCGCTAGTCTGAACCCGTGGCGTGGGACGGCTATCCCGAACCCTCGTTGTCTTTTAAGCAAAGCCAGGAGGAAACCGTGCAACAATCGCCAAAACTTCACCATGCTATAGATAACGGCATTAAGCCAACTGATCCGAACTTTGCCGGCGGCACGTTGGTCTGTGGTTGCAAGAGCCGACCGGTAAAGGTCCGTATTAAAGAACAAGTCGCGCACAATCACGTATGTGGCTGCACCAAGTGTTGGAAGCCGGATGGCGCAGTCTTTTCCATTGTTGCCGTGGCACCTCACGATAAGGTGGAAGTTCTTGAGAACGGCGAAAAGCTGAAGGTCGTCGACAAAAATGCGCTTATCCAACGTCATGCCTGTGTCGAATGCGGTGTGCATATGTACGGCCCGGTCGAACGTGATCATCCCTTTGAGGGGTTGGATTTCGTCCATCCTGAAAGATTTCGAGCAAGGGGGTTGGATGGCTCCGGCTTTCGCCGCCTTCGTTTCTTCTGCTATCGAAGCCGGCGTCGACCCTGCTCGCATGGAACTCCATACGAGCGCGTTTGCATGAGCTGAAACTCGAACCCTATGACTGTCTATCGCCTGCACTGATGGACTACATCGCCACCTGGACAGCAAAGAAGTCAGGAGCGTTGAAAAGCTAGCGTTTTCAGACGCATCACGTCGGGAAGCGAATGGCTTCAGAGGGAGCCGCTAGGCTTCAGAATCAAAAAACCCGACCCCTTTCACCCAATCGGTGCCGGTATCGGCGCCGGATCGTTTGCTAGATCGGGTTAAGTAGTGGTCGGAGTGGCAGGATTTGTCGCGCCGCTCTTTGGCCATTGCTTTTGTTAGCGAATTTCTAAGCGAGTGTCGAGGCGGTGTACGCGTGTTGTGTACGCAAGTCCGCCCGCAAAACGGATGAAAGGGGCGACCGATCCGTTGGGTGTTCTGCATTGCGATGAACTGAGGATGGCGTTGCCTCCGCTCGCCGCCGATTACGATCTCCGATCCTCTGCGGCAGCCAACCCATGGGGCCAATTGCCACGCGCTGGGCGGGCTTCTATGTCGGTGGCGTGGTCAGTTACAACAACGCGACCGCCGACTTTGTTAACGCCACGGCGCCGTTCATACACTTCAGCCTGCACTCAACAACCCTTGAGCCGTTTGGACCCCGCGCGCATTGAGAGCGTCCGCTATCTCGCGCAGCGTTGGTGCCCCGGTGCGCTTGATTTGCCGGATGATCGCCGGCACGTTGGCTGTGTGCTGATCGGCGGCGGCAGCTTCGGTGCGCCGCGTGGTGGGTTAGCGAGCTGCCGTTCCAGGGTCCGTATCCTAGTTCCCCAGCCGGACACCCATGCGGCCGATTTCGCTTTAAAAATCAGCATGATACTCGCAGCTCGCAGACAACGATAGGTATAAGGTTAAGGTACATCTATTGACAACGGGCCCCGGCGGATTTTCGTGGTTCGCGAAGGGTAACTTCATTTATTAACTGAGCTGCTTATCGCCTCACCAAACGGGCCCGTTTAAACGAGCGTCAATTGTGCGCGCTAAGATAATGGGGTCGATTCGGTTTCGGGGAAATCAAATGAACGAGCCCAGATTCCAGAACATTGTAGCTGGGGGATGCCCAGTACCGCTGTATGACACGGTGCTTTGGGATTTAGGCGACGTGGTCGTCACCCCTACATTGGGGTCAATCATCCCCCATTGGCTTTTGGTAATTCCGCGGCGGCACGCCTTTAACATCGCAGAGTGGAAGCAGAAACATGGCGGAACGATGCAAGCCTGCATCTCGGAAGTCGCGAAGCGCGCGAGGCGGCCCGTCGAAAATATCATCTGGTTTGAGCATGGCGCGACAGAGAACTATGGGGTTACTGGATGCGGCGTTGATCACGCCCACGTTCATTTACTTCTCGAAACATCATTTCGCTATGAAGACTTCGAGGCCGCGGCGCAATCAGCTGCGCCTTGGCTGGATTGGCGTCGAGGGACAGGCAATCCCTACGATCTTCTCTCGCCAAATGTCTCATATCTTGTGGCTGCGAAAGGTGACAGCTTCATCGCGTCCCATGAAGTGGAATCGGCCGGGTCTCAGTTTTTTCGTCGGGTAATCGCTACGCTTGAAGGAAAACCACATTCTTGGAACTACAGAACTCACCCCCATTTAAACAATGTAGAGCTGACCGTAGCTAGCGTGCGTAGTCAGTTGTAGGTGAGCATCAGTGTGAGTGGTTCTGCCCCCCGAGATTCTACCGAGACAGCCGACAGGCAGTCGGCCGGCCGCGGCATGGCCCCATCACTGGGGCACGACTACACAGATAATCGCGCACCATGGGATTGGCAATCAAAGTATCCTTCTGCAGCGCGACAATGCATCAACACCGAGGCAAAACTCTTAGCTGTCGCTCTCATTTTACTTCTTGTTGCTGCGGGATTCTTTCTTTGCCTTGCTGGCGCATTCTCGAATTGTCATTCGGCGTGCAATTTTGACCCCCTGAGCCGGGGGATCGGCGTCCAAAATTGACCCCCTGAAGGTTGGCCTGATGCGCTGCTCGCTTTGATTCCAAGCGAGCGGTGGGGGAATGCTGACAGTGGAGACGATCGGCCGGATACGGCGCGAGCACTTCATCAAGGGCAAGACGATCAAGGAGATTGCGCGGGACCTTAAGGTGTCCCGGAATACGGTTCGTAGGGTGTTGCGGTCGGGTGCGACATCCTTTGAGTACGAACGAGACATTCAGCCCCGACCAAAGCTCGGGCGATGGACTGAAGAACTCGACGGGCTGCTGGCAGGGAACGCGGCCAAGCCTGCGCGAGAGCAGCTAACGTTGATCCGGATCTTCGAGGAGTTACGTGAGCACGGCTATGACGGTGGTTACGACGCCGTTCGCCGTTATGCCAGGCGATGGGCCAAGCAGCATGGGCAAGCGACGGCTGCAGCTTATGTCCCGCTGAGTTTTGCTCCAGGAGAAGCTTACCAGTTCGACTGGAGCCACGAAGTCGTCCTGCTGAGCGGCGTGACGGTGATCGTGAAGGTCGCTCATGTCCGCCTCTGCCACAGCCGCATGCTGTTCGTTCGCGCCTATCCGCGCGAGACGCAGGAGATGGTGTTCGATGCCCACGACCGGGCGTTCGCTCTGTTCAAGGGGGCCTGCGGACGCGGCATTTACGACAACATGAAGACGGCGGTCGAGACGGTCTTCGTCGGCAAGGGTCGCCTCTACAATCGCCGCTTCCTACAGATGTGCAGTCATTACCTCGTCGATCCGGTCGCTTGCACGCCGGCATCGGGCTGGGAGAAGGGTCAGGTCGAGAACCAGGTCGGGCTGGTACGCGAGCGCTTCTTCACACCACGGCTGCGATTTAAGACTTACGACGAGATGAACGCTTGGCTGCTCGATAAATGCGTCGCCCACGCCAAGGTGCATCACCATCCGGAGCTGACCGAACAGACGATCTGGGAGGTGTTCGAGGCGGAGCGACCGAAGCTCGTTCCCTATACCGGCCGGTTCGACGGATTCCACGCGGTGCCGGCATCGGTCTCGAAGACCTGCTTGGTGCGCTTCGACAACAACAAGTACTCGGTAGCTGCCAGCGCTGTCGGGCGTCCGGTCGAGGTTCATGCTTATGCGGATCGCATCGTAATCCGCCAGGACGGTCGCATTGTCGCCGAGCATCCCCGTTCATTCGGCCGTGGCGACACGGTTTATGACCCCTGGCACTACGTGCCGGTGCTCGCCCGCAAGCCCGGCGCCCTGCGCAATGGCGCTCCCTTCAAGGACTGGGTGCTGCCGGCGTCGATGGAGCGCGTGCGGCGCAAGCTCGCCAGCGCCGACGATGGCAATCGGCAGATGGTCGACATCCTCACCGCGGTACTGACCGATGGATTGCCGGCGGTCGAGGCCGCCTGCGCCGAGGCGATCGCCCACAGCGTCCATTCCGCCGATGTCGTCCTCAATATCCTTGCCCGTCAGCGTGATCCTGGGCCGCCAATCACCATCCTCACGCCGGCCGCGCTGACGTTGCGCCACGCGCCCATTGCCGACTGTGCCCGTTACGACAACCTCAGGAGAACCAACTGATGGAACGATCGCAACTGTTCGACCTCATGGGCGAACTCAAGCTCTACGGCATGAAGGCTGCCTTCGACGAGATCATGGCTACGGCCGTCAAACGCCAGCATGAGCCCCAGCGGATCGTCGGTGATCTGCTCAACGCCGAGATCAACGAGAAGCAGGCGCGCTCGATCAAGTACCAGCTCACCATCGCCAAGCTACCGCTCGCCAAGGACCTCGACGACTTCCAGTTCGAGGGCACGCCGATCAATCAGACGCTCGTGAACGATCTCGCCGGCGGGGGCTTCATCGCCCAGCTGCGCAACGCCGTGCTGGTCGGCGGCACCGGCACCGGCAAGACCCATTTGGCCATCGCCATCGCTAGAAGCTGCATCCGCGCCGGCTTCCGTGGCCGGTTCTACAACGTGGTCGATCTCGTCAACCGGCTCGAGATCGAGACCCGTAACGGAAGGCAAGGTCGGATTGCTGATCAACTCACTCGAATGGACTTCATCATTCTCGACGAACTCGGTTATCTGCCGTTCGCTCAATCCGGAGGGCAGCTCCTGTTCCACCTCGTCAGTCGCCTCTACGAGCGCACCTCAATCATCGTCACCACCAACCTCGCGTTCGGAGAATGGCCGAGCGTCTTCAGTGATCCCAAGATGACGACCGCGCTACTCGATCGCCTGACCCACCACTGCGACATCGTCGAGACCGGCAATGACAGTTGGCGATTCAAGAGCCGCGCTAACGATCACACACCAACCCGCGCTCGCGCCGTCTCCGCAACCCCGACCAGCTCCGACGGCGCGACCGCTACCGCCCGAACACGTCGCCAGAGGGGGTCAAAATTGGACGCCGATCAGGGGTCAAATTTGGAAGCCGATTGACAACCTCGATTTTATTCGCGTCGATTTCTTGGTCAGTGACGGACGTGTCTACGTGGGTGAACTGACAGCCTATCATGAGTCCGGGATGACCCGCTTTGAGCCCGACAAAATGGATTTTGTGCTCGGAGAATGGTGGCAGCTTAAACATCCGCTCTCACGCGCATTGTGGACAATCTTGACACGCGATTGGGGCGTCAAGCTCCACTCACAACTTTAGAATTCCGCGCTTATCATGTTGATGGTGGTCTTCAATGATCCTGTTCCAGTGGAGAACCCGGCACTCCAAGCTGTGCTGATGGCCCTCGAAATGCGTGAGGCCATCGGGGCGTTGACTGAGACATGGCGTCGGTGGGGCCACGACATTGGCTTTGGTATCGGCATCGCCAACGGATTTGCCACGCTCGGCACCATCGGCTTTGAAGGGCGCTTCGACTATGCTGCTATCGGGACGGTGTCCAACGTTGCCTCACGGCTGTGCGACGAGGCGAAGCCGGGGCGAATTCTCATCAGCCCTCGGGTGCTGACCAAGGTCGAGAACGTCGTGAAGGTCGAGCCCGTGGGTGAGTTCGAGTTGAAGGGGATTAGGCGGCCTTTGGCGGCGTACAATGTGGTCGCTGCCGCATCCTAGTTGAGTGTGGCGAACCTAGTTCCCCAATTCTGCCAGCGCCGTCTCGACCCGCGCTAGCATCGGGGTTTGTCCGAATTGGGAAAAATCCGCCTTGCCTCGCCCAGGCGTTGAACCGCGAGGGCACGCTTTTTCTTGGTCTTGTAAAAGCAAGCCGAGAATCATTTGGAGGTGGCCTGCATGAAACCCAGCTGGGTGGAAATGCGGATTCTTCAGGATGAGCTCTATCGAGGCGTGAATGCGTGAGGACGCGGTAACCATCACCTTCAGAAGGATCGGCAAATTCTTCAGTAAGCTCGGGACCGGTAGCTTTTCATTTCCCCGATAATTTGTAAATACACCTCGCATAGGATAATGCGGCACCAATCTGCATTGTCCTGATAGCCTTCTTGCTCTCGCCTAAGAATTGCTTCTTCGATAAACCGGATTCCGCCGCCGACATTTCCCTGAAAGACTTTGCATATACCAATAAAGCCATCACTGCCAACCAAATTATAAAGGTCACCATCCGCAACTGAGCGGCGGCGTTCTTCTTCTAACAACTTCGCACCCTCTTCTGTCTGCCGAAGTAACACAAGGGCGCATCCCTTGCCGATGATAGCGGCGCTTCGATCCCATGGAGTGACTGCGGCCGCTAATGATTGTTCGCTGTGCTCCAAAGCTTCCGCGAAGGAATCCGATACCAGAGCAATCCAGGTTAACAGCGCCCGGCCCATTCCAATGGCACGAGCGTCGTTTAGCACCCGACCAACTTGCATAAGCTCGCGAGCCAGATCGCGAGCGTCTGTCACGCGTCCTCGGTGGAATTCTTCCCACCCGATTACAAACCTGGTCCAGGTTTGAATGTAGGAATCGGCGGTGTCGGAAGCGGCCGTGAGTGCTTCTCTCTTGAGTATCTCAAACTCATGTAGCGACTTCGGCGCAACGATGGTTGAGACGGCTATCTCGCCGGCCAACGAATACGCCTTCGATCTGCTATCTCCGAGACGGTTCGCTATTGGCGAAGTTTCTTGCTGCATGGCAGCCGCTTCTTGATAGCGTGTGTTGTAGAGAAGAGCGAAGACATAATGATGTCGGATGATAACGGCTCTTGGATCGTCCGCTAGGCAGTCAATGCGTGCCAAGAAGCGCTCAAGTACATCAATCATCACCTTCAAATGGCGGTTCATGTTCAATAGAAAGGTATAAGAGACCAGGAACTCAGCGACCTGATCGTCCGAGGCGCAATCCCGATTTTTGTCGAGGAGAGCGAGGGCGGCGGTGAAGTGGGTCGCTGCCTCATCGAGAGAATACACGCCGAGCGAGCGACTATTTGTTTAAGCACGCGCTGGTGCGCGACGCGCTCTATCAAAGCTTGCTCACCGAAGCGCGCAACCGCACAGTCGTTACTGAGGTACCTCTGGAACCACTGCCCATCGTGCGAGAGGAATACGGAGAGCGCTATCGGCAACGTTTTGAGGCAAAGTTCTTCGCTGCTGCCAGAAAAGGTGCGGCTGAGGCGCGGCGTCTGTTTCGGGATTGGGAGACAGAGGTCGAGAATGGTGGAGCAAAACGCCTGCGCACGGATGGCTACGACACGTGATGACCGAAACGGGAGGGCGAACTCGCCATCGGTGGCTAGTTAATCCGAGGCTCTTCTCAATCAGCCGTGCAGAAACAGCAGGAAGTGCAGGAATCCGGCGAGGCGTTCGATGTGCTGCATGGCTTCTTTCGGCCGCGCGTGGTTCGGCGCGACATGTTCCGCATAGAGCGCGAGCACGTCGGCGATCGCTATTTGAGCGGGATCACGTTCTCCCCGGCGGGTGGCGGCCTGGTGTCGGGTTCCTCGGCATGAGCGTCGAACGGCGTCCTTGCGGCCTCACCAACGCAAAGCTAACCCCGGAGCCTATTTCGCCCGTCGCAATTTACTGCAATGATCGGCGAAATTTGCTGACCAAAATTAACGTGTTCCCCAGCATGCGGTCCTGGTTTCTCAGCTACAACTCACAGGACCTTGCCCTCGTGCAGGGTCTTGAGGCTGCGCTCCGGCGCACCAATTCCGACGCCAAGTTCTCTTTGCGCCGACGACCATGCGCGCCGGCGGCTTTTGGCTTCCCGAGCTGGCCAAAGGCATCGCCGAGGTAACTGCCTTCGTGCTCTTAGTCGGGGAAAAGGGACTCGGACCTTGGCAGGTCATCGAATACTACGAAGCTCTCGACCGCCGGGTGAGGCAGCCCGATTTTCCCGTCGTCCTCGTGCTGCTGGACGGCCAGCCGGCGCCCGGACTGCCGTTCCTACGGCAGTTGCATTGGATCATCACCGCGGACCCGGCGTCGGAGAAAAGCGTCGCACAGATCATAGACGCAGCCGCTGGCGGCGGCGAGCTGCCTGGCGAATTGTGGCGGCACACTGCGCCCTATCGCGGCCTCGCCGCCATGACCGAGGCGGACTCGGATTTTTTCTTCGGCCGCGGGCGCGAGACCGTCGAGGTGATCAGGGCGCTCGAAGCGACGCCCGACAAGCTCCCCATCCTCATCGGCAATTCCGGGGTCGGTAAGTCGTCGCTGGCGCAGGCGGGCGTGCTCGCCGCGTTTGTGCGGCAGAATTGGCCTGAGACAGCCGAAGCGACCGGTGCCTGGCCGCGGGCGTTCAAAGAGAGTCGGACGTGGTGCATGCTCGCGCTCAAGCCCGGCACCGAGCCGGTGCGTGCCTTGGTCGAGCCGTTTCTGCGAACCTGGCAGTTCGACGCGGCCGACCCTAGGCGCGCAGAGCTGTTGGAGAGCTGGGCGCAAAAGCTCTCGCCGGCACAGTCAGTCTGCGCGACCTACTCGACGCCACGGAGTTGCGCTATCGCGACGAATTGCATCAGCCGAAGCCGCCGGCGTTTTTACTCTACATCGATCAGGGCGAGGAGCTGTATGTGCGGGCCGAGCCAAGGCAGCGGCAGCGCTTTTCGCAAGTCCTTGCCGAATGCCTTGGCGATCCGCGCTTGCGCGCGCTGATGAGCTTGCGCGCGGATTTCTTTGGTGACTTGCAAAAAGACGAGCTGCTTTATGAAGCGCACCGGCAGATCAACGTACCGCCGCTTCGTGAAGCGCAATTGCACGAGGTCGTGAGCAGGCCTGCTGCGCTGCTCGGCGTCCGTTTCGAGACTGATCATCTGGCCGCCGACATCAGTCGGCGTGCTGCGGAGGAATCGAGCAAAGACGCAGGCGCGTTACCGCTGCTGTCCTATCTCCTCGACGACATGTGGAAGTGCAAAGACCCGAAGTGGGACGGGGTGCTGCGCCTACCGGCGCCGGCAATCGAGCTTGGCCGGGTGCTGGTCGATCGGGCGAATGCGTTCATGGCCGAGCATCCCGGCGCCGATGAGAAGCTGCGGCGCATCTTCACTTTGAAGCTTGCCACCGTGCGCGAAGACGGCGAGCCCACGCGGCGTCGCGCGTTTCGCCTGGAGTTCTCCGACGACGAATGGCGGCTGGTCAGCGAACTCGCAGATAATCCCAACCGCCTGCTCATTACCGCGATTGCCGATAACCCGGCGACGCCTGTACCCGATACCGCCTGCTGGGGCGCGAGCGTCATGACCGCGGCCGCCGAGACTTACGCCGAGGTGGCGCACGAGGCAATCTTCCGGCGCTGGGACAAGCTACGCGAATGGATTGCCGCGGAGCGCGAGTTCTTGGCTTGGCGCACCGGGCTGGAACACGCCCACCGGGCGTGGGCGGCGACGCCGGACGCCTCAAAACATGATGCGTTGCTTATGGGCGTGGCGCTCGCTCAGGCGCAAAGCTGGCTCGCCAAGCGGGCGGAGGATTTGCCGGCGCCCGAACGCGAATTCATCACGCAGAGCGTCGCGCGCGAGAAAAAGGCGCAAACCCGTGCGCGCCGCGTACGGTCGCTCATATATGTGCTGTTGGTCGGCGTCATCGCCGTCCTTGTCGAAAGGACCAACCAGTCATACATCGCGGCGCAATGGCGCTGGTGGTGGACTGGCCGGCCGTTTGTGGCGGCAAATATTTGGCCTTACGCGCTGAAGCCGGCAGCCGAGTTGGCGCTCAAGCCCGAGGATACCTTCAGGGAATGTTCGGCGGAACAAGGGAAAGATTATTGCCCGCTGATGGTCGTTCTCCCGGCCGGGTCGTTCATAATGGGATCGCCAGCAACCGAGCAGGGCCACCAGCCGTCAGAAGAACCGCAGCATCAGGTCACGATCGCGAAACTCTTTGCCGTGTCCAAATTCGCCCTGACATTCGACGAATGGGACACTTGCGTCAATTATGGTGATTGCCCGCAAGGTGTTGCCGATAGCGGCTGGGGACATGGACAGCAGCCAGTGATCAACGTGACCTGGGACGATGCTCAGCATTACGTCGCATGGCTGTCCAAAATGACCGGGAAGACATATCGGCTGCTCACGGAGTCCGAGTACGAATACGCGGCACGCGCGGGGGCAACAACGACGTATCCTTGGGGCGACGACATCGGCATCGGCAACTCTAATTGCAAGGGCTGCGGCAGCCGATGGGATAATACCCAAACGGCGCCAGTTGGCTCATTCGCCGCCAACGCGTTTGGTCTGTTCGACATGGTTGGTAACGTGTGGGGATGGGTCGAGGATTGCGTGAACAACAATTACGATAGCGCGCCGACAGACGGATCGGCGTGGATCGAACGGGGCGACTGCAAGAACCGCATTGTCCGTGGCGGTTCCTGGAACAACACTCCCGCTAACCTGCGCTGCGCGACCCGCGTCGGGATCTCGCCCGGATTCCGCGACAACCTTCTCGGCTTTCGGGTTGCGCGAACTATTATACCTTAACTCTATCTCTCTCTCTTTTGGGCACCCCCCGAATTTTTGAGGAAGGAACTGCGAGCCATCGTCTGCTCAGTCACGGATTGCCCGGCGAAAAAGTCTTCGCGGTACTGAAAGTTCGGGCGCAGCATTTTCAAAATCGGCCCGTTTTGCGCCCGACCAAATCCTCATCGACGCGATAGTCTCAAGAGCCCCAGTGCAGCCACTTGCCCCCAAGCGTGTCTCGGTGGCTGCATCTCTGCTCCGAGTTTTCTCAGCGTCAATGGCTTTTTCGGTACAGACACGCATGGACCAGCCTGCTAAGATGTGAAACGGGCCGGCTCTGGGGGAGCGAATGCGGTCTGGAGGCTTTTTAGCAGCGGCGGTACTGCTGGCTGGCAGCATTGTCGGCAGCCCCGCGCTTGCGCAAAGCGCACTTTGCCCAAAAAGCTTTCCGGGCCAGTCAGGTATTTTCTTTCAGGCCAGCTCGTGCACGAACAACTTTACCGGCGCGTATTCCAACGCGGCGCTCGCCAGCCAGTCGCTTGGTGAGCTCTCGCAAGAGTCGACCCTGGAGTCTACCAAGGCCACCCTGGCGTCGATTTCCGATCGTCGTGCGGCCGAAACGCAGCGCTGTCCTGACGGCTTCATCCGGGTTAGTGGTATGTGCGAGCCGGCCACGTCCGCGTCGCGCTTCGCGCTAGAACCGCCTCCCAATGCGACGTGGACGTCTATGCCGACCGAGCTGCTGGCGTTCGAGCCAGTGAAACCGATCCTCGCCAAAGCGCCGGTGGCCGAGCCGATAGCGCGTATGGCGATTTGGACGCAGGCTTACGGCTATTACGAGCGGGCGACCGGACAATCCCCCGGGTCTGGCGAGTTTTCTGTGCTGGCGTTGGATGTCAAGAGCACGTCCTTGACCGGCGGCGTGTTGGGCGGCGTCGATTTCACATTCCGCAATGTGGCTGTCTGGAGGGGATGGGCTGATTGTCGGGGTGTTGGCGGGGTATGAGTCGTCGCATATGTCACTCAGCACGGCGAGCGTCTCGTCCAACCCGACCATCCCGAGCGGCTTCTCTACGATGAACGCAGTGCTGTCGGGCCCCGCAACAGGGGCCTACGCTAGTTATTTCAACGGCGGTTTTTCGACCGACCTCGCGTTCAAGGTTGAGTTTTTCAATCTCAACCTCTCCTTCAACGATCTCCTCGGTTTCCAGTCCAATCCCGCCCAAAATTTTCCTCCGACCACAGTGCCGTTCTCCGGCGGCGGAACGACGTCGGTCAACAACTACACCACGAGCGGGAATGTGAATTACCGGTTCCCCATTAGCGGACATTTTTGGACCGAGCCGACAGCCGGAATCCAATATACGCGTTTGGACTACGCCTCCGACGCTGACCAATTTGGCCTCGCTGATGGTTCCGTTCTGCGGCTGCAGGCGGGAGAGCGCTTCGGGGTCGAAGGTACTTGGGACGCGGTCCAAATGACGACGGTGTTCACCGGGCTCTTGTACGACAACGTCGCCGTCACCGGCGGCGCGCTTCCAAATGCGCCCAACCCGCTGATTCTCGCAGATCAAGGAAAGCTGCGGGCCGAGGGAATTCTTACGCTCATCTTTTATCAAGGCAAAGGCGTATCTTACCTCCTACAGGCCGACCTTTGGGGCGGGGAAGGCTTGTTCGCTGCCGGGGGAAAGATGGGAGTGCGCATCGCCTGGTGATAGCGGCGAAGTCAGCCGCTGCGGTGCCGCACTTGCGACCCGAGCGGCTGCGCGACACGGCCGGAGATTTGCTGCGGTGCATGAGCCGTTCGTGGCCGTGAGCGTTGTTTTGCCAACTCGCGACTGAAGTCGGTTTCGCTGCTGCTGATGTACGCGCCGCGGTGATCAAGGATTCGGGTCACTGGATCATGGAGGAGCAGCCGGAGCAGGCGGTGAGCATCATCCTCTCGTTCCTAAAGGACGAATGAGTCCAGGGCCGAGCCAAGTCCTCCGAGGCCGCTAGTGTACTGATGACGCTCGCACTCAAGGCATGGGGTCAAAGACTGAGCAAGCGAACTGGAGCAAAAAGACCAAAATGCAGTCGTGCCTCCACCCAAATTCAAGCCTCGCTAATGTCGCATGTTGGCCATACCGTGGCCAAGGGCGATACGCCGTCGCTTGATCAGCAAACGCTGACCAAGCATCTCACGACGGCGGCGAAAGGCTTGCATCCAAATCTGAGGTCCGACATCGCTTTCGCCAAAGAGTACGAGAGCAACGAGCGGATGCGCCGCGCCATCCTGGCGGTGCGAGCATTCTGAAATCGCGGCGTGAGTGATCAAGTTTGCGTCGGCGGATCACATCAGCGCAGATGCCGACTGACGCAAATCGCGGCTCTAGCTTTTCGGTAGCCTGGAGCCGCGCAGAATTTCGGCGGGGTGCTGGTGTCATTATCCAACGCCTTGCACTTTGCTGGAAAAGGCCCGGCCTAGAGTGAACTGAAGTCGAAGGTATGAACGCTTAAAGGTCGGGAGTAGGTTGGGGGTGGCGGCTCTTTCTGTTTGGGGGCCGCCACCTAAAATGCGGTGCTGAAGTGTTAGTGTTGTTTGTTGCGTGCGTCATCTTCATCGCGGCCATCGTCTGGTGCGCTATGACCAGCCATGATGAAACTGAGCAGCGCCAGCGCCGGATCGAGCGGGATTTAGACTTGCGTCGAGGCCAAAGATGATGCCACTTGATGCCAAGTCCCCGCTTGCGCGAGCTCAGAGGCAGTTCATGGCACGTATTCTGCGGTGCGCATATGCGCGGCTCCCTGTGCTGGCGGCAGCGGCGTTGCTGTTGCAACTCCATGTCCGTCGCTCTCGAGACGATTTACGCGGATTTTTCCGTGTAGACGATGAGCTTGGCTTGAGCCGCAGCGCCCAAATGAATCGCCTGGAGCGCTTGCCAGTACATGGAATGCCGAAGGAGAGACAATGCCGGCGCACGTTGTGGCGCGCATTCCGCGGTAGAACCTCACCGTATGCCCAATGAGCCAATTCAATGGTGTCGGCGCCATCGGGATGGGCGATCAGGCAACGGATGATTAAACGCCCGAGATGACGAGGAAAGTTAGCGCAGTGCATGTGATACACCTAGTGGTATGGATGGTGGCGAGG
>CAWDQG010000010.1:0-16260 GCA_963804405.1 uncultured Alphaproteobacteria bacterium | reverse complement strand
GTGCCGTCTTGTTTTTAGCGACAACCGAGAGATTGATTTAGAACAAAACATGAACTAATATCATTTGCACCTGCCCCGCTAAGCCCTTCCCTCCATGTGGCCTTTCACGCGTAAACCCATCGTCGATGACGACACGGCCGCCTGGCATGTCGAAAATTTCGCCTGGCTGGTCCGTCAATTTGGCGGCGCCGCCGGATTGGCACACGCAAAACTCGTCCTGCCGGCACAAGGATTTTTCGTCACCGACGGCGAGACCGGACATGCCTTTGCGGTTCGCATCTTCGATCAGGTCAAAGCCTATTGCGGAATGGCCGACTGGGAAGTCGACCTCGTCCCCGACGATAATCCGCTGGCCGCCGAGCGGGGCATCGGATCACTGGCGATGGTCGCTCCGCAAAAGCATGCGCTCGGCACTTTCGGTGTTGCCGGCAATCGCATCGTGATCAGCTACGTTCCGGCTTTGCTCAAGCGGCCCGATCATCTGATTGCCACGCTGGCGCACGAGCTCGCCCATTATCTCTTGGCAACCACGAGAGAGCAGCCGCCCTGCGAGGACGATGAACGGGAATTCCTGACGGATTTGGCCGCCGTTTATCTCGGCTTCGGCGTTTTCCTGGCGAATGGGCGGTTTTACCACGAGTCGTATCAGGCCGGCACGATGCATGGCTGGCGCATGGGTCATTCTGGCTATCTTCCGGAGCCCGATGTGATCTTCGCACTGGCGCTTTTTATCCAAATAAAAATGATCGACCCCGCCCCGGCTCTGTCTTGTCTCAAGCCGCATCTCGCCCAATGCTGCGGCGGACTTTGCGAGATTTCGCCAAACGCGAGGCGATGCTTGCGCCGATTCTTGAAGCAATGAGCGTGCAGTCTTCCTAGGATCACCGCGGCGGGCAGGTTTGCGCGAAGCTGTCACGCGCTTTGACGAAAGCCTTGGTGTTCATGCTGCCGTCTTCGATGAGATCGACCATCGCCATCGCCAGATCGCGGCAGGCACCGCGGCTCGGTGGCGGGTCTTTGGGTTTGGGTGCCGGCGCGGCCGGACCGCAGGTTTCCACGATCGCGGAATAGGTTTGGCGATAATTATCGCTGTCGTCGGTCTTGGCATCGAGCATCGAAACGATGCCGAGCATACCTTCGCGGCATGGCTTTTCGCCGGTGCGCTGGTTTGATTTCGGCGCGGCCGACGCGAGCGACGTGCAGGCAAAAACGGCGGCCGCAATGGCCGCAGCAGAGATGAGGTTAAGCCGGCGCATAAAAGCGGTTCTCCTTTGCGCGGGCGTCACGGCATAAGGACCAGTGGCGAGTTCCGCGAACCGGTGACGAAACACCGATTAGCTTTGAACCCGCGACCTCGCTTAGCCCTGTTGGGTCACAACGAGGGAGAAATTTGATCGACCGGAACCGCGATCAACATAGCACCCTGCGCAAATCCACTTGGAGTACTGCAGCGAATATCCACGATTTCGTTTTCGTCAGTCGAGCCTAAACTCAAGGTCCCCATCAGCGAAGCGCATGCGATGGTGCCGGGCGCAACGACGACCCAGAAATTGTCCAACATCGTAACTCCGTCCAATGTCGTCAGTCTCGTATTAATTTGGGCAGGGCTTCCGCCTGTATTACCAACTGCAACTCTACCAAATATAATGAAATTTCCGGTACTCGGCACGCGTAATTTCAGAATGAGAGTGTCGCTGTTGTTTTGGAGGGCAATAGCAGGTCCGGCTTGAAATGTTTGATACACAGTGACGGTCATGGATTCTTATCCTTCAAGGCTCGACGCCCGGGTCAAGCCTGGGCATGACGACTTGGAACTTTCATTACCGCTCATTCCCGCGAAGGCGGGAATCCAGCTGGGTCCCCGCCTTCGTTCGCGGGGACGAGCGGATTTATCAGTTGTCGAGGAACGAGCGCAGCTTCCGCGACCGGCTCGGATGCTTGAGCTTGCGCAGCGCCTTGGCCTCGATCTGGCGAATGCGTTCGCGGGTCACCGAGAATTGCTGGCCGACTTCTTCCAGCGTGTGGTCGGTGTTCATGCCGATGCCGAAGCGCATGCGCAGCACGCGCTCCTCGCGCGGCGTGAGCGAAGCGAGCACCCGCGTCGTAGTCTCGCGCAGGTTCGACTGGATCGCGGCGTCGATCGGCAGGATGGCGTTCTTGTCCTCGATGAAATCGCCGAGGTGCAAATCTTCCTCGTCGCCGATCGGGGTCTCGAGCGACAGCGGCTCCTTGGCGATCTTGAGGACCTTGCGCACCTTCTCCAGCGGCATGCCGAGCTTTTCCGCCAATTCCTCCGGCGTCGGCTCGCGGCCGATCTCGTTGAGCATCTGGCGAGACGTGCGCACGATCTTGTTGATAGTCTCGATCATGTGCACCGGGATGCGGATGGTGCGCGCCTGGTCGGCGATCGAGCGGGTGATCGCCTGGCGGATCCACCAGGTGGCGTAGGTCGAGAACTTGTAGCCGCGGCGATACTCGAACTTATCGACCGCTTTCATCAGGCCGATATTGCCTTCCTGGATCAGATCGAGGAATTGCAGGCCGCGGTTGGTGTATTTCTTGGCGATGGAGATGACGAGCCGCAGGTTCGCCTCCACCATCTCCTTCTTCGCCTGGCGGGCTTCGCGCTCGCCCTTCTGCACCATGTGCACGATCTTGCGGAACTCGCCGATCTCGAGACCGGTCTCGGACGCGAGATTGTGGATCTGCGCGCGCAGCTCCTTGATGCGGTCCTTGTCGCGGGCGACGAAATTCTTCCAGCCCCTGGCGGAGAGCTTGGAGACGCGGTTGAGCCAGCGCGGATCGAGCTCGGAGCCCTGATAGTTCTTCAGAAAGTCTTCGCGGACGACGCCGTGGCTCTCCGACAGCCGCATCAGCCGACCCTCGTGGCCGACCAGGCGCTTGTTGATGTCGTAAAGATGCTCGACCAGCGTGTCGATGCGCGCCTGATTGAGGCGCAGCGACTTCACCTCGGTGATGATGTCTTCCTTGAGCTTCTTCGACTTGCGCTCCTGCGCCGGCGACAGCGTCTCGTTTTTCAGCTTGCCCTGGATGTCGAGCTCCTGCAGGCGGCGGAGCCGCTTGAAGGTGTCGGCGATGTTGTCGAAGGTCTCCAGCACCTTGGGCTTGAGCTCGGCCTCGATGGCGGCAAGCGACATCGAGTTTTCGAGATCATCCTCGTCTAGATCGGCTTCGCTGATGGCGGCTTCGAGCGCGGCTTCTTCGCCGTCAGCGCCATTGGCGCCACTTGCCCCTGGCGGCTTGAACGGCGTGGCGGCAGGCGGCGCCGACGGCGGCGCGACCGCCTGCGGCGGCTGCGGTGCAAAGCCCGGCACGCCGGGTACGGCGCCGGGCGCGTTCGGAGCGCCGGGAGCGCCGGGCGGCGGCGCGTTCTTGGCGTCGGGGCCGGCATAGGTCGCTTCCAGGTCGATGATGTCGCGGAGGAAGACTTTTCCTTCGTTGAGCTCGTCGCGCCAGATGATGACCGCCTGGAAGGTCAACGGGCTCTCGCACAGGCCGGCGATCATGGCTTCGCGGCCGGCCTCGATGCGCTTGGCGATGGCGATCTCGCCCTCGCGTGAGAGCAGCTCGACCGAGCCCATTTCGCGCAAATACATCCGCACCGGATCGTCGGTGCGCTCGGCCGGCTCCTTGGCCTCGGACTTGGCCGGCGGCTTGGGCGTGACCTCGACCAGCTCGCCGCCCTCGGCCTCCTCTTCCTCGGGTTCCTCGCGGGCGCCCTCTTCCTCGTCGGCCTCGGCTTCCTCGGTCTCGACGACGTTGATGCCCATTTCGCTCATCATCGCCAGCACGTCCTCGATCTGCTCGGAGGTGACTTCCTCCGAGGGCATGACCGAATTGAGCTGTTCATAGGTGACATAGCCGCGCTTCTTGGCCTGCTTGATCATCTTCTTGACGGCAGCGTCGGACAGATCAAGGAGCGGCAGCGGCCCGTCCGGGGTCTCGGGGGCGTCCTTTTCCGGCGTTTCGCCGTCCTTCGGCTGGGCAGACTTCTGGGGCGCGAGCTTGGTTTTGCTCGCGGCCGCCTTGATGCTGCCCACACTCTTGCTCGCCATCTTCGTCTCCACGAACGCCTGTCCTTACCGCCGCGCGGCTTCAGCTACGATGAGCCCCTACCCTATGGTGACTATCCACGACCCGGGCAGACGGACTTCCATTTGTCGTCCCCTACCCTATGGTGACTGTGCACGCTGGGCAGGCGACCTCTCACTTTCGGTCCCCCTACGTTTTCGGCCCTATCCAGTTATACGGACGGGCCGGGCAGGCGGACTTGCATGTTTCGGGCCGGGGCCTTGGCTTAACGGCCTGAAGCCAAAGCCTAAACCCGAGCCCAAAAGGAGGCAGCGCAAGCGGCGCCACCCAAATCGAGCCCCTTACCTTGTCTCGGAACTCCGTTAAGCTCCGACTAACCCTATTGTCCCGCGAGCGCCCTCTTATTCCCTCGCCCGCGACGCGTCCAGCACCGACACCCCGCAAACCGTTGGGCTACGCCTGAAAGCCAGGCCGAAAACCAGGCCAAAAACCACGACTGGGCCAAGGCCTCAGAACGCGCGCGTAGGCCGGCCCGACTGATCGCCGAACCCCTCGATGAGAGCCTCCGTTCCATCGAGTGTGGAGAGCCGGGATTTCACGTCGATGAGACGCGTATAGTTCGCTTCGCTGTTGTCCTGACCGAGCGCCAATTCCGCGTCCTTCAGCTCCCTAGTTAGGGAATGCCATTGCCGATGCAAGGCAAGAAGCTGCTTCCAGGTCTGCAAAACGTCGCTCGGAGCGGCTTCCGGCCGGGCGCCCCAGACCGACGGCGTGGTGATGGAGCGCTCGATGCGGTTGAGCAAGTCGGCAAAGCCGGCTCGGGTCAGCTCTGCCTTAAGCTCCGCCCGTTCGGCCCCTGGCTCAACACCGACTTCGCCCTCATGACCGAAGCGATGGGCAAGGACATCGATCAGTGCCGCCTTGAGCTTCCTGGTATCGGCATGGCGAAACTCCGTCTCGGCCAATTCCTCCATGCGGTCGTGCAGGAGCCATGGATGGTTGAGCGCCGCCGAGAGGATCAAGGCCTCGCGCCGCGGGATGGCGGTGCGGTGGCCACGATGCAACGGGCTCGCGGCCAATTGCGGGCTTGCCGCGACATAGCCTTCGCCGCCGAAGCCTGCGCGCGGCCGCGCGCTGCCGACTGACGCGGGCGGCCTGCGGCTCTTGTCATTCCAGCCGCCTTGCTTCCAATTGTCTTGTTTCCAATTGTCTTGCTTCCAATGACCTTGGCGCGTCGACACGTCCACCGGCGCGAACAAGCGGCGCAGACGCGTGGCGAAATCCGCGCGGTAGTAGCGGCGCACGGTTTCGTCGGCGATGGTCGCCGTGACTTCGCCAAGCCGCGCCTCAAGCGCCGCGCGCCGCTCCGGCGTTTGCAGCGGGCCGGCTTCGCTCTCGCGCGTCCACAGCATGTCGGCGAGCGGACGCGCGGCCGTGAGCACATCCTCGACCGCGTCGCGCCCGCCGGAGCGGACCAGATCGTCCGGATCCTGGTCGTCCGGCAACGCCGCGAGCTTGAGACTCTTGCCCGGCTTGATCAGCGGCAAAGCCAGATCGAGCGCACGGTAGGCGGCGCGACGGCCGGCATCATCGCCGTCGAAGCAGAGGACCGGCTCGTCCGCCATGCGCCACATCAACGCGAGCTGATCGGCGGTGAGCGCGGTGCCGAGCGGCGCCACGGTCGCCTCGAAGCCCGCCGTCACCATGGCGATCACGTCGATATAGCCTTCGACCGCGATGACGCGGCCGGAGAAATTTTCTTCATCGGACTTGGTGGCATTGTGCGCGGCCGCGCGGGCCGCGGCGATGTTGTAGAGCGTCGCGCCCTTGTGGAACAGCGGCGTCTCCGGCGAGTTCAGGTATTTCGCCGGCATATCCTTATCGAGCGCGCGGCCGCCAAAGGCGATGACGCGCCCGCGCCAATCGCTGATCGGAAACATCACCCGATCGCGAAAGCGATCGTAGGGCACCGGGATATCCTCGCCGGCGACCAGAAGGCCCGCCTCGACCATGTCCTCAACCGAAATCTTCGCAGCGCCGAGATGTTCCTTGAGCGCATATTGCTCGCCGCTCGCGTAGCCGAGCCGAAATTTCAGTTGCGTCGCCGCGGTGATGCCGCGGTCGGCGAGATAACCGCGGCCGCGGGCGCCGGCGCGCGACGCCAAATTCGCCTCGAAGAACTTCGCCGCCAGCTCGACGATGTCGTGCAGCGTCTTGCGCCGCTCCTCGTGCTCGGCCGCTTCGCGCGTCATCGCCGGCAGCGGCACGCCCGCTTGTCCGGCGAGCCGCTCGACGGCTTCGGGAAAGCTCACGCCTTCGGTCGCCATCACGAAGTCGAAAATGTTGCCGTTCTTGCCGGAGGAGAAATCGAACCACATCGCCTTCTGGTCATTGACGAAGAACGACGGCGTCTTCTCCTTGTTGAACGGCGACAGCCCTTTCCACTCGCGCCCGGCCTTGCGCAGCTTGACGCGGCGGCCGACGACTTCCGAGACCGGAAGCCGCGCCCGCAGCTCGTCAAGGAATTGCGGCGAGAATCGCATGGTGATTCGGGGAAAGCTTAGCGCGAAAGCGGCCTAAATACCGGGCGGCCGAAACGCGCGGCCGGGCCGGTGCTGCTTGTCCCGGTTATCCACAGGCAACTCGGCCGGCGGCGACCCGGCAAAAGACATTGACCGCTGCGCAATACGTCTGTATATACGGCCCGCCGAGGAACGGTCGAAGTAGATGTTCGTTTCCGATGGCGGACGTGTTGGAACCGGACAGGGGGTCAGGACTTCGAAACCGTCATAGCGAACTTTCGGCGGTACGGACGTATCGCAACCTCCACCTTGGGGGCAGATCGCTGTGACGGAAGACTTTCAACGGCTGTTCGCGCACGTTCGCGGTTTCGATTGGAACCCAAAGAAACGCGCGACCAACTTGCGTGACCACAAGATCGACTTCGAGGATGTGAAGGGAGTTTTCGACGGGTACGTGTTTGTTCGTCGATCGGATCGCCATGGCGAAATCAGGTACCAAGCCTTCGGATACGTCCACGGCCGCGAAGTCGCGGTCGCCTTCACGCTCCGTGGGGAAGTCTGCTGGCTCATCTCGGCGCGGCGGGCACGGAAAGACGAAAGGCGAAAATATTACGCAGGTCTTGCGAGACAGTCCTCGGCGGGGAAAGACTGATTGGGCAGCGGTCGACGCACTCACTGACGAGGAAATTGAGGAGGCCGTTAGGAACGATCCTGACGCAGTGCCGCTCGATTTCGACTGGTCGAAGGCCGTCCTCGTCATCCCGCCGAAAAAGAAGGCGATCTCGATCCGCGTCGACGAGGACGTGCTCGACTACTTTAAAAAGGAAGGCGCCGGCTATCAGCGGCGCATCAACGCCGTGCTGCGCTTCTACATGCAACAGCAGCGGAAAAAGCGCGCGTAGGAATCTCCGATTATTCTGACTACCGCCGCCAACCTGGGCCCCGGGGCGGAGCTCCGAAGGCCGGCGGAGCTCTGAAAACGGGCCCGGGCCTGAACTGACGCGGCTGCGGTATGACCCGCAGCCGCGGCCTGATCGGAACGATTCCCCCAGGCGGCCCAGGCGACGGTCCGCTCGTGACGCAAACGCCGTTGGCGTTGCGCACCTCGCCGCGTGGGCAACCGGTGGTGCGAAGCGGCACACAGCCGCCTTGATCGTTGCGGGCGTAGCCCGCCGGACACGACGGCTCGCCAAACGGCACGCAATTACCGTTGCGATTGAGCACTTCGCCGGGCGGACAAGACGGCTGGGCAGCCGGCACGCAATAACCGTCGCGACCGAGGAGCTGGCCGGGCGGACACGGCGCGCCCGGCACCGGCCCGCAAACGCCATTGAGATCGCGGAACTGTCCTGGCGGGCAAGGCACCTCCCCGGTGAGGCAGCTTTTGCCGTCGTCGCTGATGTAACGATTGTTGCAACAATTGCCATCCGGCATCCTGGTGTATCCGGCTGCGCAGTTTTTGGTGATGCCTTGCGTCTGGGCCGGGCAATTGCCGCGGTTCGGCGTGGTGATCGGCACGAGACAACAGACGCCGGTCGAGGTGACGTTCGCCGCCGGGCAGCATGAGCCATTGCGCGCCGGTATCTGGCCGGCCGAGCAGCATTGCTGCGGCGGCAGCTTGATCGGAATGATGATGATCGAGCTGCACTGGCTCTTGTTCGGACCGCCCGGCGCCTGCCCGCTTGGACAACAGATGCCGGTCGAGGTCTTTTGACTGGCGAGACAACACGTGGTGCCGGTCGGGACATAGCCGGCGCAGCATTGCGGGTTTGCTCCGCCGGTGATGCACGTCGGCGTCTGGCACTTGCCGTTGATGATCTGACCATTCAGGCAGCACGCCTGGCCGCCGCCGGCATTTACATAGACCTGATTGTTGTTGCAGCACGAATTGCTCGGACCGATCGGCGTGGTCCCGGCCTGACAGCTCGAGCCCGCGCATTTGCCGCCCGGCGCCAGGTCTTGCGCCGAACAGCACTGACCGCCCACCACCACGTTCGGCCGGCCGCAGAAGCACTCACCGGTGCCGCCGCGCTGGACCTGTCCGGGCACGCAACCCCCCGGCGGCGGAGTCGGAGGAGGTGGTGGCGGCGGTGGATTCCGGCCGGGAGGCGGCGGCGGTAGTGTCACACCCGGCGGCAGCGGCCCGGCGCCGAACGGCCGCGGCAGCAAGGCGGCGCGCTGGGCCAGCGAGCAAAACCGCGCGATCGCCACGTCGCCCAGATGGCCGCGCGCGGCATCGTCGTCGAAACGGTCGTCGTAGTCGATGAAGTAGCTCAGCGACGGCGGCTCATCGCCACGCCGGATGCGCCACGTGCCGTTGCCTTGCAGGCCGTCGACATTCTCCGGGCCGGATTGGCGCAGGCGCGCGGCGAGTTCAGCGTCGGCCGACTTGCGCAGCTCTTCGCCGGTCGTCCACAGGTAGCCACCGCAGGTGCCGAGATCGATGTCGCCGTTGGGCGTGTAGAGATAGCCGAGGTCGACGCCGCCATTGCCATTGCGCAGCTCAAGCGGAAAGCCGATGGCGTATTCGTCCGGCTGCGGCTGCCAGTTGAGCTCAGTATTCGGTTCGGCGCCGACATTGGCGTAGCGCAGCAGACGGCCGATGCCTTGCGGGGTCAGCGCTTCGAAATCGAAGGCGCCGGTCGGCACCGGCCGCTCGGCGAGCAGCATGCGGCCTTGCTCGTCGAAGGCGATTTTCGAAATCTCGGTCGGGCCGGCGCCGGGCGGCACTACGACTTCGAGCATGGCGTCGTCGCCGAACGCGCCATCTGCTCCGAGGCCGACCGACCAGATCTGCAAGCCCGCGGCGACCGCGTAATAGAGGCGGTGCTGGTAGACGGCGAGGCCGAAGACGCGCCGCTCCGGCGCCGCATAATTCCAGGTCGCCGGGTCCGTGCTGTCGAATCTTGGGCTGGTGACGTCGAGCGCCGACGCCGGATCGAAGGCGACCGGCGGCAAGCCCTGCGCTTGACGGCCGGCCGTGCCATGATCGAAGCGGTCGCGCGCGGACCCATCCGCGGCGAAGCGGTGAATGAATCCAGTTTCGCGATCGGCGACGTAGAGCGAATTCGAATCCGGATCGAACGTGAGCCCGCCAAGCGCGGCGCCGGAATTAGCTCGGCCGTCGAGCTTCACGTCGGCGAACAGACTGACGGCGCCGGTCACGCCGTCGATCTTCCAGATCGATCCCGGCCCGCCACCACCGGCGGCGCCACCCCAAAGGCCGAGCATGAAGGCTGCGTTCGGCGCGCCGGCACGCACATGCGTGGGCCGGCCGTCCGGCCCGGGCGCAACGACCGGCAGCCCATAAGCCGAGGTCGCCGCCGCGTAGATGTTGGGCGGATTGGCATTGTCGATGGCGACGGCGAAGACCTGGCCGATCTGGGCCGCGAACCATGTCAGCGGCTTTCGCGCGGCGACGAACTGGGCCGTCGGCGGTCCGCCCATGTGCTGAAGATCGACGATACGCAGCGACGGCCCGTCGAGATCGATGAAGGTCTTGTCAGCGGGATCGACGCCGGGCGCAATCTGCACTGGCGGGATAGCGCCGGAAAAGCCGCTGACCGCGGCATTGCCGGCAGCGAGGATTCCCGGAGAGTCTTGCTGAGCCGAAAGCGGATCGGCCCACGCCATGGCGAAGACAAACAGCGTGAGCCAACATCCATATCGCACGCGGCCTAGCGCCAGGGTGCGGCTGATGCGCGCCGCGCTCATTGGCGGATCGGCTCGATCTTGACCGGCGAGCAGTTGCCCGTTCTCGGATTTGGCGCCTGACCTTTCGGGCAACAGGCGCCGCAAGCGGAAACTTGCGTCGGGTCGCAGCATGAGCCGTCCGCCATCTGCAGCTTGGTCGGATCCGAGCAGGGCGTGACGCAATTATTCTCGACATTCATCTGGCCCGGCGGGCATTGCTTGCCGGTCAGGTCCGGACAGCTGCCATACGTGCTGTTGGTCGGCCTCGCGACCTGCCCGGTATTGTTGCAGATGCATTGCAGCGGCGGCGCCACGCCCGGCGGCGTCGGCGGTGCATGGGTGTTGTTTGAATCGTTCGGATTGCCGGCATCGTTGGGACACTGGCAGGTGAACATCGCCACTTGCTGGTCCCAGTCGACCGGCACCTGCACGAGCTTCATGGGGCTCGGGCAGGAACAGAAATGCTGCGGCCCGCACCAATAGCTCGAGCCGTCCCAGCTATAACCGTCATCGAGAATGTAATTCCCGCTGAGCTGGTAGTTCGGGGGATTTTGGGTGACGTTTTCGTAGACGGCGTCGGCGCATTCCGGATCATTGGCATGCGCTGTCGTGGCGCACTTGAGCGGCGCCGCGCAATCGTCGCCGGCGACCGGCAGCGGGTGCGTGCACTCGCACGACCCACCTGGATGGCCGCTCAGAAACTGAACGCCCGCGCAGATGACAGCTTCAAAACATGATCCGATATCGGTGCCGATTTGACCGATGCCCTGATCGATCGAGCAGGCGCAGGACAGCGTCGCCAGCGGACCGGCCACTTGGGAGAGCACACCGATCAACTCGGACCCGGGGCCGATGCCGGAACCAAAATAATTGTTCACAATCTGATTGAGGTTGGCGGCACTTTGGCCGTTGGAGAAGAGGTTCTGCACGTCGCCGCACAGGCTTTTGCCCGCGCTCGGATCGGCCGCGAGCAGCGCGCCGAGCGCGCCCGCCGCCACGGTCAAGGCGGCGGAATCACTATAGGCCTGGTCGCAGGCCGGCCCAGTCAGAGCGTCGCCAATATTCGAGAAGTCGTTGACGATGCTGCCGAGGTCGCAGCTTTGACTGTGCGCCGGCGCCGGGAGCGAAGCATTGATCCCGGCCGCGAAAACCGCGGACCATGCGGCAGCGACAATCGACCGGCAGAGCCCCATCGAGCCACCGATGCAACTGTGGGAACCCGCCAGTTACGGTAGGCTGTCGGCGCGGCGAAAGGCAATCAATCGGCGCATCGCCGCCGCAGGAAGCGCACCTGAACGTCATTCCGGGGCGCGCCGAAGGCGCGAGCCCGGAATCCATAACCACGGAACACAAAAAGATCGCACGCTGAGTTGGGGCCGGGATCGTTGGGGTTATGGATTCCGGACTCGCCGCGTTGCGGCGATCCGGAATGACGACGACTTCATCACCCCGCCAGCAGCTTCTTCACCATGGCGCTGGCCTTGCCGAAATCCATCCGCCCGGCAAAGCGCTCCTTGAGCGCGGTCATGGTGCGGCCCATGTCCTTGAGCGTCGCCGCCTCGAGCTCCTTGATCAGGTGGGAAATCGCTTCGCCGGCTTCGAAGTCCGAGAGCTGCTGCGGGAGGTAGGCGGAAATGATCGCCATCTCTTCGCGCTCCTGCGCGGCGAGCTCCGTGCGTCCCGCCTTCTCGTAGATGTCGAGCAATTCCTGGCGCTGCTTGATCATCTTGCCCATGACGTCGAGGATTTCGGCGTCGGTGAGCGTGACGCGCTCGGCGGCGCTGGTCTCGCGCTTGAGGATATCGGCATTGATCAGCCGCAGCGTCGACACGCGGCGGGTGTCGCCGGCCTTCATGGCGGCCTTAAGCGCATTGTTGATCTGGTCGCGCAACACGGCTATGGCCTCTTTGCAAATGCGCCGCGGGCGGGGGCCGGCGCGCTTAAAGTCAGGCCGCTGATGTAAGCCCTTGCCGATGCTGACACAACCGCAGACGCAAACCTTCTGGGACGAGCCGACGCCGACCGCGCTCCTGGTGCTGGCGGACGGAACCGTGCTGGAAGGCGTTGGCTTTGGCGCAACCGCCCATGCGGTCGGCGAGGTCTGCTTCAACACCGCCATGACCGGTTACGAGGAAATCCTCACCGACCCGTCGTATGCCGGGCAGATCATCACCTTCACGTTTCCGCACATTGGCAATGTCGGCACCAACGAGGATGACATCGAGACGGTAAATCTGGCGGCGACGCCGGGCGCGCGCGGCGTCATTCTGCATTCGACGATCACAGCGCCGTCGAACTACCGCGCCACGCGGCATCTCGATGCCTGGCTCAAGAGCCGCGGCGTCATTGGGCTATCCGGCATCGACACCCGCGCGCTCACGGCTTTCATCCGCGAAAAGGGGATGCCGAACGCGGTGATCGCGCACGAGCCTTCCGGCCGCTTCGATCTCGACGCGCTCAAGCGCGAGGCCAAAGCGTGGCCCGGACTGGTCGGTATGGACCTCGTGCCGATGGTCACCACCGGCCAGCGTTTCACCTGGCAGGAAACGCCGTGGGTTGGGGCGAAGGCTATGGCGAACAGCGCGATCCGGAGTTTCACGTCGTCGCCATCGACTACGGCATCAAGCGCAACATTCTGCGCCAGCTCGCCGGCAATCGCTGTCGCGTGACGGTGGTGCCGGCGCAGACTTCGGCGGCCGACATTCTCGCGCTCAAGCCGGACGGAATTTTTCTCTCCAACGGCCCGGGCGATCCGGCCGCGACCGGCGAATATGCCGTGCCGGTGATCCGCGAGCTGATAGAGCAGAAGCCGGTGTTCGGCATCTGCCTCGGCCACCAGATGCTGGCGATCGCCGTCGGCGGCCGGACGATGAAGATGCATCAGGGCCATCACGGAGCCAATCATCCGGTGAAGGATCTCACCACCGGCAAGGTCGAGATCACCTCGATAAATCACGGCTTCGCCGTCGATGGCGCGAGCCTGCCGCCGAGCGCGGTCGAGACCCACGTCTCGCTGTTCGACGGCTCCAATTGCGGATTGGCGCTCAAGGACAAGCCGGTGTTCTCGGTCCAATACCATCCCGAGGCCTCGCCCGGCCCGCGCGACAGCC
Source organism: uncultured Alphaproteobacteria bacterium (assembly GCA_963804405.1). Lineage (GTDB taxonomy): Bacteria > Pseudomonadota > Alphaproteobacteria > Rhizobiales > Xanthobacteraceae > BOG-931. The sequence continues at coordinate 2,882 of CAWDQG010000010.1, read as the reverse complement.
ACGGGCTGTTCAAGCGCTTTGTCGCGCAGATGCGGGACCTTCAAGCGGGGGTGAAGAGGAAGTCTGAAGCCTTAGGATCATGGAGTTATAAATTTTCTACTCCGCGCCACTAGAACCATAGGGGAAAAGCCGCCCGGCGAGAAAAGCCTTACCAGGCCGCCGTTAAGAAACGCACCGCGCACCCGATCACGCATACCTTCGCCGACGACGGCCGCATCCCCAATAATGTGTTGCCGCTCGTACTCTATCGCGGCGGCATCGACCTGACCGGCTCGCCGGACCCCGAGGAGCTGATCGAAAAGACCTTTACGGCCAATGGCTGGGGCGGCCTGTGGCGCAACGGCATCTATCCGTACGTGCACTATCATTCGATGATCCACGAGGCGATGGGCGTCGCCCGCGGCCACGCCAAGGTGCGCTTCGGCGGTGAGCACTGGCGAGACCATCGAGGTGGAGGCCGGCGACGTCGTCGTGCTGCCGGCCGGCACCGGCCACCAGCGGCTGGCGCAAAGCCGCGATCTTTTGGTTATCGGCGCCTATCCGCCGAACGGAAAATACAATCTTTGCCGCGGCACCAAGGCCGAGCGCGCCCACGCCCTCGCCGCCATTCCGAGCGTGCCGCACCCGGTGACCGATCCGGTCTTTGGACCGAAGGGGCCGCTCGTCGCGCTGTGGCGGGCATGATCACAGACTGGCTGGCGTTCTGGGACAGCTCGCATTCGATCTATGTCAGCGCCCGTCACAAAGACGTGCACTATCGGCTGATCGCCAAGGAGCTTGCGGCGCTGGTCCCCGGCGCCGACGCCCGCGTGCTTGATTACGGCTGCGGTGAAGCTTTGCACGCCGATATCGTTGCCGCCGCCGCGGGCGAGCTTATGCTGTGCGAAGCGGCGCCCGGCGTGCGCGAAGGTTTGGCAACAGCGATTTTCAGACATCCAAAAATCCGCGTGCTGGCGTCGCACGAGATCGCGCTCGTGCCGGAGCATTCGCTCGACCTCGTCGTGCTGCACTCGGTGGTGCAATATCTGACCGTAGCGGGCGCGAGCGCGCTGTTTGTGTTGTTTCATCGCCTGCTGAAACCCGGCGGCACGCTCGTCGTCAGCGATGTTATCCCACCCGAAGTGCCGGCGGCGACTGATGCCGTTGCACTGCTGCGCTTCGGCTACGCCAACGGATTTTTCTTTGCCGCCGCGTGGGGGCTCGTGCGCACGCTGTTCTCGAATTATTGGCGGCTGCGCTCGCGGCTCGGGCTCTCGCGCTATCCGCGCACAGCGATGATCGAAAAGCTCAATGCCGCCGGTTTCGACGCGGAGCTCGCGCCCGCCAATATCGGCCACAACCCGGCGCGCCGGACGTATTACGCGAAGCCGCGGTGAGCGTGCTCACTCGCGTAGGGTGGGCTGAGCCAACGGGTCCGGCCCGAAGTGGCCGGCCCGATGACAGGCTCCGCGAAGCCCACGCGGAATGTCGAGCCGAAACCGCTGAATGGACCTTGCTCGCCAAGTTCGAGGGCGAGTTCGCCCGCAGCTCGCAGACCTACGCCGGCACCGGCACGCTGCGTTATGCGTGGTGAACCGTAGGGGGGCATCGCGCCTGCTCAAGATTGGATCTTTTGGCGCCGACATTGAGCGCGATGCCCACGCGGTGCCGAAATGCCGAAACCGCGTGGGCAAAATCGTTCGCGCTGCTGCGCATTCCTTCTGGCTGGAGTGACGATTTTGCCCACCCTACAGAGTATGCGCGTCGACATAAAAAAGCCGCCTGCGATTTCTCGCAGGCGGCTGTTTCAGTTCGAGTAGGACAGTGTCTTTAGTTCTTCTGGGTCTGACCGGTAGCCGCCAGGAAATCCTGGTAGGTCTTGCCGGCGTAGTTGGTCGTGGTCGGCGCCTGCGAGGCGTCGGCGACATTCGCCGGAGGAGCCGGCGGGGTCACTTCCGAGGACTTGGCCGGAGGCGTCACGTCGGTACCGTCGACCCGCGCGCTGGCCGCTTCCTTGGTGCCGACGTCCGCGAACACGACGAGGCCGTCCTGCGTGTAGGTCTTGGTCAGGCAGGTGCACGGGCCAGGCGTGGCAACCGGAGCCACATCCCGCTGTCGACGACACCGTCGACGCCGCCGTCTTCGAGGATCAGCCAGCGGCCGCCACGGAACACCCAGTGATGATGATGCCAGTGGTTCCAATGGGGAGGAAAATGCGGACCGCGGGGTGGGTTGAAGCGGGCAAAGTTGCGCCCGGTGAAGTGGTTGCCGTTGAAGCGAGCGCCGCCGAAGCCGCCGCCGCGGGCCAAACAGCCGCCGCCGAAGCCACCGCCGCGGCTGAAGCCGCCGCCGCCGAAATGGCCGCCACCGAAACCGCCACCGCCGAACCCGCCGCCGCGGGCATCAGCCGCGCTGGAGGCAAGGATGGCAGCGGCTGCGATCGTAGCCGCAGTTGCGAGAGTGAAGAGGACTTTGCGTGACATGATCGTTCTCCGAGGGTTGAAGTTTTGGGGTTGAAGTTTGCGTTTGATAGTTCCGATGACCATTGGTCGCGGCTCCCGGAGAAAGGTTCAGACCGCCGTTGCCAGCCGCCGTCGGCCGCAGGGACCCAAAGAGTGGCCCAAAGAGTAAAGAGGCGGGCGGCGTGGCCATGCGGCTCGCCTGCGCAGTGACGGCTGGCACAGAGTTGGCCGCCCAAAAGCCGCCTAATGCGCAACGCGGCCCGCTCGCTTGCCCAAGGACGCCTGAAAGACGAAACTGGCCGGCGCGGGGTGGTAAGCCACGCAAATTTTTGTCGATTTGGCTTGAACCTGCGCGCCGCCGCCCGCGACCTAATTCATGAGCCGATGGCCTGCCGATGCAGACGACTTCGGACGAGGTTTTGATCGAACGCATCGCCGGCG
>CAWDQG010000009.1:0-107812 GCA_963804405.1 uncultured Alphaproteobacteria bacterium | reverse complement strand
AAGCACGATCTGGTTTTCATCGGCTCACCGGAAACGGTCGCGGCCAAAATTCGCGCCGCCGCGCAAGCCGGCGTGTTCAACACCTTCATGGGCGAATTCAATTTCTCAGATTTGCCAGAAGCCGACCTGATGCGCTCGATCCGGCTGTTCGGCGAACGGGTGATCCCGGCGCTGCGCGGCTATGAGCCGTTTTAGGGCAACGCCAACGGTGCGCGGCTCGTCCGGCCGCCTGGTCACGAAGCGTTGTATGCAAACAGACATATCGTTGGGCTATCGTCGCAACGCGAGGGCCGGTTGGATCGGGACGTCCGCCGGAAATCGGGGGTGTCGACATTCGCTCCAATTGCTCAACCCGGGAGGACGTAATGAATGCACCTGCTATTTGTACCGCGGCGACGGCGATGCTGTTCGCCATCGTGCTGAGCCAACAAGCTTCTGCGCTCGAGAAAACGCCGGTGCTCTCGCTCGATCTGGCGAAAAAAATGGCCGCGGGGCTGCGAAGCCAAGGCCAAAGAAATGGGCTGGAAAATCAATATCTCCATCGTCCTGATGTCGGCGCCAATGAGATTTTCTTTGAGCGCATGGACGGCGCTTATCTGGGGGGCGGCGATATTGCCCGCCACAAGGCCGAGACATCGGCCCACTTCCCGTTTCCGACCCGTGGCATTGAACAAATCGCCTACGGCAAGGATTGCAAGGGCGGCACGGTGCCGGGCCTCGCGCTGGTTCCCGGCATCGTCGCCTTTGCCGGCGGATTGCCGATCATGACCGAAGACAAGGTGCATATCGGCGGCATTGGCGTCAGCGGCGGCACCGCCGACCAGGACGAGGGCTGCGCGCAAGCCGGGATCGACGCCGTGAAAGACGCGCTCAAATAGCGCCCGCCGACAAAGTCTTCGAGATTGTCTTGGGGATTTCCGGGCCGGCCGCCGGGAAATCCCTACACCGCCTTCGCCAATTCCGGATGCGCCTTGAGCCGCGCCTCGTTCAGCAGATAAATGGCGAAGCAGACGATGGCGCCGGCGGCGAATGGCAGCGCCGACCACATGTAAAGCTGCTGCACCGGCATGCCGACAAACAGTGCGCCGGCGAGCGGGCCGACGATCGAGCCGAGACGGCCGAGGCCGAGTTGCCAGCCCGAGCCGTTGGCGCGCAGCGAGGTCGGATAGAGCATGGCGCCGACCACATTGATGCCAATCTGAATGCCGAGCACGATGAAGCCGGCGAAGAATGTCGCCGTCAGCAACGCCGCTTTCGACGTGACGCCGGCGAAGCCGATCGAGCCGACCACCGGCACCGCGAGCACGAACAACAGCGAAATGGCGAGGAAGCGATGCCGCTGCAGCCACCAGCACAGCGACAGCGCGCCGACGGTGCCGCCGACCTGCATCACCGCCGACGCCAGCGCCGCAGTCGCCGGCGGCAGCTTGGCGGCGGTGAGCAGGGTCGGCGTCCAGCCGGACAGGAAGAAGTAGCCCATCAGGTTGAGCGCAAACAGCAGCCACGAGAGCGGCGTGATCAGCCACAGCCCGTGCTGGAACAGATAGGCCGGATTGGACGACGGCATCTGCCGCTCGTCCTCGATGACGAAGCGCGCATTCGCCGGCACCGCGACGCCGGGGCGCAACTCTTCGATCAGCTTCACCATTTTCGGCCGCTGGCTTTCGTGCAGCGCCATGTATTTGATCGATTCCGGCAGGTTGAAAATGGCGGCCAGCGCGATGACGACCGGCACGATGCCGCCGATCACAAACAGGATCGGCCAGCCATACTGGGGAACCAGAAACATGCTGACCACGCCGGCGCAGGCCCCGCCCAACGGCACACAGCCGACGGCGACGATCGGCAGCGTCGCGCGCAGCTTCCGCGGCGCCGATTTGGCGCAGATCGCCACCAGGTTCGGAATGACGCCGCCGATGCCGATGCCAGCGAATAGCCGCAACCAGAACAATTGCGTCAGGTCGCTCGCGTAGGCGGCGGCGAAGGTGAGCACGCCGAACAACAGATTGGCGGTGATCAGCGCGGGCTTGCGGCCATAGCGATCGCCCATCCAGCCGAGGATCGCCGAGCCGAACAGCACGCCGATATTATTGGCGCTGAGCACCGGCCCGAGCGCGCCGCGCTTGATGCCCCACGACGTGACCAGATGCGGCGCGGCAAAGGCGATGGCGCCGATGTCGTAGCCGTCGATCAGGGAGAGCAGGATCGACCAGGCCATCAATCGGACCTGGTACGCGCCCAGCCCCCGCTCGTCGAGCAGCCGCGAAACTTGAACTTCCGGCTCGCCGGCCATCGTTCCCCCCGAACCGCAACGCTTGCCGCGACGTTTGTTGTTCTGCCGGCAGCAGCGGACGCTGGCGAAAAGGTAAGCCAGTCATCGAACGATGAAAAGCGACAATCGGGCGCACGAGCTTAGGCAACGACCTCGATCACGCCCATCATGCCTTTGTCTTCGTGGTCGACGGCGTGACAGTGATAGACGAAACGCCCGACGATCTCCGGATCGGTGAACGGGATGACGACCTTCAGCGTTCCAGGCCCTTGATCGGTCGCCGGCGGCACCGAGAACGTGTCCCGCAGGCTGTCGTCACTCCAGCGGGCGCCGCCGACTTCGGTCACCAGGAATGGCGTCTGGTGGATGTGAAAGCTGTGATACTGCTGATCCGTATTGACGACCGTCCATTCCTCGGTGTCGCCGAGCTTGGCGGTCTGGTCAGTGCGCGCCTCGTCGATGACGCGGCCGTCGATCATGAACACCTTGCGGTCGGGAGTTTTCGAATAAACCAACGTGCGGCGGCGCGCGATTGGCGCGGCGCGCACCTCGTCGATCCATTGCGGCCCGGCGACCCGCTGGCGCAAAATCTCACTTTCATTCCCCACATCCGGCGGCGACGACCCGCTGGAAGTGATGACGGCCAATGGCAGCATCGGCTCCGGCGGCCGCCAGGCCTCGTTCTGAAATGAAATCGTCCGCATCGGGTATTCGCCGGGCGCCGGACCAATGGCGATCGCGTCGATCCGCTGGCCCGGACCGATGAAAAATTCGGTCACCTTGCGCGGCTGCGACAGCGCATGGCCGTCCGTCGCCATGACGTAGAGCGGCATGCCCTCGACGCGGAATTTGTAGAATTCCGACGCGCCGATATGGGCGATGCGCCAGAACTGCATCTCGCCGGGGCGCATCGCGACGCTGGGATTGATTTGGCCGTTGATCGAGACGATCTCGTTTTCATCGCCGAGCTTGACGTGCTTGATGAGGAAAAAACGCTCGGGCAGTCCTTGCAGAAGAGGAAAGAGCCGCTCGATGCCGTCGATGACAAGAGCGCCCGACATGCCGCCGAGAATCTGATCGTTGACGAAGCCGTGGGCGTGCGGGTGATACCAGAACAGTCCCGGACCCTGCCGGCCGGCGGCAGGGATGCGCACCTCGTACTGGAATGTTTCACCGGGATGGACATGAACGAAGACGTTGTCGCTGTTGCCCTGCGGCGACACGCTCATGCCGTGATAGTGCAGGTTCGACGGGTGCCGGCGCTGGTACAAATAGGGCCGACGTAGCCAGGACGATCGACCCGCGAACGATCAATCAGATTGTTGCGGAACGTGATCCGCAGCGTATCGCCGAGGCGCGCTCGCAGCGTCGGCGGCATGTAGGCTGCCGTTATAGAGCATTCCGGTGAAATTCGTGATCGCCGAGCCGCACCGGGCCGCGGCGCCGCGGTGATGGTGGCGTCGAGAATGCCGTTGTGGCTGCGGATTTCCGCCGGCTGCAGCAGCGGCTCGGGCGCTGGCTCTTTCGCCAGCGCGCGGCGGCCGAGCCTGAACACGCCGGGCGACAGCAGACTTCCCGCGGCCAAAGTTTTGCCGGCTCGCCCGACGGCTCTGAGGAACGAGCGGCGGTCGAGCGTCCGCGTTTGGGAGTGGCGCATCGCGTTCCCCGTTCACACGCCCTGTTGCGGGCGAACGATAGCGCGCAGTCTATCGCGTCATGTTATGGCTCCAATGACGGAGCCGCGGTGCGAGTTCCAGAGATTTATTCGGCCGCCGCCGCGGCAGCGCCCCGTAGCGCGGTTCCGTTTCGACAACCGGCGCGGCGCGCTCGCCCCTTGCTGGCGATTTTTCATGTTGGCATAGACGCGGCGCAGGCTGTTTTTGAGGATCGCCAGATCTTCCGGCCGCACGCCGGCGATGGCGACCGCTTCATAATCCCGCGCGATCGGCACGAGGCGCGCGACCTGCGCCTTGCCCTTGGCGGTGAGCTTGACCACGACTTCGCGCGTCGAGTTCGCCGAGCGCGTGCGCGACACGACGCCCATGGCCACGAGCCGCGTCACCAGCCGCGACAGCGTCGAGACGTCGATGCTGGTCAGGTCGGCGAGGTCGATCTGGCGCTGGCCACCGCGGCTCGCCAGCACCGCCATGACGCGCCACATCGCGATGCTCAGGCGATAAGGCGCCAGCGCTTCGGCGCCGAACTGCTCGGCAATGATGTTGCCGACCCGGTTGACCAGGTAGGGCAGGTAATTATCGAGATCGAGCGTGGCTTTCACCACTGCGTCCCTTGAGAAAACGACTCTTCGTCTAGTTGAATTCCCGCCATCGGTCAAAAGCTTAGCAGCTGTCGTCGCCGCGGTGGCCGCCTGTTCAACATATTGCGTTTACAACTGATGCAAATTCAACTATTATGTCGGTATGGTTCAGGCCGTCGGCATTGACTAGTGTCGGCGGCGCCAAGGGTCCGTTCGAGACCCGGGCCAAACCAGGGAGGAATGCAACATGGCGACTTATGTGCTCGTTCATGGTGCCTGGCATACCGGTGCCGAGCTTGAACCCACCGCCGCTCCGATCCGCGCGGCCGGTCACGACGTGCACACGCCGACGATTGCCGGCAACAAGCCGGGCGACGCCAAGACCGTCGGCCTGAAGGACGCAATCAAATCGATCGTCGATTATCTCGGCCAGAAGAATTTGAAGGACGTGGTGCTGGTCGGCCACAGCTATGGCGGCATGGTCATTACCGGCGTCGCCGATCAGGTCCCGGAGCGAATCCGCCGCCTTGTCTACTGGAACGCGTTCGTCCCCAACAACGGCGAAAGCCTCAACGACATGGTGCCGCCGCCCTATGTCGCGCTGTTCGACCAAATCGAAGCGCAGCGCGGCGACACTACGGTTGTGCTGCCGTTCCCGATCTGGCGCGAGGCCTTCATCAACGACGTCGATGCCGCCTCGGCGCAGAAGGCCTACGACATCCTCAATCCGCATCCGGCGAGGACATTCTCCGACAAGATTTCGCTGAAGACCAATCCGGCGGATATGCAGATTGCAAAATCCTACATCAACTGCACCGAAGACACTTCGCTGCCGCATCACTATCCGTGGCATCCGCGGCTGTCGCAGAAACTCGGGCTGTTCCGGCTGGTTCAGGTTCCGGGCAGCCACGAGCTTTGCTTCTCAAATCCCAAACTTCTCGCGCAGGCGATCATGGATGCCGGGCGCGACTGACTAGGACTCATCCCCGGGCGCGGCCGCCTTTCGGCCGCGCCCAAACCCAACGCGGTGTTCGAGGAGGCAATGATGGATTTCGGTTACTTCACGCTGAGCGACAACCACTACGAAAACAATACCCGTTCCTCCAACCAATTCGTCGCCGACATCACCGCCGAGGCGCTCTATGCCGACAAGCTCGGCATGCACTCGGCGTGGATCGGCGAGCACCATTTCAACTCGCTCGGCGTCTTGTCCTGTCCGGACATCGTGCTCGCTTATGTCGCCGCCAACACCACGCGCATCCGGCTTGCGCCAGCGGTGACGGTGCTGCCGCTGCATCATCCGATCCGCGTCGCCGAGCAATGGGCCACGCTCGATCTGCTCTCCAACGGCCGCGTCGACTTTGCTTGCGGCCGCGGTTACGACCGCCGCGAGTACGAGCCTTTCCACGTCTCGTTCGATGACAATCAGGGAATCTTCGAAGAAGGCCTCGAACTGGTGCGCACGCTGTGGGCGGCGGAAGATCGCATCTCGCACCACGGCACGCATTATTCGTTCGACGATGTGCGGATCACGCCGAAGCCGGTGCAGCGGCCGATCCCGACCTATGTCGGCTCGTTCTCCAAGCCGTCGATCGAGCTTGCGGCGCGCCTGGGGTGCGGCCTGATCGTGGCGCCGTTTGCCGCCGCCATCAGCTATGGCGGGCTCAAGCAGGTTGCCGACCTCTATCACGAGACCTGCGCCAAGTACGGCAACAAGCCGGGCCGGCTGATGTGCAGCTACTTCACGCATTTTGCCGACAACAAGGCGCAGGAGGACGCCCAGCGCGCCCGGCAGATCCGCTATTACAAGGAGTGCGTGATCCCGGCCTTTCCGGGCGATCCGAAGACCGCGCCGCCGAGCTATCGCTATTTTATCGGTATGGTAGAGCGGCTGCAGAACGTGAAGCCGGAGGATTTAACCGAGAACTCGGTGCTGCTCGGCTCGCCCGCACGCATCATCGAGACCTTGAAAAAGGTCGAAGCCGCCGGATTTGACGAAGTCATCCTCTACTTCAATGTCGGCCTGAAGCCGCACAGCCAGGTCAAGGACGAGATGGCGCGCTTCATGGCCGAGGTGGCGCCCGCGCTCGCCGGCGCGCGCAAGGTATACGCGGCGTAACTGATCCACATACCGCTCGTCCCCGCGACCCGCCTACGCTCGCTGCACGAGCTTCGGCGCGGTTTGGTCGCGCCGAAGCGCGTAGCGCGAAGGCGGAAAGCGGGGACCCGGCTTTTTTTGCCGGACTCTGCCTGCTGGATTCCCGCCTTCGCGGGAATGAGCGGAAATACGCGCCGACGGTCCCGTCTCACCGCCGCCGCAGCCGGCCGACGATGCCCTGCGGCAGGAACGTGACGATCAGAATGAAAATGATGCCGAGCCACAACAGCCAGCGGTCCGGGTGAAACAGCGCCGACATGATCGGCATGCCGGACATCGAGCCGGTCGCCATTTCGAGCGTGTTCTTCAAGTAGTACTGCGCCAGCACCACCAGGATGGCGCCGACAACCGAACCATAGAGCGTGCCCATGCCGCCGATGACGACCATCAAGAGAATGTCGATCATCAGCGTGAATGACAGCGTGGCGTCGGGGCCGTTATATCGCAACACCAAGGCCATCAGCGCGCCGGCGAGCGACGCCATGACGGCGGAGAACACGCACACCAAAGTGCGGTAGGCGACGACCTTGTAGCCCATCGCTTCGACGCGGAATTCGTTTTCGCGGATGGCGCGCAGCACCAGGCCGAACGGCGAATTGACGATCCGCAGCATGATCAGGAACAGCAAGAGCGACACTGCGAAGGTGATGTAATAGGTGATCACCCGGCCGTTGATGAAGACGCCCATCACCCGGTCGGGCACCAGCCGGAAGCTGACGCTGAGAACGGCAGGGACGTCGAACGTCAACCCGTCTTCACCGCCGGTCAAACTTCGCCATTGCTCGGCGACGATCTGCGCGAACGCGGCGACGGCTAGCGTGATCATGGAGAAAAATATCGCGCGCACCCGCAAACTCAACAGCCCGATCACCGCGGCAACCAGCAAAGAGACGACAGCACCGATCAGTGTGCCAAGGATCACGCCGGTCCAGCTGGTCCAGCCCTTGGCGAGCATGATCGCCACGCCGTAGGCGCCGATGCCGAAAAACATCGTGTGCGCAAACGAGACGATGCCAGTGAAGCCGAGCATGAGGTCGTAGCTCGCGACCAGGATGATGAAAATGCAGATGCGCGCGGCGACGTCGAGCGCCTTGGCGCTGGGAAACAGAAAGGGTGCAAACAACAGCACGGCCACAATGACCAGCATGGCCACATTCAGCGGCGCCCGGCCCGGCGGATCGTCCGACACCAGCCAGCCCAGCCACGATCTGGTTTTGCCGTCGAGGGTGAGCTTGGACGTCGGCGCATCGCCCGCGGTATCGGCAAAGCCGCCGGCGGTGTCTTGCGTCGGTTCGTTGATCTGGCCCGTCATCGCCGCCTCAGTGATGCTGCGCAATCGGGAACAGGCCGCGCGGGTGCCACAACAGGATCAGGGCCATCAGCAGAATGTTAGATCCCAACGCCATCTTCGGCGCGAGGAAGCCGACATAATTGGTGGTCAATCCGACCAGGATGGCGCCGATGAAACAGCCGCCAACCGAGCCCAGCCCGCCGATGATCAGGATGATGAAGACGAGAATGGTCATGCTGTCGCCGATCTGGCTCGAGACCACGGCCTGATATTGTCCCCACATCATCCCGCCCATGCCGGCGAGCGCAGTGCCGGCCATGAACACGCCGATGAAGACACGGCGGATGTGATAGCCCAGCGCCTGGATCATCTCGCGATCCTCGACGCCGGCGCGGACCACCAGGCCGAGGCGGGTGCGGGTGAGAAACAGATGCATCGCCAGCGCCACCGAAAGCCCGACGCACAGCGCGACCAAGCGATAGGTTTCGATCGATGACGATCCGACAAACACGCTGCCGCGCAGCATCGCCGGTCTCGGCAGCGGGATCGCCTGCGGCCCCCAGATGACGATGATCAACTGCTCGATCACGGTCAGCGCGCCGATGGTGATCAGGATCTGGCGGAGCGGCGCGCCATAAACTTGACGGATGATGACGCGCTCGAAGACAAACCCCAGCGCACCGCTGGCGATGGCCGCCGCGATCAGCGCTACGAACAACGCGGCAAGGTTCATCGCCAGCGACATTTCGTTGGTCCAGCCGGTGAGCGGCTGTAGCACCGTGACCGCGATGTAGGCGCCGACCGTGACAAAGGCGGCGTGGGCGAAGTTGAGCACGTCCATCAGCCCGAAGATCAGCGTCAGGCCCGCCGCCACCATGAACAGCATGATGCCCATGGTGAGGCCGGCGACCGTCAGGGTCAGCCACGGCCCCGGTCCGATTGCGGGCAGGGCGGCAACGACCACGAGCGGCGTCAGCGCATACGGCGCCCAGCGCTGCAATCGCTTCGGCCAATCGCCGGTCATGCGCTGTCCGCCATGCTCAGCCCCAGCAGCCGGTGCTGCAGCCCGTGATTGGTCGCGAGCGCCGCCATCGTCCCGGTATGGATGATGCGCCCCTCGTCCATGACCGCGACATCGTCGCCGACCGCCTCGGCGACGCGAAAATTCTGCTCGACGAGCAGGATGGTCGTGTGCTCGCGCTTGAGCCGCAGCAGGGCCTCGACCAGCTGATCGACCATCGCCGGCGACAATCCCTTGGTCGGCTCGTCGATCAGCAACAGCCGGCGCTGTTCGATCATGGCGCGGCCGATCGCCAGCATCTGTTTCTGTCCGCCCGACAGCGAGCCCGCCGGCGCGTCCCATTTCAGCTTCAGCGCCGGGAAGCTTTCCAGCACGCGGTCGAGCTGCGCCGGTGCGAAGCCGCGCCGCTCGGTCGCGAGCAGCATGTTCTCGCGGACCGTCAATTTGCCGAAGATGCCCATGTTCTCTGGCACGTAGGCGATGCCCAGCCGCGCGATATGCGGCGTCTCCAGAGCGGCGATCGGTTGGCCGTCGAAAATGATCTTGCCGAGGCGCGCCTTCCACAGCCCCATGATGGTGCGCAGCGTCGTCGTCTTGCCGGCGCCGTTGCGCCCCAAGAGCGTGGTGACGCGGCCGCGTGCGGCAGCAAAATCGACGCCGTGCAGGATCCGATAACGGCCGATATTGGTGAAGACGCCCTCAACCCGCAGCAGTGTTTCGCCGGCGCCGGTCATTGCGCCGACCCGCGCCGCAATTCGCCGGCGCCGTGCGCGCCGAGATAAGCCTGCTGCACTTGCGGCAGCGCCACCACCTCCGAAGGCTTGCCGTCGGCGATCAGCATGCCGTCCTGCAGCACGACGATGCGGTCGGCGAGGCGGGTGACGACGTCCATGCGGTGCTCGACCAGCAGCACGGTTTTGTGCGTCTCGAGCTTTATCTCCTCGATCAAGTCGAGGATGGTCGGAATTTCGTCGAGGCTCATGCCGGCGGTGGGTTCGTCGAACATCAAGACCCGCGGCTGCAGCGCCAACAGGATGGCCACTTCGAGCTTGCGCTGGTCGCCATGCGGCAGCGCCGCCACCACGAGATCCGCCCGCGGCGTCAGCTTGACCCGGTCGAGCCAATGGCGCGCCTGGTCGCGCACCGCGGTGTTGCGGGCGGCGATGCTCAGACAATCGAAGCGGATTTGCGCGACCGATTGCACGGCGAGCCGGACATTCTCGAACACCGTCAGGCTTGGGTAGAGATTGATCAGCTGGAACGCCCGGCCGAGCCCAAGCCGCGTACGGTGCGGCGCGCCGAGGCGGGTGATGTCCTGGCCGAACAAGCTGACGCTGCCGCGCGTCGGCCACAACTGTCCCGAGATCAGATTGAAGTAGGTGGTCTTGCCGGCGCCGTTCGGGCCGACGATCGCCGTCAGCGTTCCCTGGTGGAAGGCGCAGGTCACGGAATTCACCGCGACCTGTCCGCCGAAGCTGATCGTCAGATCGCTGGTCGACAAAGCCGGGACTTCGCCGTTCATGCCGCGGCCCCGCTCACTCGCCCCAAACGCCGGCGCCCATGCCAGCTATCAACGCTTGTTGGCGATTGGGATTTTCATCTCGTCCATGGTGATGACGTGGGTGAGCTGCGGGATCGCCCAGGCCACGTTCGGATCGACTTTGATCTTGAAGCCATACATCGGCTGCAGCAGCTGATGGTCCTCCTTGCGAAACAGCACCGTATCCTTCGGCGAGTCGAACGCCATGCCCTCCATGGCGGCGATCAGCTTCTCGGCGTCGGTCGAGCCGCCGGTCTTCTTTAACGCCAGCACCACCGCCTGCGCTGCGATGAAGCCGCCGCAGGTGAAGAAATCCGGCGGCGCGCCGTTGAAGCGTTTCTTGTTCTCCGCCACCAGCGCCTCGTTCACCGGATTCTTCGGAATATCGTAGTAGTAATAGGCGGCGCCTTCCAATCCGGGGAAATCCTTGTAGGCAACCAAAGCCGGCAGGATGTTGCCGCCGGTCGATATCTCGATGCCCTGGCGCTCCGGCGCCATCGCCTTGAGCGCGGCGAACGGATTGCCGGCGCCGGCCCAGTTGACGAAGATGATCTTGCGGCCCTGTTCCTTGCCCAGCGCGTCGAAGATGCGCTGGATCGGAGCGGTGAAGTCTGTCGTCATCGGCGGCCCATATTCCTCGAACACGAGCTTGGCGCCGGTCGGTTCCAGCGCGGTCTTGAACGCGGTGACGAAGTCGCGGCCGAACGCATAGTCTTGCGCCAGCGTCGCGATCACCGTCCCCGGCTTGCCGATCGCCAGCGCGTTGGACGTCGCGTCCTGGGTGGAGTTGCGGCCGGTGCGGAAGATGTAGCGATTCCAATGCGAGCCAGTGATCCAGTTGGCGACCGCCGGCTCGACGATGAAGATCTTCTTGTTGTCTTGGGCGACCGGCAACATCGCCAGCGCCACCGCGGAGCTCGTGCCGCCGACCGCGATATCGGCGCCGTCGTCGTTATAAGCTTCGTTCAACAGGTTGCGGCCGACGTCGGGCTTGGTCTGGCTGTCCTTCTCGATGACGATGAGCTTGTGGCCCTCGACCATCATGGTGCCGCCGGTGGCGTAATCGAGGCCCATGGCGAAGCCGGCCGAGGTCTGCTTGGCGTAGGCCTCGAGCGGGCCGGTCTTGTCGGCAATCAGCGCGATCTTGATCGGATTTTCAGCAGCGTTTGGTTGGGCCGCAAACAGTGCCGCCAGTGCCGCGCTGACCGCGAGCAATGCGCCGCCGTGCACCAGACGTTGCCGCCCCCGCCGCTCGTGTCCTGCCCTGTTCTCGGTTTGCCGAGCCTTGTCTTTCATTTCCCACTCCCTCCGGAAAGCACGTTTGATTGATGGTCTTTTTGTCGATGTTATCAGACGCGCGCGTAGCTTTCAGACCGTCAGCCCGCTCCAAGCTTGGTCTGAATCAGGCCGGTGCACAAGCCTCAAAGCCAAATCTCAAAGGCAAGTTTAATGCCGAGACTTAAGGCAAATCTCATTGCAAACGGGCAAGCTGCGACCACGCGCCGCTCCCGGTCGGCCGAACAGACGACCTAACAATTATGGATCGAGCTCGGTGTCCCAGTAGAGATAATCGAGCCAGCTGTCGTGCAGATAGTTGGGCGGGAATAGCCGGCCGTTGCGGTGCAGGTGCTGCACCGTCGGTTGAAAGGGCCGCTGCGACGGCCACATCTTCGACTCGTCGGGCGTCAGGTTGCCCTTCTGCAGATTGCACGGCGAGCAGGCGGCAACCACGTTGATCCACGTTGTGTGCCCGCCGCGCGAGCGCGGCAAGAGATGGTCGAACGTCAGATCATCGCGCGCGCCGCAATATTGGCAGACGAAGCGGTCGCGCAAGAAGACGTTGAACCGGGTAAAGGCCGGGTGGGTCGAAGGCTTGACGAAGGTCTTGAGCGAGACCACGCTCGGCAGCTTCATTTCCAGGCTTGGGCTGTGAACGGCGCGGTCGTAGTTGGCGACGATGTTCACGCGCTCGAGAAAGACCGCCTTGATGGCGTCCTGCCAGGACCACAGCGACAGCGGGTAATAGCTCAGCGGACGAAAATCCGCATTCAACACCAGCGCCGGAAACCCCGATGGCGATACGTGGGCGTTCAAAGCTGACGTTCCTACCGCGACTTACTTGCCGCACTGCGGCGGCGAGCCCTAGTTTATAGGCAGGCGTGACAGGATTGTGAAGCCTGTACCGGGGGTTATGCGTCATTGCTGCCTCCGCCGCCGGTTACAATCCGGCGACATGCCCGGTTCGGGAACCTTCGCTCCCGGCGGCCATCTAATCGCTGCCAGTTGAACGAGGCAGGACATGCTCAAGAAACAAGCCGGGACGGCACGCGCCGACGACCACGACCTCGTTGCCCGCGCCCGCCGCCGCGACGAGGCGGCGGTGCGAACGATCATCCGGCAGAATAATCGCCGGCTGTTCCGCATCGCGCGTGCGATCGTCAACGACGACAGCGAAGCCGAGGACGTGGTGCAGGAAGGCTACGTTCGCGCCTTCACCCGGCAGGCGTCAGCGTTCGCTCTTGAAGGCGCGCGCCAAAAATTCGCCGCCATGGCGCAGCCCTTCCGGGTCGATGCCGTGGCCGACGCCGGCGGACATATGCCATTCGACCGGCACGCCGAGCGCGGCCAGGCCCTCCGTCGCCTGGAACAGCGCTTGCGCCGGAATGAGATCATCCTGGTCGCCATGCACCAGCAGCACCGGCGGCCGTGATCTGATCTGTTCGATGAAAGTTTCCGGATTGCCGTCCGGCGGCAGCACCAATAGTCCCGAATAGCCGACGATCGCCGCCGGCGGCACCGCGCGGCGCAGCCCCACATGCAGCGCCATCATGGTGCCTTGGCTGAAGCCGACCAGCGCCAGCGCCGATGGCGGCAAATTGAGCCGGGCAAGCTCGGCGTCAATGAAGCGCTCCAGCATTGGCGCCGCCTTGTTGACGCCGACCCAGCGTTCATTGGGATCGCGGAAAGTCAAAGCGAACCATTGCCGTCCCACCGGCGCGCCGCCGCACGGCTCCGCCGCATGCGGCGAGACGAACGCCGCCTGCGGCAGCAATGGCTGCCACGCCTGGCCGAGCTCGATGAGGTCATTGCCGTCGGCGCCATAGCCGTGCAGAAACACGACCAGCAGGCGCGCCGGCCCGGAGCGCGGTTCGAGCCGCGGACCATCAAGCACAGCGGCCATTCGTTTTCCTTAGGCTTGCTTAGGCATTACTGCAGATGCGAGGCGCGCATGCGCCCGCGTTGCTGCTTTAGCCGGGGCGGTCGCGGCCTGTCTATCTCAGAATGCTATGTCAGAATGCGGCGTGGAAGCGGCCGGAGAAAACATTCACCGGGCCGCGATCGGTGTTGTAGGCCGGATTGACGATGAGCTGATAGTCGGCGGTAACTCGCGTCGAGGCGGTGAGCGCATAGCTGTAATAGGCCTCGATGATCTGCTCGAGTCCCGGATGCGGCAATTGCCCGTCGCCGACGAGAATTCCCAAACCACCGGCATTGAAGTACGCTTCGTGCACGGCGGAAATAGCGTTGACGATGCCGGCGATGCCGATCGTGTCGTCCGGTCTGCCCCATTGCTTTCCGGCAATCGAGACGCCACCGGCAATGGTGCGGTCAATGTCGGTATACTCATACGGCTCGACATTGCCGTCCGACCAGCCGGCGCGCATAAACACGCCCAGATCGGGATGTGATCTCCTGTTCGAGATTTATCGCCACCCCGGGGCGGCTTTGATATTGGCGGACGGCGGCGGTGCTCGCCGGGCCGCCGGTGATCGCGGCCAATGCGATCGCGTTGGCGAAGGTGCCCATGCCGCCGCGGCTGAGGAAACCGGTGACCGCGATCTTGCCGGGATGCCCCCAAAAATCGTAGCGGCGCTCGATTTCGCCGATCCACTGGAACTCCGCAAAACTTGGATCGAGTTCGACGCTGTTGGGCACGATCGAGAGATCAAACAAACCGCCGCGAAGTGTCCAGTTGCCCCAGTACCATTCGGCGGCAGCGCCATACGTGTAACCCCAGGCGTCGGCGGCGTAGTCGAATGAACCGGCATCGATCAACGCCCAATTCAGGAAGTCCTTGCGCGGATTCTGCGCATATTTGTTGGTATCGAAGACGTCCGAAACCGAGAACCTCCCAATCGTGATGACGAGCCGGTTGGCGGTCTGCGAATCGGCGAACTGATTGAAGTCGGCGTCCACCTTGCGCGTTTCGCCGCCGAGATCGATGGTCTGGCGGACGAAGGCCCGTTGGATGCGCGTATAAGGAAACGTGGCTCCGACTCTTAAATGCAGTCCCGCTGGTAAAACCGGCGACGCCAAGCGTGCTGTCGAGCCCGAATCCCTGGTCGATCTCGGGGTTGATCCATAGTTCGGCACCCTTCCACAAGCGCACGCCGGCAGCCAGCGTCACGTCCCAAGTCTCGACGGCCCTGGCCGCCGCCCGGCAGACTTTGCGGCCCCTGATAGGGCGAGCGGAATGCCGGATAAGCTTGTTCGAGGAATGTGGTTTGGGCGTGAAAGTTGACGTTATCCAAATCCGGCGTGGCCGGCGCCTTGGTAACCATGGGTGCTGCGTTTGCCGGCGGCGCGAGGCTATCGAACTGATAATTCAGGCCGGCGCGCACCTCTTGCGGGGCGAAGTTGGCATCGATCCGCTGGGCGCCGCCGGAGAAGATTGTGCTGTTGTTGCCGTAGTCGGTGAACAGATATTCGAGCCGCGCGGTCCAGTGCGGCGCCACCGGGACTTCGACGCCGGCGCCGGCCGCCCAGCCGAGCCGCCACAGGAACGGCTGCTCGCTTGCACCGGCGCCAAGCTGCGTCAGCGTCTGACGATCGTAGGTCCAGGCGAACCCGCCCGTTGCATAAAACAGCCAATTCCCAGGCGCGTAGCCGATGCGACCTCGCACCGTGCCGGACGATAGAACCGTCTCGCTATAGCTGACCGCGCCGAGCGCCGGCGATATCAGATTCGACGTGCCGCCGATGGAAACGCCTGAATTGCCCAGGAAGCTCGGAAATGATGCATCGACCTCCGCGCCGAGGACAAGGCGGTTTGGCAGCGTGTAGTTGTAGCCGGCCTGCAATCCCGCGAAGAAGCTTCCCGTTTCGTCGAAGGCGTTAAAAGGCTGAAACAAATTGAGCGTGCCGGAGGTGCTCGGCGCCGGCACCGCGGGCGTGCTCGCGGTCCAGTTCGAGCTTCCCCACGCGTAACCCAAATGGCCGCCGGCGTAGAACCCGCTCCAATCGTACGCGGAGGCGGTGTTGGACGACGGCGCCTTTGTCTGCATGATGCCGTCGGCTGCGCACGCAAGCTGCGCGCTCGCGAGCGTGGCCCCGATCACGGTCCCCACGACGAATTGCTTCACCGTAACCTCGCCCTGCGCCACGCCCATCCTTCAAGATTTCCATGACATTTGGATTTTCGCGGCGAGATTTTGTGCGAGTTCAATAGCCAGACCATGGCCTTAACGCCACGGCGCAACGCGCCCATCGGCGGAAATGGCAAAGGCGTGTCGTAACCGCCACAGCCCGTTTCGGGAGGCGGGGTCAGAACTCGGCATGAAGCCGTCCGGCAAAAATATGAACCGGGCCCCGGTCGGCGTTATAGGCGGGGTCGGCGACAAACTGATAATCGGCTGTGACACTCGACCACGCGTTGAGGCGGTAGGAGTAATAAGTCTCGAGGATTTTCTCCGGTCGGTAGTTGAGCGCGCCATCGCCGATCAAAATTCCAAGCCCTCCGGCGGCGAAATAGGCTCGCGCCACAGGCGAGAGGCCCTCGATGACGCCGGCCACGCCGATGTTGTCGTTGGGGCGTCCCCAGGACGTCCCCTTAAGCACGGCACCGGCGGAGAGACTTTGGTCGCAATCGGTCCAGCCGATGATTTCGTCGAGACCGGGACTCCATGTTGCGCGCGAAAACACGCCGAGATCGCCGCTGATCGCCTGCTCGAGATTGGCTACGAAGCCGTAATTGGTCCGCACCTGGCGCACGAGCGTGATGTCGGGATAATTCGCGGTTATGATCGGCTCGGCGAGGGCCGCGGCATAGGTGCCCATATTGGCGCGATTGGCCCATGCCATCAGCCGCAATTTGCCGGGCTGCGAGACGAGCGAATAGCGCAATTCGAACTCTCCGATATACTCGGCGTCCGGAAATCGCATGTCGAAATTGTCGGTGTTGGAGACGGCGGGAACCAGAAAGTAGCCGGCGCGAACAGCCCAGAACTTCTGGTTCAGTTCGGCCATCGCGCCCCAAGTATAGCTGATCTGGTCCATGGTCCAATCATAGGAGCCGCAGCAAGCGACATTCCAGTTGAGGAATTGCGTTCGCCCGTCGTGGGCATAGCTGTTGTTGTCGAAGAAATCAGTGACCGAGAGCTTGCCGGCGATAATTGTCAGCCGCGAGATGTCCACCTTCCGGGCGATTTGGTTGGGACCGTCCTCGATCGCCTCCTGCTCGCCGCCGAGGCCGAACGTCTGCTGCACATAGACGCGCGCCAGGTCGACACGCGGCACTGGGAAGCTTGCCTTTTGCGCTTCCATGCTCGGGAAGCCCGCGACACCTACGGTTTCGCTCAGCCCAAAGCCTTGGGTGAGCTCCGGATTGATATAAATGTCGGTGCCATTCCACAGGCGAAAGCCGACGAAAGCGGTGGCGCTCACCGTGTCCTTGGCTTGGCCTTCGCCGGAGAGGCTTTTCGGACCCTGGTACGGCGAGTGGAAGGCCGGATAGCCCTGCTCGACGAACGTGAATTGGCCGTGGACATTCCAGCGGTCGGATGCAATCGGCCACAAGTCGCCGCTCGCATTCACCGGTGCGTCGGCGTCTGCAAAGCTGAGCTTACGATCGAGCCCCAGCCGCAGCGTCTGGATGTCGAAGGCCGACTGGTAGCCTGTGCCCGATGGAAAAACGCCGGCGATGGTTCCGAAGCGGTCATACAGATATTCGATCCGCGCCGTCCAGCCCGGTGCGATCGCAAGCTCAGCGCCGAGGCCGACTGCCCAGCCCGTGCGAGTGAGGAGGATCTGGTCCTCATCGCTGAAGAGGCCGGGAGTTTCGCCGAAGCGTGCTTGCGACCAGGCGAATCCGCCGGTTCCGTAAATCATCCAACGATCGAACGCGTAGCCGAAGCGACCGCGCAGGGTGGCGATATAGTCGATCTGGTCGGTGATGGTGGTGCCCTGGGCCGTCCCGCCGGTGAAAATCAAGCCATTCTCAAAAAACTGCGGGAACGTTATGTCGGTTTCGATTCCAAACAGCAGTCGCGAAGGCGAAACGTAATTGTAGCCCGCCTGCAGGCCGCCATATTGACTGTTGAAAGGATTGTTCGAAGCTGTCGGGTCGGGATCGGATAGCGTGCTGTTCGCGCGTCCCACACTAAAGGCGACGTGTCCGCCGGCGTAGAAGCCGTTCCAGTCATAGGCGGGACCAGTGAACGGAATCGCCACCGCCTTTGTCACCATAGCGTCGTCGGCCGCCGCACTTTCTGCGGATACAACGGCCACGAGCGCGCCAACGGGCAGCGGGCAAATGTGCAGCGCGCCGATCAGCAAAATATGCCGACCGGGGACAAGGGAGCCGACAATGCGGTGAACGAAATTCCGCAACATCCCTGCGAGCACCCCCCGATGCAACGCAGCAAGATCAGAACATCGGCGCGGCAGCGTCAACGTCTATGTTTTAGAACTGAAATAGACTGAAACGGATCGATGCTGGCCACTTTGCTGGCCGTTGACGCGTCGCGAACTGCCGGCGGCACTGCCGCAATCGGCGGTTGGAATTGATGGCCTCGGCCGTTTGTCAGCGATGCCGAGCGGCCGGCCCGCGACCGCGGCCGCCGATCCATCGGCCCCATGCCGATCATTGGGCCGACGCCGACGTGAAACCACAGCGCGATGATCTGAAAAAAGGCCTTGCCGATGACGCGCGGCAGCAGGAAGGCATCGCCGGCGATGTTGTCCCCGAGCGCGACCTTCCTGCTGCCGCGGGCGTCGCGGCAATGGGTCTTGCGAATTTCTTTCATGGCTCACCTCCAGTGCCGTCCATCGCGGCGCCGAGGTGAGTAGAGGCGCTTAAGCCTCTCTTGCACGCCGGCGCGGATGAACCGCAGCGGTTCGAGTTTCGCTTTTGAATCCCTTCAGGGCTCCCGCTGCGGCGTCGAAGCGCGCGACAGCGGGACGACTAGGGTGTTCGTCCATTTCGGCCTCCGTCATTCAGATGGCCGCCAAGCCGAGCGGCGGCCTTGCGACAACGGACAGTGCGAGCAGCCGCTTTAGCCGTCCGATCAACCGCCGTGTCGGCGGTTCGTCGGCGGCGGGCGCGTCGACCCGCTCATAACCCCAGACGCAGGTCAGCGCGCCCGTTGGCGTCTCCTGCCAACGGCAGGTGAGGACGCGCCGCGGCAGCCGTCGCACATGGTGGACGGTGCAGCGCGCGGAATCCTTGTTGTTGCAAGCTGCAGCCGCGATCTGCGGGCGCCGCCCGTGACCGCCGCCAAAGCCCTGAAGCTGTGTGAACTTTGCGAACATTGCTCGCCTCCATCGCGTTTATCGCGGGTCGGCGAGCGGGCGAAAAGGCGTCGGGCTAGCCCGATCCGCCGTTTCGCTCGCGGCCGGATTTGCCGCGATCAGTCTCGATGTCTTGCGGCGCCGCCAGCCCGGCCCAATTCGCCTGGCCGGCGTCACCAAAGGTGGTACTGCCCATTTGCTTTCTGTTCAGTGTCGTCAGGCTCGCGATAGCGGACTAGACATCCCCATCGCCGGCGCTTATGACATACCCCCTACCCTATATGATTTCAAGGTGTCAACGGTGTCGCATACCAAAAGCGAGAAGGACAAGCTGCTTGCCCGGGTTCGCCGTGTGCGCGGCCAGATCGAGGCGGTCGAGCGCGCGCTCGAGGGCGAGAAGGGCTGCGCCACCGTGCTGCATCTGATCGTCGCGGCCCGCGGCGCCATGAGCAGCCTCATGACCGAAGTGATCGAGGACCATATCCGGCTGCACATTGTCGATCCGACCAAGGACGCCGAGCGGGTGCGCGGCGCCGAGGAGCTGATCGAGGCCGTACAGGCCTATTTGAAGTGAATCCACGCTAGCGAAGCGAGAGAGCAATCATGGCGGACGCCTTTCCAACCGCCCACAATCACGTCTTTCTCGGCGAAGGCCACGAGAAAAACGAGCGCCGCACTTGGCTGGTGATCTGGCTGTGCGGGGCCATGATGATCGCAGAGATTGTCGGCGGTCTGCTCTTCGGTTCGATCGCGCTGGTCGCCGATGGCCTGCATATGAGCACGCATGCCGGCGCACTCCTGCTCGCGGCACTCGCTTACACTTATGCTCGCAAGCGGGCCGGCGATCCGAACTTTACGTTTGGCACCGGCAAGTTCGGCGATCTCGCCGGCTTCACCAGCGCCATCATCCTGGCCATGATTGCATTGCTCATCGCTTATGAATCCGTCAGCCGTCTGTTTGCGCCCGTCGCCATCCACTTTGCCGAGGCGATACCGATTGCTTGTCTCGGCCTCGCTGTAAACATTGCCAGCGCCTGGCTGCTGAGCAGCGGTGGGCATCATCACGGTCACAGCCACGGTCACGCGCATGAGGGGCATGACCATGAAGAGGCGCACCACATTTCAACTGACGCCGGGACCGTCGTACTCGAAGTGTTCGAGGACGGGGTGCCGCCGCGTTTCCGCGTCCGCGCCGAAACCGGCTCGGCACTAACGGCAGCGGCGACGTCGGTTGAAATCGTGCGCGCTGACGGTACACGGCAGCTTTTCGCGATGAAAGATCAAGGCGGCTATCTGGAGTTCGTTCCAGGAGGTTCCTGAGCCGCACGCATTCACAGCACACGTGCGGATGGGCCATCGGGATTATCCGGTCGTTTTCGAAGAGCACGAGCATGCGCACGAATCCGCAGGGCGCGACAACAACATGCGCGCCGCTGTTGTCCACGTGATCGCCGATGCCGCAGTGTCCGTGCTTGTTATCACGGGCCTTGTGCTCGCCCGCACGTTTGGCTGGCTCTGGATGGACCCGCTCGCCGGCATGATAGGCGCCGCCGTGATCGCCAGCTGGTCCTACGGCCTGATCCGGGATACCGGCGCGATCCTGCTCGATATGAATCCGGACCGCGGCATGGCTGAGCGCATGCGCGCGACGGTCGAGACTGACGGCGATCGGTTAACCGACCTGCATTTGTGGCGCCTCGGTCCCGGCCACTTGGGTGCGATCCTTTCGGTAGCGACGCAGCGGCAACGGGGACCGGAATATTATCAGTCGCTGCTCCGCCGATTTCGCTCGTTGTCGCACGTGACCGTTGAGGTGCAGAATCGGTGACGCGCATTTTTGCGATGCCTCGTCGCTGCGTTGATTTGGCGCGTGATGAAGCGTTACATGATTGCGTAGCAATAACGTGAGACGCGTCGTTGCGCCTTTACGTCGCCCTTCGCCTCCTGTCGCTCGCCGCCGGCGCTGCGCTGATCGTCGTGCTGGCAGCCGGCGCGGCTTTGGCTGTCGACCAGGTCCATGACGAAATCCAGGTCTACAACGCCAGTATCGCCGAGGTCGGGCAATGGACCTATGAGCAACATCTCAATTTTGCGGCAATCGGGCAGACGGTGCCGGAATTTCCCGGCGGGTTCACCTCGAACCATAGCCTGCAGGGCACGCCGGAATTTGCCTACGGACTGACCAAATGGTGGGAGGTCGGCTTCTATCTGCCATTCGCAGTCAGCGGTACCGGCGAATTCCTTTCCAACGGCGCCAAGATCCGCAATCTGTTCGTGGTGCCGGACGCCGACAAACGCAACTTCTTTTACGGCGTCAATTTCGAGTTCAGCTACGAGATGCCGCAATTCTCGCCGACGCCTTGGAACATGGAAATCCGCCCCATCATCGGCGTTCGCAACAAGGAGTGGGAGTTTATCGTCAATCCGATCGTGGACGTCAGTTTCGGCCCGCCCGACGAAGCCGATTTTGCTCCGGCGGCGCGGCTGGCGCGCAATCTCGGCGAGGATCGATTCATCGGTCTCGAATATTATTCCGACTTCGGCAAGATCGGCAATTTCCTACCGCTGCAACAGCAAAGCCAGCAATTGTTTGCGGTCACCGATTTTAAGGTGAACACCGTCGACGTTGAGCTCGGCGTCGGTTACGGCTTCACCGCCGGATCGGACCGGCTGATGTTCAAGGCTATCCTCGGCTACGCCTTCCCGGTCCCCGGCAAGAAGGACGACAGCGGCAGCTCGCAAAACACGCCACTGGCGATGGCAACGCCGCGACCGTTGCAGAATCCTCTGATCGTCAAATAGTGCCCGACCTCGTTGGGTGAGGACCGCTTGGAGGATCAGTGCCAGGCGATCAGGCTGCGATCGGGCTTGTCACTCAGCAACGGTTTGCCGAACAGTGAAGGGATCAAATCGTCGAGGAACAACAGCAGTTCCGCGCGCAAGCCCACACCGCTGCCGCCTTCCCGGTTCAGCGGCACGATCACTTCAGCCGCGACCTGCCACGTCACAGCAACATAGGCGAAACCGGGATTGATGGTCGCGGCGGTGGGTTGGCCGAGCGGGCTATCGAAACTGAATTCGACCAGCGGAACCAGCTGATTGAGCGGCTCTTCCTTGGGCGGGCCGCCGGTAAATCGGCTGGTCAGATAATAAGTGCTGTATTGAAGCGATAAGCCCCAATGCAGCGTTTGGACCTGCGGGACCAGGACGGTTTCGAACCGGCCGGTCGTCGGGTTGGGGGTAAGCGCCTTGCCGGTGGGTCCGACCGGCATCGCGTCGACGATTGCTCCGGTGACGGCAAGGGGCCGCGCCCACGCCAGCCACTCAGGCGGATCGCCGAATCCCTTGCCGAAGAATATGCCGGGCTGAATTGTGTTGGGTTCGTCGGCGCCGACTGCTTGCGCGCCCGATTGGCCGATGCCCCAGGCGAGCCCCACCGACACTAGCGCTTCGTGCTGGTTGTTGCGGAACGCTTCATATTTGAGTCCGACATCGGTCGTATCGAACCCCGACGTCTGGCGCGTCGGCCAGTTTTGATGGATCCAGCCGGTGTCGACGGCAATTTGCAGAGTCGGCGTGAGCAGGCGGGCAAACGACCAATTGATCCTGTCCTCAACGAATTGGCCGCCGCCATCTGCGGGATGGTTGAGGGTCGAGACGTTCGGGACGATCGCTTCGTCGGCGACCGCTGGATCGTCGAACGTGAGCGTGCCAACAAAGTAGCGATTGCCCGCAATGCCATGGGCGGCCGCCGTCTGGCCACTCGCAACGACGACAGAAGCCGCAAGCCAGCATGCCAGAACCCAAAACGCGACCAATCTTGGACTGCTGAGAAATCGGTCGCATAAATTGGGGCGCTGCCCGAAGCGCGGGGCGCGTGCCAGACAAAAATCGCTGGACATCGAAAGCCTCAAGACTTGGCCGTACGAACGACGCACGCAGCCTTCGACAGCCGCGCGCATGACGGTTCAGATCGGAGGCAGAGGTCTTGGCGGACGATCGAGCCGGCTTAGGTCGGCGTTGGTGAGGGCGATTAACGCCGCGGGCGCTAGCCGCATCCCTAACGCATCGATCAGCACGACGTCAGCGACGCGCGGCAACGGGCCGGCCAGCATGTGCAGCGCACAGCACTGATCGTTCAGGTCCAGGACGCCGTGGTGATGATCGGCGTCAGGCGCCATCGTGGCGACGCGGACATGGTGGTGGCCGGCGGCCGGCGCCGTCTCGTAGACGTTGAGCGTATGCTGGTACATCAACGGCGACACGCCGGCGATTTGCGCAAGCGCGAACAGCCCGAGCAGAATGGTTCGCAACCAACGGATCGTTCGCACGAACGACATGCGCCACTACCGCAGTGATGAGGACAAGCACTGCATCATAGGCCGGCTCCCGCGCACCGACTGTTGCGAGAATGTCGCATTCCGAATTTTTCGGCTCAGGCTTCGGTGTTTTAGCTGGCGGCGGCCAGATCATCAGCGTCACCAATCAGGCACCTTTCCAGTTTTGAATTTCGGTCCAGGTCCAGTCCCCGAAACACAACGACAAAGATGGATGCGCTTACGGTTTTCGGACTTTTCGCCGTCACTGCCATGCTGATCTTTTACGCGCTGGAGGATCGCAGCCCATTTTGCATTTTGGGATTCGCGGCCGCCTGCGCGCTCGGCTCTGCTTATGGATTCTTGCAGGGTGCGTGGCCATTCGGGGTCGTAGAAGCGATATGGGCGGGCGTCGCCATCCATCGCTGGCGGCGAAGGATGCAACATGCCTGACGGCCTCGGCGAGCTGAAACACCGCGGCGGCGTGGTTGGTCAGGCCTCGATCACCAAGCGTGTGTCGAAGGTTTGTATCCACAGCGCGGCAATTGGTTTGATCGCTGGCGTCATTTCCTTGGCTGCGAGCGCACATGCCGCCGAAAGGGAAAAGGAGCCCATGGCGGAGCTCGAACTCGGCGCCACGGGGGAATGGAATTTTACCGGCGGCGGCTTTGGTTTGGGGCCCTCGGTCGGCATCGAAGTCACGCCGATCAAGAATTGGCTGGAAATCGAAATCGAGGTTTCGCCGGTTTTTGGCGGCGGCCAGACCGAGTGGCAAACCGAGCTGGTGTTCAAGAAGCCCTATGACTTGTCCGACAAAGTGGAAGTGATGCCCGGCCTTGGACCGGCGTGGTTCTACAAGACCGGCCATGGCGAAAGCGGCAGTTCAGTTGGTGCTGTCGCGCTGGTGGACTTCCAGATTTGGCCTTCCGCCGAGCGAAAGCTCGGCTGGTTCATCGAGCCGAGCTACAGCTACGATTTCGGCCGCGAGCACGAGCAATCGCTCGGCGTCACCGTAGGCGTGTTGATTCCGATCAGGTGATGTCGAACTGAGACGTCGCCAAATCTTCCTCAAGCCGCGCCGTCGGCGATCTGCGCCAAGACTTGAGGTCGTGCTATTTGGCGTCGCGCGACGCGCGCCGGCCGGTCAGTATGTGGACGAAGAGGAGGACTGGAAAGGCAAGCCCGACCGCGATGTGCGCGGCGCTGGTCCAGGCGCGCAATACATCCGATCCCGCATAATAGAGCCCGAACGCCGTGGCAACGAGCAGGAAGTTTGCCGTCGCCATCACGGTCCCGGTCAACCGGTTCTGGCGGCCTCGCCAAGCCCGCTGAATGTGGATAGGGATGAGCGCGCCCAAGAGCACGAGCGTCACCATCGCCGCGCCGCCGTGAACCATGAGCAGCGCGGCGGACACTGCCTGCCAGAACTCGCCATTGGCGGATTCTTTCAGGCTGTCGGCGATCAGCCAGACGGCGCCGGTCACAAACAGGACCGAGAACGTGGCGTACAGGCCCCATCGGAATCGAATATCAAGCTGCAAGGCGGACGGCGTTCGGCCAGTCCGGCGTAATCCAGACATCCCCGGACTCCAGAACATAGAGTGCGCTTGCTTGATATCGGTCCAGCAGGAACTCGGCCTGTTGGCCCGCAATCATGACGACCTTGGTCAGCGCGTCGGCGATCATACACGAGGACGCGCGGACGGTCGCAGCGGCGATGGCGTGGACTTGCCGGCCGGTGCGTGGGTCAACGACCGCGCACTCTCCGACATCCGCTGATCGAAACGGGTCGAATTGCCGGCCAGTCGATGCCAGCGCGGCATTGTTGAGCTCGACCTGATAGATCGGCCGGCTCGCGTTGCGGGGGTCGCGCAGAAAAATCGGTTCAGGCTCGGTCCCAAATGCGGCGAGATCGCCGCCGGCATTGACCAGCCCAGCGGCCAGACCACGTCGGCGAAGAATTTCGACTGCGCGATCGACGGCAAAGCCTTTGGCAATGCCTCCCAGATCAATTCTAACGCCCGGACGGCGATAACGGACCTGGGCATCTGCCAGCAATTCAATGGCGTCCGGCGCGCAGCCGCTTGCCACCGGTGGATCTGCAATACCCTCGCCGTAAGGAAGCAGGCCGCGCTGTTGCAGGAGCGGCGCAATCGTGATGTCGAAAACGCAGGCCGACTGGCGAAAGATCTCAACGGCCGTTTGCAGGACTTGATAGGTCCAGGCGTGCACCGCGACGGCGCCGGCGGAAGCCTCGCAATTGAGCCGGCTCACGTCGCTTGCCGGATCGTGGAAGCTCATGAGCCGGTGGACTTGTGCGACGGCGACAAAAGCCTGATCGACGGCGTCATCGAGGTCGCAATCAGCCGCGCCTGACGCTGCGATCTCGACGAACGTGCCAAGCAGCGGCCGCGCCCGGCGGATGCTATTGGGAGTGTCCATAAGCAGCCAAAATTCTCTTGATGCCCTCGGTCACGTGCTGCGACGACAGCGTGGCGCCGGAGATATTGCGAATATCGCTGCCGACTTTCAGCGGACTCGTCGTGCTCTTGCCGACGAATTGCGCGAGCCAGCTTGGGCTTCGGATCTCGCCGCCATAGGACTCGCGGTATTGCAGAATGTCGACGCGGTGGACGCGTCCGGCGCGGTCGAGCGACACGGCATAATCGATGTAGAGATGCTTGCCGATCACGTGATCAAGGACAAAGAGTCCGCCGCTGCTCGCTTTCCAGACGCGGCCTGGCTGCACCTCGCTAAGGGTGGCGGACGGAAACGCCAGTTTCTGCGCTTCGCCGACGGAGAGGTATTGGACTGCGTAGGCCGGTCCGCTCACCGCTACCACTGCGGCTGCCGGCGCAGTCCATCGAATCCATCCGGTCATTCTGCTGATGCCCAGTCGTTTGATGCCCAGTCGTTGTTGGTTGTTTTTCCCGCGTGCCGATCGCGGCCGGTCAGAAGAAAAATCCGACGCCGCCGAGGAACGAGTCGGAATTCGCGCCCGCCGGATCGTTGTTGATGACCTTCTGATAGGTCGCTTTAAGCACGATTTTCGGCGATGGGAATACCGCAACGCCGACATTGTGGAATTGTAGCTGCCCGGCGCCGGTCGGCGTGTTCAAGTCGGTGCCGGCGAAGCCGGGCGTCTGCAAATTCTCGTAAGTATAGCGATAGAACGGCACGGCTTCCCATTCGCTGTGCAGGATGGTGCCCAGCGGCACATGATAGGCGACCTCGGCGGAGGCGCCGTACATTGTCTTGCCGACATTGTCGGTGGGATCGGTGTCATTGTTGGCGCGCAGATTGGCCGGATTGCCGAACGCTACAAAAACGCCTTCACCACGAAATTCCCAGCCGGTCTTCGGCACCCGGTAACGGAATTCGGCGTCGAACATCGTCAGACTTGACGATCCCAAAAGGTTGCCCAAGTCGCCGTGGGCGCCGCGCGGCTCGACGTTGGGCGTGAAATAGGCGCTCAAGCTCCAGGCCAATCCGGGGATCGATACCGGCTCGGTGAAGTCGACCCTGCCGGAGATGGCGAGCGAATTGGAGAGCTGGCTGAAGCTGCCGAGTGGTGGATTTGAAAACGCCAGCGCGTTGAGGCCGTCGATGCCCGGGAAATACGCCGCGCCACCTTGGGTGCAGGGTACGGTGCCGCCCCCGGGCGGCACCGTGTTGGCGGCGGTACGGCAATTGAACGCGTCGCCGAAATCCTCCTGGGCGGTGCTGAGCATCACCTGATATCGCACGCCGTCGGTGATGGTGCCGTAGACGCTGGTTGCGGGCACCTTCCAGGTCGAAGGGATCAAGCCGTTATAGAGCTCCGGCCGCAGCACGCTGTAAAACTCAGTCGGCTCGTGATGCTGGTTGATCCAGCCGATCGGCACCAGATCGATACCGGGCGCCCGCCAGTTGATCGGGTCGGAGATTTTGAAGTCGATCCACAGCTGCTCGATCTCGGCGGTGCCGTGCAGCTTGTCGTCATTGTCGAAGCCCGCGCCCGCATGCTCGAACTCGATCTCAGCGTTGAAGATGATGTTGTCGGTGATGGCGTAGGTCGGCAGCAGCACTAGGCGGCGGGCAGCATCATCACCGAGTTGCCATTGGCCCCCGGCTGCCGGATTTTGCATACCGCCGAAATGGACTTCACCATACGCGCCGATCGAAAGACCGGTGACCGGTGAATTAACCAGGCCGAGGATCGCCTTGTCGCCGGATTTCTCCTCGGCGGCGGGCTTCGCGGGTTCGCCTGCTTGGTCCGATTTTGCCGGTTGATCGGAGGGCGGCTTCGCCGCCGGGCTGCCCGGTGGCGAGGTCGGTGCCGCCGGATCGGCGGTCTTGTTCGGTTTGCTTCCTGGCTTGCTGTCTGGTGCTGCCTCGGCGGTCTTCGCCGCAGGCGCGGAGGGCGCTTTTTGCTTATCCTTGTCTTTCTCCTTGAGCTGCGCTTCGAGCGACCTGATGCGCTGCTCCATCGCCTCCATCTTCTTCAACAGCACCTGGTTTGTAATGTCGCCGGTCGGTCCCGGCGTCAGGCTGGCGACGTCGTCCGCCAGCGTCGGATTCGAAGATCCGACAAGGGATGCCGCCACAAGCGCGGCCGTCGAAAATGCTCCCCAGGCCGGCTGCCGCCGGCGCCAATTCGCCTTCAGGATCATGGCCGAGCCCCCGACCTTCAATCGCAAATATTCGTTGCCGGAATCGACTGAATTTCTTGCGTGTATTAAAGTATAAAAGCGCCATTAGGCGTAATTGTCAAATAATATCAAGTATTTAGAACTATTCCAATTCGATTGTGAGCAAAGTATAATTAGAATAACTAAAAGGTATTACCTTGGAAACAGTATAAAGAGGCAGAAGGGCGGGGTGAAACGCCCGCTTGGTCGAGCGGCATCAAGCTCACAAATGGAGTTCGAAAGTGTCGCTGCGCGTTGAAAAGATCATTGCCGCCGGCAGCGAAGGCGTCGTCAACGTGCGCGCGCTGGCGCCCGGCCGCTGGGAGCTTTTCGACGATTTCCACCAGGCGACGCGCGGCGTTTTGGACGTGCAGTAACGCGCGGCGCCGCCGCTCGCGGCGGCGTCGGCTTGGCAGGTTTGGCCGCGGCCGCCGCAGCCTTCGCGGCGTCGGCGACGGCGCGGTAATAGCTCCACAACACGCGGGCCGCGACGGCGCGCCACGGCCGCCACCGCTCCGCCAATTCCTGCATCTCCTTGGCGTTCGGCCGCGCCGGCAGCGCGAAGGCGACCTTGGCCGCTTCCTGCAGCGCCAGATCGCCGGCCGGCCAGGCGTCGGCGTGACCCAGAGCCGACAAGAGATAAATGTCGGCGGTCCAGGGTCCGATGCCGTGCACCGCCGTGAGTGCGGCGTGCGCCTCGTCAGCGGGGAGGTCGGCGAGCGCGGCGAGCACCAGCTCCTCAGTCGCAACCGCGCGGGCAATCGCCTTGAGGGTACGGATCTTCGCCGCCGACAGCCCGAGCCGCCGCAGCCGCGCCGGGCGGGCGCGCAGGATGGCGGCGGGATCGAGCGGATCGAAAGCGGCGGTGAGCCGTCCCCAGATGGCGTTGGCGCTCGCGGTCGAAAGTTGCTGTGCCACAATGATGGCGGCAAGTCCGGCGAAACCATCGCCGCGCCGCCGCAGCGGCGGCCGACCGGCTTTGGCGACAAGCGCATTGAACCGCGGGTCGGCTTCGCCGAGCGCGGCAAGCGCGGCATCGAGATCGGCTTCGGTGTGGATCTGGGAAGGCATCGTGCGGTCCGGCGGTTGACGGGCAGTGTACGAATTTCGTGGAAGCGTCCTACTTGATCGATTGAGCGTAGCACGCTGGTCAGGGGAAGCACGTCGTCGATGTACACGCGTATCTTTCGTTTTGCGCCGAGCCCGAACGGCTATCTGCATCTCGGCCATGCCTATTCGGCATTGCTCAACGACGATATGGCGCGCGCCGCCAATGGGCGGCTGCTGCTGCGCATCGAGGATATCGACGCCGCGCGCTGCCGGCCGGAATACGAGGCCGCCATCCTCGATGATCTTCGCTGGCTGGGCATCGCCTGGCAGCCGAACGTTCGGCGGCAGAGCGAGAATTTCGACGATTATCAAGCCGCGGTGACCAAGCTCGAAGCGATGGGGCTCCTTTATCCGAGCTTCGAGAGCCGGAGCGAAATCGCCGCGCTCATTGCCGAGCGCGACCGTCAGGGACATTGGCCGCGCGACCCCGACGGCGTGCCGCTTTATCCCGGCCGGGCGCGCAAGATGCCGAAGGCCGAGCGCGACCGAAGACGCCGCGAAGGCGAGCCGTTTGCACTGCGGCTGGCGACGGACGCGGCGGTGACGCGCGCCGGCGTACTCACCTGGACCGAGACCGGCCTCGGTCCGCAGGGTCAGTCCGGCATGGTCGCCGCGGTCCCGCAGATGTGGGGCGACGTCGTCTTGGCGCGCAAGGAGACGCCGACCAGTTATCACCTCGCCGTTGCCATCGACGACGCGCTGCAAGGCGTGACCGACGTGGTGCGCGGGCAGGACTTGTTCTGGTCGACTGGCATCCACCGGCTGCTGCAGGCGCTGCTCGGACTGCCGGAGCCGGCCTATCACCATCACCGGCTCATTTTGGACGCCGGCGGCCGCAAGCTGTCCAAATCCACGCTGGCGACGAGTCTGCGCGAATTGCGCGCCTCGGGCGCGACGCCGGCGGATGTGCGGCGCACGGTCGGGCTTGGACGCTGAGATTTGGACGCTGAGATTTGGACGCTGAGATTTGGACGCTGAGATTTGGACGCTGCGATTGCGGCGTTGAGCTTTGGCCGCCGGGCAGAAACGCTAACCATCTTATTTGAACGTGTTTTGTTTGCTCCGCCGACGTGGCATGTTGAAACCGGGCGGGACCGCCATGGCGCGTTCGAGATCGAGCAAAAAATCAGCGGCGAAGCCGGTGCGACGCCGGCCGCGGCGGCGCGCGCCTGCCGCTGCATCGGCGCGCGCCGCCGAGGCTTCGCTGGTTGCCTATGCGCACGATATCAGAACCGCGCTGACGGGTATCCTGGCGCTGGGCGAGCTTTTGGTCAGCTCCAATCTCGGCGACCGCGAGCGGCGCTGGGCGTCGGGCATTAAGGCGGGCGCCGAGCATCTCTCCGCGCTCACCACCTTAATGATCGACGCCGCCAAAGCCGACACCGGCACGCTGACGCTGCGCGAAGATGTCTTCAGCCCGCGCCGTCTCATCGAGGCGCTGACGGATTTGCTGTCGGCGCGCGCCGAAACAAAAGGCCTCGTCACTGAAACGACTGTCGCCGATGATTTGCCGGAGATGCTCGTCGGCGACGCGGTGCGGCTCCGGGCAGCGCTGGAAAATCTGATCGACAACGCGGTGAAGTTCACGGACCGCGGCGCGGTGCGGCTCGACGTCAGCACGGCGCGCGCGGCGCGCGGCCGGGCGAAACTCGTCTTTGCCGTCAGCGACAGTGGCATCGGCTTAAAGCCCGCCGAGATCAAGCGGCTGTTTCGTCCGTTCACGCAGGCGAATGCCGATATTGCGCGGCGCTACGGCGGAACCGGGCTCGGGCTCGCCGTCGTTAAGGCGCTGGCCAAGCTGATGGGCGGCGATCTGACCGTCACCAGCGCCCAAGGTCGCGGCTCTTCGTTCCGTTTCTCGGTTCTGTCCGGGATCGCACCGGCCGGGGCCGCCGGTCACGCGCCGCGGCAGCCGATCGCGGTCCGGTCCCGGCGCCTGGCGCTGCTGTGCGTCGAGGACAACCCCTATGGCCGCGTCATCCTCAAAACCATTCTCACCGAGCTCGGCCATCGCTCTGACTTCGCCGGCTCCGGCGAGGAAGCCGTTGCCGCAGTGGGGCGCGGCTACGATGCAGTGCTGATGGACGTGACGCTTCCTGGGATCGACGGCCTCGATGCGACGCGCCGCATTCGCGCGCTCGCCGGCGCCGCCGGGCGAACGCCGGTCATCGGCATATCTGGCCGCACCGAAGCCGGCGACGAAGATGCCGCGCACGCCGCCGGCATGGACGCTTACCTGCGCAAGCCTTTAAGTCCAAGTACGCTCAGCGAAGCGCTCGCGGCGGTCGTGCCGCACTGAGCGTCGGCCAGCACACGGGTGCCTTGCTAACACCGCCAATGCAAACTAAACCCTTCGCGATTGAGGGTGGGGACATTGAGATCGACAAGCCGCATCGCAGAGAAGCTGTGAGGTTGGCATGGCTGTTGATCGTCCGATCGAGACACGCATTGTCGTTGTTGGGGCAGGCTTTGCCGGCATTGGGCTGGGCGTGAACCTCAAAAAACGCGGCTGCGACGATTTTATCATTCTCGAGAAATCGGACTCGGTCGGCGGCGTCTGGCACCAGAATCGGTATCCCGGCGCCGCGTGTGACGTGCCGGCGCATCTGTATTCGTTTTCATTCGAATTGCGGGCCGATTGGCCGCAGAAATACGCGAGCCAAGCCGAGATATTGAACTACTTGGCGCATTGCGCGCGAAAATATGGCGTCGAGCCGCATCTTCGCTTGCGCGCGGAAGTGACCGGCGCCCGCTGGGACGAAGCGTCCAATCACTGGGTCGTGCGGACAGCCGACGGACAGGTCTTCCACGCTCAAGCGCTGGTCACCGCAACCGGTCAGCTCAGCCGCCCCTCGCGTCCGCAATTGCCGGGGACCGCGAGCTTTTCCGGCCCGATCTTCCATTCTGCGCAATGGCAGGAGCACGATCTTCGCGGCAAATCCGTCGCCGTCGTCGGCACCGGTGCGAGCGCTATCCAGCTCGTGCCCGCCATTGCGCCGCTGGTCGGCAAACTGTACGTGTTTCAGCGTTCGGCGGCTTATGTGATGCCACGACCCGACAAGAACTATTCGCGGTGGCAAATCGGTCTGTTCAGGCACGTTCCCGGTGCGCTGCGATTGAACCGCCTGCTCATCTATCTGCTGCACGAGCACAGAGCGTTCGCCTTCATCACCTGGCGCGCGGCGCTGCGGCTGAAGCGGGGCGCTTTCTTCCGCCACCTCCGGCGTGGCGTGAAGAACCTTGAGCTCCGCGCGCGGCTCATCCCCGACTACCGGCTGGGCTGCAAGCAAATCCTGCTGTCCAACGATTTCTACCCGGCGATGGATCGCGCCAACGTCGAATTGGTGACCGAGCGCATCAAAGAAATACGTCCGGGCGCCGTCGTCGCCGAGGATACGGTGGAGCGAAAGGTCGACTGCATTATTTTCGCCACCGGGTTCGCCGCCACCGATTTCCTGGTGCCGATCAAGGTTACCGGTCTGCGCGGGCAGGACTTGCATCAATCCTGGAACGGCGGCGCCGAAGCCTATCTCGGCATGACGGTCACAGGCTTTCCCAATTTTTTCATGCTGTACGGTCCCAACACCAATCTCGCGCACAATTCCATCGTCTTTATGATCGAAAGCCAGATTCGCTACGTCCTGGCGTGTCTCGACCGGCTCGAACGCGATGACGTAAGCAGCATCGAGGTGAAGAAGAACATTCAGCAGCAATTCAATGCCCGCATCCAGCGGCGCCTGCAAAGCTCCATTTGGTCCAAGGGCTGCACCAGCTGGTACCTCACGGCCGCGGGGAAAAACACGACCAACTGGCCGGGTTATTCCTTCATGTTCCGGTTGCGAACCCGCGCGCCGAACTGGGACGATTATGCTGTGCAATAGCGCGGAGCTCACGCCGCGCGGGGCTCGCCAATGGCTGACCGCATTGTTCTTCCGCTCGGCGCTGCGGATCGCGTTGCAGCCCATGTTGTCGCCGCAAGTTTCCATCCCGCGACAGCGCCGCAGGCTGAAACAGCTGACGCGATTGGCCCGACCGCGACGTGCAACAATTCAAGACGGCGTCGTCGGTGGCGTGAAAGGCGAGTGGGTCCGTTCGGCCCAAACCGCGGCGCCTGCCGATCAAAAGGCCGCGATGCTCTATCTGCACGGCGGCGGCTATTGCATCGGCTCGCCGGCAACGCACCGCGCCGTCACCGCACGCCTTGCCCGCGTCACCGGCTTGCCGGTCTTTGTCGCGGATTATCGTCTCGCGCCCGAGTGCCCGTTTCCGGCCGCCGTCGATGACGCGGTTTCCGCCTGCCGGGCGCTGTCCGAGCAGGGGCCGGTCATTATCGCGGGCGACTTCGCGGGTGGGGGCCTCGCCTTGGCGACGGCGCTCACCATGCGGCAATTGCAGCTCCGCCCTGCCGCCGCGCTGATTTTATTTTCGCCTTGGGTCGACCTCACGACGCCGACGCTCGCCGGCGAGGCGGCAAAGTACGATGTCGTATTGAGCCAAGCTTGGCTTAGCGCGTGCGCCTGCCATTACCTTGCAGGCAGCGATCCGGCGGCGCCGCTTGCTTCCCCCGTCTATGCGGATTTACGCAGCCTGCCTCCAGTATTGATCCAGGTCGGATCGGACGAGCTGCTGTGCGCCGATGCCGCGAGAATTCATGACGCGCTCGCGCAAGCCGGCGTTGCGGTCGATTGCGAGATCGTCCCCGCGCTTTGGCACGGTTTTCACCTTCATGCCGGAATGCTGCCGGCCGCCGATGCGGCCATCGAGCGGGTTGGGCGCTTTGTCTGCCGCCAGATCGCGCCGCCGGTCCTCGAGCCGGCCGGCTCCTTTAAGATTTAGCGAGGCGCTCCGGGCAGCCGCTGCAACCGGGCAACGATGCGCAGCAGCACCGCATCGGGCAAGAGCTTGCCCCCTGCCGCGATCATGCGATTCACCAGGCGCGGAATCACCAGCCGCTTCCCGGCTCGAAACGCACGCCAGGCCGCCGCCGCGGTTTCCGGAGCGTCGGCGCGGGGCGCCATCTTGAAAAGCCGCGTTTGCCCAATTTCCGAGTGGTCGAAGAACGCCGTTCGCACGACGCCGGGCGCAAGGCAGGTCACGGTCACGCCGGTGCCGGCAACCTCCGCCGCCAAAGCCGCCGTGAAAGAGCGCACGTACGCCTTCGACGCGTAATACGCCGCCATGTTCGGCCCCGGCACATAGCCGGTGATGGAGCCGACATTGAGCACGCCGCCGTGGCGCCTCGCGATCATGCCTGGGAGAAACCGGAGCGTCAGCTCGGTCAATGCGCGGATGTTGACATCAAGAAGCTTGAGCTGCGCCTCGCGGTCTGCCTCGGCCGCCGGGCCAAACACGCCAAAGCCGGCGCTGTTCACCAGCACGTCGCAGTAGACGCCGATCTGGGCGAGCTTAGTCTCGATCCGCTGCCCGGCGTCGCGATCGGCCAGATCGATCGACAACGCGTGTGCCTGCACCGCCGAGCGGCCGAGTTCAGCAACAAGCTCGTCGAGCGCGTCTGGCGCAAGACCGATGAGGACCATGATCGAGCCTTCGCGGGCGGCGACGCGCGCCAGCTCGCGTCCGATCCCCGACGAGGCTCCCGTCACGACGATGGCCGGCTTCATTGCGCTACGTGGTCCGTCCGTCAGCAATCGCGTCAGATGCCGCGATCGCGGCTGTGCGCCGCTCCTTCCACGATGCGTACCACGTCCGCCATGATGCGGTTCAGCTCGAAGTCCTTGGGTGTATAGACCTCGGCGACGCCGGCGTCTTTCAGGGCGCTGGCGTCCTCCTTCGGAATAATGCCGCCGACGACGACCGGCACGTCGTCGATGCCGGCTTCTTTCATGCGCGCCATGACGTCGTGCACCAGCGGCAGGTGCGAACCGGACAGGATCGAAAGACCGACGACGTGCACGTCTTTCTCGGCTGCCGCCGCGGCAATCGCCTCGGCGGTCAGCCGGATGCCGTCATAGACGACATCCATGCCGGCATCGCGGGCGCGCGCCGCGATCTGCTCGGCGCCGTTGGAATGGCCGTCGAGCCCGGGCTTGCCGATCAGGAATTTCAGCCGCCGGCCGAGTTTCTTCGACACGCGATCGACCTCGGCGCGGATGTCGTCGAGGCCCTCGGCGTCGTTGCGCATGGCGGTGCCGACACCGGTCGGCGCCCGGTATTCGCCGAACGCGGCGCGGAGCGCAAAGCCCCATTCGCCGGTGGTGACGCCGGCTTTGGCGCAGTCGATCGACGGCGGCATGATGTTGCTTCCGGCGCGCGCCGCCTTGCGCAAAGCGGCAAGCGCACCGGCGACTGCATCATTGTCGCGGGCCGCGCGCCAGGCGTTGAGCCGGGCGATCTGACCGGTCTCGGCTTCTTCCGACACGGTCAGCACCGCGTCGGCGGCGTCGGCCAGCGGCGACGGCTCGGCCTCGACGAAGCGGTTGACGCCGACCACGGTCTGCTCGCCGCGCTCGATCGCTTCAACGCGCCGCGAATTCGATTCCACGAGTTGTTGCTTGAGATAGCCGGACTCGACCGCGGCGATGGCGCCCCCCATCGCTTCGATGTGTTTGAGCTCCTGCTTCGCCGCTTGTTTGAGTTCGGCGACCTTGGCGGCGATCACCGGCGATGCATCGAATATGTCGCCGTATTCCAGGAGGTCGGTCTCGTAGGCGAGGATTTGCTGCATGCGCAGCGACCATTGCTGGTCCCAGGGCCGCGGCAGGCCGAGCGCCTCGTTCCAGGCCGGCAGCTGTACGGCGCGCGCCCGCGCTTTTTTCGACAACGTCACCGCCAGCATCTCGATGAGGATGCGGGCGACGTTGTTCTCCGGCTGCTGCTCGGTCAGGCCGAGCGAATTGACTTGCACGCCGTAGCGGAACAGCCGCTGCTTGGCGTCGGTCACGCCATAGCGCTCGCGCGTGATCTCGTCCCACAATTCGGTGAAGGCGCGCATCTTGCAGATTTCGGTGACGAAGCGCAGCCCGGCATTGACGAAGAACGAAATCCGCCCGACCACCTCGCCGAATTCGGCATCGGCGCATTCGCCGGACTCCTTCACCGCATCGAGCACGCCGATGGCGGTGGCGAGCGCAAAGGCGAGCTCCTGCACCGGCGTCGCGCCGGCTTCCTGCAAGTGATAGGAGCAGACATTCATCGGATTCCACTTCGGCATTTCCTTGGTCGTGAACAGGATCACGTCTTTGGTCAGCCGCATCGACGGCGCCGGCGGGAACACATAGGTGCCGCGCGACAGATATTCCTTGATGATGTCGTTCTGCGTCGTGCCGTCAGCGTGGCCCGCGGCACGCCTTGCTCGTCGGCCAGCGCGACATACAGCGCCAATAGCCACGCGGCGGTGGCGTTGATGGTCATCGACGTGTTCATCTCGCCGAGCGGAATGCCGTCGAACAGCGCGCGCATGTCGCCGATGTGCGAGATCGGCACGCCGACCTTGCCGACTTCACCCTTGGCGTGCGGATGGTCGCTGTCGTAGCCGGTCTGGGTCGGCAGATCGAAGGCGACCGACAGGCCGGTCTGCCCCTTGCTCAGATTTTTACGGTACAGCGCATTCGATGCCGCAGCAGTCGAATGCCCGGCATAGGTGCGGAAGATCCAAGGTTTGTCGCGGCGCGGTTGCTCGCCCATGAGTCTCAGGCGTTTAGATCAGGCGTTCAGGCGCGGGCAATGTGACGCGAATATTGTTGCGATGCAACATGCCGATAATTGGCGCTGCCGAGGACGACCAAGTAACAGTGCGCCAGTATCAAGCCGATCAGCGCCACGACGCGCGCGGCCTGCGGTTTCGGCGCGGCGGCGGCGCGGCGGCGAGATCGCCGCTCACGATACTCGCTACGCTCACGCCGCTACGCTCGGCGTCGCGATCGCGCGGCGGGCAATCAGGGCCGCGACGATGAGCACAGCGGCAAAGCCGACCGGCGCTTTCACGAACGGGAAGACCAGGACCAACAAACAAGCGATGCCCATGCCGGCCATTTCCTGCGGCAAAAATCCGCGCGCGCGGCCGAGGCGGAACAGAAACGCCATCGGCACCGCCAGCACCACGAGGTCGTAGGTGTAGAGATAGGGCGTCGCCAGCAGCGCTCCGGCGGCAAGCGCCGCCGCCTTGATGTCGTAGGCGGCGTCGCTACGCCACAGCACGGCGATCGCGACCGCCGCCGCCAGCGTGACCGCGGCCTGCACTATCCATGCCAGCGTTTCGCTGCCGCCGAGCGTGCGGGTCAGTCCGAACGCGGTTTGCAGCTTGCTCCAATCGGCCCAGCCTTCGGACAAAAACGCCTGCGAGGTGTGGCCGATATTGGCGAAGAACGCCTGCCAGGCGTCGCCGCCGAAGGCGAGCCATGATGCACCCGCCATCAGGACACCGACGATCGCCGCGGTGACGAATGTCCGCCAATGTCCGCCCGCCGCGAGCGCGATTGGAAATAGCAGGCCGAGATGCGGCTTGTAGGTCAGAAGCCCGAGCAAGACACCGGCGAGGATCGGCCGCCGCTCGATGAGAACGAGCGCGCCGCCGATCAGAGCGGCGGTGAGAAAACCGTTCTGCCCGACGATGAAATTAGAGAGCACTGCAGGAAAGGCGGCGGCGAGGAGATAGCCGGTGCGGTCGCCGATGATGGCGCGGATCGCGACCAGATAGCCCGGAAACGTGCCGAACACCCAAAGCGCATAGGCGCCCGCGTAGGAAAGCAACGACAGCGCCGCGGCGACGAATAAGAAAGTAGGCGGATAGTGCCAGCCGAAATAGCCGTCGAACGCGTGCCCGACGGCGGTTTCTTCCATCAGCTTATGGGTCGGCCAGTCGTAAGCGGCGGCCGCATGGCCATCGAGCGCAAGCCGCCCCGCGGCCCAGACATTGACGAAGTCGGACTCGACACCGCCGCCGCCCGGCCCCACGATCCAAATGCCCGTGAAGAACGACGCGGCGAGATAGACGGCGTAGGCGACGACAAGCGCGAAACAAACGAGCTCGACCGGGCGCGCCAGTTTGGCGCCCGAGCCTTGTGCAGGCGACGTTTGGTAGAGAGCCATCGGCGGCCGAGCCTCGCTCGCGATCGCGAGCGAAGCTAGGTTCCCGGCCTTGAAGAACCCTTAAATGCGGGGCGGGGGCGACGGAAAGGTCGCTAACGCCTGATGAGTCGCAGGATGATCAGAAGGATCACTGCGCCGATGAAGGCTTCGATGATCTGGCCGATGATGCCGCCGCCGATGTAGATGCCCAACCGCGGCAAGAGCCAGCCGGCGATCACGGCACCGATGATGCCGACAATGATGTCGCCGATCAGGCCGAACCCGCTGCCCTTGACGACCTGTCCCGCAAGCCAGCCGGCGATCGCGCCGACAATCACCCAAATAACGATACTCTCAATGGTCATGATGCCCCCCGAATTGCCGCGGCGTCCGCGCCCCAAGCGCCCCGCATCACCATAAGACCTCGTTTCCCGTCTGTCAGCATAACGCGGCAACGACGACGGCCGTGCGTCCCAACTACTTGTTGCACTGCAACATCAAGTGCGGCACACTCATCCCGCACACTCACGGTTGAAACGGAACCGGCGGGTAACTGGGAGCCCATCACAATGGCAGTCGCACAACGAAAGCCGTCAGCGGCGCCGCTGAAGGACCTTTACGACATTGGCGAAGTGCCGCCGCTCGGCCATGTGCCGGCGAACATGCATGCCTGGGCGATCCGCAAGGAACGTCACGGTCCGCCGGAAACCGCGATGCAGTTGGAGGTGGTGCCGACCTGGCCGATCGCCGAGGATGAGGTGCTGGTCTACGTCATGGCCGGCGGCGTCAATTACAACGGCGTGTGGGCCGGGCTTGGGATTCCGGTTTCGCCGCTGGACGGGCACAAGCATCCCTTCCACATCGCCGGCTCGGATGCGTCGGGCATCGTTTGGGCGGTCGGCTCGAAGGTCAAGCGCTGGAAGGTCGGCGACGAAGTCATCGTTCACTGCAATCAGGACGACGGCGACGACGAGGACTGCAATGGCGGCGATCCGCTGTTGTCGCCATCGCAGCGCATCTGGGGCTACGAGACGCCGGACGGCTCGTTCGCGCAATTCTGCCGGGTGCAATCGCGCCAGCTCATGAACAAGCCGCCGCATCTGACCTGGGAAGAGGCGGCCTGCTACACCCTCACGCTCGCCACCGCCTATCGCATGCTGTTCGGCCATCCGCCGCACATACTCAAGCCGGGCGACAACGTCTTGGTGTGGGGCGCCTCGGGCGGCCTCGGCGTGTTCGGCGTGCAGCTGGTCGCCGCCTCG
Source organism: uncultured Alphaproteobacteria bacterium (assembly GCA_963804405.1). GTDB lineage: Bacteria > Pseudomonadota > Alphaproteobacteria > Rhizobiales > Xanthobacteraceae > BOG-931. The sequence continues at coordinate 68,380 of CAWDQG010000009.1, read as the reverse complement.
GGCGCCAACGCCATCGGCATCGTGTCCGATGAATTCGAAATCGGAATACGTGTTCAATCTCGGCGCCAAGGGCGTCATCAACCGCAGCGAATTCAAGTGCTGGGGCGCGATGCCCAAGGTCGGCACGCCGGAATACGACGCCTGGGTGAAAGAGGCGCGGCGCTTCGGCAAGGCGATCTGGGACATCACCGGCAAGCGCGACGTCGACATCGTGTTCGAGCATCCGGGCGAGGCGACCTTCCCGGTGTCGTGCCTGGTGGTCAAGCGCGGCGGCATGGTGGTGTTCTGCGCCGGCACCTCGGGCTACAACATCACCTTCGACGCGCGCTATGTGTGGATGCGACAAAAGCGCGTGCAGGGCTCGCACTTCGCGCATCTCAAGCAAGCAAGCTCCGCCAACCGCTTCGTGATGGATCGCCGCATCGATCCGTGCATGAGCGACGTGTTTGCCTGGGAGAAGATACCGTACGCGCACGAATTGATGCGCACCAACCGGCACAAGCCCGGCAACATGGCGGTGCTGGTCAATACGCCGACCACGGGCCTTCGCAATTTCGACGACGTGCTGGAAGCGGCGTCATTGCCGGAGCTGAGCCGGCAATCCAACCGGGCGTGAGGGCTTTTCTCCGCTCATTCTCTCGCAAACGGGAATCCTGCGGTGGCGCTATCGCGAACACCGCATAGCGAACACCTGCTGCGTCGCTTGAACTTCTGAAATTAATCCCCGGCACGATATTACGCCGTTTACCGAAATTGGCGGAGATGACAGCTCGCCGTCCGTAAGCTCGCCCTACGCTGGGTGCCTGCCTTGGCGCTCCGCTATCGGTCGTATTTTCTCCTTCAACAATTCGCGAAACTGCACCATGTTCCCAGGATCCCAAAACACAACCGGTTTATCCTTGATATCGAACGGTATCTCCGTGCCGCGGCGCGCAGTGGTAACGACTGGTTTTTCCAGGCCATCGGCAAATCCAAGCTCATACATTACATTCTGTCTTAGTTCAGTGAGATCTACGATTACAAACCCCGCATGTGAAATGGATGACATTATTTCGTGCGTAATCTTTCCTTCTGTGTTCATTTCAGTGACTTTTCCGCACTTGTAGTCGAAGGCCGAGCACGCTTGGCAAAACACATCAAAAACGTTTTCGAGCTGTGTCTTAGTCTCGGGATGCTGGGAGTAGGACATGGCGACGCAAACATGTTGTGAGTGGGCAATATCTTCGACCAGACGAATCACCTTTTTCGCCTTCGCTGGGTAATCTGCTCCTACTTCGTTCAGCAGCTCATAGTCCTCCTTGCGTATGCGACGACCATATTTGCGATCAAAAGCTTCAAGCTCGCGTTCGTAAATTTCCTCAGCAGCGCCGCCAAAGTAAGCGATCGGTAACACCGGCTTGTGTGCGGCTGATGCCCACCAGTAGGCTCGCCGCGTACCTTGAAATCCTCCGATCAGAACCACGACATCGGCGCGCTCAATCGGCTCAGGGATGCCACGAATTAAATCACCGGGATCCCAGCTCTGGCGCACGGACTTCATGATGCGGCCGATCGAGTGGCAGGGTTCCTTTCCCTTCGGGACCCAACTCTGAATTCGTTGCGTCGAACTGTTACCCGCTAAATGGTCTGATGCCGCCGAGGCGACGACCTTGTCCAATTCCGTCTGCGCTCCTCCCAAAAGAGCGTGACCTCTTTCGGCAATTTCTCGCCCCAGCACCTGACAGAATTGGTTGACGTTTTCTCGCTCAACCTCATCCCAAATCCCACCAACAACCGCTATGTTCAGCATCAATTGCTCCGAACCAACAACCAGGATCGCCACGCGGCGCCGGCGATCAGCGTGAAATATTCGCGCTTTTCCTGCCTGCTTGCAATGTTCGCAAAAAGTAACTTTTGCTTACTTCTCCCGCGGCGCCGCAGAAACCTTTCTGTAAGGCGACGAGGAGCGTACGTGGTGCCGCCGATTGGCCTTCGTATCGGTTGAGTATCTGGATAGCTCGATCACCTCGCGCACGCGGACGATCGCGGCGTTGAGTTCGCCACCGTAGACGAAAATCCAGGCGCTGTAATAGAGAAATACCAGCGCGATCATGGCTGACGCGAGACCAGCGTAATAGTTGACATAGGTGTAGGCGAAATCGGCGAGGTAGTGGCCGAAGAAGAAGCCCATGGCGAGCCACAGCACCAGCGTCGCCAGGATACCCGGCCAGACTTTGCTCAAGCCGCGGCGCCCGGCCGGCAGCCACATATGCACAATGAAAAGCGCCAGCGCCAGCACCAGGCTGCTGATCCCGTAGCGCGCAATATCGAAGTGCGCCTCAAGCGGCTCGAGCCATGGCACGTATCGGGCGGCGGTCCGAAAGATCAGCGGCCCCAGCACGACCAGAAACGCCAGCACCAGAAGCGCGATGGCGCTGATCAATACGTAGCCGATGGATTCGAGACGGAGCAGCCAGAAGCTTCGCTGCTCGTGCAGCCCATAGGCGCGATTGAGCCCGATGCGCAGGCTCTCGACGCCGCTCGAGGCGAAATAGACGGCGAACACGGCGCCGAGCGTGAGCACGCTGCTGCGGGTGGTGGTCAATACGTTATGGATCTCGCTGGCGATCGGGCCCGCGACCTCTTTGGGCCAGGCGGCGAAGATCAGCCGGGCGACCTCGTTGGCCAGATTGACCGAGCCGATCATGCCGGCAATCGCGGTCACGACGATGAGAAACGGAAACATCGCCATCAGGATCGACAGCGCGATATGGCTCGCGATCGCCCAGCCGTCGTCGCGGTTGAAACGGTAAAATGCGTCGAGCAAGACACGCAGACTGAGACGGATCGTATGCACGCGGGCGGCCTCGGCGGAAGTCTATCGGCCCAACAGATATGCCATTCGCCATGTCATCCACCGCGACCGCGCTCGGCGCGCCATAGTTCCCAGCGGGCGTCACGTATAATCGCCGCCATTGTCGACAATCAGGAACTGGCCAGTCACCGCGTCGCTGTCCGGCGACGCCAGATAGATCAGGGTGCCAATGAGTTCGTCGGCGAACACGTCTTTCTTGATTGCCCGCGTGCTCAGCACGAAGTCGTGCAGCCCAGGCCGGCCGGCCATCGCGGCGGCGACGGAATCGTTCATGACCAGACCCGGCGCCAGCGAATTCACCCGGATGCCGAAGCCGCCAAGCTCGCGCGCCATCGATCGCGTCATCGCCGTGATCGCGCCCTTGCTGGTGACGTAGTGCAGGCGATGCGAGAGGCCGGACACCATCGTCGTCGAGGACAGATTGATGATCTTGCCGTAATTGTTGCGGCGCATGGCCGGAATGGCGGCCTTGGTGCAAAGAAACGTGCCGCGCACATTCACCGCCATGAAGTCGTCCCACAGCGCGATGTCGATATCTTCGATGGCGACCGGCGGAATGTTCGAGCCGATGGCGGCGTTGTTGACCAGGATATCGAGGCGGCCGAAGGTCTTCTCGGTTTCCGCGATCATCGCCGTGACCGATTTGGCATCGCGGACGTCGGCGACGACCGGATGCGCCATCCCGCCCTTGGCTGCGATCTCGGCGGCGACCGAACTGCAATCCTTCACGTCGGCGACCACGACCTTGGCGCCCTCGGCCGCCAACGCCTTGGCGAACACCGATCCAAGCGCTGCCTTCTGACCCGCCGCCGCGCCGGTCACGATCGCGACTTTTCCGTCCAGACGCGGCATCGTGATTCCTTCTAAAGATCTCCGTTGGGTATTGTGGCTTCAGCGCAATCCGGCCTGCACCAACAACGGATAGGTCGCGGTCTTGAATTCGCGCATGCCTTCCTCGAAGCGCGGCCAGCACAGCAGCAAGCCGTCCAGACCCATGGCGGAGAGCATTTTGAGACCGTCGACGATCTGCTCGCGGGTGCCGGTAAGCGGATAGCTGCCCCAGCCGGCGATGAAAAGCTCCTTGAGATGTTCCATCGCCTCGGGCGGGAAAGTCTTAGCGTTGATGCCCATGGTCGAAAGCGCGAACGTCACCGCTTCCCAATCGCCCTTTTCGTGGACGAGGTAATCGTAATAGCGGCGCGCCTCGGATTCGGTTTCCGCCTGGATGATGTTGGCCGACGACCAGATCGCGACCTCGCGGCCGTATTCCTCCCGCGCCAGCTTGCGATAGCCCTCGATCTGCGCCTTGTTCTGCTCGAAGTTCGGCGAACCGAGCGCCGTGAACACGATGTCGCAATATTTGCAGGCGAAGTGGCGGCCGCGCTCCGAGCCGCCGGCATTCATGATCGCGGGATAAGGCTTCTGGATCGGCTTCGGCTGCAGATAGCCTTTGACGATCTTGTAGTGCTTGCCGTCGTAGTCGAACTCGTCGTCCTCGGTCCACAGGCGCTTGAGGATGGCGAGCCACTCCTCGGCCGCGTCGTAGCGCGCGCCGTGCTCCTTCATCTCGACGCCGAACATGTCGATCTCCGGCTTGTTCCAGCCGGTGACGATATTGAGAATGAAGCGGCCGTTGGAAATATGATCGATCACCGTGCCCTGCTTGGCGGCGATGATCGGATGGATGATCGAGGTGTGCGAGGTGGCGACGACGCCGGTGCTTGCAGTCGATGCGGCGATGCCTGATGCCCAGCTGAAGGTTTCGAAGCCCAGGCCCTGCGGATTGAGCTTGCCGCCAAAGCCGCGCCAGCGCGCCACCGGCAGCAGCGCCTCGAATTCCATGTCGTCGGCGAGCTTCGCCAGCTTAAGCGTGTTCGGCCAGCTGATCTTCAGCCGGCCTTCGACGTCGGCCATGAGGCAGCCAAAGTCGAGATTGGTCTGGAACGTCCCGAGCTTGAGCTTGCGGTCGTTGAAGACCGGGTTGATCGACGCGCCGGTCGTCGTCGATGCGTGGACTCACTGTTGCACTTTCCGCCACTGTCTTCCCCCTTGCGCGATCACCACCGCCGCGCGCTTTGTCTTCATCACAAAAGTACGCCATACTGCCTGTCAACGTTTGCTTTGCATCAATGGGGGGCCGGGTATGCCGACGGACGACGAGCGCCAGATAGAACAACTATTAGGCGAACTGACCGACGCCTGGAACCGCGGCGATGCCGAGGCCTACGGCGCCCGCTATCTGGCCGATGCCACCTTCACCAATGCCTATGGCAGTTTCTATCTCGGCCGCGACGAATTCCATCGTCGCCACGAGGAGATATTCCGCGGCGTGTTGCGCGGCACCACGGTGGCGATGACGATCAATGAGCTGCGCTTCGTCCGCCCGGACGTCGCGATCGTTGACGTTGGCACCGGGATCTCCGGCTCACCGCTGCGGCCGCAAGGGGTCGAGGTCGAGCCCGACGGCGTGTTGCGAAGCTGCCTCCTGATGGTGCTTCTCAAACAAGACGGCGGCTGGTGGATTGCCGCCTATCACAATGTCTGGCGTGGCGCTCTGGCCAATCGCGCGGCCATGGATTTGGACTTTCCGCGCTGCGCAATAGCGATATATTGGCTTTTGTGCACTGCACGCGTAAGCTCGGCAGGCCGTCCGGGATCGTCAAAACCTTAGGCTTTCGGATCCCGTTATGTCGCTTGCCGCCTCTGCCGTATCCACCGATGGCGAACTGATCGGAACGCTCCGCCAGGCGGTCGATGCCGTCGACGCCTTGTTCGCCGATGCGCGCCGCGCGGTGGCGGAGCGGGTAGTGCGCGACGGCCGCGCCAATGCGCGCGCGCTCGATCGCGAGCAGCGCGCCACCCACGGCCTGGCCTGGCTCGCGACCTATGTCGAGGCGCTGCGTCAGCTCACCGCCTATGCGGAGCGGCTGTCGGCAGTCGGCAATTTCGGCGAGATCGAGGAGCTTTTGGTCCGCATCGGCGCCGGCGAATATCTGGCGCAGATTGTCGGCGGCATTCCGATGAGCCAAGGCGAGATCGTGCGCCTGTCCGATCTCGGGCTTGCTCCGGCCGCCGTCGCGTCACGGCTGAATCCGGCGGCCGAGCATCTCATCGCCTACGGCAACACGGCGCCGCGCCGGGCGCGGCTGGCGGAATTGCTGCGCGAGCAGCCGGACGCGACGGTCGGCGCCACCGGGCTCGACGACACGCTCGACTCGATCCGCGAGGAGATGCGCAAGTTCGCCGACGGCCAGGTCGTGCCGTACGCGCAGGAATGGCATCTGCGCAACGAATACATCCCGCTCGATACCATCGCGCAGATGTCCGAGCTCGGCGTCTTCAGCCTCACCATCCCGGAGGATTACGGCGGCATGGGGCTCGGCAAGGAATCGATGTGCGTCGTGTCCGAGGAGCTGTCGCGCGGCTATATCGGCGTCGGCAGCCTCGGCACCCGCTCCGAGATCGCCGCCGAGCTCATTCTCGGCAGCGGCACCGAAGAGCAGAAGCGCCAATGGCTGCCGAAGATCGCCTCCGGCGAGGTGCTGCCGACGGCGGTATTCACCGAGCCGAATACCGGCTCCGATCTCGCTTCGCTCAAGACCCGCGCGGTGCGCGAGGGCGGCGCCTACAAGGTCTATGGCAACAAGACCTGGATCACGCATCCGGTGCGCGCCGATCTGATGACGCTCCTGGTGCGCACCAATCCCGCCGAAAAAGGCTATCGCGGCCTCTCCATGCTGCTCGCCGAAAAGCCGCGCGGCAGCGATGAGCGTCCGTTTCCGGCCGCCGGCATGTCGGGCACCGAGATCGAGGTGCTCGGCTATCGCGGCATGAAGGAATACGAGATCGCCTTCGACGGCTTTGCGGTGAAGGCGGACAATCTCCTCGGCGGCGTCGAGGGCCTGGGCTTCAAGCAGCTGATGGCGACGTTCGAGTCGGCGCGCATCCAGACCGCGGCGCGCGCCGTCGGCGTCGCCCAGGCGGCGCTCGAACAGGCGCGCGCCTATGCGTCACAGCGCGTCCAGTTCGGCGAGCCGATCGCCCATTTCCCGCGCGTCGCCGACAAGATCGTGATGATGGCGGTCGAGATCATGATCGCGCGCCAGCTCACCTATTACGCGGCGCGGCAGAAGGATTCCGGCCGCCGCTGCGATCTCGAGGCCGGCATGGCCAAGCTGTTGGCGGCGCGCGTCGCCTGGGCCGCCGCCGACAATGCGGTGCAGATCCACGGCGGCAACGGCTTTGCCCTCGAGTTTCCGGTGTCGCGCATTCTCTGCGACGCCCGCATCCTCAACATTTTCGAGGGCGCCGCCGAAATCCAGGCCCACGTCATTGCGCGGCGCTTGCTGGATGGCAGCAACTGAGAGTTCGACTGGTCCTATTCCTTAATATCCTCAGCTATCGCGTTAATGGCTACCTTCAGACGCGGCAATTCGTAAATCACCACGTTCCAAATGATTCGATCGGAAGCCGCTATACTCGTGGCGTAGGACGTTTCCGATGCCAGCTACTCGCGACCAGGGAATTTCGGGCTGTCGGCTCGTCAAGTCGTTGGGAATAGCGCGACTGGCTTCTGAAATGATCTCGATCGCCCTTTGAACAAGCCACTGCAGTTGCCAGTTACTTTCAAAATCGGCCAACGTCTTGTTGCGGGTAATCTCTTCGACCCGTTCAATGGCTTCCAATATGTCGTGAATGGCATGACCGACCCTGCGCGGCATCAGAACACGCGAATAGCCGATCGCTCGATATCGCCGCGCAGCATCGGGTGCAGGCCGTCGCGGGTCGTTACATCCACATCGACGCCCAAGGCGCCTTCTAAAAACTGCTTGATCCCGACCAAGTCGAAGGCATTGAAGCGGCCAGTCACGTCGTAATCGATAAAAAGGTCAAGGTCGCTGGCTGCATCGGAAGTGTTCTCCGCGACCGAGCCGAATAGGTAAAGCGAAGTCGCGCCCAGCGCCCTGATGGCGTCAGTATGGCCCCTAAGTTTTGTAAGCGCTTCTGTTCAATTTCATGACGGCATGATAGCATGTGCAGCGAAGCCCGGGAACGATCCACCGCCTAAACGCCGCACCCGGATTTCGCTGCCGCTCAATCCGGGCTACAAGGTTTCCATGTCCGATTTTCTGTCTCACGGCCTCGTGCCGATCGCCATTGGCGCGGTCGCGGTGGTGCTGCTCTTGGCCTCGTCAACATGATGCGCGGCGGCTCGCCAAATACCTCGCAGAAGCTGATGCGCCTGCGGGTGCTGCTGCAATTCGTCGCCATCGTCATCATCATGGTCACGATCTGGGTGATGGCGAAGTGACCAGTGACGCGGTGAAACCTGAGTGAGGGACGCGATTGGTCGATGTCGGCGGACGTCGATTGTTCGGCGGTTCATCCGCCGTGCGCCCGCGCGAGGCGGGGACCCAGTGCTTTCGTTGCGCCATCCATCTGGATTCCCGCTGACGCGGGAATGAGCGGAATTCGCTGTCATGGTCGTCCTCAACAAGATCTATACCCGCACCGGCGATGACGGCACCACCGCGCTCGGCACCGGCGAGCGGCGCAAGAAATACGACCTGCGGATCGCCGCCTACGGCACCCTCGACGAGACCAATGCCGCGATCGGGATTGCGCGGCTGCATACGTCCGGCGACCCGGCGCTCGATCCGGCGCTGTCGCGCATTCAGAACGATCTGTTCGACGCTGGCGCCGACCTGGCGACGCCGGGCAAGGGCAAAGGGCCGGGCGGCGCGCGGCTCACGGTCACCGATGCGCAGGTCACCTGGCTGGAGCATGAGATCGACCGGCTCAATGCCACGCTCGAGCCGCTTCGCTCTTTCATCCTGCCCGGCGGTTTTCCGGCTGCGGCTTATCTGCATCTCGCCCGCACCATATGCCGCCGTGCCGAACGGTTGATTGCCGAGCTGCAGGACCAGCCCGACGAAGACGTCACGCCCGAGGTGCTCAAATACGTCAACCGGCTGTCGGATTTTCTGTTCGTCGCTGCCCGTTACGCCAACGATCAAGGCGTGCGCGACATACTCTGGCAGCCGGGCCAGAACCGCTGAGATGCTAAAAACGCGAAGGGGAGGGGCTTATGGGCCGGCTCGACGGCAAGGTCGCGATCGTCACGGGCGCTGGAAGCGGCATCGGCCGCGCCACGTCGACTTCTGTTCGCGCGCGAGGGCGCGCGCCTGGTCGTTGCGATCAAAACGACGACGGCGTGAACGAGACCGCAAGCCTCATCGCGCAAAATGGCGGAACCGCGCAGGCGCTAAGCGGCGACGCCGGCCGCGAAGACAGCGTTAAGGCTTTGGTCGAGCGGGCGCTGGCGGACTTCGGCGCGCTCGACGTGTTTACGCCAATGCCGGGATCAGCGGCGGGCCGCGTTCCGATCTTCGATCAGACCGAAGATTATTGGCGGCAGATTTTGCAGACCAATCTGATCGGGCCGTTCCTGGCGATCAAACACGCCGCGCATGCACATGGTCAAACAAGGCCGCGGCTCGATCATCCTCACCGCTTCGGTGGCAGGCCTGCGCGCGAATGCCGGCGCCGCGCGCCTATAGCGCCAGCAAGGCCGGCGTCATCAGTCTCGCCCAGACCGGCGCAGCCGCGCTCCTCGGCACCGGCGTGCGCGTCAATGCGATTTGCCCGGGTCTGATCGAGACCGGCATGACCAAGCCGATCTTTGAGGGCGCGCGCGAGGCCGGCAAGGGGGACAAGATCGGCCAGCTCAATCCGCTGCAGCGCGCCGGGGCGCCGGAGGAAATCGCCGCCATGGCGCTGTTCCTCGCCGGCGACGAGTCGTCCTACGTCAACGGCCAGGCTTTCGCGGTCGATGGCGGGCTTTCCAGTTCGCTGCCCTTCAGCCGGCCGATCCGCTGAAAGCTTTAAGGAAACCAATCGTTCCCGTTTCTTTCACGTCGCGGGCGCGGACGCGGCGGCCGCTCGCGGCGTTGACCGCAAGCACGCCCGCCGGTACGTTTCCGCACCGCAGCATTGCCACGCTTTGCGGCGCAGCCAAAAGCTGTGAACTGAAACCGGGACAAGCCGAACTAAGCCATGAAGATTCTCGTGCCCGTCAAGCGGGCGGTCGATAAGGACGTGAAAATACGGGTCAAGTCCGACGGCTCTGGCGTCGAGCTTTCCAACGTCAAGATGTCGATGAACCCCTTCGACGAGATCGCCGTCGAAGAGGCGCTCCGGCTCAAGGAAGCCGGCAAGGCAACCGAAATCATCGCTGTTTCGATCGGGCCGCCGCAGGCGACCGAGACCATCCGCACCGCGCTGGCGATGGGCGCCGACCGCGGCATCCTGGTCAAGACCGAAGGCAGCGCCGAGCCGCTGGCGGTGGCGAAGATACTCAAGGCCATCGCCACCGCGGAACAGCCCGGTCTCGTCATCATGGGCAAGCAGGCGATCGACGACGATTCCAATCAGACCGGCCAGATGCTGGCGGCGTTGCTCGGCTGGCCGCAGGGCACCTTCGCCTCCAAGGTGGCGATCGAGGGCGATGCGCTCATGGTCACGCGCGAAGTCGACGGCGGCCTGCAGACGGTGAAGCTGAAAATGCCGGCCATCGTCACCACCGATCTGCGCCTGAACGAGCCGCGTTACGCGTCGCTGCCGAACATCATGAAGGCGAAGAAGAAGCCGATCGACGACAAGACCGCCGCCGATTACGGCGTCGACATCAAGCCGCATCTGGAAATCGTCAAGACCACCGAGCCGCCGGTGCGCAAGGCCGGCGTCAAGGTCAAGACCGTCGCCGAGCTGGTCGACAAGCTCAAGAACGAGGCGGGGGCGATCTGATGCTTGGTCCGCTCATTCCCGCGAAAGCGGCAATCCAGATGGGAAAGTCGGTGATTGCCAAATGTTTTGCTGGGTCCCCGCCTGCGCCGGGACGAGCGGAGAATAGCTAAATGCCCACGCTGCTGCTCGCCGAGCACGACAACAAATCGCTGAAAGACGCGACCAACAAGGCGTTGACCGCCGCCAAGCAGATCGGCGCCGACGTGCACATCCTGGTCGCCGGTCATAATTGCAAGCCGGTAGCCGACGCCGCGGCCAAGCTCGACGGCGTCAAGAAAGTGATGCTGGCGGACGCGCCCGCCTACGAGCACATGCTGGCCGAGCCGACCGCCGCACTGATTGTCTCGCTTGCCGGACCCTATGAAACGATCATGGCGGCGGCGACCACCAACGGCAAGAACATCATGCCGCGGGTCGCCGCTTTGCTCGATGTGATGCAGATTTCCGAGATCAGCAAAGTGGTCGCGCCGGATACGTTCGAGCGGCCGGTCTATGCCGGCAACGCCATCCAGACCGTGCGCTCGCTCGATGCCAAGAAGGTCATCACCGTGCGCACCGCCGCGTTCCAGGCGACCGGGGAGGGCGGTTCCGCGCCGATCGAGCCCGCCGCAGCCGCGGCCGATCCCGGCATTTCCGGCTTTGTCGGCGAGGAATTGTCCAAGTCGGAGCGGCCGGAACTGACCTCGGCGAAGATCATCATTTCCGGCGGCCGGGCGATGCAAAGCCGCGACAACTTCACCAAATATATAGAGCCGGTGGCCGATAAACTCGGTGCGGCGGTCGGCGCCTCGCGCGCGGCGGTCGATGCCGGCTATGCGCCCAACGACTGGCAGGTCGGCCAGACCGGAAAAGTGGTGGCGCCGGACCTCTATATCGCAGTCGGCATTTCAGGTGCTATTCAGCATCTCGCCGGTATGAAGGATTCGAAAGTCATAGTCGCTATCAACAAGGACGAGGAAGCACCGATCTTCCAGGTCGCCGACTATGGGTTGGTGGCGGACCTGTATCAGGCCTTGCCGGAGCTGGCCCAAGAACTTGAAAAAAAGCGAACTTGAAAAAAAGAGAACTTGAAAAAAAGAAAGCTTGAAAAAAACAGAGCTTGAAAAGCGCGGTCGCTGACCGAAGACGCGCTTCGAGAAGGGTAAGCGAACATGGTCGATGTGAAGGAGCGGCCGAAAACGCGCGGCGATCATGGCGGCGGCACCGCGCATGCCATCCGCAAGATCGGCGTCATCGGCGCCGGTCAGATGGGCAACGGCATCGCCCATGTCTGCGCGCTGTCCGGCCTGCATGTGCTGCTCAACGATGTCGTCGCCGAGCGCATCGCCGAGGGGCTCGCGGTCATCAGCGGCAATCTGGCGCGTCAGGTCAGCCGCCAGCGCATCACCGACGAGGAGCGCGAGGCCGCCCTCAAGCGCATCAGTCCGGCCAACACGCTGCAAGATCTCGGCGATTGCGACCTGGTGATCGAAGCGGCGACCGAGAAAGAGGACGTCAAGCGCAAGATCTTCACCGCGCTCTGCGCCTCGCTCAAGCCCGAGGCCATCGTCGGCACCAACACGTCATCGATCTCGATCACCCGGCTCGCCGCCGCCACCGACCGGCCCGAGCGCTTCATCGGCATTCATTTCATGAATCCGGTGCCGCTGATGGAGCTGGTCGAGATCATCCGCGGCATCGCCACCGACGACGCCACCTTCGAGACCACCAAGCAATTCATCACCAAGCTCGGCAAGCAGATCGCGGTGTCGGAGGACTTCCCCGCCTTCATCGTCAACCGCATCCTGCTGCCGATGATCAACGAAGCGATCTACACGCTGTATGAGGGCGTCGGTAACGTCGAGGCGATCGACACGGCGATGCGGCTCGGCGCGCACCATCCGATGGGGCCGCTGGAGCTTGCCGATTTCATCGGCCTCGACACCTGCCTTTCGGTCATGCAGGTGCTGCACGAGGGCCTGGCGGATTCAAAATACCGGCCGTGCCCGCTGTTGGTGAAATACGTCGAGGCCGGCTGGCTTGGCCGCAAGACCCAGCGCGGCTTCTACGATTATCGCGGCGAGAAGCCGGTCCCGACGCGCTGATCGTCCGCGCCTCAGTGGTTGGAAGCGCAGCCAGTTCGCGTGGCGCCGGCCCGGCTTTCACGCCGCATCGACGGCCCGTTGGGCGAGCGCCGATCGAAGTGCCGCCCGCAACTAAAAGCTGACTGTTGCCGCGCCGCCACAGGTTGTCACAACGGCTTCACCTATAATATGGGACGATAAAGTCGGTGTTTGCTGCCGTGGGGGGCGTTATGTGGCGGTGCAAGCGGTCCGGTTCGCGCAGCGCTTTCAGGCGCTGTCGCGGCCTCAGCCTTGTTGTGCACCGTAGCCGCCAGCCGGCGGCCGACTTGGCGCTCAAAGCACCGCCCATTGTGCCGCTCGCCGACCCGCGCTGGTTCGTGGAAGGTGACGTTGGCGCCTCCTGGGGCTTGTTCGACCATCTCGACTTTCTCAATCCGGTCGGCACCGCGGACACGCTCAGCCCGGTGAACGGCAACTTTATTGTCCTGAGCAATCAGAACCTGCGGAGCACTTCATTCACCGGCGGCGCGTCGGTCGGCTACTTCTTCACCAACCAGATATTCGCCAAGGCGAGCTACCAGTATTTCGGCAAGTTCAGTGCCAACGGCTTCGCCCTGTTCCCGGCGCCCTTCGGCAACGTCCGTCAGGACTTGTCGACCACGAGCCAAGGCTTGCTCGTTGGATTAGGCGGTGACTTCAATCTGACCCCGGCATTTTTCATCGAGCCGGTCGCGCAGATCGGTGTCGGGTTCTTGCGGTCGTCCGGCATGCAAGGGGCGAATATTGGGCTCACCACCAACGTCTTTCCGACCCAGAACAATACCAACTTCATCGCCGGCGCCGGGCTCGGCGTGGGCTATCACGTGACCCGCATGTTCGATGTTCTGGTTGCGGGCAACTACTATTATCTCGGCAGAGCGAATACCGGCACGACCGGCGCGCCGCCGCCCGGCAGCATGAATGTCGGCGAACAGCTTCAGGCCAATCTGAGCGACGTGGCGGTCACCGCCACCGGCCGTCTGAAGTTTTAAGCGATTGCCTCTCCCCGTGCGGGGAGAGGCTGCCGATTGCAATGCCGGCTACTTCACCAGTTCGACGAACAGGCCAATCACGCACACATAGCCGAGCACAAAGATCAGCGTGCGGATATAGGGGAAGCCGGCCAAAAAGACGACGGCGTGGGCCACGCGGAGCCAAAAGTAGCTGATCGTCCAGAAGGCCGTCATCCAGTCGGCCTTGCCGGTCACCTGGACCAGCAGGACCATGGCGGCGAACGGCGCGAACGTTTCGACGGCGTTGATGTACGCGCGGTCGGCGCGTTTGCCCCAATCCGGCATCGGGCGCATCGTCGGATCGACATAGTTCGCCGGTTGCAGCGGGCCGTTGGTCATCACCTGCGCGACGACGTACGGGATCCACAGCGATGCCGTGAGCAGGGCCGTGAAAGCCAGATATTTGAGTTCAGTCGACATGCGATATTTCCTCCCCTGACGCATGTCCCGGAAAAAACGAGAATCGATTTTCCGACAAGGGCATGCGCAAAATCAAAGACGTAGTTTTCGTCTTCCTCACCGAGGTCAAATGTAACCCGGATGAAGCAAGGCTTCACCCGGGTCTTGTTCCCAACATTGTGATCCGATCAACCCGAATCGGATCAATCGCAGCACTCTGAAGACTTCGACGCGCTCGACGATTTTGGCTCCTGATAATCGGCCGCCCGATCGACCACCGCGCCTTCGTATTTGTCGTGATGGCGGACCCAGGCCATGCCGAAGCGCAGCCCCTCTTCGTCGCGGCCCTTGGGCGCGATGTCGAGGAAATTGTAGGCGCCGATCAGAATATCGAGGCCGCGGCCATAGCTCGAATAGGTGTGGAACACCTCGCCGGCTGCGTTTTTGCAGAACACGCTGGTGCCCGGCCGCTCGTCGCTCGGGAACGTCGTCTCGACATAATTGTAGTGCGCGGTGCCTTTAGCCTTCTCGTCCGGCGTCGCCGACACCTGATAATCGAAATTGAAGTCGGTGCCGAACGATGACACCCATGTGAAGTGCCAGCCCATGCGCCGCTTGAATTTCTCGATCTGCGAGCAGCGGCGCGCGCGAGACGACGACAAAAGCGACGTCGCGCGCGGCGAGGTGGACTACTGCGCCGTCGAAGTGATCGGCGAGCAGCGAACAGCTCGGGCAGCCTTCTTCCCAGTCGGGACCGAGCATGAAATGGTAGACGATCAACTGGCTCTTGCCGCCGAACAGATCGGCCAGCGTCTCCTTGCCGTTCGGTCCCTCGAACACATAGTTCTTTTCGACTTTCTCCCAGGGCAGTTCGCGGCGCTGCTGGCTCAAGGCGTCGCGGGCGCGGGTGAAGGCCTTTTCCTCAGCCAAGTGCGCCTTGCGTGCGGCGATCCATTCATCATGCGAGACGATTCGATGTGGTTCCATGCTGTGCTCCGCCTTGTAGCCCGGATGGAGCGGAGCGACTCCAGGAGTTTCAGCGTGAACTCGTCCCGCGTTTCGCTTCGCTGACCCGGGCTACGCATTCAGGACGCCGGCGTCATCCAGCCGATGGCGGCGCCGCCGGGCTCGGTGAGGATGACGATGCGGCCAACGCCCGGAATATCGAAGGCGGGTTGCATGACCTTGGCGCCCGCTTGCGTCGCCTTCTTTACACGCGCGTCGACGTCGTCGACGGCGATGTAAGATAGCCAGCCTTCCGGCGCGCCGCCGTCGCCGGTCTCGGTGATGCCGGCGACCGGCTCGCCATCGGCACTCGCAATCAAGTAAGCGCCCTCGGGCATCGGCATCGATTCGAAGGTCCAGCCGAGCGTGTCGGCGTAGAATTTCTTGGCGCGCTCGATATCGCGCGTCGCCAGTTCGTTCCAGTGAAAGTGGCCGTGTTCGGTCATGGGACTGCTCCAATTTTTTGCGAAACGAGATCCTTATTTCGCTACCATGACGCTCAGGCGACGAACTTTTCAAGCTTGTCGAGCGAGCCAATCCAGCCCTTTTCGTGGCCGTCGCGCGACGTTTCGTCGAAAGCTTCTCGTGGGTCAACGTCAGCAAGGTGCCGCTGCCGTCCGGCTTGAGCAGCACGGTGACCAGCGATTCATGCGGCGTGTCGCCGGGCGCCGCATCCCACGACCAGGTGAAGACCAGTTTCTCGTTGAGAACATACTCGCGATAGGCCCCGCCGACGGCGTGCTTGTTGCCTTCCGGCGACAGCATCACGATGCGATAGCGGCCGTTGTTGCGGGCTTCGGCCGTCGCGTCCGCGACGGTGAATTCCGCCGGTCCCATCCAGCGTTTTATTTTTTCCGGGTCGGTCCACGCCGCGAAGACCTTGGCGGGCGACGCCCTGAGGAGGCGCTTGATAGTGAGGCTTGGTCTGACTTTGGTTTCGACGGACATGACTCTTCTTCCTCCAGAAAATCAGAAAGGCGGGACAACGCCTCGGACCAGAAGCGTTCGTAGCGATTGAGCCAGGCGATGGCGTCGTGCATGGGCGCGGCTCGCAGGCGGCAGGTGACGGTGCGGCCTGATTTGGTCCGCGCCACCAATCCGGCGTCGGACAGGACGTCGAGATGCTTCATGATCGCCGGCAACGACACCGCGAACGGCTGCGCCAGCGCACTGATCGACAAGTCCGGCTGTTCGGCGAGCCGCGCCAGAAGTGCCCGCCGCGTCGGATCGGCCAGCGCGGCGAAGGTGCGATCGAGCGGGGCATCGCCATACTTAACCATGTAGTTAAGCATAAGAAGCCGAGCGCCGCTGTCAAGCGCTTGCGGCCCGTAATCTCCGGAAAAGTGGGAACCGGTTTTCCGACAAGGACATGCGCCAAATCAAAAATCGAGAACGCATCCCATTCGATCGCATTGGGAGGCGTTCTGCCCACGCCTTCCTGATCGCACCATGAGTTCCGCGCGCGGCTCCGATGGGTTCCGGCGAGACGGCGCGGCGGCATTCCCGGCGCACTCGCCTTGACACACCACCGTTCCGTTGCCACGCTCGATTGCGTTAGCAGCAAACACAGTGCGGCCGGACTCAACGGCCGCTTTTCGCGCGCACTCTTGCGCGCCGGGAGGGACCCATGACGCGAATCGGGAAAACGATGTTGCTTGCGGGAGCGATGACGCTGCCGCTGGGAAGTGTCGCGCTCGCGCAGGAAACGGGCGGGGGCGGCGGCGGCGCCGCCGCGGCGAGTGTGCCAATTCCGACGGTCAGCCAAGCGATGCTCAACGGCGCCGCGAGCGACAGCAAGAATTTTCTCTTGACCAACGGCGACTACGCGCAGACCCGCTTCCATCCGGCCAGTCAAATCTCCACCAAGAATGTCAAGGACCTGCACGTCGGCTGGATTTTCCAGACCGACGTTCGCGAATTGCTCGAGACTTCGCCGATCGTCGTCAACGGCGTGATGTACGTGACCACGTCGTTCGACCATGTCTACGCGCTCAACGCCCAGACCGGCGAGCAGATCTGGCACTACAAGCACGACATGGGGCCGATCACGGTCTATTGCTGCGGCCCGAACAATCGCGGCGTCTCGGTCTGGGGCGACAAGGTCTATATCGGCACCCTCGACGCCAAGCTGGTCGCGCTCGACGCCAAGACCGGCAAGCCGGTCTGGTCGCAGCAGATCGCCGATCCGTCGCTCGGCTACAGCGAGACCATGGCGCCGACCGCGGTCGACGGCAAAATCCTGATCGGCACCAATGGCGGCGAATACGGCATCCGCGGCTTTGTCAAAGCCTATGACGCCAACGACGGCAAGCTGTTGTGGACCTTCACCACCATCCCGGATAACTCGGTCGGCGTGTGGGCGACCAAGGACGCCACCGGCCGCGACATGCATCGTGACATCGCCGCCGAGAAGGACGCGCTGGCCAAGAACGGCGATCCCTACAAAACGCTGGGTGGCGGGGTGTGGCAAAACCCGGCGGTCGATCTTGCCGCCAAGCGCATCTATTTCGTGGTCGGCAATCCGTCGCCCGATCTCGACGGCTCGCTGCGGCCCGGCGACAATCTCTATACCGACTCGCTGGTTGCGGTCGATCTCGATACCGGCAAGCTCGCCTGCTATTTCCAGTATATCGCCCATGACGTCTGGGACCTCGACGCCACGAGCCCGCCGGTCCTGGTCAACGTCAAGGACAAGAACGGCAAATCGATCCCCGGCATTCTGCATGCCGGCAAGACCGGCTACATCTACGTCCACGATCGCAAGGACTGCAGCCTGATCCGCTTCTCCGACGCGATGGTGTCGCAGAAGGACCGCTGGGTGCTGCCGACACCGACGCAACCGCTTGATCCCAAGTCGGCGCGCATGTTCCCGGGCGCCAATGGCGGCGTCGAATGGTCGCCGATCGCGACCAATCCCGGGCTGAGCATGGCCTACGCCATCAATCTCGAGCAGGAGATGACTTATACGGTGGCGAGCGCGCCCTATCCCGAGGGCAAGCTGTGGCTCGGCGGCGCCTTCACCAACGTGCCCGGCGGCGTTCAAGCCGGCAACGTGACGGCGGTCGACTACGACACCGGCAAGGTCAAATGGCAGGTGAAGACGCCGCAGCCGATGATCGGCGGCATTCTCGCCACCGCCGGCGGGGTGGTGTTCGCCGGCGAGAGCAACGGCTGGTTCAAGGCCTATGACGCCAAGAACGGCAAGATCCTCTGGAAGTTCCAGGCCGGCGCCGGCGTGAATGCGCCGCCGTCGTCCTATACGGTGGGCGGCAAGCAATACATCGTCGTCGGAGCCGGCGGCAACGTGCAGGTCGATTCCAAGCGCGGCGACAGCATCATCGCCTTCACGCTGGACTGACCCGACCGCCATCAGCTACGCAGTCAAGGACGGGACCGGAAACGGCCCCGTCCGATTTTTGTCGGGGAGCGCTTAGCCATCGCATGAGAAGGTTGTCGATCCCGTTTGCGCTCGCGCTGACGGTTATCTCTTTCGCTGCGCACGCGCAGACCATCGAAGACAAAGCGCAGCTCTGTGCCGTCGTGCCACGGCGAGAACGGCGTGCCGCTGGAGCAAGCCTTTCCGGTGCCGGTGATCTGGGGGCAAAATCTCGGCTATCTGTTCTTTCAGCTCCGCGACTACAAGTCCGGCACGCGCAAGAACGATCTGATGTCGCCGATCGCCGAGGGGCTCGAGCGCGACGACCTGATGGCGCTGGCGCAGTATTTCGCCAAAAAACCCTGGCCGAAGCTGCAGCAGCCGCATCCGCCGCCGGCCGTCGCCGCGCTGGCGCAGCGCGCCAATACTTCGGTGGTCTGCACCAGCTGCCACCAGGAGGGTTTTCTCGGCGACGGCACGCAGCCGCGGCTCGCCGGCCAGGTTCGCGCCTATCTGGAAAAGACCATGACGGATTTCCGCATCGGGAGCCGCGGCAACAATCCCGGCATGACCGATCTGATGAAAGCCATCACGCCTGAGGACAGCGCGGCGCTCGCCGCCTGGCTTGCGGGGCTGTAGCTGACTTTCCGCCCCCGCGCGTAGCGCGGGGGAGGGGGACCGCCCGAAGGGCGGTGGAGGGGGTTGGCTTGCTCCGAGCGAGCCGTCACTTGCCCCTACCGGCGCGCTTCGCGCGCCACCTCCCCCGCATGCGGGGGAGGAAAGAAATTCAGTTCGCCAGCTTCTCCCGCACCGCGGTATTCGCGGCGAGATCGAGCGCGGTCTTGCCGTCTTTGTCCTTGAACGCACGGTCGGCGCCTCGCCGCAGCAGAATATCGACCGTCGCTGCATCACCGAGCGAAGCGGCGATCATCAACGCGGTGCGGCCGCGATCGTCGGCCGCGTTGAGCACTGCGCCGTGCGCGAGCAAAAGATCGATCACGCGCTCGACTGCTGCGGCGCCGACGCCTTCGTCGTGGCCAGCGGCCCACATCAGCGCCGTCAGTTCGTTGCCGTAACGCTCCCGCGCGTCGACGCCGGCGTCAAAAGCCTCCGCACGATATCGTCAAAGCCGCGCGAGGCGGCATAGACCATCGCCGCCTTGCCGGTCGAGTCCCGAAGCTTGGGATCGGCGCCATGCCCCAGCAGCGTCTCGACGATACGGTCGTTGCCTTTGAACGCGGCGGCCATCAGCGGCGTCAGGCCGGACCGCCCTGTCAGATTCGGATCGGCGCCTTTGTCCAGCAACAGCGCCACGGTCGAGTGCTTTTCGCCCTCGGCGGCGGCGAACAGCGCCGTGCCGCCATCGACAGTGCGCGCATCGATGGGCGCGCCGCTTGCGAGGAACAACGCGGCGAGGCTTCGATGTCCGCCGCGAGCGGCGTGCGCGAGCGGCATGGCGCCGCGGCGGTCGCGCGCCAACAGCGAAGCGCCGGCGTCAAGGAGCTTCTTCGCCAATTGTTCGCAGCCCCGGTCGGCTGCCGCGAACAAGGCGATATTGGTCTGGATCGAGACCGCTTCGGCCTTGACCATCTCGTAGTTGCGCTCGATCTCGCCGCAATTCTCCTCCGGCTTTGGCTGGGGCATCTGGGCGTGCGCCGCGGTGATGGCGGCAAGCAAGACCGGCAAGGTGTTGCGCAGGGTGCGCAAAAACGGCGGCTTCATGGGCGAAGTGTAGCCCGAACCGAGGCGCAGAGTTAACGCGCGCCTACCGGCGTCAATAGGCTTTTAAGTTTCGTGCGCTAATCCTGGTCCCATGGACCTGAGCCTCGTGACTGCAATGTTGAGCGCCCAGACCGGCTTGATGCAGCTTGCCGTCGCCGGGAGCATGCTGAAGATGAATACCGAAAACGCCGCCTCGGCGGTCAAGTTGATCGACGCTGCCCAGCAGAATTTGAATTCGCTCGCCAACGTCGCGCCGGGCATCGGCACGAACCTGAATATCAGCGCCTAGCTGCCGGCCCGGAGCGCCCGATACGGCATCAGCCTATGGTTAACGGCTGTTGAAGGCAACGACCGACAATTCGCAATAAGCCAATACGTGCTTTCAACACCGCTGGCGTAGTTATGCCGGCATGGACAGCTTCCTTTCCGCGCTTTTCGGTGCCGAGACCGGCCGGCTGCAGCTCGCGGTCGCCGCGCGGCTGGCGCGGATGGATCCGAACAATCCGCTCAATCCGGACGTCGGGCCATCCATCGCCAAGCTGGTCGACGCCGCGCAGCAAAGCGTGCAACCGCTTGCCAATGCCGCGGCCCATTTAGGCACCAATCTCGACATCAAGGTGTAGCCCCGATTTCGCGGAGCTTGTCATCGGGCCGGCCACTTCGGGCCGGACCCGTTGGCTCAACCCGGGCTACGGATGTTACGGACTGGCGATCGCCGCACTGACAAGCTTCATGCCGTCCGGGCTCGCCCACTCCGCCGGTCCCGCCATCGCGCCGATTTCGCAGCCATTGCGATCGACGATCAGGGTGGTCGGCATGCCGAAGGCCTTGCCGGCGAGTTTCAGCTCGGTAAACACCTTGGCGCTCTGGTCGGCATAGAAAGTGAGATGCTTGACGCCGGCGTCTTTGAGAAACGCCAGCGGCTTTTGCGCATCGCGGGTGTCGATATTGATGGCGACCACCTCGAACTTGTCGCTGCCGAGGTCGTTTTGCAGGGCGTCGAGCGCCGGCATTTCCTTGCGGCAAGGCACGCACCATGTCGCCCACAGGTTCAAGAGCACGGTGCGGCCGCGCCAATCCGTAAGCTTGTGTTCGTGGCCCTCGACGTCCTTGAACGTCAGGTCCGGGACCAAAAACGGCGTGCGCGTCACCGCGAGCGCCGCGACTTCGCCATGGGCGAGCGGCGCGATGCGGCTTGCGGTCGCGACCGCCGGCGCACAGGCGGCTGCGGCCGGATTGCTTCTTAAGCCGCCAATCCCGTATACCCCCGCCAGCACGGCCAAAACGGCGATTTCGGCGGCCGCCATTAGGGCGATCACGCGGCGGCGCATTTTACCGTACGGCTCGGCAGACGGCTCGGTCATTGACGGCAAAACCTCGGCGGCGGACGCATCATGAGCAACAAAATGTGGGGCGGACGCTTTGGATCGGGACCCGACCCGATCATGGAGGAGATCAACGCCTCGATCGATTTCGACCGCCACCTCTACCGGCAGGACATCGCCGCGAGCAAGGCCCATACCGCCATGCTCGCCAAAACCGGCATCATCAGCGCCCAAGATGCAAAGCGCATCGCTCACGGTCTAGACACGATCCTGTCAGAGATCGAGGCCGGCAAATTCGAGTTCAGGCGTGCGCTCGAGGACATTCATATGAATGTCGAGAGCCGGCTCGGCGAGCTGATCGGGCCGGCCGCCGGGCGGTTGCATACTGCGCGCTCGCGCAACGACCAGGTCGCGACCGATTTCAAGCTCTTTGTCCGCGACGCGATCGACGAGATCGACGTGGCGCTCGCGGCCTATCAGCGCGCGCTGGCCGAGAAAGCGTTCGCTCATGCCGACACCGTGATGCCTGGCTTTACCCATTTGCAGACGGCGCAGCCGGTGACCTTCGGTCATCATCTGCTGGCTTACGTGGAAATGGCAGCGCGCGATCGCGGCCGCTTTGCTGACGCCCGCGAGCGGCTCAACGAAAGCCCGCTCGGCTCCGGCGCGCTCGCCGGCACGTCGTTCCCGCTCGATCGGGCGATGCCGGCCAAGGCGCTCGGCTTTGCCCGGCCAACGGCCAACTCGCTCGACGCCGTGGCCGATCGCGACTTCGTGCTGGAGACGCTATCGGCGTGCTCGATCGCCGCGGTGCATCTGTCGCGGTTCGCCGAAGAGATCGTGCTCTGGTCGTCGCCGCTCACTGGCCTGATCAAATTGTCCGACGCCTTCACCACCGGCTCGTCGATGATGCCGCAAAAGCGCAATCCCGACGCCGCCGAACTCGTTCGCGCCCGCACTGGGCGCATTGTCGGCGCGCTGGTGTCGCTGTTGATGGTGATGAAGGGCCTGCCGCTCGCCTATCAGAAAGACATGCAGGAGGACAAAGAGGGCGCGATTGATGCGTTTGCTGCGCTTTGCCTGTCACTCAAAGCCATGACCGGCATGGTGCGCGACATGGAGCCCGACGTGGCGCGCATGCGGCAGGCTGCGGGGGACGGTTATGCGACCGCTACCGATCTGGCCGATTGGCTCACGCGCACGCTCAAACTGCCGTTCCGCGAGGCCCATCACCTGACCGGCCGGATCGTCGCCGAGGCCGCCGCCGCCGGCGTGCCGCTCGACAAATTTCCGCTTCCAGCCATGCAGGCGATCGAACCGCGCATCACCAAAGCGGTCTATGGCGTGCTCTCGGCCGAGGCGTCGGTGAAAAGCCGTACCGTCTATGGCGGCACAGCGCCGAAAAACGTGCGCGCGGCGGCCAAACGCTGGCTTAAGCGCCTGAAAGCCTACCCAAAGCCTAACCGTCATGGCTGATAAGGCGGCGGCAAGGTGTTGCCGCCAAAATCTCGCCTCGGCAATGTGATGTGCTATGTTTGGTGGATCGGGTTCGGGGATTGTTGGTTTTGGCCCCAAGAGTGTCGCAACGGCCGGTGGAATAGGCACCTTCACGCCGGTTTGGCGCTGGCGTTGCTGGGCGCAGCCGCATTCACCTTGACGGCGTGCGGCCGGTCCGGACCGCTGGAACCGCCGCCCGGGCCGGCGCTCACCGCCCAGCCTGCCGCGGTGCTACCACCGGCCGGGCCGCCAGCGCCTCCGGGCTCGGCAGAGGACTTGCGCCAGAAGCAGTTCGAAAAAGCCGCGCAAACCGGCTTCGACAGCCGTGGCAATCCGGTGGCGCCGCCCGGCGAGAAACGGTCGTTTTTCCTCGATTTCCTGCTGCAATAAGCGCTGCCAACGCGTCATTGCGAGCGCAGCGAAGCAATCCAGTTACGCCGATGGCTAGGCTGCATTGCCTGGCCGACGCTCGCATTGACGCGGTTCATGCTCTAAACACGCCGGCATGCATCATTTCGCTTATCGAAACGGCGTCTTGCATGCCGAGGACGTCGATCTGACTGCGCTGGCGGACGCAGTCGGCACGCCGTTCTATTGCTATGCGACGGCGACGCTCGAGCGGCATTACCGGGTGTTCGCGCAAGCTTTCGCCGACGTCGACGCGCTCATCTGTTACGCCATGAAGGCGAATTCCAATCAGGCGGTGATCGCGACGCTGTCGCGGCTCGGCGCCGGCGCCGACGTCGTCTCCGAGGGCGAACTTTTACGCGCGCGGAGCGCCGGCGTGCCGCCGCACAAGATCATGTTTTCCGGCGTCGGCAAGACCGCGCGCGAGCTCGCGCTTGCGGTCGAGCAAGGCATCCTCTGCGTCAACGTCGAGTCCGAAGCGGAGCTTGATCTCCTTGCCGAGATCGCGGCGCAAAAAGGCCGCACCGCCGATATCTCGATCCGCGTCAATCCCGACATCGACCCGAGGACCCACGCCAAGATCGCCACCGGCAAAGCCGAGAACAAATTCGGCGTCCCGATCAGCCGCGCCCGCGACGTTTATACCCGCGCCGCCAAGCTCGACGGCGTGCGCGTGGTCGGCGTCGACATGCATATCGGCAGCCAGATCACCGAGCTCGATCCGTTCAGCGATGCGTTCGCGCTGTTGGCGGACTTTGTGCGCGTGCTGCGCGCCGACGGCCACGTCATCCGCCATGTCGATCTCGGCGGCGGGCTCGGCATTCCCTATCGCGACGACAACGAGCCGCCGCCGGACCCGAACGCCTATGCCGCCGTGGTCAAAAGCGCGACGCGGGACTTGACTGCCAGCTGATTTTCGAGCCGGGCCGCCTGATCGTCGGCAATGCCGGCATTCTCGTCACCCGCGTCCTTTATTTAAAACGCGGCGAAGCCAAGACTTTCGTCATCGTCGATGCCGGCATGAACGATCTGGTCCGCCCGACGCTCTACGACGCGCACCACGATATCCGCCCGGTCCGCGAGCCGGCCGTTGGCGCGCCGCGGATCGTTGCCGACGTGGTCGGGCCGGTCTGCGAATCAGGCGATTTCATCGCGCTCGACCGTTCCGTGGTCGAGCCGAAGCCGGGCGACCTCCTCGCCATCATGAGCGCCGGCGCCTACGGCGCGGTCGAGGCCTCGACCTACAATACCCGCGCGCTCATTCCGGAAGTCCTTGTCCGCAAAGGCGAATGGGCGCTGGTGCGGCCCCGTGTCACGGCCGCAGAGCTGATCGCGCTCGATCGCATGCCGGCGTGGCTATGATCTGGCGCTGATTTTGCTTGTGATTATGGCACGGCGCGGCTTGCTGTGCACTTCGGCGTGCCTTCGAACTGCCCCTTTGGTGGGGCGTTGTCAGGGCAGAATTTTGTCCGCGGAGAAATCGGTGACGGATACCTCGTCAAGCCATCCTGCCGCCGCGCACCGCAGCGCCGAGCCGGCCGCGCGGTCGCAGCTTGGCAGCGCCGTGCGCCGCGCCCGCTGGAGCATTTTTTGGGAACAGCTTTGGCCGGCGCTGGCGCGGCTTGCGGTCGTCATCGGACTTTTCCTCACTGTGTCCTGGCTCGGGCTATGGCTCTGGCTGCCGCCGCTGGCGCGGGCCGCAGGACTCGTCCTGTTCGGCATTCTCGCGATCGCGGCGATCATTCCGTTTGTGTCGTTGCGGCTGCCCGCCGCTGCCGACGCGCTGCGCCGGCTCGATCGCGGCAGTGGCATCCGGCATCGTCCGGCGACGACGATTGCCGATGAGCTTGCGGTCACACCCGCGGACCCGTATTCGCTGGCGCTATGGCAGGCGCATGTGGAGCGCACGCTCGCTGCGGCGCGGGCGTTCAAGGCCGGCTGGCCGTCGCCGCGTCTGGCACTGCGCGACCCTTACGCGCTGCGCGGCCTCATTCTCATCGCCGTCATCGCCACCTTCATCGCCGCCGGCGGCGAACATTTAAGGCGCATCGCCGCGGCGTTCGACTGGCAGGGCGTCGTGCTGCCGGCGAATTTCCGCGTCGACGCCTGGGTCACGCCGCCGGCTTACACCGGCAAGCCGCCGGTCATTCTTGCCGGCATGCATCCCGGCGAGATCGCCCGGCAGGACCTCGAGTTGAATGAGCCGGTATCGGTTCCGGTTGGGAGCACGCTGGTCGTGCGCGCCACCGGCAAGCTCAATCTCGATGTTTCCGGCAAAGGCGGCGTGACGGCGGCAACAGAGAAGCCGCAGGCGCCGGTCGGCACCGCAGGAATTTCGTTTCAAGATCGAAACCACTGGCGCGGCGACGCTGCATGGCGCCGGCGAGGATCTCACCTGGGCGTTCAATGTCATTCCCGACAAGCCGCCGACCATTGCGCTGGCCAAGGATCCCGAGCAGCAGGCGCGCGGCTCGCTGCTGTTGTCGTACCGGCTGGAAGACGATTACGGAGTGATCGAGGCGCGGGCGACTTTTGCCCGCAAGGCGGAAGCAGGCGCCAAAGGCGAGGCCGCACATCCGCTGTTCGGCGCGCCCGATTTCGCGCTGGTTCTGCCGCAGGCGCGCACCAAGAACGGCGTCGGCCAGACCATCAAGGATCTGACCGACCATCCCTGGGCCGGCGCCGAAGTGGTGATGACACTCCTTGCCCGCGACGAGGGCGGCAATGAGGGCAAGAGCGAGCCGTTCACGTTCCGCCTTCCCGAGCGGCTATTCACCAAGCCGCTGGCGCGCGCGCTGGTCGAGCAGCGGCGCAACCTGGCGCTCGATACCGGCGCCCGGCCGCTGGTCACCACGGCGCTCGACGCGCTGACCATGGCGCCGGAAAAATTCACGCCCGATGCCGGCATCTATCTCGGGCTGCGCTCGATCTTCTGGTCGCTCATTCGCGCCAAGACCGACGACGATCTGCGCGACGTCACCGCGCGGCTGTGGCAGATGGCGGTCGCCATCGAGGACGGCGACATTGCCGACGCGCAGGCGAATTTGCGCAACGCCGAGGAAGCGCTGCGGCAGGCGCTCGAACGCGGCGCCAGCGACGAAGAGATCAAGAAGCTGATGGATCAGCTGCGCGCCGCGATGGACCGCTTCATGCAAGCGATGCAGGAGCAGTTGCGCAACAACCAGCAGCTCGCCCGTCCGCTCGACCGCAACACGCGAACGTTGAGCCAGCGCGACCTCAAGAGCATGCTCGACCGGCTGGAAAATCTCGCTCGTAACGGCGCCAAGGATGCCGCGCGCCAATTGCTGCAGCAGCTCGAGCAGATGATGGAGAATTTGCAGATAGGCGTCGCCCGACAGGGACGGCGACGATATGGACGATATGATGTCGCAGCTCGATGAGCTCGGCGACATGATCCAAAAGCAGCAGGAATTGCGCGATCGCACCTTCCGCCAGGGTCAGGAACAGCGCCGGCAGAACGGCCAGCGCGGCCAGCAGCAGGGCAAACAGGGTCAGCAAGGGCAGGGCCAGCAAGGCCAGCAAAGCAGGGTCAGCAAGGCGACTCGATGAGCGATCTGCAGCAAAACCAGCAGGCGCTGCGCGACCGGCTCAAGAAGCTCCTGGAAGAGCTCAAGAACCACGGCCTCGGCCAGAATGGGCAGGGTCAACAGGGCCAAAAGGGCGAGGGCCAGAACGGCATGGACCAGCTCGGCCAGGCCGGCGACGCCATGGGCGAAGCCGAAGGCGAGCTTGGCGAGGGCAACGCCGACAGCGCCGTCGAGTTGCAGGGCCGCGCGCTCGACGCGCTGCGCAAAGGCGCGCAGGGCATGGCGCAATCGATGCAACAGCAGATGGGGCAAGGTCCGGGCCCCGGCCAAAACGGCCCGCTTGGACAGCCGCGTGCGCAACGCGACACCGATCCGCTCGGCCGTCAGCTGCGCGGCCGCGATCCCGACGATTTCAGCGTCAAGGTGCCGGGCGAGATCGACGTGCAGCGCGCGCGCCGCATCATCGAGGAGTTGCGCCGCCGCTTCGGCGACGTGCTGCGTCCGCAGGATGAGCTCGATTATATCGAGCGGCTGCTCAAGGATTATTGAGTGAGCGACATCGCCACGTAGCGAATGGCGAATAGTGAATTGGCATGCCGCGTTTCTCGTTTCTATCCGCTATTCTCTATTCGCTACTGGCTATTTCACCTTCGCTATTGCTTGGTATATTTCGCTTATGAACATCTCGCTGCCGAAGGAACAGCGAGAGTGGTTGGAGGCCGAAGTCGCCGCCGGGCATTTCTCGTCAATCGACGAGGCGCTTTCGGTCGCCGTAGCCGATCTCAAAGCGTTGAGTGACGACGATCTGGCCTGGGCTAAGCCGTATGTCGATCAGGCCCGCGCCTCGGTGGCGCGCGGAGATGTTATCTCCGGCGAAGAGTTCTTTAGGCACCTGAACGCAAAGATTAATGCTCTGCGCTCCGCGTGACGCGCCTTGTCGTCACCAGCGACGCGGACTCTGACTTCGAAGATATTTTTGCCTACCTGCAGCAGAACGCCGGTGAGCGCGTCGCGGTTGATTGCAGTCGCCGTTTCGAAGTCACCTTACGACGCCTCGTTCAGTTTCCGAGAATCGGCTCGCCACGGCCGGCGCTTGGCGCAACTGCCCGTGCGGCGCGCGTCTCTCCCTACCTTCTGATCTATGACTACGACCCGAAGGACGACGCCATCGTACTTCTTCGTATTCTGCACGAGCGACGAAACATCACAGGGGAGCTCATTCGCCGCGGATGATGCAGGATCGTGTTGTTGCTGCTCGGCTGACCGGCTCGTCACCACAATTGTTAATTTATTCGAACCGAATGTTAACGCTTCCTTGATATCACTCCGCGTCGTTCGGTTCCCGGCGGCGCAGAGGTTGTTGTGGCATCAATCGGTTCCGAGCATGCGCCGCGTCCGGCTTGGCGCATCTCTTGGTCCGTCCCCGGGTCCATGCCTTGGGGCGAAAAAATCAACAGCGTCATCGCCCGCGCCCGCGCCTTGTTCGCCGACGGCAGCGACTCGTCGCTGGCGCGGCGTCTGGCCGGCGCCGCCTTCCTGATCCGGGTGATCAGCGCCGCGCTCACTTTCGTGTCGCAGATCCTGCTGGCGCGCTGGATGGGCAGCTTCGAGTTCGGCATCTACATCTATGGCTGGACCTGGATCCTGTTGATCGGCGGCATGGTCGATCTGGGGCTGGGCTCGGCGGCGCAGCGTTTCATCCCCGAATATACCGAGCGCAAAAGCTTCGCGCTGTTGCGCGGCTTTCTTAGCGGCAGCCGGTGGCTCGCCTTGCTGTTCGGGATGATCGCCGGCGCGGCTGGCGCCGTCGCGGTGCGGCTGCTCACGCCCTATATCGACCCCGCGACGGTTGTTCCCCTCTACATTTCCTGCGCCGCGCTACCGTTGTTCGGCGTCTGGGGAACGCAGAGCGGCATCGCGCGCTCCTACGATTGGGTCAATCTCGGATTGTCGCCGGTCTATGTGCAGCGCCCGCTGTTGCTGCTCGCGCTAGTGGGGCTTGCTTATGCGCTTGGCTTGCCGACCGATGCGGTCACCGCGACGGCCGCCGGCGTCATCGCGCTCATCAGTGTCGGCATCGGCCAGATCGTAGTGCTCAATCGAAGACTGTCAGGCGCGGTCGAGACCGGCCCGAGGGCTTATGCGCCGCGCCTGTGGCTGACAACCTCGGTGCCCATTTTTCTGGTCGAAGCCTTTTATTTTCTGCTCAGCTATTCAGACATCATCGTGGTCAAGCAGTTCCGCCCCGCCGACGAGGTGGCGATCTACTACGCCGCGGCGAAGACCATCGCGCTGGTGTCGTTCATCTACTACTCGGTGGCGCAAACCATCGCGCACAAATTCGTCGAATACGACGTCAGCGGCGATCGCGCGGGATTGACCGCCTTCCTCAAGCACTCGGTGCGGCTGACCTTCTGGCCCTCGCTCGCCGTGATCGTCGGCCTGCTTGCGCTCGGCCATCCGCTGCTGCGCCTGTTCGGTCGCGAATTCGTCTCCGGTTATTATCTGATGTTCATCATCGCCGTTGGGTTATTGGCGCGCGCGTCCGTCGGCCCGGCCGAGCGGCTCCTCAACATGCTCGGCGAGCGGCGCGCCTGCGCGCTGGTCTACGGCACGTCGTTTGCGATCAGTCTGATCCTTTGCGTGGTGCTGATCCCACGGCTTGGGCTTGCCGGCGCGGCAGCCGCCAGCTCGGCGGCTCTGGTCTTCGAGTCGGTCGGCCTGTTCGTGGTCGCGAAAAGCCGCCTCGGACTGCACTGCTTCATTTTCGGTGCCCCTAAAGCTTAAAGGGCGCGCGCATGGCGGTCAGAGTTTCGGCCAGTCAGGCGTCGGGCGCCGCGCTCGATGGCGCGGCCTCTGCCATCGCCAGCGCCCGTCGCGCGGTGCTGGCCGATCGCTACGCGGCGAATTCGCTCGCGGTCGAATGGCGGGATTTTGCCGAACTGGCGTCGATCGTGCGCGAATGGCGCGAGCTTGCCGAGCGCGCGCTCGAGCCGAATATCTTCTACGAGCCGGCCTTTGCACTCGCGGCGGCGCCGGTGTTCGGCAGCGATGCCGGCGCGCTCTTGGTCTGGTCGGGAACAAGCCCGCGCCAGCTGCTTGGCTTGTTTCCGGCGCGCATCGAAAAGCGCCGCTACGGTTTCAATCTGCCGATCCTCCTCGGCTGGACCCATCCGTTCGCGCCGCTCGGCGTGCCGCTGGTCGAGCGCGAAGCCGCCGAGCCGATCATCGCCGCCTGGCTCGCGCATCTCACCGCCGACCCGGCGCTGCCGGGAACGGTGGTGTTGCCGTTTCTGACCGAAGCCGGGCCGTTCGCCGCGGCGCTCGAAGCCATTCTGCGGCGCGCGCAAATACCGGGTTCCGATTTTGACCGCCATCAACGGGCGCTGCTCGCGCCGGCGGGCGAGCGCGCGGGTTACCTCGAGCGCGCGATTGGCAAGCACCGGCACAAGGAGCTTCGCCGCCAGTGGCGGCGCCTGAGCGAGACCGGCGCGGTGTTGTTCACGACCGCCAGCGAGCCCGCCGCGGTCGCCGCCGCGCTCGAAGATTTTTTGGCGCTGGAAGCGGCCGGCTGGAAAGGCCGCGCCGGCACCGCGGCGGCTCAACACCGAGAGCTGCGCCGCTTCATGTCGGCCGCCATGCCCGCGTTCGCCGCCGACGGCAAAGTTGCCGTCGACCGCATCCTCATCGACGGGCGTACGATCGCCGCCACGATCATGCTGCGCAGCGGGCGTTGCGCCTGGTTCTGGAAGATCGCCTATGACGAAAACTTCGCCCGCTTTTCGCCTGGCGTCATGCTCAGCGCCGTGCTGACCAACGAGCTGGTCGAAGACACGACGCTCGCACGCACCGACTCGTGCGCCACCGCCAATCACCCGATGATCGATCATCTTTGGCGCGAGCGACTTGCGCTCTGCAACCGTCTGATCGCGGTCCGCCGGCAACCGCCATTTTCGTTGGTCCGGCGTCTCGAAGCGCTCCGCTCCGCCGCGATTGCCGGAGCCAAAAGCATTCGCGATCGTTTTGCTCTTTAGCGCGCGCAAAATCGGCCGCAAACAGTCACTGTTAACCGCAAAACAACTGATCAGTGAATAATCTTCACTAACCGATCGGGTGCGCGCGCATGCTCAGCGGCCATACTGTGGCTAAGACCGTCCGGCAATGGGGACTCCTCGTCGCCATGGGCGCGGCCGGCTTTGCGCTAGGCATTGCCGGCTTTTTGCTGTTCGGCGTCGATGGCATTTGCCAGGCGCTGACTTCGATGCCCGCGGTCGTGGCCGGCATCATCCTGTCGGCTTTGATGGGGATTGCCTTCCTGTCGATCGGCGCGCTCATCGCCGTGGCGCAGGAACGCTGGCGCAATCTCCTGGCGCGAATTGCGCTCAACAATATGACCCAGGGCCTGACCATGTTCGATGGCGCCGGCCGGCTGGTCCTCTGCAACATGCGCTATATCGAAATGACCAGGCTGCCGCGCGAATTTTTCCGCAAGGGCATGCCGATGCGCGAGATTATTGCCCGACGCGTGCAAGCCGGCACGTTCTCCGGCGATCCGGATCAGTATGTCGCCGATAGCATCAGCCGGGCAGCTGCCGGGCATACCGAAGCCAAAACAATTGAGCTCGGGGACGGTCGCACCATCTCGCTGATTTTTCAGCCGCTGCGCGGCGGCGGCTGGGTATCGACCCATACCGACGTCACGCAGCAGCGGACTGCCGAGAAGGAGCGCGACTCGCTGCGCAAACGCGAGGAGAACCGCAACGCCATCGATGCCCAGATCGTTGCGTTTCGCGGCCGGGTCGAGAGCGTCCTTAAGATCGTCGGGCAGAGCGCCGTGGCGATGAAGGCCGCGGCCAAGAGCTTGCTGGCGACGTCGGATCATTCGCTGCAGCGCGCCGAGGGCGCGGTGCATGGATCAAACGAAGCATCGGCGAACGTCGAAACCGCGGCTGCCGCCGCCGAGGAGCTCTCAGCGTCGATCAAGGAGATCAGCCGCCGGCTGGCGCAGACCAACGAGGTCGTGCGCAGCGCCGCCGCTGCCGCGACCGCGACCAACGATGACATCACCGCGCTCGCCGGGGTCGCGCAGCGGATCGGCGACGTGGTCAAGCTCATTCAGGACATCGCCGAGCAGACCAACCTGCTTGCGCTCAACGCCACGATTGAGGCCGCGCGCGCCGGCGAGGCCGGCCGCGGCTTTGCCGTGGTCGCTTCCGAAGTGAAGTCGCTCGCCGTGCAGACGGCGAAGGCGACCGGCGAAATCACCAAGGAGATTGCGTCGGTGCAGAGCTCGACCGGCGAGGCGGTCGCGGCCATCCGCGCCATCACCCAGCGCATGGTGGACATCAACTCGCATACCTCGGAGGCGGTCGGCGCCATCGCCCAGCAGGAGCTGGCGACAGGCGAAATCTCGCACAATGTCGCCAGCGCCGCTTCGGGAGCCCGCGCCGTCGTCACCGCGCTCGGCGACGTCGCCGCCGGCGTCACCCAGACGCGCAGTTCCGCGCAAACCGTGCTGGCGGCGTCGGAAGAAGTGGAAAACGCCACCGTCAAGCTGCGCAGCGAAGTGGAAGACTTCCTGCGCACCGTCGCGGCTTAAATTTACGCTGCGACGTGCGAGCTCGAGGGAAAGTTAGCTGTTCGTTCGTTGTCCGGCAGCATCATGTTGTTGTCAGGAGGCGGCAACCTCGACGACCGACTTACCGCGATCCAGAGCCGTGATGATTGCCGGCAGTGCTGCCGAGATCGTCTTAATGATCGCGCCGCGTGTTGTGTTGCCAATGCGGATCCACACGATCGCCGGGCCTTTTGGCTGAAGTGCCCGCAGCGTTACAAAATCCTCGTCTTTTGTCACGATCACTGATCCGAGCTCTGCGGCGGTTTGCCAAATTTGCTGATCGGATGACGCCTCCAGCCCAAGATCACTCACATGCTCGGTTTGATGGCCGGCCGTGACCAGATAGTGGGCGAGTGCAGGCGGTAGCTGTGCATCCACGAGGAAGCGCACGTCAGCCCACGCGGATCAGCGGATGGTCGCTGCTGCGTGCTGCATATTCCAAGGCCGCCGAAATGTCTTCATCTTCGAGGTAGGGGTAATCGCGCAGAATCTCCAGGCGGCTGGCGCCGCCCGCCAACATCTCGAGGATGTCGGTCACACGAATGCGCAAACCGCGAATCGTAGGTCGGCCGCCGCACAGTTGCGGGTTGGACGTGATGCGGTCGAGCAGGCTAGCCATCTCAAGGCCTCCCTCATCTCTCTATGCATAAGCATAACAGAAGCCAGCCTTAATGCGCAGATGCCTGATCGGAGGATCGTTACGGATACTCTGTATGAGAAGGTCCGTATCGGCACTGCATCATTTCGCGCTGCGCCGTGTTCAGGCCGCGCCAAGCTCGTAATCACCGCCCCGCGGCGTAGCCCTGCATGCCGCGCGGATTGGCGGCGGCGCGGCGGCGGCGGCCGTCGCGCGCGGCCGCGGTGAGCCGGCCTTCCGACCAGTCGGGGCCGACCTCGACGATGTGGCCGCGGCGTTTGAGCTCGGCGACGGTGTCCTTCGGCATGCGGCCTTCGACCACCAGCACGCCGGGACGCGCGGTGCGCGGCCAGAACGACGACGGAAAGTGCTCGGAATGCCAGGCCGGCGCGTCGATCGCCTCTTGCAGATTCTGATGAGCGTGAACGTGGCGCAGGAAAAACTGGGTGATCCATTGATCCTGCTGATCGCCACCGGGCGTGCCCCAGCCGAGATACGGCTCGCCGTCGCGTAGCGCCAGCGTCGGCGTGAGCGTGGTGCGCGGCCGCTTGCCCGGCTTAAGCGCCGCCGGATGTCCTTCCTCGAGCCAGAACATTTGTGCGCGGGTGCCGAGGCAAAAGCCGAGCTCCGGGATGACCGGCGAAGATTGCAGCCAGCCGCCCGATGGCGTCGACGACACCATGTTGCCGGCGGTGTCGATGATGTCGAAATGCACGGTATCGCCGCGCGTGCCGCCGAGCCGGCCGACGGTCGGCTCGCCGACACCAGCGTTGCCGGCCGCCGCCGTCGCGCCGTCGCGAAACAGCCTGATCACGGCGCCAAAGCCTTCGATCGAGCCGGGACGCAAGTCCATCGATGCCGTTTCGCCGATGAGCTTGCGGCGTTCGGCATTGTAGGCATCGGACAGCAGCGTCGCGGTCGGCACTTCGACGAAATCGGGATCGCCGTAGAACGCTTCGCGATCGGCAAAGGCGAGCTTAGCGCACTCGACCTGCAGATGAATGAAATCGGCGCTCGTCGGCTCGAGTCGATCAAGATCGAAACCTTTGAGCAGCGCCAGTTGCTGCAGCATGACCGGCCCTTGTCCCCAGGGGCCGGTCTTGCACACCGTGTAGCGGCCGTAATCGTAAGTCAGCGGCGCCTCGACCCGCGCGCGTCCAGCGCGCCATGTCGTCGGCGGTGAGCACGCCGCGATGGCGGTGGCCGCTCGTGTCCATGATCTCGTGGGTGCGGCAGAAACGGTCGACCGCTTCGGCGACAAAACCCTGCGACCAGGATTTCCGCGCGCGCTCGATCTGCACCAGACGGTCGCCGCCGGCGCTTTCGGCTTCGCGCAGGATGCGCGCATAGGTCGCCGCCAGCGTTTGGTTGGCGAACAGCGTTCCGGTCGCCGGCACCGCGTTGTTCGGCAGATAGACCGCCGCCGATGTCGGCCAATGGGTGCGAAAAAGTTCGGCGACGGTGGCGATGGTGGCGTTGGCGCGCTCGACCAGCGGATAGCCGTTCTGCGCGTAGCCAATCGCCGGCGACAGCACGTCGCGCAGCGCCAGCGTGCCATAGTCGCGCAGCATCAGCATCCAGGTCTCGAACGTGCCGGGCACGCAGGCGGCGAGGAGGCCGGTACCGGGCACGAGATCGAGGCCTTCGCGCCGATAATGCGCGATGGTGGCGCCGGCCGGCGCCGGTCCCTGGCCGCAAATCACTTCCGGCTTGCCGCGGCGTACATCGTAGACGATGGCCGGCACGTCGCCGCCGGGGCCGTTGAGATGCGGCTCGACGACTTGCAGCGTGAAGGCGGTCGCAACCGCGGCGTCGAAGGCGTTGCCGCCTTTCTCCAGCGTCGCCATGCCGACGGCGGTGGCGATCCAGTGGGTCGACGCGACGACGCCGAAGGTGCCCTCGATTTCCGGGCGCGTGGTGAACGGGCTCGGGTTGATGACGCTCATGCCGCTATGTAGCCCGGATTGAGCGTAAGCGAAATCCGGGACTGGCGTTGCGGCTGTGAGGTCGTTCGCCGGGTTTCGCTGGCGCTTAACCCGGGCTAAGGGAGCGTAATCAGCTCGACCCCGGCGCGGCCGGCACGAATTTCAGCGCCACGCCGTTCATGCAATAGCGCAGCCCGGTCGGCTTCGGCCCATCGTTGAACACGTGGCCGAGATGGCCGCCGCAGCGCCGGCAGGACACCGCGGTGCGGACCATGCCGAAGGACCGATCGGACGTTTCCTCGACCGCATTGTCGAGCGGCGCCCAAAAGCTCGGCCAGCCGGTGCCGCTGTCGAACTTGGTCTTCGACGAGTAGAGCGGCAGGTCGCAGCCGGCGCAGGCGAAGGTGCCGGCGCGATGTTCATTGTTGAGTCGGACTGGTGAACGGCCGCTCGGTGCCTTCGTGGCGGAGCACCTGGTACGCATCGGGGCTCAACATGTTCTGCCACTCGGCATCGGTATGGGTGACTTCGTAGGTCTTTGCCGCCTTGGCGGCATGCGGCCAGGTCAAGCGGCCGAGCGCGAGCGCGGCCAGTCCGGCGGCGCCAGCGAAGAAAACATGTCGGCGTGTGAGCATGTTAAATCCTCCCGAATTACCGCCGGTATAGCCGCCGGGGGCGCCGCCGTCACGCCGGACCGCGGTAACGGGCGCGGCAACATTTAGTGAGGTCGACATGAGATGCGATGACGGATCAGGGAGCGCCGGCGCTGTCATCAGTGGCTATGACCGTTAAATTCTCCTGCCGTCATAGGCCAAATCTGTTATGGGCCAAGTCTGTCATGGGCCAAGTCTGTCATGGGGCAAATCTGTCATAGGTCAAGTCTGTCATGATCAGCCGCGACGCTGCCATTTGCCTCCGGGAGGTATCGCCGGGTACGCTGCCGATCAATCTGCCGGACGGCCTTGCCAGTCAAATAAGCCAAAGGGCCGCGTATCAGTCGTTGACAGTGACGATTTTGCGCCTCGTTGCGACCTTGCGTTCGGTCTTGTGTTTTCGTCTGTGTTTTCGATCTTGCGTTTAATGACAGTTTTGCGTCGCGTGGATTATTAGAATTGTTATTCGCAGAATTATTTTTCGCAGAACTATTTCTCGCACTTCGCCGCGAAATCCATAGCGCGCAAAAAAAACCGGGCCCTCGCGGGCCCGGCCTCAAGTTCGCCAGCGTGGGGGCGCCAGCAAATCACCTTCCAGAGGGGAAGAAACTGCCGACCAACGATTGCCAATCTGGGAGGATCACGGTCAACCGCATGTTCGAGCAGCAGGCCGACACTATGCAAAGCGATTCCGCGTCACACAACATGGCGACCGGCATGCCAGCCATGCGCTGCACACGGTCGTCCGGACAAGTTACGTGACGACTACAACCGCTTCGCGTACGGCAAAAATGACGCGCCGATGAAACGTCTAGAAGTTCCAACGCTGGGCGTTGGCGACAAGAAAGTCGCGAAACGCCTGCACGCGCGCGACAGTCTTGAGCTCTTCCGGATAAACGAAGTAGGCGTCGAGCGCGATCGGCTCGCCGTCGGAGAAGAGCTGCACCAGGCCGCCGTCGCCTTCGACCAGATAATCCGGCAGCATGGCGATGCCGATGCCGCGCTGGCAGGCGCGCAGAATGCCGAGAATGTTGTTGATGACGAGATGCGGCGTGCGCGGCCCTTTGCCGTCGCGCGCGACCTCGGTGAGATAGAGCGAGCGCTGCAGATAGGTCGGGATATTGCCGCCGAGCACCAGCACGCGATGATTGTCGAGGTCCTCCAAGGAGCGCGGCGTGCCGAAGTGCTTGAGATATTCCGGCGACGCATAGATGTGGAAGTGCACCGAAAACAATTTGCGCTGGATCAGGTCCGGCTGGGTCGGCTGGCGCAGGCGGATGGCGACGTCGGCCTCGCGCATGGCGAGGTCGAGCTCCTCTTCGGTGGTGAGGAGGGTGATGCGGACTTCCGGATAAAGTTCGATGAACTCGCCCAGCCGCGGCGTCAGCCAGTGGATGCCGATGCCCGGGGTGGTCGTGACTTTCAGGTCGCCGTTGGGACGCTCGCGGCTGTCGGTCAGCTTGGCGCGCGCCGACTCGAGCTTCATGAACACGTCGTGGGCGGTGCGAAACAGCAGGTCGCCCTGCTCGGTCAGGATCAGCCCGCGCGCATGGCGGTGAAACAGCGACACCGCGAGCTCCTGCTCGAGCGCGCTGACCTGGCGCGACACCGCAGACTGCGAGAGCCCGAGCTGCTCGCCGGCATGGGTGAAGCTGCCGGCTTCGGCGGCGGCGTGAAAGACTTTGAGCTTGTCCCAATCCATGGTCGTTGGTTCCTCTCCGCGCGTGCGACGGAATTGGACTCATTCCGCCGCCATGCGCGGTTCGGCCTCGCCGTGGGCGGCGAGGTATTTCTCGGCTTCGAGCGCCGCCATGCAGCCGAGGCCGGCGGCGGTCACGGCCTGGCGATAGACGTCGTCGGCGACGTCGCCGGCGGCGAACACGCCGGGCACCGAGGTTGCGGTCGAGTGCGGCGCGGTCTTGATGTAGCCGCCGTGCTTCATCTCCAGCTGGCCGGCGACCAGCTCGGAGGCGGGCGTGTGGCCGATGGCGATGAAAATGCCGTCGACCGGGCGTTCGGTCATTTCATTGGTCTTGACGTTGCGCAGCACCGCGGCGCGGACCTTGAGCGGATTGTCGTCGCCGAGCACGTCGTGCAGCACGGTGTGCCAGAGCACCGAGATTTTCGGATTCTGGTAGAGCCGTTCCTGCAGGATGCGCTCGGCGCGGAAGCTGTCGCGCCGGTGCACCACCGTGACCTTGCTGGCGAAGTTGGTCAGGAACAGCGCCTCCTCGACCGCGGTATTGCCGCCGCCGATCACCAGGACTTCCTTGCCGCGATAGAAAAAGCCGTCGCAGGTGGCGCAGGCGGAGACGCCGTAGCCGCGGAATTTCTGCTCCGAGGGCAGATCGAGCCAGCGCGCCTGGGCGCCGGTCGCCAGGACGAGGCTGTCGGCCAGGTAGACGTCGCCGGAATCGCATTCGATCCGGAACGGGCGCCGGCCGAGCTCGACCTTGTTCACATGGTCGGTGACGATCTTGGTGCCGACATGCTCGGCCTGCTTCTGCATCTGCTCCATGAGCCACGGCCCCTGGATGACGTCGGCGAAGCCCGGATAGTTCTCGACATCGGTGGTGATGGTGAGCTGGCCGCCCGGCTGCACGCCCTGGATCAGGATCGGATCGAGCATGGCGCGCGCGCCATAGATCGCCGCCGTATAGCCGGCAGGGCCGGACCCGATGATCACGAGTTTGGCGTCAATCGTATTGCTCACCGGTCATCCATCCGTTGCGGCAGACGCTTGAGGCGCTGTTGGCCTGCCCGGAAGCCCCTGGAAATCGGCTGATTTGGCCTCGCGCCTCACATGAGGACGACCGGCTCGGAACCCGCCGGTAACATCATCAGCGTGGCCACGTCCTTGATATGTAGGGATTCTCGCCAGCTATGCAAGATACGCAATCCCGCCAAGCGAGATCATCCACACTGCCGGTTTGGCGCGGCGGTCTCGGTGGACAAAAAACCCGCCGCGGGCAGCCCCGCGGCGGGTCATCCGTCGCCGAAAACGGACGGCGGCCTAGCCCGAGCGACTCCTTCACCCGGTCCGGCGTCATCGGCAGATGACGCAGCCGCTTGCCGGTGATCACCGCGACGGCGTTGGCGATGGCCGGCGCGACCGCTGGAACGCCGGCCTCGCCGATGCCGGTCGGCGGGTCTTCGGTCGAAATCACCGCCACGTCCATCGGCGGCACGTCCGACATGCGCAGCACCGGATAGCCGTCGAAGTTCGTCGCCTGCATCACGCCGCCCTTGATGGCGATCTGCTCCTTGAGCGCGGCGCCGAGACCGAACGTCATGGCGCTCGTGATCTGCGCCGCGATGTTCTTCGGCTGCACCGCCTGGCCGGCATCGACCGCCGCCCACAGATGGTGGACCGTGATCTCGCCGCTCTTGGTGTCGACCGAGACTTCGGCCGCCACCGCGGTGTGGCTGTGCAGTGCGTCCGAGTAGGCGATGCCGACGGCGCGGCCATTGTCGCGCTTGCCGGCATAGTTCGCCATGTCGGCCACGCGTTGCAGCACGTTGGCCGCGCGCGGCGCGTCCTTGAGCATCGCCAGCCGATAGGCCAGCGGGTCCATCTTCTTGAGCGCGGCGATTTCGTCCATCATCGTCTCGATGGCGAACTTGGTGTAACCCGCCGCGATGCCGCGCCAGGCGCCGACATCGACGCCGCGCGCGGAGCGCACCCATTCGACGCGATGGTTGTCGACCGCGTAGCTCATTTCGCCGCCGCCGCCGGAGACGATGTCCTGCTTGATCTTGGCGAACAGATCGGGCGGCAGGATGCGCGCGAAATACGACTCGTTGACGATGCGTTGCCGCCAGCCGACGATGTTGTTGTTGCCGTCAAGACCGATCTCGATCCGCTGCGCGGTCAACGGCCGCAGCTTGTCGTTGCGGATATCGTCCTCGCGGCTCCAGATCATCTTCACCGGCTTGCCCGGCATGTTGAGCGCCAGGATCAGCGCCATGACCATGTCGTCGCCGTCGGAGCGCCGGCCGAAGCCGCCGCCGAGCAGTTGGGTATGGACATGGACCTTGTCCGGCGTGGTCTTGCCGACGATCATGCCGAGGATCTTCATCGTTGACGGCGATTGATTGCCGGACCAGATGTCGATCACCCCGTTGTCGGCCCGCACGGTGCACGTTCAACGGCTCCATGCACATGTGGGCGACGTGATCGGAGAAGTAGTCGGCGGTGAGCACCTGCGCCGCGCCCTTGATGCGGCGTCGGCATCGCCGGCATTGACCATCGCCACGCCCGGCTGGCTCCAGTCGGCGGCGATGGCGCGATAGTCCTGCAGCACGCGATCGTCGTCATAGGTCTGCGCCGGGGTCGATTTCGACCAGGTGACCTTGAGCAGGCCCTTGGCCTTCATCGCCGCATCGATCGTCTCGGCGATCACGCCGACGCCGGACGGCAGCGGCACGATCTTGACCACGCCCTTGATGGCTTTGGCTGCGGCGTCGTCGATCTGCTCGGCCTTCTCGTACTGCACCTGCGGAAACAGCACCGAGGCGTAGAGCATGCCGGGAATCTGCACGTCGATGCCGTATTGCGCCGTGCCGTTGACCTTCGACGGCACGTCGACGCGGCCGATATCGCGTCCGATCAGACGGAATTGCGAAGCGGGCTTGAGATCGGCCTTGCGTCACTTCCGGCAGCGGGTTCGGCACCGTCGCCGTCTTGGCGATGTCGCCGTAGCTGATCTTGCGGTTCGACTTCGCGTGCACGACCATTCCGGGCTCGGTGGTCAGCTCGTCCGCCGGCACGTTCCAGGCCGCCGCCGCATTGGCGATCAGGATTTTCCGCGCCTGCGCGCCGGCCAGCCGCAGCTTCTCGTAATAGCCGGTGACCGAGAAGCTGCCG
This sequence comes from uncultured Alphaproteobacteria bacterium, assembly GCA_963804405.1. Classification (GTDB taxonomy): domain Bacteria; phylum Pseudomonadota; class Alphaproteobacteria; order Rhizobiales; family Xanthobacteraceae; genus BOG-931. The sequence goes on along the minus strand of CAWDQG010000009.1, from coordinate 27,626 downwards.
ACTGTCGTGAGCTGACTGATTGAAGATCGGGTTGCCATAGACCTGGTCGTTGTCCGGCGTTTCCGAAATGCGGACCTTGCTCCAGTCGGCATCGAGATCCTCGGCGAGGATGAGCGGCAGCGAGGTGCGCACGCCCTGACCCATCTCCACCATCGGCGCGACGATGGTGACGATATTGTCTTCGCCGATCGTGACCCAGGCATTGGGATTGAACGGCGCGGCGGCGGTCGCGGTGTCGAGCGGCCGAGCCGAAGGCGACGGCGACGCTGAAAGCGCCGGTGCTCACCAGAAACGAACGGCGCGAGAGCTCAAGCGTGTTGGTATCGTTCAACATGATGCCCTCCCTCCTAGCCGACGCTCTGAATGGCGGCGATGATCTGAGCGTAGGTGCCGCAGCGGCAGATATTGCCGTCCATGTGCTGCGACGATCTGCTCGCGCGTCGGCTTCGGATTCTTCGCCAGCAATTCCGCCGCCTGCATGATCTGCCCGGACTGGCAGTAGCCGCATTGCGGCACCTGCATGGCGACCCAGGCCTTCTGCAGCGGATGGCTCGAATCGGGCGAGAGGCCCTCGATGGTCGTCACCTTTTTGTTGGCGACTTCGGAGAGCTGCGTCTGGCACGAGCGCACCGCCTTGCCGTCGATATGGACGGTGCAGGCGCCGCACAGTCCGGCGCCGCAGCCGAATTTCGTGCCGGTGAGTTTGAGATGTTCGCGAACGATCCAAAGCAGCGGCGTGTCGGCATCAGCCTCGACGCTCGCGGGTTTGCCATTGATCGTAAAGGCAACCGTCGTCATGAGTACCTCCCCTTCGTTCGGTGCTCGTGCGGATATGGCTTTGTTTTTTGTTGGTCCGCGCTCCATCGAGGGCGCGGTTTGCTTACGTCCGCATATCGGACGTGCTCACTCGCTATCGGTAAGCGAATTTTAGAACCGGTACAAGCTTTAGAGCGTGTCCCGAACAGTGGCACGGTTCGGACGCTGCCCACCGCATCGACGTCGTCGCCCACCATGTGGACGCTCCCACCGCGCGGCGTGGCAGCAATTGTGGCGACACGCGACGGCGTTAGCTGCCGGCGTAGCCTCGGCAGTCAATCCTCAAAAGCGATGAGACCAAAAGAGCGCAAATGGCCGGCGCGAGGCCGGCCACGATGACGAATCAGCGAGCGGTTATTTCCACTCGACCTTCATGATCTCGTAGGCCTTGGCGCCGCCCGGTGTGACCACCTCGACCTGGGCGCCCTTCTTCTTGCCGACCAGCGCGCGGGCCAGCGGCGAGGTGATGGAAATCTTGCCCTTCTTGGCGTCGGCCTCGGGCTCGCCGACGATCTGCCACACCGCCTTCTTTTCGGTGTCCTCGTCGATCAAGGTCACGGTGGCGCCGAACGTGATGGTGTCGCCGGACAGCTTCGACACGTCGATGATCTCGGCGCGCGCGAGCTTGTCCTCGAGCTCGGCGATGCGGCCCTCGTTGAGCGACTGCGATTCCTTGGCGGCGTGATACTCGGCGTTCTCCGAGAGATCGCCATGGGTGCGCGCATCGGTGATCTGCTGGATGATGCGGGGCCGCTCCACCTGCTGACAGTGCTTGAGCTCGTTCTCAAGCGCAGAATAGCCCTCCGCTGTCATCGGAATCTTATCCATCGTCTCCATCTCCATCACTTGCAGAGACAAAATCAAAGTCGCGGGCCGAAGCATCGTCCGGCCCCGCGGCTAAAACCCTGTCTCTACCCGTGCCGTCGCCCTGGCTGGTCCGATTTTGGATCAGGGGCGGCCGCAAAATAATTTTGCAGCGCACATACCTCGAAGTCACCCCCGAGATAGGCCTTGATACCCTGCGCTGCGGCGACGGCCCCTGAAAGAGTGGTGTAGTATGGCACTTTATGCAAGAGGGCTGCCCGCCGCAGCGACCGGCTATCGGCCAGCGCGGTCGCCCCTTCGGTGGTGTTGAAAACCAGCTGAACGCCGCCGTTTTTGATGGCGTCGACGATATGCGGGCGCCCTTCGGCGACCTTGTTGATCTTGACCGCTTCAACGCCCTTGGCCGGCCAGGTAGCGCTGGGTTCCCGAGGTCGCCAGCACCCGGAAACCGAGCCCGGCAAGGAGCCGCATGGTGTCGAGAATGCGCGGCTTGTCGGCGTCCTTGACCGACACGAACACGGTTCCGCTTTTCGGCAGCCGGGTGCCGCCGCCGAGCTGGCTTTTGGCGAAGGCGACATTGTAATCGCGGTCGATGCCCATCACCTCGCCGGTCGATTTCATCTCCGGGCCGAGCACGGTATCGACCTTGTCGCCGAAGCGCGCGAACGGGAACACGGCTTCCTTCACGCCGATGTGGCGGGCGGCGGCGAACTCGAAGCTCTGCGGCTTGCAGGTCGAAGCTCTGCGAGCGTTTCGCCGGCCATGATTCGCGCCGCGATCTTGGCGGCCGGCACGCCGGTGACCTTGGCGACGAACGGCACCGTGCGCGAGGCGCGCGGATTGACTTCGAGCACGTAGATGTCGCCGTCCTTGATGGCGTATTGCACGTTCATCAGGCCGCCGACCTTGCAGCGCCAAAGCCAGCGCGCGGGTCTGCCGGTCGAGTTCGGCGATCATCTCGGCCGAGAGATTGTGCGGCGGCAGCGAGCAGGCGGAATCGCCGGAATGAATGCCGGCCTCCTCGATGTGCTCCATGATGCCGGCGATGTAGGTGTCGCGTGCCGTCGGCGAGGCAATCGACGTCGACCTCGATGGCGTCGGTCAGATAGCGGTCGATCAGCAGCGGCCGCCGATCCGATACCGCGAGCTCCGACGGCCGGTCGAGATCGGCGGTGAGCCGCGCCAGATAGCGATCGATCTGGCTCGCCGTCATGCACGATCTCCATGGCGCGGCCGCCGAGCACGTAGGAGGGGCGGATCACGATCGGATAGCCGATCTCGTCGGCGATCGCGCGCGCCTTTTCCGGCGAGCGTGGCGATGCCGCTTTTCGGCTGGCGCAGCCTGAGCCGGTCGAGCAGCTCTCTGAAGCGGTCGCGGTCCTCGGCGAGGTCGATGGCGTCGGGCGAGGTGCCGAGGATCGGCGCCTTGGCCTTCTCCAGCGGCTCGGCGAGCTTGAGCGGCGTCTGGCCGCCGAACTGGACGATGACGCCGTGCAGCGTGCCGTTGCTGCGCTCGGCGTCGATGATCTCGATCACGTCTTCGGCGGTCAGCGGCTCGAAATAAAGCCGGTCGGAGGTGTCGTAGTCGGTCGACACGGTCTCCGGATTGCAGTTGATCATGATGGTTTCGTAGCCGACTTCCTTCAGCGCGAAGGCGGCGTGACAGCAGCAATAGTCGAACTCGATGCCCTGGCCGATGCGGTTCGGGCCGCCGCCGAGAATGACGACCTTCTTCTTGTCGGAGGGCGCCGCCTCGTCGGCGGCGCGGCCGGCGAACGGCGTCTCGTAGGTCGAATACATGTAGGCGGTCGGCGAAGCGAATTCCGCCGCGCAGGTGTCGATCCGCTTGAACACCGGGCGCACGCCGAGCGCGCGGCGGCGCTCGGCGACGTCGTCGGTCGGTGAGCCCGGTCAGCCGGCCGAGCCGCGCATCGGAGAAGCCCATCGCCTTCAGGCGCCGCAGCGACGCGGCGGTCGCCGGCAAGCCCGCGCGTCGCGAATTTCGGCTTTCGGTTTCGATGATGTCGCGGATCTGCGCCAGGAACCACGGATCGATGCGGCAGGCGGTGTGAATCTCGTCGTCGCTCATGCCGAGCCGCATGGCCTGCGCGACTTTGAGGAGGCCGTCGGGCGAGGGCGTGCCGAGCGCGGCGCGGATGGCATTCTTGTCGTCGCCCTGCGCCGAGGCCGGGGATCGCCATCTCGTCGAGACCGGTCAGGCCGGTCTCCAGCGAGCGCAGCGCCTTCTGCAGGCTTTCGGCAAAGGTGCGGCCGATCGCCATCGCCTCGCCGACCGATTTCATCGACGTGGTCAGCACCGGCTCGGCGCCGGGAAATTTCTCGAAGGCGAAGCGCGGCACCTTGGTGACGACGTAGTCGATGGTCGGCTCGAACGAGGCCGGCGTGGCGCCGCCGGTAATGTCGTTTTCGATCTCGTCGAGCGTGTAGCCGACCGCGAGCTTGGCGGCGACCTTGGCGATCGGAAATCCGGTCGCCTTCGAGGCCAGCGCCGACGAGCGCGAGACCCGCGGATTCATTTCGATGACGACGAGGCGGCCGTCGGCCGGATTGACGGCGAACTGCACGTTCGAGCCGCCGGTCTCGACGCCGATCTCGCGCAGCACCGCGATCGAGGCGTCGCGCATGATCTGATATTCCTTGTCGGTCAGCGTCAGCGCCGGCGCCACCGTGATCGAGTCGCCGGTATGCACGCCCATCGGATCGACGTTCTCGATCGAGCAGACGATGATGCAATTGTCGTTCTTGTCGCGCACCACCTCCATCTCGTACTCTTTCCAGCCGAGCACCGATTCCTCGATCAGCACTTCGGAGGTCGGCGAGGCGTCGATGCCGCGCTCGACGATCTCGATGAACTCCTCCTTGTTGTAGGCGATGCCGCCGCCGGTGCCGCCGAGCGTGAACGACGGCCGGATGATCGCCGGCAGGCCGATATCCTCGAGCGCCTGCAGCGCCTGGATCAGCGTCTTGACCTGATGCGAGCGCGGCGTCGCAAGCCCGATCTTGGTCATCGCCTCGCGGAACAGCTTGCGGTCTTCCGCCTTGTCGATGGCTTCCGCTGTAGCGCCGATCATTGTGATGCCGAACTTGTCGAGAACGCCCATGCGGCGGAGCGACAGCGCAGTGTTGAGCGCGGTCTGCCCGCCCATGGTCGGCAACAGCGCGAAACCGCCGGGCAGGACGTGCCGCTCCTTCTCGATGATCTTGGCGACGATCTCCGGCGTGATCGGCTCGATATAGGTCGCGTCCGCCAGATCCGGATCGGTCATGATGGTCGCCGGATTGGAATTGACCAGAACGATCCGGTAGCCCTCGGCCCTGAGCGCCTTGCAGGCTTGCGTGCCGGAATAGTCGAACTCGCAAGCCTGGCCGATGACGATCGGTCCCGCGCCGATGATCAGGATCGAGGAGATGTCGGTCCGTCTGGGCATCCTGGTCCGTTCTTGATCGTCATTCCGGGGCGCCGCGCAGCGGCGAGCCCGGAATCCATATTCACCGGTGGTGGCTATGGATTCCGGACCCGGCCTTCGGCCGTCCCGGAATGACAGGACACAAAAAAAGGGCGCGCTATCGCGCGTCCCCCAATCCAGCGCCGGGTCTTAAGGGCCCGCGCCCGGGGGGTGTTTAGACGAGAAAAGCCGGGCAGGGAAGGGGCCTGGCCCGAACAACGCACAGCTATGCCAGCCCCGGCCAGAAGACGTGCCGGCGGGAACTCACCGTGCCATCACTGCTTCGCCTGCTCGCCGCCGTCCTTGCCCGACGCTTCGGCGTTGAGCGAACTCACCGCGCGATAGGCGTTCACCAGACTGGCGCCGAAGCCAAGCGGCTTGGCGGTCCGCGACAGCATCTTTCGAATGTCCGCCGGCGTGAGCGACGGCTTGCATTCGAGCAGCAGAGCCGCAAGCCCGCTGACATGGGCGGTCGCAACCGAGGTCCCCGTGGTGAGCTGCAATGCGTGGTCGGGCGCTAGCGCGAGAATGTCGACGCCCGGAGCGGCAACCGCGATGTAGGAGCCGCGATTGGCCATTGCGAACAGGCCGTCGCTCGAATCGGTGGCGGTCACGGCGATGACGTTCGGATCGGCCCCGGGATAAAGCGGCGGCGAAGTCGGTCCGGCATTGCCCGCCGCGGCGATCAGCACCACGCCCTTTTCGTACGCGGCCGCCAGCATGTCGTGCAATGTCGGGTCTTTAGGCCCGGCAAAGCTCATATTGACGATACGGGCGCCATTGTCCGCCGCCCATTGCAGGCTTTTGTAGATGGCAAACGAGGTTCCCTTGGCGTCGCGATTGTCGTCGAACGCCCGCGCCGCCAATAGCTGCGCGCCCGGCGCGATGCCGATGAGCTTGAGATGCGCGGCGATCGCGCCGGCCATGGCGGTGCCGTGCGTATGCGGTTTCTCTTCGCCGCCCAACCCATCGAAGCTCTTGACGATTGTTGCATCGAGGTCGGGATTTTTCGCGTCGATCTCCGAATCGATCAGAGCGATCAGAATGCTTTTCCCGGTGGCGATGTGATGCGCCTGCTCGACCTGTAGCTTGGCCAGAACGTATTGCGCCGCATAACTTTGCGACTGTGCCGCAAGCTTGGGGGCGTCCTCCTGCAGCGAGAAGATATAGTTGGGTTGCACCCTGGTGACGAGGCGATTGTCCTCGAGCACGCCGATCAGGTCGCCGACCGGCCGGCGGCCGTTGATGCGCCAGCGGTAAAGCGTAGAGCCGCTCAACGGCAGGCTTTGCGACTCCAGTTGCGTCAGATTGTACTGGCGCGCCAGCTGCGCGATCGCCGCCGGCGTCGCCGTCGACGAAAACGCGGTGATGACTTCGTCGGGCACAAAGCGCCGCTCGCCGCGCGGCGGCATGCCGCCGGCAGCACCGCCGCCGCCACCTCCTCCGCCGCCACCGCCGCCGCCGCCAGGCGGGGGCAGATTCGCAATGCCTGGGCCCGGAGGTCCGGGCGGGCCAGGGACAACAGGAACGACGACGCCAATGCCGCCATTCGGATAATTCCTGCCTGGATCGCCCCTATAGCCGTTGCCGGTGCCTCCCCGAGTCAACCGCCGGCAGTGCCCCGGCTCCAGCCGGAAGGCCGATCTACGCTTGTGCCGATGCCGCGGCGCGGCGTCATCGCATAGCCGCGTGTTCCGCCGCCATAGCTGCGCATACCGCCGCCCCGGGCTCCGCCGCCAAAGCCGCCACCGAAACCGCCGCCCATGCCGCCGAAGCCGAAGCCAAAAGCCGCGGCCGGGCTTGGCGCGCTGATGTCCGATACGGCGAGAACCGCGCCGCAGAGCATCACCACCAGGATCGGTCGCAGCGTCCTTGCGTTGGTTCGCATGGCAAACTCCTGTTGCTCGGCGACTACTCCGGCACGGCGATTAAGCCAACAACCGGGTCTATTTGCAGCGTCTTGATGGTACGATTAAGGTCCGCTTTCGAAAGCTTATTCCCGGCGATGCGCACCCGATATAGTCCGCCCGCCGAAGGCCCGTCGGCGATACTGAGTTTATTGGTTTCCAGGAACTTAGTGATATCGGCAGCGCTGGCCTGCGGCTTGAACTGGATTATGGCATAGGTGCCGTCATCGGCGACGTTCTGGTGTGACGATGCCGTCTGGTAGCCGCCGGCGCTCTGGTCCTTGATCACGATGCCGCCGATCACCGCCGCCTGCAGTACGATCGCCAGCGCCGCCGCCGTTCCCGCATAGGCCAGCGTCCGCGGCGACAGCGAGGCGAAGAACGCCCGCAGACGCCCGCCGAGATCAAACGACATCGCCGGATGCCGCGCCGGCTCGGCGTCGATCTTGGCGAACAGCGCGTCCATGGCGCGCACCGACGGCGCGCCGAGCGACTCGTTGAGGGCAACGGTCTGCGCCAGCTCCTCGCGCACCAGTTCGTAGCGGCGGGCGAGCTCGGGATCGCTGGCGAGCGCCGCTTCCACCGACTGCGCCTCGCGAAGGCTCAGCGTTCCCGCCGCATGCCAGGGCAACAGCTCCTCGATATCGCCGCGCTCGCTTCCATTCGCCGTGTTCATGGCCAACCTCGATCGATCCCCTGCTCCTTGAGCAGCTCTGCTAATTTCTTGCGCGCATAGAACATGCGCGTCTTCACGGTAGCTTCCGGGATGCCGACAATTCCCGCGACCTCCTCCACCGATTTCTCGTGGTAGTAGACGAGGTCGACGATCTCGCGATGCTCGGTCGACAGTCTGGTCAGGCATTGCCGCAAGACTGCGCCCTTGTCCTTCTTCGCCAGCGCCACCTCCGGATCATCGGCTAGATCCTCGATGGCGCCGCCGCCTCGTCGTCCAGTTCCTCCTCGCTTCGCCGCCGCAACGTGGACAGCGCCTTGAAGCGGGCGATGCTCAACATCCATGTCGAGACCGTCGACCGCCCTTCGAACTTTTCCGCCTGCCGCCAGACGTCGAGAAACACCTCGCTGATCAAATCCTCGGCCGTCGCCTCGTTACGGACCATCCGCAGCACGAACCGAAAGACGCGGACATGATGGCGCGCGAACAGCACTTTCATTGCGAGCCGATCGCCGCCGTATAAAATTTTCCTTTCAGATGCGAAGAACTTTTGTCTTTCGTATCGTCAACTTAGTGCGATGCACTTTGCGCACTAATCGGTAGTGACTAGATTTGGAAAACGAGGGTTTATATTGAGGGCGGAAAAGGGTTGTACGGAATTTGAGGTTATTCGCAGTGTGAGGTGGCTTGAAGCAGAACCAAACGTGCGGCGATGTGCGAGCCTCATTTTGGGATGATGCCTGCAAAGCCCAAATTTCGGGCCAGGCCACCGCTACCCATTGGTCAGTTGAGAGAGCTGATGGGGCACCGGCAAGTGATCCACGCAATACCATTTGATTAAGACGAGGGGCCCTTCCCAGGTCCCTCATTTTCATTTTTGGGCTGTATTACTATTCGCCGACGTGACCTCGTCCATCACGCACTTCGTTTCCCTTGAAATCTTTGGGTGGGGCTGCATGCTCGGCTTTCTCGCCGCGCTCTGGCATTGCGCCCTTGTACCCGTGCTCGGGGCTGTAGTGATTGTCTACGTGACCTTTAAAGTTGGTAGCGCCATGAAACCACGGGCCTGCACCAATAAGACGCTGCTTGTAAACCAGTTGGGGCCATAGTAGCCGTAGGCGCGCAGCCGTAGGGCGCGGCCTCAAAGTAACCGTAGGGACATTGCGGGGCTGCACCGATTTCAACGCTGACCTGGGCCTGTGCTTTGGGAGCGCTTGCTGCGAAACATAGACCGGCGACAGCGGTCAAAGTAAGAAACTTAAAGCCTTGCATAGAGTTACCTCAGCGCAGTGAGAGAGGCAACGACGCGGAATAGTTGTGCCAAGTACGAAACTGGCCACCTCCTCTTTCTTTGTTTGTGCGGTTATGAGCACTTCTGACCAGTTTTCAGAGAGCGTTCGTTCCATACTGATAAGGTATGTTGCGTTGCCACTTGCGTGGAAGCTTCCCGGACCAGAGCCTTCGCTGTCGCAGACATTCAATACACAGGAGAGCTAGATGCAATTCAATCTGATGGATCCCAAATTGATCGCTGGCGTGGTTGTTATCGTTCTGATCATCGTCGTTGGCGTTGCTTTGTACGTGCGAAGACAGAGAACAATAACTGCGAGGCTACGCGGGCGTTTTGGGTCAGAGTATGACAGGGCGGTTCTCGAGCAAGGCTCTGAACACAAGGCAGAAGCGAAACTGGTGGATCGTGAGACGCGGGTCGAAAACTTGAAGATCCGAGATCTTGGTCTCACGGAACGGGAACGCTTTCTGGCGGAGTGGCGTTCGGTGCAATCCCGCTTCGTCGATCATCCGAAGACTGCAGTCACGGAAGCCGACGAATTGGTCTCTTCGCTCATGGTTGCACGTGGCTACCCTGTAACCGATTTCGATCAGCGCGCCGCGGATATCTCCGTCAACCATCCTCGCCTGGTGGAATACTACCGCTCTGCGCACGGTGTTGCAGTGCGGCTTGGCCGGGAAGAAGCGGCACGAAGAGCTGCGAACTGCGATGATTCAATATCGCTCGCTCTTCGATGACCTTGTGGAGGTACAGGCAGCAACTGGCGAAATAAAAGCTGTGGCATAACCCGGGGTTTTCGGCCGGAGGGGAGAGGATCTGAAATGCTTTTACTCATTGTTGTTTTGATACTCGTCTTTGGTCTGGGCGGAGGATACTATGGCCACAGTCGGTGGGGAGCCGGCGGAGGCGCAGGCGTAGGACTTGGCACGATACTGTTGATCTGCGTTCTGGTCTATCTGGTTGGCGGATTCCGCTAAATCGGTTTGCGGCTAGAGTCGTAGCGCTGCTGCTAACGTCCCCACCACTCTGGGCGTGCTGTCGTCGATCCGCAATTCAGCACTGCGTTTGAATCTCGGTGAGTGGTAAATCGCCAATGCGCTCATTCAAGGCGAATAGATCCTCAAATGTCGGCATTGCGACTGGAATCCTGCGAGCCAGCGTACTGCGCCGAATTGACGTTGCCATTCGCGTTTTGACTTTACTGATCCTTGACGCTCAATCACCTGCTCGGTTTGTTTGCCTGGAGTTTAGTGGGGCTGATGTTCCTAATGGGTGAAGGTGCGAGCGTAAAAGCAAGACGGGACTCGTCCCAGAAAGCGGAAAGGCTCCTGGGACGAATCCCGTTTTTGGACTGCGGAAATTCAGGTCTTCCAGTTAGACTTGAGCGGTACCACCGTCGACGAAGAGCTCGACGCCGTTGACGAAGCTGGAATCGCTGGAGGCGAGGAAAAGAGCGACCGTCGCGATCTCCTCCGGGCGTCCCATCTCGCCGCGTGGGATCTGGGATTTGAAGAACTCCTTGGCCTCTTCTCCCAGGGGATCGAGGATCGGCGTGTCGATGGTGCCGGGGCTGAGGATGTTTACGCGGATTCCGCGTTCCTTGAGCTCCAAGAGCCAGGTACGAGCGAACGAGCGAACCGCAGCCTTGCTGGCGCTGTAGACGCCGAATGCCGGAAAACCCTTGATGCTGGCAATGGAGCCGTTAGAAAGATAGAGCCGTTGTCGTTGAAGAGCGGGAGCGCCTTCTGCACGGTGAAAAGCGTGCCGCGGACGTTGAGATCGAAGGTCTTGTCGAAGTGTTCCTCAGTGACCTCTTCGAGCTTTGCGAGCTCACCGGATCCGGCGCTGGCAAAGAGGATGTCGATCTTGCCTTTTTCGCGCTTGACCGTCTCATAGAGGCGATCGAGGTCGGCCAAGTTTGAGGCGTCGCCTTGCACGCCCGTAACGTTTTTGCCGATGAGTTTTACGGCCTCATCGAGCTTGTCCTTGCGGCGTCCTGTGATGAAAACGTACGCTCCCTCTTCGACGAAGAGTCTGGCTGTGGCGAGCGCCATGCCGGAGGTGGCGGCGGTGATGACTGCTACTTTGCCGTTGAGCTTGCCCATATCCTTACCCCTTTTCTCTGTTAAGCGCTTCAAGGAATTTTTGTGGGCTGCTGTGCTGTGCGGCCCCTCGCCCTGGATCTGATGAGTAGATGGGGCCGGGCTCGTGAAAGATTCTATAGTTCCGAAGTTATGAACTATTGAACCCTTAACGCGGAACACCTACTCTTATGGATGTGCGTCCCTTATTCCATCCGTCGCTTGAGGACATAACGGTTGAGGGGATTCTCCATGCCTTGTCCGACCCGGTACGGGCGGCGATCTACGCAGATATTGTGGCTCAGGAGTGTTCACACAACTGCTCGATGTTTCTGACCGTTAGTGACAAGGCAATTCCGAAGTCCACGCTCTCGCAACACTTCAGGGCGCTGAGAGAGGCAGGGCTGATCCGTGGCGAACGGCGCGGCGTGGAGATGCACAACACCTCACGTTGCGCGGAGATCGAGGAACGCTTCCCAGGGCTACTCCGGGCGATCGTCAACGCACATACCATCCAATCGAAGGATGAAGCTCAAGCAAAGAAACTTGCTGCGAAAAGATCGTCCAGGCGGTCAGTGAAGAATAAGTAAGAAGCTGCGGCCATCTGCCGGCCTGACCGCTCCCGAAGTGGATTAGTAATGTGAAGTCGGCATGCCCACTGGAATATCCGCGGGCCAGCTGAAGTCCCCAGTCGCAAACGGCGTTTTTCAGGAGAAATCCCGACAATCGCGCATAATCGCCTGTCAGTGAGCGGTTTGGCCTGTTGGCAGCAGTTGAGCCCAAAGGCCACTTGTCCGGAAAGCAACTTGTGTTCCATCTCGTTGAATGCATTGGCAATGTGAAACAAGTGAGATTGTTGGAAGGCATTCGATTGCGACAAAGACTTTCGGTTTAATGTTTTTCGCAGAGGACGTCCAGCTCCGTTTCAAGTGTTTTAGTCTTGAGTCACTTCCTGGGAGCGACAAACCAGAAATCACGCCACAGAAGTGAGGTTGAAGGGCGGAGTGATGTCGGCCACAGAGTTGTGCGAAATATTCGCCTTTTCGGCTAATCTCATCAGATATCCGTGAAGCGCCGTCGGGACCCACCGCCGCATTCTGGTTTCATGGACATTTGAAGCCTCCACAGGAACTGCCCTTGATACTATGATCGCCGAGTCATCGAGTTGACCCAAAGGAGCAAGGAGCAATGCAAATTACGACGGAGCAAGCGGATCAAGTCATGAAGGCTTCCATACTGAAAGCGCGCGAACTCGGAATTTCAGTTTGCATCGCAATCCTTGATTCGGGAGGCCACCTGAAAGCATTTCATCGTATGGATGGAGCGTGGCTTGGAGTGATCGATGTGGCTATTAAGAAAGCGAAGACATCGGCCTTGTTCGAAATGGAAACGCAAATCTTGGATGACTACAGCAAAGCAGGGGCAGATGCGCATGGAATTGAGCTCTCCAATGGCAACCTCATAACGTTTGCCGGTGGAATCCCCCTTAGGGCCGTCGATAGGCAAATCATCGGGAGCATCGGCGTCTCCGGGGGAAGGTAGCTCAAGATTATGCGGTCGCTCAAAGCGGTGAATCAGCATTGAAAGCCTAACAACAAGAAAGGGAGATCACTCACATGCAGGAGATACTCATCACGGGAGCAGGCTCCGGATTTGGTGAAGGAACCGCTCTGGGATTGGCGCAAAAAGGACACAACGTAATAGCAGCTGTTCAGACCTGGCCACAAGTGACAGCTATGCGGGAAAAGACCAGCTCGCTCGACCTCAAAACACTGAGAGTCGAGAAGCTCGACCTGCTCGACCCGTATGATGTGGCACACACGCTCAAATTGAAGTTCGACATTCTGGTGAATAACGCAGGCATCGGCGAGGGAGGACCCATGTCCGAGATCCCCGTTGATCTGGTGCGGGAGAATTTCGAAACGAATGTCTTCTCGGCTTTGGATTTTACCCAGCGCGTGGTGAGGAATTGGGTAGCAACGGGCATTCAAGGGAAGGTGGTATTCGTCTCCTCAGCTGTTGGACTTCTCACGGTCCCGCCGATTCCCGCATATGCCGCAAGCAAACATGCCGTGCAATCTATCGCTGAAGCGATGTACGAGGAGCTGAAACCCTTCGGAATTCAGGTCCAAACGATCAATCCCGGACCCTACCTTACAGGTTTCAACGAGACTGTGGTGGAAGCCGGGCTACGCTGGCTCAGCGATGACGTGAACTTTATCAAGCGCGAAGCCTTCCAGAAAGTGGTCGACGGGCTGCTCGGTAAACCAGAGGGAAGACTCGATCCAAAGGACATGATCGCAAAGATGATTGAAGTGATTCCTTCTCGCGAGGGAAAGTTTCTCAATATTTTTCCTCCTGAGACGGAAGAATGGGTCAAGAGTTACCAGCAGCAACTCTACGATCGCACTATCTAGCAGGCACTTATCAGTGAACGATGACGATCGAGCTTTCGTTATCGTTCGCGATATGATCAACCTGAGCAGCCTCGAATACTTCTTGCAGTTGGAGGCATTGCGGCGTTGCTATCGAGGGAGATGCTATGAAGAAGATCGCGGCACCCATTCCTTTTGCTGGTTCCCAGATCGGCCAAACGCGTCATGTCTGCGCTTTCTTCCACAGCCCTGACGAAGAGTATCGGGTCTTGCTCCCATTCATAAAAGACGGATTCCAGTGTGGCCATAAGGCAATTCACATTGTTAATCGGGATCAGCGTCAGGACCACCTGCAACGCCTGACGGCCGCGGGCATTGATACAGCGGTTGCGGAGCAAAGCGGACAGCTGGAGATTCGGACGGATACCGAAATCTACCTTCCGGAAGGCCGTTTCGATGCAGATCGCATGATTTCGGCGTTCGAGCAGTTGGCCAGCGGCAATGGCACCGGCAGCTTCCCGCTAAGTCGCATTTGCTGTCGTATGGATTGGGCAGTTGAAAGCGGATCGCATGTGGATGATGTGATTGAGTTCGAGTCGCGGGTAAATGAGGTATGGCGTCGGCACGAAGACGCAGTTATCTGTACCTACCATCTCGGCAAGTTTGGAGGAGACGCCGTCGTTGACATCATGCGGACCCATCCGATGGTCGTCATCGGCGGCGTCCTTCAACAAAATCCCTTCTTTGTGCCGCCAGACGAATTCCTGCGCGAATTTCGCGAGCGTCGGTCTCGTCGGAGCGGCTCACCTGCGGTGGCCTGACATGGAAGTGCAGCTCGAAGATCCAGCCCAGGAAATCAAGCGCCTTCAGCGCTGCATTAACGATCTAACGAGCCTGCTCGCTCTGCCTGCTATCTGGCGCGGCAGTGAACCATCGCAAATTGTTCAAACTCTTCTGGATGTACTCCTCCGTATGCTCAGCCTGGATTTCGCTTACGCGCGGTTGAGCGACGCATTTGGCGTGATGCCAGTGGAGATTCTCCGAGTCGCCGAGGACAGCAAAATCAACCTGTCGGCCGAGGAAGTCCGCAATATGCTCGGCGACCCACTGGCTGCCTACGCTCAAGGGTCTCTCCCGCAAATACGGAACCAATTGGCAGTCGAAGGCATTGCGATCGTCCCCGCGCAGTTGGGCGTACATGGTGAAATCGGCGTGATCGTCCTGGGTTCTAACCGGACAGGCTTCCCTGAGAAAACCGAAAGCCTTCTTCTGAGCGTAGCGGCAAATGAGGCATCTATCGGATTGCAAGAGGCAAGACTCCTAAGCGAACAGAAGCGGATCTCCGCTGAGCTCAATGCCGAGAACCAGATGTGGCCGGTCCTTACGGACGGCCGAGATAGATCGTGCGCGGCCGTACGGACGGGTGCGCCGGGTGGAGATTGGCGAGATTCTGTATCGGCCGGGAGAGGTGGGAAGGCCGTGCTTCATCCTCTTATCCGTCAGCTTGGAAATCGTTCAGCCAACTATCAACGGCGAACGGCTGGTCACGATCTTACGCCCAGGAATGTTCACCGGTGAGGCGGGCTCGATCGCAGGACAACGAACTGTAGTGCAGGCCCGAGTTATACAAGCAGGTGAAATCCTGGAGGTTCGACCCGAAGACCTTCGCACTCTTGTGGCGCACGATGCAAGTCTGAGTGAGATCCTCTTGCGCGCGTTTATGTTGCGAAGGCTTATGCTCATAGACCGACAGTTGGGCAATGTCGTTGTCATTGGCTCACGACATTCTGCAGACACTCTGCGCCTTCGGGAATTTCTGAGCCGAAATGGTCATCCATTCTCTTATATCGACTTGGATATGGACGATGCTTATCGGAACCTTCTCGACCGCTTTGGAATCGCTGTCTCCGAAATCCCGATCGTGATTGGCAACGACGGGACGATGGTTTTGCGAAATCCGTCAACCTCACAGCTGGCGGATTCCCTCGGACTTAACGACAATATCGACAATAGTTCGCTTCACGATCTGATCATCGTGGGCGCGGGCCCTGCAGGCCTGGCAGCAGCGGTATATGCGGCCTCGGAGGGAATAGATGCTCTCGTTATAGAAAGCCACGCCCCCGGGGGGCAGGCGGGCTCCAGTTCAAAGATAGAGAATTATCTGGGATTTCCAACCGGGGTCTCCGGTCAGGAGCTCGCTACAAGCGCCACCAAGCAGGCACAGAAGTTTGGAGCGAAGATGGCGTTGGCACGCGCGATTGTTCAACTTAGGTGCCAACATCGCCCCTACGAACTCGTCATGAACGATGGTACTGTCTTCTTCGCACGGACTATTGTCATTGCGACTGGCGCCTACTACAAGAAGCCAACGGCCGTGAACCTGGACCGCTTCGTGGGGCACGGGATCCATTACGGCGCCACCTTTCTTGAAGCTCAGTTGTGCGAGGGCGAAGAGGTCATTGTTGTGGGCGGCGGCAACTCGGCTGGTCAAGCTGCAGTGTTCCTTTCGCAGCACGCACGCAAGGTATATATGCTTGTGCGAGCCGCCACGTTATCCGAATCGATGTCACATTATCTCATCGCGCGAATTTCCGGAAATCCGTCTATCGAACTGCTGTGCAACTCCGAACTAGCCGACCTTGGGGGCGAGAGCGCTCTCGAAAAAGTGAGTTGGGTCAACAAGCTGAACGGAGAGGTGCGTTCGGTCAAGGCACATCACCTTTTCATCATGGCTGGCGCCTCACCTAACACAAGCTGGCTTCGAGGCCGTGTCGCTCTTGATGAGAAGGGCTTTATCCTCACCGGACGTGATCTGCCACTGGCTGTTGACCCGGATCGGAGTTCTCTCTGGCCGCTTTCGCGCCCACCTTTCATGCTGGAGAGCAGCCTACCAGGAGTATTCGCTGTGGGCGATGTCCGCGCCGGAAGCGTCAAGCGGGTTGCTTCAGCGGTTGGTGAGGGAGCTATTTCCGTGAGTATGGTGCATCGAGCTCTCGCGGAGCTTTAGTGAACCAAAGGTGTCTTTCACCTTTCGTTCAGGAGATGCCGCTCGGATCAGTATTGGCTGGGCGCCGAATGGTGTTTAACGAAAGGATTCACACTTGAAAATAAACCGAATCGTGATCCTGGCGGTGCTCATGGCCGCAAGCGTGTGGGCGACGTACGTGCTGTGGGCGAAGCAGGCTGTGAAGACGCCGGCCAATGAAAATCGAGAGGAGCAGTCCAATATGACTAACGAAAAGGTGATCATGCTGATCGAAGCAAAAATTCAGCCACAGCGTCGAGCGGAGCTTGTCGACGCCATAAGTCAATACCTGCCGTTGGTACGGGCGGAGCCGGGCGTAGAAGCGTTTTACGGGGACGGCACGAAAGGACGATCCCAATACATTTGTTTTTTACGAGGTTTACAGGTCACATGCAGCACAGGATTTCCATCTGCAGCAGAACTTCACCAAGAAGTTCCTGGCGACGCTAAAAAGCGCACAGATCGGAGACCGAGTGCGGGTAAATCTCGTCGAGTTGAACCTGGAAGGACAGACACATTCTAATTAGGGAAGTTCATTACCTTTGGGTTTTGAGTGGAAACGCCAATTCACTTATTGACCAAGCCGTCCCAACTTCTGGTTGCATATCGGCCGAGACGAGTTCGGATGCCTTCAGTCAGTGTTTATAACCGGCATCCCGGACAGGTAGATGCCCTCGTAGCCGCTGTCTCGATGAGTGATAAATCGCCAATGCGCTCATTGACCAATCCAGACAGAGAAAACCCGGAACTCGAAAAAACTCCCTACTTCACGGCTCAATGAGCGCTTTACCGCGAAGGCTATCTGACACTCAAGTTAACTCGCATTAACGCTGGACTTCACTGGTTGTCAGATCGAGTGCCGAGTGTACGACCGATCCTCAGGACATAATAGTGGCAACACATGTGTTGGCGTAGGCTACGAAGAGAAGGTTGATCTATCTTTCAAGGAGGCTTGGTGAAAACGCTTCGCGATGATGATGCGGATCCCGGAACCAGGGAAGCCGAACTCGCCTCGGCGCTGACCGGCACGACGTTCAACTGGGTCGACAACCTGGCCAACCTGCGTGCGATGGCGCACGGCACGACCGCACCCGTCGTCGTCGTGGAAGGATATGGTACCGCGGGCGACGGCGGCGGCGGCATCTTCCTGTGGAATGCAACGTCCACGCTGACCGACAACGATGGAACGATCGTCCGGCCGAACGATGTCCCGGCGGCCTCGCCGGGCCGGTGGATCCGCCTGTATTCCGGTCCCGTCAACGTGCGCTGGTTCGGGGCCGGGCTTGGTCTGGGCTCCGACGTGACGCGCATCATGTCGGCGCTCGCCGTGCTGACCGCGACCGGCGGAGAGCTGTTTTTCCCTGCGGGCACGTATGCCACATCGAGCCCGATCGACATTACGACGAGCAACATCACGTTGCGCGGCGAGTCTCCGTTTGCCAGCAGGCTGTCGCCCTCCGGAGCGTTCGACACCATCCGCGTTCTCGGGTCAGCCTCCGCCGGGCTTTCCGGCATTCACATCAAGAACCTGTACTTCTTCGAGCCCGGCAAGACCGCCGGCAATTCGATCTTCATCCAGCACAGCGGCCAGTGCCTGATCGTCGACTGCCAGCTGGACCGCCCATCCCAAGGCGTCCGGCTGCACTCCGTCAACACCGTCGAGCTCGAGCGGGTCCGGATCGCGGGCCCGACCGGCGCGAACTCGTACGGGTTCTGGATCACCGGAGACGCGACCGCGGCCACCGATGTCGTGACGTTCAAGAACGTCGTTGTCCAGGGCAACACCGGCACCGCGCACTCGACGCACGGGCTGATCGTCGACGGGCGTGTCAACACGCTGTCCGCGTACAAGCTGTACCTCAACGAGATGGATGGCGCCGGCCTGTGGTTCCGAAACACGATGGGCTCGGCCGACCCGGAGTTCGCGACGTTCTACGGCCTGGAGATCGAGCGGCCGTTCTTCGAGGCGATCCAGATCGCCGTTGGAAATCGGTTCTATTTCACTGACGCCCAGCTGTTCGGTTCGGCAACGCGCACCAACGTCACCATCGCTGCACCGGTGACCAGCGTATCGTTCTCGGGCGGGTGGAGCCGTGCTGCCGCCGGTACGGGATTCGACGTGTCCGGACAGCAGGTCAGCATCAACGCGGTCGACGTCGATGGCAACGGAGGCGCCGGGATCCAGCTCAACGCCACGAGCCAGGTGGTGAGCGTGGTCGGCAACAAGGTGCGCAGCAACCCGACCGCGATAAACATCGCGGCAGGCGCGGATCACTTCACGGTCGTCGGCAACACGTGCTTCAACAGCGCGGCGATCATCAACGGCGCCGGAGCGGCGGCGAGCCGGATCGTCACCGGCAACGCCAGCTGAGTCCGCGGCCGGGGGCAGATGAATTCAGCCTGGCGAGTTACTGGACCTGTGTTCTGCAGGTCATCCATTGTCCAGCAGGATTCTGGCCGGCACCCTAGAACGTCTGGACCCTGGTTCGACATTCCGAAAAACGTAGTATCCGCTTGGGTCTAGAGTCTCGGGCTTTGGTGGGAGCTTTTCCATCATGCTTTTCGTAAAAAGGAAGCTATGCTAGCAGTAGGGATTCTCTGTCAAAGAGCAGAAGCGGCAATCCCCGGATGACCGCCCACTCTTCAATTACTACTTGAACAACAGTTTGCCAGGCAGAAGCAGCATTCCTCCCTTTAAGTCGTCTTAGCGGAAGTAGCATCGCCACCCGTGTAGCTCATGCTGAGACGAACTTCACGCAAAACGGGGTTACTGAGATGGTCCGCCGCTTGAACTTCACCGTAGCGTGGAGGATCTTGTTGGCAGGTTCAAGGAGGATCATCGACATGCAGATTCGTTCAGTAGGGATTGATCTTGGTAAGACGACCTTTCACCTGGTGGCGCTCGGCGATAACGGCAAGGTGCTGCTGAAGAAGAAGTTCACTCAGAAGCAGCTGATTACTTTCACCGCGAACCTGCAGACCACGCTGATCGGCCTGGAGGCATGTGCCGGAGCGCACTTTCTTGGTCGTGCTCTGCGTGAACAGGGCCATGACGTGAAGCTCATTCCAGCCCAGTTCGTGAAGCCGTTTGTGAAGTCGAACAAGAACGACTTCCTGGATGCAGAGGCCATTGCTGAGGCAGTGGATCGTCAGAACATGCGATTCGTGCCGATCAAGACAGATGACCAACTCGATCTGCAGGCGCTGCATCGAGTGCGCGACCGCTTGATCACACGACGAACATCCGTGATCAACCAGTTGCGTGCTTTCCTGCTTGAGCGCGGTCTGGTGTTTGCGAAAAGCCCTGCCAAGCTGCGTGAGCGTATGCCTGAGATCCTCGAGAACGCCGAGGAGGATCTCACTCCGCGTATGCGGAACCTGCTCGCTCTGCTCTGGAGCGAGTGGAAAGATCTTGAGCAGCAGGTGGTCGATCTGAACCATGAAGTGGAACTGATCGCCTCGAATGATGCGGCATGCCTGCGGCTCAGGCAGATCCCTGGCATCGGCCCTTTAGTCGCAACCGCGATCGTGGCTTCGATCGGCAACGGCGCAGCGTTCCGCAAGGGGCGAGAGTTCGCCGCCTGGATGGGCCTGGTGCCGAAGCAGTACTCGACCGGCGGCAAGGCGAAGCTGTCCGGCATCAGTAAGCGAGGCAACCGCTACTTACGCAAGATCCTCATCCATGGAGCACGCGCCCTGGTCTTGCGCTGTAAGCGAGAGCGAGTTCCCATGGGTGCCTGGATGACGGCTCTGGAAGCCAGAGCCCCACGCAACGTGCTCATCGTCGCGGCGGCCAACAAGCTGGCACGGATCGCATGGGCAGTGCTGTCGAGTGGCCAGGACTATCAGGCAGTTCAAGAGCAAGTTCCTGCCTAGGCAAATGTAACGATCAACATTCGGTTCTCCCACCGAGGTCTGCACCGGATAAGTAAGGATGAAAGAACAGCCAAAACGGCGCACCTGAAGCCTGTTTGCCAAAATGGCCCTTACACGGTCGAGGGGTTTCGAAGGACAGGTACGCGGCGTATCTCATCATGGCCAGGAGACACATCTCCACAAAACGGGCCGGATACATTGACGCAGACTTTCTTCATCCACCAACTTTTCCCTTGCAGTCAGACGGCGGACCATACATTTCGCCAAGATCGGCTCGCTGGCCGTGCTCGCCAGGCGAACTTGGTCAAAAGCCGACTTTGCGGGAGGTTGAAATCACTCGACGCCATGCTCGCTCCAGATTCACAAACCGGGACATGGAGACACTAGACGCTATGGGGGCGGCGTTGGGCCCACTTCTGCAGAAGATAGCCCCCAATCAAGGCTATTTGACTGGAACGTCAAGCGGCAACGAGCGGTTACGGTCTCTGAGCCATTCGAGAGTGATGCTTTGGCTGGCCTTTTTGGGAGTCTGCTCATCGAGGTCAGGCATGAAGATCTCGAGGCCCGCCTGTGGGGTCATGCGAGTGTAGCCGTTAACGAGTTGAGCCTGGTAGTTGACGAGGTCGAGGTCAAACCAGGGGTCTTGGGAGGCGTCGATCATTGTGAGATCGACGTGGTGCATAGTGAGCTTCCCGAAGTCGAGCGTGCCCCCACTCAGACGGAGAAAGTTGTGCCACTGCGCGAGGCGCGTCTCGTCGTTGCTCGCGTTGCCGTAGATAACCTCGATGTCTGGTGGACTGACACGCACGGAGGTAAGAGCGCCGTGGATATGCGGCGGGGGAAGTAGTTTCTGTGTGTCGAAGAGGATGTCGTTATCTACGATCTGAACGCCGGGGATATTACTCGCGTGAACAAGGTCGGATAGTTCGACATGGAAGTCGCCGAGGAGCCCTTTCAACGGGATCTTCAGCACGTTGAGCTTGATGACGTGAAACTGTACGCGACCATCTGGAGTGTGAGAGAGGGAGCCAACGAGCTCAACGGGAAGCGAAACGATCTTGTGTACGGTGCCGTGCAGTTTGAGTTGGTCGCCTTCGGGCTGAATAGAGATGTTCTTGAAAGGAGCGTCGGGCGGAGAGCTGGCGTTAAGGTAGTTGCTGATGTCCCCTATATTCGCGTGGATGACGCCTTTTTGAATCTGAAGAACGAAGGACTCTGGGTCGTCGAAGGACGGATTGACCTGCCGGTGGGTGCGAACCATCTGTCCACGAATCCAGCGGATGTAGATGCGGAAGTTGGGGCCTTTGCGCAGGAGCAGATTGTGCGCGTAGACCAAGGTGGGGGCGAGGTCATCAGCGGAGGGAGTGTCGGCGGCGCTAACGGGGCCGAGAGTTGCGGCTGAAGAGGATGGCGCGGGAGCGGATGCCTTCGACCGCGAATGCCAGAAGAGCCAGCAGAGGCAAAGGACAACAACCGTGGCAGCAGTGGCGATAAGGGTAGCGCGGGGACGGGTCACTGTGTCATTTTAGCGACACATAAAGCTCCTCGAAAACCCCGGTTATCGGTAAGCTCGGCTATCCCGTAAGGGATAGCTGCATCACTTACCCGAAGGTGATATTCAAACCTGCGACGATCTCCAGCATCTCGGCATCAGATGTTGCAACATCTGTCGCACCTGTTATCCCCACTATGATATGTACCTTGAGGACGTGCCCGAGGGGCACAGATGTTGGGTCTGCTGTACGTTGCGCTCCGCGCTCCTAAAAATCTCAACGGGCGGTCCCATCTGAGGAAGCACTGGACTTGGACCATGCCATCGCCCCCCGGTCAGGCTGCCTTGGGCAGCTTCGGTTCGAGGACGAAGCCGTCGAGAGAGATGTTTGCGAGCTTGTAATGCTCGACAATTCCGGCACGTGGCTTTACCAGTCAATTGACGACAACAGGCGTGGGTGTTGAAAAAGTCGTCGCCTTTTCTGGTGTTTTGGGCGCTGAGGTGTGCACGAGAGCGGCGGGGTATCGTTCTTTCCCGCACCTAAGCAGTGTCAGGTACCGGGGGAGTGGTCAGCCCGCTCAGGAATCGGACCAGTCGTTTGATGTTTTGGGCGGTGGCCGCCAGGAAGAACTGCTCTCGAACGAAGTTCAACCTGCGCAGGCGCAGGCGGCGAAGACCGATGTGATTCTTCAGTTCCGCGAACAGTGCTTCGACCTTCTTCCGCTGTCGTTGTGCATGTCCAAACTCCGGTGTCGTCCGGAGATCTCGTGCTCGTTGCCGAGCTGCTTCGTTCATGTGGATGGCAAGATACCGGAACGGTCCGGTCGTGCACTGGGATCTCTGTCGGCACGGACCGCACTTTTTGCGTGTTCCAATATAGCCGAACGTACGATTCCTCTCGTTGCGGCCGCCATAGTTCAGTTGCTGGCCTGCTGGGCAGATGTAGCTGTTGCTATCCGGCAAGTAGGTAAAGCACTCCGGACCATAGAAGGGGCTCCTCGTTCGCCCGACTGCATCCCTGGTGGGCATGTACGGCGTAATCTCCCGGTCCATCAACCACTGCAAAAACTCACCATTGCCATAGCTTGCATCGGCAGCGATGGATTGCGGCTTCCTGTCTTGCCATTGGGCGAAGCGAGCGATCATATCCTCTGCGGCCCGAGACTCCTCACTCAGGCGAGCTCCTGTCGCTTGCACGCCCACGACGATGCAACTGTGGTTATCAACAAGGTAGTTGTTGTAATAGCCCATGCGTGCCGGCGTGCCGCCCTTGGTCGCATAGGTAGAGTCCGGATCGGTGGTGGATACCTTGTCTTGACTATGGGTTGGCTCCTCTACGGGGTTCTGCATCTCAAGCTCAGCAAGATACTCGCGCACGGTTCGATTGACCTGCGCGGCTTCGGCCAACTGCTCTCGCGGGATGCGGCTCTCCTTGGAAGCGTTTGCCTCGACGAACGTTCCATCCACTGACAGCTTGTCTCCGCGAACCAGTCCTACGGCCAGGCATCGGGCCACAACTTCCTCGAACAACTGCTCGAACAGCTTCGATTCCTGGAATCGCCCGTGGCGATTCTTCGAAAACGTGGAGTGATGCGGAACTTCCTCATCAAAACCAAGACCTGTGAACCAGCGCCAGGCCAGATGCATGCGCAGTTCCTCAACCAGCTTGCGCTCGCTGCTGATGCCGTAGAAATAGCCAATCAGCAGAATCCGCAGCAACAGTTCTGGGTCGATAGACGGACGACCAGTCTCGCTATAGCTTTCCTTCAGCCGCTCGCGCACGAAGCCGAAGTCGATATGCCTGTCAACCAATCGCAACAGATGGTTCTCTGGAACCTGATCTTCCAGTCGGAAGTAGTAGAACAGCGATTCAGAGCGCGGGTGCTGACCCATCATGAGCCTTAGTCCTCCGACAATGGCGATCCACAACAGCATGCTGCTAAACACCTCGCATTGCCATATGGATTTCATGGAAATCAGCTGATTCGTACCGACTTTTTCAACACCCACTCGCCGTTTCGCTCATTGAGATTGCCGGAACGTCTGGTTCTGACAAGCACCTCAAAATACCCGACTTTAAGCTGCCGTGGGAATCGGCCATACCTGGCGCTTATTCCGAACCGCAATGGTGCAAGATACCGGAATCTTGTAGTGCAGACCAATCGAGTAGAAACGAGCTCCACACATCTGATCGGGAACCCTGCAATATGTCATCAGCATCGGCCTCGAAGTCGATGGCTGCAGCCAGCTCTACATAGTTGCGAGGAGCGTGGATGTTGGCCGGAACCGAGCGCGGTGGCTGGGTACGGTACTGGTGCCAGAGGATGTCGTCGTAGATGGTGGTGGTGGGCACGGAGGTTGGATGCTGTGGGGTGGGGTGCGGTCACCGCGATCGCTGGACCCGGCGTTGGGCGCGAGCCTCTCTGCGGAGCTGCATCTCCGCCAGGTACCTGAGCTCCTCGATGTCGAGGCGGGTGACCACCATCCGGAACGCAAAAAGGTCCCTCGTAGTGAGGGGCCTCATTTGGTTTGAAATGATATTCGGGGTCAGCGGTCCGTTTTGAGTATTAGCCTCCATGACCGCGCCCGACACGCACGCCCCACGCCCCACTGGCTTTACCACCTACCTCACCGTCGAGCAGGTAGCTGGTATCCTGGCGGTGTCCACGGATACAGTCACGCGCCAGTTCGGAAGCGCCGAGGGCGTCATAGATCTCGGCACCCCCGGCTCCATGCATAAGCGGAGGAAGCGGATCTTACGGATCCCTCGGCAGACGTTTGAGAGGTACATCGTGGAGCGACAGGTTAAGCGTCGTCGCTGAGCAAATAAAAAAAGGCCACCGTGATGGTGGCCTTTTTTTTTATTCTCGCTGCCCACCTACACCCACGCTCCACTCACAAGATCATCCAGTCGATCCTGCCGTCCCTTGCTCCACTTAGCGTAATGGCGCTCCGTCGTGCGAATGCTCGTATGCGCGAGTAACCGGGATACCTCCTCCATGGGCACGCCCTTCTCGAGCAGGTCGCAGGCGAACGTGTCTCGGAGCCGGTGGCTCATCATGCTGCCACCGCGCTCGATCTTCGCTGCCTTGAACAGTGGGGCCATCACATACTTCGTCCAGGACTTGACGATGTCACTCTTGCCGTCCCAGAAGACGTAGTCCTTACCTGCCACCTTAAGGATCTCCTTAGCCACCGCAGGTGGGATAACGACGCTCACGTCGGTTCCTGTCTTCTGGCGCACGGTCACAACGCGGTAGCGGTCACCCACCTGAAGTATGCGGTCCGTCCGCAGCGTCAATGCATCCCGTATGGACAGGCCGCTCCACCGCATGAGCTGGACCAGGGCGCGGACGTGCGCGGCTGGCGGCGGTGCCTTGAACCTGTCTGCCGCCTCAAGCAGCCGAGCGTACTCATCGGCGTCGAGGGGGAGAGTAGGGCACTCATCCACCCTGACCTTGGGCAGGACGGGTATGCGGGGGAGCCACTGCGCCTCACAACAGTAACGGAGGAATCCCCGGCAGCGCGACCTGACCACGGACCGTGTCTGCGAGGACGGATAGAGGGTCTCCCACGTCGCCGCGTAGCCAGTGAGGAGTTCCCGCGTGACGCCCTGCACGGTGTAGACCCCCTGGCCCTCGCAGTAGGCGGCCAGACGACCGAGCTCACGCTCGTACTTCGCCACTACGTCCGCTGTGACCCCCTGGACCCGCTTGTCCGCGATGAAGACCTCGACTGCAGCGCGGATGTTTTTCGTGTCAGTTTGTGACGCGGCCAGATCGGCCCTGCCGGTCAGCTGATCCTCGATGTCGCGTTTGACCTGCTCGGCCTCCGCCCATGACCGTGTGTTCGCCTTGCGCCGGTGCCGGGTCCCGTCTTGGGTCCAGCGGAGCCACTTCCGGCAATCGCATCGCCGCGCTAACTCGTTGACCTCATATTTGCATCCGGCGGAGTGCCGTACGTAGATCGTGATCATGGGTGTGGTGGTCATCGTGCCGCGCTCTCTTTGATTGGTGTGATGAGGAGTATGACACGAAAATGACACAAAACTAAAGCCTCCGTGACGGAGGCATTTGTTTTCAACAAGATATTTTGGAGGCGCGGGTCGGGATCGAACCGACGCATAAAGGTTTTGCAGACCCTGCGCGATCTAAGTCTAAGTGCCAAGTTATCAATGCCATTTTATGAACTAGTCTGCTCTCCGTCCGCTTTTTGTCCGCCTTCATCTGCACCCGGTTTGCTCAACCTCCTCGAGATCGTAGTTGGCGGACTTGCCGCGAGAGACCGGAAGGGAAGCTCTGGAACTCTTCGTTCGAAGAAACGCTTAACGCTGCTCATGAATGCGTCTTCGAAATGATGGTCGAAAACGAAAGTGCCCTCATTTGTTCCCCTGTTTCGATTCAGCCGACTTCTACTCTTCACGGGTTGAAGGTTGACGAGAGAAGGGGTGAACCCCCAACGCTGCACAACCGCACTCGGCCAGGCTGGCAATGAGATGTTCAATTATCGATAAGGCTTATTACTGCAAGTTGCCTGTGAAAAAGGCACTTGTCCGACATGCCGACTTTTCGGCCAACTGGATAAGTTCCGGTTTGCCGACCTCCATGTAAGTCAAAGTCAAGCGAAAAGCACGAGGTTTCTGGGCGCGCTCAGGAGAGCGCGCATTCGATCTGATCAGGATGCCTCATAGCGCAACGGTGCCTCTCGGCGGGTGGTTCCTGCCCATGCAGAACCTGACATCCATTTGCTGTCTCGGGCTCCGAAGAGCCGTCACAGATGATTGAGTTTGTGTTCTCTGCCAGTCTCGAAACAATTCGTAGTGAGCCTCCGGAGTTTTGCTCCTTCGCCCAGTCGGCAACCGGCGGGACCTGGCAGTCTGCGCATCGATGAATCCTGAGGTTTTTTGCCTTTTCCTTATGAGGAAAAGCTTTAAGCTGCTGCCGTTCGGCTGAACTTCTCGGCAGGCACGAAGTCCTGATGCCTGCGCTCCACAGCGAGCATGTAGCAGACCATCTTTCTGGCAACCGCCAGCGTGGCCCGGTTGGGGTTTCCTCTCTCCAATTCTCTGGCACGGATCACGGCGAGTTCATGGCACTCCCGCACCGCCAGTTTGGCTGCTTCAATCAGCACTCTCTGGATGTGCTTGTTTCGCTGCTTGGAAATCGGCATCCGCATCACCTTGTCAGCCGAGCTCTTCTCATCGCCGCATAGGCCGCAGTAGCTGATCGCTTGCTTGATCGAAGTGAAACGCGTGTAGTCCCCGATCTCCAGAGCCCACGTCAGGGCCGTGATCGGCCCCACCCCGGGCACGGTCCGAAGCCGCCGTAGCCGCTCCTTCAGAAGCGGATCTCGCTCGAGCGAACTGACCAGGGCATAATCGAGCTTCTGAGAGCGGCAGATCATCTCCCTGCTCAGCTTCAGCAGCGGCCGTATGCTCTCGTTCACCTCTTCGTTGGTCGACATCAGTTCGGCGAAGTAGCCGACCTTGTGCAGCCGCTGCTTGTTGTAGCTGACCCCGGTCTCCATCAGCAGGCCGGAGACACGGTTCTTCATCTGCACCATCTGCTTGACCACCAGACTCCGGTAGCGCAGCGTGCGGCGCCGGTTCCGGATCTCCGTCGAGGCCATATGACACTCCGGCAGGAAGTCGCAGCGCAGGCAGTCGGCGATCATGCGGGGCTGCGGCATCGAGCGGATCCAGCAATCCAGTTCCCGGCGAGTCGATCCGATCTTGCCTTCCTGCTGCACACGGCCAGCTGCGTCCTTCACGCAATAGCTGATCGTCTTCTTGTGTACAT
>CAWDQG010000008.1:0-113074 GCA_963804405.1 uncultured Alphaproteobacteria bacterium | reverse complement strand
CCGACTTCGCCAAGGCGTTGGACGACGCGCCGATCGTGGCGATCCGTTCGAACCGCAGTTGTTCGGCGCGGCGGCCAACAATGGTCAGATCATCGCCGAGATTTCCGCCAATCATCGCACCGCCGACATACTCCGCCAGCTGGCGCAGAAACTGACCGGCCGCATCGAACCAAGAAAAAGGTTCAAGCCTGCTGTCGCCGCTGTTCGAGGAGCTACGGCAACGGCATCGTAACGATGATCTGTTGGAGTTGCGTTGGTGTTGGCAAGCGTTCCACCCCGTAGTCCGACGCCGTCACCAGAACGGCCGCAGCCGGCGTCGCGCCCGGCGCCGCCACCGCCGATTTGCCGCTGGCTTCTTTGCCGCCGGCTTCTTCGCCGCCGGCGCCGGCGACTTTGCCGCCAGGCGGACGTACGCCGTTTCCGTCGGCCGGTCTCGGCGCGCCGATCCTGGCGCACCGTCAGGCACCCGCAATGCCGGCCCGGCCGGTCCGCCGGTGCAGATACCGACCGCGATCGATACGCGCCGTTCCGATAGCTACTACGAAACCAAGGCACCATTTTCGGCGCGCTGATCGAGGCCATCGATCTCGGCCAGCTCGCCAAGCTCGACGCCGATTCCGCGCGCGAGGAAATCCGCGACATCGTCAACGAGATCATCGCGATCAAGAACATCGTGATGTCGATCGCCGAGCAGGAGGACCTGCTCGACGACATCTGCAACGACGTGCTCGGTTACGGACCGCTCGAGCCGCTGTTAGCCCGCGATGAAATCGCCGACATCATGGTGAACGGCTCCGGCACGGTCTATATCGAAGTCGGCGGCAAGATTCAGAAGACCGGCATCCGGTTTCGCGACAATCAGCAGCTTCTCAACATCTGCCAGCGCATTGTCAGCCAGGTTGGCCGCCGCGTCGACGAAGCGTCGCCGATCTGCGACGCGCGCCTGCCCGACGGCTCGCGCGTCAACGCCATCGTGCCGCCGCTGGCGATCGACGGGCCGGCGCTCACCATCCGCAAATTCAGCAAGGACAAGCTGACGCTCGAGCAGCTGGTCCGATATGGATCGATTTCGCCGGAAGGGGCGGAGATCCTCAAGGTGATCGGCCGGTGCCGCGCGAACGTGCTGATTTCCGGCGGCACCGGCTCCGGCAAGACGACGCTGCTGAACTGCCTGACCCGCTACATCGACGACGACGAGCGCATCGTCACCTGCGAGGACGCCGCCGAACTGCAATTGCAGCAGCCGCATGTGGTGCGGCTGGAAACGCGGCCGCCGAACCTCGAAGGCGAGGGCCAGATCACCATGCGCGATCTGGTGCGCAATTGCCTGCGCATGCGGCCGGAACGGATCATCGTCGGCGAAGTGCGCGGACCGGAAGCCTTCGACCTGTTGCAGGCGATGAATACCGGCCATGACGGCTCGATGGGCACGTTGCACGCCAACATGCCGCGCGAGGCGCTGTCGCGCCTGGAATCGATGATTACCATGGGCGGATACTCGCTGCCGTCGCGCACCATCCGCGAAATGATCGTGGGCTCGATCGACGTTGTCATCCAGGCGGCGCGCCTGCGCGACGGTTCGCGGCGCATCACCCACATCACCGAGGTGGTGGGAATGGAAGGCGACGTCATCATCACCCAGGACATTTTCTTGTACGACATCATGGGCGAGGACCCCAACGGCAATCTCATCGGCCAGCATCGCTCGACCGGCATCGGCCGGCCGAAATTCTGGGAGCGGGCGCGGTATTACGGCGAGGAGGGGCGGCTTGCCGCCGCGCTCGATGCCGCGGCGCCCAGCGATCTTGTCGGCAGGTAACGGCGAGAGCGGCGATGAACGCATCAGTCATGTTTATCATGGTCGCGATCGCGATCGGCGGCGTCGCGTGGGTTTTCATTTATCCGATCCTGTCCGGCGAGCGAAAAACCGAACAACGGATGGCGAGTGTTGCGCGCGCGGAGCCGATGCCGCAGCGCGCGGCGCGGTCGGCGCAGAAGTCGCGGCGCGAGCAGGTCGAAGGCACGCTCAAGCAGCTCGAAGCGCGGAACAGAAGAGCCAAGCGCGTGCCGCTTTCGGTGCGGCTCGCGCGGGCCGGGCTTCGCTGGTCGCCGCGCCGATTCATGGTGATTGCCGGCGCATTGGGCGGCGGCGTTTTCCTGGTCGCGACGCTGGCCGGCGTCGGCATGTTGGCTGCTCTTGGGCTCGGTTTCGCCGCCGGCGGCGGCTTGCCGTTCTGGGCGCTGGCGTATTTAAAAAAGCGCCGGGAGGCGAAGTTTCTCCACGCTTTTCCGGACGCCGTCGACGTAATCGTTCGCGGCATCAAGGCCGGCTTGCCGCTGCTCGACAGCTTGAAGCTGATCGCCGCCGAGGCCGAAGAACCGGTGCGCGGCGAGTTCCGCAGCATCATCGAGACGCAAACGATCGGCATGCCAATCGGCGAAGCCTGCCTCAAGCTCTACGAGCGCATGCCGGTGCCGGAAGCGAACTTTTTCGGCATCGTCATTTCCATCCAGCAACGCGCCGGCGGCAATCTTTCCGAGGCGCTCGGCAACCTGTCGCGGGTGCTGCGCGACCGCAAGAAGATGAAAGCCAAGATCCAGGCGATGTCGATGGAAGCCAAGGCTTCGGCAGCGATCATCGGCGCCTTGCCGATCGCGGTGATGACGCTGGTTTACATCACCAGCCCGCAATACATCTCGCTGCTGTGGACCGAGCCGTTCGGACGTCTGATGTTGGCGGCCAGCTTGGTGTGGATGTCCGTCGGCATCTTCGTGATGCGCCGGATGATCAACTTCGATTTCTAAGGCACGCGCATGCTCCACGCCCTCGAGCAATATATCGATCCGCAGTTTCTCACCATGCTGTTTGCGGCGATCGCGGCGGGCGCCACGGTGCTGACGCTGGCGATGCCGCTATTGGCGCGAGACTCGCTGTCGACGCGTATGAAAGCCGTGGCTTTCGAGCGCGAGAAGATCAGGCAGCGCGAGCGCGAGCGATTGGCGCAGGGCAACAAGGTGACGCTGCGGCAATCGCCGAAAGCGTACATGAACACCGTCGTGCAGAACTTCAACCTGTCGAAATGGGTCGGCCAGGAAGCCGCGCGCCCGATGCTGGTGCAGGCCGGCTATCGCGGCCACGCGCCGTACGTCACCTATCTGTTCTTCCGCATGGTGATGCCGATCGCGATGCTGCTGCTATCGCTGTTTTACGTTTTCGTCGTGATCCAGCTCGATCAGCCGACCATGATCAAGCTTGGCATCGGGATCGGCGCCGCCTATTTCGGGATGTTGAGTCCGAACTTGTATCTAAAGAACAAAATCCAGCGTAGGCAGACCTCGATCAAGCGCTCGTTTCCCGATGCGCTCGATCTATTGTTGATTTGCATCGAATCCGGAATGTCGGTCGAGGCCGCGTTTCAAAAAGTCAGCGACGAGGTCGGCGCCCAGTCGGTCGAGCTTGCCGAAGAGCTCACGCTGACCACCGCCGAACTGTCGTATCTGCCGGATCGCCGGCAGGCCTACGATAACCTCGCGCAGCGCGTCGGGCTGGAGGGCGTCAAGGCGGTTTGTCTTGCCTTGCAGCAGGCGGAACGCTACGGCACGCCGCTCGGCACGACCATGCGGGTGTTGGCGCAGGAAAATCGCGACATGCGCATGTCGGAAGCCGAGAAAAAGGCCGCGGGCCTGCCGCCGAAGCTCACCGTACCGATGATCCTGTTTTTCCTGCCGGTGCTGTTCATCGTCATTCTCGGCCCGGCGGCGATCAAAGTGATGGCGATCCCGTAGCCGTCAATGACGAACAATCAGCTGGCGCCAGCCTCGGCGTGCGCGGCGCGGCTCGGCTCGCGCAGATCTTTGCGGTGCGCGAGCATCTGCCGCAGATAGGCGACATTGGCGGCGGCTTCGTCGGCCGGCAGATCGGCGCGGGCGATGCTCTCGGCTTCGGCGAAGCGGCCTTGCAGGCCGACCACAAGCGCGAGGTTTTGCCGCACCCGCTGATCGACCGGCGGACGCGCCGAGGCGCGGCGCAATGTCGTCTCGGCCTCGGGCAGATTCTTTGACAGCGCGTAAGAAAGTCCGAGATTTGACAGCACGGAAGGCTCGTCGGGAACGATCTTGAGCGCGGTCAGATAGTAGCGCTGCGCCTCGGCATGGCGGCCCATTTGGTCGAGCACCGCACCCTGCGCGGAGAGAATATGCCAATCGGGCTGGTCCGGCGTATGGGCGCGGTCGAGCACTTGCAAGGCCTGATCGTAATTCCCGGCTTCGGCCAGTGCGCGACCGTAGGCGCCGAGCAATGTCTTGTTGTGCGGGCTTTCGATCGAGGCCTTCTCCAGGATGGCGACGGCCTGGGCGCGCTGCCCGGTCTTGCGCAGCGCCTGCGCATAGCGGATCGCCACGTCGACGTTCGATGGATCGGCGCGATATTGCTGGCCGAATACCTCGACATCGCGGCGTACGTCGCCGGTCGACTGATCGGCCGCCGCGGCTGGCGTCGCGCCGGTCGTCTCGGCAGTTTGCATGGTCTGGCACCCGGCCGTCGCCGCCGCGATGACAATGAGGAGCGCGGCCGAGGAGAGCAGGCGCGAAGGGCGGAGGGTGTTGCTACCGGTCGAACGCATCTCGATCGCTGCCAAGACAGGTGCCCGGGGCGCGCCGCCGCAGGCTGGTCAGCAATAGACTGTTAACCCTAATGAGGAGTTAACGGCGTGATGGCCGTTAGTTCTCGCAAAAGCGAATCACCGCCCTGCGCGGCGACTGAAAATCTTTGGGTATCGTGTGTCGAGGTTACGCCGGGCGCGGGGAGCGGCTTACGCCGGCACTTTGTTGGCGAATTCCATCGTCTCGCCGACATAGCTGGAAATGTCGCCTTTCGGCCGCTCGCCGGCGATGGCCTGGCCCTCGACCATGTAATGCACCGCCTCGGCGATGTTGGTGGCATGGTCGCCGATGCGCTCGATGTTCTTGGCGCAGAACAGATGGTGGATGCACATGGAGATCGTGCCCGGATCCTCCATGGAGTAAGTGAGCAACTCCCGGAACAGCGACACGTACAGCGCGTCGACTTCCTTGTCGGCCTTCCAGACCTGCAGCGCCTTGTTCGGGTTGCGATCGACGAAGCTGTCGAGCACGGCAGCGAGTTGCGACACGACCAGCGCCGCCATGTGCTTGAGCCCGCGCATCAGCGCGCGCTGCGAATTGTCGCCGCAGACGGCGATGACTCGCTTGCCGATATTCTTCGCCAAGTCGCCGACGCGTTCCAGATCGTTGGCGATCCGCAACATCGCAACCAGCGCGCGCAGATCGATCGCCATCGGCTGCCGCAGCGCGATGGTGGCGATGGCTTTTTCTTCGATCTGCCGCTGCAGTGAATTGACCGTCGCATCGGCGGCGATGACCTGGCGCGCCAGACCGATGTCGCGCCGCGTCAGCGCGTCGATGAAATCGGTCACCTGCTTCTGGGCGAAACCGCCCATCTGCGCGACCATTTGCGTGAGCTTGATGAGGTCGGTATCGAAGACTCGGGCGGTGTGCTCGGAGACGTTCATGTTATTTCCGCAGGCGCTGGTGACTCGATCGGGGTGCGCACCGCTTGAAGTTACGCAACAATCCCGGCCACAAACTAACCCAACGCCTTGATGATTTTACAATTCATGCGTGACGATCCGATGACATTCTTCAATTGCCCGTGAGGGAGATTAAGTAAACGCGCGTCATTCTCGTTCGCTCGCGTGCGGATGTCATCCTGATCACACCGAGCCGTCGTTAAAATCAAACAAATGATTCGCCATGCCCAAGCTTTCGACGCCGCGACGGCGGTCTGCAAGGCAAATTGGAAGAGAAAATGATGCCGCCTGTGGTGGTTGATGCGATCGGGGCGACCGGTGCGCTGCTGACGACGATCTGCTGGGTGCCGCAGGCGGTCAAGATCATCCGCGACCGTGAGACGCGCGCCATCTCGCTCTCGGGCACGGCGCTGTGTACGCTCGGCGTGCTGCTTTGGCTGCTTTATGGCCTCGCCATCGTCGACGGACCGCTGATCGGCTCGAGCATCGTCACCTTGGCGATGACGGCGACGATTCTGGTCCTGAAAATCCGCCACGGGTGACGGCGACGGTAGCGTTACGCCGAGCACGCGCACTGGCTTGCCGTCGAGGAAGCCGCGGATATCGTCGACGATGCCGGCATAGAATGCCCGATAATTCTGTTCGGCGACGTAGCCGAGATGCGGCGTGAGCACGACATTGTCGAGCTTGCGCAAGGGATGATCGAGCGGCAGCGGCTCGATATCGAACACATCGAGGCCGGCGCCGGCGATGCGCTTGTCGCGCAACGCCGCGATCAAGGCCGCCTCATCGACAATCGGGCCGCGCGAGGTGTTGATGAGGTAAGCGCTCGGCTTCATCAGGCCGAACTCCTTGGCGCCGATCAGCCCGCGCGTACGCGGTGACAATTGTACATGGATCGACAGGAAATCCGCGCGGCGGAAAAGGTCGTCGCGGCCGACATGCTCGACGCCCGCCTGTTTGCATGTCTCCGCCGTCAGGTTCTGGCTCCAGGCGATGACGTTCATTTTGAACGCCTGGCCGATCTCGGCCATCCGGCGTGCCGAGCCTGCCAAGGCCGAGCAGCGCGAGCGTCAGGCCTTCGAGATCGAGTCCGATCGTGGTCTGCCACGGCGCGCCGGCCTTGAGTCGGTCGTTCTCGTAGCCGATGTGGCGCGCGAGCTCGAGCATCAGCCCGGTGGCGATGGCGGCGGTGGCGTTGCCGAAAGACGGCGTGCCGCAGACGACGACGCCGTGCGCCTTGGCGGCGTCGAGATCGATCGAGGCGTTGCGCATGCCGGTGGTGATCAGGAGTTTCAGATCGGGCAGCGCCTCGATCACCGCGCGCGGAAAGGCGGTCCGCTCGCGCATCGCGCAGACGATGGCAAAGCCCTGCAATGCGGCGATGACCTCGTCAGGCGAGCCGAGATGCTCGTTGAAAACCTTGATCTCCAACGTCGCCTGCGACTTTCGACCAGTCGGCCATGGAGAGTGCGACGTTCTGATAGTCGTCGAGAATGGCGCAGCGGAGCGGCATGGTCCCTCATTCCGTAATGCCGCAGAAGCGGCGATCCGGAATCCATCATCCTTGCCGGAGCGGATAGCTGCAATGGCGGCGTTGGGATGTGGGGACGAAGCGCAGGTTGGCGGAATATACGTCCGGAATAAAGGACCAGTGACTAAGCGTGCGCCTTGACGAACTCGGCCATCGCAGGGCGCTGTCGATCCTAACCGGCAGAGCCGACATGCCGCCGGCACGTTTGGCGCGGCAGGCCGGTCCTGGCCCGCGCAT
The DNA here is from genome assembly GCA_963804405.1 of uncultured Alphaproteobacteria bacterium. Lineage (GTDB taxonomy): Bacteria > Pseudomonadota > Alphaproteobacteria > Rhizobiales > Xanthobacteraceae > BOG-931. The sequence goes on along the minus strand of CAWDQG010000008.1, from coordinate 105,736 downwards.
ATAGTAAAGCTCCGGCCGATAGGGGTTGAACGCGTCGCCGAAGGTCCGCTGCAATTCACGGAAAGCCTTTGCGAAATTGTTCAACATGGCACGCTCCCCTTGGCTTCTTTGACGTGGCGCCGTTCCTGGGTTTCTCCCTGTTGGCGCCACTTATTGGTCGGGCGGACGGCGTCCGGGGTTCAAACGCCGGTTGGGAGCAATTTTCAGCGAAAAATCATTAAAAATTAGTGCGAAAACGCTGGAGTCGCGCCTGCGTGCGCGAGCTGGCCGCGGCGCAAATGCGTGGAACGCTTTACGAAGCCTTACGGTGATCGCGGAAAGACCGATCGATCGCGGCTGCGGGTTCGCGCTTTGCGATCAGCAGAGGCATGCCGCCCGCGGGACGGAGCGTCACGCGCGCCACCGGCTTGGGCTTGTGCCCGGCGACCGCCTGAAAACGAAAAGCGCGAATCAATACGGCCAATATCACCGCCGCCTCGATGGTGGCGAAGCTTGCCCCGATGCATACGCGCGGGCCGCCGCCGAACGGCAAAAAGGCGTAACGCGAGCGCGTCTTAACCTTATCCGCGGCGAAACGATCGGGATCGAAGGCGTTCGGATTGTCCCACAGCCGCACATTGCGGTGCAGGGCAAACACCGGAATGTGGATGCGGGTGTGGGGACTGATTTGCATGCCGGCGAGCGTCACGGCGGTGTTCGGCTGCCGTCCGATGCCCGGCGCCGGCGGGAATAGCCGCATCGATTCCGAAATGACCTGCCGGCAAAAACTCAGCCGGTCGACATGCGCGGCGGTCATCGCGCCGCCGCCGGCAATGTCCGTGACTTCGTCAAAAACCCGCTGCTGCGCGGCCTGATCCTTGGCCAGAAGCCAGAGCGTCCAGGTGAGCGCGACGGCGGTGGTTTCATGGCCGGCGGCGATGAAAGTCAGAAGATTGTTCACGACTTCCGCGTCGCTCATGCGGCGGCCGGTTTCGGGATCGCGCGCGGCCAGCAGCAAATCGAGGAGATCCGGCTGCGGCGACGGCTTTGCCCGCCGCGCCTCGACCAGGCGGTGCATGTCCCGATGCAGGAAGTCGCGCGAGCGCATGGCGTTGCGCCGGTTGGGGAAAGGCATCCATTCGGGCACGGCAAACATGTCGTAGATCAGGTGCCAGGGAATGGTCTCGAAGTTTTCCGTCAGCGCGCGGCTATAGCGTTCGGCGTCGAGGCTCGCGGAGCCGCCCAGCATCGATTCGACAATAATGTCGAAGGTGGTGCGGGTGATCGCCGCTGCCGCATCGACCGGGCCATCCGGCTCGGCGGCGCGCCAGCGTTCGACCTGGCGCTCGCGCCATGGCGGCGAAGACCGGAACGAACGAGAGTATGGTCTCGTGCCGGAAGATCGGCGCCACCGCGCGGCGCTGCCAGCGCCAGTCGGCGCCATCGGCGACAAAGATGGAATTGTCGCCGACCACGGGCCGAAACGACCGGCGGGTCGCCGGGTCGCGGCCGAAGGCGTCGGCTTTCTCGACCAGGATTTCGCCGATCAGGTCGGGATCGCAGACCAGAATCACATCGGAATAGTGCGTGCGCACGCGCGTCACGCCCTTCCTCGTAGGCCGGGCGCGGAATGGTCTCGATATAGTTGCGCCATAGCGTCGGCAGCCCCCGCAAACCGAGCGGCCGCGGCGGTGGTTGAAACGGAACAAAATCGGGATCGCGGAGCATCGGATTGACCTTGCCGCCGCTTGCCCTTTACCTACCCGCTCGCTACATCAGCGGCAAATTCCAGACATCGGCGCCAGGCGCCCAGTGATCGAAGGCAGGGCGCTGTAGAAGCCCGGACCAAGAATGGCCCGTCAATTCATCTACCACATGCAGGAACTCTCGAAGACCTATCCGGGCAACCGCAAGGTCTTGGACAACGTCCATTTGTCGTTCTATCCCGACGCCAAAATCGGCGTGCTCGGCGTCAATGGCTCCGGCAAGTCGACGCTGCTTCGCATCATGGCCGGCCTCGACAACGAATATTCCGGCGAAGCCTGGGCCGCCGAAGGCGCCCGCGTCGGCTATCTGGCGCAGGAGCCGCAGCTCGATCCGACCAAGTCGGTGCGCGAAAACGTCATGGAAGGGGTGGCGCCGCAGAAGGCGATCCTCGACCGCTACAACGAGCTGGCGCTCAACTATTCCGACGAGACCGCCGACGAGATGACCAAGCTCCAGGACGAGATCGAATCCAAGGGGCTGTGGGACCTCGATTCCAAGGTCGACCTGGCGATGGACGCGCTGCGCTGTCCGGCCGACGATGCCGAGGTGGCGCAACTCTCCGGCGGCGAGCGGCGCCGGGTCGCGCTCTGCCGGCTGTTGCTGGAGCAGCCGGAGCTGCTCCTGCTCGACGAGCCGACCAACCATCTCGATGCCGAGTCGGTGATGTGGCTCGAGGGCCATCTGCGCAACTATCCGGGCGCCATCCTGATCGTCACCCACGACCGCTATTTTCTCGACAATGTCACCGGCTGGATCCTCGAGCTCGATCGCGGCCGCGGCATTCCCTACGAGGGCAACTACTCCGCCTGGCTGGTGCAGAAGCAGAAGCGGCTGCGAGCAGGAAGGCCGCGAGGAAGAAGCGCGGCAGCGCACGCTCGCGCGCGAGCAGGAATGGATCGCGGCTTCGCCGCGGGCCCGGCAGGCCAAATCCAAGGCGCGCTACGAGCGCTATGAGGAGTTGCTGAAAAAAGCCGGCGAGAAGCAGACGCAGACCGCGCAGATCGTCATCCCGGTCGCCGAGCGGCTCGGGCAGAATGTCATCGACTTCGAGAATCTGAAAAAGGGCTTCGGCGACAATCTTTTGATCGACGATCTCAGCTTCAAATTGCCGCCCGGCGGCATCGTCGGCGTGATCGGGCCGAACGGCGCCGGCAAGACGACGCTGTTTCGCATGATCACCGAGCAGGACCAGCCGGACAACGGCAGCATCAAGGTCGGCGAGTTCGGTGCATCTCGGCTATGTCGACCAGTCGCGCGATGCGCTCGACGGCAAGAAGACGCGTGTGGGAGGAGATTTCCGGCGGCCTCGATCAGCTGCAGCTCGGCAAGCGCGAAGTCAATTCGCGCGCCTATTGCGCGGCATTCAATTTCAAGGGCGCCGACCAGCAGAAGAAAGTCGGCCAGTTGTCCGGCGGCGAGCGCAATCGCGTGCATCTCGCCAAGATGCTCAAATCCGGCGCCAACGTGCTCCTGCTCGACGAGCCGACCAACGATCTCGACGTCGATACGCTCCGCGCGCTGGAAGAGGCGCTCGAGGATTTCGCCGGCTGCGCCGTGATCATCAGCCACGACCGCTGGTTCCTCGACCGCATCGCCACCCACATCCTCGCTTTCGAGGGCGAGAGCCACGTCGAATGGTTCGAGGGCAATTTTCAGGATTACGAGAAGGACAAGATGCGGCGGCTGGGGATCGATTCCGTCATGCCGCAGCGGATCAAATATAAGAAATTCTCGCGTTAATCAGCGCAAATTGGCTTTGTTTGCTGCAAATTGCCCCCCGGCGGGCGTTTTTCCGGCGCGCCCGTTGCCGGCTGCGCGCCTTCCATTCGCGCTGCCCAATACCCATATATCTCGGGTCCGCTCGCGAATGAGCGTGAAAATCCATTTCAAAGACAGCGCATCCCGCGGACGGCTGTTCCGCGCCTGTTGCGCCGAAAAGGAGATGACATTGCCGACTAAAGCCGATGTAGCGCGGTCGAGCGAGGCTCGGGTACGCGCCGACGCAAGTTTCAAGAAAGAAGAGCGCGCCAAGGATGGCGCCAAGGCGATGACTGGAATATCTCGACAATGCCCGCTTGGTGCGCGAACGGACCGAGCGATTGCGGGCGCTGCGCCTCGCCAAGGAAGCCGCCGGAGGAAGCCGCGGAGAAGCAGGCGGCCGATAAGCGGCCGAAAAAAAGCCGCGGCCGGCAAGCGACCTAGCACGCAAGACTCCGCGATAAAGGCCTATCGCGTGTCGAAGGAAGAACTTCTGCAATTCGAGGGGCTGGTTCTCGAGATATTGCCCGACGCCCGCTATCGCGTGCAGCTCGACAATGGTCACCAGCTGATCGCCTATACCGCCGGCAAAATGAAGAAGAACCGGATCAAGACGCTCGCCGGCGACCGGGTGACGATCGAGGTTTCGCCATACGACCTGGAAAAAGGACGCCTCGTCTTCCGCCACAAGGACGAACGCGCCAGTACGGTCGCTCGTCCGGCCGCAGCGCCCGCAATTTCGCCGGCGGTGATATATTAGCTACGTAGTAAGACGCGTCGGATGGGTTGAGTGAAACGAAATCCAGGTTCGGTGCTGCCGCACTCGGCTGCTCCCGGATTTCGCTCTGCTCAATCCGGGCCACGAACGCAGGCTTCACCAGCAGTCCGTTGAGCACCAGCTCGAGGTGGGCGTCGAAATACGTCTTCAGGTCGAGCGGGTAGCGTTCGTCGAACATCATCATCCAGACGTCGACCAGCGCGATCGGCGCGATGATCACCAGCGGACATTCGGTCACCGCGGAACTGCGGATTTCGCCGCGATCGACGCCGCGCTGGATCGCCTGCTTGAGCAATTCCATGCAGGGGCGGTGGATTTCCTCGTAGTATCGATCGGCGAGCGCCGGAAACCGCGGCGCCTCGGCGATCAGCATGCGCGCCACCTCGCGCCGCCGCCGGTCTTCGACGATGTTCTGGTAGATGAAGCTGAACTGCGCCCGCAGCAGGTCGGCGGTCGAGCCTTCGTGCCGCTCGAACATCTCGTGCACGGTGTCGAGCGTCACTTTCATCAGCTCGTGCACCATCGAAATGAACAAGTGTTCCTTGTTCTCGAAATAGACGTAGATCGTGCCCTTGGTGACGCCGGCGCGCTCGGCGATCTGATCGAGCGTCGTCATGGCATAGCCGTTGCGGGAGAACTCGGCGAACGCCGCTTCGAGGATCTCGTGCGGACGCTCGGCCTTGCGGCGGCGACGGGTTTCCGTGCGCGTATCCACCACGTCGGTCATGCGACCAATCCCCCCCTCCAAGCGCAGTATAGTTATTGACTAACCGGATAGTAAATAACTAATGTCGACCCCGGTCAGGGGTGATAAGTGTGGACGTCGGGGACGTATCCTCCGCGCAAGGGCCAGTACGGCGGCGCGCGGCCAGCAAAATGGCTCGGGTTCTGCCCGGCTCTGCGTCGGCCGAAGGCTGGCCGCGGTTTCGCGGCCACGCCGCCGAGGCGTGAAGCCGCCTACCGACGCGGCGTGCGGCTTCCATCGGCTCAATACCGCAAATCGTGCAAGCCGCGAGCGGTACGCCGCCTGCTGCCGGAGTGAAATAAATGATCAAGCGCATGGTGATCATGCTCGTGGCGGTCACCGTCGTGTTCGGCGGGATTTTCGGATTCCAGGTGTTCAAGGCGGCGATGATCAAGAAATTCATCACCGCGCTGAGCAATCCGCCGCAGACCATCTCTGCCACCACGGCGGCGACCAGCGAATGGCTGCCGAAGATCGAAGCCGTCGGCTCGCTGCGCGCGGTCAGAGGCGCCGATTTGTCGCTCGAGCTCTCGGGCGTGGTCGAGTCGATCTCATTCAATTCCGGCGACGATGTCGCGGAAGGCGCGCCGCTTCTCAAGCTCCACACCGAGGACGATGTCGCGCGGCTGCAATCGCTGCAGGCGATGGCCGAGTTGGCCGAAATTACTCTTGATCGCGCGCAAAGGCTCCTCAAGACGCAGGCGGCCGCCCAGGCAACGGTCGATTCCGACGCCGCCAACCTGAAGAACGCCAAGGCGCAGGTGGCGCAGCAGCAGGCCATTATCGACAAAAAGACGTTGCGCGCGCCCTTTGCCGGCCACCTCGGCATCCGCGCCGTCGACATCGGGCAATATCTCAGCGCCGGCATGGTGATCGTCACGCTGCAGGCGCTCGATCCGATCTACGTCGATTTTTTCGTCCCGCAACAGGCGATCGATCAGATCCAGCTGAAGCAACCGGTAACGGTGAAGATCGACGCCTACAAGGATCAGACTTTCACCGGTGAAATCCTGGCGATCAATCCGAAAGTCGATCTCGGCAATCGCAACGTGCAGATTCGCGCGACGCTGAAGAATCCGGATCACAAGCTGCTGCCGGGCATGTACGCCACGGTCGAAATCGGCACCGGCACGCCGAAAACCTATGTGACGCTGCCGCAGACGGCGATCACCTATAATCCCGTACGGCGATACGGTCTATGTCGTCGAACGCAAGGGCAACGACGCCGACGGCAAGCCGCAACTCACGCGCGCGGCAGACCTTCGTCATCGTCGGGCCGACGCGCGGCGATCAAGTCGCCATCCTGCGAGGCGTCGACGAGGGCGACACGGTCGTGACCGCCGGGCAGATCAAGCTGCACAACGGAACGGTGGTTCTGATCGACAATTCGGTGACGCCGACCGCCGACGCCGCGCCGGTTCCGATCGATCGCTAGCCAACGGCGCCATGAACTTCACCGACATATTCATTCGGCGGCCGGTCCTCGCCTCGGTCATCAGCCTGCTGATCCTGGTGCTCGGCGTGCGCGCCTATTACGCGCTGCCGGTGCTGCAATATCCGCGGACGCAGAATGCGGTCGTCACCGTCACCACGACCTATTACGGCGCCGATCCCGACGTGGTCGCCGGCTTCATCACCACGCCGCTCGAAATCGCCATCGCGCAGGCCTACGGCATCGACTACATGACGTCGACCAGCCAGAGCAGCACGTCGACGATCACCGTTTATCTGCGGCTCAACTACGATGCCGACAAGGCGCTGACCGAGATCAACACCAAGATCAATTCGGTCCTCAATCAGCTGCCGACCGGAACGCAGCAGCCGGTGCTTGACCGTCAAGATCGGCCAGACCATCGACGCGATGTATCTCGGCTTCAACAGCGATGCGCTGGCGCCGAACCAGATCACCGACTATCTGACGCGCGTCGTACAGCCCAAGCTGCAGACCGTACCCGGCGTGCAGACCGCCGAATTGCTCGGGCAAAAGGTATTCGCGCTGCGCGCCTGGCTCGATCCGCAGAAGCTTGCGGCCTTTGGCCTGACCGCGACCGACGTCACCCAGGCGCTGGCGGCCAACGACTACATTTCCGGGATCGGCACCACCAAAGGCCAGATGGTGCAGGTCAATCTCACGGCATCGACCGGCCTGCATTCCGCCAGCGAGTTCCGCAATCTCGTCATCAAGCAGACAACGGCGCGGTGGTCCGCCTGCAGGACGTCGCCAACGTCACGCTCGGCGCCGAGGATTACGAATCCGAGGTCGGCTTCGACGGCAAGCAGGCGGTCTATATCGGCATGCAGGTCGCGCCGGCCGCGAACCTTCTGGAAGTCGTGCGCGGCGTGCGCAAGATCTGGCCGGACATCCAGTCGCAACTGCCGCGCGGTCTCAACGGCGAGATCGTCTACGATTCCACCGAATTCGTGAATGCGGCGATCTACGAAGTCGTGCTCAGCCTGGTCGAGGCGCTGGCCATCGTCACCCTCGTCGTGTTCATGTTCCTGGGCTCGGTGCGCTCATCGCTGATACCGACCGTCGCCATTCCGCTGTCGCTGGTCGGCACGCTCATTATCCTTCTGGCGCTCGGCTATTCGATCAATCTGCTGACGCTGCTGGCGCTGGTGCTCGCCATCGGTCTCGTCGTCGACGACGCCATCATCGTGGTCGAAAACGTCAACCGCCATCTGGAAGAAGGCGTGGCGCCGGTTCCCGCCGCTATTGCCGCGGCGCGCGAGCTTGGCTGGCCGATCATCGCCATGACGGTCGTGCTCGGCGCGGTTTATGTGCCGATCGGCTTCCAGAGCGGCCTGACCGGCGCGCTGTTTGCGGAATTCGCCTTCGCGCTGGTCGGCGCCGTGACCGTCTCCGGCATCGTCGCGCTGACGCTGTCGCCGATGCTGTGCTCGCGCCTCCTCAAGGCGCACGATCCGCAGCACCGCGGCTGGGAGGAGAAGCTCACCCATTTCATCGACCGCGGCTTCAATTGGCTGCAGGGCGCCTACGAGCGGCGTCTGCACAATAGCCTGAACTATCTGCCGGTCACCGTGGTGTTCTCGCTGGTGGTGCTGTCGAGCATCTACTTTTTGTTCATCACCGCCCATACCGAGCTCGCGCCGCAGGAGGATCAGGGCATCATCCTCTCGCTGTCGAATGCGGCGCCGAACGCCACGCTCAAGCAACGGCAGCTCTATTCGCACGAGATATACCGCATCTTCTTCGAGCATCCGGAAACCGACCACGTGTTCCAGATCGACGTGCCGGGCCAGTCGATCTCCGGCATGGCGTTGAAGCCGTGGGATCGGCGCGCCACGTCGACCAACAAGCTGCAGCCGATCGTGCAGCAGGAAGTGGCGAAGATCGCCGGCGTCCGCGTCGTCGCTTTCCAGCCGCCGCCGCTGCCGGGCAGCATCGGCCTGCCGGTTCAGTTCGTGATCGGCACCACCGAGCCGTTCGAGCGCCTGTACAATATCGCGCAGGACTTTCTGCGCGAGGCGCAGCAGAGCGGAATGTTCATCTTCCTCGATTGCGATCTCAAGATCGACAATCCGCAATCCAACATATCGATCGATCGCGACAAGACCGCGCAGCTCGGGTTGAAGATGAGCGACGTCGGCGGCGCGCTCGCCGCGATGCTCGGCGGCGGCTACACCAACTATTTCAGCATGAGCGGCCGCTCGTACAAGGTCATCGCCCAGGTGCAGCAGCGGTTCCGGCTCAATCCGCGGCAATTGCTCGACTACCACATCCGCGCCGCCGACGGCTCGCTGGTGCCGCTGTCGACCATCGCCACGGTGTCGACCAAGACGGTTCCGGAATCGCTCAATCACTTCCAGCAGCTCAACAGCGCGACCATCCAGGGCGTCGCCATGCCCGGCGTCGCCCAGGGCGACGCGCTCGGCTATCTGCAGGATTTGGCGACGCGGAAGCTGCCGCGCGACTATTCGATCGATTACGGCGGCTTGAGCCGGCAATACGTGCAGGAGACCAGCGGCTTCGTCACCACGTTCGGCTTCGCGCTGATCATCATCTTTCTGGCGCTGGCGGCGCTGTTCGAAAGCTTCCGCGATCCGGTCATCATCCTGGTGTCGGTGCCGATGTCGATCGCCGGCGCGCTGATCTTTGTCAGCCTCGGCATCAGCGGCGCGTCGCTCAACATCTATACCGAGGTCGGCCTGGTGACGCTGATGGGCCTGATCTCCAAGCACGGCATCCTGATCGTGCAGTTCGCCAACGACCTGCAGGCGACCGGCCGCACCAAGCGCGAGGCCATCGAACAGGCCGCCTCGATCCGGCTGCGTCCGATCCTGATGACGACCGCCGCCATGGTGCTCGGCGTCGTGCCGCTGATTACCGCCGGCGGCGCCGGCGCGGTGTCGCGCTTCCAGATGGGCCTGGTGATCGCCGCCGGGCTGTCCATCGGCACGCTGTTTACGCTGTTCGTCGTTCCGGCGGTCTATGTGCTGCTCGGGGCGGAGCGTTCGAAAGCGAAATTCGGCGCGGTTGAACATTCGATTGCAGCGAAGCGGACCGGCGGCGATGGAAGACTGGAACGCGCGGCAATATCTGAAATTCGAGGATGAACGCACCCGCCCGCCGCGCGATCTGTTGGCGCAGGTGCCGCTGCAAAATCCGCGGCTTGTGGTCGATCTCGGCTGCGGGCCGGGCAACTCGACCGAGCTTCTGGTCGAGCGCTTTCCGCAAGCCGAGGTCATCGGCCTCGACTCCTCGCCCGATATGCTGCGCAAGGCGCGCGAACGTCTGCCGCAATGCACGTTCCTCGAAGCCGATATCGCCTCGTGGCAGGCGGACCCGCGCGCCGATCTGCTGTTTGCCAATGCCTCGTTCCAATGGATTCCGGATCATCCGCGGGTGCTGCGGCGGCTGCTCGAAGCTTTGCCGGCGGGCGGGGTGCTCGCGGTGCAGATGCCGGACAATACGCGCGAGCCGTCGCATGCGCTGCAGCGCGAGGTGGCGGCGAGCGGGCCTTGGGCGAACAATCCGGACATCAAAGCGGCGGCGCGCGGCGATCTGCCGGCGCCGGAAATCTATTACGATCTGCTCAAGCCGGTATGTGCGCAGATCGACATCTGGCACAGCATCTACGAATCACGTGATGGCGTCGCCGCAGGCCATCGTCGAATGGTTCAAGGGCTCGGCGCTGCAGCCCTATCTGTCGCCGCTCGATGCCGCTTCGCGCGAACAATTTCTTGCCGTTTATACGGAAAAAATCGCGGCCGCCTATAAGCCGCGGTTCGACGGCAAAGTGCTGCTGCGATTCCCGCGCCTGTTCATTGTCGCGGTGCGATAGTCCGTTAGCAGTCCGGCGCCGTGGTTTCGCCGGCTTGACAGTTTTCGCCGGGCCACTAAACTTAACCTATCGGTAAAGTATCGCACGCGGCCTGAGCCGGAACCACGCGCGCGCCGCCTGGCATCGTCCGGTGGCTGCAGTATCAAACGGGAGAGGCGAATATGCCGAAAGTTGAACTCATCGGTCCCGCGCCGTCGACCTATACGCGGGTCGCCCGCATGGTGTGCGAGGAAAAAACCATTCCCTACGAGCTCAAGCAGATGCCGCCGCATTCACCGGACGTCGATGCCATTCACCCGTTCGGCAAGGTTCCGGTGATGCGCCACGGCGATTTCGAACTGTGCGAGTCGAAGGCGATCGCCACGTATCTCGATCTCAGCTTCCCCGGTCCGAAATTGATTCCGACCGAGCCGCGCCAGGCCGCGCTCACCGAGCAATGGGTGTCGCTGGTCAATACCAAGATGGACGGCACGTTGGTGCGGACTTATCTCTTGAACTACATCTTTCCGAAAGGCAGCGACGGCAAGCCGGATCGCAAAGTGATCGACGCCGTGGTGCCGGCGGTCAAGGATGAGATCGATCTTTTGGACCGAACAGTCGCCAAGAACGGCTTTCTGGCCGGCGACAGCTTTACCGTTGCCGACATCAACGTGATGCCAATTCTGGCCTATCTGAGGAATTTTCCGGAATCCGGGGCCGCCATCGCGGCGGCGAAGTCGCTTTCGGCCTATTTTGATCGCCTCTCGGCGCGGCCGAGCTTCCAGAACACCGTGCCGCCGCCGCCGCCGCAGCAGCAGGCGAAAGCCTCGTGACGCATTGCTTTCCATCGGCGTTGCGATGACAGTGCGGGGCGATGAGACTCGCCCCGCTGTTTTTTTACATTGCCGTTCTGACCGGCCTCGTTGGCGCTCGCGGCGCCGACGCCGCCGACGCAGCGTTCCAGGCGTGGCTGCAAACGCTGCGGCCGGAGGCGCAGCAGCTCGGCGTGTCGCGCGCCACCTTCGACTTGGCGACGCGCGATCTCGAGCCCGATTTGACGTTGCCCGATCTCGTGATCCCGGGACGGCCGGAAAAGCCGCAGGCGGGCAGGCGGAATTCGTGCAGACGCCGGCGGATTACATCAAAGAATCCGCGATCGAGCAGCTCGCCGCTCAGGGCCGCAAGCTTTACGACCAATATCGCCCGGCGCTCGGCGCCATCGAACGCCAGTTCGGCGTCGATCCGCAGTCGTGCTCGCGATCTTCGGCCGCGAGACCGACTACGGCCGCGCCAAGGATACGCGCAGCGCCATCCGTGTGCTGGCGACGCAGGCTTATCTCGGCAAGCGCAAGGAAAAATTCCGCGAGGAATTTCTGCTGGCGTTGAAAATCGCTCAGGACGGCGTGATCAAGCCGGCCGACATGAAGAGCTCGTGGGCCGGCGCCATGGGCCTCACCCAGTTTCTGCCGTCGGACTATCTGAAATACGCGGTCGATTTCGACGGCGACGGCCGCGCCGACATCTGGAATTCGGTGCCGGACGCGCTCGCGTCGGCGGCGAAACAGCTGGCCGACAAGGGCTGGCAGCGCGGCCTGCACTGGGCCTATGAAGTGCATCCGCCGGCGAATGTCGACTGCACCATCGGCGTCCCGGAGAACACGCTGCCGATCGGCGAATGGCTCGAGCGCGGTTTTGTGCCGGCATATGGCCGCGTGTTGTCGCCTGCCGAGCGCGCCGCCACCGCCTCATTGGTGCAGCCGGCCAGCATTTACGGGCCGTCCTTTCTCGCCCCGGCGAACTATTTCGCCATCAAGGAATACAATTTCTCCGATCTCTACGTGCTGTTCGTCGGCCATCTCAGCGATCGCATTCTCGAGCCGCGGCCGTTCGAGACGCCGTGGGGCAAGGTCGCGCAGCTGCCGACCCGCGATCTCGACCGCATGCAGGAAATCCTCACCGCGCGCGGCTATTACCACGACAAGATCGACGGCAAGGCCGGCATGAAGACGCGCGCCGCGCTCGGCGACTATCAAAAACGCAACGGGCTGAAAGTCGATTGCTGGCCGACCGCGGCGCTGCTCGCGCATATGGAAGCGGCCAAAGGGAACTGAAGCGCCGCGCGCGTTGACAGCCTTCGCCGGCAAAATCAAAATTCCTGGCGGCAAGAGGAGGAGACCATATGGAAACGCTGCCGAAATTCGGCATTTCGCGGGCCGACATGATGAAACGCGTCGCGCGCTTCAAGGACCTCAAAGGCTCCGACGGCGGGCTTCCCGACAGCAAGTCGCCGCACTGCGAGCGGACACTCTATAATGTCATCGGCTTTCAGCCGCCCGACGATGAAGGCGGCGCGGTGACGTCGCCGGTCGGCGACGATGCGTCGCGGCTATCCGCCATTCCGATCTCCGAAGGCTTCAATCTCGGTTATTGCCGCGCCAAGCCGGGCAAGGGCCCGATGATGCACAACCACGACACCAACGAGACTTTCATCCCGATGACCGGGGTCTGGCGCTGCTCCTGGGAAAACGAGAAAGGCGAAGTCGAGTCGGTCGATCTCAATCCGCTCGACGTCATTTCGTTTCCGCCCGGCGCGATCCGGCGCTTCGAGAATGTCAAAGCCGCTGAATCCGGCGAGGATGCGATCCTGATGTTCGTCATCGGCGGTAACGGCCCGAAGGCCGAATTCACCGACAAGGCGATGAAGGAACTCGAGGAGCTCGGCGTCTGGCCGAGGAAATGAGGCGAAGCGTCATTCCGGGGCCGAGCGAAGCGAGGAGCCTGGAATCCATAGCCACCGTTCGCGAATATGGATTCCGGACTTGCCGCTGCGCGGCAATCCGGAATGACGACGAGGATCAATCCTCGCCCGGCACCGCGAGCGGCAACTTGTCGTCGTCCTCGGCGGAATAACCAAGCGCGCGCTTGATCCGTTTCTTGATCGACCCGGTGACGCCCCAATCGCCATCGTGTCGCGAAGCGTATTGCGCCCGCGCGCGCTCGGCGACGACTTCGCCGGGGATCGCCTCCGGCTGGCAGATGCGGCGGCCGCTGGAGCGGCGCATCAGATCCACGTGGATGTGATTGTAATGATAGATGTTGGCGCCGGGCGCCAGCACGGTGCTGAATTCATTGCAGGCCGCGAGCTGCACGTCGTGCAGAAAGCCTTGCTCCTCGGGCGAACCGCGCCAGCCATATTGCACCGTGACTTTGTGCCCGTCGGCGAGCACGAACTCGGCGATGTCGAGCGCGTTGCCGAACGCATGTTCGGAAATATGCGCGTTGGGATTGCCGTTCATGCCGCGGCATGAATAGGCGGAGATTTGTTTGATCTCGACGACCGGCACGCGGAACCAGCGCAGCGCCGCCGGCTGCACCGCAGTCGTAATCCATTGGTCGAGCGCCGAGACGAGCGGGCAGGCAAGCGTCGCCGCCGGCTTCACTTCGACCGGGCCGATCGAGGCCGTGACCGCCGGATCGCGCGGCCAGCCCATCGGCACGTGTTCCTCAACTCCCGGCGGCGGCGTTTGCGCGCGCGGCGTGTAGGTCGGCGGCGGATAATTCCGTGCCGGGTATTTGTCGGCGGCACGGCCGGCGGCGCGCTCGATCGCGGGCCGGGCATGCCGCCATAAGGCTGCGGCGGCGCCGGCTCGAAGGCGGCGTCATCCTCGCCGGGCTCCGGCACGCCGGGAGGGTAGAGCGACATCGGCCGGCCGGGCGCCGAAGCGGTTGCCTGCATCGGGCCAAGCTGAGCCGCCGGGGCCGGCGAGGGCCGGCCCGGCATTGGCGCATTTTGCGGCGGGCCGTACTGCGGCGAGCCGTATTGCGGCGGCGCGCTTTGCGGCGGCGGTAAAGCGCTCGATTGCACCACCGGCCAATGTTGCGGCATGCCGCTCGACGGCAGCGAGCCCGGCGGCCGCACCGGCTCGTCGTCATAACCGAGCGGCGCGCTCTCACCGAGCGCCGATACCCGGATGGGAAAATCGGCGCCGCACATGCCCGGCCCGCTGATCGCGGAGATGCGCACGCGCTCCGGACTTTCCTTCACCGCGCCGGAATTGACGCAGGAGACCTCGGCCTCGCGCCGCCACGCCTCGCGCTCGCCGCTATAGAAATTGTGGCTGCAGCCGGCAAGCGCGGCCAACGCCGCAGCGGCGACGGAGCCAAACAGCCACAACTGAACGCCACGCGACATGCGCGGAGAATGCGAGGATTTCCGTTAAGGACTATTCAATGATGTTGTTGCCGCGCGCGAGAAGGGACGTGTTAACCATGATGCGACGTTGCGGCGCTTGATCGGTCTGCCGCCTTTTGGTCACACCGCGCCGGCGACGGGGAGGTCGCAACGATGGAAGGAAAGGCCAGGATCATATTTCCGGTTCTAGCGACCGCGGTCGTCGTGTTCGTTGCCAGCGCCGCCGTGACCTACATGAACATCGGCTTTCATGCCGATTTCGTACACCGCTGGCTGTCGGCTTTTATTGTCGGCTGGCCGGTCGCCGCGGCGACCGCTTATCTGGCGTTCCCGCTGGTGCGCATCGCGACGCTGCTCATCGTCGCTTTGATTGAAGGCGACAGCGTCTGATTTTCTTTTGCTCGTATTTTTGGACGCGATGTTTGTCGCATAACGGTCATGTTAGGCCGCGCGCCTGTGCATAAAATTCTTCGTCAAGCGCGGAACCTTTTTGTTGATGCGAAATTGTTTGCAAATCTCATGATGTTGGCAAAGCGCCGGTGACAATTGTGTCGTGCACAAAATTCTGCGGCGCTGCAGCAATCAACGCGCTTCTGAAAAGCATGGTTTTCTGCTAGTCTCTCACTGAACGCAACTGCGATGGAGGAACCACGCGTGGACGTCACGATGAAGCTCAATGTGCTGGCGGTATGCGCCGCGTTTGTTTTTGTTGGCGCGATCGTGCTGGGGGCCTTCTGAGTTTCTTCGAGCATGATGCGGAAAAATGAAGCGGGGGTTTCCCGGCTGACATCGTGCTCGACACGCTAAGTTGTCCAAACGCTGGAAATCATCAAGGACCGCCGCATCCAACCGGCGGTCGCGAATAGAAAAACACCGGAGGCGTTTTGCTCCGGTGTTTTGTTTTTGGATCGCCTCTCACTGCGGATAGAGCTTTAAAGAACCTGCATCACGTGACCGCCGTCGTCAGGCTGCCATTGATGCTCCGGCCCAGACCTTGTCAGCCGCCCTGACCATTTCCTCGAGCTTTCGCCATTGCGCCGCTTCGGTCAGCTCGTTGCCGTGCATCGTCGAGGCGAAGCCGCATTGCGGCGAGATGCCGAGCTGAGAGACGTCGAGATATTTGCTGGCGCTTTCGATCTTGCGCACCAGCGAGTCCGCCGCTTCAACGTCGGGCACCTTGGAATTGAGGATGCCCATGATCACCATCTTGCCTTTCGGCACGAAGCGGAGCGCCTCGTAGCCGCCCTCGCGTTTGATGTCCTCCCATTCGATAAAGAATGCGTCATAGGGCAGCTCGTTGAACATGCGCTCTGCCACCGGTTCCAGCGAGCCGTCCACCATGTGCCGCGATCGCCAGTTGCCGCGACACAGATGAATGCCGCGTGTCACGTGGTCAGGCAGACGCTCGGCGATCTTCTTGTCGGCGGCGATCGAGCGGTCCATGAGCTGCTCGAATGACGCGCCCACCTGGGCGAAGGCGTCGAGATAGGCCTGGCTGACCAGCATCGGATAAAGCGGAAAATCGAACTGGACGTAGTCGAGGCCGGCGGCGATCGCCTCGTCGATCTGCTCGCACTCGAGGGCCACCATGTGCGCGACCAGCTCTTCATGGCTGCCGTAGACTTTCTCGGTGATCCCGTTGCGATAAACGAACGGCAACTCGAAGAACGAGCCGGCCGGAAACGTCACCTTGAAGCGGGCGTCGGTGTTGGCCTTCATGAATTGGGTTTCGCGCACCGCCGGGCTGTCGATCCGGCGCAGCCGCCGGCTCACGATCGGCAGACCCTGATAGCGCAGCTCTTTTCCTTCGTCGTCGTAGAAGGCGACGCCCGGGCCGCCGACTTCGAGGCCGTCGACGCTGTCATAGAATGATCCGGTGAACATATAGCGGCGGAATTCACCGTCGGTGAGGACCGTCAGTCCAACGTCCTGCTGCTTCTTGATGGCTTCTTTGATGTATTTGTCCTCGATCGCATGCAGTCGGCTCAGATCCTTGCTGCGTTCTTCGGCGAGCAGCGCGGTGTGCTTCGGCGCATAGACGCGCTCGAGTTCCGCATGCAGCTCCGCAGGCCGCAGAAAGCTGCCGATATGTTCGGCACGGGGTGGAGGAAGGCGCGATGGTTTGGGCATTCGTCAGCTCCCTTGGGTTGATGCGTGGCCACCGTTTGGCGGTGACCCGGTTTTCGTGTTTGTTGAATGTCTGCGGCAGCCGAACAGTTCCGGTAGCGCACCGGTCCGTTTCTTGCGCCGCACGAGGCGGCTCATCGCGTTGCAGCGGTCCTCCGCACCCGGCGGGGGCTTCAGCCGATGCCCCCGCGGCGCCGCGACCGATCTCAGCTCCAGCCGGTCTTCACCTTGACCGGAGAAAATTCCGTGAAGCCTACTCCATTGACGGCGTGGAAGAAACCATTCTGCCACTGGCCGACGGTGTAGACCTTGTCGAGGATCTGGCCGGGCAGCGAGATTTCGCCCTGGAGAACGTTGAACTTGTTCTTCCTGACGTAGTCGGCGATCGCGTCACGATCGATTGACCCGAGCGCTTCGATCGATTTCGTGAGCGCTTGCAGCATATCGTAATTGAGCAGACTGCCCCAGTGGTCGGCATCGACGCCGGTGACTTCCTTGTGCCTTTTGTAAAAGGCGCGGATTTCCGGCGCGTCCTTGACGCCGCCGGCGCCGAGAACGTTCTCGGCCGCGGCACCGAATTTCAGCTTGAAGCCCTCGAAGTCCGTCCCCACGGCGCTGTAATAGGCCTTGACGTTGAGCCCTTCGATCTTGGCCTGCTCGGCGAGACCGAACGTATCGGGCGGATAGGACCAGGCGACGAAGGCGTCCGGATTGCCTGCCTTGGCGGCCTTGATGATCGGCGCGTAATCCTGGGTGCCAAGCGGATAGGATTTGTCGTAGACGATGTCGAAGCCGGCCTCCTTGAACAGCGGCCGCCCCGCATTGGCGAGCTCGATGCCGAAGTCGTCGGCGATGTTGACGACGGCGACCTTATTCCCGATCTGACCGCCGTCCTTCAAATTCTTGAGCACGGCGATCGCGCACTTGGCATAGACCGTGGTCGACGATTGGAATGTGAAGAAACCCGGATACTTCTTGACCAGTTTCGGGGCCTGATCGGTGAGGCAGGCCACCGCAAATTGCGGATAACCGAGCTTCGCCATGGTCGGCGCCGTGGCGAGATTGAAGCCGGTGGCGTACATCCCGCTGATCCAATCGGCTTTGTCCACGCTGGCTGCGCGCTCGACGGCCTTGATGGCCTCGGCGGGCTGCGTGTGGTCGTCGTATTCGATGATCTCGATCTTGCGCTGACCGTCCTTGAGCTTGAGACCGCCGCGCTCGTTGACCTCATGCGCCCAGAGCTTGAACGGCGGAAATTGGGTGATCGCCGCGCCGGGCGCAAGCGGACCGGTTTTCGCGCCAATCACAGCGACTTTGAACGTTCCAGCGTCGGCTCTTGCGGCTCGCACAAAGGGTGTGGCGAGTGCTGTTGCGGCAGAATATTTCAGGAATTCGCGTCGTCGCATGTAATCCTCCCGTGGATGTATGCGCGCTGCGGGTGCGCCTCCTTGTTTGTCCGGGGTTGTCATCCCCGTCGTTTGTTGGCAGCTCAACTTATTGGAAATTTGTCGGCAGGTGAATTGGTAAAAAATATTTCCAAAGGCGGGCGGATGCCCAACTTCTTCACGGCGACCACGCCCAAACATGATAGCGCTTGGCGCGCTGCGGAACCGCCGCAACTTTGGCGCGCGGCCGTGCGTGCTGAAGAATTATTGCGCTCGTTGACGAGCGAGCGTTTTGCGACAGAACGAAAATGTCGCCGCGCTTCGGGGTACGCAATTGAAAGCGTTCCACTTGAATGATCGCGCGCATGCTTTCGGCAATCGGCATTGCGGATGAGGCAACGTCGCGCGCTATCTTGATGCGAATCACTGCCGCTTGGGTTATCCGTTTACCAACGTCATGCACTTTCGACGTTGTTTTCGACGTTCACTTGGGACGCGGCGATGGATGTACTCGCTTTTGCTTCACGCAAGGGAGGCTCGGGCAAAAGCACTCTGGCGGCTCACCTTGCAGTCCATGTGCACCGGCCGTCGCGGCCGTGTCTGCTGATTGACGACGATCCGCAAGGCTCGCTCACGCTTTGGAATGAATTGCGCGACAACGATGCGCTGCCGATAAGAACGGTGAAACGCGGCGTCGCCCATACCGTCAAGAAGGCCAAGCGGGACGACGTCGAATGGGTGTTCATCGACACGCCGCCGAACGTTTCGGTGAGTGTCATCGAAGCCATCGAGGCCGCGACGCTGGTCATCATTCCGTGCCGGCCGGGCTTGTTTGATCTCGACGCAGTCCAGGAAACCATCGGCTACGCGCGCGAGGCGCGGACGCCCTATGCGGTGGTTTTCAATGCCGCGCCGCCCAAACGCCACGACGTTGAGTCGCCGGCAGTGACCGCGGCGCGCGAATGCCTGGCGCGGCTGCAGGTTCCCGTCTGGGGCGGCCAGATCACCCACCGGGCGAATTTCTCGCTGGCGCTGACCGAAGGCGAGGGCGTCAAGGAGTACGACGCCGACTGGTTACTCGACCGCGGAAATCGGCCGCCTGTGGCAAGCCATCGAGAAATCGGTGAAAGCCATTCACGGCGCCCGCGACGGCGCCGCCATGCACCGCGTTGCGGCCTAGCCAGTCGCGCACGACGGCTATTCGGCGGCGTTGCGCACCGCCGCCAGCGGATCGTAATTGAGAATCGGCGCCAGCCATTTTTCCGCTTGCTCGAAGGTCCAGCCCTTGCGCTTGGCATAGTCTTCGACCTGGTCGCGCTCGATCCGGCCGACGCCGAAATAGTAGCTTTCCGGATGGCTGAAATAGAAGCCGCACACCGAGGCGCCCGGCCACATGGCAAAACTTTCCGTCAGCCGCACGCCGATCTGCCGCTCGCCGTCGAGCAGGCGGAACAGCGTCGCCTTCTCGCTGTGATCCGGCTGCGCCGGATAGCCGGGCGCCGGACGGATGCCGCGATATTTCTCGGCGATGAGGTCGCTGCCGCTCGAGCGCCTCGTCGGGCGCATAGGCCCAGAATTCCTTGCGCACGCGCTGATGCAGGCGCTCGGCCAGCGCTTCGGCCAGCCGGTCGGCGAGCGCCTTGGCCATGATCGCCGAATAATCGTCGTTTGAGCGCTTGAAGCGTTCGACGACGGCTTCCTCGCCGATTCCGGCGGTAACGGCGAAGGCGCCGATATAGTCGGCGAGCCCGCTGGCGCGCGGCGCGACGAAATCGGCGAGCGCGACATTGGCGCGGCCTTCGCGGCGCGGCAGCTGTTGGCGCAGCGTATGCAGCACCGCGATCGGCGTGGTGCGCGCCTCGTCGGCGAAGACGAGGATGTCGTCGCCCTCGCTGTTCGCCGGCCACAATCCGATCACGGCGCGTGCCGTGAACCAGCGCTCGGCGGTGATCCGGCGCAGCATTTCCTGCGCGTCGGCAAACAGGCCGCGCGCGGCTTCTCCGGTTTGCGGATCGTTGAGAATGGCCGGAAATTTGCCGTTCAGCTCCCAGGTCGCGAAGAACGGCGTCCAGTCGATGAAGTCGACGAGCTCGGCAAGCGGGATGTCGGCAAGCCGCTGCGTGCCGAAAGCCGCGCGGCGGCGGCGGCCGATAATCGCCCGACCAATTGAGCCGCAGCGCATTGGCGCGCGCGTCGGCAAGCGGCAGGCGCTGCTTGCCCTCCTCGCCGCGCGCGTGCGCCGCGGCGATGCGGGCATATTCGGCGCGCACTTCGTTGACGGTGCGCGCCCGCGTCTCCCGCGAGAGCAGCGACGAAACCACGCCGACGGCGCGGCTCGCGTCGTTGACATAGATCGTCTGCCCGCGCCGGTAATTCGGGTGGATCTTCACCGCCGTATGCACGCGGCTCGTGGTCGCGCCGCCGATGAGGAGCGGCACGTCAAAACCCTGCCGCTCCATCTCGGCGGCGACATGGCACATCTCGTCGAGCGAGGGGGTGATCAGGCCCGACAGCCCGATGATGTCGGCCTGTTCGGCGATCGCGGCCTGGAGGATTTTCTCCGCCGGCACCATCACGCCGAGATCGACGACGTCGTAATTGTTGCAGGCCAGCACGACGCCGACGATGTTCTTGCCGATGTCGTGCACGTCGCCCTTGACGGTGGCGAGCACGATCTTGCCGTTCGACGACGCATGCGTGCGGCCGTCCTTTTCCTGCTCCATGTAGGGAAGGAGATGGGCGACCGCCTGCTTCATCACCCGGGCCGATTTGACCACCTGCGGCAGGAACATCCGGCCCGAGCCGAACAGGTCGCCGACCACGTTCATGCCGTCCATCAGCGGGCCTTCGATCACGGCGAGCGGGCGCGGGGCCTTGAGCCGCGCCTCCTCGACGTCGGCGGCGATGAAATCGGTGATGCCGTGGACCAGCGCATGGGTCAGTCGCTTCTCGACCGGCCATTCGCGCCATGACAGATCCGCCTCTTTCTTTTCCTTGCCCTGGCCGCGGTGGCGTTCGGCGAGCGCGAGCAGACGCTCGGCGGCGTCGCCGCGGCGGTTGAGCACGACGTCCTCGCAAGCCTCGCGCAGTTCGGGATCGAGATCGTCATAGACCGCGATCTGGCCGGCATTGACGATGCCCATATCCATGCCGGCGGCGATGGCGTGGGTGAGAAACACCGCGTGCATCGCCTCGCGCACCAGCTCGTTGCCGCGGAACGAGAACGACAAGTTCGACACGCCGCCGGAGACGTGGGCGTGCGGCAGGTTCGGCCTGATCCAGCGCGCGGCTTCGATGAAGGCTAGCCCGTAGCCGTTATGCTCCTCCATGCCGGTCGCGACGGCAAAGATGTTCGGATCGAAGATGATGTCCTGCGGCGGAAAGCCGACGCGATTGACCAGAATGTCGTAGGCGCGCGCGGCGATCGCGGTCTTGCGCTCGAGCGTATCGGCCTGGCCGGCTTCGTCGAACGCCATGACGACGACCGCGGCGCCGTAACGGCGCACGAGCTTCGCGTGGCGGATAAAGGCGTCCTCGCCCTCCTTGAGCGAGATCGAATTGACCACCGCCTTGCCTTGCACGCATTTCAAGCCGGCCTCGATCACCGAGAATTTCGATGAATCGATCATCACCGGCACGCGGGCGATGTCGGGCTCGGCGGCGATGAGATTGAGGAACGTCGTCATCGCCTTCTCGGAATCGAGCAGGCCCTCGTCCATGTTGATGTCGAGGATTTGCGCGCCGTTCTCCACCTGATCGCGGGCGACCGCGAGCGCCGCGGCATAGTCGCCGGCGGTGATCAGCTTGCGGAAGCGCGCCGAGCCGGTGACGTTGGTGCGTTCGCCGATATTGACGAACGGAATCGCCGGCGTCAGCGTGAAGGCTTCGAGCCCGGAAAGCCGCAGCCGCGGCGGCACGGCCGGAATTTGCCGCGGCGTCTTGCCGGCGACGGCGGCGGCGATGGCGCGGATGTGATCGGGCGTCGTGCCGCAGCAGCCGCCGACGATGTTGACGATGCCGGCCGCGGCGAATTCCGCCATCTGCGCCGCCATGGTCGCCGGGCCCTCGTCATAGTGGCCGAATTCGTTGGGCAATCCGGCATTCGGATAGGCGCAGATCAGCGTATCGGCGACGCGGGCCAGTTCGGCGATGTGCGCGCGCATCTGCCTGGCGCCGAGCGCGCAGTTCAATCCGATCGACAGTGGCGCCGCATGCGCGACCGAATTCCAGAACGCTTCGGGCGTCTGCCCGGAGAGAAGCCGCCCGGAGCGGTCGGTGATGGTGCCGGAAATCATCACCGGCAGCTGGATGCCGCGTTTCCTCCATCACTTCGGCGCAGGCGAAGATCGCCGCCTTGGCGTTGAGCGTGTCGAAGATGGTCTCGATCAGCAGCACATCGACGCCGCCATCGATCAGTCCGCGCACCTGCTCGGCATAGGCGATGCGCAATTCATCGAAGGTGACGGCGCGGAAGCTCGGATTCAAGACATCGGGCGAGATCGAGGCGGTGCGGTTGGTCGGGCCGATGGCGCCGGCGACAAAACGCGGGCGGCCGTCCTCGTCCTGCGCGACTTGCGCGGCCTTGCGTGCCAGCCGGGCGCCTTCGAGATTCAGCTCGTAGGCGATCTCCGCCATGCCGTAATCGGCCTGCGCGATGCGGGTCGACGAGAAGGTATTGGTCGAAACGATGTCGGCGCCGGCGCGGAAATAAGCGAGATGAATGGCGCGCACCGAGTCGGGCCGGCTGAGATTGAGGAGATCGTTGTTGCCGCGCACCTCGCGGTTCCAGGCGTCGAAGCGGGCGCCGCGATAGCCTTGCTCGTCGAGACCGAGCGCCTGGATCATCGTCCCCATGGCGCCGTCGAGCACCAGGATGCGCTCGGCGGCGAGACCGCGCAGCGTCTTTTCTTTGTCGGATTGGATTGCCATGCAGTTACGCCCGTTGCGTCTCGATTTGGGTGCGAGGTTCGGCGCGCTGCCCGTCGCCGGGCCGCAGCCCCAAGCAGGTGGCAGATCGCGTAGACGAGGTCGGCGCGGTTCATCGTGTAGAAGTGGAAATTGGTCACGCCGTGGTCAACCAGATCGAGCACCTGCTCGGCGGCGACCGCGGCGGCGATCAGCTTGCGCGTTGCCGGATCGTCATCGAGGCCGTCGAAGCGGTGCGCCAGCCAATCGGGCACCGAAGCGCCGGTGCGCGCCGCGAAATTTTTGGTCTGCTTGAAATTCTGCACCGGCAGGATGCCGGGCACGATCGGGATGTCGATGCCGGCTTTGCGCACGCGGTCGAGATAGCGGAAGTAAAGACTATTCTCGAAAAAGAACTGAGTGATGGCGCGGCTGGCGCCGGCGTCGACCTTGGCCTTGAGCATGTCGATGTCGGCTGCGACGTCGGCGCTGTCCGGATGTTTTTCCGGATAGGCCGACACCGACACTTCGATATCGGCGATGCGTTTGATGCCGCCGACCAGATCGGCGGCATTGCGATAGCCGCCGGGATGCGGCGCAAAGCGCTCGCCGATGCCGCCGAGCGGATCGCCGCGCAACGCCACGATGTGGCGCACGCCGGCTTGCGCGTAGGCGTCGATCACCGCGTCGACTTCGCCGCGGGTGGCGGCGACGCAGGTGAGGTGCGCCGCCGGCGTCAGCATGGTCTCGGCGAGAATGCGCTTGACGGTGGCGTGGGTGCGCTCGCGGGTCGAGCCGCCGGCGCCGTAGGTGACCGAGACGAAATTCGGCTGCAGCGGCGCGAGCCGCGCGATCGCCTCCCACAGCGTCTGCTCCATCTCGGCGGTCTTCGGCGGAAAAAATTCGAACGAGACGCGGATGCGCGGCGCGGCGTCGGTGTCGGTGAAGCGGCTGGTGCGGATCGCTGCTCCATCAAGCTACCTCACGTGTTACCGGCGCAGCGACGACGATGCGTGGATCGCGCGCGAGCCACAGCGAGACCGCGATCTTGCCCTCCGGTCCGGGTGGCAAGGTCTCCTGGCGGACGATGTCGAGGCCGGCGGCTTCGAGCCATTGCGTCACCGTCTCGGCGGCAAAGCCGAGCCGGCGATGCGCGTGCTCGTCGCGCAGGAATTCGAGGTCGTGCGGCGCGAAGTCGATGACCAGAAGGCGTCCGCCCGGGCGGAGCACGCGCGCCGCCTCGCGGATGGCGCGGGCGCTGTCGTCGAGGAAGTGCAGGACCTGATGGATGATCACGACGTCGAACGAGTCGCGCGGCAGCGCCAGGTCGTAGATGTCGCCGTAGCGCACGGTGCAGTGCTTCAGTCCGGCGCGGTCGAGCCGCGCGCGCGCCAGCGCCAGCATGTCCAGCGAGAGATCGAGGCCGAGGCCGCGCTCGATATCGTTGGCGAAAAGTTCGAGCATGCGCCCGGTGCCGGTGCCGAGATCGAGCAGCGAACGGATTGGCTGATCGCCGAGCGCGGCGCGGATCGCTTCTTCGACCGCGGCATCGGCGACATGCAGTCGGCGGATGCGATCCCACTCGGCGGCATGGCGGCGAAAATAATTCTGCGCCGCGGCGGCGCGCGCCGCACGCACGGCGGCCAGCCGCTCGCGGTCGCGGGCGATGATCGGATCGTTCGGATCGAGCCGGGCAATCAAGGCGCGGGCGATGTCGGCGGCGCTGCCGGCCTCGCCGAGGCGAAAGAAGGCCCACGATCCTTCGCGATGGCGCTCGACCAGCCCGGCCTCGGCCAAAAGCCGCAGGTGCCGGGACAGGCGCGGTTGCGATTGGCGCAGAATGGCGGTGAGATCGGTAACGGTCAGTTCGGCTTCGGCGATCAGCATCAGGAGCCGCAGCCGCGTCGCTTCCGCCGCCGCCTTGAGCGTCGCAGTCAGGGCCGGAAAGGCAAGTTGGGCGGAATCCATCGGCCGTTCGCGTCTATCGACGCGTCTGACATAAAGATATCTTTATGCGGTTAAACTGGCAAGTGCGAAATGGGATAAATCCCACGAAGGGCGACTTTTCCGCAACAGCAGGGCCACGAGAAAGGCTGGCTGCCGCCGAAGGCGCATGCGAAAAGCTTCGCCAAATGACCGAAAACGAGACCCGAAAAGCACCTTCCGGCCTGCGCGAAGGCGAAATCGCCGCCGAACTGCCGGAACGGTTCGATGCGGCGCTCTATTACATCGGGCGCATCCGCACGCCGTGGAAACGGCGCGAGGATTGCCCAAAGAATCCGCGCGAAACCGACGCCGTCTGCACCATCGTGCTCGATCCGCGTTGGGCGGCGAGGCCTCCAGGGCCTCGAAAGCGTCAGCCACGTGGTCGTGCTCTATTGGATGGACCGGGCGCGCCGCGACCTCGTGCTGCAGGCGCCGCATCATTATTCGCGAGCGCCGCGGCACGTTCGCGCTGCGCTCGCCGGTGCGGCCCAACCCGATCGCGGTCTCGGTGGCGCGGCTCGTTGCGCATCGAGGGAAATGACGCTCTCGGTGGTCGGGCTCGATTGCCTCGACGACACGCCGCTCCTCGATATCAAGCCTTATTTCGCCTCGACCGACTCGGTGCCGGACGCGTCCGTCGGCTGGCATGCCGGGATCAAACGCTGAGATCGGCAAGCTGTCGTTTCGAGGAGCATGGCGTGCCAAACGATCGATTGATTTCGAGCTGATTGAATGACGATGTACTCTGACAACGCAGGCGATTCCTCATCCGGATGGGATCAGACATGAGCAAACTGCCGACTATTTTCATCCCGCATGGCGGTGGACCGTGTTTCTTCATGGATTGGGATCCTCCGGATACCTGGGAGCGGATGGCCGAGTATCTGCGGAGCGTGCCGGGCGACATCGGATCGCCGGCGCCAAAAGCGCTGGTGGTCATTTCCGGCCACTGGGAGGAACCGGTCGTCACCATCCAAAACAATCCGGCGCCGCCGTTGCTCTATGATTATCACGGCTTTCCGCCGAGCACCTATGAGATCAAATTCCCCGCTCCCGGAGCGCCGAAGGTTTCCGCCCGGGTCGCGGAATTGCTCAGCGCCGCCGATATCGCCTGGAAATACGACCATGAGCGGGGCTTCGATCACGGCGTCTTCATCCCGCTGAAAGTAGCCTTCCCGCAGGCCGATATACCGATCGTGCAGGTCTCGCTGCTCGCCAGCATGGACGCCGCCGAGCATATCCGGGTCGGCCGGGCGTTGGCGCCGCTGCGCGACGAAGGCGTGCTGATCGTCGGCAGCGGCATGACCTACCACAACATGCGCACCTTGATGGCGAGCATGCGCCGCGGCGGTAGCCAACGGCGACGCAGACGAAGGCTCGCAGCGTTTCGACGATTGGCTGGAGGAGGTTCTGACCAAGGCGACGCCCAAGGTTCGCGCCACGGCGCTCGCCGCCTGGGACAAAGCGCCGGCCGCCCGCGCCGCCCATCCGCGCGAGGAACACCTGCTGCCGCTTCACGTCGTGGTCGGCGCCGCCGGCAACGATCCGGGACGCCGAACGCTCAAGGACGTGGTGATGGGCGCTGTCGAGTTGGCGTTTCGCTTCGGCTGAGGCTCAAAACAGCGGCGGCGCTTCGCCGACCCGCAGCATGCCGAGATAGATCGCGCCGTCGGAAAAGCGCAGCGGCAGGACGATGGCCGGCTGATTGCCGATCGATGTCGGCTGGCCCATCTTCTTGAGATTGTCGATGACGCTGGCGTTGGCGGTCGCCCGAAGGGTCTCGCCCAATCCCGGCACCAGTCGGTCAAGCCCGCCGTTGCCGCCGGACAATTGGTCGAGGCCTTGGCCGATCAATCGGTCGATGCCGAGACGCGGCACCAGGTGCTCGATGCCGACGATGGCGACGCGGATGAGACCGTTGAGCTTGCCGTTCGCGCCGATGCTGAGCGTGCCGGTGCCGACGATGATTGCATCGGCCTGCACGATGTGCAGCGATTTGATGTCGATGCCGCCGCCTGCCGCCTGCATTTCGCGGAAACGGTCGGCCCACGGTTTTGGCGACAAATCATTGAAGCCGCGCACGACCGCATCGAACTCGGCTTCGGTCGGCTCGGCCAGCAAGGCGTTGAAGGCGGGCGCCGCCGCTTCGGAGAGGCGCAGCGTCATCTCGATCACCGGATGATCTTGCGGCGAACCGGCCGCGATGCGGCCGCGCAAATCCGCATGCTTGGCCTTGAATATCGTCTCGCCGCCGCCGACGCGATCGACATGGGGCGCGCCGAGCTCGATAGAGACCTTATCGGGATTGGGCGGTACTCCGCTCACGATAATCCGCGCGCGGGTCCAATTCGCGGTCAGGCTCGGCGATTGACCGAGCGGCGCGAGCGTGAGCGGTCCGGTGACATCGCCGATCAGGCGGGTCGGATCATAGACCTCGGCCACGAAATGGATGTCCTTGGCCGCGACGGTGTAGGGGGGCTCGCTGTTCTTGATTTCGGCCGTGGCGTCGGCGCAGTGGGCGTGAATGCTGAGCGGAAATCCCCCGATCGATTGCGAGCCGCAGGAATAGACGCGGCCGGCCGCGGCCTCGCGCTCGACCCAGCCGGCAAGCGCACGATCCGCCATGGACGCAGAATAGTACCAGAGCCCGGTCCACAGCATGGCGAGCACGATAATTGCCGCGACGCCGCAAGCGTCGCCACGATCGGCCAGCGCCGGCCGCGCCGCGCGCCGGACGCGGATATGGCCGTCGCGCCCGCTGCTCGGGCGGCCGCATCATGCTGAGGGGGGATTTGCCCGGCATCGTTTCTCCTCGCCTGCCGAGTGCGGCGTTTCAAAGACCGGCCCTGTTTGGATACTAGAGTTTCGCCGCCATTGCAGCGCCACGATTGGTGCTTTAAGCGCAAATGCAGGATGTCAGCGGGAAGCCGGCCTCCGGCCCGATTGTGCCTGAGGAAAATGGAAGCGTTAATCGGGGGCCGATGCGGGTGAAAGAACTGACCGGCAAGCACGACGGCGAAGACCTCTGGGTATTCGGCTATGGCTCGCTGATGTGGCGTCCCGGTTTCGACTTTCTCGAACGCGTGCCGGCGCGGCTCATCGGCTTGCACCGGGCGCTCTGCGTCTATTCGTTCGTTCATCGCGGCACGCCGGAGCGGCCGGGCCTTGTGCTTGGGCTTGACCGCGGCGGCATGTGCCGCGGCATCGCCTTTCGCGTCGCCGCTGCGGCGCGCGACAAAACCATCGCCTATTTGCGCGCCCGCGAGCAGGTCACCACCGTTTATCTGGAAACGTGGCGGCGGATCGAGCTTGAGGAGCAGGCGCGGCGGCAGGTGCGGGCGCTGTGTTTCATCGTCGATCGCAGCCACGTGCAATATGCCGGGCGGCTCACGCTCGCCGAATGCGTGCATCATGTGCGGCAGGGTCACGGCAGCTCGGGCGCCAATCGCGACTACGTGCTGGAAACGGTGCAGGCGCTGGAGGCTTTGGGTTATCGCGAGACCGAGCTGCACCTGATCGCCGAACGGCTCAAGCTCAGGTATCAGCCATCAGGAATCAGGGATCAAGGAAGCAAAAATCACTATTCCTGATTCCTGATACCTGTTGCCTGATTCCTGCCTTCCGCGACCAGCCGCGCGGTCGCTTCCTCCAACACATTGCTGCAGGCGGGCGAGAAATTCCCGGCGGTCGAGGCCCGGCAGGAATGGGATCGAGAACTTCGACCAGCACGGTGCCGGGATAGCGGCGCATCGAGCGGCGCGGCATGAACAATCCGGAATTGAGCGCGATCGGCACGCACGGCAGCCCGAGCTCGGCATAGAGAAAGGCGACGCCGGGCAGATAGCGCGGCTCGGCGCCCGGCGGCCGCCGCGTCCCTTCCGGAAAGATCACGATTTGCCGGCCACGCGCGATCTCTTGCCGTGCCGCCGCCGCCATGCCGGCGAACGCTTTGGCGTGCGAGCCGCGGTCGACCGGTATCATCCGCGCCTTGGTCGCAAGCCAGCCGAACAACGGCAGCCACATCAGTTCGCGCTTGAGCACGTAGGTCGGATCGGGCAGCAGCATGAACAGCGCGAATGTCTCCCACGACGACTGATGCTTGCAGGCGACGAGGCAAGCGCCGTCGGGAAGCTTCTCGCGTCCGCGCCATTCGACCGTGATGCCGCAGACGACGCGCAGAAACCACAAGCGTGCTGCTGGCATAACGGCGCAAGACGCCGTGCAAAAATGAATAAGGCAGGAAGATCGTCGGCAGCGCCACGATCATGCGAACGGTGATGTTGATATAGAACAGCGCGGTGAAAAGCAGCGAACGCGCAAGGATTGCGAAGGAGGACGACAAAGTTTTCTCGGGCTTATTGGCGTTGGCTCGGCCGGCCGGCGTCGGCAACGCGGACGCTCGCCATGTCTCCGCCGCAACGCTATCGAAGCGCATGCGCACGTGCGCGAAAAGGTATTTGAAATATTCCGACAGCACCAGCCGGGTGGTCGCGCCATTCGACCACCATGGCTCGATGCGCAGCCGGTCGGAGACGACGGGATACGGGACCAGCGTGACTTCGGGCAGCTGGTGGGCGATCTCGGCCAGCGCGCGAGGCATATGGTAGGCGGAGGTGACGATCACCAGCGAATGAAAGCCGCGGTCGATGGCCCAGCGGCGTGTCTCCACCGCATTGCCGAGCGTGTTGATCGCGGAATAGTCGAGATCGACGCAGCACGCCAGCAGCCGCGTCATAACCGGGCGCCTGACGCGCGATATCGGCTGTGGTCGTCCCCGGATTGACGCCGGTGATCAGGAGGCGCTTGCCGCGACCCGCGGCAAGGAGCTCGAGCGCGTCGGTGACGCGCGAAGTGCCGCCGGTCAAGACCACGATGCCGTCGGCGTTGCGATCGAGCACGACTTCCTCGTTCGGCAAGCAGCCAGAGGAACACCGCAAAGCCGAGCACGAGCGCAATGCCGCCGAGAACGAAGAGCTTGGCGACAAACGATCGAATACGCCGTCTTCTGACCTCGCCTCTAAGGCTGACCATCGCCGCGCGCGCCCCTCGCGCCAAGTATAGGTTCGACCGCTCGTCCCGTTGCTCCCCGTCGGCATTTTACGCGGCTTGATCATCGCCGCAAAGCGCGCGCGATTGCATCGTTTCAGTCGATCGTCTCCAGCGTGCGGTTGACCGTCCGCCGCGAGGCGAACGCCGTCACCAAGGCCATGAATACGATTTGCAGCAGGATCGCCAGATAACCGGCGACGCCGATGGAAAGATTGCCGAACAGGCCGGCGATCTGGTCGCCTCCAGCCGTTCCGGCGAGCCAGGTATTGGCCGCCTCGACGACGCCGAACATCAGGATCGCCGCCCCGCCGCCGAGCGCGCCGCCCTGAAAGCCGAGGAGCAGGAAATGACGCTGGAATTGGCCCGATACGAAGCTGTCGGTGGCGCCGACATAATGCAGCACTTCGACGATCGGCCGATTGGTCGCCATGGTTCCGCGGGTGGCGAAGGTGACCGACAGCACCGTCACCGCCCAGACCAGGCCGAGCACGGCGATGCAGCCGATCACCGCCGTCCCCGCCATGGTGCGCATGCGATCGATCCAGCGGCGGTGATCGTCGAGCGTCGATGTTGGGACCGCGCGCGGCAAGCGCTTGGCGCAGCGACGTGAAATCCGGCCGGACGCCGGACGCGAGCTTGACCACGATCAGGCGCGGGATCGGCAGGTCGTCGAGGGCAAGGCCGGCGCCGAGCCAGGGCTCGACCAGCCGCGCGGATTCTTCCTTGGTGAAGGCCCGCACCTCGGCGATGCCGGGGGCGGCGCGCGCGATGCTCGGAGGCGGCGCGGACGTCGGCGTCGATGTTGCGGCCGGGCGCGGGCCGAACCTGGATGGTGACCTCGCGGCCCACCTCCGACTGCCAGTCGCTCGCCGCGCTCACCACCAGCATCGCGACGCCGGTCGTGAGCGATGCCAGGAACGTCATGATGGCGACGACGACGGTGAGCGAGCGTCCGGCGATCGAATTTTTCGGCACGATCGGCGCCGCGCCGGGCAGGGTGCGAACGAGCGACGGCGACGCATCGAACTCGTCCCAGGGCTCCGCCATGGTCTCGACTGGTTCAGTCATAGACATGCAAGCGTCCCTCGTGCAGGACCAGCCGGCGGGCGTCGTACTCGTCCATCAGCGCGATGTCGTGGGTGGCGATGATAACCGCGGTGCCGGATTTGTTGAGTTCGACGAACAGCCGCAGCAGGCGTTGCCCGAGATTGGGATCGACATTGCCGGTCGGCTCGTCGGCGAGCAGGAGCTGCGGGCGCGCGATCACGGCGCGGGCGATCGCGGCGCGCTGCTTTTCGCCGCCGGAGAGCACCGGCGGCAACGCGCCCATGCGCTCGCCGAGCCCGACCCATTGCAACAGCTCGACGACCTCGGCCCGGTAGTCGGCCTCTTCCTTGCCGAGAACGCGCAGCGGCAGCGCCACATTCTCGTAGGTGCTCATATGGTCGAGCAGGCGGAAATCCTGGAACACGATGCCGATCCGCCGCCGCAAATTGGCGCGGCCGTCCTTGCTCAGCGTTGCCGTGTCGTGGTCGAACATGCTGATCAGGCCGCGGGTCGGCCGCAGCGACAGCAGCATCAAGCCGCAACAGCGAGGTCTTGCCGGCGCCGGACGGGCCGGTCAGGAACTGGAAGGAATGCCCGTTGATGCCGAAGTTGAGGTCGCGCAGCACCTCGGGACCGAGCCCATAGCGCAAGCCGACATTTTCGAACCGGATCACGCCGTCCCTCCGCAGACCTCCGGATCATAGCGGCGGCCGCGGCCGATTCGCGGCCTTTCTGGGAGCCTCATACCACGGCCGCGAAGCGGGGGCCGGCATGGTTTCCAATTCGTTAACGGATCGGCTGCTAGGGTCCTTCGGGAACTTGACGCGCCCGTTGATTTGCCGATGCTGATTGTCTGCCCGTCCTGCGCTACTTCCTACGACGTGGAGCTGCAAGCCTGTCGCCGAGCGGACGGCAGGTCCGCTGCGCGCGCTGCCGGACGGTCTGGCGCGCGGAACCGAGCCATGCCGACAAGCTCGTTTTGGCCGCTGCGGCCATTGCGCCCGGCGCCGATGACGGGGCGTGGCCGAGGCGGCGATTTCCGCCTCCGCCGACGAGTTCGAAAGCGCAGGCGGTGGCTCCTTTCAATCGGCGGCTATCGCCGGAAGACACGTCGCTGGCGCCAGACTCTGAGCGAACACGATGCTGCCGGCGGCCGATAGCTTCCGAAGGGGACGGATACTCCGCCGCGGTGCGACGCGCCGCCGATCGTGCCGGTCGATCTCGACGAAGGCCGGTCCGGCTTCGAGCGACGGCGATCATGCCGATGAACCGGCGCGCGAGGTCGAGGATATCGAAAGCGTCGCGGCGCGGCGGCAGCCGCCGCGGCAGCAAGCGCCGTCGTTGCGTTGGCCGCTGTCGCTTGTCCAAACCGGCATTCTGGCGCTTGCTCTGGTCGACATCATTCTCATCGGCTGGCGGAGCGACGTCGTGCGCGCGCTGCCGCAAACGGCCTCCTTCTATGCCCTGCTCAGGCTGCCGGTGAACTTGCGCAATCTCACCTTCAACGACGTGGCGACGAGCATGGAGCAGCACGAAGGCGTGCCGATCCTCGTGGTCGAGGGCAATATCTTCAACGCCGCCCGCAAGACCGAGGACGTGCCGCGGCTCAAATTCATCGTGCGCAATGCGGCGCATCAGGAAATCTACGCCTGGACCGCGGTTCCCGCGCGCGCCTCGCTTGGCGCCGGGCGAGGCGGCTCGGCTTCCGCACCCGGCTTGCCTCGCCGCCGGCAAGCGCGCACGATCTTGTTGTCCGCTTTCGTCAACCGCCGCGACATCGTCGCCGGGAGCCGCTGATATCCGCCATGGCACGCATTCTCATAGCCGAGGACGAGGAGCGTTACGCGCGCTGTGCGCGCGGGCGCTGGCAATCGACGGGCACGAGGTCGAGACCGCATGCGATGGCGGCGATGCGCTTGATCTGATCGTGCGCGAGGAGGGGCGTTTCGACCTTCTGCTCACCGACATCCGCATGCCGATCATGGACGGCATTGCGCTGGCGCTCAGCGCCGCGCGCGACTATCCGATGCTGACCATCCTGCTGATGACCGGCTATGCCGATCAGCGCGAACGCGCCCACGGCCTCGATGCCATCATTCATGACGTGATCTCAAAGCCGTTTTCGGTCGCGACCTTGCGCGGCGCGGTGACCGAGGCGCTGACGGTGCGGACGCGGACTGACAGCGCAGTGCCTTTAGCTCGTCGTCCGACGTCGCATAGGGCCGCGGCAGCGGCTCGACCGGCAAATCCGGATGCGGCCGGCCGAAATCGGGCGCCGGCGAAGTCTTGCCCGATCTGCACGATGCCGCGGCGGATCGCGCGCGTGCGGGTGAAATGCGCAAACAGTGCTTCGCCGTCGCCGCGGCGGATGGCGCGCGTGAGCTGCGCCAGATCCTCGTTGAAAGTGCCGAGCATTTCCAGCACCGCATCCTTGTTGGTGAGGAACACGTCGCGCCACATGGTCGGATCGGACGCGGCGATGCGGGTGAAATCGCGAAAGCCGCCGGCGGAGAATTTGAGCACCTCCGAGCGCGTCACCTCGGCGAGCTCGTCGGCGGTGCCGACGATCGTGTAGGCGATGAGATGCGGCAGATGGCTGGTGATCGCCAGCACCAGGTCGTGATGCGCCGCCGGCATGGTTTCGACGTTGGCGCCGAGCGCGCGCCAGAACGCGGCGAGTTTCTCGACCGCGGCGGCGTCGGCGCCGTCCGGCGGCGTGAGGATGCACCAGCGGCCGACAAACAACGTCGGCAAAGCCGGCATCGGGGCCGGAATTCTCGGTGCCGGCGACCGGATGCGCCGGGATGAAATGCACGCCGGCGGGCAAATGCGGCGCCATGTCGCGCAGCACCGCGCCCTTGACCGAGCCGACGTCGGAAACCGTCGCGCCGCGGAGAAGATGCGGGCCGATCTCGGCGGCGACCTCGCCGCAGGCGCCGACCGGCACGCAGACGATGACGAGATCGGCGCCGGCGACCGCGGCGGCATTGCTGTCCACCACCCGATCGGCGATGCCGAGTTCGGCGACGCGCCGGCGCGTGGCGGCGGACCGCGCCGTCGCCACGATCTCGCGCACCACCCCTTGCGCGCGCGCCGCGCGCGCGATCGACGAGCCGATCAGGCCAACGCCGATCAACGCCAGGCGGTTGTACAGCGGTGCGGGTTTCGTCACAGCATCACGCCGGTCTTGGCCAAAAATTCTCTGAGCGCGGCGACGACCAGCCGGTTGGCCTCTTCGGTGCCGACGGTCATGCGCAGCGCATTCGGCAGCTTGTAGGCGCCGACCTGACGCAGGATGAGCCCGCGCGCGGTGAGGAAAGCGTCCGCCTCCTTGGCGGTGCGTCCTTTCGTCTCCGGAAAGTGGATGAGCAAAAAATTGGCGACGCTCGGGGTCACTTTCAGGCCGAGCTTTTCGATCTCCTGCGCCAGCCAGGCGAGCCAGCGCGAATTGTGCTCGCGCGCGCGCTCCTGATGCTCGTGATCCTCGATGGCCGCGATGCCGGCGGCGATCGCCGGCGCGTTGACGTTGAACGGCCCGCGGACGCGGTTGATCGCGGCGACGACGTGCGCCGGACCAAACATCCAGCCGAGCCGCAAGGCCGCGAGCCCGTGGATCTTGGAGAACGTCCGGGTCATGACGACGTTGTCGCTGGTGGCGACGAGCTCGATGCCGGATTCGTAGTCGTTGCGGCGGACATATTCGGCATAGGCCGCATCGAGCACCAGCAGCACGTGCGGCGGCAGACTGCGATGCAGCCGCTTGACCTCATCGAACGAGATGTAGGTGCCGGTCGGATTGTTCGGATTGGCGAGGAAGACGATTTTGGTCTTCTTCGTCACCGCCGCCAGGATCGCGTCGACGCTCGCGGTGTAATCCGTCTCCGGCGCGACGACCGGCTTCGCGCCGGTGCCGAGCGTCGCGATCGGATAGACCAGAAAGCCGTGCGTGGTGTGGATCGCCTCGTCGCCGTCGGCGAGATAAGCGCGCGCCAGCAAGTTCAACAGATCGTCGGAGCCGGCGCCGCAGACGATGCGGTCCGGATCGAGACCGAATACGCGGCCGATCGCTTCGCGCAGCGCTGCGGCGGAGCCGTCGGGATAATCTTGCAGATGCGCCGCGACGCCCTTGTAGGCCTCGATCGCGCGCGGGCTCGGCCCGAGCGGCGTCTCGTTGGACGACAGCTTGAACACTTTGGCGACGCCGGGCGCGCTGCTCTTGCCGGGCACATAGGCCTCGATGTCGAGCACGCCGGGCCGGGGCTTGGGAATCGCAGCGGTCATTTGTTTGGTCTTACTCTTGTCGTCACGTTTACTTGCGTCGGCCCCGCCAAGGGGCAGGTCACGATTTCGCGGGCACCGTATAGCGGGTCGCGTGGCTGCCGACGAGGGCCCTCGAGCGGATTGAGGCGCCGGTGCCGCGAAGCGCCTCGGCGACCGCGTCGATGCCGCCGCGGGCGACCGAGACCAGCAATGCGGCGCCGTCGAAGGCCTGATCGGGCACGGCGATGGCGTCCGCAAGCTCGGCGATGCTGTCGACGGATGTCGGCGTTCCAGCCCGACACGCGCACGCTCCAGACCTCGGTCTCGGTCACCATGGCGTCGGCGGCGACGCGCGAGATGACGAACACCGGCAGGCCGGCGGGATGGTCGGCGCGCTCGACGAACGGCAAGCCGCGCGATGATTTTTGGCGCGCTGTCGAATTCCAGCGTCGTCCACCACGGGCCAGCGCCGGCGATGGCGAAACGCGGGCACGAGGCCGAGATCGCCGGTCGAGGCGGTCACCGCCTGCACGACGCTCGCCGCGCCGACATGCGGCACCAACGGCACCGTGAAGCCGAAATGGAAGCGGGCGGAATCGCGCATCAGCGCATCGCCGGCGGACAGGTCGGCGTGCGCCGAGAACGGCGCCTGCACGTAGGTGAAGGTGGCGATGATGACCCGCCAGATGCTCTCGACGGTGTCGAGCGGCAGGCTGCCGTGATGGCGCTGCACCAGGCGGCGCATCATGTCGGCCTCGCGCGCCGGACGGAACGCGGAGCCGGATTCCTGGGTCTTCTTCACCGCGATCAGTCGCTCGATGATCTCGCCGCGCTCGATCAGGAGCGCGTGCATGGACTCGTCGATGCGGTCGATTTCGCGGCGCAGATCGGCGAGCGAGACGTCTTGTTGGCGCGGCGGTTTGGGCATGGGCGCGGCCCGGCAATGGGCCTGATTGATAGGTGCGCGTGGGCCGGAAAGCAAAGAAAAATCAAGGCGCAAGCAAAGAAAACATTGACTCCGCCGGGCAGCGGCCTATTTACGCCGCTTTGACCGCTGCACAACTAGATTTGAGACGCCGGGACGCGTCTTCCGGGAATTACGATGGCCGAGTTAGGCGCCACGCTCGATCTTGCCGACCGCACGCGCGAAGCGGACCATCCGCATTCGCTGGTCGTGCGTTTTCCGGCCAAGAGCCCGTTGCGGCTGGATGCCGGCATCGATTTCAGCCCGCTGCAGATCGCCTATCAGACTTACGGCACGCTCAACGCCGAGCGCAGCAACGCCGTTCTCCTCTGCCATGCGCTGACCGGCGACCAGCATGCCGTCAACGATCATCCGGTGACCGGCAAGCCCGGCTGGTGGGAGACCATGGTCGGCCCCGGCCGGCCGATCGACACCGGGCGGTATTTCGTCATCTGCCCCAACGTCGTCGGCGGCTGCATGGGCTCTTCCGGGCCCGCCTCGACCAATCCGGCGACCGGCATGCCGTGGGGTCTCGATTTTCCGATCATCACCGTGCGCGACATGGTGCGGGCGCAGGCCATGCTGCTCGACTATCTGGGCATCGATTCCGTGTTCGCGGTGGCCGGCGGCTCGATGGGCGGCATGCAGGTGCTGCAATGGGCGGCGAGCTATCCGCAGCGCGTATTCGCGGCGCTGCCGATCGCCGCATCCACCCGGCACTCGGCGCAAAATATCGCCTTCCATGAGGTCGGCCGCCAGGCGGTGATGGCCGACCCGGACTGGCGCGGCGGACGCTATTTCGCCGCCGGCATCAATCCGCGGCGCGGGCTCGCGGTGGCGCGCATGGGCGCGCACATTACTTATCTGTCCGACGCGGCTTTGCACCGGAAATTCGGCCGCCGTTTCCAGGATCGCGACAACCCGACATTCTCGTTCGACGCCGACTTTCAGGTCGAGTCCTACCTGCGGCATCAGGGCATTACTTTCGTCGAGCGCTTCGACGCCAATTCCTATCTCTATCTGACGCGCGCCATGGATTATTTCGATCTCGCCGCCGACTATGACGGCGTGGTCGCCAATGCCTTCCGCGGCGCGCCGACGCGGTTTTGCGTGATCTCATTCACCAGCGATTGGCTGTTTCCGACGCCGGAATCGCGCGCCATCGTGCACGCGCTCAACGCCGCCGGCGCGCGCGTCTCGTTTGCCGAAGTCACCACCGACAAGGGGCACGACGCCTTCCTGCTCGACGAGCCGGAATTGTTTACGATCGTGCGCGGCTTTCTCGAAGGCGCCGCGCGGGCGCGCGGACTGCCGCCGGCGCGGAGATAGCTAACGATGCTCATGCGGCTCAAGCACGACCTCACCATGGCGGAAGCCGCGCGCGGCCCGGGCGGTTCGCGCGTCGACTTGCTGGTCGTTGCCGACATGGTCGAGCGCGGCGCGCGCGTGCTCGACGTCGGCTGCGGCGACGGCGAATTGCTGCGTCTCCTGGAGACGCGCGGTGTCGACGGCCGCGGCATCGAGCTGTCGCGCGAGGGCGTCAACGAATGCGTCGCCAAGGGACTTGCCGTCGTGCAGGGCGACGCCGACACCGACCTCGAAAACTATCCCGACGACGCGTTCGATTTCGTCATCCTGTCGCAGACCCTGCAAGCGACGCGGCAGCCGCGCGTCGTGCTCGAGCACATGCTGCGGATCGGGCGGCATGCGATCGTCTCGTTTCCGAATTTCGGCCACTGGCGGATCCGCCGGCAGGTCGCGTTCGGCGGCCACATGCCGCGCACCGACAATTTGCCCTATGCCTGGTACGAAACGCCGAACATCCATTTTTGCAGCATCAAGGATTTCCGCCAGCTGTGTCAGGTGTCCGGCGCGAAGATCGAAGAGGCGGTCGCGCTCAATGCCTGGGGCCGGCGCATGCGGCTGAAAATGCCGTGGTGGTTCTGGAATCTGTTCGGCGAGCAGGCGGTATTTTTGTTAAGCCGGCGGGGATAGTCTCACTGCCAGGATGCGACGCCGACTTCGCCGCGCGCGCAAATGAGAGTCGTGTATATCGAGCGTCACCATACACGCCCGCGCGGCGCGGGCCCGTAGCTCAATGGTCAGAGCTAGCGGCTCATAACCGCTTGGTTGGAGGTTCGAGTCCTCCCGGGCCCACCATTATATTTCAAGCACTTAGATGGGAAGTTTCCTAGGTTCGTCACGTAGCTGGAAGCGTGGGGCTACCGCCGGGGCTACTCGCACGCGCCAAACCCCTTTGCAGTGCGCATGCCGGGCAGCGCGCCCCTGGCAGCAGCGCGTTTGGGCTTTTATTTCGCCTCGCCCGCCGCTATGTAAGCTCTAGCCGCGCTGGCCTTTGCTGCCGCGCGACTTTTCCAGCTCAGGCCAGACCAACAAGAAACAAGAACGTGGTGTGGCTGCGAGCGTGTCTGCAGAAGACCTCTCTGACCTCAGGACGTTGAGCCAACGGCAGGCTGCGAAGGCTATCGGCATCTCGCCGAGGACGCTGGCGCGCATGACGGCGCGCGGCGCGGGGCCGCCGTGCCTTGACCTCGGCTTCAAGCGGCTGCGCCGCTACCCGGTAGCGACGCTGCGCCGCTACCTGGCACTGGAAATCGAGAACGTCCTGAACCCCAACGAGCCAAAACGCAAGGAAAGCGCATGACTGATGCAGTGCTCCTGCGGCGAACGCCTTGCTCGGGCTACGCTGCGGCCGCGCCCGACGCCTGCAACGTCCCCTCGAAGCAGAAGCGTCGGGCTCAAAAATGACGCACGGTCGCAAGACTGCGCGACAGGCGATTTCGGCGAGCTCGGAAGTACAGCCACCGGAATCGTCCACTTATGAAGAAGGAGGCCCGCGCCCCGCATGACTGACCCCGCGACTGCGCTCAAGCCCTGGATGAAGGGCGGGCCCAGCCCAAATTATCGAGGCAGGGGCAAGGGCACCCCTAACAAGTTCTCGCAGCGGCTGATCGCCGATTTCGCGGCCGACTGGCGCGAGCACGGTGCCGCCGCGATTGAGCAGCTGCGCAAGGAGAACGTCGCGGCCTACGTCAAGATTGCGACGTCGCTGGTGCCTCGCGAGGTCCTGTTGCAAGTTTCTAGGCCGCTGACCGAGATGTCCGATGCCGAACTGCAGGAAGCGGCTCTCCAGGAGCGTCAGCAGGCCGTCCAGCTGATCGAGCACATCAAGATGCTGGGTGGTGGCGCGGAGGAGCTGCTGAGGGCGGCCGAGCGCGAGGTGCTGGGGGAGGACGAGGACGAAGAGGGCTGCCCATGAACGCCGTCCATCATCGGTGGAGCCCCGAGCGAGCCTACACGCAGCCGCTTAAGCCTGACCGGAGGCGCGCCGCGTGACGTCCGCGACCAAGATCCTCGAGCAGCGCCGGAAGATCCGCAGCGACCTTGTCGCGTGGTGCCGTCACGCAGGGCGAGAACCAGCAAAGCACCATCGCCTGATGCTGCAGCACCTGGCAGACGTCGCCGCCGGCAAGACTGACCGATTGGCGCTGTGCCTCAGTCCCGGGGCAGGCAAGTCGGTTTATACGCAATTGTTCGCGGCATGGTGGCTGGCCAACAACCCGACGAGCTCGATCATCCTGGCGTCGCACACCCAAAATTTAGCTGACCGTCAAAGTATCGTGGTCCGGAATCTGATCGAAGAGCACGGAACGGCTTTGGGCATTGCGCTCGATCCTAGGACCACGGCGGCAGAGAGGTGGGCGCTCACCAGCGGGGCCGAAGTAAGAAGCGTCGGCGTCGGCGTCGCTGTAGTTGGTTTCAGGTGTTCCTTGATACTAGGGGACGATCTGCTGAAAGGCATCGAGCAGGCGATGAGCGCCGGCGAGAAACAAAAACTTTACGATTGGTACCGGGCAGACCTCTCGACGAGACTCGTTCCTTCAGGAAAAGTCATACTTACGCAAACTCGCTGGGCGTTGGACGATCTTCTCGGGCGCCTGCTCGATGAGGAACCTGAGCGCTGGAAGGTGCTGTCGTTGCCGGCCTACGCCGAGAAGGACGACCCTCTCGAAAGAGAAGTTGGCGAGCCGCTCTGGACGGACGACCCCGCCTACAACTACCCGGCATTCATCGCCGAGCACAAGTGCTCGCTGCCGGCGCGCATGTTTGTTTCGTTGTTTCAGCAGCACCCGGTCGCTCCTGAAGGCAACCTGATAAAGGGGGAATGGCTCAAGATCTACCACACGCTGCCCGACCCGAGCACGTGCAACTTTTACATCGGCTTCGACCTGGCGACGTCGGAAGGCAAAGGCGACTTCTCGGCGATCGTAACGATGGCGGTCGACCCTGCCGGGGACTGCTTCGTCGTCGATGTCTGGAGAAAGCAGACAACCATCGACAAGACCATCGACGCACTGCTCGACCGCTGCCGGGATTTCAAACCACGGTTCGTGTGCACTGAGGCTGGGGCGCTTCACAATGCTGCGGGACCATTTTTGAGGTCTCGCATGTCCGAGCGCAGGATCTTCGCCCACGTCGTGACGTCGCCGGCGAAACACAGCAAAGAAGCCCGGGCGCAAACTTTCATCGGAAGGGTCGCCGTCAAGGGCCTGTATTTGCCGCACGCTTTGCCGCACGCCGCGAGCTGGCTCTCGGACTTTGTCGCAGAATTAATTTCGTTCCCAAGCGCAGCTCATGACGACATGGTTGATTTGTGCTCGGTGCTCTTCCAGTCGCTCGCCAACATCACCCCGGGGCGCGTGCCGACGCCGCCGAAGCCCAGAAAATTGCTCTCCACGGACCCCGCGCTCTGCAACGTTTCACTCTTGGAGCTCTTCGAGGCAAACGAAAGGACACGCAGCAAGAGCTCGCGCATCTAACAAGCAAACAGGAAAACGACGACGATGGACGACGCAGACGTAAAGCTGAGAGGCAAGGTCAAGAATTTCTTCGAGAAGGGTGGCTTTGGCTTCATTGTGCCGATGATGGCGGCGAGGACGTCTTCTTTCACATCACCAATGTCGACAGCGACGGTCGCGCCGATCGCCGCCCCGACTCGTCCTCGAAATCGAGTAGGCGAACGCCTGCCTGTTCGATCGCGGACGACGAACGACTTGGGGTCCTCATCAATGGTCGGGAAGCGGCGCTTGCACCGGCTCATTCCCGACCGCTTTGCTTTTCAAATCTATCTAGGACGGCCTCGTACATGACGACGTTTCTTTTGAACCAAGCACTACCTGCGTCGGTGTTGTCAGCCCAATGAAGAAGACCACCGGACTAAGCGCAGCAAGGTTGCTTTTTGTCTGTGCCAGCAGGTCCTTAATGTCCTGGATAAATCTATCTTCCGGCATTGGGTTCTGTCTTTCAGCGCGGCCGTGCGCTTCGGTCAGAAGCCTGGCGAAGCCTTGCATCTGGCGCGAGAGGAAAATACAGACGCCGATCAGGGCGAAAAACGGCAGCCAGGAGATCAACGGCGACACGAACCAGGACACGTTGTCGGATTGCGGACGCGCCGTGATCGAGACGCCGTTGTTGTAGAGGCGCTGGACCAGCGACGGATCGCTCGGCGCGTAAGTCTGGAAGCTGCGGCCGTCGGTGAAGGTGCCGTGGATTTCCGGGCCCTGGATCAGCACGTCGCGCACGCGGCCCTGATCGACCTCGCTGAGCAACTGCGAAAAGGAAATGTCCAGCGAGGTCGTGTGCTGGCCGGGGTTCTGGATCGGGATGGCTTCAATCGTGTGCTGGCCGGGGTTCTGGATCGAGATGGCTGCACCGGGTCTGCTTCCTTTGAGCCACAGCCTTCGAGATAGACGAGGGCGGCGGCGCGCTCGTCATCGTTAGCGCGACCAAACGCATCGTCGTAAAGCGGCTTGATCCACGCCTCGTCACCGCCAGCGCAATCGCGTCCGAGCGTCAGCCACATACTGCCTCACCGCGGCATTCGCCCTTGGTCGCGAGAACTGGAACCAACGCTCCGCTTGCTGCGGGTTGCTTGGCGAACCATTGCGCGTCGGCTTCGCCGAAATAGAATGCTGCGTAAGCGAACATTTCGAGCGCGCGGCTCGTGTCCGCCGTAATCGTCGAGTTTGGAATCCCCTTCAGATAATAGTGTCCCAGTGCCATGAAGGCATCGGCCACGATGCGTTGGGCAGCCAAGTGCGTGTCCACATTGAGCAACACGACGGCAGCGAAGTACACACCGGCAACTTTGCCTGAAACAGACCGCTGGGGCAGACATGAAGTCCTTATGCCGGATTAGACGGAGCAACGCGTCCGCGCAAAATGCACCAAAGTGGACGTTGATCAGGTCGCTGTCACCGTCCGCGATCTTATGAGTACGCGCCCTTAGTCAGCCAACTGGAAAATATAACGGCGGTTGCCGAATTGGCAGCCACGACAAGAGGGCGCGAGGACCGAAAACCGCGAACGCAACGATTGGGCACCAGCAAGAAAATCATTGAGAAGATTGATCACGAGCCGGCCTCCGGGTCATGCTATCCTAGTCAGGTCTGAGCGCTCACTGCTGTGCTAATGACCCTAGGGAGACAATAGAGGCTGAGTTCAGCGTGTCTGTACGAAATCAAAATTTTGACGGTTTTCACGTGGAAATGCAAATGGACGTGTTGATTTCGACCAGCATAACCAGTCACCGGTAGCAGGGAAAGCTGGAAGGTAAACGCGCCCGAACCAACGCCAAATTTTCTGTTTCCTCCGGTCCAATAGGATCAGGCCAAAATTCAGCTGCCAAGATGGAAAAATGATCGACCCCGGGGTGGGGGCCAAGCTCGATGCCCCTTGTCGTGAGTTCGACAGGCGTTTTAGTACCGAGGCAGTAGGAGGGGTGCGAGCCCTTTCGCTCGCATTCTTTAGTGCTTAAGGTATCGAGGTTCTTTAGGAATGCGTGGAGGTAGATCGTCGATACCGATTGAGGATCCACGGCAGGCCAAATGCGCAATTCCCAAAAGGCTCTAGGGAAGCGGTGTCAGCTTGAACTTTGTGGCCAACAGCTGAAGCGCCATTGGCGTCAACTGATTTGGGTCCTGTCGAAGCTGCATGATTTGCCCCCGAGAACTGCGAACATCAGCAGAACTCCCTCGGCGTGAGCGGGTATCCTTTTCAGCATGGCCCCCGCCCCCGGGTCGACCATTTTCGTTTTGCGCGGCAAATTCTTATGCTCTGCTAGTCGAGTCACGGCCCACCCGATCGTTTCGCGCCATTGTTCGAGCCAGTGCGGCCCGATCCGGGCATCAGCATCGTACCAGGCACGGCCACATTGGGATGACTGCACGCTGGGCTTTGCGGGGGAGTGACCTTGTGCGTCTTTGGAAACATTTCATCGGCCGACTTCGATAAACCCGCGAACTTGCTGTCGAAAGTCACGTAACCAACAACACCGCCATCGAGTAGATTGTACAGAAGTCCTGTGTTTGGATTGTAATCGGCTCGGCGTCTGCCTAACAAATCGAAAGCTTCACAGCCTTCAATGTATCCGAGGATTTTGTTGTCCCGTTTGGCGCTGCAGATCGCGATGCGTTCTGCCATGGCCGACTCCGACCGCATTCGTTGGAACCCTGCGCAAATCTAGGCTAGACGTGACGGGTCGTCACCAGGAGGAGACGAATTTTTTACACCGTCGAACACCTGGCGAAATAACGTCCGCGGCATTCTAGTGGGCTTTTTTCCACGTCGCCCAATTGGCGCCGCGGCCGCGCTCGGCTGGATCGAACTTCTCGCCGCCAAATCTCTCCATGAACTTTTGCGCGTCCACTTGCTCCTTGAAGCAATAGACGTGAAACCACTGGCTGTCGTGGTATAGCGCATGCCCTCGCGAGCAGAGCGTAAGGTCTCGACAGAACTCGTATTTCTCGTTGTACCCGTCGCGCTCGCAGAGCCGCGCCGGTAGCACGACCTGGTGCGGCCAGTCGTGATCAATTGACGCCGCCGACAGTTCGCCTTTGCGTCGCATGCCCGAACCGCCGCCTGAATGCCGTTGCGTCTGCCAGCGTGCGAAAACAGTAGCGGACCGCGCTCGCCGCTAGATCGACGTACAAGTCCCATTCGAAGG
Source organism: uncultured Alphaproteobacteria bacterium (assembly GCA_963804405.1). GTDB lineage: Bacteria > Pseudomonadota > Alphaproteobacteria > Rhizobiales > Xanthobacteraceae > BOG-931. Next base: position 61,483 of record CAWDQG010000008.1, on the reverse strand, counting down.
AGCGCACTCGTTCGCCGAGCAGGCGATTGGCAATCGTTGAGGTGAGTAAGGGTTGCAGCCCCACTATAAGCGCCGAGAGTGCAGCAGGAAGACCATTTCCGATCGAAATATAGACGCCGCCGAGATATAGGAGCGTGCATGAACACACCGATTGCACAGCTGTCCAGGACTCCATTGCGATCCGGCCACTTGGGTCGCGCGTATAACGCAACGACGCCAAGCAAAAGGACCGCGCCGAACATGCGCAGGAATAGGAAGGTTAGCGGCTCCGCGTATGGCAGCCCGAGCTTTGCCCCGATAAATCCGGACGCCCACAGGATGACGAACAAACCAGGCGTGGCGGCGATCGTTAGCTGTTCAATTGATGTGATTGCCGGGACGGAGCGATCGGACGTCATGCGGCTATAGTGGTCGCGGTGTGTGGAACTCGCTAGGAACGATCGATCTGAGTACCGGCATTAGCATCAAGCGTCATTGAGCAAGTGTCAATCAATGTGGGCTATCACTCCCACATACGGCCAGACGCAACGCAGCAAACACGCGCGCTCAAACGTTTGTCTTTCCGATGGTAAGCGAGATAAAGCGCTTGGAGCGGAAAATAGAGCGAGCCGCGAAGACCTGTATTCGTCTCCTCGCTGTATGCGTCATCGTTGTTGGCGCCGTGGTCTATTTTACCTTCGGCACGCTGTCACCCTGCGGAATTCTTCACGAAGGAATAAGACAACGTGACGATTTCGTTGCCATTCTTCCTGATGATATCGTCGAGTTTGGTTTGGAAGCACAATTCGGAGAGATGTCGAACAATCGTTGCTTCGCTATTTTGCTGAACGAACTCATTCCAGCGGTACCATTTTCAAAGCAAACATCTTTGCAATCGGCATCGTCGCTGGTGCCCCAGGAATTCAAGAATGGCCGCGCACCCAAAAAAATTAAGCGACCCCCGTCCGAATAACTTCGTCGTCGATAAGGTCTTTTAAAGCGGCGAAAAAATTCAAGCGCTTCTAGAGTTCAAGGGACTCGTTACCCTGATACATCAACCGGTGGATATCGGGGTCGTATCAGCTTTGTGATTATCCCGTCGACGCAAACGGCAACACCATACCGGTATGACAACGAGGCTGAATCGCTCGTCGGCATCCGATCCATGGTCGTTCGCTGGAAAAGAGCGTCCATCGCCAACGTCTTCTCCTGTGACCGGTCATGATAGTGTAGATGCGCTGTCCTCGGAAGTGGGCCCCCGTTTGAACGGAAAGGCTGAACGAGCTAGAATTTCAATTGGCGACTTGGGGTCACCAGTATGCGTCGTTGTTTGTACATCGCATCGATTTTATATTTCGGCTTACTCACCGCCGCGGTTGCGGAACGTTATGGCGATTGGGTCCTCGAACAACAAAGCGACACCCTGCGGACGCTTTCATTTAAGCAAACAGCACAGGTTGGAAATCATCTCACGACTGCCGAATTAGCAATCGTTTGTGACAAACGAGACAGCTCAAATTCCTTGGGAGCAATGCTAATCCCCTTTGACTGGCTGTTTGAAAATCGACATGAGACGGTCCCCGTTTTGATTGAAAAAAATGACGACGAGCTGGAGCAATCTGACCTTTTGCAACAATGGCACAATGTGGCTAACGACTATATTTTCTCGGCCTTCAAGCCTGATGTGGAGGAACTGACGTCGTTCATCAAAGCGAGAGAGGCCGAAGGGGTGAAATCAATACACTTCTTTATTCCAAACGACTTAGAGGACGGGCCTCAATCATCTTTGCACGTAGCTATCGGGATCGTAGGGTTTTCGGAAGGGTTTAAAGTGTTTCAGAAGTCCTGTGCTTCGGCACAGTAAGATTTCCGAGTTTTATCCTGGTACCTTTATCGAGTAGCCCATGGCAAGGAAGAAGACTGTAAAAGCAAAAGCATCCAAGGCAAAGGAACCATCACGCAGTCATTGGGAATACGAAACTGCGTCCGTATCGCGCATCACCGAAGCTTCAGCGATTAACGGGATGCTCAATGCGCTTGGGGTACAGGGTTGGGAATTGGTTGCGGCAATTCCGGAAGATGATGCGACATACCTAATACTCAAAAGGCTGAAGACTTGACTCTGGTTTTGCCAGCGACGAGTGCAGTCGAAGAAGCATCGGAGCAGAGTGCGGGACTTGAGCGACCCTGCCAACGGCAGCCGGACTGCGCAATTGCAAGCATGGCAGGAAAGGTGCTCGCGTATCGAGCGACTTGCGTGCTCTAAGGCTAAGCGGACAAGTGATCAGGTTTTCAGACGGCGGCGTGCCCAAATCCAAGCCGCGAGGCAAAGCGCGGAGGAGATGGAAAGCGCCAGAATGGCTTGTGCGTAGTGTTCCATGCCGACCTCCAATACACTTCCGACCTCAAGATCCTCAGTGCATTAGACGCTGCGCCTACATCACAGTGACGAGAATTCAAACGGCTGTTTAACTCGATCCTGCGCCAATATCAAGAAAGCTTCGGCGACTTTTGTTCCAATGTGCCACATTGGCCACACCGCGATGTGGACCAATTCGGCAAAGAGCGGCATAAGGCGACAGCAACACTGTGTTTTCGATTTTCCCGGTCTAAATCCACTCATTTTCAAAGGCTAATCAGTGCGGATTGCCGCTAGCAAACGCGCAATATCTGGCGCAAACTAACTGGTTAGGGGAGGCGGTGACATGAAGGCACGTGCCCGCCTATTCCCTCGCTGTCTTTTTCAACAGGAATCGGTCTTTAAAGGCTATTTCACGACTCGGATGTTAAACCGTTTCCGTCGCCTGGGATTTGCAATTGCCCGTGTAGTTCGCGACAAAAAAATGCACTGCTTCGTCGGCAAGCACTACAGGGTCGTTCATGCCTTGTTGCGCCGCTTCGATGATATGTTTGGCAATTACCTCGCGCATCGCGCGGGCATAGCCTGCTCGGGCTAACCGACTGCCCGATTTTTCGATACGGCACCACGCATCATCGAGTGCTGACGCCAATACTTCAACGAGCTCGGGATCGAACGACGTTTGCTTTGCAACGAATTTTAAAAACTCCAATATGGCAAGCCTCTTAATTTGCGCCGTGCCAAGGCTAGACGCCCACTCGAACAACAAGAAAACTCTGCCCGCACAGAGATGCCGAACAGCCGGTCTTTATTCGATTAGGCTATCGATCAGACGGGCCACTGGAAAAAAGTAGATTGCCGTTCCAATGGCGATCGTCGCGAACCAGACGCACGCCATGCGCCAGTCCGGCAAATTTGCCAACCAACTACTCATACGCGCACCCCCAAGTTTCAGGCATTACCAACTGCCTGCCTTCGTTCTCCCAATCTTCTGACAACAAACATGGTTAATGCGAAAAATGGCAATCCCGCGGCACGGAAACCATCTTTCTAAGCTATTGATTCTATGGGGCATTACCAGCCGGTCGGTATCGGCGGCTATCAGAACAACAGCAGGTTTGCGCAAAATTTACTTAAACTGTGAAACATTCGAGACGGCCTCGCCGATTTGTTGTTTGAATGTCTCGGCTGTTGGGGCAACGCGGCAGGTTCTCATGAAGAACGCCCTTGCCAATGACCACTCGCACGAACGCTACGTTGTTGAAGTCGACGGCGTCGTGAAATGCGAATATCGAGTGTTCGTAAAGGCCCTGACGGCGAGCTTACAGCTAAAGCAAGAATTTCCGAACAGCACCATCAAATTGCGCGACGCTGACGAAAATACGTCCATTCACTAGGTTGCCAACTGCGGCGGCGGCTTGATCCTCAGGCGTAATTTGAGGATTACGACGCAAACAATATACTTTTGCCCAAATTCAGCATTGCTATGTCATGAGCTCCTAGAGCTGACGTGACGATGGCGAAGCAAAAGCGGCCAAGCGAAGACAAGCCGTGGTCTACAACGGATCTGTTTGATTTGCGCCGCGCGATCGAACAGGGCGAGTTTATTGAATTGACTGCGGCTGTTCTTGGTCGGGCGATAGAAGATGTTCAGCAAAAAGCCACGGAATTAAGTCTGATCGAAAATAGCGACCGTTGATCGGACCAGCAGGCGTGCCATGAAGGTAATGAGTACTGTATTGACGAGCGCACTTCTGCTCTCCGGATGCAGTCAGATAAACGAGCAGTTCTATTCAAAAAAGGCCTTCAACTCGCAATCCTTCGATGCCGATATCGCCGAATGCAAACACCAAAACACGTCGTTTATGGCATTGCAAAGTCCCCCAGCCGACCTGAAGAAGCGGGCCGACGATGCGATGGTCCGAGAGTGCATGAAGGCAAAAGGCTACACGGTTGAGACACAGCCCACGTTGTCGCGCTGATCTTCTTCACGCCGGTGCCGTAAGGATCGCATCGTGACGTCTCCGGGCATGCGATCGTGTGAACTCGCAGAGTTTTAGCCGAGTTCTGATTGTAGTTTTTCCAGTATGGTACGACGCGCCTCCGGTAGTGCGGCTCTGGCGCGGGCGTATTGCTCATCATCTAGCCAAGCTCAATCGTGAGGCTGAACGGGTACGCCAAACAACACTTGAGGCAGAGGAAGATCGGAGGGCCAAGTTTCCTTAATTCGCTCCAACACGATTTCGCTGCGCTCCATGGACGCGACTCCTTACACAGGGCTCGGAAAAACACCGAGCCCGGCGAGCTGGTAAAATCCGCAAGCGATCGCGACTAGCTGTTGTTTCTTTATTAGAGCGCCAGATTAAACTCGGGCGCCGACTGGAGAGCCCCATCTCTCTATACGGTCGAGGTCTTCTCTGACGCTTCTTCAACGGAGTTTGTGTCGCGACACGGAGCACAAGTTCCGATTTCGCAATGACGGCTCGCGTTGGAACTTTTTCACTGCGGACATCTGCAATCAATCGTTAAGCTTTGTACTCAAGAGTATGTTTGATCCGCTAACGGCCAAGGGACTTCGACGATGACCAGCCTCAATATTGGGGCGCTGCCAGCTATCAATGTCGGCGTCATCAACGACAAGGGTGTCCCGCTTCAGCACTTGTGAGACAAAACTGATGGCTTGAGGAACGGAGGATTTCTGGCTCATCGTAGCCCTCAAGGAGCGAAGATGAGACAGAAATCCAACTCCACCCCGGCGTCGTCCGAGACGCTTTCCGCAACATCCGGCGGGCAACCCGGAAGCACCACGCGGCCGAAGAGAAGATCCGCATTGTGCTCGATGGCCTGCGCGGCGAGACCTCAATCGCCGAGCTTTGCCGGCGCGAAGGCATCGCCGAGAGCATGTATTATTCTTGGTCGAAGGAGTTTCTGGAGGCCGGCAAGCGCCGGCTCGCCGGCGACACGGCGCGACCGATGAGGTCAAGCAGCTCAGGCGCGAGGCGCAGGACTTGAAGGAGGTTGTCGCCGAGCAGGCGCTCGAATTGCGGCTGCTCAAAAAAAGCATGATCGGGGATGGGGGAGAGGGCCAGGCTGGGTGGGGGCGGGGGCAAAATTTGCTCGCCGCGATCGGCGCATTGGTGCTTCGCAAACTGTGTAGAAATTCGAAGGGTATGTATCCACCAACTCAACTATTGCCAGCATGCCGACGGCAAGGATTAGGAACATGAACAGATAGGCATACGGACGATTGGGTTCGATTTTCTCAACAGCCACGAATAGCACGGCGGCGACAAAGCCGATCGCGAGTGCCTGGAGGAGCGCCCACATCTAAACGCCTCATCCGCTTGAAACTTCGCTGCGCGAATAATATCGAAGTACCGGTCCCGCTAGTCCAACGCGCAGAGGAGGAAAAGGCTGCATTGGTGCTGCGCAAACTGTGTGGAATTTCGAAGAGTATGGCCCTTCGCAAATTGTGCGGAAAATTCCTCGATCGAAAAGATTATTGCTGCACGGATGAATGCCGGTTCATCAGCGTGAAATATTTGTAATTGGCGCGAGCGAGACCGACCGTCTACGTAGTCACCCAAGCAAATAGTGGTTATTTGCTCGCGTTAACAATTCCCAGGAGAAACGTAATGAGTAAAACGATGTTGGTGGTGGCAACCGTTGCGATGCTCGGTTTGAGCGGCGCGGCCTTTGCCGAAAACGCTGCACCAGCAATGAAGGAAGGGGTTCAGCCCACACACACCCAGGTGTCAGTAACTCACAAGAAGCGGCTGAGCCATCGGGTCGGTGCAAGGAAGTCTGCTGTGGCATACCGCCACAACCCGCATCATCAAGTCGGGCACTCGCATCAAGCTAGCGGCAAGAAAAGCTTGCCAAAGCATGCAACTGCCAACAAGAAGATGGGGACAAAAGCGTCCTCCTAATATCGCTTCTGAAGTCAACGTATGGTGGCCCCCGTGGCCGGGGCCACCACCATGAAGCCAGATCGGTGCGCGATTAACGTTAAGTCTCCGCTGCTCAGGCATCGCTGGCACGGTAGGTTTATAACCTTGTCATGGGAGACAGCAGAGTTGCGCGAACTGAAATGCATCGGCTCGGGCCATGCGCGGCCGCATTGCGTGACCTGGCGAAATCGAACGATCCGCATCGCGATATCTTGATTGAAAGACATATCGATGAATATCTGAAAGCCGATCCTTTCAGTCTTGCCCACGCGCTTGAACGACTTCGCAGAGCTATCCACTACGAAGAGCTTAAAAGCCGCGAAGGCGAAGATTGGAGCATCGCGAAGAATTACGTTCGCCCACTGCTAAGCAGGATGACGTAGCTTCGACCCGCCCGATGCCAAAGCGAGAATTCGAGCATACCTAAGTTTGGCATACTAAGTCTTAGTGGGGACGGATTGGCGCCGCCATTTCTGGTTGCCGATAGCCTTGCGTAAAAGAAAATATTTGAGGACGAGTTGTCCTTCACGGGCCGGTAATGGCCCACCACAAACACGACATGCTACGTCGCGTTCCGTGGTCTCCGGTCCGGCTTCGGCTCTGATGACCTGATAAAGCGCGTTGCAGTGCGAGCAGTTTACTGTGCCCGTCGACATCATACGCCCCCCCAACTCTAGTGCTTTGCATGCTAGCAGATGCTGCACGCAAAAGCACGCGGGTTGAGGGTTCGCCGAGGTTATCGACGGTAGGAAAAAGCCCTCTACGTTATTCCTTCAAACTTCCTTCACAGCGCGGATACTGCCGTATCACCAATATCCCATTCCGCAACGTGAACCGCCGGCCTGGATAATTCGCGCCGACCGAGGTCGAGACTGACCGCGAAGCGCGGGTTCGGCGATGTTATCTCAATCAGGAATTTTCCGTGACGTTCGGAGCGGCCCGACGGGGCGTTGGCTCTCAGGATCAGGATGATCTGGGGTTAGGGGCGCGATAGAAATGTCGTCGGTGCGAACGTTCTTTTCCTCGACGGTCAGACGGGACCCAGCGAGAGCAAAATAGACAGCGATTAGGCCTGCGGCCACCAGGGTCCCAGCTCCGATGCCAACCACAGCGGGCGAAATGGTTGCAACACCCATTGCCGTAAGCCCGGCCCCGACTAAGGCTATGCCGAGCACTAGAAAAAGGTAGACGTGGAATTTCTCAAGCCTGTGAGGAGCGCTGCTTCGGATGGGTCGCCCTGGGAGTGGCTCGGTCATTTTGGGCTTGCTTATCAGCTCCGGCAGCTTGGCGGATGTTCGCCGCGATCCGGTGCTTCCTGGGGGCGCTGGGCGAGTATGTCGCCCCACTTTAAGCAGTCGATAACTGCCACCGACTATGATGCTGCTTGGGACAGTGGGGACGCGCTATCGGGGACGTATCCGCCACTGAACCGGCCCCGGCGCGCGATTGTTGCGTGCCCCTTACGCTGCGCCGGGGTCCAAAATCGCGGCTCGCTTCGTCGTTATGAAGCATTCCCGGTGTTCCGCTCAGGCCTCGGGTAGTGTCGAGCAACCAACCGACCCTTGCCATCGCACAGCGTGATCGCGCGATTGGGGTCCTGGGCTATCAAAGCCTCATACAGCCTGCGAGCGTTGTTCATCGGGTCCTCGCGCTGACGTTCAGCATCGTTGTCAACTGTGTGTGAGATACTCATTGCCCCCTCTGCGACCGCAGGTCCGCCGCGTCTGGCTTGTTCCGGCGTTTTCTTTGCAGATAGCGGTCTTAAATCCAGCGGTGTGATCGCCGCCACCACCACCATAATCGAGGGAGCCCTAGAAAAGTGTGCTGACCGTCACAAAAAAGAACCCCGAAGCGCGAATGCTCGGGGCTGCCACAGGTTGTTGCGTCAGCTTGTAGGCTCTTATACTCGGACGACGATGGGTGTCGGGGGGGCCGGGATCGTCGTCCGGATTGGGCCTACTAAATCAAACCTTCGTCCGAAAACATCTCCGCATAGCGTCGCATCCGGAATGACCCTTAAGGGTCTTCACCTAGTTGGCGTCACTTCGACTGGGAAAGCTCGCATCTGTCGCCGAGCTAATCGCAATTACCAGCGCTATTGCAGCGCTAATGAAAATCCACGTCACGGCTGCCTCCATCGCACTCGTCAACACGTACCGACGATGTCCGCGTAGGGATCGTGTTCTTTATCCTTGCGGATCAGGGGCGTTGACAGTTCGGGCGTGAGTTCCTGCGGCAAGTTGTTTTTATCCCGAAGCTGCTGCCCAATTGCCATTTGCATCTCGCGGCGCAAAGCAGCCGCCCATTTGCGCGGCTGGTGGGTCTGAGACGTTGTTCGCAGCATCTGTGTCGTTCCAAGCGTCAACCTTTTAGTATTTGACGCTTATCAGGAGCGAGACGCTGTGATCCGGAGCACAGGTGATTACCTGCAACGTGGCCGGTGTCGAAGCGGGTCAACAGCTCAAAGGCCGACGCAGATGATCCGACGCTGATTGAAAAGGTGGAACTCGCCGCGGGCGTTGCGTCGACAGCGCCGCCCATAATTGCGACGCATTGGGATCGAAGTGTACCGGCTCTCCGGTGGCAGGGCTTGTGATCATGCCGGGCAGGTTAGCTAGATCAATTCCAGTTATGGCGACACTCGTCCTAGCAGCTCTGGGCATCGGAGCGTCGACCGGCGCTGCGCGTGCCGAAGATTGCCTTGCTTCACCGAATTCGCCTGCGCCGAAAGGCAGCTGGTGGTACTACCGATTGGATTGGCCTACGCAACGCAAATGCTGGTATTTGCGTGGGTTCGGAGGGCCCGCGAAACAAACCGCGGAACGCGAGACCAATCAGCCACTGGGCTCAGGGTCCGCTCCATCCGAGCCAACACGACCAAGCGACAGCACTGACGATAGCACTCCATCTTTGCCTGCCGCTGACACCGCAACGGTCGGCTCAATTATCCAAGGAGCGATCACTCCTCAAGCAAGCCCGGGATTGCAGACCGGTGCCCCGATCGCGCCTCCCACGCAAAACGATGCGTCAGTAGTCACTGCGAATTCACGGGAAGGAAAGGCCGCCGACGCATTTCAAGAGCGACCCGTTCAGGAAACAAGTGCGTCGTCACAAACTGACGCCCAAACGGCCGGAGCTAATGACGCTGAAGTGGCATCGCCGGATGCAGCACCTAGAATTGTGGCACGCGCTGCATCGACTGACGATGCCGCTTCGGTGCCCGACGACTACATTGAGAGGGTTGTCCGTAGCCGCAAGCAGGCCGCCAATGAGCAGCCACCGATATTCTTTCTCGTTATCGCAGTCGCCCTAGCAGTGATAGGCATCGCCATTCACCTTGCGCGTCGACTGCGATTTCGCGTCTAGCTTGAACATTCACGCCAGACCGGCGGCAAAGCATGTACTGCGGTGTGGCGACATTCTTGGTCGCTCTGGCGGCCTTCGACTATTTCTACCTGGACGGCAAGTATCTCCACTCCGTCCAAGCGGTAGCAAACTCCCTGTTGCACTTTTTCTTGCGATAATTGGCGGCCAGAAAGCGCCAGTCTTGGCCACCGACTTAGCCACCAAATTACTGGGGACTGGGTGGCTAACCGAAGGGATGGTCTGTGACGACAAGTCGAAAAAATCCAACCGGATCAGGCTTCAGCGGCACAGCGAGGGACACCTCGGGACGCTCGCAGCGCTTTACAAAACCGCTGCTGGCTCAGAGGTGCGACGGTCTTAGTTTGTTCCCGTGCCACGTACGGCCACCTCGCATCGTGTCAGCGAGCGTAGCGTTCGGCGGTCTACCAGCCTGTGTGTCTCCCGGTTTCGTACCGGCTAGAAAGACGAGGATAAAAAAGCGGGATAAATTTAAGGAGGTCCACGCGCCCGCGCCATGTGACTATCTTGTCCCCCTAAAATCCTTCTGGGTGAGCCTGATGCCTCGCGACCATTTCGTCGCACGAACATATCTCAAACACTTTGGAGACCCGAACAAGGGTGGAATTCTTCACGCCTACAGAAAATCGGATCAGGCGCAATTCCCGTGCTGGCCCTCCGACGTATGTCATGAATGGGACGGTGACCTAAATCCGGAATTCATCACGAAGCGGCCGGAACTACTTGGCGATCTTCGGAGTATTTTCGAGCCGCATTGGAATAACGCGATCGATAAGCTCCAATCGAAATCTGTTACTGCCCAGGATAAGTTTGCCATTTCAGGGTACATGGCGAACCTTATGAGCGCGACGCCTGCGTGGAGGCGAGTAGGCGTCAAGATGTATAACCAAACGCTGCGAGGCTATTTGTTTTTCGCCAAAAGAATGCAGGAAGCCCATGGCGGCGTTGCTCTGAACAGCAGCTACGAGGTCTCCAGCGTCCCACAGGCGCACTTCAAAGAAAAGCTGGCGTGCTTCTCGGATTACACTCTCCTTGAAGCCCGCCCACGAAACGATCAGTCCGTGATCCGCTCCGAAACGCGGCATTACACCCTGAAGCTCACGGAGAACGCCGACGTCGGCTGGGGTATCGCCGGACTTCACTTGAACGGCAATTCGCGGTTGGCCGAACCCCATCGGACCTGTCCCGGCGATGATGTCAACGCCACCGTCTGCGCCGGGTCTCGCAACTTGGACCTGATCGAAGCATTACTTGCTGTAGAGCCTGCATTTTACTGCAGGCGTTCCGCAGCCATCTGTTTCGCCCGACGCTATCAGCGCCGAGCTGGACAATTGCCTGGCAGCTCCCACCGAATTCAGTGCAAAGCGCTTCTTTGCTGATCGTCTGGCTGCATCAACTGAACTTTTATTTCGTGCCGCGGAAACTGATCTTTGAGCTGCAAGCCTTCTCTCAGCGCATCCAAGAAACGTCGATGGTGCGATTTTACTCGTCCATCTACTCGGATGACAAAATGCTCATCAGGCAGATGAGCTGCGATAGCGCTTTTCATGGGATTCACCACCAAATCGCTGCCGCTACATTGCACGAAGACCGAATTTCCTCGGCAGCGTTCCCGACGCTTTAAGCCTAAACTGATTCGTGTCAGAAATTCGCTCTTTTTGGCGCAACGTCGTGACATTTGAGGCGGCTGTTGCAAGGACGCTACGCCGTTATGACAGCATTGCTTACTCTTTCCCAGGCGGCAAAATCTCCTGAATACAGACCTGATCGATGAGGTGTTCACGCTTCAAATCGATCAGATGTGCTCTCTTTTCGTCGTTGGTCAGATGCGCGCCAATCCCATTGGTCATCACCATAACGAGGCTGCGATCATTCATGTCGAAGCCAAAGCCACGACGGACGAGTTTATTGTTGGCGTCACGTGCGAAAGGGCTATCAGGTTCACTACCAAGGTCGGGTTCATAAAAGCGGGGCATGCATCACCGTCACGGGGATGGCTTCATCATTTGACCGGACGCTGCTTTGATATAAGCCTCGCGTAGGTCTTTAAGCGTGCCTGTAAGACCAAAAAGCCCAGCTACTGCGCTTGCTCGCATCGGCTTGCAAATGCCGCCACTCCACTGGAAAATCCCGCAAGGTCAATCACCATGTGATTGGTTGTCTGCGTACTCGTATCTAGGTCGTTGGGGAAATAAAAGTGAACGGATTTCACACCCTCGGCTTCTCTGTCCTTTAGGTACGAGGCAAGTGCCTCCTGCGCGTCGGGCGATTCCAAAAATATGTAATCGGCTCCGTTTTCCCAACGTTGCATCAAGTCTGACGAATCAGATTGCATTTCGGTCTTCTGAACTACAACGGGTATCGAAGTCTGTCGGTTTTTGAACGTGCCGTCGAGCGGCATAAGCAGAACAGCAACGTATTTTTCCTCTTGATTACAAAGAAATGCGAGTTCCGATGTTGCGGTTCTATCATCGAACGAAATGGACCGTTTAAATGACAGCGCGAAAATGACGTCCCCTTGGTGCTCAAGTGACCATCCTTCAAAACGTTCTTCCGCGGTCGCTGGCAACCCATAGATACACAGCGCCAATGCCGCATACAGACCGAAACGACGCATATTTTCTGTCCGAAGCTTGGCTTACCGATGCCGATGAGGTCGAATCTTACCGTAGCTGCGGACCGTTGAGAACGCCAAAAAAAAGTGTCCGGCTGCGGCCATTAAGGGGCGCACCTTCTTCCATGCCCAAGCGAGGTTTTCTGAGGCGAGCGTTCTATTTGCCGACCTGGTTGATTTCACCCGGCTCTCTGCTCAGCTGGAGTCGACGCAAGTTGTCAATATGCTCAACGACTTGTTCAGCAGGTTCGATCGTGTTGTTGCGCGGCACGGCCTTGAGAAGATCAAGACGATTGGCGATTGCTATATGGCTGTGGGTGGCATACCGCACACTATTCCCGAACATTTGAACAGGATAGCTGAAGCCGCGCTCCAAATGCTTGATGAAGCAACTCAGGTCCGGGCTCCGGATGGAACGAAGCTTGCGATCCGTATCGGTATACACACGGGACCCGTATGTGCGGGCGTCATTGGCGAAAGCAAATTTATTTTTGACGTTTGGGGCGATACTGTAAACATGGCGAGCCGAATGGAGAGCCATGGCGCCGCCGGGCGCATTCAAGTCACCGAGGCGGTCCATACAGCCCTGCTCGACAAGTACGATTTTACTGGGCCAATGACAATCAACGTTAAAGGCAAGGGCCCGTCGCAAACTTGGTTCCTGGCTGGACCAAGATGACGCCGTAGCTGCCTAGGGCGCCCCGTGCTTCTCATGCCATTCGGGTCCGCCGATCTGGATTTCCTACGCTCGGTACCGATTCCTTCTTGATGATATCTCTCAATGAGGGAAGCAGCGCGTCCAGTCCGTATCGCTTCTGTGCAATCTGCACCATAAGCGCAGATCTGCAGATCATACGTTGGTCAATACCTGTCGGTCTGCTCGCCGATCTGCCTAGCTGGGAGGATTCGAAGCGCACACGAGCATCAGCTGCGCACACCTCTAAAGGCTATTCGCACCCCTAAATGAAAGTTTATCGAGCTAAGCACACTCCTAATTGTTGGATCGGCTACCCGCATTGAACCACCCCAGCGCAGGTTTTATTGAATTCTCAATAGCGGAGTGGCGGCAGATGCCAAACAGGATCGCGTAAAGCTGTCGCCTCTGTGCATTTTGGTTGAGTTTCGAAGAGGGGTCATCAATGCATTCAATCTCCCTCGCAAACCGCCGAAAAAAATCTAGCTCACACGTTATCGAGGGTCGTGCAAGTAAGTTGAACGATAGGGCTCAGCATAGGGTGACTTAAAAATGCGCGCACGACTGATAGACCGCTTAATCGCCGTGCCTATCGCCATCCTGCTGACGCTGCTCGCAGGTTCAGAGGCCGGACTCGCGAGCAGCGATTTGGGGAGCGGTCATGATCCGAGGATGGGTTCGGCGCAAGTTTTCACAAATGCTCAATCCGCCAGGATCGGCATCGCAGGCACGCAAATGGCGGCGCTGAACGCGCTTGAAGAACCCTTCGCATCCCTCGGCTTGCACTTTACCGATGGGCCGCTCGCGCAGATTTGGCAAGACGTAAAGGTTCGCGTTTTGGCCGATATGGCAAGGCTAGCGCTCTGTGCTGCCCAAGAAGCGTCTTGCTCACCGGCCGCACGCACCGTTCGCAACATCGTTGCCGATGCGCGGAGCCGCGACGGTCTTGCCCGTGTTGGCTTCATCAATCGCGCGATTAACTTGGCGATAAAGCCGACAATCAATCCTTTCGTCTGGCAGTCAGCGTTGGCAACTCTTTCTGCAGGCACAGGGGACTGCAAAGACTACGCGGTTGCGAAGTATCTCGCCCTGCTGGAAGTCGGTTTCCCCGAACGGGACGTGAAGCTCGTGATCGTGCGCGAGATTGCCGCGCATCAAGACCATGCGATCGTTGCCGTCCGCGTCAATGGCGATTGGTTTCTGCTGGACAATCGCTGGCTGGCGCTGATCCGGGATATCGAGTTGTCGCGCGCGGAGCCGCTCTTCATCCTTGACGAGCGTGGAGTAGGGCGATTTAGGCCTCACTAGGCCAGATCGCCCCCAATTGCGCGGTCTGAGCGCGCGGCCGATTGAGTGCGCTGTCTAGAAGGACCTAAAAATGGCAAAGATCTCGGCCGTGAACATGAGGCGCGCGGGTACCGGACTAGCGCTATCGCTCCTCGCACCGGCGCTAAGCGCGTGTAATGATGACGCTGCGGGCTCGACACAGCGTCCGGCGTTCGTGCGCACGGAGATTGTGCAGCGGCGAGTTCGGCAAATGTCAGTTACGTTAACTGGCGAGGTTCAAGCCCGTTTCCGTGCCGCTCTGGCGTTTCGGGTCAGCGGACGCGCGGTTGAACGGCTGGTGGAGGTTGGGGCTCACGTCGACGCCGGCCAAGTGTTGGCCCGCCTCGATCCCGCCGAGCAGAAAGCCGACCTGGATGCCGCAGCAGCAGCCGTGACAGCGTCGGAGTTTCAATTGCGCGTGGCAACGGCGACGTTTGAGCGGCAGAAGACACTCCTTTCCAATGGTTTCACCACGCGAGTGGCCTTCGATCAGGCGCAGGAAGGATTGCAAAGTGCAGAAGCTTCGCTGCAGGACGCGAAAGCGCAATTGGGGAAGGCTAAAGACGCGCTGGGCAATACCGAACTACGCGCCAGCGCCGCCGGAGTGATTACCGCGCGTAAGCTCGAGATCGGCCAAGTGGTGGACGCGGGTCAGTCGGTCTTCACTCTGGCGCAAGACGGGGACCGTGACGCCATCTTCGATGTCGATGAACGAATCTTGTTAGCAGACACTGAACGCGGCGAAGTAGCGCTGAGGCTCCTCTCGGATCCGAATGTCACAGCTCTCGGACGCGTGAGGGAAATATCGCCGGCAGTTGATGCGAAAAGCTCTACGGTGCGCGTCAAGGTCGCAATTCAAAATCCGCCGCGCGCCATGACGCTTGGAAGCGCAGTAGCCGGGACAGGCAAATTTAGACCTGTCGCGCAGATCACATTGCCGTGGGCTGCTTTGATGGCGATGGGCGCAAAGCCAGCGATCTGGGTTGTCGACCCGGCGACCAACACAGCTTCATTGAAGCAAGTGACGATCGGCGGCTATGAAGCCGGAGCAGTCATCATCAAAGAAGGACTAGAGCCTGGAGAGCGCGTCGTTGTCGATGGAGGCAAGCTGCTGAGCTCTGGCCAATTGGTCACATATCAGGGCGATCAGTCATGAAGATACGCGCTACCATGATAGCCGGCATCTTGGCCGTGACGCTGGTCACGTCGGGATGCAACCAAAAACCAGAGGCGCCAGAGCCGGTTCGACCGGTCCTGTCGACTGTTGTGGAACCGACGCCGCCGGGCAGCACTGTAGCCACCGGCACTGTAGAACCGCGATTCACGACGAATATCGGGTTCCGCGTGCTGGGTCGTCTCATCTCGCTCCCCGTCAACGTCGGAGACTTGGTTGACGAAGGCCAGATCCTCGCCGCAATCGATTCCACGGCGCTTGAACTCGCAGTTCAATCAGCGAGAGCAGAACTTTCACGAAACAAGGCTCGACTTGCGAATGCAAGCGCAACGGAAGAACGAAAACGGACACTGATTGTCAGCAACTCGACGACAAAAGCTAGCTTGGACGATGCAGAATATGCACTTGCCGGCGCCGAAGCATCAGTTGCTCGCGCACAGGCGAACCTGACCAAGGCACTCGAGCAACTGGGCTACGCGCAACTGAAGGCCGAGTTCGCCGGCGTTGTAACGGCCGTGAGCGCCGATGTGGGACAAGTCGTCTCGCCTGGGCAGACTGTCGTGACGGTAGCACGACCCGAAATCAGAGAGGCTGTCGTCGATGTCGGGCCAGATTTCCCGGTCGCGTTGCAGGTGGGTTTGCCCTTCACGGTTAGCCTGCAGTTGCTTCCCGCCATTCAGGTGGAAGGTCGAATTCGCGAGATTGCGCCGCAAGCGGATGACGCGACGCGGATGCGCCGTATTCGCATAGCCTTGATTGATCCGCCCGCAAGCTTTCGGCTCGGAAGCACAGTCACGGCGACACTAAGCAAGTTAGAAAATGAAGTTCTGCGGATTCCACCATCGGCGATCCTCAGCAAAGATGGCGACACTTTTGTTTGGGTCGTCGATCTGCCCGCCAGCACAGTTTCACTGCGCAAGGTCGCGCTCTCTGCGGATGGAAGCGGTATGCGGGTGAACGGCGGCCTCGCCGCGGGAACGCGCATCGTGACTGCCGGCATCCACAGCCTCAAGCAAGGACAGCAAGTCCGAAATCGAAGAGGACGCAACGCCATGAAGTCGTTCAACCTTTCCGACTGGGCGCTCAAACACCGTTCCCTTGTCTGGTATTTCATGATCGCCTTCATGGTGGCGGGCCTTTTTGCCTACCTGCAGCTTGGGCGGCAAGAAGATCCGGACTTCACAATCAAGACTATGGTGATCCAGGCGCAGTGGCCGGGCGCGTCTGCCGAGGAGGTGACGCGTCAAGTCACGGACAGGATCGAGAAGAAGCTCGAAGAGCTGGAGACGCTCGATTACACGAAGAGCGTAACTGTGGCGGGACAAACGACTGTCTTTGTGTATCTCCGCGATAGTACCAAAGCGAGTGACGTCGCCCCGACCTGGGTTCGGGTGCGCAATATGATTGCGGACATCAAAGGTGATTTGCCGCAAGGCGTAATCGGGCCGGGCTTCAACGATCGCTTCGGCGATGTTTTCGGCAACATCTACGCTTTCACCAGCGATGGCCTAAGCCAGCGTCAGCTGCGTGACCGGGTCGAAGATATTCGCGCGAAGGTATTGACGGTCCAGAATGTCGGCAAGGTCGACATTCTGGGTGCGCAGGACGAGGTTATTTACCTCGAATTTTCCACCCGTAAGATTGCGGCGCTTGGTATCGATACACACTCCATCTTGTCGTCGCTGCAGGCGCAAAACGCCGTCACGGCGTCCGGTGTGTTCCAGGAAGGACCGGAGCGCATCAGCGTGCGGGTCAGTGGAGAGTTCGCATCAGAGGCCAGCCTGAAGGCGATCAATTTACAAATCAATGACCGGTTTTTTCCCCTTACGGATGTCGCCACTATTACACGCGGTTATGTCGATCCGCCGACGACCCTGATTCGCTTCAACGGTCAATCCGCGATCGCCCTCGCTATTGGGATGAAATCGGGCGCCAACCTCCTGAAATTTGGCGAGGCTTTGAAGGAGGAAATGTCCAAGATCGTCGCCGACCTCCCGATTGGGGTAGGAGTCCATCTGGTGGCGGATCAACCTGTCATCGTTGAACATGCGGTATCGGGCTTCACCGAAGCGCTGTTCGAAGCGGTGGTGATTGTTCTTGGTATCAGCTTTTTAAGTCTGGGGCTTCGAGCCGGTCTCGTCGTGGCGATCGCGATTCCACTGGTTCTCGCAATCACCTTTGTGGTGATGGCGGTTACCGGCATTTCGCTGCAACGCATTTCGCTGGGAGCATTGATCATTGCTCTGGGACTTTTGGTCGACGATGCGATGATTGCCGTCGAAATGATGGTGGCGAGGTTGGAGGTCGGTGATCCACTACCGAAAGCCGCAACCTACGTCTACTCGCACACGGCCTTTCCGATGTTGACCGGTACGCTGGTCACGGTTGCCGGATTCATTCCGATTGGCCTCAACAGCAGTAACGCCGGCGAATTCACCTTCACTTTGTTTGTCGTGATTGCCGTGTCGTTGATTGTATCATGGATTGTCGCGGTCCTGTTCACTCCATTGCTCGGGGTTACAATCCTGCCCGCCAAGCTGAAAGGTGGTCATGATGCTAAAGGACGATTTGCTCGGTTCTTCTCTCGTCTCCTTGCTGTGTGCATGCATCACCGGTGGATAACGATTGGGGTGACCGCGGCGGCATTCCTGTTTGCCCTGTTCGGTATGCAATTCGTGCAGCAACAGTTCTTTCCGTCATCCGATCGTGACGAACTCATCGTTGACTGGAACCTGCCTCAGAACGCCTCGATCACCGAAACCAACGCACAGATGGCCCGCTTCGAGCGTGAACAACTTCAGGGCAATGATGGTGTCGATCATTGGTCGACCTAAAATCCTTCAATGGGTGATTCTTTCGGTTGCCATCATTGGAGTGATCGTCGGCGTCGTTGGGTTGCTTACAGCGGCTGGCTAATATTGGGCAGCGGCACAAGCAGCAGCGCGTTGACCCGTTTGCGATAGGGCCCGGTCGCCGCCAACATCGCCAAGCTGCCGGAGCTGCTGCGGGAAAAGTAGTAGCGGAAAGTAGCTGCCGGCTCAGTGGTCTCTGGCCAATGCATCAGCCGGCCGCTGGAAAATCCTGGGGACGAAAATGTACGATATTGCGTAATAACAGCTGCCAATACGCCACCGGTCTCATATATCTTTTCATCTCTGTTTGATAATATCGTTCGATTGTTTGATTCCAGCACATTGCGTAGACAGCCCACCAAGTTGGGGGCTCATCAACACGGATCGCCTGAGCATCAGCCTCCCACTCGGGCAAATGAGCCATCCAGTCAGCACTGTCGCGAGCAATTCTCTCCTGCAATCGCTTAAAGCTTTTGTAGAGAGTTTCATGCAAAAGCGCCTTGCCATCAAAGCCGCCACTAGCTCAAGTAGATTTCACGCCAGCGATTACCACAGAAAAACAAGCCACTACCCACACGGCCGCAGACCCCCAACGGAAGGGATCGAAGGCGGTTACCAACGTAAAAATTGCGCTAAAAAAGGTGACGCCTTTCACCAATCGGATCATGGTCATCATCGTTGCGCGACGCCAATCGTGGTAGCGCGTCGAAACCTCAACACTGAATTTTAGTTCCCAAAAATCCCGTTCATCCATTTAGCGTGACTCATTTATCTCTTTGGCGGTGGCGGAATTGGCCACGGAGGCTCAGTGTTGAGCGTGAGCGTGTTATTCTCAGTCTCAAGAAATGGCGTAGCATAAACTGTGCCTGGTTCTTTTTCAGCGGCAGCCTTAAGCCATTCTACAACATCGGTAGGCGCGATGCCCGACCATCCAACGGCAAATACGCCTTGCTCTCCAGAATTGCCCTTAAACGACCCTAACCGAAGAAAAGGCCAGTGACTCTGGTGTGGTAACAACGCCCACACTCTCAAGTGGCCCCATCAAGCGAATTTGATAAGTGCCAGGCCTTAGACGGACTTGCCGAACAAGCGGGGAAGCAGTGGGCCACTTAATCGTGTCCAAAGGTTTTGCGGCGGCGTCCCCAATAGTGAGGCCGCTGGCATCCGCCGCAATCAGGACGAGACCGCTCTGGTCCTTCGGAACAGTTAGCCAATCCTTGAGTTGGTCGTTTTGGGCCACAGATCTCGATCCTGAGGCGACTAACACCGCTAAAAGCAAAGCGGCCGCCACCCGGGCAAAGAACGACATCACAACAGCCCCGGCGAATCGATCAACTCCTACACAACTTAATGCGGCACACTATTACCTATAACGGGGTTGCTCAAGGCACAGAGGCGTCAGCGGCGTCTTGTTCACTCATGCCGCGTACCTCGCGTATGAGCTGCTATGGACGGTCGGACAATTCGACTAACCAGTCGTCCCCATAGCCGCCTTCGGTATCATTTGGATGACCCTCGGCAGGTGAAGTAATCTGCGAAAATGCGAATTTTGAAATTACCGCTTGCGCTCATTTCCAAGCCAATCGCTCCATCCGGCCCAACCAGCTTCCGCGTATAATCGGTTCGGAGAAGCCGGGATGTCGTTCGGCTTCTTCCTGGACTTAGAGTAATCTCGCCACTCGGATGCAGATTTCAACTTGAGGCCGCGCACGAATGCGCGGGCTTTCTTAAAAGCTCGATGTCCACCGGGTGGCGACCCTGCCAGTCCCGAGCCAATCGCCCATCCGGCCCAACCAGCTTCCGCGTATGTTTGGCTCGGAGCAGCCGGAATGTCGTCGGGCTTTTTGCCCGACTTACAGTAGTCGCGCCATTCGGTTTGAGATTTCAACTTGAGGCCGCGCACGAATGCGCGGGCCTTCTTGAAAGATCGATATTGGCGTAAGTGTGTGGCAACCGTGCCAGTACCGAGCCAATCGCCGCATCCCGACCCAACCATCTTCCGCGTAAGTTACCGCGGCATTAGCCGGATGTCATCAGGCTTCTTGCCGGACCTGCAATAGTACGATCCATTCGGCGCTAGATTTCAACCCGAGGCCGCGCACGAACGCGCGAGCTTTCTTGAAGGATCGATATTGACGCAAGTAAGTGGCGACCGTGCCAGTACCGAGCCAATCGCCCTTTCCAGCCCAACCAGCTTCCGCATATGTTTTATCCGGATTAGCCGGGATGTCATCTGGCTTCTTGCCCGACTTACAGTAATGCGCGCCATTCGGCACTGGATTTCAACCCGAGGCCGCGCACGAACGCGCGGGCTTTCTTGAAAGATCGATATTGACGCAAGTGCGAGGCGACCGCGCCGGTACCGAGCCAATCGCCCCATCCGACCCAACCAGCTGTCCGCATATATTTGTATCCGGAGTAGTCGGAATGTCGGCGGGCTTCTTGCCCGACTTACAATAGTCCCGCCATTCGGCTCCGGATCTAGACCCAGGCCGCGAACGAAAGCGCGGGCCTTCTTGAAAGATCGGTATTGACGCAGCGTGGCGACTCTACCGGTCCCGAGCCAATCGCCCATTCCGGCCCAACCGGCTTCCGCGTAAGTGTTCGCCGGATTAGCCGGAATGTCGTCGGGCTTCTTGCCTGACTGAGAATAGTCGCAGCCATTCGGCACGAGATTTTAACCCGAGGCCGCGCACGAACGCGCGGGCCTTTTTGAAAGGCCGATAGACGCGCCACCGGCAGCAACACGCTGCCAGTGCCGAGCCAATCGCCCCATCCAGCCCAACCAGCTTCCGCATATGTTTTATCAGGATTAGCCGGGATGTCGTCGGGCTTCTTGCCCGACTTACAATAGTCCCGCCATTCGGCTGCAGATTTCAAGCCGAGGCCGCGCACGAAAGCGCGGGCTTCTGTTGAAGGACCGATATTGCACGCAAGTGAGTAGCGACCGTGCCAGTTCCGAGCCAATCGCCCCAATCCAACCCAACCCGCTTCCGCATAAACAATATGCGGATTAGTCGGAATGTCGGCAGGTTTCTTGCCCGACCTACAATAATCGCGCCACTCGGCGTACAGATTTCAACCCGAGGCCGCGCACAAATTCGCGGGCATCCTCAAATTTCCTCCAATTCGCGCGTCCAACGCTCTCCCAAACCCGCGTCGAAATAGCTTCGGCAAAATCACCGAGCTTGATTTTCATCCCTACCGGAACATCACCCTCAATCTCAACGATTTTGCCGCTTGATATTCGCCCTTTTTCAATCGCTCTAAATTCGTCCGCGATACGTTCATCTTGAGTTGAGAGAGCGGTGATTGTTTGGGCGACTTGCCGAAATGCCGTCGTCTCCGCGAATTCTTCAAAATCCATTTTCGCCGGAACAATTAGCGGAACGACGATATAGCCGCATTCCTTCCCTCGGTATCGTCGCAGTGCGCGCCCAGCCGCTTGAACGATGTCAATACGGCTCTGCTTTGGATCAGCAAACATCACGCAGTCGATGGCTGGCACATCGACGCCCTCCGTCAGACACCGCGCATTGGTCATAAGCGCACGTTTGTGACCGACGAACTCCCGCAACAGGTCGCTACGTTCCCCCGCAGTTTTCTTGCTTGAAATGTGAAGGTTTGTCGTTTTCGGGCCTATCGTGCGTAGTCGATTGAGGGCGTCTTGCTGTTCACGAAAGCGATCTGCCGCACGAATGCTTCGATGGAATGAAATCGCGTGTTTTATCTTGTGCTTTTTGTAAATCCGCTTGAGAGCAATCCCGGCAGCTATGGATTGAGCCTCAGCCTCATCCAGATCGCGTGAGTTCAGATTGAGGATACGGTTTTCATCAATTAATTGTCGTATGTGATGGTCGCTGACCGTCATGGTCAGAATTTTGTAGTCGGTGATAATTCGCTGCTTTATCGCCTCTTTGAACGACAATTGAAAAAATCGCGGTCCGTAGTCCTTCTCGCTGTCCATAGAGAGGACATCTTCACGGTCGCCACGAAATACCCGCTCGGTCGCAGTCATGAAAAGGCGACGGCGAATTTTGATTTTCTTGTCGCTGAAGAAGCGTCGCAAATGGCTTGGAATGCACCCCCACCGTCTTGTGCGCTTCATCAAGGATTGCAAGGTCGAAAGTCTATGCGCGCCTTTCGTGCCGCAGCAGCAAGTTTGCCGCTGCTCTGATAGGTCGTGAATACGATCTTGGGTCCATTGGAGCGAGCGCGAAGTAAAGTCGCGATCTCGTTCGGATCAGTATGCGTGGGTAGCCCGAGGTCATAGACTTCACCAACAAATTCATCGCGCTCAAGATTGCCGACCGTCTCATCGCTGCAAACGCAAAGCCAATCCGGTTTAACTCCGTGGGCAAGAAACTCACGGGTCCAATCGGTAAGGCTCTGGCGGACCAATGCAAGGCTCGGCACGGCAACGAGAATGGTTTTCGCTTTTAGCGCCTCGGCGATCCAATACGCTGTAAGGCTCTTGCCAGTTCCGCACGGCATAATCAGACGACCACGCGCCGCACCATCGCGGACGAAATGGGCCTTTGCAGCGGAAATGGCTGCTCGCTGATGCGGTCTAGGACTTCTAGCGTCTGGCCTTGCGCTTCGGCCCCTCAGCTTTCCAACGATTAAGCGCCAAGCCTCATGATCCAGAGATTGCCAGCGGTCGAGGCCAATCTCCGTCGTATTGCGCATCAAGTGGCGCTTGCTGACGGGCTTTGAGGAGGTGTGTGCAACAACGGCTAAAGCGATGTTGCTGCATGTATTGAAAGCTAAGCTCGTAAAGGTACCCAGTTCTCTCCGATTAAGGGGCTTATCGCGTTGGCTGCGAAATTTCGACTGGATAGCCCAATATTGTCCGTGCCGCGTGCAGGCTATTAGGTCGATACCTTCGTCGCAGGGATGGAAGGTCGAGCCGTCTTCGGACGTCGGGCGGCACCTCACGGAGTGTCCAAACGTGCCGAAGTTCGGTTTGATATTCCGGCGTGGTTTGCAGATAGAGTTGTGTGAGGCGCTCAAACACAGCGCCTTTTTCAGCTTCCGTTGGAAGCTTTTTGGCGCGCTGCCAAAAGTCGCCCCAAGACGAACAGCCGGCAATAAAACGATCTGGCCAAAGCACCTGAAAAGTCCGTGCCACGTTAAAGGCCGTCAATTATGTCACACTAGGTCAGAGCCGCCGAGTGCCACCGACCTGCACCGGCTTACATCTGCTCCGGCAGCTTGGCGAAGTTCGCCGCCATCCGCCGCGCCTCGTCGCGTGTCAGCCGATTTGGTCGCCGAGCGACGCGACGCGGCGATATGTCCGGAATCGGGGAGAAGCGGAAGTGCGCGGCTTGCGCTTGAAACGACGTTGATGACCCATTTCAGACTCTGGCTGCCAGGTCTCGTTTCGCTCTAACTTGCGTCCTAACAATCGGCTGGATAGCTTTTCTCACGCGCCCACATCAGGCGAGAGGACTTGTAAAAGCCGAACGTAGGTCTTTGAATCAGAATTGGTAGTATTGCTCGATCACTGCTCCAAAATCTGGAAAGCGAAGAATCAAATTTAGAGCGAGCAAAAATGCAATGAGACAAAGTGCGACGACTGCGAGAAAATCGGATTTTGCAATTTCTGCAACGACCCTAGAGCGCGGCCCCTCCGCCACCGTGACATCTCGGCCGTTGGATTTTGTTGGCGGCTGAGCCAGCGGGATAATGGGCAAGTGAATTCCTCCGTCGACGATCAAGACCTATTCAACATCGGCTATCTGCGCTCTAGCTAGCCTGCAGCTTTGCGACGCGCCGCCAGACACGACTACGCCGGCTTTCGCCCCTGTTGTGGCCAGCCAGCGTTCACGGGATCGAAGGGCTGCGCTGCGAGGTCGATGACTGTGTTGTGGCCATGCGCAATAAGCCATCGCCCATCCCGCCTGGTGAGCATGAGCGACAAGCGATTTTCGCTTTTCGGACGGTGGACGCCGTCGGGCGGCGTGAACGGACCCACCTTCAAGAGGACGACGGCCACGGCAATGTCGGCGGCGATAGGCCGAATCTCAACATCGGCCAGTTCAATGTCTGTCCCTTGAAAGAATGTGCGATGGTACACCTCGTGGCCAGTGACAACGGCCGACTTGTCCCGCCAATGCATGCCGACGATGTTGATCCAATGGGCATCGTCGGCGAAGAGTTCCGCCAATGCCGCCATGTTGTGGCGGTTCCAGGTGGCGCCGTATTCACGCACGACACTCCGAATTGCTTGCTCATCCGAGCGGCTTGCCAAAGCGGCACCGACGTTCGCCATGTGGGTCCTCGCGCCAAAACAAAACGAGATGACGAGGCTAGCAAAGGCGTCATCAGGCGCGATAGTAAAAACGCGACATTACGTCCAGGACTCAGGCATCGCCCAGATTCGCCCAACGAACCTCGCCGGGCTTTCGCCCGCAAAGGTTTCGAAGTCCCGCACCAGATGCATTTGATCGTAGTAACCAAACTCGTGAGCAATCTCCGTCCAAAGACGTCGCGGTGCAGCCACCTTTGCCTCGAGGGCAGCGTCAAATCTGGCAATTCGTGCGTAGCGCTTCGGCGAAAGGCCGACCTGACCAATAAACCGGCGCTCGAACTGGCGAATACTCAGTCCGGCGCTCGCAGCCGCGTCATCGACGCGAAGCGCACCGCGCTCCAAAAGAAACCGATTGGCGATCACCGAAACTGCATCCGGTGAAATCCGCTCTTGAGATGCCGCAATAGAAAGTCTGTAGCGATACGGACGCGCTCTTGAAAGCTCGATGCATCGGCTAGTCTGTGCTCGATCTCCAACACGCTGGGTCCGATGACGGATTGCGCGTCGTAGGCCCGGTCGGCAAGATCAGCCACCGGCACGCGAAAGAGCCGATGCAGTCCAGACGCTTGGAAGTGAACGGTGAACACGTCGAAGCGACCGCGCAAGACGAGTTCCACACGGCGACAAGTGCACGGTCCTACCACTACCGCGCGCGGAACAACATCTTGCGCACCGGATTTGCAGTCGCGGACGAGGTAGCGCTCCTGCAGATAGAACTCAAGGATCTGTCCGGGACGTGCAGCAATCGGGTACACCACTGCGGCGGCGGCGACGTGGGCCTCACGCTGTTGGAAGCAACGAACGTAGTCGTGAAGCGCAGCCACAGGGGAGGCATAGTCGAGCTTCATCCGTCGCGTCACCTTCTTTCAGTGCACACAGCCGTTACATTGCGCCAGCAAGCTACAATTTTATCATGAACCAATCATTTGCCCGCAAGAAAGCTACTCGCAAAGACACGATGTTCAGGTCCGGTTCATGGCCCTTCGGGTCAATTAGTGCGGCCCCACAAAATGTCCGGGATCGGGAGTAAAACGGAAGTGCCGCAAGCTCGCTCGAAGCGACGCGATTGACCCATCTGTATGGACCGGCCGTGTGTTGCAAGCCAGATTGAGTGATGGAGGGGATTGGTCTTGCGCTTCTGTATCCGGCCCTTGAATGGAGCGTTCGTGCTCCTGGCCATTATGGATATCCGCGCGCATCCGGTCTCGGAAAGGCCCTGAGAGGCCGGTTGGGTCACCAGATCACGGGTGCGACTGCGAGACCGTTTCTCCATCTCCTCAATCCAACTCGCAGACCTCGGGGTAGTCCTCCTCAATCATGTTGTTCCCTCTTAACTCGCTCGAAGCAGTACTGGTGATGGCGCTCATCTCACGCTGCCTCAGCTATAACGCGCGTTTCGTAGTTGCGACCCTGCGTCAATACGGTCCAGGCGATCCGCGCCAGTTTGTTGGCGAGTGCAGTTGCCAGAACATTGTGATGCAGGCGTTTTGCCGCGGCCTCGAGCCACGATCCGAAGCTGTGCTTTGCCCAGTTTCTTGGTCTGAGCAGAATAACGCGCGCGCCCTGCATAAACATCGTGCGCAGATAGCGATTGCCGCGCTTGCTGATGCGGCCGAGGATCGTCCGATCACCCGTCGACATCTGCTTCGGCACCAAACCGAGCCACGCGGCGAAGTCACGCCCTTTGGCAAAGGCAGTGCCGTCGCCAATTGCCGCTATCATTGCGCTCGCGATGATCGGGCCGATGCCCGGAATGGTCATCAACTGCCGGCAGTGCTCGGTGCCGCGTGCCAGCAGTTCGACCTCTTGCGTTAGCTGTTCAATTCGCTCATCGAGTTGCCGGCAATCGCCGCTGAGGTCTTCGATGATCCTGCTCATCCGGGGTGACAATACGTCAATGCGCTTCGCCAGGATCTCCGGCAGTTGCTGACGAAGGAAGCGAAGCCCTTGGCGGACCGGAATGCCGTGCTCCAAAAGAAAGCCGCGGATCTGATTGATCACAGCGGTCCGGCCGCTGATCAAGCGAGATCGCACGCGGTGAAGGGCTTGCAGATCCAATTGATCGTCGGTCTTTACCGGAACGCGGCGTGTCGTTGGCCGCTGCACAGCTTCCGCGATCGCGTGCGCATCCCGGAAGTCATTCTTGTGACCTTGACGGAACGGTTTGGCATAAGCCGGTGGCACCTGCCTTACGTCATGACCGAGTGCAATCAGCTCACGACCCACATAATGCGTCGCCGAACCATTGGGAGAAGGTTGGCTTACCGAAGATCCGCGCCATTGCCTGAGCCTCGCAATGAATTTGCCGCCGCCGGCGCGCGCCCAGTGGCGATACTCTATATTGAAGTTAATGGGATTTGAAGAGCGCAACCTGAACTACATATGCTCTTTGGTGCCGGTGCCGAAACAGCCGCAGCAACAAGCTGGCTCAAATACCGACGGCTCAGCGGACCCGCAAGCAGTTCGCGTTGCGATTTTTAGCTGGTATGCCAAACATCGCGGCGTGCTGGGAGTTTCGATTGCCCGGGTCGTTGACAAAGATAAGACACTTTTGTGACGTTACGACTTTGACATTGGGGCGCTTGCGCACTGCTTAGCCTGTTGTTGAGGCTAGGAAGGCGAACTTTTATCCGATCACCATTTCGCCGTTCAGAAAGAATGAAATTGGCAATGTAGTTGTCCCTCCTGGAGATCCAGGCGAACAACTCATCGCGAATGTAATTTTGTCGGTCGTTGCTTGTCAGCTGCACTCCGTCGCGGCTGCCAACCCATTCATTCTCCAAGCCTATGCACTAGCCCTCCAGCTAGCAGATAAGTCCCTCGTGTACCGCCCTCGCACCCTTCGAAATTTGTCGGTCTCGTGTGCCAGATCGGCGAGGAGACCGAAAGCGTCCTGTATTCGGTGATCGACGATATTGTAGTTTTGCCAGCGGTTACGCCTGGAGTGATTGCGCGGGGCCAACCAACCGTGCAGCCCGCGACCCTTCTTAAGTTGGAAATGGTGCGCTACATGCTACGTTTGAGAACGCGGAAGATTGCAGCTGTGTTGGAACCGCTAACAAGATGCACATCCAGCGATCGACTTTCCGACGTTGCACAACGCATTCTGACGCAAAGCCTTCGT
The DNA here is from genome assembly GCA_963804405.1 of uncultured Alphaproteobacteria bacterium. Lineage (GTDB taxonomy): Bacteria > Pseudomonadota > Alphaproteobacteria > Rhizobiales > Xanthobacteraceae > BOG-931. The sequence continues at coordinate 33,714 of CAWDQG010000008.1, read as the reverse complement.
CACGAGCTCCCACCTGCCGAACCGCTCGCTCGTGCGAATGAAAACTTTACGCTTGCTCACAATTTCATTGGAAAGAGAAATTATCCTCTTGCGGCGCTCGCGCTCAACAGCGCAGCTAACGCACTAGTCGGCTGATTTAGTCATATTGAAGGGTATAGATGCTTGAGTTTGATGCGGGCATTTTTGGTGGTGAATTGCCAGTCGGCTTTGGTGTGGTTGGCATTGCGGTCGTACTCCCAGGCGGCGATTTCGTCGATGAGTGTTTGTTTGTCGGGAATGCGGCGATCGAGGCACTGGGAAGTTAGGACGCCGAGTTCGGACTCGGCCAGATCGAGCCAGCTTCCGTGTTTTGGAGTGTAGTGCCATTCGAAGCGCTCGACCAGGCGCCTGGCTTCGACGGCCGAAAAGGCTTCGTAGAGTGAAGCCTTACTGTGAATGCTGAGATTGTCTTGGACCAGAACGATGGTTTTGGCATGTGCGAAGTGGACGTCGGCCAAGTCTTTCAAGACGTGAGCGTAATCCACGGCGGTATGGCGATCGGTGACCTTGACATGGCGCCAGCCTTCGAGCGGAGCAAACATCATGAAGAGATTGGCGGTGCCGTTGCGCTGGTACTCGTAGTCAAAACGGGCCGGGCGTCCCGCTTTCATCGGCATCGGCACCCGCGTCTCGGCAACGAGTTGTTTCGAGGTCTCGTCGAGGCAAACCAGCGGACAATCGCCGTCGCGTGGCCGCGTGTAGACGGCCAGCACGTCTTCCATGGCGGCTACGAAGGCGCTGTTGGCCTTCGGCGGGATGACCCAGTGCTGGCGGCGATGGGGCTGAAGAGTGTTTTTTTGAGCGCGCGCCCGATCGTGCTGTCGCTGGCGCGATTGACGATGCCGAGTTCCACGACCTTGTTCTCCAACAACCGCAAGGTCCAGCGTGCGCGTCCCTTGGGTGGCTTGGAACAGGCCAAGGCAATCAGCTTGGCCTCCTTCTCGCCGTCGAAAATCCGAGCGACGGCAGGCATCGCGCGCGGCTTGCGGCTCAACACAGCCTCGAAGCCTTCTTCCACCAGTTGCTTGCGCGCCCGGTAAACCATGGATGGACTGGTCTCCAGAGCTTCGATGATCCGGTTGTCACTCCACCCTTTGCCGGCTTCCGAGACATCGGCCTTCAACAAGATCCGCGCCTTCAGTACCCGTCGCGCCGGGCTCTTTCCCTTCCGGATTAGCGTTTCAAGCCGTTCGCGTTCCTCGCCGCTCAGCCTTACAACATACTTCTTTACCGAAATCTCCTTCGCAGCCATGATTGCCCCCTTCGCCAGTCGTTGGCGACGAGAGCGAATCACTAAATCCTTTCAAATTGGTTGAAGCGGGCGACTAGAGCTATACGCAAAAAATACGCCTATAAGGGATCACTCGCAGACCGTCCAATCGATGAAACGCCAAATAGCTCTCATGATCGATCGAATAAAACATCGTGCTGTGGGATGAGCATGCCTCACATGGCTGTTTTGAGGAGGCGGCCGGCGAACGAGTGATTTCGGCGCGGATTGAGGCGCAAAATGGTGACAACAGACCGCGCGGGGCGGCGCATTGTGACGGTCCCACGAGCGCGCTGACGAAAGCCGCAAGCGCTGTGAGGAACGGTTCGGCCCCAAGTTTCAGCTGTCGCAGTATCAGCGGACCGAGGCGCCTGAGCGCCAGGAAGCTGGCGGCGATTGGGCGGACTTATGGCGTGTCGGTGCCGTCTCGCGGCTGTAGCCGATCTTGTGCTGGTCGACGCCCTGACTTTCTAAAGTCGGCGTATCTTGCGCGGCACTTTCTGCCCCGCGAGATTTCTGATCAAGAATGCTCAGGATGAACAGCCCAATGATCCCCAGCGGGAGTCCGAAAAAGATAAGCGCCAGCACGAAACCGACAACAATCGCAAACATGACGCCCCCGCCTTCGCTCTTGTCGCATTTCATCCCGGCACTTGTCGAGCAAAATCGTTTCGGTCCTTACCATCTCGGGGTCGTGAGGCGGCGGCGCAGCAAAGTCGGTCTGAGAGCTTGCAAATGGCTTAGCTCGACTACTGCAGAACTGCTCTCGCGGCCTACCGCCGTTTCGCGAATTTCCGAATGATGCGACGCAAGTGCGGCTCACGAACAAAGCGCACTGCTTCGGCAGGTGGATACCATTTAATTTGGCGTTCGTACTTTTCCGGCCAACGCTTGTGTTGGCGTGTCACGCGGAGAGCAAATACCTGAACGCGACAGCTCGCTTTGTCACCCTTTTGCAGAATTTTGTTGTATGGATATGAACCAATCGGCCGCTTGCTCACCTTACCAATGACGCCGGCTTCTTCGAACGCTTCCGTCGCCGCCGTGTCGTGTGGTGGCATGCCGCGCTTAGGCCACCCTTTTGGAATGATCCAGCGCCGCGTCCCGCGCGACGTCACCAACATAATCTCCAATTGGGATTTGCCCTTCGCGCGATACGGCAAAGCGGCGTATTGAACACGCCGGCTCGATTTGGGCTTTCTGCGTTCGCTCGTACGTTTCTTCATCAATCGCGATCTGGCGGTCCGGTCCTTTGTTCCCGACCAAACTAGGTAACCTCGTCAGAATCAATGCAAGTATCTGAGGATGCTTAACAATAGGCAAGTCCAAGGTTACAGGACAAACCCTGATAACGCGTAGAAAACTGCCGCCATCAACGCCGCAGCCGGCAACGTAATAATCCAGGCGATTACGATATTGCCGGCGACGTTCCACCTGACGGCAGAGACCTTGCGAGCCGCGCCGACGCCGATCACCGATCCTGTAACGGTGTGCGTCGTCGACACTGGAATGCCGAGATAGGTCGCAGCAAACAGCATGACGGCGGCAGCGGTTGCGGCGCAGCTGCCCTGCACGGGCGTCAGCCGTGTGATCTTCGATCCGACTGTATGGACAATGCGCCACCCACCGACCAAGGTTCCAAGTCCCATGGCGGCTTGGCAGGTGATGACAACCCAGAACGGGACATAGAAGTCGCTACCAAGCTGACCTTGAGAAAACAGCAACACCGCGATGATACCCATGGTCTTCTGTGCATCATTCCCGCCATGGCCGAGCGAAATGAGAGATGCAGACACAAATTGTAGCCATTGAAACGTACCCGCCACGGCGCGCGGGCTCCTACGCACGAAGATCCAGGAAACAATGAGGACCAGCAACATAGCGAAAAAAAAGCCGAACAGCGGCGACAGCACGATGAACACGCCGGTCGTCAGCACGCCCGACCACACAATTGAGCCAATGCCCGCCTTGGTGACGCCGGCGCCCAGCAGCCCGCCAATCAGCGCATGTGAGCTGCTTGAGGGAATGCCTCCCCACCAGGTAATGAGATTCCAGAAGATCGCGCCCATCAGCGCGCCGAAGATTACTCTGGGGTCAATAACGTCAGCGGACACGATGCCGATGCCGACAGTCCGCGCTACGTGAACGCCAAACACAAGAAACGCGATGAAGTTGAAGAAGGCCGCCCATGCTACGGCGTAGCGGGGCTGTAACATGCGGGTTGAAACGATAGTTGCGATCGAATTCGCGGTATCGTGCAGGCCATTAAGAAAATCAAATGTCAGTGCCACCACGATTAGGCTAATTAGAATGGGCAGACCGACGACGATGGTCATTGTCCTACTGAGCCGATCAGAGCTGATCGATGACAATGGAATTGATCTCGTTCGAGATATCCTCGATGCGGTCCACGACTTTTTCTAAATGGTCGTACAGTTCTGAACCGATGATGAAGTTCATTGCGCTCCCCTGATTGTTGTTTCCGTCACGATTGGCGATAAAGAGCGCCTTGAGTCCCCGGTTGTGAATGTCGTCAGCCTGTTCCTCGATCGCAATGATTTTGGCGGTGAGTGTATTCAGGCGCGCAGCGTTGCTGCCAATCGAGCTAAGGAGCGGTACTGCCTCGAGCACCAACTGCGAACCTTGCAAGATAATGTCGCTCATCTGCTGCATCTGCGGTTCGAAACTATGTAACTCGAACATCACAATGGTTTTTGCAGTTTTATTCATTTGATCGATCGAGTTGTCCATCGAGGTGATCAGACTCTGAATGTCAGTACGATCAAACGGCGTGACAAACGTTCTGCGGACCGCAATTAGAACTTCACGCGTGATATCGTCGGCTTGGGCTTCCAGTTCAAATATTTGTTTGCAGTAGCTTTCGATGCTTTCGCCACCCCGCAACAATCCGCGCAATGCTTCCGCACCAGCGACGACAATTGTGGCGTGCCTTTCAAAGAGGTGGAAGAAACGCCCTTCCTTCGGCATCAAAGCCTGAAACCAGCCTAGCATCTTTCTTCAGCGTTTCCTCAAGATCGAATCACATCGCCAAGATAATTGGACCATCCAACCGACTCAATCGTCGCGAAAGGCGTGGTGATCTTATTTGTGTATTTAAAAAGGGCCACCTTGCCTTAATTGGTAGAGGATGCGCGCAAGCAGAGCAGTGCGCATAGGGCGGAGATGTAAAGGCCCGCTGATATAAATATGACCCACGTTCCCATCGCGTCGAGTAAGAGTCCAAACAGCAGGGGAGCGAGCGCTTGGGCAGCGCGCGCCGGTGCACCCAGCAGGCCAGTACGTTCGCCATATGAATGAGGACCAAATATCGCGAGTGGTACGGTTCCTCGCGCAATGGTCAGAAGCCCGTTGCCGGCGCCATAGAGCACCGCGAAGACCGCCGCTGCGGATGGTCCCGCAATTGCGAGGGCAGCGACGCCGATTGGATGCAAGACCGCGGCGATCCGTGCGGAGATCAACGGATGGATGCGACGTAGCAGTAGAAATTCCAGAAGGCGAGCGGCCACCTGGGCCGGTCCAACGAGCGCTGCCGCGGCAATCGCTTGTACCGGAGACGCTCCCCAACGTTCGAGCAACCTTGGAAGATGCGCCGCCATGGATCCGGTGACAAACCACGCTGCCGCGAAGACGAACGCTAAAAGAAACATCTCCCTGTAAGGCTTCCAACCGACCGAAGTGTGTACCTTGTGCATGAGCTCGGTCCGCTTCACGGGAATTGGCAAAAACCAGCGATTGAGCGGTAGACCGATGACCAGGTTAAGAGCAGCCCAAACAAGGCAAGTCTCCCGCCAGCCTAGGGAAGCATTCAGGAATGTTGACAACGGCCAACTGACGGTTGATGCGAACCCCGCAAAGAGCGTGATACCAGTTATGGGGCCACGCGCCTCACGTCCATAAAGTGCCGCGAGCGTCGCAAACCCGGCATCATAAAGGCCAAGTGCCATCCCCGCGCCCAGCACCGCCCAAGCAGCAAAGAGGCTGTACGCCCCTTTGGCAGCAGCAAGCCCAATCAGCCCGCTGGCCAGCGTGAGGTTCGAGAGCACTAAAACGCCTCGCCCGCCATATCGATCGATGATGCGCCCCACCGCCGGGCCGGCGAATGCGGTGATCAACAAGGAGGTCGAGAAAGCTGCAAAAAACCAGGAGCGCGGGATACCAATAGCAGCGCTGATCGGGTCGGCCAGGATCGCAGGAAGATAGTAGCTCGAAGCCCAAGCAAGCGTCTGTGACGTCCCAAGCGCCGTGACAACAACCCGACGGGAGCGGATAAGGCTTACAGATTGACTTTCCTCAACCACTTCGCCTCGCACTGCCGATCACGCAGTTCATCCAATCGCAGATAGCACGGCGCGACGGTGGAACCGATTCCTTGACGGGTCTATTAACGGAAGAACCATTGGTTCCAGGCTTACCGGTAGATCCGATGGAAGCGACGCCAAAACGAGGCCGCCCAGTCTGATGGCAAGCATCGTCCTTCTCGATCTGATGGGGGGTGTGGCTCTCTTGCTGTGGGGCCTTCATATGGTTCTCACCGGCGTGTTGCGTGCTTTCGGGCCCAATCTCCGCCGCTTCCTAGGGAAGGCCCTCGGCAATCGTTTCAACGCCTTCGGCGCCGGGCTTGGTCTGACCGCGATCCTGCAAAGCAGCACGGCAACCGGCCTCATGACTACATCGCTCGCGGCTGATGGTGTCGTAGCCCTCGTGCCAGCGCTGGCGATTATGCTTGGTGCGAACGTCGGTACGACGCTGATTGTTCAGGTTCTGTCATTCAACATCGCGGCGGCCGCGCCCGTGCTGTTCATCATTGGCCTCGTCATCTTTCGGGCTGGGCGTCAGAACCTCACCCGCGCGCTGGGTCGCATCGCGATCGGGCTTGGGCTAACTTTACTCGCGCTGCACATTCTTGTTGACACGTTGGCCCCCGCGGAGCAGGCGCCCCTCGTAAGGTCGCTTCTGGCCGCAATCACCCATGATCCGGTTTTTTGCATCGTGATCGCGGCCGCGCTCACCTGGGCGGCGCATTCGAGCGTCGCCGTCGTCCTGCTCATCATGTCGCTTGCCTATTCTCATTTCGTGACGGCCGAGGCTGCGCTCGCGTTGGTGCTCGGCGCCAATCTCGGCAGCGCCGTCAACCCTCTCCTCGAGGGCGGCACCGGGGCCGATCCAATCAGCCGCCGCCTTCCGCTCGGCAACTTGATCAACCGCCTCGTCGGCATCCTGATCGCCCTCCCGCTGCTGCCCGTCCTGGCGCGCGAGTTGGCTGTCCTTCAGCCAAACGCCTCGAAGATGACGGCCGAGTTCCACATGCTTTTCAACGTCGCTTTGGCGTTAATTTTCATTGGCCTCCTCGATCCTCTGGCTTGGCTCCTCGTGCGCATACTGCCGGACCGGAAACGGGCGACCGATCCGTCTCTCCCACGCTATCTTGACGAAGCGGCGCTTGACACGCCGTCGCTTGCCATCGGCAACGCGGCTCGAGAAACATTGCGCATGGGCGACGTGGTAGAGACGATGTTAAGTCAGGTCATGACTGCCATCATGGATAATGATCGCAAACTCGCCGGCGACGTCTCTAAGATGGATAACGTCGTTGATCGCCTGACCGAGGCGATCAAGCTTTATATCGCTAGACTGACGCGCGGCAGCCTTGACGAGCGCGAGGGGCGCCGCGCCATGGAGATCGCGTCGTTCGCAATCAATCTGGAGCATGTCGGCGACATCATCGACAAGAATTTATGCGAGCTTGCCGTCAAAAAGATCAAACGTCGCTATCAATTCTCAGCGGAGGGCGCGGCGGAACTCGTGTCATTTCATAGGCGCGTGTGCGAGAGCTTGCGGGTAGCTTTCAACGTCTTCATGACCGGCGATCTTGAAGCGGCTCGACGGCTGATCCGCGAGAAAGCTGAGCTACGCAATATCGAGCTTGCGGCTGGCGATCGACATTTCGAGCGCCTGCGCGAAGGTCGGCCGGAGAGCATAGAGACGAGCTCGCTCCATCTCGATATTCTGCGCGATCTCAGACGCATTCATTCACATATTTGCTCAGTCGCCTATCCAGTGCTGGAGGCTGCTGGCGAGTTACCAGCGCGTGAGGTCACTACCAGCGAAACGGCCACGGATTTTTCGTCGCTAAGCTGCCGTAATAGCGGATTTCGATCTCGCGGCCCGAAGGGGCCGTCAGCCCTCTGCTTTCGTTTGATGGGCAAATAGGAAGACAAGTACGAGTACGATGACAATCAGGACGACGAAGACGTAATGCCCCATGAAAAATATCCCGACGCAGTATAACCAAATCGCCGTGGCGTACCCCAGCGGGCCGCTGGTGGGATGTCGGGCAGACGGTTTTCGTGGCGGATATAGCAGGAAGCCGGACACCACGGCGGCATAAATGAGGAACCAGAAACAAACGGCAATGATGGCCGTCCAGAAAATCGCTTCCGGCACTCCGCACCCCTTTATGCCGTGTCAATTATGATGGGTCTTGCCATGCACCCGCAAAACAGCAATCGCGTTCTCTCGTTGCAGGTCAACATTATATGCGTGTTGCTATTTTTTTCGGCTGTGACACTGATCACGCAGCATCCGGCGTGGTTCCGCTAGCGCTCCGTGCGGTATAGCCTACTGCGGGATGGTGCGGACGACGCTCGACGGGTCGGGTGTTGTTGGACGAGAGCCTGTCCAATTGGCGGACCATTTCGTCGTATTTCGGCAAAGTCGACAGCGGCTCGTTCGGCAAAATACGCTAGGACCTGTGGCGGATGTGCAGGTATGGGAAGCGGAAAAACGGCGCTATCGGCACCCCAGCGGCTATATATACTGCGCTAAAGCCCATTTCGATTTCTTTTTCGGCTTGTTCGAGGTCAGTGGCGTAGGGCTTCCTGGCTAGATCCTTATGCGACCACGTATGCGTAGCGATTGTCATCCCAGCATCGACCACTTGCTTGGTGATTTGCGGATGCCACGTGGCGTGTTCGCCGATTTCAAAGAACGTGCCCTTGAGGCAATTGTCGTTAAGCGCCTTGAGAACTGCCGGTGTGTTTTCCGGCCACGGCCCGTCGTCAAAGGTCAGCGCGACCTCCTTATCGTGAAGAAAATCGTATTGCTTGAAGTCTTGAAGGCCGAATCGGGGCCACCCGTCGTGTCGATCTCGACAATGCGCGATAGACCCAAGCCTCCAGGTTTGTCACAGGCCGGTATTTTGCCAATCGGCTGTTCAACACCCCCTGAACTTGCTCCTGGCGCGGATTGAATTGCGGGCGGATCCTGTGCGTGGACGCCTTCGTAGGCTGCAAAGCCAAAGCCGGTCACCGCCGCAAAAACAATCGATATAAGGCGCACGGTCCCTCCACTCGGTGGGCAAATCTGCTGCACCGTACACAGGGGTATCTGTAGGCGAATCAACGGCGGAGCTGCCACTGCGGCAAAAAGCATCGGGATAATTCAGCTAAATTAACCCCGTATCGGGCTTAATCACCAGCCGCTCGGCTGCACAATCCCGACACCCACCGGATTTCCCTGATCATCTTCGTCTGGATCACGTGAAGGATTTTGAATAAACGCAATGCAACCTTCCTGAAACGATGGAGAGACGCCATAGGGACACTGACGTTTGTCGTCGACGCCTCTCACACTCGCCCATTTGTAACCTTCAGCGTGAATGTCACACTCATGCTTGCAAATATAACCGCCAAACGTTCGATCCTGCGCGATTACCTGGTCACCAACCGCTACCGACCATATTACCGAAGTAATAGCGAAGAGGCGCATAAGCGTTTCCAACTTCAAACATCTGAAGATTGGCTTGTCTACGATCTGCGCCATCGGTGCAAACCTCTTGCCCTCAGCTTTTGCGATCAATTTTACATTGGCTCAGGCTCAGTGCCAACACAGCACATTGAAGTGGTTGGAATTCGAAACTTAAAGACCCGTTCGTCCCCGGCCACCGCAGCCTCGGCGTATTGGATGCTTCCATGTGGGTCGTGGATTAGCGTTGTAGCCGCAGCTCGCACAGCGGAATGAAATCGTCTTGTCAAAAACTAAAGCGACTTGCGAGGTTGTGGCGGGCTTGCGAGCTCACCCGAACAGCGCATATCCGTCTTGATGCCCAATACACGCGAAATCGTTGGCTACATACGGGACGCGCTTGTTATCTTGGTTGTCGTGTTGGTGGGGATGTATGTTTTGTCTCACCCGGAAAAAATCGACGCATTCTTAAATTCGATTTTGGGGCGCCATTGAGAATCGCCAAGCGTTCATAGCGACCCTCCTCCACTGGCACGCGAGTGCCATGGATGTAGAGGATACGAGGACTGGAAAGATGTCGCAGTCAGTCAGACCGAAACTTTATTGAAAGTAATCGTGGCGAATGACGTGATGATGGACGCGTACAGGCAAGGCCTTCCCGCCGATGGCAAGCTTTTTCCCAACGGCTCCAAGATCGTGAAGATCGAGCGGATCCCGAAAAAGAACACCGTGTCCCCCTATTTCGTAATGGTACCGGACACCCTGAAAGCGATCCGACTACGTCCGACACCAAAATCGCTGCGAGCTTTCGGGTCTCGGCCACGGCACTCTCCAAGCGCATACGCCACTGACGCGACATCATTAACCCGGGCATCAAGCGATCTCTTCATTCGTGACGGTAGCGGGTCTCCTTCGAGAAAGCCTCCTAATTGTTGACACAACGTGGACGCTGAACCAACATTCAAACCCGAATACACCTAAGGCGTGCTGAGGAAACATACACTCGCTCTTTGGGGGGCGTAGATGGCGGAAGCAAAGCGGGAAAGCACTGCCGCTGTAGTGTGCGAGCGCGACGTGCCAGTTAGGATGCGAGATGGAACGGTCTTGCATTGTGACATTTGGCGCCCACGATCAGGCGAAAAGGTTCCCGCGTTACTACAGCGCCAACCGTACGATAAGCGAATGGCCCAAGCCTACGTTTACGCTCATCCTGCGTGGTATGCCCGGCAGGGCTATGGCGTGGTGGTCCAGGATTTGCGTGGTCGCGGCTCTTCTGAGGGCACCTTCTACCCATTACGCGGCGACGCGGAAGATGGCTTTGATACCATCTGTTGGTGCGCCGCGCAGTCTTGGTGCTCCGGCAAGGTAGCGAGCTTCGGTTTTTCGTTGCCTGGCGTTAACCAGCTTCTCGCCGCTGCCGAGAAGCCAGATGCGCTCGTCGCGGCGGTCCCGGGCTTCTATCCGCAAGGTATGTACGATGGGTTTATTCACGTCGGCGGAGCGTTCGCTCTTGCGGCTGTGCTCAATTGGGCATCGTTGTTAGCGCCTGATGCGGCTCGCCGCGCGGGGCGGCCTGAATTGCTCGAAGACATTCGGAATGCCGCTGGCTGTGGCGGCCCGCCGCCGACTGTTGGGCTTAAGGACATACCCTTCTTGGTTCAGCCGGACATCTTGCCCTTTCTGCGCGATTACCTCGATCATCCCGCGTTTGATCCTTATTGGCGGGAATTTGAGCTCGGAGATCGCCTCGGTCGAATTGGTGTGCCTTGCTTGCATGTATCCGGCTGGTACGACACCTTTGTCAATCAAACGTTGGACGCCTACCAGCGGTTCAGATCTGAAACACGGGCCGAGCACCGGCTGTTGGTTGGGCCCTGGTATCATATTCCTTGGAGCCAACAGGTCGGCCCCGTGGACTTTGGTGACGCTGCACGCAATTTTGTCGACGAATATCAGTTGGCTTGGTTCGATGCTTGGACCAAAGGCCGACGCAACGCCATCGAAACGATACCGTCCGTTAGAGTATTTGTAACCGGAAGCAACAGCTGGCACGATGCTGATCGCTGGCCTTTGCCTGGAACAAAAACGCAAACCTGGTATCTACGGAGCGCTGGCCGTGCGAACTCGCTCAGCGGCAACGGCTTTGTGAGTCTTGATAAACCAAGAGATGACGAGCCGCCAGATTATTTTTTATACGATCCGGCTGGGCCTGTGCCTAGCGTTGGCGGTCATTCTTGCTGTTACCCACAATCTACGCCAATGGGACCGATGGTTCAGCGCGAAGTCGAATCGCGCAACGATGTTTTAATTTTTAGTTCGGAACCGTTGGAACGGTCTCTGTGGGTTGCGGGCAATATCACCGCCCGGCTCTTCGCGGCCACGTCAGCGCGCGATACGGATTGGGTGGTCAAGCTATGTGACGTCGCCCCTGATGGTCGATCATTGAACATTCAGGAGGGTGTTATCCGCGCACGCTTCAGAAATGGTTTCGATCGCGCGATCCTAGTCGAGCCCGACAGCATCAATGAATATACGATTACGGTCGGCGTATGTTGCCATTGCTTCGCGGCAGGCCATCGCATCCGCGTTCAAGTAACGAGCAGTAATTTTCCTGCTATCGATCGGAACCCAAATACTGGCGGGCCGCTCGGCATGGAGGGACCCTTTGAGTGGGTGCCGGCCAGCCAGGCCGTCCTGCATGATGCCGCTCATCCCTCCTGCATCACTCTCCCAGTCGTGTCAGGTTGATGCCTTAATGTTGATCTAATCCGTATTTGTTGGATAACGCGCTGATTTTGGCAACGGGCCGCCGCGATTCAGATATATCAATAAGCAGCTTATCTGGGATTGCGGGAGGTCGAGATGGCGAACCCAGCGGACGAATCCGGAATTGGGCGCGATTTGGTCGCGGAACGGCATTTTTTTGTCCGAACCGTTCGCGAGCGGCCACCAACAGGGTCAGCACTTCCGGGACGCAGAGAAAAAGCATCGTCCCAAGTTCGGGGTTCATCCGGAGAATCTCGGTTAAAGGGATCGCCGTGAAGACGGGATTTCTCTGGCACGAGTATTTTGCCTGGCATTCCACCGGGGTCGCATCTGGCAACCTGCTGGCGGGAGGGTTTGTAGAGCCTGGCGTGCATTTTGAAAACCCGCAAACGAAACGGCGTTTTAGAAACTTACTCGAAGTTACTGGCCTTCTAGACGAACTTCAGCCGTTATCAACTCGTTTGGCAACGGACGAAGAGTTACTTCGTATCCATACAGCCGAGTATTTGGCCCGTCTGCGCGAAATGAGCAAGCTTGGTTATGGCGAGGCCGGCGAATTTACACCGTTTGGAAAAGGCTCGTTCGAGATTGCCCAGCGAGGAGCAGGAGCCTGTATCGTTGCAGCGGATGCAGTTTACGATCGCGTTGTTCGCAATGCCTACGTACTGTGCCGTCCACCGGGCCACCATGCCGAGCCGAACCGCGGGCGCGGCTATTGCCTACTCGCAAACGGGGCTATCACGGTAGAGCACTTGAGGACCGTTAGAGGCCTTAAGCGTGTCGCAATTGTTGATTGGGATGTCCACCACGGCAATGGCGCACAGTCGATCTTCTACCGCGACCCAAATGTCCTCACGATTTCAATTCACCAGCACCGCCTCTATCCCGTAGAGTCAGGTGCGCTTGCCGAGACTGGCGAGGGCCCCGGAAAAGGAGCGTGCCTGAACCTTCCCCTTCCTGGAGGTTCTGGTCATGAGGCCTACGTTGCAGCCATTGATCGTGTTGTCATTCCGGCGCTAGACCGCTTTTCGCCAGAGTTAATCATTGTTGCTTGCGGATTCGATGCCAGCGCGCTCGATCCATTAGGACGGCAGCAAGCGACCTCTCAAACGTACCGCGCAATGGCCCGTTCGGTGATAAAGGCTGCTGATCGTTTGTGCGAAGGGCGGTTGATGATGATTCACGAAGGGGGATACTCGGAAGCCTATGTGCCCTGGTGCGGACTGGCTGTAATCGAAGAAATGTCAGGAGTAAAAACCGAAGCAAACGATCCCTTTATGGACTGGATCGGAACTATCGGCGGGCACGATCTCAAGCCCGCTGAGCTCGATGTTCTGGAGAGAGCTCTCGGCATCATTAGGGAAATACCCGGAAAGGGAACAGGTAATGAATGACTTGAGCAACGCACCGGACCTGAAGAAATGGAATGCGGAATATCAGTGGTATCCATTTGCTGATGCCAATGTCACCGCTCAAGATAATCCGATTATTATCGATTCCGGCAAAGGCGTTTTGGTTTATGACATAGACGGAAAAGAATACATTGATGGTCAAGCAGCATTGTGGAATGTCAACGTTGGGCATGGCCGCCGGGAGATCATTGGGGCGATAACGGAGCAGCTAAACCGCCTTCAATATTACTCGCTCTTCGGAGGGACCACTCATCCTCGTGCTATCGAGCTTTCAAAGCTGCTTGTGGAGATGACGAGCTCTGAAGGTATGACGCGAGTCTTCTTTTCCACCGGCGGCTCTGAAGCGGTGGAGACAGCGCTGAAGCTTGCTCGGCAATACTGGAAACTTGCCGGGAGCCCGCAGCGTACCAAATTCATTTCATTGCAGCGGGCTTACCATGGAGTTGGATACGGAGGGCTTTCCGCCAACGGAGTGCCGGCTTTTCGGCATATGTTCGAGCCCTTGATGCCGGATTTCTTCCGGGTCGAAACGCCGTATTTATACCGAAATCCGTTTACCAACGATCCGGCGGAGCTCGCACACATTTGTGCAACATTACTCGAGCGAACCATAGAGGATCAGGTGCCCGAAACGGTAGCAGCGTTCATCGCTGAGCCCATTCAGGGTGCGGGTGGAATTATTGTTCCGCCATCGGAATATTGGCCGCTAGTTCGTCAAGTATGTGACAAGTACGAAATCTTGCTGATTGCTGACGAAGTGGTAACAGGTTTTGGCCGCACCGGGCAGCTTTTCGGTTCGCGCCTGTGGAACGTGAAGCCAGACATGATGATCTTTGCCAAAGGCATTAACTCCGGTTATGTGCCGCTTGGTGCCACGATGTTCAATGATCGCATCAGAGGGGCTTTCGAGGGCCACCGCGACGCGGGGTTCATGCATGGAAACACTTATCTGGCGCATCCGCTGGCTTGTGCCGCCGCGCTAGCCAATCTGGAAATCGTAGTCAAGGACGGCTTGACGGAGAACGCCCGAGAAGTCGGGGCGTATTTCTTGGAAAGGTTGCGAGACTTGGCCGCAAGGCAAAAGCATATCGGCGAGACAAGGGGAAAGGGGTTGATGATCGGTGTAGAACTTGTAGTCGACAAGAACACCAAAGCCCGCTTCGCCCCTGCGGATCAGTTTGGGCACACGGTCGCCCGTCGCTGTCGCGATAACGGTGTTCTAATCCGAAATTTGTACGATACATTTATTATTTCTCCGCCACTTACCCTCGAAAAATTACACGTGGATCGGATCGTAGAGGTGATGGATGAAGCTCTGTCGTTTCAGACCAAGGAATATGCCCGCAAATAGGCTACGTCGCTACGGGCGCCACGCTATTGATCCGGGCCGATGAAGCACCGGCGCGCATCGGATTCGGCCGATTGCCGAGCAATGTCTTTTTCGCCGTTAACGGTGGGATTTTCCGGTACGCTTTTCCTCTCACGAGCGAGCTGCAGAACTTAGAGGGCTAATCTCTACAACGGAGCCCTTACCAGGCAGACCAGCCGGCATCCACCAGCACGGTTGCTCCATGCATGCCCGAGGAATCCTCCGACGCCAGAAAGACCGCGGCGCCGGTCATTTCATCGACCGACATAAAATCGCGCCCGGTAGGCGTCATGGTCTGCATCAGCTTCAGATAAGCTTCGTTGCCGGGGCCACGCAGATGTGCATTCAGCGGCGTTGCCACATTGCCCGGCGCCAGCGAATTGACATTGATTTTGTGCCGGCCGAGTTCCGTAGCGAGCGCCTTAGTCAGGATTTCAAGTCCACCCTTCGAGGCGCAGTAAGCTGGACAGTTGGGGAAGGCGCCAACACCGGCAATCGATGTGACATTGATGACCTTGCCACCGCCATTCTTTATAAATTCGGGGAGCATCGCCTTTACGCAGAAAAACGCGCCCTTCAAATTCAGGTCGAGCTGCTCGTCCCAAATCGCTTCCGTCGTCTCGCTCACCGGTACAGTGCGAAATACGCCGGCATTGTTCACCAGAATATGCACGCTGCCGAAGGCGTCGCGCACCTCCGCGACCATGCGCTCGATCTGAGGAATTTTGGAGCAATCAGCCTTGACGGCGCGCGCGACGCCGCCGGCTGAGGTGATCTTGTCCACTGCTTTTTTCGCCACGTCATCGTTAGCGTGATAAACAACCGCAACTTTGGCGCCTTCGGCGGCATAGCGTACGGCGATCGCCTCGCCGATGCCTTGCGATCCTCCGGTGACGATCGCAACCCGGTCCTTCAGTTTCATCGCACTCCCCTCTAAACGCTTCACGCCGCAGTCACGATACGGCGCGCTCTTTGAGCGCGCCGTGGATTCGCTCAAGGCTGCGTTCGAGACGATCGAAAATTTCGCCCACTTCGGTTTTGATCGTCACGAGCGGCGGACAAAGCGCCAGGCTGTCCACCATCGCCCGGAGGATGAACCCCTCCTCTTGCGCGATTTCTGCCGCCATCATACCGACGTCGCCGACGATGTCGAACGGCGCCTTGCTGGCCTTGTCACGAACAAGCTCGATTGCGCCGATTAAACCGATGCCGCGCGCTTCACCGACCAGCGGATGCGAGCCGATGCTATGGAGCCGTTCCTGAAACACCGGCGCCACGTCGCACACTTGATCCAGGATCTTTCGCTCTTCATAGATTTTAAGGGTCTCAAGCGCGACCGCGCATGCCACCGGATGGGCGGAGTATGTAAATCCGTGAGCAAATACGCCGATCTTTTCGCTTTGCGCCACCATGGATTGATAGATGTCCTCGTTGATGACCGTCGCCGAGATCGGATGATAACCGGACGACATGGCCTTGGCCATGGTCAAGGATTTTGTCGAAGTAGGTTGGCGGCGGCACTATTACGCCGCCCGCTCCCATCACCGGCTCGGCGATAAAGGCTGCGACCGTTTCAGGGCTTCCCGGATGATTTGCACCTCGGAGGCTACCGGCAAGCTGCGTGGCGAAATCTCTTCGCTCTCCTCTGGCTAGGCGAAACGATAGTGATACGACTTTGCCGTCCTCGTCGATGACGCGGATGCCATCGCCACGGGCGATGATCAGCGGTCCCTTTTGCTGATGCTTCTTCAGATGAGTGTAGGGATGCAGAACGTGGGCAATGTCCCGGCTAAAAACCGAGTTGGCGGCGATATTCACGATCAACTCCAAAGGCCGCCCCGCCATTCCGCCCGCGTCCCGGGCGGCTTTGCAGCGCGCCAATCACTCACACTCGCATTGTGCGGTTGCTTATCAAGTTTGCCGCCGTTACTGCGTGCAACGAGCCCGCCAACCTCCGCGCCCCCTCGCTTCTTGGCGCAGCTTGAGGTAAGTTTTGTACGGGATGGCCCAATAAATTAGACGTTTCACGACTTCGCCCGTGCCTCATGCCTGACCTCTGCCATCACGCAGGCATGGCCCTACGGTGCTTGGAACAACTGAAAGGTGACGGTAATGCTCGATATCTCCATTGTGAATCCGAAGACCATGGGGGCTCCGCTAAGTCTCTATGGCCAGATCGCCCGAGTGCGCGCCTCCGAGTTTGTCTTCATCGCTGGCCAACTGGCGACCGACCTCAATGGCAATGTCGTTGGCGCGGACGATTTCGACGCACAGATGAAACAGGTTTTCTCTAACATCGAAGGCGCACTTCAGTCGGTCGGAGCGACCTTCGCAAACGTGGTGCAGTTCACGACTTATCTGGTGCATTCGCAGGACATCGCGAAGTTCCGGCGCGTGCGCGAACAACTGTTTCCAACGATGTTCCCTACCCACCGCTACCCGCCAAACACGCTTCTCGTGGTCGATCGGCTCGTGCAGGAGATTTTCTTAATCGAAATCGAGACTATCGCTGCACTTTGAGGCGCAGATTCTTAGTGTCAACATTTCGATGCTGCGCAAAACGGAAGACAGTCCACTTTACGCTGAAAGTCACCCCGGCTAGTTGAGGGCGAACAGGTCTCAAAAGAGCCGATCGTTTTAGGGCCATTGGCCGGCCTTTAGATCGCCCATTGAACTGGAATCACCCCTGACAGCCGCGCTAGAATGCCGGAGATCGCGTCACCGAATTCCAACCCAACTCCCGATAGCACTATGTTCGAGCTTTCCTTATTTCTGTCCTTCCTGGCCGGAGGAACAAAATGAACGAGTCCCCACTTCTCGCACCCCAGTTAATTTGTGGCGCCAGAATGCTCTACCTCGTCTGGATACCCGATGATCCGTCAGCGGTGGAGGCACTGGTACCAAAAGAGCTCAGACCTGGACAGCGGCGGTCAGTCTTTATGAATCAGTATGTGGTTGACAGCGCCGAACAGACCTCGAATGCTGGCCTGCCTGGCGCTTTCGGGTCCTACTCACTCACTTACCTGGGCGCCGACTTGGAAGGTCTGGACGCACAGCCCGGTACCCCAGGTCGGTGGTGGACTCACTACTTCAATAGCTCAGCAAATATGATCGCTTACGCCAAGAAGCGGGGGGTACCTGCAGGCGCGGGAGAGACCACTCTTCACATGAGTGCTGACAAGCTTGTCGCGACTACGATGCTGGAAGGCATACCAATCATACGCACTAGCTGCACCGTTAAGGTTGGCGTAGGACAGCACTCCTCTGGACAGCTTCGATACATAACGCGCGTCAGCGGGCAACTCCTCAGCGGTCGTTACCCCTTCGTGATGAAGACCGCGGACCAGTTTCGCGTGGACAACCTTGAGTTTCTTGACGGTTCTCACCCGATCTACGGCCTGAGGCCAAAATCGCCACTCGAAGTGACCTTCGGCTTTTATTCACCTGATTCCACCTTCTGTTACCCTGGCGGTGAGGGACCTTTAAACAGCCTGCCCCACGGCGTCTGACTTCTGGATCAAGGCAGTGTTTACGGTGCGTTGCACGGAACAGGTTAACGACGAGGGTCCTTGGCAGACCGAGATGGCCGGCACAGCGACGGACCGTGACCGGTCCTAGTTTCCTCGCCCGAGTCGGGACGGGTTTATTCAGCACTCTGCGTTCTGCGATTGTCATGCGTCCAGGAATTTTGCCACCAACGGTCTGAGGATCTCAAGTCGCTCCACTTGCGGCACATGACCGCAATCCTTGATGATCTCGATATGCGAATTGGCGATGCGATCGGCGAACTCTTTGGCATAGATCGACGAGATCAACGCATCGTCCTCGCCCCAAACAATCATCGTCGGCGCCTTGATCCGATGCAGCCGCTTCTTGAGGCCTTTATCGGGTATCGGCCAGACAAACTTCCCGGTCGCGCCGAGCGCCCAGATTAGATCGGCGGTGATCACCGCTACTTGCTTTGGATCGTTCGGCATCTGCAGAGCGGCCTGGACCGCTGGCGAGTCAAGGTGTTTGTACAACGTTGCGGCCAACTGCTCCGGCGGCATCAACATGTATGGCGCGACCGGCGCGTCGTCGCGCCAAAGTCCGATGGGGTTGAGTACGACCATCTTGCTAATGCGTTCAGGTCGATGCGCGGCAAGCTCGCAAGCCATCATACCGCCGAACGAAGATGCCAATAACCGGCACCGACGAAAGATTAAGCGCATCCAGGAGTTCGTCATAGATTAAGACGAGATCCCACAGGCTCTCGACCGCGTAGATCGACTCGCGCACTGTGTCGCCGGTCCCGGGATGATGTGGAGCATATACTGTGTAGCGCTCGCAAAGCCCCTCGACGAATGGGTCCCAGATTGGTCCGCCCGCCGCATGCAGATAGAGTAGCGGTGGACCGCTACCAGCCGACTTCACCTTCGCTTCAAAATTGCAGTGCCGGATCGGGACTGTCTTCACGGTAGCGGTAACCATAGATCACATCCAATCTGCGTGGCGGTTCGCTATAGCCACAGGATCGATGTCGATCGCGCCGCGAATTCGATAGGCGCGCTAAGCCGTCGCAATCTCGCGTTCCCGCGCCGGCCGCTTGCTTAGCCGCTTCGGCCACCAATGGTTCTCCCACTTCTGATCTTCCCAGAGCTTCTGCAGATGTGGAAGAACCTCTCGCGCGAACAGCTCGATGTTTTTCTTGGCCTGTCCGTGCGGCATGGACCCGAATTGCAGCACCACCAACAGATGGCCGACGTTCAGACGCTTGGCCATCGCCTCGAGCTTCTCGCGAACCGTTGTTGGGCTGCCAACCACGACGAATCCTTCCTCGATCATATCCTTGGCTTTCAGTGGCTTTAGCTCGATGGAGAGATCGCTATACTTTAGCAAGTCTCGACCAGACATGAGGATATTCAACAGGCTCTTATAGTCAGCGTTGCCGGGCGGGGAGACGTATCCTGCCGGGTGGTGCAGGAGCTTGTGATAGAAGTACTCGATGTGCTTGCCGTACTCCTCTTCCGCCTTTCGATCGGTTTCTGCCACGCCCACGATCTGAAGGAATGAGGCGCGATAGGGGTTAGCATCCTTGCCTCTGGCGGATGCTCGCGCCCAGAACCGATCCATGACATTCTCGGCCGATTTGCCGCCGAAGTAGCTAAGATACGCGTAGGCGAAATCGCGGTCATGACAATAATCCCAGGTCGATGAGCTTGCCGCGCCCGGTATCACAATCGGCGGATGCGGATCCTGCACCGGACGCGGCCAGAGATTCACTTTGGGCAACTGCGTGTATTTCCCGTTCCAGGCGAAGAATTCCTTTGCCGTCCACGCCTTCAGGATCAGATCGACGCCTTCGCGCCAGCGTTCGCGATGCTCCATCGGCGTGATGCCGTTGCTGATGGAAACGTCGCTACCCAGACCTGTTGGCAGGCCGGCAATCAGTCGGCCACCACTGACACAGTCGACCACGGCGTATTCCTCGGCGAGACGGATGGCGGGGCACGATGAAATGGTCGCGCCGAGCTGCAAAAGCGCGACCTGGTCCAATCCCTGATCGCGGGTCATCTTGGCCAGCATTGCGCCGAACAAATTCGGATTGCACATGAACCCGTACGGATTCTGGTGATGCTCGTTGGTGCCGATGGCGTCGAAGCCGAGCTTGGCCGCCAGCATCAGCTCGTCGATCGACCAGTTGTAGTACTCGGTGACCTTGTTGGCGTCGCCATACTCCCACCACGGCGTATCAACCCAAGAAGACGCTAAGGCCTTGGGTGGAAAATCCGCAGGGAGATCGCGGTACGGCATGAAGTGGAACATCGTGACTTTCATGGACATCACTCCCTAAAACCCGCTCAACTCCGGATTTACCCCGGGCTGGAACTGGGCCTGTCCGGTAAATAGCAGGTAGGCGTATATTTTGTTTCCTGTGCTTTTTTCCCCTTATACAGATTTCGGTATAATGAGTTCAACGGTTTCCATGAATATCGCCGTGCTTTCGGCCCGGTCGACGAGCGGCGCCGCCCACGGCAATCGTTCGAGCACGATCCCAAATGGGTCCTTTGAAGACATTCTCGACCGCTTCGAAACGCTGCAACATGCAGCCGACACCGGCAGGAAAACCTCGCCGTCGATATGGCTGCGACCACGCAACGGCGCGCCGCTCTTGCGGCGAGGTAAAGTCAACTAGCGTAACGCCGCGCTCAGACGCGCGGTCCGGTTCTTATACTCGGCCCGCGCCTTCAGCGACGCGACCATATCAACCTCGATGAAGCGCGCCAGGTTGTTGGGCTGCATTTGCGCGACGCGATCCATGTCGGCCCCGATCACGGTGCCGATTATGGCGTTGCCGCCGCCAGGCACCGCGTCCCGATGCAAGATGATCGGTTCGAGGCGGCTCGGCACTTGGATCGAGCCGTAGGGGTAGCCGGCATCGACGATGTTGAAGGGATCCGAACCGGCGCCGAAGGGCTGCTTGCGCTTGCGGAACATCAGTACGCGGCCCTTGCGACAACGATAGCCGATGCGGTCCACTTCTAGCGCGACGGTCCAGGTATCCTCGAAGAAGGATTTGGCGGATTCTTCCGTCAAGAGATGGAAATAGAGGCCCGTGACCACGCGCAGTTCCAGCGACTGTGGATAAAACTGGGGTAAGATCGTTGGGCAACGCGCGCCCGGCGCGCGCGCCGGATTGCGGCTTACCCACCGGCAGCACGTCGCCGGCGGCAAGTTGCGGCCGGCGTCCTGGACCGCGCCAGGCCCGGTTTGATCACCTCAATGGCTATAGAGCACCTCCACCAGATGACGGCTGTAGCCACCGGAATCTTCGTGAAAGGATTTCAGCGAGAAAATCACCGGTCGAATTTTCAGGTCGAAAGTGCCCGCCTCGACGGCCTTGACGTCGCGATCGTAGTCCTCGCGCGAAATCGGCTTGAACTTCACGATGTCGCCCGGCTTGAGGAACACCAGAAAATCCTTGAAGTAAGGAAGCGACTGGGCTGGGTCATAGATCGGCGCCGGCGTTCTTCCGAACATCTGATAGCCGCCGGCGCCACGCACGGCATAGATGGCCACAAAGCAACCGCCGTGGCCTATGGTGAGCTTCGGCGTATCGGTACGCGGCCGCAGATATTTCGGCGTTTCGATCTGTTTTGATCGCTCGACAATCTGATAAAGCCACGGCACTCCAGCGACAAAGCCGACCATGGAAACGAACCACGGCGAGCCAGAATGGGCGGCGATAAAGTCGTCGATCAACTTATACCCGTTGATGCGTGCACTGTATTCGAGGTCGGTGCTTTTGGGGTCCTGATGGCGGTCGCGGAAGCGAAGTTGCGTCTCGTTGGTCCACGGATCGTTGTAGAGCACCGGCATTTCGATGATGCGGGTGGGTAATTCGAGCTCGGCATCGCCGATCTGCGTCTCGATATCCTTCAGCGTCAGCATCATCTTGTCCGGATGAATGAAATCCGGATCGAAGCGGACCAAATAGGAAGCATTTGACGGACAAATCTCGGAAACGCCGCCAATGAGCCGCTTGCCGAGCTCGGTGCAGATGGCCATGCCCTTGAAGAAAGCTTCAAGGGACATTTCTTCGGCGATTTCGGCAAAGATGTGCTCGTCCGCGCCGAAGGAATAACGAATGCCGCTCATATGATGCCGCTCATATATAGCGCCGGTCGGTTCACCTCACGTGGTCCCCACCGTCGTCACGCCGCCAAAAGCCGCTCCAAAAACTCGGTATCGACCGGTGCCACCTGCACCTCACCCAGCCGAACGAGACGCTTGTGCAACGAGGCGAGTGTCACAAGACCTCCAATTTCCAACTCGTCGAGCGCGCGTTGCAAGTGCGCCAGCGCGAGATTCCGAGTTTCGGCGTGGGCGATGATTTTGGCAAGCAAGGAGTTGCGAAATTGCGCGCGAGAATGTGAGAAAGAACACCAAAGCGCCCCCTTCATCACTGCTTTTTCCGGAGTGGTTCGCACGAAACCAACGGAGATTAGTCGCGCTTGGCAAAGTCATGAAGTTGCGGTGTGGAAGATTGCGTCGGCTTTCGCCGTTTGCTCCATTGTCGAACAGACACGCTATCGGCGCTTGCTCAGCCAAGAGGAAGTCGAGTGCTTCGCTTCACCGTTCGTAAAGTCAATGTTGATTGGACGCGTTCGACGCCCGGCAGACGAGTTATGACATCTGAGTGCAGTCGCTCCAGGTCCTGCATATTGCGAAAAACGACGCGTAACAAGTAGTCGGATTCTCCGGCGACCAAATAGCATTCCTGGATCTGTGGGACATCGGCCATTGCAGCTTCGAAGGCGGACAACATCTTTCGATCCTGCCCCCTCAGCGCGATGTAGACGTAGGCTGTGCCTTCAAACCCTGCTCGGGCTTGATTAAGGATGAGATGGCTACCTTCAACAAGGCCGCTTTCAACGAGCAGGTTGACCCGCCGAAGGCAGGCCGACGGCGAAAGGTGGACGCGCTCCGCGAGCTCGACATTGCTCAAGGATCCATTGTCTTGCAGAAGCTCAAGAATGCGGCGATCTAAGTTATCGAGCTCGGATGGCGTTCGCATAATATTTCAATTTATCAGTGATTGTCGTATTTTCAAGCAAAGTATTGGCCAACTGAGTGCACTTTTCGAAGAATATTTTGGCCTTATAGATCTACAATATTTCTTGGAGGGGGTCGTGCTTATCGGTGTGCCGAAAGAAATTAAGGATCATGAAGACAGAGTTGGTCTCGTTCCCGCAGCGGTGCGGGAACTGGTCGCTCAGGGTCATCGCGTACTCATTCAAAAAGATGCCGGCTGCGGCGCCGGCATCTTCGACGAGGATTACAATCGAGTCGGGGCCACTCTAACCAACCACGCCGAATCGGTGTGGTCGTCCGCGGATCTCATCGTCAAAGTAAAGGAGCCTTTGGCGGACGAAAGAAAGTACCTCCACAAAGGGCAGGTGCTGTTCACGTATCTACATCTCGCTCCCGATGTTGAGCAGGCAAACGATCTGATCCGTTCGCGCGCCACATGCATCGCCTATGAGACCGTCACAGGCCCACACGGGACATTGCCGTTGCTTACTCCGATGTCGGAAGTGGCAGGACGTATGTCCATACAGGTCGGTGCCCATTGCCTCGAAAGAGCCCAGCAGGGTCGTGGTATCCTGCTCGGCGGCGTGCCAGGCGTTGCACCCGCTAATGTGCTAGTACTGGGAGGAGGGGTGGCGGGAACCAACGCGGTGCTTATGGCTGTCGGGCTTGGAGCAGACGTAACCGTTGTGGATCGCTCCGCCGATGCGCTACGGCGTCTCGTCATTCAGTTCGGCGCGCGTATCAAGACGGTTTTTTCAACGCAAGAAACCTTGACGCGCCTCGTACCGGAGGCAGACCTCGTAATCGGTATGATCCTCGTCCCAGGTGCCGCCGCACCCAAGTTGATTACTTGCGAGATGATGCGGGCGATGAAACCTGGCTCGGTAATCGTAGACGTTTCCATCGATCAAGGCGGCTGTGCCGAGACGTCAAGACCGACAACCCATTCATCCCCTACCTACATCGTCGACGGCGTAATTCATTATTGCGTGGCAAATATGCCCGGAGGTGTTGCTCGAACGTCGACATTCGCACTTAATAACGTGACCCTGCCGTTCGTTCTTGCGATCGCGAACAAAGGTTGGCGGCGAGCGCTTCTTGACGAACCACACCTACGCGACGGATTGAATGTTCACGATGGCAAAATAACCCATCCCGTGGTCGCTGAAGCATTGGGTCGTGAGTTGCTGACACCGGACCTAGCGATCGCCGCATAATCGCTCAGCCAGGAGCTCCCGTGCTAGTGTCGTTCATGGCGGATCAGTCCTTCGGTAGAGAAGTGGAGGCGTTGATCATCGCCAACAACACGCCGCCTTACCCCTTCATGGTATCACCAACTTTCCCGAATAGCTCTTGGCAATATTTGATCGTTTGACTGAACTATCCGAATTTGGATACGGTTTAGGGGTCGCTCGCCGATACACACCGTTACGGCGAAGCAGTGTAAACAAACGACACGTGAGGGAGGGAGCTGAAAATGGGCCGTAATTCACAGATAAGGTCGATATCGCGCCGGGCCGCGCTTGGCTCCGGAGGCTTTGCGGCCACTGCCGCTTTGCTTGGAAGCAACAAGGCACGAAGTGCGGGACCAGTCGTCATCGGGACTGCCGCTGCGCTAAGCGGACCGCTTGCGGCTGACGGAATAGACTTTAAGCAGGGCGCTGAGATGGCCGTTGAAGACCTCAATGCACTCGGTGGCATCTCCGGGCGGCCCGTTGTGCACGTTGCCGAAGACGCTAAGGACGGGGGACCCCAAAACAATATTGCCGCGACCAGGGCTCTAATCGATCGGCATCATGTAAATGCAATTTGCAACGGGTACCTAGTGCTGGCGGAGCCGAATATGACGCGATTGCTGACGCTAACATCATCCATGTAAATGCGGAGACCTACGAAACCTGCGCCAAAATCGTCCGGAGCGATCCCCAACGATACTATAATATTTTCAGTGATTCGACCGAGGTATGGTATGGAAGCGGATTGCTGATCTATCTTAAGGATCTCATGGATAAGGGAAAGTTCAAGCCATACAACAACAAAGTCGCGCTGATTACCAGCAACAATCCATATAGCATCAGTATTGCTCAGGGCATTCGTGATAACGCGGCGAAATACGGATGGGAGGTTAGCCTCTATGAGGAAGTAGTCCAGCCGATTGCTGAGTGGGGCCCGACACTAGCGAAGATTCGAGCGAACCCTCCTGGCCTAATTGCCAACTGCCATTTCTTTCCGCAGGACCTTGCCCAATTTGCCCTTCAGTTCGCGCAAAATCCAACCCCGTCGCTTATCTACATGCAATACGGTCCTTCGATACCCGAATTCATCGACGCTCGCCAAGGATACAGCTAACGGAATTATCTGGGCCACGGTTATCGCCACCTTGCCAGGTGATTTCGGCTTGGGTTTTGAGGACAGATATAAGAAGCGGTACGGAGCTGCTGCTGGTTTCCGTAACGCGGGGCAGACGTATGATACTGTGATGATTTATAGCCGAGCTGCTGCTATCGCGGGCGATGTAGAGGATACAAAGAAAATCGCCCGCATCCTCAAGCACGAAATAATTCACCGAGGCGTGTGCGGTTCCTGGCGATTCTATGGTGACGATCAGTGTGCTCGCCCATATCCTGATTTTACAGACGATCCGTCCCTTGGTCTGCCGCACCATTTCTATCAAATTCAGAATAGGCAGCAGGTGATGGTTGCCCCACGGCCCTATGTTACAGGTGAGTTCCAGGTCCCATCTTGGATAAAATAGGCGTGCCTGAAAACGGCATCCTGCTCACGTGCGACACTGTCACCAAGCGCTACGGCGCTTTGGTGGCAGTGAATAAGATGTCTTTTGATCTTGCTAGGGGGGAGGTGCTCGGAATTGGCGGTCCGAATGGGGCCGGAAAGACGACGCTGTTTGATTTGATAGCTGGCTCTGTGCCAGCCGACGATGGCAAAATTATTTTCGATGGTCAAATAGTATCCGGCTTGCGGCCCTACGTTGTTTGTCATCGGGGATTGGCCAGAACATTTCAGCTGAATGCCGCATTCGAGACCTTAACCGTCTTCGAAAACGTATATGCTGCGGCACATTTCGGGCGTCCGCACGCGATCTTGTCTAGCCTGAAGGTGAACTCCGAAGCGGCAAGCTACGCTGACGAGCAGATACACTTCTCGGGATTATCGGACCGCCGTCATAGCTTGGCAGGCAATTTGTCGGTCCTCGACAAGAAGCGGCTAATGGTAGCCGGAGCCTTAGCAACACGCCCCAAATGTCTACTTATGGATGAACCCGTCGGTGGCCTCACGCCACGAGAGATCGACGAAATTCTCGAGCTCGTAAAGCTCATTCAGACGCGCGGTATCTCAGTCATTGTAATCGAACACGTGATGCGGTTCTTGGTCACTGTTGCAGATCGCGTATTGATCATGCATCACGGAGAACGGTTGTTTCTTGGATCACCAACCGATATGGCTAATGATGACCAAGTGATCGAGACATACCTCGGGCGCAGAGTCAGCGCTCGCGTCCGCGAATTTCTGAAGAAAGAATAAGGTTCGGCCGTGAGCGAGCCACTTCTAAGATTGGAAAGTGTCGACGCCGGCTACGGTGACGCACAGGTGCTCAGGCATATTTCGCTCGAAGTCACCCCTCGATCAGTCGTGGCGATCTTGGGCCCAAATGGGCATGGTAAGACGACGCTGCTTAAAGCAATTTCAGGATTGATCCCTACTACGGCTGGGTTGATCTCTTTCGACGGGGCACGCATTGACGGCTGGCGACCAGATCAGGTCGTCGGTGCAGGATTGGTCCATATACCGCAGGGTGACCTGATTTTTCCGGAGATGACGGTTAGGGAAAACCTTCTTTTGGGCGCCTACCTGACCAATGCGAATCGCCGCAAACATAGCCAGCTTCAGCAGGTCCTTAGGATATTCCCTCGCCTCCAGGAGAGAATTGACCAGATAGCTAGTACGCTTAGTGGTGGTGAACGACGGATGTTAGCCCTTGGCCGCGGTCTGATGAGCGAGACAAAGATGCTGATGGTTGATGAACCTTCGCTTGGATTGGCGCCACTTGTAACCGAGGACATTTATCAGACACTTGCCCTGCTGAAAGAGCAGGGAGTGACAATTCTCCTGGTCGAAGAAAGCCCCGAGCGCATAGTTGATCTGGCCGATCACGTGCATCTCATTGATCATGGAACAGTCGTCTGGCAAGGCTCCACGCAAGCACTCATGTCTCACGGTCGAATAGTTGAGACCTATCTAGGAGCGTAGCGGTGATCCCAGCGCTCTTGCAAACGATTTATTCCGGGGTGGTATTGGGGGCTATTTATGCGCTAATGGCGGTCGGTTTGACTTTGATCTGGGGCTCTCTCCGCGTTCTAAATCTTGCGCACGGAGCTCTGATGATGCTTGGCGCCTACATCTCTTGGTTAGCCGCAGCATGGCTACAATTACCCCCGGAGGTCGGACTGCCATTGTCTGTCCTCAGCTTAACGATCGTTGGCTTCCTGCTATATTTGCTACTCATTGCCCCCATACAAAAACGTCCCGGTGCCGAGACCAATACCTTCATTGCGACAGCTGGATTTGCCTTGGCACTCGAATGCCTGGCCCAAATCATCTTTGGGCCGCGTAACAAGAGCCAGCCATTTGCGCTAGAGGGGGTAATCCAGTTCGCAAAAATCACGATTTCCTATCAACATATATTGATTCTCATTGTTGCTGCTTCTGCATTGCTTGTCCTTGATGCGTTTCTTCGCCGAACCCGTACTGGACTTGCCATTCGTGCCACCGCGCAGCAGCCGGTTGCCGCTCAATTGATGGGGATTCGACGTGATACGATTTTCTTACTTGTTGTCGGACTTTCCACAGGACTGGCTGCTATCAGTGGTATTTTGCTCAGTTCCATCTATTTCATCGCACCGACGTTCGGATTCCACCCCATGCTTAAGTCTTTCATAGTCTGCATCCTCGGCGGCTTGGGGAATGTCCGAGGAACACTCTACGCTGCATTCATGATTGGAATTACGGAGGCAGTAGTGTCGCTGTTTCTGGGCGTCCGTTATGCTCTTCCGGTGATGTTCGGATTGGTTATTTTAGTGCTAATATTTCGCCCCTACGGACTATTCGGACAACCGGAAGTCCTACGGCAATGAAGATTTATAGCCGAGGTATTGTCGCTAGTGCATGGCCGTGGCTATTTGTTTTGCTGTTTGCCGTTGTACCGCTGCTAAGTTCGAACCGTTATCTGCTTGAAATAGCAATCCTGTTCTTTGTCTGGTCAGCTGTTGTTACTCACTGGAATTTGCTTATTGGGCACGCGGGCATCTTTTCGCTTGTACAGCTAGCGATTTTCAATCTCGGTGCATATTTCACAGCAGTTATCGGAATGCATCTCAAAATTGGACCTGTGTATACCTTAGTGCCAGCGGGGCTGTTTTGCGCCTTTGCAGGATTCCTGGTCGGATTGCCCTGCCTGCGGCTACGGGGGGCGTATGTAGCCCTTTTAACCCTTGCAGCCCACTTTGTCGTTTTCCTTCTCATCTTTGCAGATACAAGCGGGTTTACCGGTGGCGGCTATGGATTGTACGGATTTGGCGATTATGGATTTCGAAAGCTCTTTGGAGGCTTTGGTCAGCTTATCGCTCATTATTATGTTGCGCTCATTCTCTTGATAATTTGTGTCCTCGCAGCGATGGCGATCATCAATAGCCCGCTGGGCTTGGCATTTCGGGCATTGAGGGACTCCGAAGCCTACGCCGAGGCCCGGGGCATCAGCCGCTATCGTTACCAATTGCTCGTATTTACAATTACTTCTTTCTTTATCGGCCTTATGGGGTCATTTTACGGCACGCACTTGGGGCTAGTAGATACCGCCGGGTTCGATTTCGGGACCCTAATGTTGCTGCTCGCAATGATCGTGGTGGGTGGCCAAGGAAGCAAATGGGGACCGATCCTCGGGTGTGCGACCATCATGGTGCTGAACGAATCATTTCGCGACCTGCCAGAATGGCGCGCTTTCGCCGTTGGTTCCACAATGATGGGAATCTTGTTGGTGTGGCCGAACGGAATTTCTGCAGCCGTGGAGCGGCTGCTAGCGCTCGCACGGCGGAAATTGTCAGATCCTCCCAGAAGTAGCCCGTTAATCGAACCAGACTAGAGAACAGATGAAGAATGCTTGTGGCAGACAGGGCGGTTGAAACCAGGGAATTCTGAAGGACACTTGGTCACTTCTGTACCGGAGTGGTGATCGTCACGAGCGCTAGTGACGACGCGTTCCGGTCGGATTGACGGTCCAATCGCTGGTTTCCTTGTCGCTGACGCCGCCCCTTGTCGGATTCTCGCCTGCTAAAACGAGCGGGAGTTGGAAAAAAATCGCCGCAACTAGAAAGTTTTGCGCAAATATTCTCGCGGCGGCACCTAGTGGACTTATGCAAGGCCTTCGCCACAAGCAGCGCTGACAAGTTCACAGGGGTTGAGTGGCGGCCGTGCGTCAAACGGGATTGCCTGTTATCGATGGTTTGCTCGCCTACATCAGTTGCTCATCGAGGCCAGTCACGCGAGACCGGCGATCACTATTTTGTCGTCGGCCGCGTCCGGGAGATGAAGTTGCTCCGGCCATACGCCGAACCCTTGCTGGCGTATAAGGGCGCGCTCCATTCTCTTATCCCTGAACGGCAAAAGAACCTTTTTTCGATAGCTGGTGTAGAGGCATCCCACCATGCCTAGTACTAGAAAAAGGTAGACGTGGAATTTCTCAAGCCTGTGAGGAGCGCTGCTTCGGAGAAGCTGTGGCTTGAACACTTTGCCGACGCCGGTTAGCGGCACGGTATCGATGACGAGAATCTGCCACCGAGACAGCCGCGCGCTCGGGTGTGCGCTCTCGGAAGCCGGAGCGCGGGCTTTTTTTCTCGAGTTTGAAGAACAGGTTGAAGCAGCGGGCGATATCGCAAAGGCAATATTCGGACTACGCCAAATTGCTTCGGGCCTCGGTCGGGCGCTTTGCATGGCTTCCTTCTGGCGCCCCTTGCGAGCCTTGAATGCTGGCGGGGCGTGAGCCCGGCCAGACCATCTCATTAGTAGGGGGACGCTCTACCTCTGTTGCTGCATTTCCGCTGACGGCCAGGAAGAGACAGAGCGGCCGGGTAGGCCATCCAACCCAGTTTTCGCTTGAATGTGAATTGCGCCAAGCCGTGACGTCGTCACGCCAAGCTGAGACTGCCATCCTCTTGGTGGCCTTGAAGCGACGTCATTGCATTTGTCGCTCAGTCGCCAAGCGCCCGGCGGGGCACGCGACGATAAAACCTCTTCTGCGGCAGGTAAGATTTAATCTGATAGGCGGTGTCCTGACGCCCTACGGCGAATCACGAGCCAAGGACGGGGCGCGGCAAGTACCGAAGCGGCCAGGAAACCAGCGACGGCGATGGTTTTACAGGTATCGCGAGCCGGCAGGTGTGTGTCCCACAGATCCAGGAATGCTATTTGGTCGCTGGAGAATCCGACTATCTGTTACGCGTCGTTTTTCGCAATATGCAGGACCTGGAGCGACTGCACACAGATGTCATAACCCGCCTGCCGGGCGTCGAACGCGTCCAATCAACATTGACTTTACGAATGGTGAAGCGAAGCACTCGACTTCCTCTTGGCTGAGCAAGCGCCGATAGCGCATCTGCTCGACAATGGAGCAAACGGTGAAAGCCGACGCAATCTTCCACACCGCAACTTCATGACTTTGCCGAGCGCGACTAACCTCCCTTGGTCCCGTGCGAAGCCATTCCGGAACAAGCAGTGAAGTCTCAGATGGTCGCAATGGGTCCAGCCTGGGCGCCGTCCAACATGTCGCCGTGCATATCCTCATCAACAACGATGGCGTCTACCTGATGTCGCGGCTTTGGACAAGCGACGACACTTTTAGTTAGGATCACGCAAGACGTTCAACCTGAGGACCGGCATAAACGACAAGTTAGCGGTGCCTACCGTGCAAGTCGACTATGATCATTTACGGGTCACCGAATGGCGCGTCGCTCCTGGGGCCGCAACAGGATGGCACCGGCATGCCCGCGATTACGTTGTTGTATCGGTGGTCGACGGTGAATTGGAATTGGTCGGCCCCCGGTGGCAGACGATAGCGCTCACAATTGCGTCAAGGCAAATCTTATTTCCGCAACGCCAGCGTCGAGTACGACGCCATCAACGCCGGCGCGGGCGTCATGATCTTCATATCGAACTCAAGGATACCAGCGAAAATACCGGGTAGCGGCCTGGACCTTGCCTGCGTTAATGTTGGAAATTGAATATTTTGACGACCGACCGGAGACGTCAGTAAGATGAGGGGATAAAGAGCATGCGTCCGCAGAGAAAAGCAAAGGTTGCGATCAACTGCGACATGGGAGAGAGCTTCGGCCTCTACAAGATGGGTGACGATGAAAGCATGATGGCGCACATCACCGTCGCCAATGTCGCGTGCGGCTTTCATGCCTCGGACCCGACAGTGATGGCGAAGACCGTGCGGCTGGCCCGAGAGCACGGGGTTCAGGTCGGCGCGCATCCGTCGCTGCCGGACCTGCAAGGCTTCGGGCGGCGCGAGATGAAGCTGCGGCCGGCGGAGCTGACGGACTGCATCCTCTATCAGGTGGGCGCGCTCAACGGGCTTTCTCGGTCGCGAGGGCATGGCGCTCTCGCACATCAAGCCGCATGGCGCGCTTTACGGCATGGCGGCGCGCTCGGAGGAGGTGGCGGCGGCGGTCGCGGCGGCCGTCAAAGTGTTCGGCGTTCCCGTGCTCGGCATGGCCGGAACGCAGCACGAGACGGTCTATGGCGCGGCCGGCGTTACCTTCATCTCCGAATATTACGCCGATCTCGATTATGACGACGACGGCAACCTCATCATCACCCGCGAGCATCACGCGGTCGATCCCGACGCCGCTGCGGCACGCGCACGGCGCGCGATCGAAGAAGGCAAGGTCGCGTCGGTGAATGGCCGCGACGTTCCCGTTCGGGCGCGAGTCGATCTGCGTCCACTCCGACACGCCCAACGCCGTCGCCGTGGCGCGCGCGGTGAAAGCGGCGATCGCCGACCATCTCGGCTGAGCCCGAGTACCGAACCTTAGAGGAGGCCGAGTATGGCGCAGCATGAAGTCCTCAGTCCGCTTCCCGGCATCTTCTACCGGCGGCCCTCGCCCGAGGCGCCGCCCTTCAAGGACGCAGGCGACACGGTAAGGAGCGGCGACGTCATCGGCCTCGTCGAGGTGATGAAGCAATTCACCGAGATTCAGGCGGATGCCGACGGCAAGGTCTTGCGCTTCCTCGTCGAGAATGAAGGCGCGATCGAGCCGGGACAGGCGCTGCTGTTGATCGACACCGGCTGACGCGCGCGCTTTCCATGTTCAAGAAGCTCCTCGTAGCCAATCGCGGCGAGATCGCCGTCCGCATCATCCGGGCGGCGCGCGAGCTCGGCCTCGGCACGGTCGCGGTCTATAGCGAGGCCGACCGCGAGAGCCTCGCAGTGCGGCTTGCCGACGAGGCGGTGGCGATCGGCCCGCCGCCCGCGAGCAAGAGCTATCTCGACATGGGCGCGATCATCGCCGCGGCGGAGCGCAGCGGCGCCGGCGCGATCCATCCGGGCTACGGCTTCCTCTCGGAGAATGCGCGCTTCGCCGCCGCGGTCGAGGCGGCCGGGCTTGTCTTCGTCGGCCCGACGCCGGAGACCATCCGCCTCATGGGCGACAAGGCCGAGGCGCGCGCCGCGGCCATGCGCGCGGGTGTTCCGGTCGTTCCCGGCAGCGACGGCGAGGTCGGCGATCTCGCTGCCGCTCAGGCGGCGGCGCACGCCATAGGCTATCCGGTGATGCTGAAGGCGAGCGCGGGGGCGGCGGGCGCGGCATCCGCATCGTCGAGCAGCCCGCGGCGCTCGAGCGCCAGTTCCGCATGGCGCAGCAGGAAGCGGCCGCCGCCTTCGGCAATGGCGCGCTCTATATCGAGCGCTTCATCGGAAGGCGCGGCACATCGAGGTGCAGGTGCTGGGCGACGGCGAGCGCGTCCTTCATTGCTTCGAGCGCGAATGCTCGCTGCAGCGGCGGCGCCAGAAGATCCGGGAGGAAGCGCCCGCGCCGACGCTCGACGCCGCGACGCGGGAGCGCTCTGCGCTTCGGCCGTGCGCCTCGCCGAGCAGGCGAGTATCGCGGCGCCGGAACTCTCGAATATCTCTATGACGAGACGAGCGGCGAGTTCTTCTTCATCGAGATGAACACGCGCATCCAGGTCGAGCATCCCGTGACCGAAATGGTGACCGGCATCGACCTCGTGCAGCAGATGATCCGCGTGGCGCAAGGCGAGCGGCTTGCGCTCAAGCAGGACGACATCGTCGCGCGCGGCGCCGCCATCGAGGTGCGCATCAATGCCGAGGACCCGGCACGGAATTTTCTCCCCACGCCCGGCCGCGTCGGGACCGTCGCCTTTCCGACGGGTCCGGGCGTCCGCGTCGACAGCATGCTCTATCCCGGCTACGTCGTGCCGCCGTATTA
>CAWDQG010000007.1:0-173456 GCA_963804405.1 uncultured Alphaproteobacteria bacterium | reverse complement strand
GGTCAAAAAGCGAAGTGAGCCAAAGTCAGCGGCACGTCGGCTTAGCACTCAAAAGGAGACTTGAGTTGGACGTCACGGCAGGTCAGCGGTGGGCCAGGAGCGGACATACCCGCAAGCGAGCCGGTTACGATCTCTCGCGCTTGGGCGCTTCAGTTTGATGTTGATGTCACTCCGACAACCCTGCCTTTCGCAGGCCGGAGAGGACGCGCTCGCGGTCCGCAGGGCGGCGGAACGGCCGGATCAATCGTGGGTCTCCCAATGTCAGCCCGGGCAGCAGACGCACAAAGCGTTCGAGCGCGGCGCGCGCCTCGTCCATTTGCCCAAGATGCGCCGCCGCCGCGGCTCAATGTCCAATGCGAGTCAGGGAAATTCGGATTGAATTCGATCGCCTGCTTGGCGCAATTCATTGCCTCGGCAAAACGCTCCGCATGTAGGTGTGACCACGCGCTTGCGGTATACCAGATCACCATCAGGAAGTCGCGCGGGCTGAGCCGTTTTGCCTCCTCAAGGGCCGCGATTGAACTGTCGGGCTCGCCACCGAAACTCAAAGCAACGCCCAGATTGCCGCGTGCAAAACTTGAGTTTGGATCGAGTTCAATCGCGCGCTTCAGGCGCTTGATCGCATCGTCGTGCCGGTTGGCGAACAGCTCGTATATGCCAAGTACTGTATGCGCAATGGCGTCCTGATCGTCAGCAGCGACCGCCCGCCGCGCCGCGTCACCCATTTTTTCCAATGCCGCGAGGGTGGTTCATCGATCCAGCCGAAGATGCCGGCAAAGTGCCAGTTGTAGGCGAGATCGGCGAGCGCCAGCGCGTTGTTCGGATCGCGTCTGCAACACTTCTTCGATCAGACGGACCGCTTCGCGGCAATCCTCACGTGTCAACCGCCGGACATGCCAATGCGCGCGCATCACGCGTTCCCATTGGCCAAGCTCGGCTGCGTCCTTGCGCTGTACGCGCTGAATTTCGGCGGCGACAATTCCAGGCGCGATAGCGCCAATGATGCTGTGGGTGATCTCGTCCTGAACGGCGAAAATGTCTTCCAGTGCACGATCGTAGCGGTCTGCCCAGACCTGGTGACCATCCGCTGCGTCGATCAATTGCGCGGTGATGCGAACGCGATTACCGGCCTTACGAACGCTGCCCTTCGAGCACGTAGCGCACGCCGAGTTCGCGACCTACCTGGCGTACATCGACGGATTTTCCCTTGTAAGTGAACGACGAGTTGCGGGCGATGACAAACAGCCAATGCGCCTTCGACAACGCAGTGATGATTTCCTCGGCGATGCCGTCCGCGAAGAACTCCTGCTCCGGATCCCCGCTCAGGTTCTGGAATGCAAGCACTGCGATCGAGGGCTTGTCGGGAAGCGCAAGGCCGCCGCCAGATGTCTTACCGGCAGATGTCGGCGAGTCGGGACGCAACTGATAGACCCGCACCGGCCGCGCAATGTTTTTGAGTTCCTGCTCGCCCGAATCCTGAAAGTTGACATCGAGCTTGCCGCGGACCTGCCGATAGGTGTCGTCGGAGATACAGATGCCGCCGGGCTGGGCGATGCTTTCCAGCCGTGCAGCGATGTTAACACCATCGCCGAAGATATCACCCTCCTCGATCATGATGTCGCCGACATGAATGCCTATGCGAAGTTCGATGCGCTTGTCGGCTGGCACGTCCGCGTTACGCTGCGCCATCCCGCGCTGCTGCTCGATGGCGCAACGGGCGGCGTCCACGGCGCTGGCGAACTCGATCAGAATTCCGTCGCCGGTGCGTTTAACAATGCGGCCTCGGTGAGCCGCGATCGTCGGGTCCAGAAATTCACGGCGGTGGGCGTTGAGCCGGGCGAGCGTGCCTTCCTCGTCGGCGCCCATTAGCCTGCTGTAGCCGGCAACATCCCCCGCGAGGATGGCCGCAAGCCGCCGCTCCACACGATGCTCTGCCATGCGGTCGCCCCCGCAATCAGCCTCGTCGGCGGGCGAAGTTTATGGGTGACAGGTGATGGTGTCCATCGTGCGATACGTCCGTAAAGGGTCATTGGCGACGTTTTGAGCGCGAGCCAGCCACTTCCGCTTGGCCCCTGATTCCTGACGTATTGGTGTCTCGCAGCAAACGGTGCTCAGCGCCATAAGATGGGGTAATCGGCCGACCAGCTTGTGGATAGCTGAAGATTTTGGGTGCTGCGCTTCAGGCTGATGGTGAAACGAGGTCCGTGTGTACGGCCTCAAGCATCAGAAGGAGAAGCGCAGCATGGACCATTTTGCTGGACTGGACGTGTCGGTCAAGGACACCAGCGTCTGCATTGTGGATGACTCGGGCAAGATCGTTCGGGAAGTGAAGGTTGAGAGTGAACCTGAAGCATTGTTGGCGGTGCTGAGGAGTCCCGCCTACCGCTTCGAGCGAATTGGATTGGAAGCGGGACCGCTGTCGCAGTGGCTGTTCAGCGCTCTCGCCGAAGCAGAGTTACCGATGGTCTGTGTTGAAACGCGACACATGCAGGCGCTGCTGAAGGCGCAGATTAACAAGACGGACCGCAACGATGCACGCGGCATCGCGCAGATGATGCGAGTGGGGCTTTATCGTCCGGTGCATGTGAAGACGCTACGCAGTCAGAAACTGCGGATGCTGCTGACCCATCGCAAGCTGCTGCAGTCGAAGGCCATCGCCATCGAGAACGATCTGCGCGGTACTTTGCGTAACTTCGGCCTCAAGGTCGGCATGGTCGGGAAAGTGAAGTTCGAAGCCCGGATCAAGGAGCTGGTCGAGAGCCTTCCCGACTTGGCCGAGTTGGTCGAGCCTCTGCTCATTGTGCTGCGGGCACTACGCGAACAGATCGTCGTCCTGCATCGCCGTTTGCTGGCCATCGTCCGGGATGATGAGGTGTGCCGGCGCCTGATGACGACCCCCGGTGTCGGCCCAGTCGTGGCGCTGACCTATCGCGCCACCGTCGACGTACCCGCTCGGTTCCGTAAATCCAAGGCAGTCGGTGCCGTGTTTGGACTGACGTGCTCCAAGTATCAATCCGGCGAGATCGATCGGAGCGGAAGAATATCGCGCTGCGGAGATGAGATGATGCGGGTCATGCTATACGAAGCGGCTCAGAGCATGTTGCGTTCAAAGAAATGGTCGTGGCTCAAGGCCTGGGCGATGCAGATCGCCAGGCGCCGCGGGATAAAAAAGGCGATCGTGGCCCTGGCACGCCGGTTGGCCGTGATCATGCACCGCATCTGGGTTGACGGCACCGAGTTCCGCTGGACCCGGGAAGTCGCAACGGCCTGAGAGTCGTGCAGGATCAAATGCAATAGGAGGAAACTCGAGCTCCACCGAGCGGTGGAATGATGTCCCTCGCGGGACGATGGATGAGGTGAGATCGCATGTCCGCTTGGACCACCGTTCATCAGACGGTAAGGCCGCCCCTAAGATGAGATGATGCGGGTCATGCTATACGAAGCGGCTCAGAGCATGTTGCGTTCAAAGAAATGGTCGTGGCTCAAGGCCTGGGCGATGCAGATCGCCAGGCGCCGCGGGATAAAAAAGGCGATCGTGGCCCTGGCACGCCGGTTGGCCGTGATCATGCACCGCATCTGGGTTGACGGCACCGAGTTCCGCTGGACCCGGGAAGTCGCAACGGCCTGAAGTCGTGCAGGATCAAATGCAATAGGAGGAAACTCGAGCTCCACCGAGCGGTGGAATGATGTCCCTCGCGGGACGATGGATGAGGTGAGATCGCCTGTCCGCTTGGACCACCGTTCATCAGACGGTAAGGCCGCCCCTAAGATTGCTCCACTTCGTCCTCGAATCCCATGATGGAAGGGCCCTGGTGCCGATTCCGAAGAGAAGCACGAGCCCGTGAGCGACATCGACACTGCAGCGGCGGATAGTCTGAAAGTGCTTGACCCCAAACGGCCGATTAGAGAAGCGGATATTAGGCACCTTCCTAAGTTGCGCACCCTTTATACGCTGCTACGTCAAAACGACGATCTTTCCGCCTGCCTTGTTCTCCTCCATGCAACGATGCGCCTCGACGATCTCGTCAAGGCGGAAGGTTCTGCCGATCTGGACATGCAACGTGCCAGCGGCGATCTGCTCGACGAGTTGCTCCAGCGGTGTCAGCACGAAATCTTCAGCGCCGCCGCTATAGGTCGTCAGGCAGACCGCTGTCGGAATCTCGTCCATCGGGCTGAAGCTATCGAACGACCATTTGTTGCCGACCATTCCGGTCATGCAGACAATCCCGCGCGGCTTGGCGCTGCGCAGCGAGTCGTGCAGCGTCGTCGTGCCGACGAGCTCCAGCACCTTGTCGACGCCACCAGGAAACACTTCCCTGACCTGGTCGGCAATCGAGCCGGTGTCGATGAAAACCTGGTGTGCGCCGCTCGCCCGCAGAAGCTTCTCGCGATCGGGTTTGCGCGTCGTCGCCGCGACCACGGCACCGTGATGGCGCGAGATCGCCGCGGCCGCGAGCCCGACTGACGTCGTGCCGCCGCGGACCAAAAGCCGCTCGCCCTTCTGCAGAGCCAGCGACTTGAACAACGACCCCCACGCCGTCTGCAGCATCTCCGGGATGGCGCCGAGCGTTGCCCAGTCGAGCTTGGTCGCGACCGCTTGCACTTGTGTCGCCGGCACGCATGTAAACTGCGCGTAACTGCCGTCGAATTGCCGCCCCATGCCGCCCATGGCCGTCGCGACAACGTCGCCTTTGCCGAATTCGCCGCCGGGCGCGTCCTCGACAACTCCTACGGCTTCAATACCCAGGATGCGCGGGAACGTCACGCTCGGTGACTGGCCCAGCCGGGTAAAAAGCTCGGAGCGGTTTAGCCCAAACGCTTTCACCCGCATCAACACCTGGCCGACTTGCGGCGTGGGTATCGGTACGGTTTCGATCCGCAGAACCTCCGGTCCGCCGACTTGGCGGATCACCACTGCTCTCATGTTTGCCATGCACTGCACCTCGCTGAGGCGGTTCGCCTCTCTTGATCCGATGGTGTTCGAACGCACGTGACGAGCGACGCTAGGCAATTGCTAAGCTCGCTCGTCAGTGGACGCTCAATACGCTCGTCTGCCGCCATTAAGCAGCCGACAGCGGGTTGGTGGTCGAAAAGCTGTAACGAGCGATCCGCCAATGCCCGTCCGTGCCTTTCTTGAAGATGAAAAGTTCCTGATTGCCTTCGGCACCCACCGCTCCGGTGGCGTTGATCCTGTTGGTCCCGGCCGAGTTGGTGCGCACGAAGGCCCATTCCGGCGACATCATCACGAGTTCCGCGACGGTGAACTTGACCTTCAGCGTGATGGCCTTGAACACCGCGTCATAGGCTTGGCGCACCGCCGCTTTGCCGGCCGCCGAAGGGTTATTGGGCGGCATGAACACGCCGTCTTCGCTGTAAAGCGGGATCACCGCTTCGGTATTCGATGCGTTGAGCGCATCCTGATAGGACGACAACACGCTGCGGATAGCGGCTTCGTCGGCGGCGTGAGACGATTGATTTGCTGACATTGGCTGGCTCTCCATGGCATCGTTTGGCGATGTTTGGAGTAACCGGCCGCGTTTTTCGCGATTAGCCGGCAAAGGCGGGAAACAATTTCCACAGCCTGGAAAGACGATGACCGACCTCAACGCGCTGATCATTTTCGCCAAGGTCGTCGAAGCCAAGAGCTTCTCCGAGGCGGCGCGGCGGCTTGGCATGCCGATCTCCACCGTGAGCCGACGGGTCGCCGAGCTCGAGGATCAGCTCGGCGTCCGCCTGTTGGACCGCTCGACGCGAAACCTGCGCCTGACCGATTTAGGGTCCGAAGTGCTCGAACAGGCGACGCGCAGCGTCGAAATCAACGACGCGGTCGAGAGCATTGTCTCCAACCAGCTGGCGAACGTCACCGGCACCTTGCGGCTCTCCGCGCCGCCGAACATTTCCGACACGCT
Organism: uncultured Alphaproteobacteria bacterium; assembly: GCA_963804405.1. Taxonomy (GTDB): domain Bacteria; phylum Pseudomonadota; class Alphaproteobacteria; order Rhizobiales; family Xanthobacteraceae; genus BOG-931. Next base: position 167,547 of record CAWDQG010000007.1, on the reverse strand, counting down.
GCTGACGCCGCTGGTGACGGCGTTCCAGGCTTCCTATCCCAATGTCCGCGTTCACATCCTGATTGCCGAACGCTTTGTCGATCACATCGCTGACGGCGTCGACATCGTGTTCCGGCTCGGGGCGCTGAAGGACTCTTCGCTGGTGGCGCGAAAGATATTGACCTACCGCCATCAGCTCGTGGCCAGCCCGGATTATTTGAAGGGTCGCGACGCACCGGAAACGCCGCAGGATCTGCTTCGCCACCGGTTGTTGTCGTTCTCCTACGGCAGGCCGGAAGGCAGTTGGACCTTCGTCAATGTCAACGGCAGGGACCAGGAAACGCTGACATTCCAGCCGCACCTGACGATGAACGATTTTGCCGGCTTGACGCCCGCGCTGCTCGCCGGCGGCGGCATCGGCGACCTGCCGCCGGTCGTCCAGCCGGACCTCGTTCGCGACGGCCGCCTGGTCGAGGTCATGCCGAACTGGCGCTTCCGCACCCTCGATCTCTCGCTGGTTCATCTCGGCAACCGGCACATGCCGAAGGCACTGCGCGTATTCAAGGAGTTCGCAGTGCAAATGGCTCCGACACTGTTTCCGAATCTTCCAACCTGATGATGAACCCCCGATCTTGCCGACGCTTGCGTCGATTTCAGCTCTGCGTCATGAACGTCGCTTTTGACCGTCGGAGCTTCGTCCACTTTACCCCCAATAGCGATCAAACGGCGGACATGGAGCGAGGTCGCAGATGGACCGATTCTGTTGAACAAGTCCGGCGGCAATCGAGTTGGATCGAGCGCGATCATAGGCGCGCTGGGTGGAGCGATCCTGCTTTGCTCTCTTAGGCTGGCTGGATGCTCGGTATCGGTATCAGTTTTGCTAGCGGTGGCTGCGAGGAGGAACTCATCGCGGGCACCGTTCGGTCCTCGTAGTCGGAGCCGGTCTAGCTTGAGAATGCGTTTGAGATGGGCGAACAACATCTCAACCTTTTTGCGCAGCCGCCGAGAGGTCCTGCCCTCCCAGGATTTAGCGATCTGTCGCGCTATATCGCGTGCGCCCTCGTGGATGGAGCGCGGCACCTTCCGGGCCGGAGTATTCGGACAGCACTTGAGCTTGAGAGCGCATCCTGCGCAGTCGTGTTTGCTGGCGCGGTAGAGCATCGTTGCATTGTCATTCACCAGAGTGCTCGTGGTGGTCAGCGTCTTGCCGCCGGGGCAGAGGTAGAGGTCGCGCGCGTGATCATAGGTGAAGTCGTCACGTGAGAAGGTGCCGTCCTGGCGCGCGGACTTGTCGAACACCGTAACATGCGGCTCGATGCCGCGCTCATGCACCAACCAGCCGAGCATCTCGGCGGAGCCATAGGCGCTGTCGCCTATAAGTCTGCAGGATACAGGTCGAAGCGCTCCATTGACCGTTCGATCATGCGCTTTGCCGCCAGGACTTCGGCTTGGCGGATCGCGGTGGTCGCTTCGACATCGACAATGATCGCGTTGTCGACATCGATCAGATAGTTGGTGGAGTAGGCAAAGAAGGCCTGTCCGCCATGGGCTCCGGTCCAACGGGCCGCTGGATCGGCCGGCGAGATGAACTTGGGCGTGACTTCGGTCGCGGCTCCGAAAGCAGCGTCGTCGAGAACAGCCAGATACTCTTGAACAGCCCGGCCTGTGGCTTCCGGCGGCAGCCCTTTCTTTGCTGCTGTACTTCGCGCTAGTGTTCGCCGTCGTCGCTGGCACCGCTACCGTGCTGACCGTCGTGACCCCGCAATGGGCCATCGCCGATGCCTGCACCAGCGGCAACTGCTAGCAAACCTGTCCTGTCTCAAGCGGCCGCTTAATACTAGTGGCCGTTTCAACAGCCCCGGCAGCTTCGCAATATTGGCCGCGATCCGGCGGGCCTCGTCGCGCGTCAGCAAATTGGCGGCTGTGCGACGGCCGGGGTCCTGCTCGAAGTAGACGTGCGAGCGCCTGGCCGTTGTTGTCCTTGACGAGAAGCAGCCGCCGTTGTCCTCGATGGTCCATGGCGGTGGGAAGCGACGGGGCCATGCTGATCGGCGTGGGTCGGCGGAATTGCAGGGATTGCCCAACGTACCATTTCGTGAGACATGGGCCAGATGAGCAAGAAACTGTGGCCCATCCATCCCGGTGCTGATTTCGCCGGCATGTTCCTCGTTTTGGACAATACCGATCACCAGCACTACCGCACCGGTCAGATCGTAGCCGTCGTCGGTAACTGCTATCTCATTCAGTTCGACAAATTGGACGAGAAAGATCCGCTGCCGCCGATGGAGCTATACACGCTCGAAGAACTCAGCCGGGTATGCGAGAATTGCGGGCAGAAGCTTGCTAACCTGTTCGCGACCCGCGCTGATTTGGAGCAGTGGATCGCCTGGCTCAACGAGCCGGAGAAGCCGTCAGGACAATCCGGTAAGGTGGTGCATCTGAAAAAGCCGCATTGAGGGGCTTCGGCGTTTCAGCAGCTCCGGCAGCTTGACGATGTTGGCGGCGATGCGCCGGGCCCCGTCGCGGGTGAGTAGGTTGGCGGCGGTGCGTCGGCCCGGCTAGTCCCGAAATAGACATAGGCCAGCGCATGGCCGTCGTAGTCCCGCACGACGAAGCAGGGCGCGTCCCTAAGACCGAGGTGCAGCTCGGTTACAAACGATTAATTCAACTTTGATACACTTCGTTTACTGCCACGAACGCCTTGCTATCGCGCCGCGATCAGGTGGCGACGCTACGGCGGCAGGGAGTTTTAAACATGGACCTTCTGCGTTGGATTGCCGAGGAGTCGAATATCTTCGGCCTGACGATTTATTCGCAGGGATGATCTTGATGGTCGGAACCCTGGTCTTGGCCAACTACGCCGACGACCGACGCGACAACCAAGAGCAAAGCGCGAGCCAATAACTGCCGCGAGACTTTAAATACTGCGGGCTGCCGCCTCAACTCCGGCAGCTTGGCAATGTTGGCGGCGATGCGCCGGAACTCGTCACGCGTCAGCAGAGCACCGTCACGTCGCCCAGCGTGAGTACAGTGGCGATGTTGATGGCTCCAGCCCATGTGTCTTTTCAAATGGCGAAAAAAAGCCCCGTTGCTGCGGAACGCGTATGGGCAGCTTTCCAGCTCCCGCACCCTGAGGCCTAGTCGGACGATGCACAGCCGGCAGCAAAGCCGGCTCGATCCGTCGCCGTTCATCGTCCGCACGGTGATCGGCTTCCGCCACTCAATCGCCGGCCAGCCCCCCAAGCAGGCCGCGTCGTGCTCGGTCAGATCGGCCATAGTCGTCTTCCCCGAAATCGCGAGTTTCATTCTCATAGTTCATGAGAATGCCGCGCGGCTACTCCTTCGACCGCATCAGCTCCGGCAGCTTGGCGATGTCGGTGGCGAAGCGCCGGGCTTCGTCATGGATCAACGCCCCGCACGCGCCCGTTTGTGATGCCAGTCACAGCGAAGCCCCGCCCATCAGCTATGGTTCAGTTACAAACCGGAGGGGCCGACATGAAGAAATTGCTGCTGTACTTCGCGCTAGTGTTCGCCGTCGTCGCTGGCACCGCTACCGTGCTGACCGTCGTGACCCCGCAATGGGCCATCGCCGATGCCTGCACCAGCGGCAACTGCTAGCAAACCTGTCCTGTCTCAAGCGGCCGCTTAATACTAGGTCGTTTCAACAGCCCCGGCAGCTTCGCAATATTGGCCGCGATCCGGCGGGCCTCGTCGCGCGTCAGCAAATTGGCGGCTGTGCGACGGCCGGGGTCCTGCTCGAAGTAGACGTGCGAGCGCCTGGCCGTTGTTGTCCTTGACGAGAAGCAGCCGCCGTTGTCCTCGATGGTCCATGGCGGTGGGAAGCGACGGGGTGCCATGCTGATCGGCGTGGGCTCGGCGGAATCGCAGGGATTGCCCAACGTACCATTTCGTGAGACATGGGCCAGATGAGCAAGAAACTGTGGCCCATCCATCCCGGTGCTGATTTCGCCGGCATGTTCCTCGTTTTGGACAATACCGATCACCAGCACTACCGCACCGGTCAGATCGTAGCCGTCGTCGGTAACTGCTATCTCATTCAGTTCGACAAATTGGACGAGAAAGATCCGCTGCCGCCGATGGAGCTATACACGCTCGAAGAACTCAGCCGGGTATGCGAGAATTGCGGGCAGAAGCTTGCTAACCTGTTCGCGACCCGCGCTGATTTGGAGCAGTGGATCGCCTGGCTCAACGAGCCGGAGAAGCCGTCAGGACAATCCGGTAAGGTGGTGCATCTGAAAAAGCCGCATTGAGGGGCTTCGGCGTTTCAGCAGCTCCGGCAGCTTGGCGATGTTGGCGGCGATGCACCGGGCTTCGTTCTCGAGGCATTAGCGAATTGTTAACCACGTCACGGCACCCTGTCCGCGGGGGGCATCAGTCGAGAATGCCGAGTTGCACCGCCGACGAAACCGCAAAGCGACGTCCGTCAGCGTCGTCTGGGCTTTCCCCATTCGATCGCCAATGTGTTGCGAATTTGGTTGGGCGCAAGCTCGCCCGCGTCGAGCGCGAGTTCATTCTTCAAACGTTGAGATCGCACCTTGGAAACCGGACCCGCACGGCCGACCGACTTGGAATTTCGGTTCGATCGCTGCGCGACAAAATCCGCACTTACAGACGCTATGGCGAGAGCGTGCCTGAGCCTGGAAATCCGACCCTCATCTAAGGGGATCGATTAGGCTGGCTCGCGCCCGTGCGAAATCAGTCCCGGCAGCTTGGCGATGTTGGCGGCAATCCGCCGCGCCTGCATCATTCGCCCTGTCGCTGCTCGGGAAGAAAGCGTACATTCGGCCCCTCACCGGCAGCGGCTCCCCCTAGGCACGATCACTGACGACGCCGAACTGCAGGCCGCTCAGAAAGCGCAGACGGTCCTTATCGCGCTGAGCCCATCGACGCCGAGCAGCGAAACGGTCGTCTCCCAAATGCGCAACGCCGCCCACCTCGCCGCGAAGGCGGCGGAGCATAACTTTTCGAGCGAGGCGGAGCTGAACAACGTCCGCGCCGAAGCGGGGCTCGCGCTGATCGGCGTGATCGGCGGCTTGGAGGACGGATCGCTGACCGAAGCCGCAATATACCGAGCTCGAGACGCGGTCCGTGCCTGGATAGGTAAGCTCGTCGCGCGCTGACGGCCACGTTTGGATTTCACGGCTTGCGTTATCCGCTCCGGCAGCTTGGCGATGTTGTCGGCGATCCGCCACGCCTCGTCGCGCGTGAGCAGGTTGGCAGCTGTGCGACGGCCGGGGTCCTGCTCGAAGTAGATGTAGGCGAGCGTCTGGCCGTTGTTGTCCTTGACGATGAAGCAGGAGGCGTTTTCCTCCTCAATGTCCCTGGGCGGCGGGAGGCGGGAAGCGGCGGTCGGATGGCATGGGACAGACTAGTTGCTTGCGTGCGCAGAGCACCACGCGCGGATATCTACTATATCGATGCGTTCATCATTCGGGCCAGCGACGTGAGAGACGACGTATTCCTCGCGCATCAGGCTACACGCTTTCCGCATCGCATCCTCTCGCGCGGTGATCTCGCTGGAGCAGATGTTGCGGTCATTGATCTCATCCCAGTAGTGAACGAACCACGCCATTTTGCTCACGCCGGCCTTGGCCCGAAGTGGAGACGCACAATCTCGGCTGCGGTATAGACTGGTCCACCAATCACCTTGATGGTCGCCCGCTTCGTTTGCTCAGGCGGCAGCCGATGCCATGCCATCACCGCCCCTTGCAACGTGCGGTAATCGGTTAGCTTGCCAGCGCCATTGTTCAGCGTCGCGGGCTGCTCGGCATCGACGTGGATTTTATCATCGTCGCTCATCGGCGCGCCCAGTCTTCTTACGCTTCACGCCGCATCGCCGGGGCCGGCCGCTAGGGATGGTAGCCGCGCCGCCCAAAGCGCACCAGCAGCGTTCAACCTTTGCGCAGCAGCTGGCAGCTTGGCGATGTTGGCGGCGATCGAAGCTATCTCGGCCCGTTGCTCGGGTCGTTCTTCCTGATCTCAGGCTTGTCGTACAAGACCACGTTCAACAGGGAGTTACGGATTTCCAGTTTTCCGTTGTATTGGATATAGCCCAATTTGCGGAACTTATTCATGAAGAAGCTTACGCGCGATCGGGTCGTGCCAATCATCTCTGCGAGGGTTTCCTGACTAAACTTGCCGATGATGGGTTCAACCGTGGCTTCTTTGCCAAAATTCGCCAGAAGCAGAAGGACCCGCGCCAACCGCTTCTCGCTGGAATTGAATAATTGGTCGATCAGGTCCTCTTCAATTCGACTGTTCCGGCTCAATAAATCCGCCATGAACAATTCGGAAAATCCCGGATGATCATGCAAAGTAGCAATCATTTCTCCTTTGGGGATGCGCGTAATCAGGGATTGTTCGATCGCCGTGGCTGTTGTGACCCGCAGCGGATGGCCATTGAGACATCCTTCGCCGCAAAAGTGACTGGGTCCCAGAACTCCAACGACTGCTTCCTTGCCCCGCTCCGAAACGACGGTGAGCTTGATCTTGCCCGTCTGGATGTAAAAAACCGCGTCCGCAACGTCACCCTGGGAAAAAACAATTTGATCCTTCTGATATTTCGAAATTGTTTTCCCATCACCCACTTTGGCGAGAAATATTTTTGGATCAAATGCTGCCCTCAAACTCTTCTTCACAGGCGGCTGTCCGTTCAGTCTGCTTTCAACGGTATGATTCTAGCTCTTATGGGGCCGCAATCGACGCAGTGGTAGTTGTGGATTGCAAGACCGCGGTTACTTGGATGCGGCTCGATCAGAGTGAGCTTCACTGGCTTGCGGCACCTCGGGCAGGCGTCGTCTATAAAAATGGTCAAAGACATGTGAGCTCCTTTTTCGCCCCCCGGCGAATTGAGGACACTCAAAGGGGTCCAACCTAGATTGTGAGGGTCTTGGGCGCTTTGCGGCGGCGCCTCAATCGACTCCAATGATGCGCGCTAAAAGGTTCCATGTCCAGAGGCCTTCGACGCTCCAGGGCGCGGCGGGGAAGCGGCTGGGCCGGTCACCTGGGCTGACATACGAGCAAATGGCGCACGGCCAGATGAAGATCAAAATAAGCGAGCCTCTGATCAGGTACGCTGAGCGGCTCGATGCGATAAAAACGCATTGCATCGGCTTGCTCTGAACCTGGCCGCCGAAAATAACGCATGGGGCGCGGCTATCAGCGCGCGCTCGACGTCGCCGAGCTGGTGCGCCGGCTTCATGACCCGAGATCGCCGGACCATTGGCGGCGGATGCGCCCAAAGAGGGCGAGCTAGGCGCGCTCCTCCGATGCTTTTGCCAGCGCGGCAAAATTGCTGGCTGTCATTTGGATCGCGAAACTGTCCTGGCTCACGAAACAGACCTGTGCTTGCCCTGGCACGTTTGGCACGTCGCTCACGTGGATGACGAGATCGGCGTTGATGTAGATCGCGACCGTATCGTCGGGCCGTCGTGTTTGAATGAACCGCGCCATGGAAAATCCCCCATTTTGATCGGTGCGCTACTGTGCCCGCCGCGGCATCAACCTTAGGCTTATCGCGGCATCGTGTCGGGCTGATCGGACCGCGCCAGCACACGCGCTCGATCGCACAGCATGACGAGCCTGCCGGGATATTGCTCGACGCCTCACGCCCGCCCGGCCGGCGGTTGCTGCGCGTGGATGTGATCGCGCTGGCTCCAGTATTCGCGCCAATGGCAAATTCGCTCGATTACGGCTTCGGTATCGGACGGACTGCGCAGCGCCAGCACTTCGCCGAGAACAGACGTGAGCGCGTTCACCACTCGGGCGGTGTCGACGGCAAACACATCGGTGCCGGGCAGATCGGTCGCGCCATCACCACGGATTGCCGCGCGAATACGACATTCAAGGCAACGGCATTCATAGGCCACGTTGGATAGCCCCCCAATCAGGAAGGACGCTCCCGGCAGCGGCTGGCGACAAGCGACGGCCGTTAAAGCTAGGCTGTCAAGGTGACAAGCAAAACTCTCTGAATTCACGTCCCCAGTTATCCACAGGGAAATTGCATTACGCCGTATCCGGCCGCGCCTCGCGTCAGTGCCGCCCGGACCTTTTGTGTGCGGTCCAACGTCACGCGTGCGATCGGCGAAATAGCCGGCGGCTCGTCAATGCCGCTTTGGCAAGAAACTCGGTCAAGCCGGCTGCCGCCGAATTCAGTAGCGGCACCGGCAGGCTGTGCGCTGAAAAGGCTGCGCCCCGGCAGGGGCAAGCACCGGGGCGGCTTAGGGCCGCCCTTTTCCACAACAAATTTTTGTGAGCGCCCGCTGCATAATTGCTGCCCAATTGCGACAATTGACGAGAAGGCCAGCAATGTTGCCAGTCGCGCAAGTCCGTTTTTGCCACGCACGTTGCCACGTACACGGCTTTGTCGCCTTGCAATTCCCATGATGGGGCTGGAAATTGGCGACGAAATTGGCTCGGCAAAGAACCAATTCCAATCACCCCCGCGGTGATCGCGGCCCTCGGCGCTTTCCTTTGCCGAGCAATTCGCCGGGGGCCGCGTCATGCGCGCTTTGTTGTTTGATTGCGTACCGATGACCGTCCGCAAGTACGACATTTCGCTGAATTCTCGCCTGACCGCTTTTGTCAGCCGCGAGACCGGCGCGGCCGAATTGCAAGTGTCGCCATCCACTTGGGACGCAATGGAGGAAAGCGGGCAACTTCCGAAACCACATTTTCTCGGACCAAATAAGGACATCAAGCGGTGGCGTTGGGCTGACGTGGAAAAGCGCATTGTTGGTGAGGGCGACGAGCAACAACAACGCGAACCATTTTTCAGGGGGCTGGCTGATGGGACGACGAAGGAGCGCAAACGTGAAACTGCCGCGTGACGTGCAGCGGGTGAAAAACCGCCACGGCAAAACCTATGACTTCTACGCGCCGGGGCGCGGCACGAAGAACCCCGGCAAGCGCGTTCCCTTGGGAAGCGATCCCACCGATCCCGAATACTGGCGGCGGCTGCGCGATGCCAAGGCCGCGCCGACGACGCGCGAAGGTACATTCACGGCGCTGATTGCCGACTGGAGAAAACAGAATTGGGAACGGCTGCGGCCGGCAACCCGCAAGGGCTTTGATCACTTTCTGAACCGGCTCGATGCCGAGGCCGGCGATCGTCTTGTTGCAGCGCTGACCAAGCGCGACATCTATCAGCTTCTCGATGGCATGAGTGGGACGCCAAATTCCGCGAACTTCATGTTGTCGGTGGTGCGGGTGCTGCTGGAGTGGGGCGTGCCGCGCGGCTATCGCGACGACAATCCGGCCATCGGTGTGAAGCGGCTCAAGGTCGAGGACAGCGGTCATGAGCCCTGGCCCGACCACGGCTACTACTTCGTCATCGAGCAGGCGCCGACTCACTTGCAGCGCATGGCGTTCCTCGGCCGCGCTACCGGCCAGCGGGTTTCCGATCTGGTGAAGATGCGCCCGGCCGATCTCGCGGCCGACGGCATAGTCCTGCGCATCGGCAAGCTGCGCGACAAGAAGCATTTCGTGCCGCTCAACGTCGAGCAGATGGAGGAAATCAGATCATGGAGCGTGCGTGATCTCGACTTCTTCGTCACCACGCCGGCGACCGGCCGACGGTGCTCGGCAAACTACCTCAACACCCTGTGGAATGACTGGCGCGATTTCGCCGGCGGCGGCACCGCTGCGGGGCTTGAAGATGACCATTCACGGCCTGCGCGCCGACGAAGATCGATGACCTTCGCCGCGCCGGGACCGAGGACGGTGCCATTGCCGATGAGATCGGCATGTCGCCGAAGATGGTCACGCGCTATCTGCGATTCGCCGACAAGGCCGCCTCGGCCCGCGCCAGCCGCGATCGCCGAGAACGAAAAAGGGCCGAATTTGTAAACCCCGTAGTGCATTTGAAAACCCTTGGCTCGTAACATGCTGAAAGCGCTTGCCTTTCCAAAAGTGGGATTTACCAGCCATTAACCATAAGGCCGCACCTTGATTGGCATGCGCGTCAATGGACCCAACGGAACGGCTCTCGCCTCGGCCCCGGCGACGACGCGGCGTGCGGCCGGCGGTCCATTCACGCTGTCCGAAGCCGCTACGCCACAGACCGCCGAGCCCGGCGGTCGCTTTGCGCACGGTCGGCGGCATCGACGCGCTGATCGCGCTGCAGGGGATCGAGGATCCGGTCGAGCGCCGCCGCCGCGCGGTCAAACACGGCCGCCGGGCGCTCGACGCGCTCGACGAGCTCAAGCTCGGCCTCCTGTCCGGGACGCTCGAGCCGGCCGCTTTGCTGCGGCTCAAAGCGGTCGCCACCGACCTTAAGGATGGCTCCGGTGACGAAAAGCTCGATCAGGTGCTCGGCGAGATCGAGCTGCGCGTGGCCGTAGAGCTGGCCAAAGCCGGCATAAACTAGGCCCAAAACCCCCGTCAATCGCCTGCCTAGGCCCAGCCGCGAGCCGGGCGCCATGATCGTTATTGTCACCGTCATAGACCCGCGGTATATGGGCGCCGCCTCCGGGGAGGATGTAGCGCGAGAGTAGGGGACAAGGAACGTCCATGCAGTCGGTGAAAAGCAAGAACGGTCGCTCCGACGATACATTAGGGAAGAACGGCAAAACTATCCGGCCCCTCGACAAAATCTATCGGCCGACGGACCGCGAGCCGTTCATGAACGAGCGCCAGCGCGAGTACTTCCGGTTGAAGCTGCTCGACTGGCGGGAGGACATCCTCAAGGAGGCCAAGGAGACGCTGCAGCATCTCCAGGACGACAACCAGAACCATCCCGACCTCGCCGATCGCGCCTCGTCGGAAACCGACCGGGCCATCGAACTGCGCGCCCGCGACCGGCAGCGAAAGCTGATTGCCAAGATCGATGCCGCGCTCCAGCGCATCGAAGACGGCACCTACGGCTATTGCGAGGAGACCGGCGAACCGATCTCGCTCAAGCGCCTGGAAGCGCGCCCGATCGCGACGCTGTCGATCGAGGCCCAGGAACGCCACGAACGCCGCGAGCGCGTTTACCGGGAAGAATAGCCGTCTGGCAAATCGCAAATCGACACGCGACCGCGCTCCGCACGCTATCCGCCACGCGGCGGCGTAGCATAAACGGTGACGCCCCGCTAGTCACTTACGCGTCCAAGCGTGCGCTGTCGCCTGGTTCAGAACACAGCGAAACGTTCCGCGTCTCCCAAGAGACACGCTCCGAAGAACGGCACCGCCGCTGTGCGATGCTTCAGGATCGATTTCGCGCAAGGGCGCATGACTTCCAGAGAGACCAGTCAGTATTTTGAGTGCCTCCACTCTGGCCTTTGCCAAAGGTCGGGGCAATTTGGGATTTGAACGAACATCGTTCCACGTGATGCATTTTGCAAAAGCTGCTGGAACTTATCAATTTCGACTACAAACTCTTCTTTCGACGTCCTAGTCCAGCGAGCTAGCATGGCCGCTGATAGTCGCCGCGCTCTAGCGGTCCGCGCTCATTTCCGCCGATCCAAGAGAATGATGCCCAAAGCCGCCCGGGAGCGGTTTGCGAAACCGCGCGCAGGCGCCGCGTCTCGCTCCACACTGCGGATCGCATCCGGAAGGCGCCCTCGGATGAGCAAGACAGCGCCTTCGTAACATAATCGGTGACGATCTGTCAAGCCTTTTGTCGCCATATCGGCGACGAACCGCCATCGCGCCGGGCCAGCGGCCCGAGATGCGGCATTCAGCATTTGTAAACGACGATCCGGCGCTTGCGCCGGCGATTTTCGCCGAATTGCATCAAATGCCGCGGCGCCGTCGCACTTAATACTTAGATATCTTTTTGGTGGCATTCCTGCTCGCCGTGCAACGACGAAGCTGCCGTTCGCGTTTCTCGCCATTGCAGCTCGCGCGGGAGCAGGCAGAAAGCCGGATCGCCATGATCGAGCGCCGCGCGCTTGCCCGACACAAGACCTTCATCAAGGGCCGAATCTATTTCAACAACCGGCTCTCGAGCATGGATTGCATCGTGCGCGATGTCACCGACGCGGCGCGCGGCTTGAAGCGTCGGAGAGCGTGGCGTTGCCGGACGCGTTCGAGCTTTATCTGCCGACCAAGGACGAGCACTTCCGCGCCCAGGTCGAGTGGCGCAAGGGCAGTCATCTCGGCGTCAGTTGGAGCGCCGAACAAGCCGCCAAGCAGAGGCGAGGGCGGGCGCTCCGAGCAATCCATCGCCGACCGGGTGGCGAAGCTCGAGCATGACCTCGCGGTGCTGCAACGGCGCTTCGAAAGCCTCCAGCAAAGATGATGGCCGCCCGGCGATCGTCTTAAATCTTTCTTTACCGTCATTCTTTACGCGCTGTTAACGATCGGCCGCCGCGAAGCCGCGGCGGCTCGCGGTATTTTTCTTACGCACTGATGCGCAACCAACCGTCGCACAAGCTTCCAACCAAATTCATCGCGGCCACTCCGGCGCGCCCGGCGCGCTCACGAGGAGGGCGAATTCGCCAAGGCCGAACGGCTTTACACCGAATTCCTCGCAGCACCATCCCAACAATTTCGATGCGCTGCACGGCCTCGGGCAGATCAACCACCGGCGCGGGCGGCTCGACGCGGCGCTTTCGCTTTTTCAGGAAGCGTTGAAATGCGACCTCTTTCGCGCCGACGGCTTTGCCAGTCTCGGGCTGGTGTTTCATTCGCTGCGGGATTTCGAGCGGGCGCTGGTCAGCTTTGACGAAGGCCTGCGCCTCGAGCCGGACAATGCCGAGCTGCTCAACGGCCGCGGCGTGGCGCTGCTCGAACTTCGCCGGCCGCGCGAGGCGCTCGAAGCGTTTGACCGCCTGCTGGCGTCGACGCCCGATCACCGCGATGCGCTCGGCAATCGCGCCAATGCGCTGCTCAAGCTCAATCGGGTGGAGGAGGCGCGTGGCCGCCTATGACCGGGCGCTTGAGCTTGCGCCGAACAACGCGCCGCTCCTCGCCAATCGCGCCGCGGCGCTGCGCCGGCTCGATCGGCCGCACGAAGCGCTGATGAGTGCGACAAGCGCGCTGGCGATCAAGCCCGACTTTGCCCATGCGCGCTTTGTCGAGGCGGTGGCGCGTCTGAGTCTCGGCGATTTCGGCGCCGGCTGGCGCGCCTACGAAGTCGCGCTGGCACGTCGGCTGGCTGGCGTCGCAGCGGCGCGATTACGGCGCGCCGTTGTGGCTCGGCGAAGAATCGCTCGACGGCAAGACTATTCTGCTCCACGCCGAGCAGGGCTTGGGCGACACCATCCAGTTCGTGCGTTACGCGCCGCTGCTCGCCGCGCGCGGCGCCACGATCGTTCTCGAAGTTCAGCCGGAGCTGGTGCGGCTGCTGTCGGCCATGCCAGGTGTAGCGAGCGTGGTCGCGCGCAAGCAACCATTGCCCCGTTACGACTTTCATTGTCCGCTGCTCAGCCTGCCGCTCGCCTGTCGGCACGACGCTGGAAACGATCCCGGCGGAAATTCCTTACATCGCGCCGGGCGAGGCCGACGTCGCGGCATGGCGCGCGCGGCTGCGCGCTGCCGCGGCAGCGGCCGCTGGTCGGACTGGTGTGGTCGGGCGAGCGCTCGCACGACAACGATCTCAACCGCTCGATGCGGCTTGCGACGCTGATGCCGCTGTTCGATTTGCCGGACATTGCCTTCGTCAGCCTGCAGCACGAAGTGCGCGACGAGGATGCGGCGCTGCTGCGCAGCCGCGGCGACGTGTTGCCGATCGGCGCCGACTTCAAGGATTTTGCCGATACCGCCGCGGCGATCGCCGCGCTGGACGCGGTGATCGCGGTCGATACCGCGGTCGCGCATCTCGCCGGCGCGATGGGCAAGCCGCTGTTCCTGCTGCTGCCGTTTGCCGCCGATTTCCGCTGGCTGCGCGGGCGCGCGGACAGCCCCTGGTATCCGAGCGCGCGGCTTTTTCGCCAGCCGCAATTCGGCGATTGGGACAGCGCGGTGAACGTATTGCGACAGGAACTCGCGCAGTTTGCAACGCGTCGCGGCCGCGCCGCGTGAACTGACAAACGCCGGTCGCAAATACTTCACCGATCCCCGGCAATGCTCGAATGCTCATCGGAGCAACCAGGGAGCCGACGATGGACAGCCACGATCTCCACGAACACGACATCCACGAGCACCACGAGCAAGCCGCGCAACATCACGAGCATGCGGCGAAACACCATCGCGAAGCCGCCAAGCACCACAAGGCCGGAGATCACGAAAAGGCCGCGCACCATTCCAACGTGGCGCACGGGCATCACCTGCATGCCACCGCGCATCACGAGGAAGCGGCGAAAATGCACGCCGAAGAGCACGGCGAGTAAATCGCGGGCGGGATGGGTCGAGCGAAACGAAACCCATCATTTAATCTGGTTATGCGTCGTGATGGGTTTCGCCGCCGCTCAACCCGATCCTTGATGATCCACAATTCATGGACTCAAAAAGCTCGCGGCCTCCGGCGGGGAGCTGCCGGAGGCCGCGTCTAGACGGGGTCTGATCGCGCCGCGAAACAGACCCCGGGGAGCCGTCGCATCATTCGTCAGGATGGGTAGAGTGAAACGAAACCCGTCTGTTAGACGTTGATGGGTTTCGCTGCGGCTCAACCCATCCTACGAACTGATCACTGATCCCTGGCACACTGACTCCCTGCCATCAGAACGGCAAGGCGATATCGACCACTTGCTGGCCCCAGCGCTCGGTCTGAATGTTGGTGAGCGTGCCGCGGCCGCCATAAGCCAGGCGCGCCTCGGCGATTTTCGGCAGCTCGATGGTGTTGTCGCTCTGGATGTCCTCCGGACGCACCACGCCGGCGACGATCAGCTCGCGGATTTCGGTGTTGAGACGAACCTCCTGCTTGCCCTCGATCACCATGTTGCCGTTCGGCAAAAGCTGCGTCACGACGGCGGCCACGTTGGTGACCAATTGGTCGTTGCGGTTGATGTTGCCTTGGCCGTTCATTTGCGAATTGCCCGAGGCGGTCAGGACCGAGCCCGGCAGCACGGCCTTGGCCGCGCCCTTGAACGTGTTGGCGCCGATGAAATTGGTGATCTCGGTGTCTTCGGTGCTGGTGCGGCTGAGTTGCGTTTGGTCCTGGAACTGCGCCGTATCGTTGATGTTGACCTTCACGGTCAAAATGTCGCCGACGATGTGCGCGCGCTGATCGTTGAAGAACGCGCGCGAGCCGTTGCGCCACAGCGAATTGGGATTGTAGGTGACCGGCTGCGGCGTCGGCATCGGCATTTGCACCGGCTTGTATCCAGGCTTGGCGGTCGGATTGTCGATCGGCGCCAGCGCCACCGGCTCGCCGAGCTGCTTGATCCGATCGATGGCGGCACAGCCGGTCAACAACGACGCCACCGCGGCGGTGCCGAGAAGCGAGCGTGCAAACTTTGAACGCGTAGTGGATTTCAACATTTATCTCACTCGGGTTTACTCGACGCTGTGCTCGCGTTGCGGTTGGTCGGAGGGTGAGGACTCGGAAGCCGGCGGCGGTTCGGCGCCGACGAAACGCGCCGGCGTCGCGGTAACCGTCACCCGGCCGGGACCGCTGACGACGCCCTGCACCAGCCGTTTCGACTGGACGTTCTGGACGCTGATCGTATCGCCGAGGGCGCCGGCATCCTGGGCCTGGCCGCGCAAGGTCAATGTGACACCCGGGCGCTTCGTAGATGATCGTGACGTTGTCGTTGCGCTGGACCAATCGCGGGCTTCATCAGGTCGGCGTCATGCAGCGGCTGTCCCGGGTGCAGTTGATGCCGTGCCGCAAGGCCCGCGGCCGCGCGAGGATCGGTGATGACCGCGCCTTCCGACTTCGGCCGCTTGATGATCGTCAGGTCGGACGCCTTGAGCACCTCGCCGTGCTCGATCGGATGATCGACGCTGACGGCGTCGACCGTCTCGACGGCGGTGCCGGTGTAGCGCATCGACTGCCAGTGCAAAGCCGCGCTCGCCGGCAGGTCGAAGGTCACGTCGAAGCGCGCCGTGCGCCGATTGTAGTTCAGCGACACGACTTGCAGTTCGCCGGTGACGTTCGGCTCGACATTGAGCGTGCGCACGTCGCGGTCGAACTCGACCGCAATGTTGCGCGCTTCGCCGAGGCCGTATTGACCCTCCAGCGCCTTGGCGATGCGCGCGGAAATCTCCGGCGCGGTGATGGCGCGGCTGGCGCGCGTCACCACCACTTCGGTGAGCCCGCGGGTGTCGATGCCGATCAGCTGATGCGGACGGATCGCCTCGACCACCCGCTCGGTCGGCACCGCGCCGCGGGTGCCGAGATCGGGCGCGCGGAAGATCGGCACATCGGCGACCGGACCGGCAATTCTCGACCAGATCGCCGATGCGCACGATCTCGCCGGTCACGGTGACGTTGGCGCGCAGCGCCGGCACGGCGTTTTGCGCCGCGGCCGGATCGGCCAGAAAGCCGGCGAGCGGCAGCGCCAGCGCCAGATGTCGGATCGAGGAGCGGATCATCGCGATGCTCCTTCTCAGCGCATCAGTTGCGCGGTCGTCTGCAGCATCTGGTCGGCCGCAGTGATGACCTTGGAATTCATTTCGTAGGCGCGCTGCGCCGAGATCAGGTTGGTGATTTCGGTGACGGCCGAGACGTTGGATTGTTCGAGGCTGCCTTGCAGCAGCGTGCCGGCGTTGTTGAGGCCGGGGGTGCCGTCCTGCGGCTGTGCCCGAGGCCGGCGTCGCGACAAACAAATTGCTGCCGTTGGCCTGCAGGCCGGCATCGTTGATGAAGGTCGTCAGCGTGAACTGCCCGAGGATGCTCGAGGTCGTGCTGCCCGGCAGCGTCACCGACACCTGGCCCTGGGCGTTGATGGTCAGCCCGCTCGAGTTCGGCGGGATGGTGATGGTCGGCTGCACCAGGTTGCCTTCGGCGGTGACGATGCGGCCCTGGTTATCCATCTGGAACGAGCCGTCGCGGGTGTAGCTGAAGGTGCCGTCCGGCATCAGGATCTTGAACCAGCCGGAGCCCTGGATGGCGACGATCGAGCGTGTTGCCGGTCTGCGCCAACGTGCCTTGGGTCATCAGCCGCGGCGTGCCGACGGTTTTGACGCCGGAGCCGAGCTCGATGCCGACCGGCAGGATGTTGCCGTTGTCGGAGGCTTGCGCGCCGATGCGCTGCACGTGCTCGTAGATGAGATCCTGAAATTCGGCGCGTTGGCTCTTGAAGCCGGTGGTCGCCATGTTGGCGATGTTGCCGGCGATGACCTGGACCTGGAGGTCCATGGCCGCCATTCCGGTCGCTGCAGTGTCAAGCGCACGCATGGTCTTGCTTCCTCACAATCAACTCGATGAACTCGGTGCTTGCGCGAGCTGCTGCAGCGAATTTCTGCGCAGGTCGCCCTGCTGCTGCAGGATGGCGGCGATGTCGGAATAGCTGCGCGTGATTTCGATCATGCGCGCCATTTCCACAATCGGCCGCACGTTCGATTTCTCGATCGCGCCCTGCACGACGCGGGTGCCTTGCGGCGCCGGGTTCTGGCGTTGCGTCGGGCGGCGCCAGGAACGTCGAAGCGCCGTCCTTTTGCAGCTGCTGCGGCTTGTCGAAGTTGACGATCTGCAATTGGCCGCGCTGCGCGCTCTGCGTGCCGCGCCGTCGCGGGCGCTGACGACGCCGGTCGGGCTGATGATGATGTCGCGATCGGTGGGCTTGAAACTGATCGGCCCGTTGGTGCCGAGCACCTGATCGCCGGTGCTGGTGACGAGCTGGCCGGCGGCGTTGATCCGAAGCGCGCCGTTGCGGGTGTAGCGCTGCCCGCGCGGCGTCTGCACCACGAAGTAGCCCTTGCCGTCGATGGCGACGTCGAGCGGATTGCCGGTGCGCTGCATCGCGCCGGGGCTGAAATCGATCCAGGTGGCGCGGTCTTCCACGAAGCTGATGCGGCGGTCCTTGCCGGTGGCGAACTCGTTGTCGCGCGCGCCCGGCATCAGGAATTCGGTAAACGCCGCTTGTCCGCCTTGAAGCCCGTGGTGTCGATGTTGGCGATGTTGTTGGCGATGACGTCGAGCTCGTGGCTCAGCGACATCTGCCGCGACAAGCCGACGAGAAGCGCATTCTGCATCGGTAAACTCCCCCTTCGTGCATCGAAGGACGCCGTCTCCCCGGCGTCGCTCCGTCGTTCATGCCGAGGCCTCTCCCAAGCCTGCGGCAGGGGATGAAGTGCAGAAGCCGTGCCAATGAGAAAAGCTCAAGTGATGAACAATCGCTTAGCGTGCTATGGCGGCGTCGCGCGGGCAGGCAGAAACGGCCGCCGCGGCAGCCGCACCCGGCAAAATTTTCCGCCCGGATGGAACTCTGCAAGTATCCGTTAACCATTCCTGACCTAGCTTTCCCGCGACGGCGCAAACGTCCTTCCGCGCCGCGACGCGCGCTCGCGACAGTTTGTTCTGCGTTCTTCCTGTCGGCTGCGTGCGCATCTCACCCAAAGTCGCAAAGTGAGTCATCCAAGCGGAGCGGTGATGGCAACGACGAAAGAAGCGCAGCCCGAGGCCGAGAATGCAGAAGCCGAAGGCGAAGAGGGCAAAGCGGCCCCCAAGCGCAAGCTGTCGCTCAAGCTGATCTTGATGGCTGTCGGGGGCCTTGTTGGTCTCGGCGTCATCGGCGGCGGCGGATATTTCTTCTTCTTCAGCGGCCACGAGAAGGCGGAAGCGGCGGCGGCTGCCGCCGGCCCGCAAATCAAGCCGGTCGTGTTCCTCGACATGCCGGAGGTGCTGGTGAATCTGTCGTCCTCCGGCGGCAACGAGCGCACGCAATATCTCAAGGTCAAAGTCACGCTGGAATTGCCCAACGAGACGATGTCGGCGCAGATCCAGCCGGTCATGCCGCGGGTGATGGACGCCTTCCAGACCTATCTGCGCGAATTGCGGCCGTCCGATCTCGACGGCTCCGCCGGGCTCTATCGGCTGAAGGAAGAGCTGACGCGGCGGGTCAATGCCGCCATCGCGCCGAGCCGGATCAACGCCGTGTTGTTCAAGGAAATCGTGGTGCAGTGATGCTGTGCACCGTCATCCCGCTGCGACAGCGAGTGCGGATCCATAACCACGGTTGTCAGACCAATAATGGCGGTGGTTATGGATTCCGGGCTCCTCGCGGAGTTCTCATCGGCCGGCCACTTGGCCGGACCGTTGGCTCGGCCCAATGCGAATAGGCTTAGCCGATGGCGAACGACCAGATCGACCAGGACGCTCTCGCCGCCGAATGGGGCGTGGCGCTCGAAGCCGAGCAGAATACCGCGGCGGCTGCGGCGGCCGGAAACGAACGCGCGGCCAGCGAGAGCGACGCCGGCGGCGCCGAGGCCATGGCGGCGCAATGGGCGACCATGGCCGAGGACGGCCATTTCATGCAGGCGGCCAAGGGCGGCGCCGAGCGCATCCTGACCCAAGAGGAAATCGACTCGCTGCTCGGCTTTTCGCTGGCCGACGTGTCGCTCAACGACAATTCCGGCATCCGCGCCATCATCGATTCGGCGATGGTCTCCTACGAGCGGTTGCCGATGCTGGAGATCATCTTCGACCGGCTGGTCCGGTTGATGACCACGTCGCTGCGCAACTTCACCTCCGACAATGTCGAAGTCTCGCTCGATCGCATCACCTCGGTGCGCTTCGGCGACTATCTCAACTCGATCCCGCTGCCCGCCATCCTCGGCGTGTTCAAGGCCGAGGAATGGGAGAATTTCGGCCTCATCACCATCAATTCGAGCTTGATCTATTCGATCATCGACGTGCTGCTTGGCGGCCGCCGCGGCCAGACCGCGGTGCGCATCGAAGGCCGGCCCTACACCACGATCGAGACCAACCTGGTCAAGCGCATGATCGAGGTCGTGCTCGCCGACGCCGAGCTCGCCTTCAAGCCGCTGTCGCCGGTGAAGTTCAACATCGACCGGCTGGAGACCAATCCGCGCTTCGCCGCCATCTCGCGGCCGGCCAATGCGGCGATCCTGGTGCGGCTGCGCATCGACATGGAGGATCGCGGCGGCACCATCGAGCTGTTGCTGCCCTACGCCACCATCGAGCCGATCCGCGAAGTGCTGCTGCAGATGTTCATGGGCGAGAAATTCGGCCGCGACCCGACCTGGGAAGGCCATCTCGCCACCGAAATGGGCCAGGCCGAGATCGCGGTCGACGCCGTGCTCTATGAGGCGCCGCTGCCGCTCAGACAAATCATGAAGCTCGATGTCGGCGACACGCTGATGCTCGAGCTCAAATCCGACGCGCCGGTGATCGTGCGCTGCGGCGACGTGACGCTGACCGAAGGCCGCATGGGCCGCGTCGGCGACCGCGTCGCGGTGCGCGTCGCCAAGCCTTTGCGCAAACCCAACACGACACTCGCCATGTTCGAGACCGCAGGCGGGGTCGGCAACCGGATGGAGGCACAGTGAGCAACGGCTTTGGCGTGATCATCGAAATGCTGGTGGCGATTCTGCTCGCGCTGACAATCGCCTATTGCATATCGCTCAACCGCCGCCTCAAGCTCCTCAAGGCCGACGAGCAATCGCTGCGGGCGACGATCTCCGAGCTTGTCACCGCGACCGAGATCGCCGAGCGCGCTATCGCCGGCTTAAAGCTCACCGTCGACGAATGCGAGAGCCGGCCTGGGCGCGCGGCTGCGCAGCGCCGACCGTTTCACCGCCGAGCTCGATCGCAGCATCGCCGCCGGCAAGGATCTCTATGATCGGCTGGCGCGGATCGTGGTCGCCGGCGGCGGCGCCATCCCGACAGGCGCCGCCGGCGCCCGGCCGGCGGCCGGCGGCTTCCGACGTCGCGGCCGGTGACGGAAGCGCCGCGCGGCGCGCAAGCGGTCGCCGCGGCCGCGCAAGCCTTTGCCGAGCGGCTGCGCGTGAAGGTCCACGGTCTGGCGGCATGATCCGTTACTTTCGCGAGCTGCGTCTTTTGCCGATCGCGATGGTCGCCAGTGCGTGCCTGCTGGCCTTGGTGGCGGCCGATCTTCTGCTCGGCCGCAACACGGCGTCGACGTCCGACCGCGATTCGCTCGAGCATCTCCGAGGCGACCGTCGTTCACGCCGGGCCGGGCGCGGCGCGGCCCGCCGACCGGAAACGGTCCTGGGCGCAGCAGATGTTCAACTTCCCCGATCCGAAAGGCGCGCCGCCGGAACAGGCGATCTCGGCTTCCTCCCCGCCATTCCGCCGCTCGCCGGCGACAAGAACAACGCCGACATCATTACCGGCTCGGTCACCGAGCCGGGCGCCGAGAAGAGCGACAAGCCGAAAGGCGAGGGGAGCGCCGCGGCCGGCAAAGACGCCGGTAAAGATGCCGCTGGCAAAGACGCTGCGGGCAAAGAAGCGGCCGGCAAAACGGCCGCCGGCAAAGACGCAAAAAAGAGCCGAAGGACCCGCCGCCGTCGCCCAATGGCACGGTGATCCCGCTCAACCCGCTCGCCCGGCGCCGTCGGCCGCCGAGCGGGCGATCCTCGAGCGCTTGCAGGAGCGCCGGCAGGAGCTCGACAAACGCGCGCGCGAACTCGACATCCGCGAGGGCCTCATTGCCGAGGCGGAGAAGCGGGTCGATTCGAAGCTCACGCAGATCAAAGAGGGCCAGGCGCAGCTCGCCGTCGCGGCGCAGAAAAAGGACGAAGCGGAAGCGGCGCGCTTCAAAAGCCTCGTCACCATGTACGAGACGATGAAGCCGCGCGACGCGGCGAAGATTTTCGATCGCCTCGAAGTCGGCGTGCTGCTCGAGGTCGCCTCGCAGATCAACCCGCGCAACATGTCGGAAATTCTGGCGCAGATGTCGCCGGATCGGGCCGAGCTATTGACCGTCGAGCTGGCGAACCGCGCCCAAGGCTCGCCGAAGAACGCCGCCGCAAACCTGCCGAAGATCGAAGGCCGGCCGACCGGACAGTAGAGGCGGATCAGGCAGCGTCAGCCGTCGGTTCACAGTAATCGGCCGGATTCAAGACGCCGTATTCGCGCTCGAGCTCGTGGGCCTTGGCCATCAAGTCGACCGCGACTTCTTCGAGGGCATGCGAGGTCGCCCGGTGCGGGCAGGTGCGAGCGAGCCGCGTGCAGGTCTGCGCGAGCTCGCGCATGTATTGGACGGTTTCCATTATCATTCGAGCCGATGACGTCTTGGATTGGAGATCGGTGACCATTGTCACGCAGCGGTCAAATAATAAAGACGGCCGGCAAAAACTTGCGATCTGGGGACAAAAATTTGTTTTGGCCTGCCAAACCGCCACTTTCGCCGCCCGTCAGTGGCGAGTCCGGGTCGCCTGCAGCGCCGCGGCCGGTCGACGCCGCGAGCGATCGGCGCGGGGCGTGCGGCCGGTCCAGCGGCGAAAGGCGTGGGAGAATGTGCTGACTTCGGTGTAGCCAAGGAGCCAGGCGATGCGGGAGATCGGCAGGTCCCGCTCCGACAGATAGTGGCGCGCCAACGCAAACCGCAATTCTTCCAGGATGCCGGCATAGGTGAGGCCTTCGGCGGCGAGCTTGCGGCGCAGCGTTCGCGGACCAACGCCGAGCCGTCGCGCCACGTTCTCAATTTGCGTCTGGCCGTGAGGCAGGAGCGACGCGAGGGCGTTTTCGACGTCGGCGCGGATGACGCCGGAACGCGCCTTTCGCCGCGCCACGACAGTTTTCGGAATAGCCGATCAGAAGCTTGTTGAGAAAGCGGTCGGCGTTGGCGATCGGCAGCTTCGCCGCTTCGCCGGCGAACGAAACTTCATCCATGTCGGCGCTGAACTCAACGCGGTGGCCGAAGAAGCTGTCGATCTCGACGGATTCCGGGATGCGATGGTGCATCAATCGCACCCCGAGCGCTTGCAGGCCGCGGCCGGTCAGTTCACGGCAGTAGCGCATGATGAGTGTCGTCCAGGCCTCGATCTGGTGGCGGTCGGACCGGCGCGGGATGCCCGCATAGGTGAAACCTATCCGCAACGCTTCGCCGGTTTCGGTTTCAAGCTTGACGCCTTCGTTCACCATCGAGGAATAGCGCGCGATCCGTTGCAGCGCATCGCCCAGGACATCGGAAGACGCGGCGACGTAATACAACAAACCGCCGCGCCGCAGATCCATGCCTTGCGCGACATGAAAGCCGAGAAGCCGGTCGCCCAGCGCCTCCGCCAAGAGATTGAGGCACTTGATCTGCGTGGTGACTCGCAGCGGCACGCTTTCATTGTCGATGTCGCGAACGCTCAAGCCGATACGCCGCAGCAATGGCGGCAAATCGACACCGGCCTCCCGCGCCCGCGCGCACGCGGCGCGCGTCATCACGCCGGCGCAGCTTGGGATCGCGCCGAGTTGCTTGGTAGGTGGCGTGCGGTCGCGCACAAGCGCCCCCGTCCAACAACCGATCGACCTGGCTCGGATCTTGCGAGCGAAGTCTTGCAAAAAGGCGTCCTGCAAAAAGGGCCGAAGGCGCGCCTGGCAAAAGGTCGCTCGCCGCCGGCTGGCGAGAATAGACCTTTCGCCGAACCTGCCAACTATCGGTTTGCCGATGGTTTCTCTCCCTGCCGGCGCTTGCTAATCTTCTCCTCACAAAACGGAGGAAGATGTCATGCTGACGCGCAGAAATTTCAGCGCTTGTGCCATCTGTGCCGTCGCCGGTTTTGCCGCCACCGCAATTGGCGAAGCGCAGGCGCAGACGCTGGGGCTCAAGCGAACCATCCTGCAGAAGATGGAATTCCCCGACAGCTACGTCGACGATCGACCGCCTTGGTCGAGATCGACCCGGGAGCCACGGCCGCGCGGCACACCCATCCGGGCGTCGAAACCGTCTATGTGCTGGAAGGCGAGTCCGAGCTTTCTGTCAAAGGCGACCCGGCACGCAAGATCAAAGCCGGCGACAGCTTCCATGTGCTGCGCGAGGTGCCGCACAGTGCGCGCAACGGCGACAAGCCGACCAAGCTTCTGGTGACCTATGTTGTTGACAAAGATAAGCCGCTCGCGTCGCCGGCGCCTGAGTGAGGCGTGGGTAGTTTGGTCTGGTGCGAGAGCAGTTCAGGGGAAGGAACACATGGATACGAGGCTTAAGGACAAAGTCGCCATCGTCACCGGCGGCGCCCGCGGCATCGGCGCCGCTTTTTGCGAGGGCTTGGCGGAAGCCGGCGCCAAGGTGGTCGTCTCCGACGTGCTCGACGGCAATCCGGTCGCCGAACGCATCAGCGAGACGCAGCGGCCGGCGATTTTCGTGCGCGCCGACGTCACGTCGAAGAACTCGGTCGAAAGCCTGGTCGCCGACACGGTGCAAGGAATTCGGCACCGTCGATATCCTGGTCAACAATGCCGGCCTGTTCGCCGACCTGTCGACGAAGCCGTTCCTCGACATCGACGAGGACGAATGGGACCGGGTGATGAAGGTGAATGTGCGCGGCACTTTCCAATGCGCCAAGGCGGTGGCGCCGATCATGATCGAGAAGAAGAAGGGCCGCATCGTCAACATCGCGTCCGGCACGGCGTTCAAGGGCACGCCGAACCTGCTGCACTATGTCGCCTCCAAGGGCGCCGTGGTGTCGATGACGCGCTCGCTGGCGCGCGAGCTCGGCGCCCACAATATCTGCGTCAACGCCATTGCGCCCGGGCTGACCATGAGCGAGGCGGTCGTTACCCATCCCGACTGGACCGGCAAGGCCAGCGCCGCCGGCATCGCCGCCCGGGCCATCCAGCGCGAGCAAGTGCCGGCCGATCTCATCTCGACGCTGATCTATCTCTGCTCGGACGAGAGCAACTTCGTGACCGGGCAAACCATCAGCGTCGATGGCGGCGCGCTGATGCGGTAGTTACGGAACTTGCCAGCAACGGGATTGGCTCGCGCCAAGTGGGCTCCGCCGCAGCACCGCGCCAGCAGCGTCCGGCAACACGGAAGCCGAGCTACTCGAGCGGCTGCAGCTCGTTGGGCCGCAGCCACTGCCGGGTCTGTTCGAGCTTGAGCATGTCTTGATCGACATGCGGACCGACGGTCTTGTCGAAGGCGCGCGCCACCTCCTTGTAGTCGTGGGCGCACAGCGCGGCGCGCGCCTTGGGCAGCAGTTCGGCATCGACCAGATACTGGAATTCGTCCGGATAAGCGCCGTAGGCCATGCACAGCAGGTTGTAGGAGCGCTGCAGCGGCTCGCCGTGCACGTCGGAATATTCGATGCGCGAGTAAGGCGAATTGGTCGCGGCCCAGAAATAACCGGCGCCGGGCAGGGTGCGGTTCGCCATCTCCTTGCCGGCCAGCAACATCATGTAGGCGGAAAACTGATCGGCCGCATCTTCCTCACGGCCGGCGATCGGCACCTCGAGTTGGTCGAACGTGGCGTGGCCGAATTCATGCAGGATGACCTGAACGACCGGGCCGACGATGGCGTCCTCCCGCGTCAGGTTGCCGACCTGCGGCTGCGTCGGGCGCGACGCGCTTGATCCAGTCGACGATCTCGTAGCAGAGCTCGACGCCCTGCAGATGCGAGTCGTACCAGGAGTTGGCTTCTCCGCACGTCGTCAGTTTCACGCTGAGCGGTCTCGGGTAGTGGATGAAAGCCAGAAAGTGCTGCAGCTCCTCGAGGACGTGGCGCGCCTTGAGGTCATTGTAGACCTCCTGATAGAGCGGATTGGTCGGCGCCTCGTAGGAGATCACGATATTCGGGTTTTTCGGAATGTGCGGCTGGCTGCTTTGGCCGGCCGTCGGCTGGGTGTTGGTCGCTCTGGGCGATCGCAACGGCGCCGGCTGCCAGCGACAAAGCCGCCGCAAAAAGCCAGATGGCTTTAGTTTTTGGCATCGGCTCCATCCGTTGTCGTCGGCGGCGTCGCGTCTGGAGTGGGCGGCCCGCCATCGTTGGGCCTGACCCACTCGCGTCGCACGAACCTTGGCCAGCAAGACCGGATCGACCGAACGGCATGATGGTCGTGTCTGAATGCGTAGACCAGCTCGGAATATTCGTGGGCGCAGCGATCGGCGCGCGACTTCGGCAACAGGTTGTTGGTGACGACGTAGCCAAAGGTCTTGGGGTCGCCGCCATAGGCGATGCACAGATAATTGTAGAAACGCTGGTCTTCGGTGCCGCGCTCGTCGGAGAAGTCGACGCCGGTCCAGGTGTGCGACGTCACCTGGAAGAAATAGGTGGTTCCGGTGAGGACGCGCAGCGCCACGTCGGTGCCGAATTGCATCATGATCAGTCCGGCGATCTTGTCGGCGGCATCCTCTACACGTCCCCAGATCGGAACTTGCAGCTCGTTGAACACCGCCTCCGCCACGTCGTGCAGCGCCACCTGCACGAACGCGCCGGTGATCGCGTTGGCCCGGGTGACGCCATCCGACGACACCTTCGCCGGCGCGAGCCGCTCGATCTGATCGAGATATTCGTAACAGATCGTGACCGGACCGTGCTCATACGGCACGTAGGTCGCGCCGCATTGCCCGGTCTGCACGGTGAGCTTATGCGGCAGTTTCAGCGGCGAGAGAAATTTTTGCATCTCCTCGAGAATGCCGCGCGTTTTCACCTGCTGGTAAATCGTTTCCAGCGCGGGATTGGTCGGCGGCAAATAGGCGATTTCGACCTGGCTGTTCGCCGCCAGATCCTGCCCGAGGGCCGGCGCGGCCGGAGCCGCTGCCAAGAGAACAGCAAATCCCGGAGGCCGGCGCACAACATCGCCGACGTGCCCCTCGCTATCGCGTGCAAGACTATACGCGTGCAAGACTATCGCGTGCAAGACATACACCCGAGGCGCCTCGCGTTTGCTATGCGTTGATCTTGATAACCCAAGGTTACTACGCCAACCAGCCAGGCAAGGCGCCTTCGCGGCCGAACAGCAAACGTAGCAGACAACGTCAGCCGCTACGCGCCCGGCACCATGCGCTGCTTGGTAGACTGACGTATTCATAGGCCCATTACAACTAAGAAAGATGACGATGCCGGCGCCGGCGGCGATCGGTATTAGCGCTGATGGGCGGCGGCGTCGTGCCGCGCCTTGCGCAGTGCGGTGACTGCTGCCTTTGACCTCAGCAACTGCCGTGGCCGCCGACCGGTCGGTCGCCATCGTCGATGATGGCGTCAGCATAGCCGTGAGAGTAGCGCCGCTGGCCGGAGCACGGGCCGCGGCTTGGCGCAGCAGCCGTCGCCACTGTCGCCTTGGCCTTGACGGCCGCGATTTCGACGGGACGCAACAAAGCTTCGTTGGCGGTGGCGGCCGGCCTTGCCATCACGTCAGGCGCGGGGCCGGACCAACGACTTGCCGTCAGACTATGCGGCACGCGATCTGCCGTCAGACCGGCCGGCACGCGATCTGCCGTCAGACTATGCGGCACGCGATCCGCCGTCAGACTATGCGGCACGCGATCCGCCGTCAGACTATGCGGCACGCGATCCGCCGTCAGATTATGCGGCACGCGGTCTGCCGTCAGACCGGCTGGCGCGGGGCCGGGCCAACGATCTGCCGTCACGCCAGCGGCGCGCACGGGCCAGATCGGACGGCCGCGCTGTCAGCCAGCGCCGGACGGATTCTCGCTTTCCATCGGCGGGACCGTCGTGGCGCCCGTGAACGACACGACGTTGGAAGGATGCGGACTGTCAGCCTGGGCCGCCATGAACGATTGTTTATTTGTTACGTCTGCAGCGGCAGGACCGACGACTGTCGAACGAAAATCCGATAATGGCCGCAACGCCGAAGCTTGCGATGCTGCCGGCTGTCACGCCGGCGCTGTGTCCGGCTTCTTTTGAGCATGCCCGTCTTGAGCATCGGAGTATGCCTCTTATGTTTTCGAAGCCGCCCAGCCCGACACTAGTCCAAATCTTGTCGATTTGAAGGAGTTATCCGAGCCGCATCACGGAAATATCCGAGCCGCGTCCAAGCGACGCGACCCGGATCAATCTCATCACACGTATCTGATAAGCTTCGCTGCGGCGCCAGTTCGTGAGCTTGATATTGGCGAAGGTGTAGGTGTTGCCGCCTTCGGTATAGAGACCGAATTTGCCGTTGGTGAATGGCTGGTACTTGAAGTTGAAGACCAGCTGATCGTTGATATAGGCCGCGCCGGAGCCGCCTTTCCACGTCACCCGCAGCATGTTCGCCCCGCCGGCCTTAAAGCCCGGCGCGGCCTTGTTGGGCACCGGGACCAGCCAGCCATTGTTCTGGCGACGAACAATGGCGGCCTGGCCGTCGCCCTGGACCAGGAAGATATAGAAATTGCTGAAGTCGGTCATGCCGAACACCAGGCCGCCGGAGACCGAGCTCAAATCCTTGACGGCCGGCGCCGTCGAACTCGACGCACAGATCGCCGGCTGTCGGCGAAGAAGCCTTCGTAGTGGGCCTCGCCAAGCTGGTTGGCAGGCGCCGTCAGCTGAGCCTTGCCGGCGCTGGCGACAAACGACCCGTTATCCACGAACCAGGCAGAATCGGGCGTCTGGAAATCGTCGGAAAAGATCAACGTCGGACTTTTGCATGCAAGCGCCGGGCTGGACATGGCAGCAGCGACCACGACCAGAACAGCCGTCACCGATTTCAACAGCATACCCACCCTCCAAGATTATTTGTACCGTACCAGCACGAAAGCTAATCAGAGTTCAGCGGCGTTGCCAATGTTGAAAGTTGCTTCGAGAGAGCGCGATTGGGCCGCGGCTGTCGCGCCTACGCCGTCACAAAAGCGTGCTGTAGCCGTGGCACCCTGAGGATTCGACTTGGCTTCCAGCGGCGAAGCGCGGCCGCAATCGAGGCTGCGGCCGGAATTTCACCGCAGCTGTCCCGGTCTAAAAGCGCAGTAGCAAACGCCGCCGACTACACGCGATTATTTTTTGGGAGCGGCGCGCTCGTCCGTTGGCCGCGCTCCGGCGCAGGTATAAGATTGATGTTCGCAAGCGGCGCCCTCGGAGCTTGGCCCGGAAGCCGCGCGAATTTTCCCAACAACCAAGCCTGTTCAAACATTGGAGGAGACGCTCATGGCGTACGAAGGCGTAGAACGCGTTCGGCACGGCAAGTGGTCGCGCCGGCGTTTCATGCAAACAACAATGGCCGGTGTCGCAGCCGGCGTCGTGGGAAATACCCTGCCGCGCAAGGCAGCGGCGGCCGATGGCTTAAGAAGCATCGGCCTTGGCGTCAGCGAGATCAACGAGATCCAGGACAAAGCGACCAAGGATCTGGGATTCCCGATCCACGGTCAGGCGATGGGTTACGGTGAAGCGCTGACCAAGTTGCTCAATCAGAACGACCAGTACGAGATCGGCGAATGGTACTACCACGACCTGGCGTTACTGGGCCCGGCGAAGTCGTTTCAGCCCGTCGACACCAAGCGGATCAAGGATTGGGACAAAGTCACCGATCTCACCAAGACCGGAAAACTCACGCCCGAGGCGAACATCGGGCAGGGCGCGGCGCCCTACAAATGGATGTGGTGTGATGAGAACGGCGCCAGGGTGCAGGGGCCGTCACGCTACGTGATCATGGTGCCGGCGTGGCACAACGCCGATTCCATGGGCTACAACCCGAAGGCCACCGGCCGTCCGATCGAAAGCTGGGGCGAGCTGCTCAACAAAGAATGGAAGGGCAAGGTCGGGCTGCTCAACGTGCCGTCCATCGGCACCATGGACTGTGCAATGGCCATCGAGGCGCTTGGTCTGAAGAAATTCGGCGACAAGGGCAATATGACCAAGGCCGAGATCGACTTTCTCATCGACTACCTGATCCCGCTGAAAAAGTCCGGCCACTTCCGCGCCTTCTGGGAGAATTTCGGCCAATCGGTCAACCTCATGGTCAACGGCGAAGTGGTGCTGGAGAGCATGTGGTCGCCGGCGGTCGCCGCGATTCAAGCCGAAGGCGTGCCCTGCATCTACGCGTTCCCGAAAGAGGGCATGCGCGGCTGGCACGGCGGTCTCTCGATCTCGGCGAATGTGAAGGGCAAGCAGCTCGACCAGGCGTACGAGTACATCAACTGGTGGCTCGATGGCTGGCCGGCGGCGTTCGTGGCGCGGCAGGGCTACTATCACTCGATCCCCGACAACGCCAACAAATACCTGAAGCCGGAAGAGTGGGACTATTGGTATATGGGCAAGCCGGCGGCGATCGATTTGCCGGATCCGTTCGGCACCATCATCATCAAGAAGGGCGACGTTCGAACCGGCGGCTCGTATTGGAACCGTTATTCCA
Source organism: uncultured Alphaproteobacteria bacterium (assembly GCA_963804405.1). Taxonomy (GTDB): domain Bacteria; phylum Pseudomonadota; class Alphaproteobacteria; order Rhizobiales; family Xanthobacteraceae; genus BOG-931. The sequence continues at coordinate 137,537 of CAWDQG010000007.1, read as the reverse complement.
AGATCGCCGTCTGGAACTCGCTGATGGACGAGAACGACTATCTGACCAAGCGGTGGACGGAGTTTCTCAACGCTTGAACGTTGGCAATGGTCGAACGCGAATAGGAGCGCCGCCGGCTTCAAAACCGGCGGCGTGTCTGTGCATTGTTTGCTGCGCTACGTCTTTACACGAAGCGGCAAGCCGGCAAACGGCGATACCACCCGGGAGGGATTGCAATGCCTCACGCCAGGATCAACGGCGCCCGCATCTGGTACCAGGAGACCGGCGAAGGCGAAGCCGTCGTCCAGATCCACGGCGCCGGCTTCGGACATTTCAATTTCGCCACCGCCACGCCGGTCCTGTCGCGGACGTTCCGCTGCATCGATTTCGACATGCGCGGTTACGGCCAGTCCGAGCGGCCGTTCCAGCACTATGACATGGAAGTCTGGGCCGACGACATCGCCGGGCTGATGGACCATCTTGGGCTGCGCATCGCCCACATCCACGGCACGTCGATGGGCGGGATGGTGGCGCAGCAATTCGCCGCCAAATATCCGGGGCTCACCCACCGCCTGGTCATCAATTGCTCGGCCGCCAAGCTCGACTATGCCGGCGTTCTGACGTTCCGCGGCTGGATCGACATTGCCGAACGCTATGGCGTCGGTTCGCGAACGCTGGCGGAGCTGATCGCCATCCAGGCGCTGTCCCGCCGCTACCTGGACAGCGCTCAGGGGCGGCAGGCTGTCGATATGATCCAGGAGATTTTGGGCAACAGCAATCGCGTCGACGTCTTCAAGCTCGCCTGCCAGGCCATGATCGACATGGATCTGCGGCCGCTGTTGCCGAAAATCACCGCGCCGACGCTGGTCATTGGCGGCGACGAAGACTTTATGACGCCGTGGCAGCAGGCCGACAGCGGCGCTGGGCAAAACTATCTCGCGGAGCACATCCCGGGCGCCAAGAAATACGTCATCAAGGGCTCGAGTCACTCGACACTGTTTGATGGCACCGAGGAAAACTGCCGGGTGGTCGAGGCTTTCCTGAAAGGCACATTGTGACGCAACGAACGGCAAGATATCCGCAACGATCGGCGCGTCTCTGATTTCTTTATCTGGCAAACAGCTGCATAGCCTCATCCGCCAAAACGCCGCCAGTGATGCTGATCGAAACAAAAGACGATTTCGCGGCGACTTCGGCGCACGGGATCATGATCTGATCGATCTTGGTAGCGAGCTGCGCAAGCGACGCGGCAAAGACCACGTCGGCCGACATGGCACCACACGATCGCGCCCATGCACATCGCGCACGGCTCGCCGGAGGTATAGAGCGTGCTGCCCTTCATCGCGTCGCGGCCATGGGCGGTGAGGCAGTGGCGTATCGCCATCATCTCGCCATGCGCGGTCGGATCGCCGTTGGTCTTGCCGAGATTGCGCCCGCGCGCAATCACCTGCCGATCGCGCACGATCACCGCGCCGAACGGATAATCGCCGCGCCTGGCCTCGTCGAGCGCAAGTGCGCATGAACCGTTCGTCGTCGGCCGACGCGTCGGTCGCGGCAAATACCGGACTTGCCGACACCAAAGCGGCGGAAGCAAGCGTCGCCACGATGCTCCGCCGGCTGTGAAGGTGGGCGGCGGAATCGCGGATCGCAACGATCGTGACAGGACATGGGCGGGGCCTCCAGCAGGGTTGGCGTGTCGGCGTCAAATTAGTGCCGCGCCGCGCCGTTGCCGCGAGCGAGCGTCAGCGAGGGCGGCTCGCCGAATGCCAGAACATAATCATTTTCGAAACGGCCAAGATCACCGAAGCCGCAGGCCAGCGCGGCGCCGGCGACCGTGGTGATGGCATCCGGGCGTTGCAACAGCTCGCGCGCATGGCCTAATCGCAGCCGATCGGCGAATTGCATTGGCGTGTATCCGCGGCTTTTTTTGAAGGAGCGGTACAAGTCGAACGCGCTTGCTCCGGTCACTTTCACGATCTCTTCCAGTTGGATCGGCCGCCGCCAATTCGCCTCGATAAACTCCTCCGCCCGTTGCACCTGCCAGGAGGCAACGCCGAGCGCCGCGCGCTGCAACAGATGACTGAAGTTGTGTCGATTGGCGTGCAGGATCATGACGATCAGCGTCTGCTCGAATTCCTCCAGCAGCAATCTGGGCAGGGCTACCTCGGATTCACTCACCACCTTGGCCAGAAGTACGACGTGATCGCGCAACGCCTTTGCGGCGGGATGCGCACCATTCATGATCGGGTCGAACTCGAGCGGACCGATCGATCGTTCGTCCGATGATCGCGCTTAGCTTGTCCCTCACGCCACGGGTGTTGAACACCAGGAGAAGATGTTCATAGTCGGCGTCGATCTTGGCGGCAAAGCGCCTGCCCGGTGAGACGGTCAAGCCGTGGCCGGGGCCGAGCGGACTGGCAAATTTCTTGATCGTCACTTCGCCGCGCCCGCGAATGGGAAACGTTTGCAGATAACAATTGCTTTCGGGATAAGCTCCACTCAAGTCGACGCCATACTTGGTATAGCCCAGACCGACGTGGCGGAGCGGATAGTAGTTGAGGGTGACGTCAACCTTGCCGGTCTTGGCCGCGACGGACCAGGTCGGCTTGGCGTAAACCCGGGCAAGCGCGGCGCACATTTCTTCGACATTGTGCGTGCGCACCAGTGGAAAACGATCCAGCGGCCGAGCAAAAGCAGTCATTGCATTTTCCCACGTCTCGAACGCACCAGCGCGATGAACTCCGCCGGCGTGTATCCACGATACTTCTTGAACGCAGCAAACAGACTAAGAATGCTCACGCCCGCGACCGCGGCGAGCTCTTCCAGGCGGATGTCCCGCTGCGCGTTCGCCACGATATATTCTTCCGCCTGCTTGACCTGCCGCAACGCGGCTTCCGGGGCGTCCTGCTCCAGCAAATGACTATAGTTATGCCGGTGGCCGCACAGAAACAGTGTCATCAATAACTGTTCGGTCTGCGCGATCCACCAATCCGGAAACGGCGGCGTACCGCCGCTGAGCGTTTCGGCGAGCAGCGGAACGTATTGGTGCAGCATTTTCGCCGCTGCATGCTTGAAGTTTTGTTGTGGATCCATCCGCAACGGTTCGCTGATCGTTGCTCCGGCTATCGCCGCCAATTTTTCGGTTAAGGCTTTCGCATCGATGCGTAGCACGAGGTGCTCGTAGTCGGCGCTGATTTTCGTTTGGTGCGGCGCCTCCGCCGACGTCACTGCGCTGGTGCCGCGGATCAGCTCGGATGAAACTTGGCCACACGCAGTCTCGCCGGTGCCGCGGAGCGGGAACAGCTGGCAAAAATAGTCGACGGGCGGAAATTCGAAGGTCACGGCGGTGCCGAAAGTCCCGTAGATGAGGCCGATATCGCAAAGGTGGCAGGCGTTGACGGTGGCGTTGAAACCCTCGACGCGGCGCTCCGGCATCAAAACCCGCTTATCATAAAGACGCGCCAAGCCATCGCGAACTTCCTCTACGTCCTGGGAGCGAAGAAGCGGAAAGTTATCAAGAGGCTTTCGCGGATCCACGATAATCGCATCTGGACGTGTGAGCGCGGGAATAGGCTGCAGGCGATACGCGACACGTCCCACCGGCCGAGACCCATGCGGAGCTTCTGTTAATGCACGGATTATGCGCCGATGGAGCTATTGATTCTATCGCGCTGTCCAGTTGCGGAGGGGCGTAAGTCCACGCTTGTCCTCGCATTTCACACGCCGCTTGCGCAGCTATGCCGGCCGGGCGCGGCGTTGCCGAAAGGCCGATCGTGACGCTATCGTCGACGATGCGCCCGGTCGGCGCCAAGGCGACGGGCCGCCGTTGCCGGATGATTTTCCGTGACCCTTCCGCCGCGCACGACGCGGTTTTGTCCGCGGGCATCCGTCGCGTGCCAGGGAAGCCAAGGGTGTGTGCCGCCATGGTCCGCTTGCTGGTCCTTATCGGCTTAGCCCTTATCTCGTTTGGTGATACGTCGGTGGCTGCGCCCCGCCGCGTTGCGCTGGTGGTTGGCGCAGGGGAATATGGGCATGCGCCGGCACTGGCGCATACGCTCAACGATGCGCGCGAGGTGGCGGCCGCGCTGACGCGGCTCGAATTCGACGTCGATCTTATCCTCAACCCCGACCGCACGGCGCTGGAAAACGCCGTCCGCAGGTTGGGGCAAAGATCGCGCGGCGCCGACGCGAGCCTGTTTTATTTTTCCGGACATGCACTCGAGGCGCAACGCGTCAACTGGCTGTTGCCGGTCAGCGCTGACGTAAAGGCCGACGACGATCTTCGCTTTCGAAGCCCTCGATCTAGCGGCGGTGCTCGAGCAGATCGAGAGCAAGGCGCACGTGTCGCTGCTCTTTCTCGACGCCTGCCGTGAAGATCCGTTCAAGCAACGATTTGGTGCGGCGCGCGGCACAACACGGGCGGGGTTGGCGCCGGCGCAATGCGACTGCAAGCGGCACCTATATCGCTTTTGCCACCGCTCCGGGAAACGTGGCCGAGGACGGCAACGGTCCGCATAGTCCCGTTCACGGCGGCGCTGTTGAAATTCATCGAAACTCCGGGTCTCGAAGTGCGCCAGATGATGTCGAGGGTGCGCGGCGATGTGGAAGAGGAGACCGACGGCAAGCAAATTCCCTGGGACAGCTCAAGTTTGCTGGGCGATTTCTATTTCGACCCGAAGACCACCGGCGAACGCGTGATCCGGGAGATCAATGGGCCGAATCCGCAGGTCGACCTCGATGCGCTGTTCTGGGAATTGGTCAAGAACAGCAAGAATCCGAAGGATTTCAGCGCCTATCTGCTTGAAATTCCCGCAAGGCGTGTTCGCCGAGATCGCGCGTAACCGGCTGGCGGAATTGAATGCAGCGCCGCCGCGACTGCTCCCGCCGATCCGAAGCTACTCAATGCATTGTCCGCGTTGGTGCGCGTCGGTCCAGCAGAAATCCGCGAAGATTCTGCGGCCGCCTATCAGGCAGGCCGGCCGCACAAGTCGATGGCCGCAATCCGATCGAACGGGCGGATACAGCTGGGTTTCACCGGTGCCGGAAAGCGAGCAGGAGCGCAGAAGACAGCGTGCTCGAGCGATGCGAGGTCGACCACGGTCGGACCGTGCGTGCTGGTCGCCGTCGATGGGAGCATAAAATATGCAAGCGGCGATCTATTCAACGCCGCGCCCGATGCCGCGCGTGCATTATTCCGGCCCCTTTAATCCGGAACGCATTCCATACCTTCCTGCGGAAATGCGCCGGCGGCCCGATGTCGTGGGCTATGTGCTCGGCGGCGAATTTCAAGGCTGCCGCCTATCATCCCACGGGGCGGATCTGCCATCGTTTCCGGCGCGCCGAGCCAGCATGCTGCCGAGGAGCAAGTCGCTTGCCGCCTGCAATAACGATCCATCACGCCGTGAAGGCGCCGGGCCCTGCTATCTGTACGCTTCGGGCAACACAGTCGTGCTTTCGCGTCATTCGCGACGGCAGCCTGTCACTACGGCGCGGTAACGCCTCAGACGGAGAGTCGTGAAGCCGCCGGTCGTTACACCGCCGCGAGACGCGGTGCCGCTGCACGAAGCGATTGTTGCGCAGTTCGAACGATCGCTCGCCGGCAATGACCGCGGAATCGCGCGATCTGTTGGCCAAGGCCTACGAGTTGGCGCTGGTGCACAAGGCGCTGGCCGTGCGGCCCAACGGCGGCACCTATCGCTTTGTCGCCTGGCCGTCGGTGGAGGGCGCCGAACAGGCGACGCTGGAAGGCTGTCAGGTCTATTACGGCGGCCCGTGTGCGCTGCTCGCATCGGACGATCTGCTTCACGCGCGATGCGAGCGGCAACCTCGCGACCCGTGACATGACCCGCGTGCGCTACGCCGGCAACTTCGCCGTCGACCAAATTCCGGCAATCACACCCGCCGTCCGTGGCAGTGACGGCGTCCAATCATACGCGGCGGCGCCGGCCGCCAAAGCGATGGCGTTTCATCCTTGGGGTCAAATCTATAGCGTCACCGGCGCCGCCAATCAGAACGAGGCCGAGACCCGCGCGCTGGCGGCGTGCAATGGCGACGCGGCACACAAAGTGGGCAGGGCGGCCCGTGCTATCTCTATGCCGTGGGGGGGCAGGTCGTTCTGTCTCGCCGCTTGCGAGAACCGCTTACGCCGGCCACCGCGCCCGTCACTCCGCCGCCAGTCACGCCTCCGCCTGCTCCTGCTTCAAAGGACGACGCCGCCCTCCGGGACGCGTTGGTCCAACGCTTGGCCAACATCAGCCCGAACACAGCTCGTGTAGCACTGGAAACGAGCGTCGCGCGTTATCTCTCGGCGCCTGCTGACCATCGCGCAATCGCAGCGCTGAAGGTACGATTGGGGTTGGGGCACAACCTACAATCATAGCGGCGGAGACGATGGCATTGGAAAGATGCCAACTCCTCCACGGCGCGCCATGCGCGCTCATCGGCAGCGATCGCGAGGTTGCGCCGGCGTCGCCGCCGCCGGGCAGCAAGTGGTCGGCGCGCGACATGCCGGCGTCGTCGTATAACGGGCTATTTCGAGGTCTTTTACCTCCCGGGAGTGGACGACACCGTGCGCAATCGGCCCGACGTGGCCGGATATTACTTGCGCCGATGCCGAAAGCGGTCGCGATCGGCGCCGGAGGTCTGGCCGTCGTCACCGAGGCCAAGAGCCAATTCGAAGCGGAATCGCAGGCGCTCGCGACCTGTGGAAGCGGCTGTTCCTGTATGCGGCGGGAAATCAGGTCGTCCTGCGCAGCGGCTGACGACGCCGCGCCCGCTCGGTAAGTCGATCGCGGATGTTATCTCCTATCTGCAGGGAAGCGAGCAGGGGCCAAGCGTCAGCGCTGAATACGCCAAGCTCAGGACCCATGGGCCTTGGTCGCGCTTCCGGAGATTGGGCAGCGTTTTTTCGGAGTGGGGGATCGACAGGAACGACTGGGCCGAATTCCTGGCGCTCGAAGCCTGCGACCTGATGTACAATGCATCGTGCGTCTCGATCGCTACCGACGACGCGCCGAAGACCAACGACCCGTCCAGCGTCGCGCGTCGCACGACGCAACGTCTGGCCTATCAGGGCCCTTATCGTCCCGACATGGTGCCGCTGTTACGCGTCACCGCCAAAGCGAGGCGCTGAATACGCCGCGATGCGCGAGCCGAAAGCGATGGCGATTCGGCCGTTGGGTCCGAAAATCGCGATTGCGACCGGCGCCACCTTGGCCGAGGCCGAAGCGCGGGCGCTGGCGCAGTGTCCGGCGGCCGATTCGCCGTATCCACTGCTTTCTCTATGCCGCCAATCAGGCAGACCATCCTGCCGCAACGGCGCACCGAGGCGCACGATGAGACGTTCGTCGATTTTTGCTTTGTTGCGTTTCTGTTCGTCGTTGGCGCTGTTGCCGCTGAGCGCGATGGGCGCAAGGCGCGATCATCGAGACGCTTGAAGAGCTGCAAGGCGATACCGAACCCGCCGGAATTTCGCGGTGTGCTGCCGGCGCGGATCGATCTGTCGGCGACTATTCCGCCGCCGGGCGATCAGGGACCGACCGGTAGCTGCACGTCATGGGCAACGACCTATGGCGCCGGCTCGCAGGCCGGCGCGCCGCGCCGGATTGGGACCGTCGCTCGCTCTGAGCCCGTCTTTCACCTACAACAAGATTTCCCGCGACACCTTTTGCCTAGCCGGCACCGCGGACATCGGCGACGCTCGACATGTTGCGCGACGTCGGCGCGCTGCCGTTCGAGGAATTTGTGTTCGACGGCGGCTGGTGTGGGCGGCTGCCGACCGCGACGAGCTGCAGCGGGCGGCCAGTATCGGATCAAGGGCTGGACGCCAGTTCGACGCCAGAGTGATCGAAAAGGTCAAGGCCCAATTGGCGCGCGGCGTACCCGTGATATTCGACATGCGGCCGACCGCGCAATTCAAACAATTCAAAGGCGACGGCGTCCTCGACATTCCGGGTGTGATGAACGGCTTCGGCCACGCCATGCTCGCGGTCGGCTACGACGACGCGCGCAAAGCCTTCCGCATCCAGAATTCCTGGGGCCGCGGTTTCGGTGATGGCGGCTACGCCTGGCTATCCTACGAGTTTTGGACCCGCAACGTGCAAGTCGGCTACGTGATCGACTAGGCGGAGGCCAGTCCGGTTCAGCGCGACGATCAGCCGTCGCCGTCGGGCAGACTGACAAAAATCAACACGCCGAGGATCACCATGGTGAATCGGAAGGCTGCCTGTTCCCCGTTCCAAATTTTCGACTGCCACATGGCGAAATACTCGCCGGCCACCACCTGGAAGCCGAAGAACCACAGGCAAAAACCTGCAGTCAGGCCGGCCACCGCCCAGACTTTGGCGCGATTGAAGGCGGCGGCGGGTCGCGCGCAGCCGCGTGAGCAACGTGACGGCACCGATGGTCAGGAGCAGGCTTGTCAGCCCTTCCGCCGCGATGATCACCGCGTAGGCCGCCTCCCAGATCCGCGGATCGGTGATGGCGCGGTCCATCAGCGCATTGCCGGGGAACGTCGTGTCCATGCTCAGGACGTGACGGACGAATTCGTAGTTCGAGTCGTAGTCGACGATATTGTCGTAGGTGACAATGAAGGCGAACGCGGCGAGCGAAGCGACCATCACGATCTTGGCGAGACGGATAATAATCATGGATCGCCCCGGACGAATGCGCGCCGGAAATGCGCACTGCAACGCAACCGCCTGGCCACGTTCAAATCCAATCCTTCCATTTGAACCAGATCAGCGGCAACAACGCGGTAATCACCACCATCGCCAGCGCATAGGGATAGCCCCAAGTGCCAATCGTATTCCGGCATGTACTTGAAGTTCATGCCGTAGACGCCGACCACCAGCACCGGCGGAATCCCGACCACCGAAGCGATGGTCAGGACCTTCATCACTTCGTTCTGGTCGATGTTGATGATGCCGCTCGCGGCGTCCTGCAGAAGCTGCACGCGGTTCACCAGGCCCTCGGTGAACTGGACCAGCGAGGCGATGTCGGAGCTGACGATGCCCAGCCGGTTCGCCACGTCTTGCGCGACCCATTCGCGGCAATGCTCGGTCGAGAACTTCGCCATGCGGTCGAGGCACACCAAAGTGTATTGCACGCGCGCCATGCGCTCGCTGGTGCGGCCGGTGCGGATCATCAGCCGGCGCAGCCTGACCGTCTCGCGCGACAGTTTGGTCTGCTGCGGCTGCTCCGGGCCGGAAAATGAGGTGCGAGGCGTCGTCGAGATCGTGGGAGCTGGTTTCGAGAAGGTCCGCCATCCGGCCGACCAAAGCCTCGAGCAGGCGAACAAATATATGCGCCGGGTCCGTCTGCTCGCCGGCTTCGAGCTCGGTGATGACCGTGTGGAATGCGGTCAACTTCGCCGAGCGCACCGTCAACAGGACATTCTTGGCGAGAACAAAACCGGTCGGCACCAGCACCCAAGGCTCGTTCTCGGCGGCGTAGAGCAGCGGCGCCGTCATATAAAGTGCGTCGCCCTCGGTGCGGAGCCGGCTGGTCGTTTCGATTTCGACCAATTGCTCCTTGGTCGGCACGCGCAGCCCGAAGGCTTGCTCGAACGCCGATCGCTCCGCTTCAGTGGAATCGAGCAAATCCACCCAGGTGGCGGTTTTCAACGACTTGGCTTCGGGACGCTGGGTCGGATAGGCGCTGAGCATGAACGGCGCGTCCGCGATGGCACGGCGCATGGATGTACATGGTCCCGCGCCTGCGCGGTACCGGGAATTGGAATGGCGAATAGCGAAGGGAGAGATAGCGAATAGTGGCAGGCTGAACTGCACTCTGATCCATTCGCTATTCGCCAACTCGCTCATTCGCGATTCGGACCGACATTTCGAGCGCTGTTCGTTACCTTATATTCACTTTCTAACCGTCTGAAATCGTTGGAAAAGCTGTTAATCGCCGGCGTTAAACGCGCGGTCCTATTCTGCGATCTGCTCTGCGGGGTGCCTGCGCGTTGCGGGCTGCGCGCGCCGTTTGCTGTGAAAGTAGCGTCGGTCGAGTGAGTTCATGGTCGCTTATCGTCCCGCTTGTCGCCGCGGAAACGGGAACCTTGTCTCCTGGTCGCGAATCCGGCGCAAAAGCTTCGCCGGTTGGAGCAGGCGGCCTCCGCACCCGGCTGCTCTACCTTTTTCTGACATTTATTCTGGCGTGTGCGGCGCCGGCTTCGGCCAAAGCTGATCCTTTCAAGGCGTCAGTCACATCCGACGTCAGTGGCGGCTACGCGCGGCTTGTTTTCAACCTGAGCGATGAGATCGATGCCAGCGTGCACACCGCCGGCAACGTGCTGATTGTCAGCTTCGACAAGCCGATCTCCATCTCGGTCGACCGCCTGCCGGCGCAGGTGTCGGACTATATCGGCGCGGCGCGGCGCGATCCCGACGGCCGCGCCATCCGCATCGGGCTGGCGCAGAAGGTGACCGTCAATTCCATCGCCGCCGGCGACAAATTCTTCGTCGATCTCTTGCCGGACAGCTGGAGCGGACCGCCGCCGAGCTTGCCGCATGAGGTCGTCGAGGAATTGGCGCGGCGTGCGCGCGAGGCCGAGCGGCTCGAGCGGCTGGCGCGCCAGGCCGAAGAGCAAAAGAAGCTCGTGCCGGTGCCGGTGCATGTGGCGGAACAGCCGACGTTTACCCGCTATGTGTTCGACATTCCAGATAAGACCTCGGTATCCGCCGATCGCGGCAAGGATCGGCTGACGCTGAATTTCGATGCGCCGCTGGCGTTCGATCTGGCCGATGCCGAGGCGGCCTTGCCGCCCACCGTGGCCTCGATCCATGCCGAGGCCGAACAGGACTCGACGCTGGTCCGCTTCAGTTTTCTCGCGCCGGTCGACTTGCGCACATTCCGCGACGGCAAAAGTTATGTCGTCGATCTCGTCAAGAACGATGTCGTTACGCCGGTACGTGACAAGGCCGCCAGCCAATCCGTTGCCGCTCGGCAGCGGTCTTGAAACCGGGCCGTCGACCAAGCCGGTGGTCGACAGCATCGCGCCGAGCGCAGCAGCCGCGCCGGCGCCCGAGGCGGAAAAGCCCGCCATCGCGCGTTCCGGCGACGATCGCCACGCAAAATCCGCCGATCGCGGCACGAGCAGCCGTTCCGGCGGCGACCGAGCCGCCCGTAGCGCCGAAGGCGCCGGAGCCCAAGGCTGCCGAGCCCAAGGCGCCCGAGCCCAAGGCGGCCGAGCCGAGGGCGGCCGAGTCTAAAACATCCGAGTCAAAGGCACCGGAGGCAAAGCCCGCCGCGCAACCAGCGCAGGCTGCCGCCGCTCAGCCGGCCGCACCCGCAATGTCCGCTCCGCCCGCAGTGCAGGCGACACCGGCACAAGCTGTGCCCGCACCAGCCGCAGCGGTGCAACCCGCGCCCGCACAAGCCGCACCAGCACAAGCCGCACCGGCACAAGCCGCACCAGCACAACCCGCAGCGGCAGCACCAAGCGTTCCGGCGGCGCCTGCGGCGGCGGCAAACGCCGAAGCTCCGCCGGTCGCCGCCAAAGCGCCGCAGCCCGCAAGCGCGCCGCCGCCAGCCGCGCCGCCGGTGCGCCAGCCGCGCGAAGGCAAGGCCGGCGATATGGTCCCCGCCGAGCTGTCCCGTCAGGGCGCCAATCTGAAAGTGACGTTCCCATTTTCGGCGCCGACGGCGGCCGCGGTGTTTCATCGCGCTGACACGCTCTGGATCGTGTTCGATTCGACCGCCACCGATCGATCTCGCCGCGCTGGTCGGCGAAGCGAGCCGGACCATTCGCAGCGCCGAGTTTACCCGTGACGGCGATGCCGGCATCGTGCGGCTGCGGCTCGACCACCCGCACCTCTCCAGCATCGTCACCGAAGGACCGGGCTGGAGCCTGATCATCGGCGATACCGTCGTCGACCCGACCCGCGCCCTCGATATCACCCGCAACCTGATCGGCCCGACGCGCGCCAGTGTTACCATCGTCTTCGACGAGCCGCATCGGCTTCATCGCATTCGCGATCCCGAAGTTGGCGACGATCTTCTGGTCGTGACCGGATTTGCGCCGGCCCGCGGTTTCATCAATGAGCAGGACTTCGTCGAATTCCATGCGTTGGCTTCGACCCAAGGCGTGGTGATCGAACCGCTCGCCGACGACCTTCATGTCGAGCTCGCCGCCGACAAAGTCGTGATCGGACGCCCCGGCGGCTTGACGCTGTCGGCTTCGCTGCAAAGCGTGCTGCACAGCAGCGCGCTACGGCCAATGATGTTCGACGCGCAGGTCTGGGGCCTCGACCGGCAGGCGATTTATGGCGAGCGCCAGTCGGCGCTCATCGCCGCCGCAGCGGCGGCGCCGGCGAGCAAGCGGATGCCGCAGCGGCTTGATCTCGCGCGCTTCTACATCGCTCGCGACATGTATCCGGAAGCCAAAGGCGTGCTTGACGTGGTGTTGGGCGAGAGTCGTCCGGCCGCCGAAGACGTGACCGCGAGCGTGCTGCGCGCCGTCGCCGAAGTGATGATGAACCGGCCCGATGCGGCGATGAAGGATCTCGCCAACCCCGCGATCGGTGATCAGCACGACGCGCCGCTATGGCGTGCGCTGGCCTATGCGGGGCAGGGCAAGTGGGGACTGGCGCGGGATAGCTTCAAGCGCGTCGAAGCCGCCGTCGCCACCTTGCCGATCGAGCTGCAGCGGATCGCGCTGAAGAGCGAAATGCGCGCCGCCATCGAGGTCGGCGATTTCGCCGGCGCCGCCGAGGAGCTCAACGATCTCGAGACCATCGGTTTGCCGCGCGAACTGCAGCCGGCCATCTCGGTGCTGGTCGGGCGATTGTCGGAGGGCATGGGGCGCAACGAGGACGCGCTCACCGCCTATCGAACCGCGGCGGATTCCTGGGACCGCCCCGCCGCGGCGCAAGGCCGGCTGCGCGAGGCGGCGCTGCGCTACCTGCTGGGCGATCTCAAACGTGAGGACGTGCTGTCCGATCTCGAGACGCTGACCACGATCTGGCGCGGCGACGAAACCGAGGTCGGAGCGCTCGAGATCATGGCGCGGCTCTACACCGAGGAGGGCCGCTACCGCAATTCGTTCTACGTCATGCGCAGCGCCGTGGCGGCGCATCCGGATTCCGACATGACGCACCGCATTCAGGATTCTGCCGCGGCGACATTTGATACGCTGTTCCTTGCCGGCAAGGGCGACGTGCTCTCGGCCATCGACGCGCTGGCGTTGTTTTACGACTTTCGCGAGCTCACCCCGATCGGCCGCCGCGGCGACGAGATGATCCGTCGGCTCGCCGACCGCCTGGTTGTCCGTGGACTTGCTCGACCAGGCCGCTGACCTGCTGCAATACCAGGTCGATCACCGGCTCCAAGGCGCGGCGCGCGCACAGGTGGCGATCCGGCTTGCCGTCATTTATCTGATAAACCATAAAGCCGACCGCGCGCTGGCGACGCTGCGCACCAGCCGCACCGCCGACCTCGCCAACGAAATGCGCAATCAACGCCTCCTGCTTGAAGCCCGCGCGCTGTCCGATCTGAGCCGCTATGATCTGGCGCTGGAAGTCATCGCCAATATCGAAGGCCGCGAGGCGATCCGCTTGCGGTCCGACATTTTATGGGCGGCGCGGCGCTGGGCGCTGTCGGCGGAGCAGATCGAGCTCTATTACGGCGAGCGCTGGAAGGATTGGCAACCGCTCAACGAAATCGAGCGCGCCGACATTTTGCGCGCCGCCATCGGCTATGCTCTCGGCGAGGACGCGCTTGGCCTCGGCCGCCTGCGCGAGAGATACACGCCGAAGATGACCGAAACACCGGACGCGCGCGCCTTCGAAGTCGTCTCGGCGCCGCTTGGCACCAGCGGCACGGAATTCCGCGACATCGCTCGCGCCGCGGCGTCGATCGACACGCTGGAAGGATTTCTGCGCGACCTGCAGTCGCGCTACCCGGACGCCAACCCCATGTCGCCGCCGGCCGCGCCGCCGGCGGGCCGGCAAGCGCCGCGCCGACGCGCGCCGCCGCGCCAGCGACGCGTCCCGCGGCGCAAGCGCCCGAGACGCCGGCCCGCGCGGCGGGAAAAACCGCGCTCCGATGAATTGGGCGAATGGCGAATAGCGACTAGAGCGCGGACTCATTAACGCGCAACCACGCCCTAATCAACGCAAGCTTGATGAAGGCGACGTAGTTGGCCGCAAGCCCGCCGTAGCGCGTCGCAACGCGACAACACTGCTTGATCTTGTTGAAGAACCACTCGACGAGATTGCGCGCGCGATACCGATGCTGTGAATTGACTTCCGCTTTCGGCGGCATAGCGGACCTGGCCGGACTTACCGCTGGCTTGGCCCGGTCGCGAATGACCCTTGCAGACATCGCTCGGGTAATCCTGCGGCGGCGGCGCACGAGGCCATTAAGCCATTCGACCCAGCTATATCGCCGGCGAACTTGCAGAGTGGATCGGGGCGCAGGGCATGAGCCATGCGCGCGGCGCGCCCTTCCATCCCCAGACCCAAGGCAAGATCGAGCGCTGGCACCAGACACTGAAGAACCGTGTGCTGCTGGAGAACTACTTCCTACCCGGCGACCTCGAACGCCAGATCGAGGCGTTCATCGAGCACTACAACCACCGGCGCACGCTCCACTCGCCCGGGCATGGCTGATCACGGCCGAGTGATGCGCTGCATCAGCTTCACCGCGCAACTGGGGCGAACTTGGAAGTGCCGGGCCGTAGCGGGCGTTTATCCGAGCTTGGTTTGCGGCGTGATCCGCACGGATCTGTGAAGCAGATACACCACGAAGAATTGGAGGGCGGCGAGAAAGAGCGGCCCAGCGCATTTCCCCAGATCATGCTGAAACAGACCGATTCCGGCATCCAGCAATTGCATGCCGCCCGCGAGCGTGCCCAGGATCAGCAACGCAGACGTCGCTTGTTTGTAGATTGCCGCCAATGTAAACAAAGCCAGCGGAATTATGCGCGCCGCCGCGTACATCGCCAATAACAACGACGCCTCCGTTGGAATGGAGCCGGCAGGCACCACGACTTCCGGACGGAAGATCGCCGCGATGGTAAAGCCGGTCGCGACCAGGACATTGATTGCAGTGACCAGCGAAGCCAGCCGCATCGCATTTATTGTTGTCATTGATTCCTCTCTCTGCGTACACTCGTTGTTGACGTGAACTTCCTCTCTTCCGTTGTGATGTTCAGAACGTAGCCCGTCGGCTTCCCCCCAAAAAACATTGGTCCTGCGTTTAGTTGAATGGCGCGAGAGGCGAGTAGAGGCTCATTTCTTAGCGCCACCTTTTCTTTACTTCCCTGCGTCGCCCCTTCGGAATTCGATGCTGACTTCGTCCAGCTTCGTTTTCAATGCGCTGTCGAGTTTGCAATCCGCGGCGGCCAGGGTATCGGTCAGCTGCTCGACGCGGCTTGCGCCAAATGTCGCCGTCGCCGACATCATGAAGGAATCCGGCTTTACACATGGCGGATTCTACAACCACTTTAAATCCAAAGATGAGTTGGCGGCTGAAGCTATTGCTTCTGCATTCGATGTTGTCGCAAGTGATTTATCGGAAAAGCTTGCATCCGGAAAACATCCACAAGAATCGCTTTCATCGTTCGTTGCGCGATATCTTAGTCCTCAGCATCGCGACACTAAATCTGGAGGATGCCCAGCATCAGCCTTGTCCGTCGATGCCGCGCGAAATGGAAAAACCGTTCAAACTGCTTTCGTCAAAGGCATTGAAACCTATCTTGATATAATCGCCGCGCAAATGGATGGAGACGAGCAGGAAGCAAGGCAACAAGCTATAGCTTTGTTTAGTGGTTTAGTGGGCGCAATGATGCTGTCCCGTGCCGTGAAAAAAAGTGATCCGACACTTTCTGACGAACTACTCAGTTCAGCACGGAAAATTTTAAAGCTGAAAAATTGAAATATGCCGAGAGATGGCGTTCCGGCGCGGCCGGATACATGTTGCCGCTCAGAGACAAAATGCCGGGAGAAGAGTCAAGGCACGGAGGAGACGGAGATGAAGCGACGGATCGTGTTAGCGTTGTGCGTAGCGGTTGGAATTGGTTTAACGCTCATGATGCCGGCGGTGCAGGTGCATTCCGCGGATAAGGAACAACGGTTCCCGTTATTAAAATTGGAGCAATTGAACGATCAGCAGCGCCCGTTTGCGGATGAGATCCTGAAAGTCTCGAGCATCGGGATTTCGGGTCCCTTCAATATGATGTTGCGCAGTCCGATCATGGCCCAGCGCATGTTTGCCATGCTCGATTACCTGCGTTTCCACACTTCCGTCCCGGGCAAGCTGAATGAGTTTGCGATCCTGATCCAGGCGCGGCTGTGGACTTCGCAAGTGGAGTGGACCGTTCACTACCCGGTCGCGCTGAAGGCCGGGCTGCCGCAAGCGGTTGCCGATGATTTAAAGGTTGGAAAGCGCCCGGCGTCCATGCAACCGGACGAAGCCGCCGTGTACGATCTCTGCATGGAACTTGCGAAGGATCACGTGGTAAGCGACGCCACATTCAAAAAAGCGCGCGAACTTTTCAGCGACCAGCAAATCGTCGATCTGATCACGGTCAGCGGCGTCTACATTACCTTAGCCATGTTGAGCAATACGGCTGAGGACGCCGCTCCTGGAGGCCAGACGCCGCCCCTGCAACCGCTCCCGGCGCGCTGAATTTTTAGTAGCACAGGCACTCTTGCCTGCAGATCAGTGAACCGACTTCACGCGGCGGAAAGTTTCGGTGTTTTTCTGCGCTGCAATTTGTCGGCTCATGGCCCTTCACGACATTCCGCTGCTACGCAGCAATTGCGTCGCTTCCGGGGTGAAGCGGACATGAACCGAGTTTATGAGTACGCGCCCTAGCGAATGGAAGGCAAATCCCTTCGCAATTCCCACTCACTATTCGCTCGCGCTACGTCCCATAGCTCTGGATCAGCGAGCCGGCGACCAGCGTCCAGCCGTCGACCAGGACGAAGAAGATCAGCTTGAACGGCAGTGACACCACGACCGGCGGCAGCATCATCATGCCCATCGACATCAGCACCGAAGCGACCACGAGATCGATGATAAGAAACGGCAGGAACAACAAGAACCCGATCTCGAACGCGCGCTTGAGCTCGGAAATCATGAAGGCCGGGACCAGAATGCGCATCGAGAGGTCTTCCGGTTTGGCCGGCGCCTTCTCGCCTGACATGTCGACGAACAGGCGCAGATCCTTGTCGCGGACATTCTTCTCCATGAAGCCGCGCAGCGGTCCCGAGGCGCGATCGAACGCCTCGTTGACATTGATCTCGTTGGCGACCAGCGGCTTGATGCCGACGTCATAGACGCGGGTCAGTACCGGCCCCATCACGAAGGCGGTGAGGAACAACGCGAGCGAGATGACCACCGAATTGGGCGGCGACGTCGCGGTGCCGAGCGCGGTGCGCAGCAGCGACAGCACCACGACGATGCGGGTGAACGACGTCATCATCACCAGGATCGACGGCGCGAGCGACAGCACCGTCAACAGCGCGATCAGCTGGATGATGCGCTCGTTCAGCCCGCCGCCGGCGGCGCCTTGACCGAGATTGATGCTGATATCCTGAGCGGCGAGCGGCGTCGCCGAAACTAGGAGGGCCGCTACTGAGGCCGCCACCGTTGTTACCCGGACGCGGCAGCCCCATTTTGATGTCATCAGTTTTTGCTTGCCGGACGGCCTAACAAACTCGCCATCTCCTGTTCGAGGCTGTCGTAGAGCGCCTTGCCTTCCTTGACCTCTGGGTTCGGCGTCGCGCGGGCTTTGCCTCCGCCGAGCGGGCGGGGCGGGACGGCTGGGGGGAGGTGGCGGCGGTGCAGCGGCGGCCTCCTCCACGTCCTCTTCATGTTCGGGCGCCGGCGCCATTGGCGCGCGCGTGTCGACCGCTTTTGGCTTGCGTAACGCGGCTTCGAGACGCTGCGCCATTTCCGCGAGGCTTTGATCGACGGCGGCGGGCTCGGCGGCGGCCGGTTGCGCCGCCGGCATGCGCGGCGGCTCGGCGCGAGCTTCGGCCGGCTGCAGTCGCGGCGGCGCCGCGCGGTTGCGCGGCGGCAGCGGCGTGACCGGCGCCACCGGCGGTGCATGGGCGGCGAGATCGTCGGCCAGCGCGCTTAAGACCTCGCGCTGCGGGCGCGGCGGCGGCTCGGGATGCGGCGGCGGCGGCGCGATGGTTTGTTCTTCCGGTATCGGCTCGATCCGCGGTGCGCGCCGCGGCGGCATGGACGGCGGCATCGACGGCGACATGGATGGCGACATCGGGGGCGGCGGCGCCGGCGGCTCCGGCTGCAGCGGCCACGAACCATTCGATGCGGCTTCCGGCAGCGGAATCGCGCGCGATAATGTGTCTGCCGGCGCCGGCGCCCGCGGTATGGCCGGCTCACGCAACGCCGGCACCGCGCGCACGATGTTCGATTCGACGACGACGTCGCTCGGTCCGCCGATCATCACCAGATGCTCGACATTGTCGCGGCGCACCAGCAGAAGCCGCCGGCGCGCGTCGACGGTGGCGTATTCGATCACCGCCAGCCGCGGCTGGCGTCCGCGCACCGCGCCGCCGAGACGCGCGCTGCCAAACCGGCGCACCGCCCACGCGGCGGCGCCGATCAATCCAAGCACGATCAGGAATGCCAAGAAGAAACGTACGGCGAGTGGCATTTCCGCGCCGAACAAATCGAACATTCGCCCAACTCCCCGTCTCGTCGCCGCGGCCGGCGCTGATTCCCAAAGGTTAACAGCGCCGGTAAACTTTGCCGCGGCGAATATTAACAAATCTCTAATGTCGATGGGCGTTTTTGAGCCCGGTCCCTTATAGATCAGCATTTCTATGGTAAACGGCGGATTAATGGCAAAGCCGGCCGGGAAAACCTGATTTAACCGCCCATTAACCATGCCCCCGGCAAAGTCTGCCCAGTCAAACCGGGGCAGAATCATGCCGATTTCCGATATTCCGATTTTCTCGATGCTGCGCACGCGCATGCAGTGGCACCAGGAACGCCAGCGGGTCCTGGCCGAAAACGTGGCCAATGCCGAAACGCCCGACTACCGCGCGCGCGATCTGGCGCCGCCGAATTTCGAGAGCCTGCTGCAACGGACGGGATCGCTCGCCATGGCGCGCACCGATCCCGGTCACATCGAGGCGGTCGGCGGCGGCTCGCAATTCGCCGAGGACAAGGGCCGCCACTACGAAGTGCGTCCGCGCGGCACCGCGGTCACCCACGAAGAGGAAATGCTCAAGCTCGCCGGCAATCAGATGGACTATGACGCGGTGACCTCGATCTACACCCACAGCCTGACATTGATCAAAACGGCGATCGGCAGAGCGTAAAGCTCATCAGCGCCGGGCGGAGGAGACATATCATGATGGACTTCATCAAATCGATCGCCATTGCCGCCAGCGGGATGCGGGCGGAAGCCGGTCGCATGCGCATCATTTCCGAGAACATCGCCAACGCCGATTCGACGGCGTCCGCGCCCGGCGGCGATCCCTACCGGCGGCGAATCGTGACCTTCCGCACCGAGCTCGATCGCGAGCTCGATGCGCACGTCGTCCAGCTTGGCCGGATCGCCACCGACGCGTCGGATTTCCGCGTCCGGCACGAGCCCGACAATCCGATGGCCGACGCCAAGGGCGACGTCAAATATCCGAACGTGAATTCGCTGGTGGAAATAACCGATTTCCGCGACGCCCAGGGCTCGTACGAAGCCAACGTCCACGTGATCTCTTCCACGCGCCGCATGCTGCAGCGCACCCTCGACATCCTCAAAGCTTAAGGTGACCCATGCCGACTCCCGCCATCGCCGCCAATGCCTACGCCGCGCTTGCGCAGTTGCGCGATCAGACCGCGAGCCTCGCCCGCGACGCCGGCCCGCAAGACGGCGGGCTCAATTTCGGCTCGATGCTCAAGGACGTGATGGCGAACGTGACGGCGGTGGGCCACAAATCCGACACCCAGGCGCAGGCCGTGGCCACGGGCAAGGCCAACATGATCGACGTCGTCACCGCGGTGGCGGAAAGCGAGACGGCGATCCAGACGCTCGTCTCCGTGCGCGACAAAGTGATCGCGGCCTACGAGGAAATTCTGAAAATGCCGATCTGAAGACTCTCCCCGGGGCGGGGAGAAGGTGAGGGGAACGGGGAGCAAAAAGCGTAATGACCGGACCGGAAGTGATGGACGTGGCGCGCGACGCCATCGTGACGCTCATTCTTGTGACGGCGCCGCTGATGATTGTCGGGCTGGTCGTCGGCGTCGTCGTCTCGCTGTTCCAGGCGCTGACGCAAATCCAGGAAGCGACGCTGGTCTTCATCCCGAAAATCCTGGCGATCTTCGTGACGCTCTTGCTGGCGCTGCCGTTCATGGCCGACGCGCTGCATGCCAATTTCATGCGCATCACGTCCCACATCACCGGCAACTAGCCGTGTCGGCAACACGACGGGGGCATTGCGCGTGCGGATTGACCTCTCTTACCTGCCGGCGCTCGGCGCCGCTTTTCTCCTGATATTCGCCCGCACCGGCACGATGCTCATGCTGCTGCCGGGGCTGGGCGAGCAGAACATCTCGACGCGCATGCGGCTGACCTTCGCGCTGCTCCTCGCCGCGATATTGCTGCCGCTGCATCGCAGCGCCTACCACATCGATCCGGGCGCGCTGGGGCCCACTCTGGTGCTGCTGGTTGAGGAGATTCTCATCGGCGCGATGCTCGGCGTCACCGCGCGACTGACGATTTCCGCGCTCGAAGTCGCGGGCTCGGTCATCGCCCAGCAGCTTGGCCTCGGTTTCGTCACCGCCATCGATCCGACCCAGGGCGAGCAGGGCGTGATGGTCGGCAATTTCCTGACGATCCTTGGCATCACGCTGTTTTTCGCAACCGACATGCATCATCTGGTAATCGCCGCGCTCAACGACAGCTACAATCTGTTCGAGCCGGGCGACATGCCGGCCACCGGCGACGCCGCGGCGCTGATCACCAAGACCGTCGCCGGCGCATTTCGCATCGGCATTCAGCTCTCGGCGCCGTTCATCGTGTTCGGCCTCATTTTCAATGTCGGGCTTGGCGTGCTGGCGCGGCTGATGCCGCAAATGCAGGTGTTCTTTGTTGCGCTGCCGCTGTCGATCATGCTTGGCCTGTTGTTCCTGCTGCTGCTCCTCGGCGCCATGATGGGCTTCTTTCTCGATTATGTCGGCGGCGTGCTGCACGCACTGACCCCGCACGGCTGAGCAAAGCGTCTCATGGCCGAAGAAAACTCGGAATTGAACGAACGGACAGAAGACCCGACACCCAGGCGCCTGGAAGAGGCGATGCGCCGCGGCGACGTCGTCAAGAGCGCCGAGGTGAATACCTGGTTCATGATCGCCGGCGGCACGCTGATGATCATGGTGTTCGCCGCGCCGATGGCGACCAGCCTGCAGGCCACGTTCCGCGGCCTGCTCGCCAAATCCTACCAAATCCCGACCGACGGTCCGGCGCTGATTGCGCTCGTCAAGACGCTGGCGATGGAGGTTGCCGCGGCCGTTGGGCATTCCGCTGATGTTGCTCTTGGTCGCCGCCTTTGCCGGCAACATCGTCCAGCACCGCCTGTTGTTCACGACCGAGCAGGTCATGCCGCAATTGTCGCGGATTTCGCCCGGCGCGGGCCTCGCCCGGCAGTTCTCGCGGCAGGCGCTGATCAATTTCGTCAAGGGTCTGGCCAAGCTCGGCGTCGTCGGCGCGGTGATGGTCGTGCTGTTGTGGCCGCAGCGGCACTTCCTGGGCAATCTCGTCACCACCGACCCGGCGATGATCCTGCCCTTCGCCAGCTCGCTGGCCATGAAGCTGTTGGGCACGGTGGTGGCGATTCTCGCCATCATCGCCACCGCCGACTACCTGTTCCAGTACCGGCAATGGTTCGAGCGGCAGAAAATGTCGCTGCAGGAGATCAAGGAGGAGTACCGCCAGACCGAAGGCGATCCGGCGGTCAAGGGCAAGCTCCGGCAATTGCGCAATGCCCGGATGCGAAAGCGCATCATGGCGGCGGTGCCGAAGGCCTCGGTGGTCATCACCAACCCGACCCACTTCGCCGTCGCACTGAAATACGAGCGCGGCATGAACGCGCCGGTCTGCGTCGCCAAGGGCGTCGACCTGATCGCGCGCAAAATCCGCGAGATCGCCGAAGCAGCATAATATTCCGGTGGTCGAGAACCCGCCGCTCGCCCGGGCGCTGCATGGAACCGTGGAGATCGACCAGGAAATTCCGCAGGAACACTACCGCGCGGTGGCGGAAATCATCGGCTACATCATGCGGCTGCGCCGGACGGTGGGCCGGCCGCGGCCGCTGTGAAGGCGTTACGCGAATTCGCGCAAATTCGCTGGTAAACTCCCTTGCGCGACCGCGGCGCGCGAGGCACGAACGTTTATCCGCCCCCGCGCGTAGCGCGGGGGAGGGGGACCATGCGAAGCATGGTGGAGGGGGCATGCGGCGCTGAGTCCTGCCGCGAGGCCGACGCCCCTTCCACCGCGCTACGCACGGTCCCCCTTCCCCGCTTCGCGGGGCAGGAGAAGAGCGCATGACGACCACCCACGGCATCGCCGAGGATTCCGCCGCCAGCGCCCGCAAGGCGGTCGACCGCTCGACCGGCGCGGCGCGCACCGGCAGCGTTATCCTGGTGCTGCTGGTCGCCGCCATGCTGGTCGCCGCCGCCACCGCCTTCGTCGTGCTCGGACGCGGCACGGCCGAGCCTTATATTCTCGGCTTTCTGGCGGTGCTCGCCACGGTCGGCGTGTTCTCGCTGTTTGCGCTCGCCGCGGGCATCCTGCGGCTGCCGGCGGCCGAGGCGGCCAACCCGCTGATCAAATCCCTGGTCGATGATGCCTTCGATGGCGTTCTCGTCACCGACGGCGACGGCCGCGTCATTTACGCCAATGCCGCCTATCTCGATCTGATCGACGCGGCGGACGCCAACGATATGCGGCCGGTCGAGCGGGTGTTCATCGGCGACGCCGACGCCTCCGAGGCGATCTACCGCCTGCTCAAGGCGGCGCGCGAAGGTAAGCGCCTGCAGGAAGAAGTGCGCGTCGCCGGGACCAAAGGCCGGCCGGCCCGCTGGCTGCGGCTCCGCGTGCGCCCGCTCGGCGAACGCGGCCGTCGACCGCGGCATGACCGTCTGGTCGCTGAGCGACGTCACCCGCGAGCGTGAGCGGCAGGAGAACATCTTTCAGGAATTGCAGCACGCCGTCGACTATCTCGATCACGCGCCGGCCGGATTTTTCTCGGTCGATGCCAAGGGCGACGTGGTCTATCTCAACGCCACGCTGGCCAATTGGCTCGATCAGGATCTGGCGCAGGTCGGCTCCGGCGGCCTCAAGCTTGTCGACCTCGTCGCCGGCGACGGCGCGGCGCTCCTGACCACGCTGCGTGCGGCGCCCGGCGAAATCAAGACCGAGGCGCTCGATCTTGAGCTCAAGACCCGCAGCGGGCGGACGCTGCCGGTTCGGCTGTTCCACAAGCTCGCTTTCGGCGCCGACGGCACGCCCGGCGCTTCGCGCACGCTGGTCCTCAATCGCGCCCGCGACGACGGCAACGATCCGCTGCGCGCCGCGGAAATCCGCTTCATGCGCTTTTTCCACCATACGCCGATGGCGATCGCGACCGTGGACCGCGAGGGCCGCATCGTGCGCACCAATCCGCTGTTCGCGCGGCTGTTCCATAACGCGCTCAACATCGAAGGCGGCAGCCGCTCGATCGGCGCGGTCGTTGCCGAGCGCGATCGTGCGGCGCTCGACGCCGCCATCGCCCAGGCCGCCGGCGGCAAAGGCGACATCGCCCCGGTCGATGCCGCGCTTGCCGGCGACGGCGAGCGCTTCGGCAGCTTCTACGTCACCGCCGTCGAGGAACAGGAGCGCGATGCGGAAGCCGCCATCGTCTACACGCTGGAGACGACGGCGCAGCGCGAGCTCGAGAACAAGGTCATCCAGCAGCAGAAGATGGAGCAGGTCGGCCAGCTCGCCGGCGGCATCGCCCACGACTTTAATAACGTGCTCTCCGCCATCATCATGGCGACGGATTTTCTGCTCAATGCCCACAAGCCGACCGATCCGTCGTTCGGCGACATCATGCAGATCAAGCAGAATGCCAACCGCGCCGCGAGCCTGGTCCGGCATCTGCTCGCCTTCTCGCGCAAGCAGACGCTGCGCCCGCAGGTGCTCGATCTGCGCGAAGTTTTGAGCGATCTCAATATCCTGCTGCGGCGGCTGATCGGCGAGAAGGTGACGCTCGACGTCGTGCATGGCCGCGACCTGTGGCCGGTCAAGGTCGATCTGTCGCAATTCGAGCAGGTGATCGTCAATCTCGCCGTCAATGCGCGCGACGCCATGCCCGACGGCGGCCGGCTGCACTTGCGCACCACCAACGTCACGGCGCGCGAATGCGAGCGCTATCACAACACCAAAGGCATGCCCGCCGCCGACTATGTGCTGGTCGAGGTTGCCGACACCGGCACCGGCATCCCCGAAGCCATTGTCGGCAAGATCTTCGATCCGTTTTTTTCGACCAAGGAAGTCGGGAAGGGCACGGGCTTGGGCCTTTCCACCGTCTACGGCATCATCAAGCAGACCGGCGGCTTCGTGTATGTCGATTCCGCTCTGCATAAGGGCACGACATTCCGCATCTTCCTGCCGCGGCATATTGCCAGCGCCCAGGAGATGGCGGAGCAGGCCGCCGAGCTCGAGGCGCCGGCCATTTCCAACACGTGGGCCGCCGCCGATCAGGTCAAGCGCGCCGCCGGCGCCGCCGGTGCCGTCAGCACCGATCTCACCGGCGAGGGCACCATCCTTCTGGTCGAAGACGAGGAAGGACTGCGTGCGCTCAATGCCCGCGGGCTGACGTCGCGCGGCTACACCGTGCTCGAAGCCGGCAACGGCGTCGAAGCGATCGAGGTGTTGGAGAAATCCGGCAAGCCGGTCGACCTTGTCGTCTCCGACGTGGTCATGCCGGAGATGGACGGGCCGACGCTGGCGCGCGAATTGCGCAGCCGCAATCCGGACCTGAAAATCATCTTCGTGTCGGGCTACGCCGAGGACGCGTTCCAGAAAAACCTGCCCGAGCACGGGCAGTTCGCCTTCCTGCCCAAGCCGTTCACGCTCAAGCAGCTGGTCGCCGCGGTGAAGAAGACGCTGGCGGCGTAGCTCTTTCAGTCCCGCCTAACCGCGATGGCTTTGCCGAGAGTGGCAATCAGCGCCGCTATCGCGACAAGCCCGACCAGAAAATACGGTACCCTAAACTCCAATCCAGACAATCCGAGATTCCACCACATGATGCCGTCGATAAAAATACAAGCGCCGAGGGCGCAAACGACTACAGAGATCAATACCAGATTAGGGACCCGAATTTTGTCAATCAAACATAGGCTGAGAAAAATGGCTGTGGCGAGGGGTACCAAGCTCAGCGAGGCCGCCATAATCGCATCCCCGCGAACCCCTGACCACAAAACCAAGGCACCGAAAACATAGGCGATCCCGATCAGCAAAAATAGACCTGCCAGAACGGGACTTCTCAAGCGCGGTTTGGCATAATTCTCCGTAGAGCCAGCGGCGAAACGCGCCGGCTGAATAGTCTTCCCGGTATCGTCACCCTTTTGCTCTGGCTTAAGGCGATTTGTGAGCAGTCCCGACTTGAAGTCCTTTCGGCGACGTTCCTCTTCCGCGGCCCGTTGAGCTTGGGCCTCCTGCTTACGGCGCTCGCGTTCGATGCGCTGCGCTTCGGCCTCTTGCTTGCGGCGCTCATCCGCGACGCGTTGCGCTTCGGCCTCTCGCTTGCGGCGCGCCTCGTCGTCGGCATGCCGTTTCGCCTCGCTCTCGCCGCGGCGGCGCTCGTCCTCCTCCCGGCGGAGAGTTTCAAGCTCCTGTTGGTTCTTTCGTTCCTCCGGCGAGAGCCATGAGCGGCGCACCGCGTCACGAATGTCCGTGCAAAACCGCCCGATCTCCCGTCGCACTTCGGTCGACGCAATGTCGAGGTAGCGAAATTCTCGCCAATCCGCGTATTGGCGCTTGGCGATGAGCGAGAGAGCGGGATCGTTTTGCCGCAGCAGATCATCCCCAAGCGCTGGGACATCAACGTACAAAATCGGAAACACAAGGTCGTCACGGCCGAGCACCAGTTCGCGCGCAAGGAATTGCTCCAGCTCGAACTTGCAGTAAGTGCTCGCGATTACCGTTGGGGTGATGATCGGGATGAAGAATACTGATTGCGCGACCGCATTCTTGATTTCGCTCTCCCACATCGTGCCGGATGGGATCGCTTCCTTATCTTGCCAGAGGCGAAAGGTTTTCGCTGTTCGCCCGAGTTGAACGCGCAGTTCGGCTTGAATGCGATTTCGCAGCGCCGAGAGCGCGCCGTGTCGAGTTAATGTCATCTTCTCGAGAATAGCTGAAGAAGCCAACGAGTTCGGGAAGGTCAGTCAGTATCGCCATAGGGAAGCCAAACACCGGGAATAAATTGACTGCCGATCCTAGCAAAGGAGGCACGCAGTCCCAAGTTATACCGGCATAGTCTCCCTTGGATCGTTCGCGAAAAGAACCGGGTTTGGGCCTGTGTTAACCGCTGTAACGCGTTACGAGTGCGCCACGCGCTTAATTCCCTCTCCCGCTTGCGGGAGAGGACGCCGAACGAAGCGAGGCGGGTGAGGGTATGCTGTCGGCGAGCAGAGGGCAGCCACCGTTCCGCGTCACCCTGAGGCGCTCGGCGCATTGCGCCGAGCCAACTAAGTCGGCATTGCCGACTTAGACTTCTGAATCTCCGAAATCGGCGAAGCCGATTTCGGTCAGGGCGACGGCCCCAACGCCTCGGCCGATTCATCCTTCGAGGCTCGTTGACGCTCGCACCTCAGGATGACGGAAATAGACGGGCGGTGCAGTCGCAGCCACCCTCGTCGTAGCCGGTGGCCATCCCTCTTCGTGACGCGGGGCATTGTCCTTTTACCGGATGCCCGGCATAAGGCCGAGCATGAAGCCGTCATCCAGCCACGGAGCAATCGAAAAGCACTGGCACGGTATCACCCCTGCGGCGTGATGGGCATGCTCATTACCGAACGAAACGCAACAGGATATTTCCTTGCCATTGTTTCTACGAAGGTGGGCTCAACGCTCTTAGCGTACGCTAACCACCCTCTGGTCTGATGACGATGCTCTAACGAGTATTTCGGCCCACGGTTATATGGTGCAAAGCCGCAGAAATCGTACGCTTGCGATCCCTTCCCAGTGAGATTTTTGCGTCGGGAGTAATTATCAGGCCGGTTACAATTCGACGCCCCGCCGTAGTGAAAATGCCGCGCTTGTTTTCGTTGAACGTCAGGCTAGGTTGTTTGGAACGAGCGACGGCTCTCCGAATCCGCCGCTCTGCTTTCAGGAGATTCTCAATCGAATTGGCGGATAAGCGCCACCTCGCTCACCTAAAGGGCGCTTGTCCGGACGGCATCGCAATAATTCTTGACCCACGCCCAATATTTCGATATTCGTTGAAATATGGAAAAGTCAGATGCGGTCGCCGCCCTGGCTGCGCTCGCCCAGGACAATCGCCTCGACGTTTATCGGCTGCTGGTGCAGGCCGGGCCGGGCGGAATGCCGGCTGGCGCAATCGCCGAAGCATTGAAGCTCGCGCCCAACACCCTGACGTTTCACTTCGATCGGCTGCGCGTCGCCGGCTTGGTCACGGTTCGGCGCGAAGGCCGCTCGATGATCTATGCGGCGCGCTATGAGGCGATGAACGGCTTGATCGCCTTCCTGACCGAGAATTGCTGCCAAGGCGCGCCGTGTGCGCCGGCGGTGGAATGCAAGCCGACGCGCAAAAAGCGCGCCAAAGCCCCAGCTTAGAGTGCGCGATGAGATTAGAACCACACGGTCGTCGTGGCCGGACTTGTTCCGGCCATCCACGTCTTTGTTTGGAACATTTTAGACGTGGATGCCCGGCACAAGGCCGGGCATGACGGAGGGAAAGAGCGGGACGACAAAGAGGAGCAAGCCATGAAGCGTCTTCACGTGCATGTCGCGGTCGATGATCTGCAACGGTCAATCAGCTTCTACTCGGCGCTGTTCGCGGCGCAGCCCTCCGTCACCAAGCCGAATTACGCCAAGTGGATGCTCGACGACCCGCGGGTGAATTTCGCCATCTCGACGCGCGGCCGCGAGCCGGGCCTCGATCACCTCGGCATCCAGGCCGAGGACGCCGGCGAACTGAAGGAGATTTATGCGCGGCTGCACCAAGCCGGCGGCGACGTGATCGAGCAAGGCCAGACCAGCTGCTGCTACGCCAAGTCGGAAAAATCCTGGATCGACGACCCGTCCGGCATTTCCTGGGAAACGTTCGTCACCACCGGTGAGAGCACCGACTATGGCGATGGCTCCGGCGAACGCGTCGCCCGCATCGCGCATGAGAAATCCTGCTGCGCACCGCAAGCGGCGCCGGCGGTGTGTGGCTGCTCCGCCTGACGTGCCGTGGCCGCTCAGCCTTTCAACGTGCTGTTTCTCTGCACCGGCAATTCGGCTCGCTCCATCATGGCGGAAGCGATCTTGAACAAAGTGGGCGCTGGAAAATTCCGCGCCTTTAGCGCCGGAAGCCACCCCAAGGGCCGCGTACATCCTGAGACACTGCGGCTGCTACAAAGTCTCGGCTATGACACGTCGGGCTATCGCGCAAAGTCGTGGGATGAATTCGCCTCGCCGAGTGCGCAGCCGTTCGATTTTGTCTTCACGGTGTGCGACAACGCAGCGGCCGAAACTTGCCCGCTTTGGCCCGGTCAGCCGATGACGGCGCATTGGGGCGTTCCGGATCCGGCTGCCGCGACCGGCACGCCGGCCGAAGTCGCGCTTGCCTTCAAAGATGCATACCGGATGCTGAATCAGCGGATCGGAATTTTCACATCGCTGCCGTTGCGTGCGCTCGACAAACTGACGCTGCAAAACAAGCTCAAAGCGATCGGCCGCAGCTGATGCCATCGCTCCTTCGCCGCGGCGTCGCCGAGTGTCTGGGCACGGCCTTCCTCCTCGCCGCGGTGGTCGGTTCGGGCATCATGGCGCAGCGGCTCGCCGGCGGGAACGACGCGCTGGCGCTGCTTTGCAACACGCTCCCGACCGGAGCGATCCTCACCGTCCTGATCCTGACCTTCGGTCCGCTCTCGGGCGCGCACTTCAACCCCGCGGTGACCCTCGCCTTCACGCTCCGCCGCGAGATGACGTGGCGGGACGCCGGCCATTACATCACCGCGCAAATTATCGGCGGGATGATCGGGGTGTGGGCGGCGCACCTGATGTTCGAACTGCCGGTGTGGCAGGTCTCGCTGCACGCTCGCACCGGGGCAGGGCAGTGGCTCGCCGAGTTCGTTGCCACGTTCGGCTTATTGCTGACCATCCTCGGATGCGCGGCGCGTAACGCTGCGGCAATTCCTTACGCGGTCGGTCTTTATATTACGGCGGCCTATTGGTTCACGGCCTCGACGTCCTTTGCCAATCCGGCCGTCACCATCGCGCGCTCGCTGTCCGACACTTTCGCCGGCATCGCTCCCGGCGGTGTCATCGCATTCGTCGCCGCGCAGCTCGCCGGCATGCTGGCTGCCGTGCTGTTGGCTCGATGGTTTTGGACCTCGACCAAGACCGCAAGCGCATGATCGCGCTGTCGGAATTGCGTTGCGTCCCCTCGTCACAAAAACAATGACGTTTGAGCTTGACTTTCGTCACTAATATAGTTACGTGTCCGTTCATCTCGCTCACCTAAAGGGCGCTTGTCCGGACGGCATGCCTGAAAAGCGGAGCGAGGTGCGGTCCCCGCGGGCGGAATTGCCAATCCGCACTCGGGCGGCTCTGGGGCACCGGTCGACCGGCAAAAGGACCGGTCTGCAGGGAGCCTGCTTAACCGACGGCTAGGATGTAAGCGGGCAAAACACCCGCGAGCTCGAGTCGTTGGGAAACCCGGTTCTGGAGCAGAGCCATCGGGGTAAGAGCCGGTGGTGAATGCCGCGGTGAAGCGCCGGAAGGCGGGCGCATCCAGTCATGGATGCACCGCCGCGCAAGCGGCGATTGGTAGGACAATGCGCCTTTCGGCGCTTCGCCTCCCTTTTGTTTGCCGGGGGCGAATCTATTTTTGGAATGCGTTGTCGTCGTAGGCAAAACTCGGACGCATGAGGGCGCCGCGGGAACGATTTTGTTTGTCCGCCCCCGCGCAGTGAAACGGAGCGGGGGAGGGGGACCATGCGAAGTGTGGTGGAGGGGGCATGCTGAGCAGCAGTCTTACGCAGTGCGAGTTGTCACCGCTGACGCCCCTTCCACCACCCTGCTGCGCAGGGTGGTCCCCCTTCCCCGCTTCGCGGGGCAGGATGACGCTATTTCGTATCCGGGCCGTCGTGGCAGGATTGCGGCACAGGCGGTGAATCGTGGCGCCAGGTCGGGATGTCGCATTTGGAGCAGGCAGCGAGCGCCAGCGCAAAGGCGGCGACGGCGAGGAGCGCAAGGCTTCGCGCCCAAGCGGTCCACATTATTGTCTGCAGCAGCTCCAAACGCACACCCCCAAAGCCCGCGTCATGGCGAATGTAGAGGCGCACTGCGGCCTTCTTGCGGCGCGGCCCCGACGATGGAGCGAGCGTATCCGGGGCGGATTTCCATTATGTTACCCGGCAACCCACCGTCATTGCGAGGAGCGAAGCGACGAAGCAATCCAGAACCGCGCGGCCGAACTGGATTGCTTCGCTTCGCTCGCAATGACGAAGCGCGGGATTCGCTGGAGTTTCCCCCCGACTGCGATCGGGGGCGGGAATGAGCGGCATTCAGAAGGAGAGGAAACGCACATGGAGATACGACCATCCGGCTCGGCAGCCTCGCGCCGCGCGCCAGCCGACTATTTCACCGGCGCCGTCTGGCAAGACCCGATCGTCGAGACGCCGGCGCCGGGAAACGTGCGCGCGAGCCTGGTGCATTTCGAGCCCGGCGCGCGCACCGCCTGGCACACCCATCCGGCCGGCCAAACCCTCTACATCCTCTCCGGCGTCGGCCGGGTGCAAAGTCTCGGCGGGCCGGTGCGGGAAGTGCGCGCCGGCGACGTCGTCTGGTTTGCGCCGAACGAAAAACATTGGCATGGCGCCGGCCCGCAGACGACCATGGCGCACGTCGCCATCACCGAGGTGCGCGACAGCAAATTTGTCGAGTGGATGGAAAAGGTGACCGACCAGCAATACCAGCCGGCCGCCGGCTAGATGTTTGAAATCACTGAAGGCAGGCGTCACGCGGCCTTCAACTCCCTCTCCCCAACGGGGAGAGGGTGGGGTGAGGGGGTACGGCGTTGCAATCCTTGGCGCCGAACCCCCGCACCCGCGCCTGCGGCGCGACCTCTCCCCAGCGGGGAGAGGTGATGCGCACTTTGCCGCCCCGGCGCTCTTTCTCGGGACCCTGGACAGAGCGCCGCGGGTCATGGGACATTGAGGGTAGCTACGCAGACAATGACGGTTTTCACTGATGTCGGCGCCCGATCGGCGCCGCAATGCCGAGAGGGGCGAAGATGATCCGCAATACCACCACGTCGATTTTGCTTGCCGCGACGGTCACGGCGGCGGCGCTGACGCAGGCGACATATGTTCGCGCCGCCACCAAATTTGACGGCAGCTGGAGCGTTGTCGTCTATACCCGAAGCGGTCCCTGCGACGCGTCCTATCGGTTCAGCGGGCAAATCATCAATGGCGCGATCGTCTATGGCGGCGGCGGCGTCGACATCGCCGGCCGGGTCCGCCCCAGCGGGGCGGCGTCTCTGCGGGTCTCCAGCGGCTCGGCCTATGCGATGGCGTCCGGGCATTTGACTGCGACGCACGGCGCCGGCAGCTGGTACGGCCAAGCCTCGGGCGGCCGCTGCTCGGGCAGCTGGGTGCGCAACGCGGGGCTAATGAGCTAACGCGCAGACCCGATGCGCTACGAGCTCTACTACTGGCCGACGCATCCAGGGACGCGGCGAATTCGTCCGGCTGGCGCTGGAAGAAGCCGGCGCCGACTATGTCGATGTCGCGCGCCGCAGGGGCAAAGCCGGCGTCGCGGCGATGATGAAAATCATCGACGCCAAAAGCAGCGCGCGGCCGCCGTTCGCGCCGCCTTTTCTCAAGGCCGGCAAGCTCATCGTCGCGCAGACCGCGAATATCCTGTTCTATCTCGGGCCGCTCTGAAGCTGTCGCCGCGCGACGAAGCGGGACGGCTGTGGGCGCACCAGTTGCAGCTCACCATCACCGATCTCGTGGTCGAGATTCACGACACCCATCATCCGATCAGCTCGTGGCTCTATTACGAGGAGCAGAAGCCGGCGGCCAAGCGCCGCACCAAGTATTTCTGGCGCTATCGGGTGCCGAAATTCCTGGGCTATTTCGAGCGCGTGCTGGCGAAGAACGGCGGCAAATATCTGGTCGGCGGCAGGCTGAGCTATGTCGATCTGTCGCTCTTTCAGATCGTCGACGGGCTGCGCTACGCCTTTCCCAAACGCATGAAGCGCTTCGAGAAGAAAATTCCGGGCGTGGTCGCGCTGCACGACCGGGTAGCACAACGGCCGCGCATCAAAGCCTATCTCGCCTCGGAGCGGCGCATCGCTTTCAGCCAGTGGGGCATCTACCGCTACTTCAAGGAGCTGGACGGGTGAAACGCCATCCGCATCCTGCGGCCTTCTTCGTCATGCCCGCGCTTGTCGCGGGCATCCACGTCTTGAACGGTGCATCAAACGAAGACGTGGATGGCCGGGACAAGCCCGGCCATGACGACTAAAAGCATGCGGCTACCCCAGCGCGTTGATGCCGGCGAGCGCGATCTGCTCGTCCTCATGCGATTGCACGCCGGAGACGCCGATGGCGCCGACGCATTCATTGTGATGCATGATCGGCAGCGCGCCCTGGATCAACACGCCGGCGGGAAAGCTGACGAACGCCGGCCGGTCCTTGACGCGATCCTCGAAGAACTTGCTCGGGCGCCGGGTCAGCGCCGAGGTATTGGCCTTGCCGATAGCCACTTCGGCGGAAATCGGTCCGACGCCGTCCATGCGCTGGAAGCCCAGGAGATGGGCGCCCTCGTCGACGATCGCGACGGCGACATTCCAGTTGTTCTTGCGGCCTCGGCTTCGCACGCCTCCAGCATCTTCTTCACGTCGGTCAAGGTCAGGCACGGCTTGGTTCGCATGGTCACTCCTTATCGGGACGTTGAGCTTATGAGGATATTTCGGCGGCTAGACCATGATCCGGTCAAGTTTGGGTCGGATCGTGGCTTGGATACCACACCGAAGCACGATCTTGTTCGGACTGGCTTCCGCTTTGATGGATCATGCTTTAGTTTGACGGCATGCTTCGGGTGCTTCGGGCGTGGGCGAGGGGACTAATCGAGGGGCATAGCGAGGGGGAATTATGACGCGTCGTCTAACGCAGCTTCATGTCGCGGCGGTGGCCTTTGGCGCGGCGATCTCCGTTGTCGCCGTACTCTCGTTGGCCGGGCCGTCGGCGCACGCGTTCACGATGGAAACCTTGAGCACCGGCGGGAATTCGACAAGGTTTGCCGATCCTGACGACCGCAGCAAGAACTTCGGTCAGGGCTCGCATCCGTTCGGCCAGACCGGCCCCACTGTGCAGTTCGGCGCCGGCCAATCATCGACATATCGCCCCTTTGGCCCGCGCGGCTACGGGCCGCCCGCGTCCTTGGGCAGCGGCAATTAAGTATTTCAGCGCAGCGAGAAGCGGATCGGTACGGTGAGTTCGATCCGCGCCTAAGTCATGCTTGCCGGGAACGACGGCAGCGGTTCGGCGCGCATGATCATCGCCATCACCTCGTTGTCGAGATCGGCGTAGCCGGAGCTTCGCGCAATACTACGCTCCAGCACGCGGCCGGTGCGGTCCAGGCTGAAGCTTAGGAGCACCACGCCCTGCTCGTTGCGCGATTGCGCCGCGGCGGGATAGCGCTTGAAGCGCTGCAATTGCCGCACCAGGCTTGCCTGCCATGACGGTTCGACCGCCGGCGCGCCGCCTTTGACTTGCTGCGCGGTTTGCGGCGCCGGCGGCGGCGTCTCCGCGACCTTCTCAGGCGGCTTCGGCACGGGTAGTGGAACTTCCGTCGGCGTTTCGTCCGGCGGCTGCTCGACCTTCATGTCCTCCTGCTCTGGCTTTGGCTGCGGCAGGTCGGGCAGAGGTTGGGATTCGACCATGGTTTCCGGCGCCGGCGCCACGTCCTGCTCGATCGCGTCCGGCGTCGAGTTCGATTGGCGCCAGCTCCACTGTGACGACATCGCTGGCGGCGCCGATTTCGTCGGGTTGATGTGTGGCGAGCATGTAAGCCACGGCGCCGGCATGAATACCGATCACGACCGCGCCGGCGATTGTCCAGCGTGCGAGGTCGCGCGGGCTGTCATCGAACCAGGAGAGCGAGGGCGCGCTCATTTTGCTTGCCGCATTTCGAGGCCGATCAGCGCCACCTTAAGGTAGTGCGCGGCGCGCAGCTCATTCATGACCGCCATTAGCTCGCCGTAAGGCACGCTGCGGTCGGCGCGTAGAAAGATACGGTCGTCTTTGTTGCCGCCAGTCGCGGCATCGAGCGCGCTGGCGAGCTGGTCGCGGGCGATGGGACTATCGTCGATGGCGAGCGTCAGGTCCGGCTTGAGCGTCAGGTAGATCGGCTTGTCGGGCTTCTGCTGCTGTTCGGCATTGGAGGAGGGCAGATCGACGGCGATGTCCACGGTCGCGAGCGGCGCCGCCACCATGAAGATGATCAGCAGCACCAGCATCACGTCGATGAACGGCGTCACGTTGATGCCGTGCACCTCTTCAAGCTCATCGGTGCCGTGGTCGAGCCGCATCGCCATGGTGCTACTCCGCCGCGTGCGACATGATTTCCGGCTTGGGCGGCTTTGGATTTGGCGCGATCGAGATCGCGGCTGACGAGCTTCATGACTTGCACCGAAGCATCGCCGATCAGCGCGCGATAATGCCCGGTTGATCGCGCCAGCACATTATAGATCATCACCGCCGGGATGGCCGCGACCAGGCCGAGCGCGGTCGCCAGCAAGGCTTCGGCGATGCCGGGCGCCACCACGGCAAGGTTGGTGGTGTGCGCCTTGGAGATGCCGATGAAGCTGTCCATGATGCCCCAGACCGTGCCGAACAGCCCAACGAACGGCGCGGTGGAGCCGATGGTGGCGAGCACGCCGGTGCCGCGCGAGATTTTGCGCCCCGCCGCCATCTCGATGCGCTCGAGCTGCCAGGCGATGCGCTCCTTCAAGCCGTCGGCGCGCAGATTGGCGGAGAAGCGGATCTCGTTGGCGGCGGCCTGCAGCAAACGCCCGATCGGCCCGGCGTCGCCGCGCAGCCGTTCTTGCGCCTGGGCGAATGTCGCCGAGTCCAGCAGTACGCGCAGGCCGCGCCGCACCGCCGCGCGCGCGCTGATGAGCTCAATGCTCTTGGCGAGCCAGATCGTCCAGGTGACGAGCGACGCGATGGCGAGCCCGATCATCACCGCCTTCACGATGGTGTCGGCGTGCAGGAACATTCCCCAGGGCGAGAGATCCTGCGGCAAGTCGGCAATGGCGACCGAATGCTCGCCGGCGCCGGTTTGCGCCAGCGCCGCCGTGGTCGCCAAGCCGGATATCAAGCCAGCCATGAGGACAGCAGCGACCGCGCTCGGGCCGATGGAATGAGAGCGCTGGCCGCGGCATCTACTGCATCCGCGCAACTGGTCGGTCCCTGGCAGCTCGGCTGCGGTTTCTGCGGACGCCCTTTTTAGCATGGCGCGGGAATGCCGAGCAAAGATGGCTTTATCATGTAGCGCAGGCGGTCCGGCGGCCGTCGCCCGCATTCGTTTTTGCCGCATCGTCGATCTCCATGTTGTGGCGGATGAGGTCCCCTCAAAACTGCCCGATGCAGCCCCTGAAACCGTGTTCGAAACGATAGTGTGCGGCGCGCCTTTAGCTCGGCGGGTCCGATTGATGAGCAAAGCGAGCCGTCTTTCATCATCACCAGCCGCCGAATTTGTAGTTAATCGCCGCGGTGAAGATCGAAAGGTTGCGATTGTTGAATGTGATCACGTCGCCGCCGAAAGTGGGTGTCGCCGGCGCGACCGTCAGGCTCTGAGTGGGCAGCGCGATGAAGTCATACTCGCCCCGCACCGACCAGTTGCCGTAGAACGCCCATTCAAGGCCGAAGCCCGCGGTCCAGGTGGAAACGGTCGTGTTGTTGACGTCGCTGAAGCTTGCCGGGACGCCGGCGACCGAAATCGACGGATTGGTGGTCGCAACCCAGGCGGCGCCGCCCTTGCCATAGAGCAGGACGCGGTCCCAGGCATAGCCGAGCTTGCCGGTCGCCGTGGTCGCCCATCGTGCATCTGACGTGTTGATATTGGCGGCAGCAGTGTTGGTGGGGTCGGTTGCCGTGACCGGGTTGTTGTGGCTGACCGTAAACCAATCAAACGTCGCCTCGGCGCCGATGACCACGCCGCCCCAGAACTGGTAGTTGACGCCGACCTGGGCGCCGCCGGCAAACTGAGTATTGGTTGGCCCGATAAAGGAGCTGCCAAGCGTGTCGGAAAAATTTGCGTTGGCGAGGCCGCTCCAGCCGGCGCCGAGATTGCCGCCGACATAGAAGCCGGTCCAATTGTAGGGTGGCGGCGGTGCGGCCTTGTAGATCGGCGGTGGAGCTGGAAGATCGGCCGCCAGCGCAGCGGAGGTGGCGCCGACAAACCAGACGAATGCCGTGGCCGCCAATCGGCCGGCGCGATCCGCGGCCGCGCCGAGCCTACTCACTTTGGCGCTGCCGGCATTTTCGCCGCCATGCCGTTGTTGTCTTCGCCGCATGACGCCAGTCTCCTTTTACTGATCTCAAAACTTCTTTGACGCGCCGAGAAAGTAGCCGCGGCGTGGCCCGAATTGCGGAGCGAACACGCCGATGCCGCACGTGCTGTTGCCGGCGGGGCAGGTTGAGCCGCCGATGCCGCGGATTTGATAGATGGTGTCGAACAGGTTGACGACGTCGAAGCGCACCGTCATCGGCTTCGGGTCGTCGGGCAGCAGAAATTCGCGCGCGACCCCGATATTGAACTGAGTGTAAGGCTGCACCGTTCCGAGATTGGCGATGCCGTTGCGCAGCCCGCTGCCATAGATCATGTCGCCGGTCAGCCTGGTGCCGCACCAGGACAGGTCCGGCCCCCAGAAGCTCTCGTCGGCATAAGCCGGCCGTCCGCAGAACTGATACCAGAAGCCGGCCGAGCCGGTCGCAAGTTGCGTGTGGTCCGTATAAATCCAGTGCGAGTCGACAAACTGCCGCAGCGTCTGGTTGCCGAGAGCGAGGACCGGGGTGACGTTGTCGAACAGAAATTCGTTCGACACCACGTTGGTCGCTCTCTCCTGGCCCACTGCGAGATTGGCGTAGGCCTGAAACGGGCCGCTGTGAAATTTTGCCTTGAACTCGATGCCTTCGACAACGCCCTGCGCGTAATTGAATGCGCTTAATACCAGCGCCTGGCCGAAATTGCCGTTGTCGATCAGGTCGGTCGCGAGCTTGTAATAGACGTCCATGCCGAGGTCGAGGTCGGTGCAATCCCTGGCCGCCGGTTTGCTGCAGCCAAACGGAATATTTTGATCGATCCCGGCGTCGAAATAATGCGAGCGCTCCGGCAGCACGGGATCGGTTCCGGGGCTGGTCGATGCTCCCGTGGTGCCGTTGAACAACGCAATATTGGCAGGGGCCGCTTCGACCAGGACCGGCGGCGTGAAGTAGCGCGCATAGCCGAAATGGAACTTGGTGAATTCGAACGGCAGATAGGTGAAACTGATGCGCGGGCTGAGCTGGTTGGCGTTGGTGAACAGCCACTGCTGGTCGAAGCGCAAGCCGCCATTGATGATGAAATTGTTGGTGACCTTCCATTCGTCCTGCGCGTAGACGGCCGCGAGGTAGCCGGTCTTCGAGACGTCATCCATGATCGTGAAAGGGGCATCGACCGCCACGCCGGCCGGAGCCGGCTCGACCAGCGAGGAGTTGCCGTCAAAGATCGTTTCGCCGCTGAAATAGAAGCCGGTGCGGATCGTGTGCGCCGGAAAGAGCTGATACGAGGCGTCCGCCTGGATACCGTTGGTCAAGGATTGGCGCACGACATCGGAGGCAATGCCATTGATCAGCAAATCGCCGACCGGGTCCGGCCCAAAGTGCAGGCGGTCATAGCGCGTGAAATAGGAAAGCTGCCCGTCAAAGCCGTTGATCGATCGCTGCAAGGCCAGCACGGCGTATTGAGTATCCTCATATTGGTTCTCTTGGAGCCCCGCCGAATTGAAGCTGGTGACGCCGAACGCGCTCGTGACCGGAGGATTGCCGTTCAAACCGACCGGCTGCCCTGGGTTGTTGGGAATCTGAAATGCGCCGGTGAAGGTTCCCGCGATCAGGCTGAGCCGCGTGATACGGGTCGACAAAAGTCGACATGTACGCGAAGCCCTTCTCCTGCTGCGAGAATGTCGTGGATCGGGAAGTAGGCGCCTGTCGGCGGCTCAAGGCCCCAGTTGGTGTACGTGTACCGGCCGGTGAAGAAATACTGGACGCCCAGCGAAGCAATCCGTGTTGGGCAGCGCTTTGGTAGCCACCGCCGCGCCGGTATGGCCGGGCAGGTGCTGCCGAACGTGCCGCCGTATTGGATCGACGGCGTGATCGTTCTTGACTGCCGCCATAAACGCTGGCGATGTCCGCTGTTGTTGAAAATGTCGGCGCGGGTCGTGATGTCGATCAGCCCCGTGTTCCGCAATCCATATTCGGCCGGCAGTGCGCCGACGACGAGGCCGAGGCTGCCGATCCAGCTGGCGTCGAGAATGCTGCCGAAA
This sequence comes from uncultured Alphaproteobacteria bacterium, assembly GCA_963804405.1. GTDB lineage: Bacteria > Pseudomonadota > Alphaproteobacteria > Rhizobiales > Xanthobacteraceae > BOG-931. The sequence continues at coordinate 98,766 of CAWDQG010000007.1, read as the reverse complement.
CCGGTCGGGCCATCGGGCAACTATCACGCCATTGATGCGGAATTGCAGATTGGCGTGGTCGTTGCGGACATGGAGGAGGCCGCTGGCCGCGGAGTCCTGCGAGACGCCGGGGAACTGCAACAGGATTCGCTCGACCGGGGTGTTGTCGCCGCCGGGAAGGGCGTTGATCGTTTCATGGGTGAAAGTGGTTGATGCCGTGCCGATGGTGGTGAAGAGGTTGCTGCGCGCCTGATCGAACGCGTTGGCCTTGGCGTTGAGTTGCGCCGCCGGCGTGACCGGCGCAGCCGGCGCCGCGGGCGCGGTTGCCGGCGGCAGTGCGGACCTGGACGCGGCGCGGTTTTGGTTTCTCTTTCGGCGCGGTGACGACGACTTCCGGAAGCTTGGTTTGCGCTATTGCCGCTCCGCTGAAACTCAGCAATGCAATTATCGCGCAGCCGCCAAGAAAATGGCCGCGATGCGCTCGGAACATACAACAGACATAATAGCCTCGCCCCCAGATTACTGAAAGGAACGGCCTCGCGGCCGGCTTAATTGCGGGTCGTGCTGCGCGGCGGATTTAAAGAAACTACAGAGTTGCCGCGTTCAATCTCGACGCCATTGCCAGCGCGCACGCGCGGCAGAGGCGCTGAGATCAGCAACGACCGGGGATCAGGCGAGCGGCGGCGCGCGCGATTGAAAGCGCTGTTCGCTGTGGCGCGATGAAAATGAAAGCCGCGTAACTAAAATGCTCGAGTGCTTGCGAAACAAACGGCACCGGCAATTGCGGTGCGTCCGGCAGGAACGTCGTCGACGTCAGATGGATCGTCGCGCAAATCGCGCAATAGTCGTCGCTGTCGTTGGCCGGATGCTGCGCGGGAGTGGTCGGGACGACGGCGGTCTTCGCTGTGCGCGACCGTCGCGGTTTGCGCATGGATGCGGCCAGGTCGAGATGCAGATGCCCGAAGGAGAGGACGAGCTGCAGCGCCATCGCCGCAAGCGCCAGCCAACTCGCACTCCGCCTCTTGGTCCGAACCCAACGCATCAGGCGACCTTATCGTCGCACGCCATCCCCAACGCAAAACAGTCTACAGCCCGGCAGGTCCGACGCAATGCGGCCGGCTCGAATGGCCCGCAGGACAAATATGATTGCCGCGGGCTGTGGCGCGAATGTAACAACATACCTGGAGCAAACATCATCGACGCCAGCCGGACATATTCCCTGCTGAGCGCCCGCGTTCGGTTCGCGTTGTTCGTGTGCAGTCTAATGTTATAATGTTACATTGCAAGGGCGCTGCTTTCCGTCGTTGAGGGTCTGCTGCCGTCGCCGATAGGGGGCGCCGCGGTCCGCCGCATAATTCGAATACTTTTATCTATTCAGCGCGGCAGAACCGGCGATTATCCGCCGCGCATGCGCGCCAGCAGTTCGGCCGTCGGATAGGAGTCGGCAGGCAGGCCGTATTTGATCTGCATCGCTTTGACCGCCTGCCGGGTCTTCAGCCCGGCAAATCCGTCGATCTTGCCGACGTCGAAGCCGGCGCGCGCCAGCATGCCCTGCATGGCTTTCATGTCTTCGAAGGCAAGCGCCGGCGGCGGCGAGCCGTGATGCAGTGCCGGCGCGCCGGCGATGCGGGTGGCGAGATAGGCGGCGGTGGTCGAATAGACCAGCGAATTATTCCACTGCAGATAGACCTGGAAATTCTGGTAGGCGAGGAAAGCCGGACCCAGGCGTCCCATTGGCAGCAGCAGCGAAGCGGGGAGATTGTCGGCAGGCAGCGGCCGGCCGTCGGCGAGCGTCACGCCCCATCCCGCCCATTTGGAGCGCGGCAGCTGGATCGAAAGATCCGCCTGGTCCCACGGCATATTTGCCGGCACGCGCACTTCAGTGAGCCACGGCTCACCCTTCTTCCAGCCGAGCCCATGCAGATAGTTCGCCGTCGAGGCCAGCACGTCGGGCACGCTATGGATGAGATCGCGCTTGCCGTTGCCGTCGAAGTCGACGCCGTATTGATTGTATTCCGACGGCATCATCTGCGTCTGGCCGAGCTCGCCTGCCCACGAGCCGATCATATCCGCCGGCGTCAGATCGCCATGCTGGATAAGGCGCAGCGCATCGAGAAGCTGCGCGCGAAAGCGGTCGCTGCGCCGGCAATCGTAAGCGAGCGAGGCGATGGCGCTGAGCGTATGATACTTGCCCAGGTTGGCGCCGAAGTCGGTTTCCAGTCCCCAGAACGCGACAATGACCGGCGCCGGCACGCCGAATTGCTGGTCGATGCGCGAAAAGGTCGCGGCGTTGGCCTGGATCAGTTGTTGGCCGCGCTGGATGCGGTAGGCGGCGGCCATGCGGCCGGAGAAATCGAGAAACGTCTGGCTGAAGACGCGCTGGCCGCGATCGATATAGACGATCTTCTGATCATACGTGAGGCTCGGCGCAGCTGCGGCGATGGTGGCTTGCGAAATCCCTTGCGCCAAGGCCTCGCGCTCGAAGGCGGCGAGCCAGGCGTCATAGGTGCCGGTGGTATGACACGGCGCTGCCGATGCTGCGCCGGCCGGGCGGCGGTCTTGGCGGCCGGCGGTTTGGCGGCCGGCGCAGCAGGGGTCGGCGTGGTTGGCGCAGCGTTCGCGGTGCTCGCCTGCAGACAAAATGCCGCCAAATAGCATTGCCAACGAGTGTGCGCATCAATACCCTCCCGTCATTCCGGGGCGCGCGAAGCGCGAGCCCGAATCCATAACCCCGGTTCGTCGAGAACAGCACTCTTGTGCTCGTCCTGCAACAATTGTGGTTATGGATTCCGGCTCTCGCGCGCTAAGCTCGCTCGGCCGCAATGACAGGGACTCTCACTTGATCGGCAACTGCGCCGGATTTGAGATACCAGTCCAATATCTCCTCGCCGGTCCAGTAGACGACGCCGTCGAAACGGCGGGCGTGCTGATAGATCGCTTCGAGATATTTGATCCGGTGCGGCTGGCCGCTGATGTAAGGATGAATGGCGAGCGCGAGGATTTTTGCCCGCTGCTCGCCTTCGGCATAAAGCCGCTCGAACTGATCGATGGCGCGCCGCATCAGATAATCGCTCTCGTGATGCTGGATAATCATCATCGGGATGTCGTTGAGCTCGAGCGTATAGGGCAAGGTGAGCAACGGCCCGGCGGCGGTGCGGATCACAGTCGGCTCGTCGTCATAGACCCAGTCGCCGATATATTTGACGCCGGCGCCGGCCAGGATTTCCGGCGTGTCGAAGGTTTCCGTAAGCCCGGGGCCGAGCCAGCCGAGCGGCCGTTTGCCGGTGAAGCGCTCGATGATGCCGAGCGAGCGCTCGACCATCGCCTTTTGGTCCGGCTCGGCGTGGATTGGACCCTGCTCGTAGGAATGGCCCATGAATTCCCAGCCGTCAGTGCGCGCCTGTTCGGCGACGCGTGGATAGTCCTCACAGACGCGCGCGTTGAGCGCCAGCGTCGGCCGGATCTTGAGCCGCTTGAACAGATCGAAGAAGCGCCAGACGCCGACCCGCATGCCGTATTCGTGCCAGCTCCAATTCGGCACGTCGGGAATTTGCGTCTGTCCGGTGGGCGGTGCGAGCACCTGGCGCGCCATCGGCTTGCGGATGTCCCAGACCTCGAGATTGACGATGGTCCAGAACACGAGCCGCGCGCCGCCCGGAAGCTTGAGCGGCGGCCGGTCGACAATGGCTGAATAGTCGCAACGTTCGCGCGGCAACATGACGCCCGCCATTCCGCTACTCCTCACTTCGGCGAAGCTCATTCCGGTAAGTAGTTTTCCGGCAACGTCAATCCCCCGGCCGCGAAAAATTCGCCAGTGATCACATCCCCGTTAGCATGCTTGCGCTACTTGCAACCGAATCGATATGGAACCATCCTCTAACGGGTCGATTACCTCCCTAACCTTTGCCGCTCAGCTATTCGCAATTATTCGGTTTTCCGGGCCTCACTGATGTCACGTCCCGCCGTTCGATCGCCCAACTCAGCCAATGGAGATACCGCTCTTGCCGAGCCGCTCGGCGACGCGCGCCGATTTTGGCGCGATGCCTTTGTCGCGGTGCGCGGCGAAACCGAACGTCGCGCCGCGCCGCTCTCCCCCGAGGACCAGGTCGTGCAATCGATGCCCGACGCCAGCCCGGCGAAATGGCATCGCGCCCATGTGACGTGGTTCTTCGAACAGTTTCTGTTGCGGCCGTTGGTGCCGTCCTATCGTCCCTTTGATGAGCGCTTTGCATATTTATTCAATTCTTATTACGTCGCGGCGGGTCCGCGGCAGGCGCGGCCGCAGCGCGGGCTGATCACGCGGCCCGGCGTCGCCGAGACGACCGCCTATCGCGCGCACGTTGACGCGGCGGTGGTGAATTTGATCGAAACCACCCAGGACCCCGAGCGGGTGTGGCCGATCGTCGAGATCGGCTTGCATCACGAGCAGCAGCATCAGGAATTGATGCTGACCGACATTCTGCACGCCTTTGCGCAGAACGCGACCCATCCGGCCTACGATCCGCATTGGCACTGGCCGCGCGGCAAGCGCGCCAACTCCGCCGAAAACGGACTGCTCGCCGGCATTCACACCATCGGCCATGACGGGCCGAGTTTCTCGTTCGACAATGAGCGGCCGGCACATCAGGTATTGCTGCAGCCGGTGCGTATCGCGCCGGCGCTCGTGACCAACGGCGAGTGGCTCGAATTCATGGCCGAGGGCGGCTATGCGACGCCAGACCTGTGGTTGTCCGACGGCTGGGCCACTGTCGAAGCGCAAGGCTGGAACGCGCCCGGCTATTGGCAAAAAGTCGATGGCGCCTGGTTTTCCATGACGCTCGGCGGGCTTGCGCGCCGGTCGACCCATCGCTGCCGGTCTGTCATGTGAGCTATTACGAGGCCGATGCGTTCGCGCGCTGGGCCGGCAAGCATTTGCCGAGCGAAGCCGAGTGGGAGGTCGCCGCCAAGGCGGAAGCGCTCGACGATGCCTTCGGCACCGTGTGGCAATGGACCCGCAGCGCCTATTCGCCTTATCCCGGTTATGTGGCCGAGGCCGGCGCGCTCGGCGAATATAACGGCAAGTTCATGGTCAATCAGATGGTGCTGCGTGGCTCGTCGCTGGCGACGGCCGCGGGTCATTCGCGAAAGACGTATCGCAATTTCTTTTATCCGTCGGCGCGCTGGCAATTCAGCGGTTTGCGTTTGGCGGAGTTCGAACGCTGAGCGTTCCCATGCGCACCCGATCCGCCCTTCGCGCCCCGCGCCCGATCGAGCCGGCGAATGAATTCGCCGCCGACGTCATTGCCGGCCTGACCGCCAAGCCGAAATACCTGCCGCCGAAATACTTTTACGACTTGACCGGCTCCAGCCTGTTCGATCGCATCACCCAATTGCCGGAATACTATCCGACCCGCAGCGAGCTCGGACTATTGAACAAACACGCGCCGGAGATCGCCTCGCTGTTTCCGCCGGCTTCGGCGCTGATCGAGTTCGGCAGCGGTTCCAGCCGCAAGGCGCGCATCGTGCTGCGCGCTGCGGCGAGCGTCGAGGCCTATGTTCCGGTCGATATCTCCGGAGATTTTCTGCGCGAGGACGCGGCGCGGCTGCGCCGCGATTTCCCGCATCTGACGATCATTCCGGTGGTGGCGGATTTCACCACATCACTCGCGCTGCCGGCGGAGATCGCGGCCAAGCCGCGCGCTGGCTTCTTTCCCGGCTCGACTATCGGCAATTTCGAGCCGCACGAGGCGTGCGCGTTCCTGCGCCGCGCCGGCGGCATCCTCGGCGCCGGCGCGGTGCTGATCGTCGGCGTCGATCTCGAAAAGTCGCCGGATATTCTTTACCGCGCCTACAATGATGCCGAAGGCGTCACCGCGAAATTCAATCTCAATCTGCTCGCCCGCATCAATCGCGAGCTCGGCGCCAATTTCGATCTCGCCGCCTTCGAGCATCACGCCTTCTACAACACCGAGCGGCACCGCATCGAAATGCACCTCGCCAGCACCAAGCGGCAGAAAGTGCGGATCGGCGACACGACGGTCGAATTCCGCGCCGGCGAGACCATCCATACCGAGAACAGCTACAAATATTCGATCGAGTCGTTCCAGGCGTTGGCCCGTGGCAGCGGCTGGTCGCCGCTGCAAGCCTGGACCGACGGCCTGTTCAGCGTTCACGCACTACGGATGGCGGACGACAGATAGCGGAGGACAGCGGACAGACGACGCAAGACAGACGACGGATTTGCCGCTAGTTGTTCTGTCGTCGGTCATCTGTCCTCTGTCGTCTGATCCATGCCGATCCACGAAGCCGATCCCTGGCGCCAGCAATATTTTTCGCAGGTTCGAACCGCTGCGAACATCACCACTGAGGACAGCGATGCCTGGCAATGGTATCCGGCGCATCGCTGGGTCTACGACAGGCTCGCGGTAGCCCTGAGCCAGGGGCTTGACGCGGGTCCGCACGGCACGCCGCCGCCATGTTTCCCGATTTTTTCCAAGCCGATCGTCAATCTCAAAGGCATGGGCATCGGCAGCCGCGTGCTGCGATCGCAAGCCGACTACGTGAGGCACGCCGCGCCCGGCCATTTCTGGATGACATTGCTTCGCGGACGTCATGTCTCGTCCGACCTTGCCGTGGTCGGCGGTGAGCCTTGCTGGTGGCGGCATGTCACGGGCAAACCGGCCGGCGAGGGCACTTTCGACTATTGGACGATCCATGCCGAAGCCGATGGCGATATTGAAGCGCGCTGCGGCGCCTGGGTCCGCAAGCACCTCGCCGGTTATACCGGCATGCTCAATCTCGAGACCATCGGCGGCACCATCATCGAGGTGCATCTGCGCTTTGCCGACCAGTGGCCTGATCTGTACGGCGCTGGATGGGTCGAAGCGGTGGTGCGGCTTTACGAGAAAGGCATCTGGGATTTCGCCGACGCCGATCGCTGCGGCGGTTATAGCGTGGTGCTGTTCGGGGCGAATGGCGTGCGCTACCACCATCCGCCGCCGGCTTTGGTCGAGGAGATCAAAGACAATCCTGGCGTCTCCAGTGTGCAGATCACGTTCCGCGAGGATCTTGCGCCTGAACGCCATGCGATGCCGCCAGGCGGCTTTCGGCTTGCGATCGTCAATGGCTTTGATGTTGCCGCCGCACTTGACGCCCGCGAGCGGCTGAGATCCTATTTTCTGAAATCGCCGGCTACTGATCTTCGCATTGCTGCCCCTTTGGCTGTAGAAAGCGCTAGCACAACCAGCGCTTGACCGCCCTTCGGCTTCGCACAACACTGCCGCCCTCACGCCAGCGGGCGGGTGGGACCGATGGACTGGCTTTCGGCCAACGATTGTCCGGCGGCGCAGCAATTCGGCTGGCTCATCGGCGCCCATACCGGCGCGTACATCGCACTCCTGGCGATGGCCATGCTGTTGAGCGCGCGCGCTTACCGCTATGGCGCGACGCGCTCCGGACCATCGCCGCGGCGTGCCGTCGTGCAGCTGATTTTGCGATGGCTGGTTTGGCTCGTCGTCGTCGCGTGGCTGATCGGCGCGTTTCAGGTCGGCCGCAAATTCTTCTTTTGCTACGCGGCCTGGCTGGCGATCGGGGCGGTCGCGGTCACCGCGCCTGCTGTTGTTGTCCTGATGCTCACGGCGGCGAATAGAATCGGCAAGTGGAGCGTGCGGTCGTGAAGACGGCGCTTTTCGTCGCGCTGATCGTGATCATCGCGATCTTTTGCGTGTTCGTTTGCGGGGTGAATTCGGCGGCTCAAGTCGGCGCCTCGCTGGGTCTATTGGTCGGCGGCTTGCTTGGTTCGTCGCGTGTCGCCGGCGTCGATTTCCGACAATGGTTTCGCGATCCCGGCGAGCCGGCGGACTGGAGCGACGATTCGCCATACGGCTTGATCCGGTCGGTATTTGGCCATGCGGCCCTCGCTGCACTCATGTCGGTGACGGCTTCCTGGCTGATTTGGCTATTCTGGCCGGAGCCGACCGACGTTGCCGCCCGGCCACCGCTTTACACGTGGGCGCTCGATTGGTTCGCTGATCAGCACGGGACGAAATCCGCGGCCTTCATTCAATGCATCGGACGGCCGAACGCATGGTGGCTTCTACTGGGCGCAGCCGCGGCGTTGGTCGTCGCCCAGGTCGTGGTCGAGCTGGTCTGGCGCTTCGGACTAGTAATGCAGCCCGATCCGCGGGCGCCAAAGCGTTTTCTTGCGCCGGTTGCGGCGCCGCGGGTGCGGGCCTTGGCGGAGCGCAAGCCGGGACGGCGGCGGCTCATTGTCTGCTGTGACGGAACCTGGAACTGGCCCGACGGCAAGCGCGAGACCAATATCGTGCGCCTGATGCGCGCCATCGCGCCGACCGACGGCGCTATCACCCAGATCATCCACTATCACCCGGGTGTCGGCACCGGAAATTTTCTCGATCGCATCGCCGGCGGCGGCGCCGGCGTCGGCGTCTCGTTGAGCGTCAAAGCCTGCTACGGCTTCATCACCGACAACTATATCGACGGCGACGAGATCTTTGTGTTCGGCTTTTCCCGCGGCGCGTTTGTCGCGCGCAGCCTCGGCGGCATGATCGGCACCGTCGGCGTGCTGCAGAAATCGGAGATGGTGCGCTTCATCGAGGTCTGGGACTGGTATTCGCTGCGAAAAGAACGATGGGATATTGCTGAACTCGACGCGCTTGCGCCCAACCGCCACAGGAATGTGGAGGTCGAATGCATCGGCGTCTGGGATACGGTCGGTGCGCTCGGCATTCCCGGCACGCGATTTTGCGCCAAAGCCTTCGCATTTTATGAGACTGCGCTCGGCACCCATGTACGGCATGCGTTTCAGGCGCTGGCGATCGATGAGCGGCGCGGCAATTTCCAGGCAGCAGTGTGGGTGCCATACAGTGCCGACCGGCAGCGGTCCGGTGAGGCGGAGCCGACGGCCGCGGCGACAGGGCCGCCGCAAATGCTCAGGCAGGTCTGGTTTCCGGGCACGCACGCCAATGTCGGCGGCGGATACGAACGGCATGGTCTCTCCGACACGGCCTTTCTGTGGATGCTGGCGCAAATGGACGCGGCGCATCTGCTGGCGCTCAATGCGGACTGCATCGGCTCTGCTCTCGACGCATCCGAGCCCTATCCGACCGGCACGCTGCCTGATTCCCGGACATGGTTCTGGCGCCTCATCAGTTCACCGGTGCCGCGTCCGGTGTGCCTGATCAACGCCGCCGAGCGCGTACACGAGAGTGCATTCCGCCGCGGGCTCGACGGCAATCCATACCCGGTGCCGGCGAGCGACATCTATCGGCGCCCCGGCCGCTCGCTGTGGCTGAATTTGATGGCGACGATGATTCCGACCCGCCAAATCCCGCGCACGCTTTTCGAGGAACAGAATGCGGCGACGGTGCGCCAGCCGCCGGCGCCGCAGCCGCCGCAGCTGCCGAAAAACATCGGCTTCTGCGGCTGGTTGCTGCGGGCTTTCGGCGGCAGCGGATAAGGATCAGCGCATGGTCATCGTCAACGCGCTGTGGGACTTTCTTGTCGCCGTCGCCGCCTCGCCATTCGCGCCGTGGATCGCGGTGGCCGCGATCGCGACCATCGTGTCGTTCTTTGTCGCCGCTGTGGCGCGGGATGCGATTGATGCGGCGTTGCGCGGGGCGCAAGACGGCGACACTTTGGCGTTCTTTGATTTGAGCCGCGGCGATGCAGCGGACGCCATCGAGCGCAAGGTCGCGGTTCCGCCGGAACTGCTCTGGACTTACGGCGAGGAATATCTCGACCATTTCGCGCAGAGGGCCGGAGCGGCCACCGTCTGGGGCAGTCCGGCGCTCGACGTGTATTGGAAGTTCGTCTTGCGCGCCGACATCGGTTTTGCGGTCGCTCTCGCCGCCTTCATTGTTCTCTTCTGGCTGGCGGTGGCCGGTATTCCATGGCTGCCGCCGTGGCTCGGCCGCTTTGCGATTTTCGCCGAGTGTATGGGCATTCTCTACGGCTTTGCCGACGTTGCCGAAGATGTGCAGCTCATTGCGATCCTGCGCGATCCGCCGGAGCTGATCGACCCGGCCGAAGCCGCCGCCGCGAATTTGCTGACGCGGTTGAAGTTCGTCACCGTCTTGCTGTCGATCATCGGGGTGGTGTTTTTTGCCGTCCTCTCCGCCGTCAACAAAGCCGCTCCCGGACTGTTCGGGGTTTTCAGCCGCTTGGCGCCACTCCTATGGCGGCCCGCGCCGGCGCGCGAGACGCAAAGCGGCGGGAACGCTTCGCCCCAGTAGATCGTGCCATTGCCGGCCGTTATAGTCGCCGCCCGGCGCATCGCCGGGAACGATCAAAGAAGGCGCCCGAAATTCCCAACCATCTTCATGCGCGGCCGCACCTCGCTGGTGCCGCACTGATGCGGATGTCGAAATACGACCGATTGAGAGGCGCATCATGGGCGGGGTTGAGGTTGCTTTGCCGCCGCGGGAAGGATCAGCGGGAAGCGTGCCGGCTGTCTGCCGCGGTCGCGGCCCTCGCCGTGTTGTCTTGTTGCGGCACGGCGTTCGCCCACACAAGCCGCCAAGTGGAAATGATTTGTCCCTACGACGGAACGAAGTTTTCCTTTGAGGCCCAGATGTCGGGGACCGCATTTGGAACGGCGCTCGACTTGATGCAAGTCGGCCCGATACAAAGCCCTTGGCCGCTGGCAGTGTGCCCGACCAACGGCTTTGTGTTCTTCAAGGATAAATTCGATACCAAGGAATTAGAGCGCCTCCGCCCCATCATATTGTCGCCGGAATACCAAGCCCTGAAAGGGGAAGCCGCCTATTATCGCGCCGCTTGGATCGCCGCGCACACGGGGGCTGATCATCGCCGGGTTTCGAACTGCTCCTTGAAGCGACCTGGGAAGTATTCCGCGATTCCCGACAATATGAGCGGTATGCGATGGAGCTGATCGCTCGATTGCCCGAGGATATCAACGCTTCCAGTAGCGGCGAGAAGCGGGCATTTCAGCAACTCCTCGGCGAGCTCATGCGGCGCGTGGGGAAGTTCGACGAGGCCAAACAATATTTTCTCGACTTATCGAAGCAGCTGACGCCGGACAGCGATGAAAGCCTCGGCCTTATCGCGGCATTTGAAGTCCAACTGATCGACAAAAGGGATGCCCAGCCGCACCTCATCGCAGAAGCAATCAAGGCGGGCGAGGAAAACCCCGACGTTTGGCGGAAGCGACGGGAACCATCGCTTTCCGACGCGACGTTTTTGACTCAAACTCACACCTTTAAGCTCGATCGAGACAGCGAGGTCTTTTGGGCGGGCAGTGACAAGCTCTATGGAAGCGCTTCCTTGCGCCCGACGCAATTCGATCTCGTGACCGGGACAGCCACAGCGATCGGAACTTCGATTCCGTGGGGACGTGTTTCCGCTTATTCTCGAGACGGCAACACATTCGTAACGCAGGGTCCGGGTTCTTGGGGCTTGGTCCAAAGGGATGCCGGTTCATTCGATGTGCGCCATTCGGTGGAAATGCCGGTGGGCACGGTGGGGGGAACACAGCGAATCGTCATGACGTATGACGGCAAGTCAGCGTTGGTCGAGTTGGACAACCGCTTGATGGCCTTCGACATAGGCAGCGATTCGCTGCGGCCGGTTCCGTCACCGACCTTCTCGGAGGGGCGGCCCGATTGGTGGTTGGAGGCAGCCGATCCAACCGGGCCACGGATCGCTCTTAGACACGAAGACGCGATTGCAATTTGGGATTATGAGAAGGGCGAGTTGCTTCGTCAGCTCAAGCCGCCAGGCTGGATCAAGAGTATGACGATCGATCTTGATGTAAGCTACAGTTCCGATGGCAAGAAGCTTTTTATCGGAGCGGATGCCTATTGGGACAAGGAGTGCGAGTTGACGGTGTGGGATTCGCAGAACGGCGCGCAGCTCTTCAAGAAGCGGGTCAAGGGAGCCCCCGGTGCGCAATTGGCTGTTAGCCCCGACGAGAAATTGGTTGCAATGATGTGCGGTAAGTCGCTCAATCTCTGGGATACGAGATTATCGGACCCTCCGCTGGCAACTGCGCGGGCAAAGGGCGATTCGGAATTCCGCGAGATTGCATTCAGCCCTGATTCGCGAAGGCTCGCGGTGCGATTGGATGATGCACTACTTGTTTTCTCGATCGCGCGCTGAAAATTCTGCGCAAAGCGGCTAGCCTAAGGGGAAACGATCCGGAGAAAGGTCGTCTCAACTGTAGAAACAACATATCCGTATCGCGGTCTTAACCTTGTGTGAGGCGCCGATTCTCCCACCAAGTCACGGCACGATATTCGCTGTCTCGGCTGTTTGAGAAGCCTTTGCAACGCAAGGGCTCGCCGAATCTTATGAACGATCGAGTGACAACGAGGAAGGAACGAGATCATGAAAATTGTTGCGTTCGAAGGGCAAAGCGGGCCGCGGCTTGGCGTTGTCGAGGGCGACCAGGTGATCGATCTGCACGCCGCCGATGGCAATGCCCCGACCGATCTCGGTGAATGGCTCGCCAAGCACGACGGCGACGTCAAGCCGCTCGGCGAACTCGCCAAGCGCGCGCCGGCGGGCGCGCGCAAGCCGATAGCGGACTTGACCTATCGGCTGCCCGTCGGCCGGCCGGGAAAAATAATCTGCCTCGGCTTGAATTACCTCGAGCACGTCAAGGAAGGCGGGCAGCGCGACAACATACCGAAATTCCCGACCATCTTCATGCGCGGCCGCACCTCGCTGGTGCCGCACGGGGCGCCGATCCTGCGCCCGCAAGTGACCGAAACGCTCGACTACGAAGCCGAGATGATCCTGATCGTCGGCAAGCGCGCCAAGCATCTGACCGCGGCGAACGCGCTCTCCTGCGTCGCCGGTTATTCCTGCGGCAATGAAGGCTCGGTGCGCGAATTCCAGCGCAAGACCACGCAGTGGGATATGGGCAAGAATTTCGACCATACCGGCGGCTTCGGCCCGTTTTTCGTCTCCGCCGACGAAGTGCCGCCCGGCGGCAAGGGGCTCAAAATCGAGAGCCGGCTGAACGGGCAGGTGATGCAATCGGACAATACCGACAACATGATGTTCCCGGTCGTTGAGATGCTGGTTTACGTCACACAAGGCATGACGCTCGAGCCCGGCGACGTCATTTTCACCGGCACGCCCTCGGGCGTCGGCTTTGCCCGCAAGCCGCCGGTCTGGATGAAGAACGGCGACGTTTGCGAAGTCGAAATCCAGGGGCTCGGGACCTTGCGCAATCCGATCGCCGACGAAAAAGCCGGCTGATATCCCGCCATGCCGAGCGTGCGCAGTGTTCTGGCTCGCTTCATCGCGCTGCTTTTGCTGCTGATACCGGGCTCGCCTGCGCTGGCGGAGGAGCCGGTGCGGATCGGCGTGGGCTTCGGGCTCGCGTTCTTGCCGGTTTACATCTGCGAGGACCTCAAGCTCGTCGAGAAATACGGCAAGACCGCAAACCTTGAGCTCCGGCCAAGCTATCAGCGTTTCCTCGGCGCCGGGCCCTTGCAGGAGGCGCTCGCGACCGGCTCGATCGACATGGCGCCGTTCGGCGTGGCGCCGCTTCTTGCCGCCTGGGAAAAGTCCAAGGACACGCCGCGGCAGATTTTTGTTGTTTCCGGCCTGACCACCCTGCCGCCGGTGCTTCTGACCAACCGGTCGGAAGTGCGCACGCTCGGCGACTTTGGCGCCGCCGATCGCATCGCCGTTCCGTCCGCCTCGGCGCCACAGGTCTATCTGTTGCAGATGCAGTCGGAAAAGGTCTTTGGCCAATACGACAAACTGCGCGGCCAAATCGTGGTCCGCTCGCACCCCGACGCTGTCGCCGATCTCCTCGCCGCCAAAGATTCGGTAGCCGGTTATTTTTCTTCAGCGCCGTTCACCGAGATCGCGCTCGCGGACGGACGCATTCACAAGGTGCTCGGCGCCGGCGACATCGTCGGCGGCAAAGTCTCGTTTCTCGTGATTGGCGCGACCAAGGCCTATATCGCCGCCCATCCGCGGGTGCCCGACGTCGTCGCCAAGGCGATGGACGAGGCGGCGCGCATCATTCATGACGATCCGCGCCGCGCCGCCGAAATCTATCTGGCGCACGAGCCGTCGAAGACGTTCGATGCCGCCGCGATCGCCTCAGTTCTTGGTGACCTGAAGGATGAGTTCGGCAGCGCGGTACACGGCATCGCCGCCTTTGCCGATTTCATGGGGCGGCACGGCGAGCTCAAATCGCCGCCGCAGAGCTGGAAGGAGATCGTCGCGCCGGCGCTGTTGAATTCGCCCAACACGTAGACGGCGACCCGGCGTTGCTGATGGTGCAGCGATGTTTATGTTCCGCTCGTCCCCGCGACCCGCCTACGCTCCGTTGGAGCTTCGGCGGGTTCGAGTCCGCCGAAGCGCGCAGCGCGAAGGCGGAAGACGGGGACCCGGCTCGCCGCCATCAAGCTGGATTCCCGCTTCCGCGGGAATGAGCGGAGATTGATTGATTGCCTGGCCGGAATCAGCATCGTTTAAGTCGTAGAGAAACCGATGGCCGACAAGATTTTCAATGTGGTTTGTATTTGCGGCAGCCTGCGCAAAGGTTCCTACAATCGCATGGTCATGAATGCGCTGCCGGCGCTAGCGCCGCCGAACATGAGGCTCTCCGAAGCGCCGCCATTTGCCGAATTTCCGCTGTACAACGCCGACATGCAGGAAGCGAGCGGCGTTCCGCCGGCGGTGCAAAAGCTCGCCGAAGCGATCCGCTCAGCCGACGGCGTGATTTTCAACTCGCCGGAATATAATTTCTCGATACCCGGCGGCCTGAAGAACGCCATCGACTGGGTATCGCGGGTGCCGAACCAGCCGTTTGCCGGCAAGCCAGTGGCGTTGCAGTCGGCGGCGAACGGCACGCTCGGCGGCGGGCGCATGCAATACGATCTGCGCCGCTCGATGCTCTTCCTCGACGCCATGACGCTGAACAAGCCGGAAATCTTCATCGGCAATTGCTCGCAGAAGATCGACGCCAAGACCGGCCAGATCACCGATCAGCAGACCGTCGGATTCATCCAGCAGCAGTTGGCCGCATTCGCCAAGTTCATCGAACGGCTTGGTGCCAAGACTTAAGCAGAGTTAAGCAGAGTTAAGCAGCGTTAAGCAACACCCAACGGGGAGGGGCTGCCATGGGAAGACTTGATGGGCGCGTCGCCATTGTCACCGGCGGCGCCAAGGGCATCGGCCAGCACTACGTCCGAGCGCTTGCCGCCGAGGGCGCACGCCTGATGATCGCCGACATCGCCGACGGCAAGGATGTCGCCGCGTCGCTGGCGCGCGAACACGGCGCCAATTCGGTCGCAAGCTCCGTCACCGACGTCAGCGACGAGACCGCGGTGAAGGCGCTGGTCGCCGAGACCATGGAGCGCTTCGGCAAGATCGACATTCTGGTCAACAATGCCGCGCTGTTTGCTCCGCTGCACGAAACCAAATGCACCGAGATCGACACGGCTGTCTGGGACCGGGTCATGGCGATCAATCTGCGCGGGCCGTTTTTGATGGTCAAACACGTGGCGCCGCAGATGAGCGCGCGCGGCTATGGCAAGATCATCAATATCGGTTCGGGCAGCATTTTCCACGGCATTCCGTGGATGCTGCACTACGTCACCTCGAAGGGCGGGATCATGGCGATGACCCGCGTGCTGGCGCTCGAGCTCGGCGAACATGGTATCCGCGTCAACACGCTGTCGCCGGGCCTCACCATGAGTGAGACGCTGGTCGCCGAGAATCCGGGTCACATCGCCACCGCCCGCGACAAAGTCTTGGCCTCGCGCTCGCTCAAGCGCGACGCCCACCCCCAGGATCTGCTCGGCGCCCTCATCTTTCTTGCCGGCGCCGAGAGCGATTTCATGACCGGGCAGAATGTCTTGGTCGACGGCGGCAACGTCAATACTTGAGATCGTGTGTCCCGGATGCGGCGCAGCGTGAAACGGTGCGCCGCTGATCCGGGACCGCCGCAAACTCAGCGTCTGTGACGATCCCGGGTCTGCAGCGCACCACTTCGTGCTGCGCCGCGCCCGGGAAATGCTCAACATATCCGCCGCCGGCCGCATAGCGGCCTTGCCGGCCCGCTATTTCCGCCCCGGCGGGCCTTCTTTATATTCCGTGCCACAAGAGCCGATCCCGGCTGGACGGAGAACGCCATGGCCACAGCGACCGCAAACAAGCCGGATGGCGCTACTCCCGGCCCAAAACACAACATCGAGGCGATGCGGCAGGACTACTACGCGCGTATTGCCAAGCAGGGCATGACCCCGCTGTGGAAGGTGATGGGCACGCTGTTCCGCGACGAGCCGGTGTCGCGCTGCGCGCCAACGGTCTGGCATTTCGACGATGTGAAGTCGCTGGTCATGGAATCGGGCGGCCTGATCACGACGGAAGAGGCCAAGCGCCGGGTGCTGATCCTGGAAAATCCGGCGCTCCGCGGCAAGTCGCGCGTGACCAACACGCTGTTCGCCGGCATTCAGATGATCATGCCGGGCGAGATCGCGCCGGCTCATCGCCATGTCTCCTCGGCCATCCGCTTCGTACTCGACGGCGAGGGCGCCTATACCGCGGTCGAGGGCGAGAAGGCCTTCATGTCGCCCGGCGATTTCGTCATCACCGCCAACTGGGCGCCGCACGATCACGGCAATCCCTCGAACAAGCCAATGCTATGGCTCGACGTGCTCGACGCGCCGGCAGTCAATTTCTACGAGACCTCGTTCGGCGAGGATTTTGGCAGCCCGACGCAGCCCACCAAACGGCAGGACGGCAACTCGCTGAGCCTCTACGGCTCGGGCGTTCTCCCTGACGGCACGGCGGCGAATAAGCGCACGCCGATCATCAACTACACCTATGCGCGCACCCGCCCGATCATCGAGCGCATGATGCAAGCTGGCGACGTCGACAAGAGCCATGGCGCGCGGGTGCGCTACGCCAATCCAAGCACCGGCGGCCCGGTGCTGCCGACCATGGGCGCCAATCTGGCAATGCTGCCCAAAGGTTTCCGCGGCGAGCCCTACCGGGCCACCGACAGCACCGTCTTTGTCTGCGCCGAAGGGCGCGGCACGACGAATGTGGATGGCCAGGTGCTCGAATGGGGGCCGCGCGACGTTTTCGTCGTGCCGTCGTGGAAGCGCTACGCGCATTCCGCCGCGGAGCAGTCGGTGCTGTTCTCGATCTCCGACCGGCCGGCGCAGGAAGCGCTCGGTATCTGGCGGGAGGGGCGGTGACTTTTCCCCTCCTCCTTGTGGGGAGGGGCAGGGGTTGGGTCAACCAATCTCCTGCAAGCATTGATGCTCGCGCGTCGCCTCCCGACCCCCCACCCAACCCTCCCCCACAAGGGGGAGGGCTGTGCGACCTACTTCTCCATCGACAGCAGCACCAGTGCCTGCAGATCGGCGTCGCTCATGACGCCGTTGTCCCAGGTGGTGTCGAGCCGCACGATCTGTCCGGCGCCGTTGAGATCGATCGATACGATGCCGCGCTTCACCGAGCTTGCGTCGTTGGTCCACTCATAGCCGCCGCCCTGGTCGCTGCCGACCACGTGCATCAGCTTGGCGCCCTTGCCGTATGGCGCCGTCGCCAGCACGCGCCCGAGATACTTGCCGATCGCCTGTTTGCCGAGGATGCGCACGCGCAAAGCGCGATCGAGGAGCACCGCGTCGTTGGTGAACAATGCGTCGGCAGCGGCAGCGTCGCCTGAGGCAAAGGCCGTGGCGAGCTTTTGCGAAACGTCTTTGATCTTGGCCGAGGCGCCGTCGCTGGCGACGTCATAGTCGAAGTTGGTCGGGAATTTGTCTGGCGGCGTGCGCATCTTTGCCGCCAACTCGGCGCCGAACGAGCGGCTGTCCCAATAGTCGATCCAGCGCACGATCTTGCCGTCCTTGAAATCGATCGCGCCGAGAATGCGGATTTCGCCGCCGAACAATTCCGGGGTGTCGGTGAAGGCGACCAGAGCCGAATGCGTATCGCCGCTGATGCGGGTCGGGTAGGACAGGCCGGCCGGCGGCCATTTCGGCATGTACATCTCGAACGCTTCCGTCGCGGCCTTTTTACTTGTCCAGGGCCAGCCCAAAGCCGCGTCGATATAGGTCAGGTGCGCATCGGAGAAATGATCCGTGGTCGGCACCGGCTTGTGCTCGCTCTTGGCGGTGAAATAGGATTTGAAGAATGCGGCCGCCTCCGGCGTCGCGTGCGACGTGCTGACGACGTCCGGATAAGGCGGCGTTGTTTTCCAGAGATCAACCGTCTCGGCGCGGAGGCTCGTTGCCGCCACCAGCGTCAATGCGGCAGCAAGGATCAATGCAGCATGCTTCATGGAATCCTCCCGGGACAACATTAAGTTTATGGCGACACAGTATTCCCAGCGATCGGCTGTTGTCTAAAGCGGAGAAGTTGCAGCGCATATCAGTGCCGCGCGAGGCGCGGCTCCGGGAGCTGCCCACGCTCTTTCCAGGGACTTGAAGTGGGCTGGCGAAGCGCGTAACCGAGGCCGAAAGCGCGTACAGTTTGGCTGTAAAATGGACGCACCGGCGCAAAAGAAATCGAAGCTGATCAAGGGCGCGACCGGCGACTGGGAAGTCGTCATCGGCATGGAGGTGCACGCCCAGGTCACCTCGCAGGCCAAATTATTCTCCGGCGCCTCGACCGCCTTCGGCGGCGAGCCGAA
Source organism: uncultured Alphaproteobacteria bacterium (assembly GCA_963804405.1). Taxonomy (GTDB): domain Bacteria; phylum Pseudomonadota; class Alphaproteobacteria; order Rhizobiales; family Xanthobacteraceae; genus BOG-931. Next base: position 80,156 of record CAWDQG010000007.1, on the reverse strand, counting down.
TTCGCATGTTTCGCTGGTCGATGCCGCCATGCCCGGCATGCTGCCGGTGATCAACGCCGGGTGCGTGCGCCAGGCGGTGCGCACCGGGCTCGGGCTCAAGGCGCGCATCAACGAAAAATCGGTGTTCGACCGCAAGAACTACTTCTATCCCGACCTGCCGCAGGGCTACCAGATCAGCCAATACAAATCGCCGATCGTCGGCGAAGGCGAGGTCTTCGTCGACATGCCCGACGGCGAGACGGTGCGGGTCGGCATCGAGCGGCTTCATCTCGAGCAGGACGCCGGCAAATCGCTGCACGACCAGCATGCCACCATGTCGCTGGTCGATCTCAACCGCTCCGGCGTTGCCTTGATGGAGATCGTGACCAAGCCCGATCTGCGCTCGGCCGACGACGCCAAGGCTTTTCTCACCAAGCTCCGCACCATCCTGCGCTACCTCGGCACTTGCGACGGCGATATGGAGAAGGGCCATCTGCGCGCCGACGTGAACGTCTCGATCCGCAAACCCGGCGCGCCCTTGGGCACGCGCTGCGAGATCAAGAACCTCAACTCGATCCGCTTCATCGGCCAGGCCATCGACTACGAGGTGTGGCGGCAGATTGGCGTGGTCGAGGACGGCGGCACGATCGAGCAAGAGACGCGGCTATTCGATCCGGACAAGGGCGAAACGCGCTCGATGCGCTCCAAGGAGGAGGCGCACGATTACCGCTATTTCCCCGATCCGGATCTGCTGCCGCTCGAGCTTGCACCGTCGCTGGTGGCGGATTTGGCGGCGCAGTTGCCGGAATTGCCGGACGACAAGAAGGCCCGGTTCATGCGCGACTACGCGCTTTCGGGCTATGACGCCGGCGTGCTGGTGGTCGAGCGCGAGACCGCAGAATTTTTCGAGGCCGTGGTAGCGGCCGGCGGCGGCGACAAAAAGCGCGATCCGAAGCTCGCCGCCAATTGGGTCATCAATGAGCTTGCTGGCCGGCTCAACAAGGAAGGCAAGGACATCGCCGCGTCGCCGGTGACCGACGCGCAGCTCGGCGCCATTCTCGACCTCATGGGCGATGGCACGATCTCGGGAAAAATCGCCAAGGACGTGTTCGAAATCGTCTGGAGCGAGGGCGGCGACCCGCGCACGATCGTCGAGGAGCGCGGATTGAAGCAAGTCACCGACCTTCCAGCGCTGGAAAAGCTCGTCGACGACATCGTCGCCAAGAATCCCGACAAGGTTGGCGACGCCAAGACCAATCCGAAGGCGATCGGCTGGTTCGTCGGCCAGGTGATGAAAGCTTCGGGCGGCAGAGCCAACCCGCAAGCGGTCAACGATCTTCTCAAGAAGCGCATCGGCATCTGAGCGCGACATTCGTCGCCGCGTCGCGCGCCAAAAAATTGACCGCGAACACGCCGCGTTCGTCAAAACGGCGGCGAAAATCTCCCACGAAGGGGCATCGCGCGGCGCCGCGCACGGTCGTCGGAGGCGCCGCCAAAGCGAATCGGTCGGCTCGATTCGCGCGTTTTGCGCCTCGCGAGGCCCGCCAACGCGCCTTTTGGAGGCCTCGGCCGTAAAATTTTTTTGGCTTGGTGAATCCGCCGCTACGGGCCGTCTTCGCGCTTGCGAAAGCGCGCGGCGGCGGCATGCGGTGTGTGCACGAGCAACAACTCGGCGTGCAATGAGAGGCAACGAAAACCGGCGTTTCACCGGCACTTCCGCGCTGCGAGCAAATTTTCGTTTGCGCGCGCATGCGGCGGAAAAATTTCTCGGCGCGCGCCTTTTCGAAACTCGCGCCGCGTTCGCGCCGCGGCGGCGGGTCGCGGGGCTTACACACAAAATTAAGCGAAGTCACTGTTATTTTTTTCCTGCTGTAGTAATCGGATGGCAGTGCATGTCAATTCGCGACTGCACTGTACCGATGTCGCCATCCACTCAGGCTAGGAGGGCAGCAATGGCGAAGAAGAGAAAGACGAAGGCAGCGGCGAAGAAGACGGCGAAGAAGACCACTCGCCGGAAAAAGAAGAAGTAGTCGACGTCGCTATCGGTCTTCGACATCATATGGTCGAAGATCGCGTCACACGGGCCGGCCAACGTCGAGGGCGCTTCTAATGATTGCCCGAGACGGGCCGGCTCAGGTGGACAACAGAGGGCGTCGGCGAGACGGAGGCTTAGGCTTCACGATCGTTCGCGTTGCGTGCGGTGGTGGAGTGGAGGGACGGACAATCCGAACCTCCCCGTGGCGATCAGCTCACTATGGCGGTCCGCCGACGGATTTAAGTCTCACAACTCTCGCCGACGCCCTTGGCGCGTTTCTTATTATCCTCCCAAGGACAAACTCCGGCGCCGCAGCACAGTCTGCGGCGCCGCTTTCGTTGCGAAATGACCCGCGCCCGTAAATGGCCGAAAGCCAAATCCGGAAAAGCAATGCTGACAGCCGCGGTCAAGCGAACGGCGGCCAAGCGAACGGCGGCCAAACGAACGGCGGCCAAGCGAAAGCGGCCGAAAGCGCCGGCGCGGCGCCGCGAGACGCCAATCGAGCTTTACTACTGGCCGACGCCGAACGGCTGGAAGATCTCGATCATGCTGGAAGAGTGCAGCCTGCCGTATGTCGTGCGTCCGATCGACATCTCCAAGGGCGATCAGTTCTCGCCGCACTTTTTGGCGATCTCGCCGAACAACCGGATCCCGGCCATCGTCGATCCGGCCGGTCCCGGCGGGCGGCCAATCTCGGTGTTCGAATCCGGCGCCATCCTGCAATATCTCGGCCGCAAGACCGGCAAATTCTATCCGCGCGACGAGCGCGCGCGCGTTGCCGTCGACGAGTGGCTGTTCTGGCAAATGGGCGGACTGGGTCCGATGGCGGGCCAAGCCAATCACTTCCGCCACTACGCGCCGGAGCCGATCGAATACGGCATCAGCCGCTACACCAACGAGGTCAATCGGCTGTTCGGCGTGATGAACACGCGGCTTGCTGGACGCGAATTCCTGGCGGGGCGCTATTCGATTGCCGACATGGCGTGCGTCGGCTGGGTGCGGCTCGCCGAACGCATGGGCCAGGACCTGGCATCGTTCCCCCATCTCAAACGCTGGTTCGAAGCGATCCGGGCGCGGCCGGCGGTCAAGCGCGCTTTCGGCATTCGCGTCGAGGCGGCATCCGCCGTCGACATGAAAGACCCGAAAGTCCGCGCGATCTTGTTTGGGCAGACGGCGCGATAGTCTTAAGCCCGTAGCCCGGGTTGAGAGAAGCGAAACCCGGGGGCGGCTGGTAGGACATCGCGATTGGTGCGGGCATTCCCGCGATTGCGAAACGCAATCCGGGCTACGCGAAAATCAATTCGAACGCGTCCAGGTCTGGCCCTTGCACAATAGCCCGCCCATGACGCAGCCTTTGAGCTCGGCGGAGTTGGCGCTGGTCATCGTGAACGACCCGGTATAAGTGCCGCCGTCTTCGGCGTTGTAGACTTGGCCTTCCCACTTGTCGCCGCTGGCCGGCTTCATGCCGAGCACGATGGCGACGCCAAGAAGCGGCCGGCTCTGCTTGCTGGCGTCTTTATTATTCTTGTCGGTCTTCGGCTGGTGCGTGTCGGGATCGTTCGGCTCGGCGAGCCAGGTCAGGTTGCCGCAAATCGCGCCGCCGCAATTGACGATTTTCACCTTGCCCTTTTTATCTCCCGTCAACCACGTGCCGAGCGGATCGGCGGCGCGCGCCGGTGCCGTCGCAACCAGCGCCAGCGCCATCGCCGCAGCGGCGACGATCGCGGTTGTGCGGATAATTTTCATGAAACACGCTCCCGATGCCCTGCTGTTCACCCAAGGTGAAAGGATAGCTTACGAGAAGCGCATTGCAAGCTTGTTCCCGGCCGACAAGGTGCAGGAGACGGTGTCGCGCTGTTTGCAAGTAATGCCGGTAAAATCGGGGTTTTCGCCACCGGGTGCGCAACGCGATGCTGCTTTTTCGCGCGGCTCCGTCGCGTCGCCGGTTTAGCTTTAATTCATCGCGTTGCTTAAACCACCGTTCAAATGTTCTGACGATTATCCGAAATATCGGCCGGTCGCATAAAACCGGCGAGGGGACAGCGCGAGGCGACAAGCGCAAGGGACAGGGGACTAGACGATGGCTCGTTTCGAAATTCTCGACGGCAGTGCCGCGCCGCTCGGCGCAGGACCCGCCGCTGGCGACATGCTCTTCGAACTCGGCATGATGTATTCGGTCGGCCGCGACGTGCCGATCGATCTCATCTCGGCGCACAAGTGGTTCAATCTTGCGGCGGTGCGCGGCAACCGCGAGGCGATCCGGCTGCGGCGCGAAATCGCCGACCAGATGTCGGACGCCGAGATCGCGGTGGCCCAGCGTGCGGCGCGCGATTGGCTCAAGGGCGGCCCTACCGGCGCGCCGGCAATGCCAGCACCGGCGTTCGCCGCCTAAAGCTTCATCGCCGACATCGGCATTGTGCGAAGCGGGCACAGGTCCCGCTTCGGCGTTAATGCCTGCCGTTGAGCGTCTCCCACACGCGGCGCGGCGTTGCCGGCATGTCGATGTGGCGGGCGCCGACGCGGCGGTGGAGCGCGTCGACAATGGCGTTGATCACCGCCGGCGGCGCGCCGACAGAGCCGGCTTCGCCGGCGCCTTTGACGCCGAACGGATTGGACGTTGACGGCACGTTGTACGTCGAGAACGCGAAAGCGGGCACGTCGTCGGCGCGCGGCATGGCGTAGTCCATGAACGAGCCGGACAGAAGTTGCCCGCTGTCGCCGTCATAGACCGCGTGCTCGAGCAGCGCCTGGCCGATGCCCTGCACGATGCCGCCATGCACCTGGCCCTCGAGCAACAGCGGATTGATGGTGCGGCCGAAATCGTCGACGATGGTATAGCGCGCGATGGCGACGCCGCCGGTCTCCGGATCAATCTCGACCTCGACGATGTGGCAGCCGTTAGGAAAGGTTTGCGCCGGCGGCACGCGATGATGCGTGGTATCGAGGCCCGGCTCCACGCCCGCCGGCAGCTTCGCCGGATCGCGCGCCGCGTTGGCCACGTCCAACAGGTCGATCCGCAGATCCGTGCCCGGCACGGAGAAGACACCGTCGGCGAAGGTAATGTCCTGCGCGGAGACCTCCAACAGATGCGCGGCGATTTGGCTCGCCTTGCCGATGATCGTGCGCCCGGCCTCGTAGAGTGCAGCGCCGCCGACCGCGATCGCGCGCGAGCCGCCGGTCAGGCCCGCCGGCGTGCGGTCGGTATCGCCCATGATGACGTCGATGCGGTCAGCGTCGATGCCGAGCTGATCCGACACCAGCTGCTTGTACGAGGTGACGAGGCCGGTGCCGTATTCCTGGTTGCCCATCACCAATTCGACCCGCTCGTCCTTGAATTCGATTGAGGCCGTCTCGGGAAAGCCGCCGCCGCAGCGCTCGGTGTAGGTCGCCATGCCGATGCCGCGCAGCTTGCCGTCGCCCTCGCTGTGTGCGCGCCGCTTTGGGAAGGAGGGCCAGTCGGCCGCCGCCATGCAGCGGTCCATCACCTCCTCGAACTCGCCGGAATCGAGCACCAGCTTGGTTGCCGAGGTGTAAGGCATCGCCGAAGGCGGCACGAAATTGACCCGGCGGATCGTATCCGGGCTGATATTGAGCTCGCGGGCGGCGGCATCGACGATCCGCTCCAGCAGATAGGCGGCCTCGGGCCGGCCGGCGCCGCGATAAGCGCAGACCGGAACCGTGTTGGTGCACACGCCTTTGACGTTCACGTGGATGGCGCCGATCGAGTAGAGACCGGAGACGAGGTCGGTCGAGCGCGTCGGCACGAACGAGCCGAACGGCGACAGATAGGCGCCAAGATTAGCAAGGATCGACACGCGCAGTGCCAGGAAGCGGCCGCTTTCGTCAAGCGCGAGCTCGGCGCGCGTGGTGTGGTCGCGTCCCTGATTATCGGAGACAAAACCTTCTGAGCGGTCCTCCTGCCACTTGACCGGCCGATGGAGCTTGCGGCTTGCCCAAACGGCCAGTGCCTGCTCGGGATAGACAAAAGCCTTCATGCCGAAGGCGCCGCCGACATTCGGCGTGATCACGCGGAGCTTGTCCTTCGGAATCTTGAGCAGCGCCTCGGCGAGCGGGTCGCGGACGAAATGCGGTCCCTGTGTCGCCGTGTAAAGGATCGAGCGGCCGGTCGCCGGTTCATAATCGGCAATGGCGTTGCGCGGCTCCATCGAGTTCGCCACGACGCGGTTGTTGACGAGATCGAGCGTGACGACATGGGCAGCCTTGGCGAACGCGGCGGCGGTCGCCTTGGCGTCGCCCATGTCGTTGTCCCAATCAAAGACGAGATTGCCGGCGATGTGGTCGAAAAGCTGCGGCGCGCCGGGGGCGATCGCATCCTGCGCCTCGGTGACCACCGGCAGCGGCTCGTACTCGACCTCGATCGCCTCGGCGGCATCGCGCGCCGCGCTCAGCGTCTCGGCGACGACGAACGCGACCGGCTGGCCGACATAGCGGACCTTGCCGAGCGCGAGCAGGGGACGCGGCGTGTCGTGCCGCGGGCTGCCGTCCCGATTGGCGAGCGGCGTCTGGCAGGCGATATCCCCAAGCCCATCAGCGGCAACGTCCTCACCGGTGGCGACGAACAGCACGTCCGGCATGCGCCGTGCCGCCGTCGCATCGATGCGCTTGATGCGCGCATGGGCCGCTGGCGAGCGCAGCACGAAGGCCTGCGTCGTCCGCGGCAGCGTCACGTCGTCCGTATAGCGGCCGTGCCCGGTGATAAGGCGGAAATCTTCGTGACGCCGTACCGGCTGACCAATGCCGAATTTCATGCCATCCCTCGCATTTTTCGTCCGCTTAGATATTTAGATATGTGGTCGTGCGCGGCGCGCTGCGCCATGTTGCCGGTTCCGGCGGCAGTGGAGCTTGGGTATGCGGCGCGAGGGGCGCGACGGGGTTGGAACTAGAGCAGTTGAAAGGCATCCTACAATGGCACTTATCGCCGCCAATATCTGCGATTTTGGTTGGAAGGCGCGGGACTTCGCGCTTAAGGGTGTCGACGGAAAAATCTATTCGCTCGCCGACATACGCGGCCCAAAGGGCACGCTCATCGTCTTCATCTGCAATCACTGTCCGTACGTGAAGGCATCGATCGACCGCATCGTGGCAGAGGCCAACGCACTGCGGGAGATCGGCATCGGCACGATTGCCATCATGCCGAACGACACCAACGCTTATCGCGAAGACTCGTTCGAGAACATGAAGACGTTCGCGGCCAAACATCGCTTCACTTTCCCCTACGTGATCGATGAGACGCAAGAGACAGCGCGCGTTTATGGCGCCCAATGCACGCCGGACTTCTTCGGGTTCAACCCGCACGACGAACTGCAATACCGTGGACGGCTGGACGCGTCGCGCATGACAAAAATCGCAAATGCCCGCCGCGACTTGTTCGAGGCGATGACGCAAGTAGCCGAGACCGGGCAGGGTCCGCAGGAGCAGTTCGCTTCGATGGGCTGCTCGATCAAGTGGAAGGCTTAAGCCGTCAGCGCAGCTTCGCGACCGCACATACAGAAATCACGGCATCCAAGGCGTTATTGTGCGCCAGCGATTTGGATCAATGACGCCAGCCTCTATCTCTTCATTCGTGAGAAACTCGTGAGAGATACACACTGCTGTCGGTACCGCGTGAAAGATTACTTTGTGGAAGTCCGACAATGGCAAGTAGGCTTGCGCCCTTTCGCATTGCATCACGTAACGGCGGGCGTGGTATACGAGAAAATCGGCCATCTGAAGTGCTATGCTGCTTCCCTTGTCGGCGAAGGATACCGCTTTGAGGTATTTTTCGATGCCAATGTGCCGAGGACTCCATTTCTCCTCGTTGAAAACTCGAACAACGTCTGCGTCATTTTTGTTTCCCGCCTCAACAACGAATGAAAGCGTTCCGCCTCGCATGGCCGCTGTCTTCATGACCGCGGAACGCATGATCTGATCCAGGATTTGGCGGAAACAATATCCGTACGGAGACTCGCCGGGCTGCTCGCCTAACGACTTCGCTTTAGCGAACGCCGCTTTCTTGATTGAAGCTGCGACGCCGAAGTCGGCCACCTTAGTGAGAACCAAGTAAAGCCGAGCGGCAAAGGCCTCTTTTTTTCGACGCGGCCATTTCTCAAAATCGCCTTTCGTGTCGTTAAATTCCTTGGCATGAAGCGCGCTGACTTTGAAATCGGCAAAAATCTTCTTTGCGCCTTGTTCGAAGAAGGCCCATGCCGTGAACGACGCCACATAACCGGCCATCGTAAGAACTGGCGCCTCGTTGTCGGTTCCGCTGTCATCCAAATAACAGATCAGCATCGAGTCTTTGTCCCCCAGCCGCGCTTGCTTTGCTGACTGAGCCTTCCGAATTGGCGCGGCGCGGCGAAGCTCGAAAGGGGCCAGCAGCGGAATTGGGAAAGTCGTCGAATCCCACGGTTCTAATCCGGACGTTCTTTCTAAAATTAGACCTCGCAATTGTCCCAATCAGTCTTATGTGCGTTGCATCGCCGACAGCGGCCCTGCGCCAGGCGTCGGTGGCTGAGAGTTCGGTAGCGCTCCCGCCTGTTTCAGTGGAGTCGCACCATGCAATATTACGCGCCCTCAATCCCCGCCGTTGAATGCCCGCCACTAGTACCGGACAACACGCCGGTCCTAATATGCCCCTCTTGTGGCGACACCATGCGGCACTTCCGGACGATCCCAAAACTTGGAGTGCGTTTGGAACAGTTCATGTTCGCCTGCCCTTCCTGCGAACAGGTCGAAACAAAGGAAGTTCGTAAGCACGCGGCATGAGGCCGCCTCGTTATGAGCGCAAGCGCAGGCGGGCGGATAGCCATGCCAGACCCTAAGCATTTTGAAGCGTGCTTTCTCTGTCGCCAAGCATTTGAGTTTGGCTCGCGTGCCCCCTATGAGGGCAGGAGAATCCCAGCATGGGATATGATGGTCTGCACAAGCTGCTATGAAAGCAATTGGGTCGTCCCCGAGGTGTTTCCGCACCTGATCCCCTATCTCAAATCGCGAGGGGTCGAGCTGAGGCTCAATGCTCGAGGCTGGATCGACTGGCCTGGCTGAGCGAGAATTTCAAATCGTCTCCGACCTCGGCGTTAGGGCGTGTACTCAACGACCATCGTGGAGTGTCAATGTCAAATTAGCCGTCAACGTCACCTAGCTGCCTTGGTAGATCGGTGATAGTGTCGCCGTATTGAGTTTTGGGAGTCCACCGAATGTCCCTCTAATGTACGACTATAGTTTTCAGGGAAATGGGACATGGGTGCCGGTGGGTAAGTGCCAAACTGATGCAATGGCCTTAGCCCTGCTAGCAAAGAAAGTCGGCGGGAATTTTTCGTTGCTTGGCAATGGCGAGCCAGAATATCTGATGAAAAAGTCGATCGACGGTCGCGAGCACGCTCAAATCGCTGTCTACAGGGCATGAAGATAGCAATCGCGCCCGTCGCCATAAGCCTCGGCGCTCGGAGCAAAGCTGTCGATGCCTGTGCCAGTGAGCCAATCGTCCGGGATTTCAAACTCGCCGGGGAAGTTGGGAGCAGAGTAACGCATGGAAGCTGGAGACCCTGTAAGTCAGCGCCGAGTGTCAAACTCGCACCTTGCGGATTGTTGATCAGGCCGGCTTCTTGCAAATGCAAGAAATCCTCCAGTTCGCCACCCGACATAGAGGGCCTTGCTGCACCGCGAGTAAAGGCTGCGTCCAATGTCCGGGTCGGGTCTTGGCTGTGTAAAAACGCGGCGGCGCGCGATGACGATAGAAATAAACGTTCTTCCAAATCGCGTTCAGGCGCTCGAAGATTGGCGACGCCTTTGATTTTGGTTGAGTTGAGAAAATTTCATTCTCGTCGCTTCTCAGTTTTTCGAGTTTTCACACAGCCTAGCTCATTCAGCGACATGCGGAAGTGTCCGCGCGATGTCTGTTCTTACCAATAGCCGACATGGATGCGGCGCGTTTATGAGTACCAGCCCTGGAAGGTCCAGTGCTCGTGGTCAGCCGCCAGCCGGTTCGCGTTCGGCTGCGGCCCGTCCCGGAGCGCTTCGCAGCCGTCCCGCGATCTAATCTGGACGGGGTCGCTTCGTCCTCTAAAGGCTTGTCCGCCGAGCTAGCCGTATGCGAGACGTGTGGTTCGCGCCGGGCCGGCACGGGAAGGGGCGGCGGGCCCCCCGATCACACTCTTCCAGCCCTTTTCAGGCCGGCCGAAGTTAGGGGCAAGCCGAGGGGCGAACCCGCAATAAGTCTAAAATCTAAGTGATTGCAGTCCGCTTTGGCGGAGAGGGCTAGGGATTCGAACCCTTGATACGGCTTTAGACCGTATAACGGTTTAGCAAACCGCCGCCTTCAGCCACTCGGCCACCTCTCCGCAGAGGAAATGTCGCTATGTCAAAGGCTGTTACCGGTCAAGGCCGAAACGAATATAGCGCACTTCGCGTGCACATCGATACCATGACCGGCGCAAGTTCCGGCGCCCTGTTTCGGCCGGACGGGGACTTAAGTTTCTTCGTTTTGCAGCGAGCGCGCTCGCGGTCCGTCAACGCGCTGGTTGGAAATTGGGCTGGCGCGGATCGTCTACCGCGCACGGGGGGTAAAAACCGGCCGCAGCGCACCGCACGCGCTTTGCGCGCCCATGATCATCCTGCCCGTTATTGGGAAGAACGAGCTTGTGATGATGAACGTGCTCAGCCGGCGCTGCGTTTGACGATGCAAGCGCGGCGATGAGCAAAGCGACAGGGAGCGTCGCGGACCTGATCGGCGTCATGGCTTGCTGATTGCTGGTGCTGCATCAGGCGGAACCAACGCGGCAACCCTGATCGTTGTGCCGAGACCGCGAATCGACCAATGTGGCTTTGCTTCCGGCGCGCCCGCCACTTCCGCACCGCCAGCGCTGCTGGTCTGCCCCGCGGTCCCGCCAGCGGCAGCCGCCGGGCCGGCGATGCGAACCTTGTCACCGGTTGCGAGCAAATCCGGCGGGCTGTTCACCAACCGGTCGGAAAGCGTCAGTCCTTGGAGGACTTCGACCTCGGTCCCGAGATTGCGTCCGATCTTGATCGGCCTGAGCTCGATCGTGTCGTCTGGACCGATCGTTGCGACTTCCATGCCGTGCTCGCGGAATACCAGCGCACTTGTCGGGATCCGCACGACATTGGGATTGGTCGGCAACTCGAAATCGACCTGCGCATAGGCGCCGGGCTGTAGCTCGCCATCCGGATTTTCGGCATGCAGCTCCACGAGCAGGGTGCGCGCGTTGGTGTTGATGGCGCCCGACGTGGTGGCGACGGTCGCCTTGAAGGTCTTGTCCGAATATTGCGGCAAGTGCAGTTCGGCATTGAGCCCGGCTTTGATGGTCGCCGACAATTGCTGCGGCACCTGCACGTAGATGCGCATCATGTGAATGTCGGCGACCCGAAACAGCTCCGGCCCGTTGCCACCGCCGGTGCCGCTGCCGGCATTGATCAGGGCGCCGATGTCGGTTTCGCGCGCGGTGACGACGCCGTCGAACGGCACGGTGATATTCTTGAAGTTAGCCATCGCCTGCAGCCGATCGACGTCGCCCTGGTCGGCGGCGACTTCGGCGGTTGCGGCAGTAACGCGGGCTTTGGCGCTATTATAATCGGCTTCCTTGCTCTGCTGCTCCTGCACCGAGACGACACCCTTGGGCAAGTCGCGCCAGCGCTGGTAGGTTGATTTCGGCGAACTGTTGCTCGGCATCCCGGACCTTGACCGCCGCACGCGCCGAGTTGAGCTTGGCTTGCGCGGCGGCGAGCTGCGCATCGAGATCCGGCGTTTCGATCTCGCCGAGCACGTCGCCCTTTTTCACATGGGCGCCGTAATCGAAATACCAGTCCTTCAGGTAGCCGCTGACGCGGGCGTAAATCGGCGCCTCGTTCCAGGCCTGGACAGTGCCGGGCAAAACCAGCCGCTGGGTCACGGCGCCAGCCCGCGGCGTTATCACCGCGACGGTTGGTATTGCCTGCTCTCGCGTCCATTGCGCGACCTCGGCCTCGTGGCTGTGCCGCTCAAAAATACCAAACGTCGCGACGGCGATCGCGGCCAGGAGCGCGATCAGCCCGATGCGCCGCAGATTTGCCGGCGGCGGCGCCGCGCCATGCGTGGATTTGTGCTCCTCGGCGGCCATCTGTGCTCCCGGTCAGGCGCCCGGTTCGGACGCAAGCGCGTGCGGCGCTGTCTCGCCGCCACGCCGCGCATGCAGAACGCTGAAGACCGTCGGTACGAAGAACAGCGTCGCCACGGTCGCAACCAAGAGGCCGCCGATCACGGCGCGGCCGAGCGGCGCATTCTGCTCGCCGCCTTCGCCGAGCGCCAAGGCCATCGGCAACATGCCGATGATCATGGCGAGCGCGGTCATCAGCACCGGGCGAAAGCGCGTAAAGCCCGCCTCCAGCGCCGCGGCCGGCGCGTCGAGTCCTTGCGTCAGGCCTTCGCGCGCGAAGCTCACGAGCAGAATAGAATTTGCGGTTGCGATGCCCATGCACATGACGGCGCCGGTCAGTGCCGGCACGGAGAGCGTCGTTCCGGTCACAAACAGCATCCAGACGATGCCGGCGAGCGCGCCCGGCAACGCGGTGACGATGACGAAGGGGTCGAGCCAGGACTGGAAATTGACCACGATCACCAGATAGATGAGCACGATGGCGCCGGCGAGCCCGAAATAAAGCTGGCTGTACGCATTGGTCATGGTCTGCACCTGGCCGCGCAGCACGACGTAAGAGCCGCGGGGCACGTCCTTGCGCGTCTCCTGCAAGATGCGATTGATGTCGCCTGAAACCGCGCCGAGATCGCGGTGCTGGATGGCGCCGTAAACGTCAATAACCGGCTGCACATTATAGTGCGACACGACGCCCGGGCTTGGCCCCGGGGTGATTTGCGCGAGGCCGCCGAGATATTGCGGTGTCTTGGTCTCCGCCGACGTGACCGGCACGTTGGCGAGGTCGGACATGGTGTCGATCCGGTATTGCGGCATCTGCGCGACCAGCGGGTAGGAGACGCCATTCTCCGGGTTCAACCAGAAATTCGGATGAACTTGCTGGCTGCCCGATAGCGTGACCAGAAGGCTGTTGGCGACGTCGCGCTGCGTCAGCCCGACCTCGCCGGCCAGCGTGCGGTCGACCTGCACGTTGATCTGCGGATAGTTGAACACCTGTTGAATACGCAGGTCGGCGATGCCCGGAACCATGCGTATCCGCTTGAGCAGGTCCTTCGCGTAAGCGTAGTTGGCCGCCTGGTTGTTGCCGATCACCTGCACATCGATAGGCGCCGGCAAGCCGAAATTGAGGATCTGCGACACGATGTCGGCGGGCAGGAACGAAAAGATCGCGCCGGGAAATTTTTGCGGCAATGAGCTGCGCAGCCCCTTGATGATTTTCTCGGTTGCAGCATGATCCTCTTTCAGGCTGATGAGCGCGTCGCCGTCCTCCGGGCCGATGGTGCCGGTATTCTGATACGCCATGTTGATGCCCGAGAACGGCAGCCCGATATTGTCGACGATGGTGTCCAGCTGATCGGGAGGGATGGTGCTGCGGATCGTTTGTTCGACGAGGTCGAACAAGCGTGCGGTTTCCTCGATGCGCGTGCCGGGCTGAGCGCGGATGTGCATAAGGATCTGACCGGAATCGACCGTCGGAAAAAAGTTCTCGCCCAGGAACGGCCAAAGGCCGAACGACAACAGGACGCAGGCAAGAAAACCGGCAATGAAGGTCTTCGGCCGGCCAAGCGCGAGCAATAATAGCGAGCGGTAGCTGTCGCGGATGCGGGTAAAGCGATTTTCGAAACCCTGCTGAAAGCGCCGTAGCGGATTGCGCGATCGCGGCATCGCCGTGGCGGCATCGCTGTGGGCATGGGCGGCCCCGCCATGATGGCCGCGCATCAGATAACTCGCCATCGTCGGGACCAGCGTGCGCGACAACAGGAACGAGCCGATCAGCGCAAAGACCACGGCTTCGGCCAGCGGCCGGAACAGATAGCCGGCAACGCCGCCGAGCTGGAACATCGGCACGAACACGATGCAAAGGCACAACAGCGTCACAAAGGCCGGGATGACGATCTGCTGGGCGCCGTCCATGATCGCCGGCTCGATCCGCTTGCCCATTTCCAGATGATAATTGATGTTCTCGATGGTCACGGTTCCGTCGTCGACGAGAATGCCGACGGCGAGCGCCAATCCGCCCAGCGTCATGACATTGACCGTCTCGCCGAGCCACGACAGCGCCGTCAGCGCGAACAAGATCGCGAGCGGAATCTCGATCAGGATGATGAGCGTCGAGCGCCAGCTGCCGAGGAACAACAGGATCATCACGCCGACCAGAGCCGCGGCGAGCGCAGCTTCGCGGATGACGCCGAACACGGCGGCTTTGACGAAAATCGACTGATCGCCGACGGCGCTCAGATTCAAGCTCGACGGCAAGCTTTCCTGGACCCGGGGCAGCAGGGATTTGATTCCCTCGATGACATGAGTGTCGAGGCCGATCCGGCCTTGAGGATCGTCATCAAAACCGCGCGCGAGCCGTTGACGCGGACGAGGTTGGTCTGCGGCGGCGAGCCCTGATGTACGAAGGCGACGTCATGCATGTAGATGATCGTGCCGTTGACCTTCTTCACCGGCAGGTCGTTGATCTTGTCGATCGCGGTCGGGCTGGCATTAAGCGCCACGTTCCAGTCGAACTTGCCGAGCTTCTGGTCGCCGGCCGGCAGGATCAGGTTCTGCACCGAGATGGTATTGACGACGTCGTCGGCCGAGACGTTGTGCGCCTGCATGGCCTGCTGATCGAGATCGACCTGAACCTGCAACACCTTGCCGCCGTAAGGGGAAGGCACCGCGGCGCCGGCGACGGTGGCGAGCTGCGGACGAATGAAGTTCTGTCCGAGATCGAACAGCTGCATCTGCGGCAGCTTTTTGCTCGACAGCGCCAGTTGCAGAATGGGAACGCTGGAGGCGTTGTAGCTGAGCACATAAGGCGGCGTGATGCCGGGCGGCAGAAACTTCAAGACGGTCTGCGAAGCCGCCGTAACCTGCGCCAGCGCCGCGGAGATATTGACGTCCTTCTGAAAGAAAATCTTGACCACGCCGTAGCTGTTCAACGACTGCGATTCGATGTGCTCGATGTCGCCGACTTGGGAGGTCAGTGTCCGCTCGTAGTAGTAGATGACGCGGCTGGACATGTCGTTGGGCAGAAGCCCGTTATAGGTCCAGACGACGCTGATAACCGGAATGTTGATGTTCGGGAAAATATCGGTGGGCGTCCGCAGCGCCGACAGCCCGCCAAAGATCGCGATGAGGAAGCCGAACACCACAAAGGTGTAGGGCCGCCTCAGGGCGATTTGAACGATCCACACGTCAGTTATCTCCTGCCAAAACGACACGGCCGCCGGAGAATCGGCCGGTTTTTGCGCGCCCGCACCCTCAATCTATACGAACTGGCCGGGGACGTAACGGGCATCGCTGACGCAGGCTTTTGGCCACTTTTACGGCCCGCTGAAACCCGAATTTAAACTGAGCGTTGTGCCGGCATGCCTGCCCGTGTGACATTTGGACGAAACGGACGACCGGGGAGCC
Source organism: uncultured Alphaproteobacteria bacterium (assembly GCA_963804405.1). Classification (GTDB taxonomy): domain Bacteria; phylum Pseudomonadota; class Alphaproteobacteria; order Rhizobiales; family Xanthobacteraceae; genus BOG-931. The sequence continues at coordinate 64,595 of CAWDQG010000007.1, read as the reverse complement.
ATCTTGGCGGCTTGCCTTCGGCGGCCGGCGTGGCGGCGTACCTGCTGGTCGGGCTCGTCGCCATGGCTCAAGACCAGCCGAAACTTCTGCCGACGCGTGACGTCGAAATCACCTATGACGTGACCCGGCCGCCGCAGCGCAAGACTCGCGAGCACGTGCGTTGGCTCGCCAGCGAACACCTCGAGCGGGTCGAGTCGTCAGGTCGGTCGATTACGATCTTCGATCGCGGCGCGCACGCCGTGACGCTACTGATGCCGGCCAATCGCACCTATCAGCAAATTGGACGGCGCCCCGCGCCGGCCATCGGAGCCCGAGCCGGGGGCGATTCTCAAGCGCGGCAGCGATGCCGTCGTCGCCGGATTGGCCTGCGCCGACTGGTCGTGGACGGAGGACGTGGAAATGCACACGTTTGCACGACCGCCGACGGCGTCATGCTCCGTCTCATCGTCGACGGCCAGACCTTCGCTGAGGCCCGCTCGGTAAAGTATGCGCCGCAAAAAGCCGAGCTTTTCCAGGTCCCTCCGAACTATGCGCCGGCGCTTGCCCCGGCCGGGGGCGCCGAGCCCTGAGGACTGCAGGCGGCCAGCGTTAGCCGCCGCCCTGTTGCCGCGATGTCACACCCCACAGCGACGATGGCTGGCGCCCTGAAGACATATTGACAAGGGGCGTTATGTACTCGCGAATATAGCGTTAGATATTGCTTGGATACAGCGTCGGGGACGCTGCTTACAACAGGGCGGGGCACATGAGAACCGACGGCGCAAACTCGCGCTAATCCATTCAAAATTCGAAGGCTGCGTTGTGGCGGCTGCAGCGGCGATATCGCTCGCGCCGGTTTGTGCACACGCTCAGATTGCGCCCCCGATGGTGACCAAGGCGCTACTGGCGGCGACTATTCCGGTGGTCCATTCGCTTCCTGGCTCGACATGGTGTCCGCCACCAGGCGGCGCAGCCATCCTGGATGACCCCGCTCATAACGGTCACGCCGCGCCTCGAACAAGAGTTCCGGTGGGACGTCTACAACCAGCAAAACGGCAAGGCAGTCAGGGCAACGGCCAGCAGCTCTACTAGCTACGGCGGACCTGGCGGTACGAGGCTGGAGCTCATTCCCGCATACAATTGGGAAGTGATTCTCGCGGCCCCGCCCTACGATGACTGCCTCCGGCCCCAGGGGGCCGGGCAAGGCTGGGGCGATTGGCCAGCTTCCTGATCAAATATCGCTTCATTTCCGCGAACAAGGACAACGGCGATTACATCGTGACCGCCTTCTTCCAGATGTCCGACCCGCTGGTCGCGCCCGCGAAAATTTCGAACAATGTTTTAACCGCCCAGCCGACGCTCGCCTTCGGCAAAGGCTGGGGCGATTTCGACATCCAGTCGACGGTCAGCGCGCAATTTCCGGTCGCGCGCTCAATGGACCCGGCAACCCAGCCGGTACGACTTTCGGAAACTTCGGCGATCCCATCCTTTGGAACACCACCTTCCAGTATCATCTGTTCGCAGTACTTTTGGCCGGAACTCGAGGTCAATTACGAGTACTGGCCGAACGGGGAGCATGTCGGCCTGAACCAGGTCTTGCTGACGCCCGGCCTTATCCTTGGGTCGCTTCAAGATCGGATGGACAGCCCGACCCGGCCGATCAACCTGATCGTCGGCGCCGGCTATCAGGTAGCGGTGACACCAAATCCGGTCGTCCAAAATAACTTCGTCGGGACGATTCGCATCACCTTCTAGTGCCGCTGTCGCGGGAGCACGGCTTCTTTGAATTCGATGCGCGCTATCCTGAGTTTACGGGGGATACAATGATCAAACAGCTGCTCGCCGCCACAGTCGCGCTTGGCACATTTACGTTTTCTGGAGCATACGCCGCGGATCTTCCATTGCCGGTGAAGGCTCCGCCACCGCCGCCGCCAGTATGGACTTGGACCGGCTGCTATGTCGGTATTGAGGGCGGCGGCGCGATAGGTAACGATCGACCCGTGGCCAACACCGGGGCCCTCGCCGGAAGAACCATCACGACCATTACCCCGCGCGAGGGACTTGTCGGCGGCACGGTCGGCTGCAACTACCAATTCGCGCGGTTCGTCGTCATCGGCGTCGAGGACGATATCTCGTGGAATGGAGTGCAGGGGACGTGCCGCCGATCTGGCGCCATTCAACACCACATTTTCTCACAGCGTCCGCGGCTCTTGGCTCGACACGCTGCGAGGCCGGGTGGGCATCGCAACGTGGGACAATGCGCTCGTTTACGCGACCGGCGGCGCGGCGTTCGCCGGCCATTCAAGACAGCGTTATTGGTCCAGGTGTCGGCGCATCTGTAACCAACACCGTCACTGGATGGACGGTGGGTGGCGGCGTGGAGTGGATGCCATTCCCGAACTGGTCGCTGAAGGTCGAGTATCTGTTCGTCCAATTTCCGACGACCAGCGATGCCTTCAATACTGCCCTGCCAGCGGGAACCTTTGTCGGCGCCAACACGCGCCTGTCAGAAAACATCATACGCGCCGGTATTAATTGGCACTTCAATTGGTGGGCGCCGGTCGCACGAGATTCTAAGGCGACAGGCCTCGACACGGCCGCGGCCGTCTGAAGGATTTTTTTCACGCCCCAGATTTTCGGCCGATAGGCCGCCGCTGAGGCAGCATTGGGACCGCTCGGCTGCGAGCCCTCGTCAAGCCGACCGGGCGTCGCATCGCCGTTACTGTGGCCGTTAAGCCGCTCTTGCCCGTTTTCGCGGGATAAGCGGCTAACGGTCGCTTGCGCCCCCTTACAAAACCGCCCATTCTCGACCGCAGGGGGACGTCATCCGCAGGCGAGTTTCATGCGTGCCGCATCGGCGCCGCTGATGGCCGAGGCTTGTTTTACTGAACCGTCCTCGCTTTCGTGAGTCGGAGTGCACCCGTTCGTGCCGGCGCCCGCCAAGCTCTTGCGTATTGCTATGGCCGCCGCCGCGCCGCGACATCGCGCCGAGCCTTCATTCTCGGCTCGTCGCTTGCGCGGCTCTGACGTCCTGTGCGGTCGGCCCCGACTATCACCCGCCCGAGCCGCCGTTGCCGGACAATTTCGCCGCGACGTCATCGCTCAAGGCGCTCAACGATCATCGCGCCGATCGTCGCCGCTCGAAACCACGCAATGGTGGCGCACGCTGCGCGACCGCGAGCTTGATTCGCTGGTCGAGCGCGCCATCGCCGCAAGCCCGTCGCTGGAAATTGCGCTCGACCGCTTGCAGCAGGCGCGGGCGCAGGAGGCGGTGCGTCGTCGGCGCGGCGCTGCCGTCGGCGGAAGCGAGCGCCGGCGGCGGCTGGGGCACCGGCAGCGATTTGGCCCGCGGCCGCGCCTCGCAGACGCTGGTCTCCGCCGAGAACGGCGCCGGCGTGGCGCAAGTCGTCAACATCATCGGTTTCGACGCCGCCTGGGAGCTCGACATTTTCGGCCGATACCGGCGCGCGATCGAAGTCGGCGCAGTACGACATCGACGCCGCCATCGCCGCACGCAACGTCGTGCTGATTTCGCTGATCGCCGACGTGACCCGCGCCTATCTCGATTTGCGCGCGCTGCAGATGCAGCTCGCGGTTCTGCGCAAGAACATCGAGGTGGCGCAGAAATACGTCGACTTCGTCCAGGAGCGCTTCAATCGCGGCATCACCAACGAGCTCGACGTCACCTTGGCGCAGCGCGAATTGGCGCAATTGCAGGCCCAGGTCGCGCCACTGATCGCCCGGATCGAAGCGGCGCGCTATGTGATTGCGGTTCTGATCGGGGTGTTTCCGGAAAATTTGGGCAACGAGCTGAAAAGGCCGGGAACGCTGCCGGCCTTGCCCAGCCGCATCCGCGCCGGCCTGCCGATCGACCTGTTGCGCCGCCGTCCCGACATCGCCGAGGCCGAACGTCAATTGGCGAGCGCCACCGCGCTGATCGGCGTCGCCACGGCGGACCTTTTTCCGCGAGTGGCGGTGACCGCCGGCGCCGGCAACCAGACCGGCATCTCGCCGCTTTGACCATCAGTCCGATATGGTCGGTCGGGCCCGCGTTCTCGGTTCCGTTACTGGATTTCGGCAGGCTCGATGCGGTCGTGGAGAAGGCCGACTATCGCGCCCGCGAGCTGTTATTCGCTTACAAACAAACCGTGCTCAATGCGGTGCGCGAGGTCGACACCGCCATCGACGCTTATGCGGCCCAGCAGGATCGCCTGCGGCACCTCGCCGACGCGCTGACCGCGGCACGGCGCGCCGCTGACGCTCGCCACCGAACGCTTCGAGCGCGGCTTGACCGATTCGCTCAACGTCATCGACGCGCAGCGGCAGGAATACGGGATCGAGCAGGAATACGTTGCCGCGCAGGAAGCCGCCGCGGCGCAGTTCGTGACGTTGTATAAATCGCTCGGCAGCGGCTGGGAGGATTATCAGGTCTTCCCGCCGATCCGGCGGCCGCTGCCGGCGGCGGCGGCGGCGATCAGGAGCCTGCTTCCGCCGCACTCTCGATAACGAGTGATCCCGCAAGGGCGAACATGAGCGCCTCATCGTGGCGCTTAAGCGAGGGCGAACTTATTGCCGCGGCCGAGCCACGCCTCAGCCAAATCCGGCGCCAGCGACTGCGCCCTGTCGTGGGCAGCGATAACCCTCGTCAAGTCGCTGCACCTGACCAGCACATTGGCGCCGGCCGAGCTATGACGAAGCGATCGCGCCTATGACCGGGCGCTGGCGCTGAATGGCCGCGGAACGCCCGAGCTCAAGCGCTCAAGCCGCAGCCGATGGCACGAGGCGCTGGACCGCCTACAACAAAGCGCTGGCTGCCCGATCGAAAATCATTCGCCCCATCTCGATGATTTTGCCGATACCGCGGCTTTGATCACGCACATGGATTTGGTGATCTCGATCGACACCAGCGTCGCGCATTTGACCGGCGCGCTGGGCAAGCCGCTGTGGCTGTTGCTGCCGTTTCATCCGGATTTTCGCTGGCTGCGCGATCGCGAGGACAGCCCCTGGTATCCGACCGCGAAGCTGTTTCGCCAAACCATCAGATGGCGACTGGAGCGACGTCATCACGCGGATTTCCGAGCAGCTGAAAATCCTCCTTGCAGCCCGCGCGTGATCGGCCCGTTTTATCAAATGTCGCGGCGCGCAATACGCCTGCTGCGCCGCACTTTTTTTCAGTGCCGACATTTGGCCCCGTGCTGCGACGCAACGTTGCGGAAATTTAACCTCGCATGCCGGAACGCTTCGCTTGCCGCGGGCCTTGATGCAACGCTAGTCCAAAGGGGGCGATCCCGAAGACTTGAAGGGAGAGAACCCATGCCTGCGTCGATGTCGGCCGTCTCTGCAAGTTGTTTGCTCGTAGCGCTCGCGGTGTCGCTTGGTTCGCCGGTTGCCACAGCCGCAAGCGGCGACCGATACCCAAAGCCCCATCACGTTGCATCACGCGCCGCCGCTTTACGCAACCTATGGATGGCCTAGGCCTGCGAACCCCACGACGCTGCCGCACGGCCGGAGTACGGCTTCCTCGCTCATGTCCCGCCGAATGCGATCAGGATGCCGGGCTATACCTTCGTGCCGGGCGTCGGGATTTTCGGCGAGTCGTGCGACCTGCCGACCAGTGCGTGCTCGAACGAGTACCGCGACGTTCAGTAAGGGTCATCGCAAGACATTCGCGTCAGCCGCTTGCGGCGACAATCGCACCTGTGACTTCCGGGTCGCTCGCGCTGCGCCGGTCCTTGGCGAGGCGGGTTGCAGGCCGAACCCGCCCGCGAAGGCGCGGGCAGGGCGACTGCCACGCGCACCGTCCATTCGCTGGTTAATCTATTGCAAATCCTTTGTTTCCGGCTCTTGGCCACGTCCCGGTAACGAATGTGGCAAATATGCCACGCAGCCGGCCGATTTGCTGTGAATACCGGCCGAATCGGTGGCCGCGGAACTTTTGTCATCGTATCGTCATCCCCGAAAAATAGACCCGCATGGGGATGAATTTTTAACGTTAACGAACTTCAGTTAATGAACTCGCACAGGTAGGGGGTCGAGATGGTCGTCAAACGAAGACTGGGTGTGTTGCTGGCTGGCACGGTGCTCGGGACGTCCTTCCTGATGGCCGCTCCTGCCTTCGCCGACGACGCGCAATTGCAGCAGCAGATTAATTCCATGCAGCAGCAATTGAACGCGATGCAGGCGCAGCTGGCGCAGACCAAGGCGCAAGCCAACGCTGCGAAGCAGCAGGCCACCGCCGCGCAACAGCAAGCGAGCACCGCTCAGCAGCAGGCGAGCGCCGCTCAGCAGGACGGTGCCAGAACATTCCGCCAAATCTCTACAACGCGGACCTGCCGATCCCGACCAAGGGGCCGACCGCGTGGTTCGACACCGTCCACATCTCGCTGGCCGGCTCGTTCATCGCGATGGAAGGTGCGTTCCGCGTCCGCAACGAAATCTCGTCCGGCGCCAGCGATCCGCCGTTCGGCGGCGATCCCGCTGGCCAATTCGCCGCTCTATTACCGAGAACGAGCTGCGCTTCAGCGCCCAACAGAGCCGCATCGCCCTCAAGGCGACCGGCGACATCGATCCGGCGCAGCACTTGGCAGGCTACTACGAGATCAGACTGGCTCGGCGCCGGCGTGACGGCGAATTCGCGCGAGAGCAACAGCTATAACTTGCGCATTCGCCAAGCCTACTTCGGCTACACCAACGACAATTGGGGCACGCACTTCAGCGCCGGCCAGATGTGGAGCTTGGCGACCCAAAACCGGGTCGGCATCCTGAACGGCACAGAAAACACGCCGCTGACCATCGACGCGCAGTACGTCGCGGGCTTCAACTGGGCGCGCCAGCCGGCAATCCGCTGGGTGCAAGACTGGAACAAGGTTGCCTGGTTCGCCGTGTCGGTTAAATCGCCGCAGACCAACTTCGGCGCGAACGGTGCCGGCGATGTCGTTCCGGCGACCTTCACGCCCGCTAACGGTTTAATGACGCCGCTACGGTCAACGTCAATCCGTTTAGCAACTGCAACGCGTCCGGCCTGTTGAATAATACGACGCAGTGCTCGAACAATATCGCGCCGGACATCATCGAAAAGGTCGCGATTGATCCGGGCTGGGGCCACTACGAAGCGTTGGCATTGCAGCGCTGGTTCACTGACAAGTACCCGACCCGCTGTCGGTGGCGTTGCTCCTGCGGGCACTCCCTGGAGCCAGAAGACGACCTTCGGCTGGGGCGTCGGCGGCAACGCCTTGGTGCCGGTATGGCCGAAATTCGTCGACCTGCAGGGCAGCGTGCTGTACGGCCAGGGCATCGGCCGCTACGCCTCGGGCCAACTGGCCGACGTGGTCATCGGACCGAACTGGTCACGCTGAGCCCGATCACGGAAGTCGAGTTCCTGGTCGGCGGCGTCGCCCATCCGTGGACCGGCAGCGATTGGTACGTGTACTACGGCCAGGAGCAGACCCAGCGCAACGCCTGGACGGTCGGCGCGACGCAGGGCGGCTGGGGCAATCTCGCCTTCCCCGAGAGCGGCTGCGCCGCGGCGGGCCTGCCGGTGGCCAACTTTGATGGCACGGCGGGGAGCACAAACTTCAATGGGTCGAGCGGGACCTGCACCGCCAACGTGCAGCGCATCCAGATGATCACCGTCGGCTTCTGGCAGGACTTCTACAAGGGCGATCTCGGACGGATGCGGTATGGCCTGAATATGAATGGGTCCAGCTGGATCTGTTCAACGGCACAGGCTCCATCGCCGGCGGCCTGCACCCGAACAACAACATCGTGTTCTTCTCGCTCCGCTACTATCCGTTCAACTAAGCGAGCGTGATCCGAAGAGTTCGAGGGCGCCGTGGGCCAAGCCGGCGGCGCGTTCGTCTTTGCGGAGAACTCGTTTTCTTTGCGGCCGTGATGGCCGCGCTCGGCAATGCGGCCGCGTTTGACGAGCGCAGCGAAAGCCCCACAGTTAGGTAAGCAGCTCCACTCGTCCAGTGTTGAGTTCGTAGATGCCACCAACGATACGTATCTTCTTGTCGTCGACGAACGATTTCAAAATCGGTGGGCTGGCTTTGAGTTTTTCAACATTCAGCTTGACGTTGCGGCTGATCGCGTTTGCAAGGAGATCGCCGGGCACGCCTTGAACGGTACTTACCGCCGGGGCAAGAGCCGCGACCAGCGCCGGTAAATGGCCGGGGAGCGTGGCGCCATCTTTGAGCGACTTGATCGTTGCATCGACCGCACCACAGGAACCGTGACCGAGCACGATTATTAGCGGCGTACTTAACACCTGAACAGCATACTCAAGGCTTGCAATGATATCATCACTTGCAAAGTTGCCCGCGACGCGACAGACGAAAAGATCGCCGCGCGCCGTATCAAAGCAGTATTCAGGCGCAATGCGTGAGTCGGCACAGCTAAGAACGGCGGCAAACGGATTCTGCCCAGTGCTAAGAACTTCGCGTTCATGTTTGAAGTCATGCCGCCTGCTGACGCCCTCAACATAGCGAGCATTACCCTTCATCAATCGTTCGAGCGCAGCATCGGGGGAAATAACGTTTTCAGGCTTGGGTGGCCCCTTATCATTTGCAGCCCACGCGAGCGGAGTAATTGTATGTGCTGCCGCGACCGCCACGGCGAGTTTTACAAAGCCTCGCCGAGCGACTGGCTCATAGTTGGTAGTGGCCGGACATTGTTCGCACATTTTGCACCTTTCGCGCGCACAGCACTTTGGAGTGACCTGCGTGCTGTTGCGATTTGTGCGATTAAGCTAAACGACCCCAGCAGGACGGTAAATGAGCGTTATAGCCAAAGCTGCCAAATCGTTGCGCAGGCGTTCTGCTCGTCGCCAGCGCGGCGATCGCAGTGCTTATTTTGCGAGCGGCGCTCCTGCTCGTCGTACCATGCGGTCCGTCCAGTGCTTTCACGCGTGGAACGGAGCTGTTTCAGGCTCGCTTGCCGCCAGAGAGAGGCTTCATAACGCCTGAGACGGTCGAGCGCCAAATTCGGTAGATTGGCGAGCCGCAAAAAGCAACGCGCCGGGTCAATAGGCGGAATGGCCGTCGGGCCGGCTGTTGTCAAATCACGGAGATGCATTGTTTCAGGTTCGATGGTTGCGCCGGATGACGCTGACTCGTGATCCGGTTGGACGACGGAGGCGTGGCGGAAGAGCGCATGAACTCATTGGGATGCCGCCGGGGAAATTGGCTTCGTTTGGTAATTTGAAGCCAGGCCAGCGCCACCCTAATCAGCCGTGCTGGCGGCTGCGACAGCAATGTCCTCTGTGCCCGTCTCAACCGACCTGACCGGAAGCGGGTGCGTTTTGAGCCACAGCACGCGGGCGGCGGCGGTCGGATCGACGCCAGCCTTTTGCCACCACGCCGCTTCGTCGCCGCAGCGATGGACCTCGCGATGATGGCCGCGGCAGAGCGGCACGGTGAACTCATCGCTGACCTTGCGGCCAAGCGCCTGATGCTGAGCAAACCGCAGATGATGGGGATCGGAGGGCGTACGGCCGCAAATCAAACAAGGCTGCTTGGCCACGAACCGCACGTGCTCACGGTCGCGAAGCCTACGCGGCTCGGGATGGGCTAGCTGGCTTTTGTCGATGCTCTCGGCAACTGAAGTTCTGATCGACTTCCGCGGATGTCGCTGATGTGACGAAGATTTGAGGGTCGAAGTAGAGGGCAGTAGCTGAGCCTCTTGTTCGCCCGCGCCAATCGTTCAGCTCTGCCAGCCTGGTCCGGAACGCATCCTCCACCTGGCGTGCATCTGCAGCACTTAGGGTGCTCTTAGCGGGAAGAATGCGGCGAGCCCACATAGCGGCGTCCTCAACCGAGTTAACCTTGTTTAGTTGGTTCAGTAGCTGGTCGCGCAGCACAGCCGAAAGCTGTCCTTTCAGGGCAGGATTGGCGAATTACATGCAGACGCTCTTTGGCGTCGGATCAGCCGGATTTTTCGGGCGAAATGTTTTCGCCGGCCGTTTGGTCCGCTCTCGGCCATTAGACGGTTGGTCGCCTTCGTGCTTGCCGTTGCCGGTCCGGGTGCATTAAGGTCAGGAGCGTCGAGATCATCGTCGCCGGCAATACCCGCTAATGTGAAAAGAGCATAACGCCGCGCATAGGTGAGCGCCGCCCCCATTCTTTTGGGGCTCGCCATCTCATCGATTGAGCAAACCGGCCAGGTCGAGCCGACCCATTCTCCGCTCGAATGGCAGAGCGTGGTTGTGAGATTGACAACTCCGGCCGCCTGATCGATCGCGGTTGCCTGAAGAATGGCGATCTCATGCTGGCCTAAGGTCTTGCGCAAAATCTCCAATCCGCTCGATAGCGGTGCGTAGCGGAAGATTTGCTCGGTGCCGCCTTTATCGTCCGCCCGGATGGTGGCGAGTCATCGACTTTTCCGGGTTGACGAGCTCGACCTGTGCCTTGGCGAGCGCAGCGGCTAAGCTGCCAATCGAGCTACTAGACTGCTGCATGGCCATCCTCCGATTTGAGGAGATCGAAGCTGATGGCGCCGGATTTCGATCGTTTGGCGCGTACGCCATGGCCGATCGCCTGCTGCGCATCCTCAGGCACCAGGCTCTTGAGCTCGGCCTTAGCCTGCTCGTGCTCGAGATGCGCTCGGCCGGGTCCGCGATGAAGATAGCGGCGAATTCCGCCCAGGCATTGGAGGTGCTCATGTCGACAATCCGCACCGCATCGATCCGCGGCTTCGGCGGCTCGACGCCGAACAGGGCAGGGGGCTCGCCGTTCTCCACACAGCGCCAGAACTTGCGCTCGGCGGTGACGATGAGGTGCTGGTAGAGCGGATCGGCATGGGTCTTGATCTCCACCCATTTGCCGCCGCCGGTAATTACCGAGAGGACCGCCGTTCGGGCGGCCACCACCCACATATTGTGCTGCAGCTGCGGCATGTATTTCTCGGCCGCCGCTTCCTCCGAGAACGACCAGGGCAGCATGAACTTGGCCTCGAATACCGCCTCGCTGCTCTGGACCCGCCCGTCCAGGGTCGCAGCCATCCAGCGCAGTACCGGATGGCGAATATCCTCTGAACGTCGGTGATCGACCTCCCTGTATTGGCCTCGTACCAGCGCCGATTGAGATCCTCGGTGGCAAGGCCGAGTTGGACGATGAGATTGCCGGACGAAATCCTCGTGGCTCGACCTCGCCGCGTTTTTCCCGCCAGAGCCGGTGCAGGGCGTCCTCATCGTCCCCCATGATAATCCGTGCATCAGAGCCACCGATGAATGTACGCCGATCGACAGGTTTGGGGATCCGATTCATGACACGCCGCCTCTGGTAAGCGCGCGGACAAACGACTGCTGTGGGTGGATTTGTGGACGCCTTCACGCGCACGTCTGTGATCAGCGCGCGAATTCGGCTAGTAAAATAATTAGCCTGGGCCATGGGCACCTCCGTGGCTTGGGTCAGGGCCGGTGGGAAGTAGCAGCTTCCCATCGGCTCGCCAGAGTTATGGTATTACCAAAACATGGCGAGACAGTCAAGGGAAAAGGTATTACCAAAAAAGCCAGGTCGCCCAGCCACCGGCCGAGACCCTGTATTGGCCTTACGGCTTCCGCCCGCGCTCAGGTCCGCTATTGAAAGCTGGGCCAAGCAGCAAATTGATAAGCCCTCTCGCTCGGAAGCAATTCGCCGCCTCCTCGAGTTTGCGCTGTCGGCCAAAACCAAAAAGAAAAATTTTCAGGACAAATAGATCACTAAACGCACCGTATTCTCTCAGTGGTTTGGACACGTGTTCTACCGGATCTTCGCAGAGTCGAACTGATCAAATAGTTGACCGCTTACATAGTGTGTTTCACGGCAACCTTGCACCTTCACGACGGAGACCCAAGGGTGCGCCTTCGGAAGCGGCAGCAAAAGAAGAAAACCATAAAGCGCCCGTTCAGCAGCAGGCTTTCAAATTCGAAAGCAGCGCTCTCAATCAGATTGAGCACCTATGACAGGAGTACTGTTGCTGACGCTTTCCGAGCAAGGTTGGGGGCGACGCGCCGTGCCCACCGGCCTGGGGGTTTGCCTAGCTTCGGTCACGTAAAAGCACCCCAGCCAAAAGATTGGCGTGGACGGCGCGGCCGGCGCGAACGAAAAGCGGCGCTGACCCAGCTGTCCAGATGCGGATGCCGCGCCGCCCAGGCCAGCATGGCGCAGGATATACCGAGGTCGTCATGCTGCCCGGGTGGGCAAGTGTAAACGATGCCGGTCTCTCGCATCTCGGTCTCCAGTCCCTCAAGCTGCGCATAAGCGCGCTGGCTTGCTGGTCCATCAACAATCCGGACCTGACCGGCTTGCAACTCGGTGTGCAACAGCTCGAGCAGATAACTTCGGCCGATCGTGTAGACCAACATCGCGCCCCCTTTGACTGGCCGCCGCTCAGGATTCATGCCGTCGCCAGAGCGACTAATATGCAGGCCAACCACCCGCGGACCGAACGTCTCGAACAGAACTTCGGCATAGGTCGGGTCGTTGCTGAGATCTGCGACAATGAGAGCATCGGAATAGTAGCGGCGATCAATCGTCGCAAGCGCGCTGGCACGCGCACTTCCATAAAGCCCAAGCGGCAACTCCTCGAGCTCCTTGATGCCAAGGAGCCGCGGCTTGAACGGACAGTTCCCGCCAATGACAGCGGTCGAACGATCGCGACTGCGCCCCACATCATGGGCGATGATCAGCGGCTTGAAACAGGGCCACGTATTGGGATCTTCCAGATTAAATGTCATCGGACTGCTCCTCCTGGTTTGAGATCGCGGAACGGGTTGGCGATTGGTACCGCTGGCTTCTGAGGCGGTGGGCCAAATGCCGGGCCAGGCGGCACCAACGGTGCGCGGATCTGCGTCGCGCGTTCGTACAAGTCCCAGGTGAACGGACTGGCCCCGGCGCCGACGGGAATGCCGAGGTATTCGCGCTTGAAGCCGTCGTTCACCCAGCGCTCGTCGTTCTTGCTCCAGAAATCCCGGAGCAAACAGCGCGGGGTCGGAGTCGGCGGTTGCTTTGAGCCGGATCCATTTCTGGTCGTCGCCCGCCCAAGCCAGCCAAAAAGGATCCGTGCGGCTCCACGCTGTCGACAGCATGGCAAAGCGCGCCTGTGGGCGACGCGCCCGCATCGGTCGTAGAGCAGCGATCAGATCTTGCTGCAGTCGTGCCGCCTCGTCGGCAACGATCCAGCCGTCCACCGTCAGTCCGCGGATCGAATCATCACTACCTGGCAGCGCCAGCACCCGCGATCCATTTTCGCAATTCGAGACCGTAGACATTGTCGCTCTCAAGCTCGGCGCCGGCCTTGACCAGGGCTTCACGCACCCGCCGCACCGCTTCGGCACTCTGCCGTTGCGCCGGACAAGCGATCACCGACAACGACGCCGGCGTAAACACCATGGTGTGTGCAATCGCCCATGCCGCCGTGGTGGTCTTGCCGACTTGTCGGGCCGTTAGCGCCAGAATGGATGAGCGCCGCGCGGCGCGCGCAGGAACGTCTCCTGCCACGCGGTCGGGTCGACGCCCAAAATCTCGCGCACCCACACGACCGGGTCGATGCTGATAGGCGGTCTCACGCAGCTTGCTCATGATCGATCTCCATGAGAGCTTGCGCGATCCGCGACTTAATTTCTGGTTCATGGTCGAAGTGCGCGATCAGGCGTTCGACGATCTGGCTGACGTCAACATTGACGTTGGTCTGCACCGCGACATTGACCTCGGCGCCGTCATGCCCGGCCAGTCGCGCCAGGCTATCGAGCGTTTGGCGGATCGAGTTCAGCCCGGCCACCGCGACTTTCAACGATCCTTGCTGCTCGGCTTGTCTGGCAATCTGATCAATGCGGTCGCGCAACTCGAAATAGGCGCCGCTCAGCGTCTCTTTCGATGGCAACAGCGCCATCGCCGCGGTGCCGCGGGCCGCCTCTTTAGTGATGGTGTTGGAGGAAGCGAGTTTGAGGCAATTGGTCCGGTGGCGATAAACGCTCGACTGCGTCAGCCCATAGTCCTGCGCGACGCGCGCCAGCGGCTCGCCGGCGGCAAGGCGGCGGTCGATCTCGGGGCGTTTCAGATGCTGACATGTATGACAAGCTCTCATGGGCCCATTAAAGCCCACTATGGTTATCAAATCTTATTCGCCCACTGAGCCGGTAACTGACGGAGAACCTTTTGCCGTTCAATTTTTGTTTTCGGGGGGCTATTTTGCTGACGCGCAATCATTCGTTTCGATTAAAAAGGCTTGGATTTCATTTTTTGATCTTTCCGCGGCCGACTCGCCTCTGGGGCTTCCAAAAAAGCCGGACGGGATCCCGCCCCGGCGAACAGGGACCCTGCCAAGAGCCGCCTTAAGACCGCCAAGTCCGGATAACTTGTTGCCATCCGTGGGGCCGGCATGCCCGCGCCCCGGTCCCAAGGGCGCGCGCTAAAATTCGAAGTATCGGCGCCGCGTTTCGAATGCATGAATATGTAAAGCAGGGCTCACGCCGCGGTTTGGATCACGCATCAATGCGGGATCTGGCGGAGATGATCAGAGCGCCGCCGCGACGGCCGTAAGGCGGCCGAGGGTGGCTCGATCCGACCGGTATATCCGCTCGAACCCGATAGCTAAAAAGCCGCGCCGAAAGCACCGTTTCCAACCTGAGGCATATTTGCAACACCTCCGGTAAAAGCGACGCCGTGGAGAAAAGCGTAGTGAAAATAATGACTTCCGCTGCCCCTCTTGTTCGACCCGAGCATCGACCGCCGATATCTGCGGGTATATGATCGATCCGGGCCGAGGTAGGGGATTCGGAAAGTGCGCGTCAGCGTGCTTGGGTTGTTAGCTTTGTTGACGCGTGGGTTTTGTTGACACGTGGGTTTGTTGACAAGTGGGTTTTGTTGACAAGGTCTGTTTGGCCGCAAGCCGAAGACCTGCGAACGGGGTAGATCGCGGTGCTAGTCAAAAAGACTTGCACATTGTTGCTGGTGACCTGCGTGGCGGCTTGCTTCGCGCAAGCCGCGCTGGCGCTCGATTTGACGACGATTACGCCGCCGCCGGCTAAGCCGCAGCAAAAACCGGATTGGGCCGGCTTCTATTTCAAGAACAATTCCGGCGCCTCGGATCCGTGGACGGCGCTTGCGCCTTCGACCGGCTTTACATCGCCGACCGCGCCCGCTCCGTCGACCAGCGAAACATTCGGCTACAATTTCCAGTCCAGCAATTTTGTCTTCGGCCTCGAAGGCTCGCTGGCAGCGGCCAATTTCGACGGCAAGTTCACTGCGTCTTATTCGCCGGCGACACCGTTGGCGGCTGGACGCCGAACATGAATTGGCTTGGTACCGTGACCGGCAAACTCGGCTACTCGGTTGGGCAGTGGCTGCCTTATGTCAAAGGCGGGTTCGCGGCCGCCGACGTCGGTTCGCCGCTTCAAGGCGCAGGCCAGCAGCTCGGCTCATTCACCCAAGGCACCACAACCGGCGGCTGGACCGCGGGCGTCGGCTTCGAATACCAGTTCTCGCCTAAATGGTCCTCTGGGCCTTGAATATCTTTACACCGACCTCGGCAACGCCCCGAACAACCCGCCGGGCGCGCCAGGCTCCGGCTCGCCGGAAATGTACTCGACCGCCGTCAAGAGCCAGAGCTTGCTGGGCCGGCTCAATTACAAAGCCGGCTGGTAGCAACGCATCAGATGGCTCAGTGGTCGCGGCCGTGTTGGCCGGCGCGCTCGCACTTGTCCACGAAGCTGACGATCTGACGGACCAATTCGCCTTCGAGCATTGGCGCATGCCCTTGGTCGGCGACTTCGATAATGTCCATGTCATTGCGCCGCGCGCGCATCGCCGCGACCGTCTCCGCCGATAGCAAGTCGGAATTGGCGCCGCGAATAACCAGCATCGGCACGCCGGCAAGCGCATCGAATTCGTGCCACAGCGGCGGCATCGGCCGTTCGATATCGACGCCGGCCAGCGCGCGCGCAATGCCGAGGTCGTAGGCGGGCTTGAGGCCACCGTGCTTGAGATGCCAGGTCCGTTGCGCGGCGACGAGCCATTGCGCCCAGCTCAATTTGGGAAATTGCTCGCACATCAGGCCGCGCAGCACTTCGGCGCCTTCTTCGTAGGTGCGCGGATGCGGCATCTTGCCGAGATAGCCCTTGATGCGCGCCATGCCTTTGGCTTCGTGCACCGGACCGACATCGTGCAGCACCACGGCGCCGATCGAGACCGGATGGGCCGCGCCGAGCAGCATGGTCAGGACGCCGCCGCGCGAACTGCCGATAAACACCGCCGGCCCGACGCCAAGCTCGAACAGGATGCTGACGATATCGCCGAGCTCGGTCATGCAATTGTAGTTGGTATGGTCGGCGTCGTGATCGGAATGGCCGCGGCCGCGCGAATCGATGGCGATCACGTGCCGCGCCGGCGGGCCGGCGGCCAGCGCCGGCGCCAGCTCGTCGAAGTCGGCGGCGCTGCGCGCCAAACCCGGCAGGCACACCACCGGCATGCCGGTGGCGGCGCGGGTGCCGTATTCGCGCACATGGAGCCGCAGCCCATCCTGCGCGGAAATATAGAGGCTCTTGCCCCGATCGCGGGTGCCGTGTCCCGGGTCCGGCACCAGATGAGGGGAGGGCTTATTCATTGCCTGTCCCTATCGTCGCCCAGCCGCTCTCCACAACCCGTGGAGAGGTCATAAAAGAGACATTAAATGGCGTGCGGGCGAAAGCGCAACGGCGAAAATTATCACATTGCGCGAAAAATGATGCAGGGGAACCTGCCGGCGGGTTAACCGCCGCGCCGCAGGTCGGCCTCGATCAGGAGCCGCGGATCGTTGCCAAGCGGGCGCGGTAGACCTGCATATTCTCAATGATGCGCTGGACGTAATTGCGCGTCTCCGAGATCGGGATGCGCTCGATCCAGTCGATCGGATCGACCTTCGGATTGCGCGGATCGCCATATTGCTCGATCCATTCCTTCGCCCGCCGCGGTCCGGCATTGTAGGCGACGAACGCGAGAATGTACGATCCGCGCCAGCTGGCAATGTCGTTGCCGAGCTCGGCGGTGCCGAGCTGGGCATTATAGGCGACGTCGGCCATCAGCCGGTGCTGATCGAACGAGACGTTGAAGCGCCTGGCGGTGTCGCGGCCGGCGGCCGGCGTCACCTGCATCAGACCGATGGCGTTGGCGCTCGACACCACCCGGCCGTTGAAAGCGCTTTCCTGGCGCACGATCGAATAGACGACGCAGCGTTCCACCTCGGGCCCGATCTGCTGATAATTCGGCACGCCGAAATCGGGGAAAGCGTAGTGCTCGAGCGGCAGGCCGTGGCTGAGCGCGGTCTTGCCGATCAAGAGCGTTGCGCGCGCGTCGTTGTGGCGCTTGGCGATCTCGCCGAGCGTCGCCAGCCCGGCGCGTCGGCCGACTTGTCGCCAAGATCGGCCGCCATGATGGCGATGATGTCGCGCTCCTCGATCGCGTAAAGAATCTCGAAGGCGCGCGCGACTTCGAGCCGGTAATGCTCGGCGGTCGGCTCCGGCGGGCTGCGCAGCGTGACGGCTTCGATGCCGAGCCGCGCGCGGGCAAGCTGGCCGTAATAGGCGGTCGGATAGCGCGCGGCCGTCTTCGTAATAGCCGCGCGCCTCCTGTCCGCGCCCGAGCGCCTCGGCGGCACGGCCCTGCCAATAATACGAGCGCGCCAGCGTGATCGGATTGGTGATGCCTTCGGCGATGCGGGCGAAGTGGGACAGCGCGACCGCGGGCTCGTGCAGAAAGCGCAGCGCGATCCAGCCGGCGGTAAATTGCTGCTCGGCGCGATAGTTTTCATTGATCGGCGCGGCGGCGCCGTTGGCCACCGCGTAGGCCGCCTTGAAATCGTTGAGGTCGAGGAGTTTGCGCGCGATCAGCCGGCGCTCGACCCACCATTGATCGAGATCGCCGAGGTGTTCGGCGTCGTGCGGCGCCGACAGCCATCCATTGCGCGGCCTCGGCGATCTTGTCGGTGCGGCGCAGCCACTGGATGCGGCTGAACATATAGCCGGGATCGTGCCGGCCTTCCGCCGGCACGTCCTCGAGCAGCGCCTTGGCCTTGCCGGATTTGTTGATGACCGCCGTGCGCGCCTTGGCGATGGCGACTTCGAGCGGGCCGAGATGGCGCGCCGCCCGCAGGCCCGCATCGTCGTCCTCGACGTCGAAGCGCGCATCCATGCGCGCCTTGTCGTCGGCCGGCGTGATCAGGCCGGCAAACATGTCGCGCGCCTGCGCTTCGAGGTCGGCGGAGAAGCCGTCCTTGCGCCAGGCTTCGCGCACCGCCGCTTGCGCGCCGGCGCGGTCGCCTTCGGCGAGCAGCGCGCGCGCCAGCGCAAATCGCCCTTTGGCGGTGCGCGGCGGATCGCTTCTGAAAAACTCGATGACCGTGCGGGAGTCGGCCTGCTGCTGCCACAGCGCCGCCTCGGCGCGCCGGCGCAGCGCGCCAATTCCCGGCCAGCTCGGATTGGCGGAGATGAAGGCGGCATAGCGCGGGAAATCGAGGTCCGCCTCATCGCCGCGCAGAATCACCCACTCGACGAGCTTGCGCGCGACCGGATCGGAGATCGTGCCCTCGACGCTGGTCGCTTCGTCCGGCCGGCCCTTGTGCGCAAGCTCGACGGCTTGTTTGACCGCCGCGATATCGAGCGGCGAGGTGTTGGCGCTTGCCGCCATCGCCAAAGCTGGCGCCGATCGCGCCGGCGGCGGAGGCGGCGCGGCCGTCGGATGGCCGCAGCGGCAAAGTCGACGGTGTGAATGGCGGCGCGCCGCGCGGCACGTCGGTGCCTTTGCCGATGACGCCCGGCGGCGGAACCGACGCCGTCGAGGACACTGGCGCCGGGGGAACCGACAGCATCATCGGTCCGGGCGCAGTTTTCGCGGCGGCGTGAGCCGCGCTGCGCGTTTTCGATTTTGCCGAGTCTCGGTTTGTGCGCGGCCTCGGCGGATTTTTCCGATTTGGCGACGGCTTCGCCGACTTGTCCGACTTATGCGCCTCGGACTTGTGCGTCTTCGGATTTGTGCGTTTCCGACTTGTGCGCCGGCTTTGCCGACTTGTCGGGCTTGTTGTCAGGCTTCGACGCCGCTTGCGTCTGCTGGCGCCGCGTTCGTGTCGGCAGGCGGCGCGGACGAACCTCGCCGGCCGCTAGGCCTGTGCAGCAGACGCGATGGCGGCAAATGCGAATATGAGCCGAATGGCCTTCACCGGCACGGACCTTTCTGCCGCCGCGCCCTCGAGCCGGCGTTTGCAAGACCTCTTCGGCCTGCAAGATTGACGAATTGCTAAGGCGCGCGAACCGGCACAGCATTCGGCGAATTTCGCGGCAAAAGCGGGGCATCGGGCCGCGCGTCTTGCCGATTCGACGGCGCTCAGTTTAACGCCTCGGCTGCAGGCCTTCCTACCGCTCGCCGAAACGATTGCGCGCGAAAAGGCTTTCAAGCCCCGCCGCGAGACGATATTTATGCTGGTTAAGCCGCACCGATCGCGTCGCGCGACGTGCTTGCCCCCGGGACCGCAATCAAGGATCGTGTCATGACCGCCAAGACGAGCTTTCGAGGCTCCTTCACTGCGCTGGTCACGCCGTTCAAAAACGGTTCCGTCGACGAGAAAGCGTTCCGCGGCCTGGTGGATTGGCAGATCGCCGAAGGCACCAAGGGGCTCGTGCCGGTCGGCACCACCGGCGAGAGCCCGACGCTGTCGCATGAAGAACACCACCGCGTCGTCGAATGGTGCATTGACCAGGCGCGCGGCCGCGTGCCCGTCGTCGCCGGCGCTGGCTCCAATTCCACCAAGGAAGCGATCGACCTCGCCCGCCATGCCGAGAAGGCCGGCGCCGACGCGGTGCTGATCGTCACGCCTTATTACAACAAGCCGACGCAGGAAGGGCTCTACCAGCACTTCAAGGCGATCAACGATGCGATCGGCATTCCGATCATCATCTACAACATTCCGCCGCGCTCGGTGATCGACATGTCGGTCGAGACGATGAAGCGCCTGTCGGAGCTTAAAAACATCGCCGGCGTCAAGGACGCGACCGCCAATGTCGTGCGCGTGTCGCAACAGCGCGCCGCCATGGGTCCGGATTTCAACCAGCTCTCGGGCGAGGACGCGACCGCGCTCGGCTTCATGGCCCATGGCGGCCATGGCTGCATTTCGGTCACGTCGAACGTCGCCCCGCGCTTGTGCGCGGAGTTCCAGGACTCCTGCCTCAAGGGCGACTATGCCGGCGCGCTCAAGCTGCACGACAAGCTGATGCCGCTGCACACCGCGCTGTTCATCGAGACCAATCCGGCGCCGGCAAAATATGCGCTCTCGCTCCTTGGCAAATGCGCCGACACCGTGCGGCTGCCCATGGTGACCGTCGCCGAAAAGACGCGTGCCGCGGTGCGCGAAGCCATGGTGCATGCGGGGCTGATCAATTAACCGAATTGTGGCCGTTACGCCGCTCATTCCCGCGTAGGCGGGAATCCAACGCTGGGTCCCCGCTTTCGCGGGGACGAGCGGCAGTCCGATGATCAATCGGGGAGAAACCTCATGCTCGAGGAATTCAAGAAATTCGCGATGCGAGGCAACGTCGTCGATCTCGCCGTCGGCGTGATCATCGGCGCCGCGTTCGGCGCGATCGTCAATTCGCTGGTTGGCGACATCGTCATGCCGCTGATCGGGGCGGCCACGGGCGGGCTCGATTTTTCCAACTATTTCCTGCCGCTATCGGCGAAAGTCACTGCATCGTCGCTGGCCGAGGCCAAGAAGCAAGGCGCGGTATTTGCTTGGGGCGAATTTCTCACCGTCATCATCAATTTTGTCATCATCGCTATTGCCCTGTTTGTCGTCATCAAGGGCATCAACCGGCTTAAGACGTCGGAAGCTCCGGCCGTGGAGGCCAAGCCAACTCCGGAAGTTCAGCTGCTGACCGAAATCCGCGACGCGCTCAAGGCCCGATAGAGCATGATGCCGAAAAGTGGAAGCCGGTTTGCGGAAAGCATCATGCTCCAACGAAACATCCAGACCATGATCCGATTCAACTTGGTCGGATCGTGGTCTGGGGCAGGGCGGAGGCATGGCGGAAAAGTCTGAGCGGAAGCTGCGGGTCGTCGCCGACAACCGCAAGGCGCGCTTTAACTATTTCATCGATGACACGATGGAGGCCGGCGTGGCGCTCACCGGCACGGAAGTGAAGTCGTTGCGATCGGGCAAGGCGACCATCGCCGAATCATACGCCGACGCTCGCGGCGGCGAAATCTGGCTGATCAACTCCAACATTCCCGAATATCAGCAGGCCAACCGCTTCAATCACGCGCCGAAACGGCCGCGCAAGCTCTTGCTGCACCGCCGGCAAATCAGCAAATTAATTGGAGCCGTCGAGCGTGAAGGCATGACGCTGGTGCCGCTCAAGCTTTATTTTAATGAGAAAGGCCGCGCCAAGATCGAGCTCGCCCTGGCGCGCGGCAAGAAACTCTACGACAAGCGCGACACTGAAAAGAAACGCTCGTGGGAGCGCGAGCGCGGCCGGCTGCTGCGGCAAAAGGGTTAATGCAATGCCTCCCGTGACGCTTGATCATTGCGTCATCCACGTCACCGAGTGGGAGCGCTCGAACGCGTTCTATACCAAAGTGATGGGCGCGGAGCTGATCGCGCGGCCGGTCGGCTACGCCTACCGCTTCGGCGACCGGCAGCTCAACGTCCATGGCCCTGGCGTCGAGCCCGCCGAGGTGGCGCTCCTTCCCGTGGCGCCGGGCAACAGCGACTTGTGCTTCGAGTGGAACGGGCCGATCGCCGACGCCATGCGGCATCTTGAACGTTGCGGCGTTGCCGTCGAAGCCGGTCCGATGCAGCGGTTCGGCGCCAAGGGCGCGGGCACCAGCGTCTATTTCCGCGATCCCGACGGCTCGCTGATGGAGTTCATTTCCTACCTGCATGATTCGCAAAACCGGCCCCAGCGCGAAGCATCCGGCAAGCACGATCCGACGGTCTTGCCGGCGAACATTCCGGCGCCGCAGGACGACGGCGCGGCGCGCCATCTCGCGGGGATGGCGCTGCCCGATCTGCCGCTGCCGGCGACGCGCAGCGGCGCCTTCAATCTCTCGACGCTCGCCGGTCGCACGGTGCTTTACATTTATCCACGCACCGGCGTTCCCGGCGTCGACCTGCCGCCGGGCTGGGACGACATTCCCGGCGCCCGCGGCTGCACGCCGCAATCGTGCAGCTTTCGCGACCATTTTGCCGAGCTCAAGGCGCTCGGCGTCGCGCACGTCTTCGGCCTATCCACGCAGGACACCGACTATCAGCGCGAAGCCGCTGAACGGCTGCATTTGCCGTTTCCGATCCTGTCGGACGCGGAATTGAAATTCACCCGGGCGCTGAACCTGCCGACCTTCACGGTCGCCGGCATGACGCTGCTCAAACGCATTGTGTTGGTCGTCGACGACGGCTTGATCGGAAAGGTGTTCTATCCGGTGTTTCCGCCTGACAAGAGCGCGGCGGAAGTCCTTGCCTGGCTGCGCCGGCCCGACGTCAACCAAAGTTAGCGACGCGCCGCAGATTCCGGCGCGCCGCAACGAGCACGTGCGTTATTTACACTGCTTGTCGAGAGGCTCGAAGACACCGGCAAATTGCTTGCCTTCCGCGGAATTCGGATCGACTTGGTCAAGCCCGTCCATCACCTTCACGTAGTCGGGGCCAATTTGCTGCGCGAGGGTGTCGACCTTGGCGCCGAGAGCTTCGAGCGTCTTGTTATCTTTCTTCTTGCTAGCCTGCTCCATCTGATCCTGGAGCTTACCGATTTCGCAGTAGGCCTGCACCTTGGCTTTATCGCCGCTGATCATTTGGACGACTTTTTGCACGGTCGCGACGGTCGGCTTTGGCGCGCTCGGAGGCGGCGCGGCATTTTTTTGCTGCGCAAACGCAACTATCGGCATCGCAGCGAATAGCGAAACAGCCATAAGTAGTTTGAGGTTCATAGATGTCTCCAAGGGAATCGTAGGAAACTCGAGCGCCCTTCGACAGGGTACTTGCCCGGCGTAACAGCGACAAGACTAAGGTCAAAATGAGTTCTGCGGCGGCCCGACCCTGACTTTCAGCGAAAGATCGCGCTGGCGGCAAAATAGCGGGTCATGAAGTCGTTGAAGACTTTCACCTTGGCCGAAAGCTGACGGCTCACCGGGTAAACCGCGTAGATCGTCGCCTCGGGCAAGCGATGCTCCGGCAAGACGCGCACCAGCCGTCCGGCTTCGAGATCGTCGCGGAAAAAATCGATCGGACCATAGGCGATGCCGAGCCCGCGAACGGCCGCCGCGCGCAACACGTGCCGATGGCTGGTGACGATTGGGCCGTTGACCTTCACCACGTGTTCGCCGTCGCCGCCGGTCAGATGCCACTCGTCGGGAACCGACACGTAGCTGTAGCTCAGACAATCGTGCCCGGAGAGAGCTTCGGGCGATTGCGGCGTGCCCCGCCGCTGCAGATAATCGGGCGCGGCGCAAAGGATCCGGCGCGCGGTGTTGAGTTTGCGCGCCACCAGGCTCGATGACGCGCCGCGCGGCAGGTCGACGCTGATGGCAATATCGTAGCCGCCTTCGATCGGGTCGGTGAGCCGATCATTCATGGTGAGATTGATGCGCAGCCGCGGGTAGGCGACGATGAAGTCGGCGATCGCCGTGCCGATCTCGGCAAGGCCGAAATTCGTCGGCGCGATCACCCGCAACTCGCCGCGCGGCTCGTTGTGCAGTTCGCTGGCCGCGCGCTCTGCTGCATCGAGCTCGGCCAGAATACGCCGGCATTGTTCATAGAAGGTGCGGCCGGCGGCAGTAACGCTGACCTTGCGCGTAGTGCGGTTGAGAAGCCGCGCCCCCAAACGCGCCTCGAGCTGCAAGACATGCTTGCTGGTGGCCGCGCGGGAGAGGCCGAGCCGCTCGGCCGCCCGGGTGAATCCGCCCGCTTCCACGACGGTGGCGAATATCCTCGCGTTTTCAAAGCGATCCATGGCCAAGATTGTCAACCAATCGTCGACAATGTATTTCGCCAGGCGCGGATTATCAAATCGATCGTTGCGGATAGGCTTAACCGAAACGCCACAGGAGGAACTCATGCCGAAATTCGTCGTTGCGCCGCACTTCCGGCTGCAGGAATGGGTCGCCGAGGAGAAGGGTTATTTCGCCGCCGAAGGTCTCGACTACGAGTTCCGCGAGGCCTTCGATTTCGAGCTCGGGCAGCGGCCATCAGCTCGGCAACAAGGTCGGCGCCTATCAGACGCTGGAAGCCGGCCGCACCTGCAATGTCAGCGGCGCCTGCCACTGGACGATGAACGTCGCCGCCTCGAACGGCCACGGCAAGCTCTACGCCGACTGCTATTCGGTTTCGCCGTGCGGCACCTTCGTGCCGGCGAATTCGCCGGTGAAGACGCCGGCGGACCTCGCCGGTGTGCCGATTTCGGTCGGCTACCAGTCGGGCAGCCACTATGCAAGCATCCAGGGGCTCGAGCCGTATCTCAAACCGGACGACATCAAGCTGTCGTTCAACGACGGCCTGTTGTTCAGCCGCATGGAAATGCTGATCGACGGCAAGATCCCGGCGGCTTCGCTGTTCAGCGGGCCCTATTATTTCGCCGAGCAGCTCGGCTTCCGCAAAATCATCGACACCACGTTCATGATGGCGTCGATCGTCACCGGCACGCCCGACCCGGAAGATGTGCGCAAATATTTCCGGGCGCTCCGCCGCGCCCAACGCGACATCGACCTTCGGCCGGAGCTCTATACGCACTACTACAAGAAGGAGTTCCCGCTGCGCTTCCACGACCAGATTGATACGCGGCGCTGGGGTCCGGGCGAGCGGCTGGTGTTCGAGCCGTACTCGAAGGAAACGTTCGACGAATTTTTCGAGTGGATCGAGCAGCACGGCATCTTCCCGCGCAGCGAAATGGGCAGCGGCAAATACGAGGCGTCGATCTTTTCGTAGGGTGGGTAAAATCGTAGCTCGTACCTTTCCGCGTGGGCATCGCGTTTGAACGATTTTGCCCACGCGGATGCGCTTGAGAGTGGCGATGCCCACCCTACGACGCGTCCAAATGCTTGCGCACCCGCGCGAACACGTCGCGGAACATCTCGGGCGTCAGCACGCCGGTATTGGTGTTGTAGCGCGAGCAGTGATAGCTGGCGAACAGGTTGATGGCGCCGATCGCGTGCTCGCCGCCATGGCTGAACGGATAGTCGCGCCGTTTGACCCCTCGTGCGGCAATCAAGGTTTGGTGGGCAATGCGGCCGAGCGTGACGACGACGCGTAGTTTGGTCATTTCCGCAATCGTCGCGCTCAGGAAATCGCGGCAGGTGGCGATTTCCTGCGGCGTCGGCTTGTTCTCCGGCGGCACGCAGCGCACCGCGTTGGTGATCCGGCAATCGATCAGGGTGAAGCCATCGTCGGGGCGGGCTTCATAGCTTCCCTTGGCGAAGCCAAAATCCTTGAGCGTGGCGTAGAGCAGGTCGCCGGCATAGTCGCCGGTAAACGGCCGCCCGGTGCGGTTGGCCCCGCGCAAGCCTGGAGCCAGCCCGACAATCAACAGGCTGGCGTCGATCGGACCGAACGAGGGAACCGGCGCGTTGAACCAATCCGGTTCCTGCTTGCGCCAGGTGTGGCGGAAGGCGACGAGACGCGGGCAACGCGGGCAGTCGCGGCCGGGCTTGCCGCTCGAGCGTTCCATGGCTTCGACCCGGCAGGCCTATTCCTCGTCGAACTCGTCTTCTTCGACCCCGATCTCGGTCCTTGCCGCGCCGGTACTGCGCTGGAGGAATTGCGGCGTGTGGCGCGGCTCGCGACCCTCCCGTCCTTCCCGCGGCTCACGGGGCGCGCGTTCGCCCGGGTCGCGGCCGATCTTGTTCTGCAATTCGAGAATATCGACGAACTGGTCGGCTTGACGCCGCAACTCGTCGGCCACCATTGGCGGCTGCGTCGAGATGGTGGAGATCACGATGACGCGCACACCGCGCCGCTGCACCGCCTCGACCAGGCGGGTGAAGTCGCCGTCGCCGGAGAACAAAACCATCTGATCGATATGCGGCGCGATCTCCATGGCGTCGACAGCGAGCTCGATGTCCATGTTGCCCTTGACCTTGCGCCGTCCGGTCTGGTCGACGAATTCCTTGGTCGCCTTGGTGACGACGGTGTAGCCGTTGTAGTCCAGCCAATCGATCAGCGGCCGAATTGACGAATATTCCTGATCCTCGATCACGGCGGTGTAATAGAACGCCCGCAACAGATAGCCGCGCGATTGGAACTCGCGTAACAGCCTTTTGTAGTCGATATCAAAGCCAAGTGATTTGGCCGTGGCGTAAAGGTTGGCGCCGTCAATAAATAGCGCGATTTTCTCGATCTGGGCCGACATCGGTGTCTCTCGATGTTTTCTGGTGATGAAACCGGATTAGCCGCAATGAATTTCGACGTTTCCGGCGTTCTTCAAAAAAGCTTGTTTGTCGCCACCGCCGTTAAGCTATGCGGTCACGGTGGCAAAAACACGGTAGTCTGGTAGTCCGGGCTGCACACAATTGCGCTAGCGCCGCGATAGCCATATGGCTCAAGCCCGGCCGCGCAATCACTGCGGCACGCCGTCGCGGCAAATCTGAAATGAAAGTCAGGAATGCAGCGCCGGGTTCCCGAGATTTTGGGTAGCAAAGGCGGGGACCGAGGCCAAGTCAAAAGATTCCAGCGGCGGATTATGGAAAACGCCCTTGCACTTGGCGCCCTGTAACGATACCTAACGCCCTGTCCTGGAACAAATTCCACGGCAAAAGCCCCTTTAGGAGCAAGGCTATGGCCCGCGTTACCGTCGAAGATTGCATCGACAAGGTCGAAAACCGCTTCGACCTGGTTTTGCTCGCGAGCCATCGCGCCCGCATGATCTCGTCAGGCGGCCAAATCGCCGTCGAGCGCGACAACGACAAGAACCCGGTCGTGGCGCTGCGCGAGATCGCCGACAAGGCGGTGTCGCCCGAGGACCTGAAAGAAGAGCTCGTTCACTCGCTGCAGAAGTATGTGGAGGTCGACGAGCCCGAGCCGGACGGTGTCCCGCTGATCGGCGCGCCGGGCACCGGCGTCGATGCCGACGATACCGAAGTGACGACCGATCGCATGACCGAGGAAGAGCTGCTCAAGGGCCTGGAGGGTCTCACGCCCCCGGAAAGCCAGCCGGAACCCGAAATCGACGTCGGCGACGAGGAAGAGTAAATCTCGCTTACTGTCGCGCCATCCGTATCAGACACCGACGTCGTCATGCCCGGCCTTGTGCCGGGCATCCACGTCTTGGGGTAGGCGGAGCTAAGACGTGGATGGCCGGGACGAGCCCGGCCATGACGGAATGAGGAAGCGCTGAGGGCGGGCTATCTAGCCGCCGCATACATTTCGGCGACGTATTCCCAGTTAACCAGATTGTCGACAAACGCCTTGAGGTAATCGGGGCGGCGGTTGCGATAGTCGATATAGTAGCTGTGCTCCCAGACGTCGCAGCCGAGGATCGGTCTCGCGCCGTGGACCAGCGGGCTCTCGCCGTTCGGGGTCTTCATCACCTCGATCTTGCCAAATTTGACCGCGAGCCAGCACCAGCCCGAGCCGAACTGGGTGACGCCGGCTTGAACAAAGTCCTCCTTCATCTTCGCCACTGAGCCGAAATCAGCGACGATCTGCTTTTCCAGATCGCCGGGCATCCCGCCGCTGCCTGGCGGCTTCATCCATTTCCAGAAATGGGTGTGGTTGTAATGTTGGCCGGCATTGTTGAAGAGGCTCGCGTTGCCGAAGAATGAGCTCTTGACCACGTCTTCGACCGGCTTGCCCTCGAACTCGGTGCCTTTCATCAGATTATTGCCGTTGTTGACATAGGCGAGGTGATGCTTGTCGTGGTGGAATTCGAGCGTCTCCCGCGACATGTAGGGGGCAAGCGCATCATAAGGATAAGGCAGCTCGGGCAGCGAGAACGGCATCGACGGTCTCCTCAGTCGCGAAATGAAATTGCGGCGCGATAGCGCTCGCGACTGGATCACAAGTGGCGCAGGCGCTCAACGCTGAAGCCGCAACTGACGGTCGTGCTTCGCGATGTTGCTCGCGCGGCGCCTGCCGGCTTCGCTTGCAAGAGATGGTTCGATCGGAAACAATTAGACTAACACCGACAGAACAGACCGGATTTCGACGCCTTTGCCATGTCGACAGTCCGTCGGGGGGAGGGAAGGCCGATGAAGCCTCCCGTATTCGAATACGAGAGGCCGCCCAATCTGCGCGCCGCGCTCGACGCCTTGTCGAAGCATGGCGGCAAAGCCAAGCTGTTGGCCGGCGGGCACAGCCTCATTCCGCAGCTCAATCTGCGCCAGATCTCGCCCGGCCGGCTGATCGACGTCGGCCGGCTGACGGAGCTGCAATACATTATTGAAGAGTACGGCCAACTCCGCATCGGCGCGTTGACGACGCACAACACGATCCTGCGCTCGCCGGCCGTCGCCGCCGGCTGCCCGATCATGGTTGAGGCCTACCCCCACGTCGCCAATCATTCCATCCGCAACCGCGGCACGCTCGGCGGCAATTTGTGCCACAACGATCCGGCATTCGAGATGCCGCTGGTCGTCTCGCTTCTTGGCGCGAGCATGGTGGCACGCAGCGCGCGCTCAACGCGCACCATCACGGCGGAGCGGTTCTTCAAGGCGCCGTTCGCGACTGATCTCGCCGCCGACGAGATGCTGGTCGAAGTGCGCGTGCCGCGGCTGCCGGCCGGCCACGGTTATTGTTTCCTGGAAGTGAGCCAGCGCTATGGCGATCGCGCGCTGATCGCCGCCGGCTGCCTCTTGACCATCCGCTACGGCAACTGCCGCGACGTACGTATCGGCTTTCGCAACGCGGTCCACAACGTGTTCCGGATTCCGGCCGCGGAAGCCGCGCTCGAGGGCAAGCCGGCATCGGCGGCGGCCATCGAGGCCGCGGCCGAGGCGGTGGCGAAAAACCTCGTCGCGGCCGCCGATTTGCACGCCGACGAGGCCTACCGGCGCGATGTCGCTGCAACGCTGACGCGGCGGATGTTGCGCATCGCCTGCGGCCGCGCCGGCCAGGCCATCGCCGAATGATCGGCCGAGTGCTCGAACAATGAGTGAGTTGGACGTCAGCGTAACGGTGAACGGGCGGCTGTTTCGGCGCCGCATCGAACCCAGGCTCCTCCTTTCCGATTTCATCCGGCACGAGATCGGCCTCACGGGCACCCATGTCGGCTGCGAAAGCGGCGTGTGCGGCGCCTGCACGGTGCTGCTCGATGGGCTGGCGACGCGTTCCTGCTGCACGCTGGCGATCCAGGCCGACGGGCGCAATGTCGAGACCGTCGAATTGCTCGGGCGTGTCAACAATCTGAGCCCGCTGCAGCGCGGCTTCTGGGAAAAGCATGGCCTGCAATGCGGCTATTGCACCCCAGGCATGCTGATGCTGATGACCGAGCTGTTGCGCGAGAACCCCAATCCCGATCGCGAAACCATTCGGCTGCGTCTTAACGACAATATCTGCCGCTGCACCGGCTATGAGGACATTGTCAGTTCGGTCGAGCGCGCGGTCGAGCTGATGCATGAAAAGGCGGTGCGCTGATGGCCGAGGCCGGCAAAATCCATTCGCCGCCGGCCGGCCGGCAGAAGGAACGGCCGGATCAGCGGCTCAATGTCATCGGCACGCGCATGCTGCGCAAGGAAGACCCGCGTTTCCTCATCGGACGCGGCCGCTTTGTCGACGATATTTCGTTGCCGCACATGGCCCACGCCGCGGTGTTGCGGAGCCCGCACGCCCATGCGCGCATCAAATCGATCGACAAGGCCGCGGCGCAGGCGTTGCCTGGCGTCGTTGCCGTGATTACCGGCGAAGATGCGGCCAAAGAAACTGGACCGTTGCCGTGCTTCGCCAACCCGCCGGTCGAGCAACGCTGCATCGCGCTCGGAAAAGTGCGGCATGTCGGCGAGCCGGTGGTGCTGGTGGTCGCCGATACGCGCTACATCGCCGAAGATGCGATCGGCCTCATCAGGGTCGAATATGAGCCGCTGCCGGCGGTGTCCGACATGATGGAAGCGATCAATTCGCGCGGCGACGCTGTCCTCCATCCGGAGCGTGGACCCGACAACATCGCCGAGCATCGCAATTATCTATTCGGGCCGGTGGATCAGGAATTCGCGCAAGCCGCGCACGTGATCAAGCGCCATCTGAAGTGGTCGCGTTCCGGCGGACAGCCGATCGAAACCTGCGGCGCGGTCGCCAGTTTCGACGAGGGATCGGAGAAGTTCACGATCTACGTGAACAGTTCGATGTACAATTATATCGGCTTCACCATCGCCGCCGCGCTCAAAGTCGGAAGCCACCAGGTCAATCTCATCCCGGTCGATGCCGGCGGCAGCTTCGGCAGCAAACTGTTCCTGCACAAAGTGGCGGTGCTTGCGGCGCTCGGCGCGCGGGCGACCGGCTGTCCGGTCAAATACATCGAAGATCGGATCGACAATATCACCGCCTGCGACGGCCATGGATCGGACCGCATCTACGACGTCGAGCTCGCGATCGACGCCAACCATAAAATGACGGCGCTGCGCTACAAGGTCGTGGACGACTACGGCGCTTATTTCCAGTTCGGCCTCGGCACCCATGGCAACGGCTTCTCGCAGACCGTCGGTCCCTACAAGATCCGCGCCGTCGGCGCCGAGATCTACGCGGTGTTCACCAACAAATGCCAGCAGGGCGCTTGCCGCGGCTTCGGCTCCGAGGTCACCAACTTTATGATCGAGCGGATCGTGGACGCTGCGGTCGATGAACTCGGCCTCGATCCCGTCAAGTTCCGCCGTGACAATTTCATCGCCCCGGAAGAATTTCCCTATCAGATCCCGACCGGCAATCTGTACGACAGCGGCAATTATCCCGGCGCGCTCGACATGGCGCTGCAAATGCTCGACTACGATGGCTGGCGCGAGAAGCAGAACGCCGCGCGCACGCAAGGGCGCTATGTCGGCATCGGCGTCGCCAGCTGTCAGGAGAAGGGCGTATTCAGCGCCACTGAATTCTGGATGCTCAACCGCGCGCCCGGGTTTGCGCTGACCAGTTCACCGGAGAGCGCGTCGATCAAGATCGACGCGACCGGCAAGGCGATAATCTCGCTGCACGCGCCGTGCTGGGGCAACAGTCCGGAAACCGTCGCCACCATGGTGCTGGCCGAGCAGCTCGGCATCGACCCGGCCGACGTCAGCGTCGCCTATTCGGACACCGACCATGGGCTTCCCGGCACCGGCCCCGGCGGCAGCCGCTATACGGTGATGATCACCGGCGCCATCGCCGGCGCATGCGGCATCCTCAAGGAGAAGCTCAAGCGGGTGGCGAGCCACATGCTCGAAGCCGGCCCGCACGATCTGGAATTCCGCAACGGCAAAATCGGCGTCAAAGGCGCGTCCGGACTGGAGGTGTCGATTGCCGAGATCGCGACCCAGTCGCATTTCTTCCGGCTGTCGTTTCCCGACGATCCCGACCTGACGAGCGGTCTCGATGCCAACTACACCTACGACCATCCGCTGGCGACGCTGCCGAAGAGCGACAGCGATTTCGGCATTTTCTATCCGATCATGGGTCACATGTGTCACATGCCGGTGGTCGAGGTCGATACCAAGACCGGGCAGGTGAGCTTCCTCGATTATGTCGCAGTGCACGATTGCGGCACCATGATCAATCCGATGACCGTCGACGGCCATGTGCGCGGCGGCACTGCGCAGGGGATCGGCACCGCTCTGTTGGAGCAATTCGAGTACGACAAGAACGGGCAGCCGCTGCAAACCTCGTTCCAGGACTATTTGATGCCGAGGATCGGCAACCTGCCGCCCCAGGTGCGGATCGGCCACCTGGTGACGCCATCGCCCTACACCGAATACGGCGTCAAAGGCGCCGGCGAGGGCGGCCGCATGGTCGCGCCGCCGGCGGTCGCCTGCGCAATCGAAGATGCGCTGCGCCCGCTCGGCGTGCGCATCGATACGCTGCCGGTCACGCCGTCGCGGCTGCGCGCGCTGATCCGCGAGGCGGAGGCCCGCAAGAGTGCGCGCTGACGGGGCGAGTGCTTGCCAACTGTTGACGTCTGTCATTGACCGGCTCAAACGAACCAGTATGGAAAAAATTGAAGTCTACCTCACGAAAGAGGAACTGACCGCATTGCGGAGGACTGCGAAGCGGTCGGAGCGCAGTGTCGCCGAGTTGCTCCGCGAAGCCGTTCGAGCGGTCGTTCTCAGGCCAAACACTACCGGTCCGGTCGCCATCTGGGATGGGTATCCGAAGCGCACATCACTCGACCATGATAACTGTCCGGACGAACGAGTAACCTAGCGTTCTTCCGGGGCGGTCGTGCGCTCCGGCCGCTGATCCGCGAGGCGGAGGCGAAGAAGGGTGCAGTGCGGTAACGGAAAGTTTGCAACCGTCCTGCGATTTTGATCGTTAAAATCGCTTGGCCGGGCGCGCCTTGTGGCGGTTCGCCTGCGCCATGATATCCTGATGACGGCCTTTGTCCGGCATTTTCGCCGCGGCGAAGCCTTGAGGTTTGGATGGCGCGCTCGCCGATCGATTTGCCGCGGATGCAGAACCAGCCCCGGCTGCGGGTCGCGGCGGCGCGCGCGCCTAATCTCGTGCCGCAGGACGACGTACCGCCGCCGAAGCGCCGCAAGCCGCGGATGATGCGGCAGTTTGAGCTGATCGATCGGGTCAAGCAATATAACCCGGCGGCCAACGAAGATCTGCTCAACCGCGCCTACGTCTATGCCATGCGCGCCCACGGCGAGCAGAAGCGCGCCTCGGGCGATCCTTATTTCTCCCATCCGCTGCAGGTCGCCGCGATCCTCACCGACTTGAAGCTCGACGACGCCACCATCGCCGCGGCGCTGCTGCACGACACGATCGAAGACACCGATGCAACGCGTGCCGAGATCGATCGCCTGTTCGGCCATGAGATCGGCCATCTGGTCGAAGGCCTGACCAAACTGAAAAAGCTCGACCTGGTCTCCAAGGAGGCCAAGCAGGCCGAGAACCTGCGCAAGCTTCTGCTTGCTATCGCCGACGACGTGCGGGTGCTGCTGATCAAGCTCGCCGACCGGCTGCACAATATGCGCACGCTGGAATATCG
This sequence comes from uncultured Alphaproteobacteria bacterium, assembly GCA_963804405.1. GTDB lineage: Bacteria > Pseudomonadota > Alphaproteobacteria > Rhizobiales > Xanthobacteraceae > BOG-931. The sequence continues at coordinate 31,525 of CAWDQG010000007.1, read as the reverse complement.
GCCGCCGGAGGCGCGCCGCGTCACGGCGGAAGAAACCCTCGACATCTATGCGCCGCTCGCCGGCCGCATGGGCATGCAGGAGATGCGCGAGGAGCTCGAGGATCTGGCGTTCCGCGAGCTCAATCCGGACGCCTACCGGGTCATTACCGAGCGGCTCGACACGCTGGCGGCGCGCAGCAAAGGCTGGATCAGCGAGATCGAACAGCAGCTCGCCCGCAAGCTCGCCGAACTCAGGCATCGCCGCCGAAGTCAGCGGCCGGCGCAAGCGCGCCTATTCGATCTGGCGTAAGATGGAGCGCAAAGCCGTCGGCTTCGAGCAGCTTTCGGATATTTTCGGCTTCCGCGTCCTCGTCGGCAGCGTCGCCGAATGCTATCAGGCGCTCGGCATCGTCCACACCACTTGGCCGGTCGTTCCCGGCCGCTTCAAGGACTATATCTCGACGCCCAAGCAGAATGATTACCGCTCGCTGCATTCGACGGTGATCGGTCCCGGCAAGCAGCGCGTCGAATTGCAAATCCGCACTCGCGAGATGCAGCAGATCGCCGAATACGGCATCGCCGCGCATGCGCTTTATAAGGACGATGCCGGCTCGCCGACCGAGATGCTGTCGCGTGAATCAAACGCCTATGCCTGGCTCCGCCGCACCATCGAGCTGTTAGCCGAAGGCTCCAATCCGGAAGAGTTTTTGGAGCACACCAAGCTCGAACTGTTCCACGATCAGGTGTTCTGCTTCACGCCGAAGGGCAAGCTGATCGCGCTGCCGCGCGGCGCCACGCCGATCGATTTCGCTTACGCCGTGCATACCGACGTCGGCAACATGGCGATCGGTGCCAAGATCAACGGCAAGATCGGCCCTTTGAGCTCGGCCCTGCAGAACGGCGACGAGGTCCAGATCCTGACCTCGAAGGCGCAGACCGCGCCCCCGGCCGCCTGGGAATCCATCGTCGTCACCGGCAAAGCGCGCGCGGCGATCCGGCGCGCCACCCGCGCCGCCATTCGCGATCAATATTCGGGGCTGGGGCGGCGCATCCTCGAGCGGCTGTGCCAGCGCGCCAAGATCGGCTATTCAGACGAGCAGCTTGAAGGCGCCTTGCCGCGGCTTGCGCGTGCCTCGATCGACGACGTGATGTCGGCCGTCGGCCGCGGCGAGATGAAAGCCGCCGATGTCGTGCGGGCCATGTATCCCGACTACAAGGACGAACGCGTCACCGGCGCCGCGCCGCAAGGCGAGCGCGGCTGGTTCGGCTTGGACCGCGCCAAGGCGGTGAAGTTCAAGGTTCCGGAGACAGCCGAGAATGGCGCCGCGATTCCGATCCGCGGCATCAACAGCGACCTGCCGGTGCGTTTCGCTCCTAACGGCGGTGCGGTGCCCGGCGACCGCATCGTCGGCATCATGACGCCGGGCGAAGGCATTACCATTTATCCGATCCAATCGCCGGCATTGAAGGAGTTCGAGGATCAGCCGGAGCGCTGGCTCGATGTCCGCTGGGATGTCGACGAAAAAAGGCCGCAGCGATTCCCGGCGCAGCTTAGGGTGCAATCGGTGAACGAGCCCGGATCGCTGGCGCAGATCGCGCAAGTGATCGCCGAGCACGACGGCAATATCGATAATATCCGCATGTCGCGGCAGTCGCCGGATTTCACCGAGGTCACCATCGATCTTGAAGTCTATAACCTCAAGCATCTCACCTCGATCATCTCGCAACTGCGGGCGAAGAAGGTGATCGCCGCCGCCGAGCGGGTCAACGGATAATCCGGCGTGCGCGATCAATATGCCGGCTTATAAGCGAAATGAGCAAATCCGTTGATCGGTTCGCGGCGCAAACTCAGTTCTGTAACTGATGCAAGCTAGTGGATCAAAGCGACTGAGGCGCGGCATCTTCCGATCCGTCGTCGACCTTCAGGCCGTCATCAACCGCGTCCTCGACGACCACAACACTCCCTTCTAATGGGTCGCCGACCCGAACAGAATTATCGCCGCAGTCAGACGCCGGCACCAAGTGTTGGATCATTCGGGATAAGTCTCACCGCCGTCCGGCGTCGCCTTGTGGAAAAGGATGAATGCCAGGGGGTTGCCGGGCTCGGACATCGCGTCGCTACGCTGGCCCGTTACCTCTCCGGCCACGCTGCTTGTATATTCCGCAACCACTTCGCCGAAACTGTTGCGCTGGATGGCCACCTTCTGTCCGGCTTCGACCTTGTCATTGAGCTTGACCAGATGCTCGACGAGCCCTCCCTGGGTTGCAAGGATCGGGAGCGCGCTGTTGCCGATGAAGACACCTACGTCCTTCCCTGTGCGCCCCAGCGGCCCGGCCAGGATGCCGTGATGCTTGAGGACATTCATTGTGCCTTCCACAAACAGTGAGATCATCTCGAGGTTCAGGACCCGCGCAGCGCCAATCTCCGGCGTGAAGGCCGGGATGCCCACGTCGACAAACGCGTTATGAAGAACACCCGGATAGGCATGATTGGCGAAGATCTGGCCGACAGGGTAGAGCTCCACCATCGCCTTGATCTCGGGCACGTCCATGCTGGCAAGATTGAATGCGGTGACATCGAATCCGGTTGTTCCTGTATGGAAATCGATTGCGAAGTCGGCGTTCGGCCGCAGCAGCCGATTGAACAAGAGCCCAGCGTGTCGGCTGGCCGCGGTGGCACCGTTCTCGTTCCCGGGCCATTCCCGGTTCATGTCGATCAGATCAACGCCTCTGCCCGTATTCGGCCATCTACGCTGCATGCCTTCCAGGGCCGGACTAGAGACGTCCGCGACCGCCATTACCGTGCCCGACATCTGCGCCGGATCGAGTTGGTTCATCACGGTCTGGACCGCATGTACGGAACTCATCTCGTCACCATGCACACCACTGACCAGAACGACGCGCTTGCCCGGCTTTACGCCTTTGGCAACTGTCACCGACACATACCAGTGCTGTCCGGTGGGCATCTGCACGCCCTGAAAATACAAGAAATGCTTCTTGCCTGGCTCTAAGTCGTTGACGTCGAGCGCGCTAGCGACCCTTTTCCCCTGCATTACGTCGCCGGTATACACCGTTCCTGATGCCGGATCGGCAGAGGTTGTCGTTGCACTCTGAGCATTTGCAGTCCCAGCGGCAACGGCGAGCGCGGCCGACGCACCGGCCGTTGCAATTGATGCGATCATAAAGTCGCGGCGATCGAGGCGCTCTTCTGGCCTGTTTGACATGACGAAGGTCCCTACCGTTTGAACCTCGCAAGCTTGCGTTTTTGCCCGGTCGTTCGGCAAGCCCCGCAGAGGGCGCGAGTACGAAGTTGATACACATGAAGGTTTGACTTCTCGGGCCATCGGGTCGCGGTTGGAGCCGGCCTAAACTCGGTCCACTAGTGTGTTCCGAGAGAATGTTAGTCGCCGGCTGCCTTGCAATTGCAGCTCGTTGGCCGTATATACACGCGCGGATATACGGAGGTCCGAATGGCGACGGCCCGCGTCTTTAAATCGGGAAACAGTCAGGCTGTTCGCTTGCCGAAAGAGTTCCGCTTTCGAAGCAAGGAGGTGGAAATTTTTCGGCGCGGTGGCGAAGTGATATTGCGCGAGAAATCCAAAGGGATGGCGCGCGCTTTTGAGCTTATCGCAAGTTTGCCGATCGAGGATTTGGCGGATGAACGCGATGAATTGCCACAGGAGCCCGACGTATTGTGATCGAATTGCACTATCTGCTGGATACCGATACATTTGTCTACATCCGCCGCGGCCGGCCGGAAAAGGCAAGGGCGCGATTTCGACGTTTGCAGGTTGGTGAAGCGGTAATGTCGGTCATTACTTATGGTGAGTTGATTTACGGCATCGCAAAGAAAAAAGTGGGGCCTGAGCCGTTGCTACGGTTGGAGGAACTGACCCAGATCGTCCAGGTGATCCCGTTGATGCCTGAAACGGCGACCGTCTATGCCGCAATCCGTGCCGCACTTTCCGCCAAAGGTGAAATGATTGGTGGCAATGATTTGTGGATCGCCGCGCACGCACTCGCCTCGAATTTGGTTCTAGTCACCAACAATGAACGTGAGTTCCGGCGTGTTCCCGATTTGAAAATCGAAAACTGGACCAAATAATCATACACTGGTGGCAATGCCGGTACCCCCTCCCATCCGCCTCGGCGTCAATGTCGATCACGTCGCCACCGTGCGCAACGCGCGTGGCGGGCGGCATCCCGATCCGGTCAAGGCCGCGGAGATCGCGATTGCGGCCGGCGCCGACGGCATCACCGCGCATCTGCGCGAAGATCGCCGCCACATCGTCGATGACGATATCCTGCGACTGAAAGCCAAGATAACCAAGCCGCTCAATCTCGAAATGGCGGCGACCGCGGAGATGGTGGAGATCGCCCGCAAGGTTCGCCCGCATGCCGCGTGTCTCGTCCCCGAGCGGCGTCAGGAACGCACCACCGAAGGCGGTCTCGATGTCGCCGGGCAGACGAGCGCGCTCCGCGCGACCGTGGCGCAACTCGCCGAAGCCGGCGTTCGCGTTTCGCTCTTTATCTCAGCCGAGCCGGAGCAGATCGAGGCGGCCTCGGTGGTCGGCGCGCCGGTCATCGAGATTCACACCGGCGCCTGGTGCGATGCGCTGGTGGCCGGCGACGCTGCCGCGGCCGCGGCCGAATTGGCGCGCATTTCCAAGGGCGCAACGCTGGCGTCGGGCCGCGGCCTCGAAGTGCATGCCGGCCACGGCCTCGATTTCCTTAGCGCGGCGGAAATCGCGACGCTGCCGGAGATCGTCGAACTCAACATCGGCCATTTTCTGATCGGCGACGCGGTCTTCGAAGGGCTGGATGCAAGCGTGCGAAAAATCCGGGCGGCGATGGATCGTGGCCGCGCCCGTGTTCGGAAAGGCGGCGCAGCGTCATGATCATCGGCATCGGCTCCGATATCTGCGACGCGCGCCGCATCGCCAAAGTGATCGAGCGCCACGGCGACCGTTTCCTCGATCGCATCTTCACCGTGACCGAACGCGCCAAGGCGGAGAAAAGGCGCAACCGCGCCGAGACTTATGCCAAGCGCTTCGCCGCCAAGGAAGCCTGCGCCAAGGCGCTGGGCACGGGGCTGCGCGCCGGCGTGTGGTGGCGCGATATGGGCGTGGTCAATCTGCCCTCCGGCCGGCCGACCTTGGAGCTCACCGGCGGCGCCAAAAGGCGCTTGGCGGCGATCACCCCGGCCGGCCACGAGGCGCGCATCGACCTCACCATGACCGATGAGGGGCCGACCGCCCATGCCCTTGTCGTCATTTCAGCGGTCGCCATTCCCGGCGGCTGAGACGGTGACAATGGGCTTCCGATGCCGCAAAGCCAGTTTCGCCGGCAGGGCGGATATGACAATTTCGTCATGCCGCCCGAACCCTGGCGATAAGCGCATGACGTTCCTAGCTAATGTCGATTGGAGGCGACCGCGGCGAAATCTCGCGTGGATTGCGTGGGTTTGGCCCAGCGGCTACAAGTTCGCGGGGCGGGAATTCCAGTCAACGGAACAATAGGCCGATGAGCGTGCAAACCGGGACAAAACGGAAGGAAAGCGGATTCGGCGAGACCGTGCGGGTGATCTTCCACGCGCTGATCATCGCGCTGGTCATCCGCACCTTCCTGTTTCAGCCCTTCAATATTCCATCCGGCTCGATGATTCCGACGCTTTTGGTCGGCGACTACCTGTTCGTGTCCAAGTATTCCTACGGCTACACCCACTATTCCTTGCCGTTTTCGCCGCCGGTTTTCAGTGGCCGCATCATCGGTCGACCGGTCGGGCGCGGCGACGTCGTCGTCTTCCGCCTGCCAAAGGATGATTCGACCGACTACATCAAGCGCGTCATCGGGCTGCCGGGCGACCGCATCCAGATGATCGACGGCGTGCTCAACATCAACGGTGAGGCGGTCAAGCGCGAGCGCATCGAAGACTTCGTCACCGACGATGACGGCGCAGTGCAGCGCGTGAAGCGCTATCGCGAGACGCTGCCGAACGGCCTGACCTACACGACGCTCGATCTCACCGACAATGGCTTCTACGACAATACCCAGGTCTATACCGTGCCGCCCGACCACTATTTCATGATGGGCGACAATCGCGACAACTCGACCGACAGCCGGGTGCTCAGCGCCGTCGGCTATGTCCCATACGAGAACATCATCGGCAGGGCGCAGATCATATTCTTTTCGATCCGCGACGGCGCGCACGCTTGGGAAGCGTGGCGCTGGCCGTGGACGGTGCGCTGGCACCGGTTATTCACCCTGGTTCGATGAGCGGGCGGGGCAAAAGCAAATCGCTTGTTGCTCCGCGAGAGCCGTCTGATGCTGAGGCCGCCAAGCCGGCGGCCCCCGCCCCGGTAGCAGACGGACCGAAGGAGTCCCGCCGTCGCCGCCGCCGCGGCGATGGGTCGCTCGAAGAACGCATCGGCTATCGCTTTTCCGACCCGGCGCTGCTCGACAGCGCGCTCTCGCACATCTCGGCGCTCAAGGGCGCACGCAACCGCGCCGGCAGCTATCAGCGGCTCGAATTCCTCGGCGATCACGTGCTCGGCTTGGTGATTTCGGACATGCTGTTCCGCGCTTTCCCGAAGGCCGACGAGGGCGAATTGTCCCGCCGCCTCGCGGACCTGGTGCGCAAAGAGACGTGCGCCGATATCGCGCGGGCGATCGATCTTGGCACCGCGATCCGGCTCGGCTCCTCCGAAGCCAATGCCGGCGGCCGTACCCGGCCGGCGATCCTAGCCGATGTGTGCGAGGCGCTGATCGGCGCGGTCTATCTGGACGGCGGATTTCCCGCAGCCGAAGGGCTGGTCGGGCGGCTGTGGGAAGCGCGCATGCGCACCACGGCGCAGCCGCTGCGCGATCCGAAAACCGTGCTGCAGGAATGGGCGCAGGCGCGCGGCCTGCCGACGCCGGTCTATCGCGAAATCGCCCGTTCCGGTCCTGATCACGATCCGGAGTTTCGGGTCGCCGTGCATCTTCCCAAGCTCGCCCCCGCCGAAGGCTCCGGCCGCTCCAAGCGCGCCGCCGAGCAGGCCGCCGCCGCCGCCATGATGACGCGCGAGGGCGTCAAGTCCGACCGCGCCAATGGCTGAAGCGGCAATGCCGGCGACGCGCTGCGGCTTCGTCGCGCTGATCGGGGCGCCGAATGCCGGCAAGTCGACGCTGCTCAACGCGCTGGTCGGCGCGAAGATTTCCATTGTCACGCCCAAAGTGCAGACCACGCGCGCGCTGATCCGCGGCATCGCCATCGAAGGCGCCGCGCAACTCATCTTTGTCGACACCCCGGGCATTTTCGCCCCGCGCCGCCGGCTCGACCGCGCCATGGTCGGCAGCGCCTGGGGCAGCACACACGATGCCGAGATCGTCGCCTTGCTGATCGACTCGCACAAGGGCGTGCAGGAGGACGAGGAAGTGATCCTGCGCGGCCTTGCCGATGTCCGTGCGCCCAAGGTGCTGGTGCTCAACAAGGTCGATCTGGTCGAGAAGTCGAAATTGCTCACACTGACGCAGACGCTCAATGAGCGGGCGCCGTTCGCCGCGACCTTCATGATTGCGGCGCGCTCCGGCGACGGCGTCGCCGATCTTAAGAGTTATTTCGCCGCTCACGTGCCGCCGGGGCCATGGCTTTATCCTGAGGACCAGATCTCCGACGCGCCGCTCCGCCAGCTTGCTGCCGAGATCACGCGCGAGAAGCTTTATCTGCGGCTGCACCAGGAATTGCCCTACCAGTCGACGGTCGAAACCGAGGTCTGGAAGGAGCTGAAAGACGGCGCGGTGCGCATCGAGCAGACCATCTATGTCGAGCGCGAAAGCCAGCGCAAGATCGTGCTCGGCAAAGGCGGCCAGACCATCAAGGCGATCGGGGCGGCGGCGCGCGCCGACATCGCCGAAGCGATCGAGCATCCAGTCCACCTTTTTCTGTTCGTCAAGGTGCGCGAAGGCTGGGGGGACGATCCGGAGCGCTACCGGGAGATGGGCCTGCAATTTCCGAGGGAGTGAATTGCTCGCGTGTCCCGGACGCGGTGCAGCGCGAAAGCGGTGCACCGCTGATCCGGGACCTTTCCAGTCTCGGCGTGTTGTACGATCCCGGTTCTGCAGCGCACCACTTTCGTGCTGCGCTGCGCCCGGGAAATGCGCTTCATTCCACGCGGAATCGCGCTTACATAACCACCATGCAATGGACCGATGACGGCGTTGTCCTCGGCGTCAAACGCCACGGCGAGACCAGCGTCATTCTGGAACTGATGACGCAAGAACGCGGCCGCCACCTCGGGCTGGTTCGCGGCGGCGCCGGCACGCGGCTGCGGGGCGTGTTGCAGCCGGGGAATTCGCTGCGCGCCACCTGGCGGGCGCGGCTCGACGATCACCTCGGCAACTACGCGGTCGAAGGCATCAACCTGCGCGCCGCCGGTTTTCTCTCGGCCGCGCACGCGGTGCATGGTGTCACCCATCTCGCCGCCTTGTGCCGGCTTCTGGCCGAGCGCGAGCCGCATGCCAGCATTCATCAGGCGCTGGAGATGATCCTCGACGCGCTCGATGATCGCGCCGCGGTCGCGCCTTTGGTCGCGCAATTCGAGCTGGTCTTTCTCGCCGAACTGGGCTTCGGCCTCGATCTGTCGTGCTGCGCCGCGACCGGCGCCAAAGATGATTTGATCTATGTCTCGCCGCGCTCCGGCCGCGCGGTTTCGCGCGCCGCCGGCGAAGCATACCGGGACAAGCTTATGCGGCTGCCGGAGTTCCTGCGCACCGAAAGCGGGTCGGCTTCCGCCGCCGACATCGCCGATGCCTTTGCCCTGACCGGCTTTTTTCTTGATCGCCACGCTTTTGCGCCGCGTGGGCTGGCATTGCCCGACGCCCGCGCGCGCTTCGTATCGGCCGTCCTTGTTCGGCCGACATAAGCGCGCTACCGCTCTCGGCCATGGCCAAGAAAGTGATTCCCTCAGAGCCTGACCGCGGCGGCTCCGGCGCCGTGCAGGACGTGGCGCTGCGGGAGGCGCTGGAGGAGCGCTACCTCGCTTACGCGCTCTCCACCATCATGCATCGGGCTTTGCCGGACGCGCGCGACGGCCTCAAGCCGGTGCATCGCCGGATCCTTTACGGCATGCGGCTGCTCCGCCTCGATCCCGGTGCCGCGTTCAAGAAATCGGCCAAGATCGTCGGCGACGTGATGGGCAATTTCCATCCGCACGGCGATCAGGCGATCTACGACGCTCTAGTGCGGCTGGCGCAAGATTTTGCCTCGCGTTACCCGCTGGTCGACGGCCAGGGCAATTTCGGCAACGTCGATGGCGATAACGCGGCCGCCTATCGCTACACCGAAGCGCGGCTGACCGAAGCGGCGCGCCTTCTGCTCGACGGCATCGACGAAGACGCCGTCGACTTTCGCCCCAATTACGACGGCGTGTCGCAGGAGCCGGTGGTGTTGCCGGCGGCGTTCCCCAATCTGCTCGCCAACGGATCGCAAGGCATTGCGGTCGGCATGGCGACCGCCATCCCGCCGCACAATATCGCCGAGCTGTGCGACGCCGCGCTGCATCTCATCGAGACGCCGAATGCGCGCAGCCGCACGCTGTTAAAGTACGTGCCCGGTCCGGATTTCCCGACTGGTGGCCTGGTCGTCGATTCGCCCGAGGCGATTGCAGAAGCCTATACCACCGGACGCGGCTCGTTCCGGCTGCGCGCGCGCTGGAAAACGGAAGACACCGGCCGTGGCACCTATCTGGTGGTGGTCACCGAAATCCCCTGGCAAGTGCAGAAGATGCGGCTGGTCGAGCGCATCGCCGAACTGATCAACGAAAAGAAGCTGCCGCTGGTCGCCGACATGCGCGACGAATCTGCCGAGGACGTGCGCCTGGTGTTCGAGCCGCGCTCGCGCAGCGTCGATCCGGCGCTGTTGATGGAAAGCCTGTTCAAGCTCACCGAGCTCGAGAGCCGTATACCGCTGAACATGAACGTGTTGGTGCGCGGCCGCATCCCCAGGGTCGTCGGTCTTGCCGAAGCGCTGAGCGAATGGCTGACGCACCGGCGCGAGGTGCTGCTGCGGCGTTCGCGCTACCGGCTCAGCCAGATCGAGCACCGGCTCGAAGTTCTGGGCGGCTATCTGGTCGCCTATCTCAACCTCGACAAGGTCATCAAGATCATCCGCACCGAGGACGAGCCGAAGCCGGTGCTGATGAAGACGTTCAAGCTATCGGACGTCCAGGCGGACGCTATCCTCAATATGCGGCTGCGCAATTTGCGCCGCCTCGAAGAGATGGAGATCCGCCAGGAAGACAAAGATTTACGCGTCGAGAAAAAGTCCATCGAGGATCTGCTGCGCTCGGAGAAGGCGCAGTGGAAAACCATCGCCGGCCAAATCCGCGAGGTGCGCGACAAATTCGGCCTCAAGACGCCGCTCGGCAAGCGCCGCACCGGCTTCGCGCAAGCGCCTGAGCACGATGAGGCAGCGATCGAGGAAGCTCTGGTCGAGCGCGAGCCGATCACCGTCGTGGTTTCCGAGAAGGGCTGGATTCGCGCCTTGCGCGGCCAGGTCGCCGACATGTCCAGCTTGTCCTTCAAGACCGACGATGGGCTCAAGCTGGCGTTCTTTGCCGAGACGACGTCAAAGCTCTTTGTCTTCGCCACCAACGGCCGCTGCTACACCATCGAGGCGGCCAAGCTGCCGGGCGGGCGCGGACACGGCGAGCCAATCCGGCTGTTCATTGAGCTCGAACAAGAGGCCGACGTGATCGCTGTGTTCCGCTACGAGGGCGAACGCAAGCTGATCGTCGCCAGCAAACAGGGCAGGGGATTCATCGTCCCCGAGGCCGAGTGCGTCGCCAATACCCGCAAGGGCAAACAGGTCCTCAACGTCAAGTCGCCCGATGAGGCGCGGGCGATCGCGCCGGCCGAGGGCGAACTGGTGGCGGCAATCGGCGAAAACCGCAAGATGGTCGTGTTCCCGATCGACCAGGTGCCGGAGATGACGCGCGGCCGCGGCGTGCGGCTGCAGCGTCACAAGGACGGCGGCCTCTCCGACATCAAGACCTTCGAGGCCGAGAAGGGCCTGACCTGGACCGATTCCGCCGGCCGCGTGTTTACGCTCTCGCTGAAGGAACTCGCCGACTGGCGCGGCAACCGCGCCGACGCCGGCCGCCTGGCGCCGAAAGGTTTTCCGAAGAGCAACAAATTCGGCGGCGGAAGTAACGGACGGGTAGCGAACGGCGAATAGCCTGGCGACGGCCCACTAACTTTAACTTTGGCTTGCCAGCATCGGCCATCCAAGCGGAAGGGTCGCGGCTTGTTTGCGGCCCTTGATCGTTCCTCAGCCTTGACGTGTGGAATAGCAAGCGCATTTGAACTATCGTGACCGGTTACCTTTGGATCGTCGGGGTGACCTTGAGCAAGGCCCTGGACCAATGGAAGAGCAAAATCTGGAGCGCCGACTGGCTGCGGTTCTGGCCGCAGACGTTGTCGGCTACAGCCGACTGATGGAGGTCGATGAGGCAGGCACACTGGCGCGGCTCAAGACCGTGCGGCTGGAGCTGATCGACCCGGCTATCAGCAAATGTAAAGGCCGCATCATCAAGACCAGCGGCGACGGCATGCTGGTGGAATTCCAAAGCGTCACCGAGGCGCTGCGCTGCGCCGTGGATTTCCAGGAACGGATGGCGCGGCGCAATCGCGACATGCCGGCCTCGCGTACCCTGCTTTACCGCATCGGCATCAATCTCGGCGACGTCATCGTCGAAGGCGGCGATATTTTCGGCGATGGCGTCAACGTGGCCGCGCGTCTCGAAGCGATGGCGGAGCCCGGCGGCATCTGCATCTCGGCGGCCGTGCGCGATCAGGTCGGCGACCGCCTCGCTATCGCCTTCGAAGATCTTGGCGACCGGCAAGTCAAGAACATCAAGCGGCCGATTCATGTCTTCAAGATTGTTTTGGACGGTCAGACGTCGGCCGCCGGCGCGGCCGCGCCCAGGCAGGAGCCGGTGCCGCAACCAAATGCGCACAAGCCGTCGATCGCAGTCTTGCCGTTCGTCAACATGAGCGGCGACGCCGAGCAGGAGTTTTTTTCCGACGGGCTGACCGAGGACATCATTACTGAATTGTCGCGCTTCCGCGAACTTCTGGTGATCTCCCGTAACGCCGTGTTCGTACACAAGGGAAAGCCGGTGAAAGCGCAGCAAATCGCGCGTGAATTCGGCGTGGACTACGTGGTCGAAGGAAGCGTGCGCAAGGCGGGGGATCGCGTGCGCGTCACGGTCCAGCTCATCGACGGCGAAACTGAAACCCATGTCTGGGCTGAACGTTACGACCGAAAGCTCGAAGACATTTTTGCGATTCAGGACGAGGTCACCTCGGCGATCGTATCGACGTTATTTGGCCGCGTCGAGGCGGCACGGCACGACCGCGTGGGGCGACGGCCGACCGAAAATATGGCGGCCTACGAGTGTGTGCTCGCTGGCAAGGTGTTGCACCATCGGTCAAATCGTGAAGCCAACGCCGAGGCCATTGGCATGCTGAACCGGGCGGTCGAGCTTGATCCAAAATATGCGCACGCCCACGCGTGGAAGGCGTGCGTGACCGGCCAGGCCTGGCTGCACGGTTGGAGCGAGAACCCGGAGGCCAGCCTGCAAACGATCGCCGCCGAATTGCAAACGGCGCTGTCGCTCGACGATAACGATGCCGACGTCCATCGCATACTCGCCGCACTCAAGCTGAACTTCAACGAACACGATCAGTCCGTCTATCACCAGGACCGGGCGCTGAGCCTTAATCCGAACAGCGACCTGATCGTCGTCCAGCAAGGCGAATTGCTGACCTGGCTCGGACGTCCGGAAGAGGGGATCGAATGGATTCGCCGGGCGATGCGGCTTAATCCCTATCATCCGGAGCGCTTCTGGAATCACCTCGGCCGCGCCCAATACACCGCCCGCCTTTATGCCGACGCCATCGGATCCTTCAGCAAGCTGACGGCGCCCGACCACGCCCACCACGCCTTTCTGGCCGCTTCATCGGCGCAACTGGGCAATCGTGTTGCTGCGTCCGCGCATGCCGGCGAGGTGCTTCGGCGGAAACCAGACTTCACGGTCGATAGTTATTTGAAAACGCTGCATTATCGGCAAGCTTCCGACAATGAGCACGTGCGCGACGGATTGTTGAAGGCGAGCCTGCCGGCCTGATCGAAACACGACGACGCTAAAGCACGCCTTTCGCTATTCCACCCGCGCCCAGCCATCCGGCGTGAGCCGCTCCTGCGGCAGGAAACGGCTCTTGTAGTCCATCTTGCGCGAGCCGCGCACCCAATAGCCGAGATAGACGTAAGCGAGGCCCATGCGCTGCGCCCGCGCGATATGGTCGATCACCATGAAGGTGCCGAGCGAGCGTGGGGCTTCGTCCGGTTCGAAGAATGAATAGACCATCGACAAACCGTCGGCGAGCACATCGGTCAGGGCCACAGCAATGAGGTCGCCGGCCTGCCGTCCGGTCGCCGACGAGCCAGCTTCGCGCCGCCGGTACTCGATGATACGCGTCTCGATGTGGCTGTCTTCGACCATCATCGCATAGTCCAGCACGGTCATGTCGGCCATGCCGCCGTCGCGGTGCCGCGAATCAAGATAGGCGCGGAAGATCGAATATTGCTCGGATGTCGGCACCGCGATCTTCATGTCGCTGGCGATGTCGGCGTTGCGGTTGACGATACGCCGCATGCTGCGTGTCGGGCTGAATTCCTTGGCGACGACGCGCACCGAGACGCAGCAGCGGCAGCCCTCGCAGGCCGGGCGGTAGGCAATCGATTGGCTGCGGCGGAAGCCGCCTTGCGTTAGGATGTTGTTAAGCTCGCCCGCACGTTCGCCGACCAGGTGCGTAAACACCTTCCGCTCCTCCTTGCCGGCCAGGTAAGGGCAGGGCGAGGGTGCCGTGAGATAGAATTGCGGCGTATCGCGTGAGTGCTGGGTCAATTCTTAAGTCACTTCTTGGCGTTGTGGCCGATTGCATTGCTCTAGCCGAGTCTGCCCCGGCCGAGTGCTAGATTGCCCGAGAATATCGGCACGTCAAAGAGCAAATCTACGGCCAAAAGCCGCCTGGGGCGCGCAGCGACGGAGAAATGAGGACAAAGGCCGGAATGGTGACGCTTGCGGATATCGAGGTTGCCCGCCGTACCATCGCGGGTCACGTGCTGCGCACGCCGCTCTTGTCGGCGCCGCCGCTGTCGGCGCTGACCGGCGCCGACGTCTTCGTCAAATACGAGAACTTGCAGGTCACCAACTCGTTCAAGGAGCGCGGCGCTTGCGTCAAGCTCGCTTCGCTCTCGGCTGACGAGCGCCGCCGCGGCGTCATTGCGATGTCGGCCGGCAATCACGCCCAGGCGGTGGCCTATCACGCCCGCCGTCTCGCGATCCCGGCAACCATCGTCATGCCGGTGACGACGCCGTTCGTGAAAATAAAAGCGACCGAGACGCTCGGCGCCAACGTCATCCTCGATGGTGAGTTAGTGGCCGAGGCGCAAACGCGCGCCGAGGCGATCGCGTCGGCCCAGGACCTCGTTTGGGTTCACCCCTACGACGATCCAAAGATCATTGCCGGGCAGGGCACGATCGCGCTGGAAATGCTCGAAGACGCCCCCGAACTTGACGTGCTGGTGGTGCCGATCGGCGGCGGCGGGCTCGTCGCCGGCTGCGCCATTGCGGCGCGAGCCAGCAAGCCGTCGATCGAAATCGTCGGCGTCGAGGCGGCGCTCTATCCCTCGATGTGGAACGCGATCCATCAGGACAAGCGGCCGTGCGGCGGCGCGACGCTTGCGGAAGGCATCGCCGTGACGAATGTCGGCAAGCTGACGCTGCCGGTGGTACGTGAGTGTGTCAGCGACATCATCCTGGTCGACGAGACGCTGATCGAGCGCGCGGTCAACGCCTTCCTCACGTTGCAAAAAGCCATGGCGGAAGGCGCCGGCGCCGCTGGACTTGCGGCCATGCTCGCCGAACCCGAGCGATTCCGCGGCCGCAAGGTTGGGCTCATCCTTTGCGGCGGCAATATCGATCCGCGCATCCTCGCTTCCATCATGGTGCGCGAGCTTGAGCGCGCCGATCGCATCGTTTCGTTCCGCCTGACCATTCCCGATCGCCCGGGGGTTCTCGGTCAGATCGCTACCAAGCTCGGCGAGTGCGGCGCCAACATTTTGACCGTCGATCACCACCGGCTCTTTCTGGATGTGCCCGCCAAAGGCGCCAAGGTCGACGTCACCGTTGAGACGCGCGATGCCGCTCACGCCGAGGAGATTTTCCACGCGCTGGCCGCCTCCGGCTACCAGCCGGTGCGTATGCCAAGCGGTACGGCACGGGAATAGCGAGGGAGCGCGGTCGCCCCATTCGCTATTTCCTACTCGCCATTCGCTATTTTAGTGAAACAGATTTTGGATGAACCCGATCGGGGTGGCGCCGCCCGAATCCGACCCGGCGCCAGTGCCGGCGGTATCCGGCCGCGGCCGCGGCATCGGCACGTTCGACGGCGTGATGTCTGCGGTGCGCACCGCGTCGATATTGTGAGGCCGGTGCCGCGGCATCGGTATTGGTCCAGTCAGCGGCGGCGCCGGGGGCAGATCCATAGCCGCCTCCGGTTGCGCTTCCGCAGCGGCGGCGCTGATGCTGCCCGGCGTGGCGTTGTCCGGTGGGGCAAGCGGTGACGGTGGGAATACGTTGTCTCCTGCCGCCGTGGCGGACCGCGGCGCGGTCGTGAGAGCGCCCGACCTATCGGCCGCCTTCGGCGCGCCTTGCGCCGCCGCGTTGGCGTCACCCTCCGGGGCGCGATCGCTCAGGAGCGATCCCTTCGGCGCGGCTGCGGCGTCGTGCGCGTCGCCCGTTGTTGGCGCCGATTGACTGGCGAGCTTGGCCTGCATCGCCGCCTGCAATTGGGCGGTACCTTCCGCGACAGCGCTCGGCGCTGGCGCGTTGATCGAGGCTGTCGATGCCAGCTGATGGAAGGTCGGGATCCTTGGCGGCCCGACATAGGTGCGCACGAATACGGTGATGGTCCACAAGACCACCGGCACAGCGGTGATCACTGCCACCAAGATGATGATCCGGCGCAACAACGGCACATAGTGCCGGAATTCGTCGTCGTCCTCACGCATGACACATCCGCCTTCGTTATCTGGCCCCAGGCGGGGGACGAACTACATGCCGCCCTTCTTCAGTTTCTCCGCAATCCTCATCGCGAAATACGTGAGCACGCCGTCGGCGCCCGCACGTTTGAACGCGATCAGGCTTTCGGTCATTGCTTTGTCCCCCTCCAGCCAGCCGTTCCCCGCTGCGGCCATGATCATCGCATATTCGCCCGAGACTTGGTAGGCAAAGGTGGGCATCCCGAAGGTTTCTTTTACCCGATGCAGCACGTCCAAATAGGGCATGCCCGGCTTGACCATGACCATGTCGGCGCCTTCGGCGATGTCGAGTTCCACCTCGCGCAACGCCTCGTCGGTATTGGCCGGGTCCATCTGATAGGTGCGTTTGTCGCCGATCAGGGTGACGTTTGAGCCGACGGCGTCGCGGAACGGCCCGTAAAAGGCCGACGCGTATTTGGCCGCGTAGGCCATGATCTGGACGTCGCCGAAGCCTGCGGCGTCGAGCCCTTCGCGAATCGCTCCAACGCGGCCGTCCATCATGTCGGACGGAGCGATGATATCGCAGCCGGCCTCCGCCTGGACCAGCGCCTGGCGGACCAGGACCGCCACGGTCTCGTCGTTGAGGATGACGCCGTCGCGAACGAGGCCGTCATGACCGTGGCTGGTATAGGGATCGAGCGCCACGTCGCAAAGAATGCCGATGTCCGGCACCTCTTTTTTGATGGCGCTAATCGCCTGGCAGACGAGATTCTCGGCGTTGAGCGCTTCGGAACCGGTGTCGTCGCGCTTGTCCGGATCAGTGTAGGGGAACAAGGCCAAACAGGGGATGGTCAACTTCGCCGCCGCCTCGGCCGCGCGCACCGCCTGATCGACCGAAAGGCGCTCGACCTCGGGCATCGACGGGACCGGAGCGCGCACGTTTGTTCCATCGACCACGAAGAGCGGCCAGATCAAATCGTCGGTGGTCAGGACATGCTCGCGGACCAGGCGCCGCGTCCATTCGGCACGGCGATTGCGGCGCGGGCGGATTGCCAGATCGAGGCGGTGCTCGCTCGGCGCATCGTTGTCCATGGGCGAGGGCCGGGCGCGTTCCAGCGGCCGGCCGAATTTGATCGCCATAAATGCACTCCTGCTGGGCTGGCTTTACTTTTAGCGGCTCCGGCCGTGGCCTGCCACGTCCGAGGCGGCATTGACTTCCGCCTGCGGCGAATGTCAAAGGCCGCCTGCCATGAGCGACCAGACGCAAAAACCACCGACCCGGCCGAGCGACTTGCTTGAGCCGGTCCACGCCGGCAAAACCGCAAATGCTTCAGGTTCTTGGGCCGAATATCTCGTTCTGTTTCTGCGCATCATGGCGGGCGTGTCGCTGGTCAAAGGCCTCTACCACTGGGCGCAGGTGTGCGGCATTGGCGCGCCCGCCGACGGCGGCTTCGAATCGCATACCATCGCCTGGCAGACGGCGACGGTATTCTTTGCCGTGATCGACCTCGTCGCCGCCGTCGGGCTGTGGCTCGCGGCCGCATGGGGCGCCGTGGTGTGGCTCACCGCGGTCGTCTCCATGGCGGTGGTCGAGGTCTTCTTTCCGCAAATCTATGGCGGCAGCATCTTCATCGTCATCATCGAAACGACGTTGCTTGCGATCTATCTCTGGCTCGCGATCTTTGCTGCGCGCGAGCAGCCGAAGTGACAGCGCCCACGCGCCGATGCAGAAGATCTCCGCCTATATTCTGACGTTCAACGAAGCCGAAAAGATCCAAGCCGCGATCGAGACCGTGCTCTGGGCCGACGAGATCGTCGTCATCGATTCCAACAGCACCGATGGCACGGTGGAGATCGCCACCAGCTCAGGCGCGCGGGTCGTCCAGGTGCCGTTCAACGGCTTTGGCGACTTACGCAATCGGGCGATCGAAGCCTGCCAGTACGAGTGGATTTTCAGCCTCGACGCCGATGAACGCTGCACCGAGCCGGTACGCGACGAGATCCTCGCCATTTTGGCGGGCGCTGCCCCGCACGACGTCTACCGCGTGCCGCGCCGCAATTACCTGATGGGCCGCCGCATCCGCGGCTCGGGCTGGTATCCGAACTTCCGCCAACCGCAACTGTTTCGCAAAGGGTGCATGCGCTACACGCTCGAGCCGGTCCACGAAGGCTATGAAGTCTTGAGCGACAAGCCGCTCGGCACGCTGCGCAACGCCATCTGGCAATTCCCGTTCCGCAATCTGGAAGAAGTCATCAGAAAGATGAACCGATACTCGTCGCTCGGGGCGCCGAAACTCGCGCACAAGCGCGTCTCGATGGCGTCGGCGTTCGGCCACGGCGTGTGGGCTTTCCTCAAACATTACATTTTCAAGGCCGGATTTATCGACGGCTGGGCCGGTTTCGTCATCGCCTTCGCGTATTTCGAGGTGACGTTCTATCGCTACGCCAAGCGCTACGAGGCGGTGCAAAAATGGGGACCGCCGCCGAGCGGACCAGTGAAGCGTCCGTGAGCCAGGGCATGTACCCGCAAGTGAGAGATCGATCGACCGCAGTTCGTCAATTTCCGCTTTGCCCGCAAAAGCAGACGCCGATGGGCGGTTTTTGTACGTCGGCTAAGAGCCCAGAAGCAGACATCGCACATCTACGATGAATTGAAAAGGAAGACCGCCTCGCAGCGGTCTCTCCAAAATCGATCAGGCATCCGATCCGACACGCTTTACGCTGCCGACTTCGAGCGTCATGTCGATGAGATATTGGACAAACCAATTTCCGTCTACGGATCACTGATCAGCCTAGCGCGGCGATCCGTCTCCGGCGGACAACGCAGCGCGCACTCCGCAGCTCGAAAAATTGGCCGCAGCCAAAATCTCTTTTACGTATCGCAGCGCGCTGGTGTCGGAGCCAGAAGCCACAGCACAGCCGAGGCGTGGGTTGGTGCAACAGTAGAAGACAAAGGTTGCGTCCATGTCCTCGGTCACCGCCGGTTTGGATGAGCATGTGGCCGAACGCTCCCGACACGCCGCGATCGAACGCTCACGCGCCTCGGATTCGGTGGCGCCCCAGACCACCGGCGCCGTGCCTTCGCTGTTTGGATTAATTGCCGCCCAGGCGTGATCGGGCGAACCCGGAGTGTTCGTAGTGCCCAGCTGAAAGCGCTGCCGGTCCTCCTGCGAAACAAGATTAAGACTAAGCTTCCGCGCGTTCTCGACGATAGCGGCAAAAACTGAGCGACCCCCGAAAGTCGGTGTTATGGCAATAACGCTGAGATTGCTGCGGTCGAGAACCGCTACTCGATCAACTCCGGGTAAAAAGAGCACCGAAGCGAGGTCGCTTGGAAACGTTGTCGAACGAATGAGTTCGCCGCTCTCAAAGTCAAATATCCACAGCGTATTGGCGTTGTCAGTGGCGGCGACGTAGCGTCCATCGTCGGACATGATGATGTTGTTGACCGGTGCCCGATTGGCGTCGAACACGCGCAAAAGGCGACGCCGATCAATATCGGCGGCCACGATTGCGCCGTCGCTGCGTCCGACCAGCAAATAGCTTCCGTCCGGCGAAAGGGACGAAGCGGTCACGGAAAGGCCACTGCCAAAGTAGGTGCCGGTATCAGGGACGCGGAGGTCTTTCCCGTTGTAGTCGAACAAAGTCAGATTGTTGCCGTCCAATTGGAGCAGGAGACGGCCGCCGTCACGCGATAGGCTCCTCGGTGTCGACTGGTGATATTTCGAAATCGACGGGACTTCGGCAAGGAGCCTGCCCGATTTTGCCTCCCAAACCGCAATGCCGTCGCCGGAGTCCGCATTGGGCGCACTGTTACGCGTCTCCAAGCGACCAAACACGCGGGAGCCGTCGGCGCTGAAAATCAGGTCTTTTGCCGGCCGGTCGTCGGCAACAAGGCGCGCCAAGACTTGATCGGAACTACTGTCGACGAGAACCGGAATGCCGTCATCTTCCGCCGTGCCCCCAAAGTCCGCCGCGCTGGCGACGATGCGGGAACCGTCCACCGAAACTGGTCCATCCCAGCGTCGGAACCCGAGACTTATGTCGTTACCGCCGTGAGGCAGGCTATTCAGGCCGAAATGCGAACGCGGTGACTCAAACAGGATCGGACCTTGATCCTTGCCGAGCGCGACCGCGCGTACCGAGCTCGGAATATCGAGCTGCCGGCCAGCAGCCGCCTCCCACGCGGCCCACTGGCCGTTGCGATCGACAAAAATCGTCCGTCCGTCTTGTGAAACAAGGATTCGTTCCGGCTTGCTCGATGGCAAATCTGCCTGAGGCAACTCAATAGCCGTTGTGTCTGGATCGGCACCGAGCGACCACCTTCGCACCCAACCGTCTTGCGAAGCGGTGATGATGGCACGATCACCGGGAGAGAACACCAATTTGGTAATACGAGCACCGTGTCCGGCCAGAATCGCCATTGGCCGCAGCACCGACAATAAATCGAACTGCGTGCCTGGCTGATCGAAGCCGCAGATATCTGTGCTTTTTGGCGTGGACCAAACTCGCGCGGTGTGATCGGTCGCTCCTGTGGCCAGCAGTTGGCCTGCGCGATCGGCCGACAAGCTTTCGATGGCGCCATCATGCGCTTGAATACTAACCACTGCAGAATTCTGGGTGAGACACCGAAAAATCATGGAGCCGTTGTCGTGTACGCTCACAAGCGCAGTGCCATCAGCCGTCAAGAGAAACGAGTTGATGCCGCGAATAGGAAATTCGGCGCGCAATTTTCCGTCCGCTACGCCCCAGATCTTGATGGTGACGCCGACCGGAGCCCCCACAAGGAGCGAACCATCAGGGCTAAAGGCAAGGGTGCTGCCATAGTTGAGCGGCGGCGTCATGCCGGTACCACGCCCGCCGGCCAGCGTCCGCACGAGTTTACCGGTTGCAGAGTCGAACACGCGAACCGAGCCATCCGGATTGGCTGGGCCGGTGACTGCGACGAGGCGACCGTCAGGGCTGAAGATCGCATCCGTCGCCGCGCCCCAAATCTGGAAGTTCGCCCGATTGACCGCATCGACGATGGGATCGGCAATGCCATGGCGGCCACCAGATTGCGCCTTCCATCGGTCGCGCATCTCGTCATAAGAGGCGCCCGGCAGAATGTATCGCAGCGCTCCGGTGTGCCCATCGTGAAGAAGCACACGATTTTCGGAAGTGGCAACAGCAATTAGATTGCCGTCGGGGCTAAACTGAGCATGATAAGCTGAGCGCGTTGCTTGCGGTCGTTGCAGATCGAACAGCTTCTTGCCAGTTTCAACGTCCCACACATTAGGAACTTTGTCACCGGACGCGACGAGCTGCTTACCATTTGGGCTAAACTGTAGGCCGGAAACAACGTCGGCCCCAGTGTCCAGTTCAAACCGCAGCGCAAGCGTAGCGGCATCCATAATATGTACTTTTCCTTTGGCGGTGCCGGCGGCGATAGTGCGACCGTCGGGGCTCAATGCGAGATTGAACACGTTGTCGCCGACATAGTGTTCGATTGGCACTTTCGTCAGGCCGAGTGTGCGGCGGATGGCGGCGTTAAGAGATGGAGTTGGCTTGCGATCCTCTTTCACGTTGCTCAATGCGTCGAGTGCCATAGCGACCGCGACTTGGGTATGGCCGGCTGAGGCGAGTTGCTGCGCCAGCGCGGCGCGCCGGTTCATGTCGGATTCGATTACCTTTTGGCGCTCCTCGTCGGCTGTTTTGCGCTGATTTTCAGCATCGTGCTTTTGATCGTCAGCAAAGCGCCTCTGCTCGCGGGCGACGTCGCGCTGCCAATAGGCCACGCCGGCCAGCGCGACCGCTATGATGAGGCCGATCGCCAGTCCTGCGGTAAGGATGTTGCGCCGGCGCGATGCCCCACGTCGGCTCCCGGTCACGAATGACCGCGTGTCGGCAGTTGGCTCCGGTGCACCTCGCGGGCGTGATGCGATCCAATGTTCGGCGTCTTCCAGCGCAGGGGATCGTAATAACATTCCATCCGGACGGCCCGCCGCCGCCCAGCGCCGCGCCGCCTCACCGAACTCGGTGTGTTGCCTGATCCAGCCGATATCGGTCTGCAGCGCATCCCCTAACTGGTTGGCTGCATCGTCGAACCGTTCGGGGTCATCGAAAAAAATGAAATTCAGCTGCCGCAGTAATTCGGGCACAGCACTGTCGTCCACTCGCCGGCAGACGAGCGGCGCAAAACGCTTGTTAAGCGAGGCGGCGTGAGCGACCTCCTTCAGCGCCACGTCCGACTTCACCGCATCCGGCGATAGCACGAAGATGATTGTGTCTGCTTGACCGATCAAAGATTGAATGCGCTTCCACCAATCTTCGAACGCGTAGATTTCCTGGCGATCGATCAGCGGCTCAAAGTTACGCGCCTTGAGGGCCGCTTCGAGTTGATCCGCGAAGGCCATGTCCTTCCGCGAATACGAGATGAAGATTTTGGCTTTGGGCGCAACGTCGGCGGCAGGCATAGCATCCGCAGTCATCGGCGGGGGTCTGGCTCACACTCTCCGAGCCCATTAAGCCCAAACCGCGAAACCAACGCAACGGCGCTATCGCTGCTCAGCCGGGCCGACGTCCGTTATGGGTCCAGAATGCGACATCGCGGCTTCAATTTGGGATGTCTGCAATTCGTCCGAAAGCGGACCTTGCGCTAAGCGTTTTATGAGTACACGCCTAGACGCTGTGCGCCGCGGCAGGCCGCGCAGTGCCGGCGCCATTGCTGAGCACACGCTCGATCCGCTCGATCACCGCGTGCGCCGACACGTTCGCCATGCAGACATGGCCGTTCGGGCAACGGCTGAGCTGGCGCAGAAAACAAGGCGAGCAGGGGACTCCAGCCCGCAACACCGCGTCCGCGCGGCCATAGGGACCGATCCATATCGGATCGGTCGGGCCGAACACGCTGACCACCGGCCGGTCGAGGGCGACGGCCAAATGCATCGGCCCCGAATCATTGGTCACGCTGATGGCGGAGCGGCGAATGAGCGCCGCGAGCTCCGTCAACGTGGTTTCGCCGGCGACGTCGACCGCGCCGGGCGCGAGCCGCGCCACCTCTTCGCAGACGACGCGCTCGCGGGGCGTCCCCATCAGCGCCACGGCGAAGCCTTTTTGCAGGAAATGGCGCGCGACCTCGGCGAATTTGTCGCTGCCCCAATGCTTGGTCTCCCAGATCGTGCCCGGCGCCATGGTGACCAGCGGCGCACCGGCGATGTCGTGCCCGCGCAGCAGCAATTCGACCCGCGCGCTTGCTGCTTGCGGAATGGGAAAGGAAAAGTCGGGCGGTCCGTCCTCGAGAGCCAGTAACGGTCCGACATTGAGATAGCGATCAACCGCATGCAGATCGAGCGTCGGCACCGGGATGTGGTGGGTGTAAGCAAGCCAGCTGCCCTCGCGCGCGCCCTGCCAGGCGTGTTTGCGCGCTTCGGCGGAGAATGCGCGCGGCGAGGCGTCCCACACTTTGGCGCGTGGCCGGTCGAAGCCGACCCGCACCGGCGCGCCGGTTGCGAGCGTGAACACCGCGGTGCGGAATTGGCCGTGCATGTCGACGACCAGATCGTAGGCGTTGGCGCGCAGTTTCCTGGCAAGCCGCGCGTAGCTGACAAACGGCGTCGGCGTCCACGGCTTCGACCAATCCTCGCGGGCGAACTCGATCACGTTCGAGATCGCCGGATGGTGCCGCAACAATTCGCCGATCGCCGGCGTGACCAGCCAGTCCAGTTGCGCCGACGGGTAGCGCCGCCGCAATTTGTTCAGCACCGGGATGGTGTGGATGACGTCGCCGACGGCCGACAATTTGATCAGCAGAATTTTGCGGAAGTCGCGGCTCTTCAGATCGGCCGAAGGCGAGGTCAAACAATCACTCCTGTCGCGCAGCCCTGCCTTTCGGCGGTTCTTTAGTAGAGCATGATCTGTTCGGAAAACCGGCTTCCACTTTTCCGGATCATGCTCTGATTACGCGCGGCCCGGCCGCAGCGTCTGCAGCATGCGCTTGAACGCCGCCGAGGTGTGATGGCGCAGCATCGCGATCTGACGGTTGCCTTCCGACGTCAGCCAGTTGAACTGAATGACCCGGCGCTCGCCGGCGAACGGCTCGTGGCCGTGCCAGGAATTGTCGCTGCGCTTGAATGCCAGCAAGGTACCGGCGACCGGCGGCACCTCCACGATGATGTCGTTGAGATTGTCGGCGGAGCGCAGGAGCCGGAGCCGCCCGCCGGCCTCTTCCCACGACTCGTTCATGTAGATCAGCACGGTGATGATCTTTGAGGTCGAAGTCGGTGTGGATCTTGCCGTCCCGGGCGTCGCAGCGGCCGCGCACGGTGGTCACCGTCGGCCGGCCCGACAGGTCGAGGCCGAATTTCTCCTCGAACGCCTCGCGGAACTCATCACCTTCGATTTCGTCGAGCAGCGTCTGGAAGGCTCGGCCGAAGCTGACTTGCTCGACGGGAAAGCTGCCGGGCGTGAAGATTTTCGGATAATCGGCGTTGATCGCGGCAAGCGCGGCAGGACCGACGAAGCCGGACACGATCAGGTGCTGGAACGGCTCGCGCACCAGGGGCGTATCGCGGAAGGCGTCAAGTCTCAGATATCCCGGCATTTTTTTGCTCAGTTGTCGACCGAGTGGGCAACCTAGCACCGCGCGGCGGTGGGGTAAATCAAGCTAGCCTCGCGCTCGTTACAATCCAGTGCGGTTGGCGCTAAGCAATGGTGCCGTCGAAGTCCGCGCCGCGACACCGCGACAAGCTGATGGCCGGAGAATCCCTGATGAAATTGCCTTCTTGGATCACACTGAGATACCTCCGCACACCGGCATCGAAATTATCTCTGACGAAATGCCCCAAGTGCGGCAGAGAGATGCGCTTGGTGGAGCGGACCTCAATGTCGGGCGACGACATGCGCACTTATCGCTGCGATCATTGCCGGCAGGATCACATCGTGAACTTTGGCACTGCGCTTTGGAAAATTCTGTCGGACGCGCGTGAACGCGGAAAATGATTCGATCCGGCGTTACTGCTGTGGCGGCAGGATCGCCCAACCGACATGAACGGCGCCGTCGCCGCGATGATACGGCAGATCGAACGGCGCGCCGATCTGGGCGCCCGGCGCCGCCGCGGCGAGATTTCCCGGCATGACATGCGGATCGCCTTCGGTCCACACCAATGCGGCGCCGCGGGCGCGCAGATCGGCAAGATCGATCCACGGCGCGTGGTCGTGAAAGCCGTCGATCAGCACGCGCGGCTGCGGGCGTGCCGGCGAATAGTGCGCGACGTTGCCGCCGTCCCACATCGAGCCGATGATGTAAGCCGGCCGTTTCCCCGTGGCCGCTTCGAACCGCTGCGTGATCGCGTCGGCGAGAAGATCGCCGGGAAAGAACGCGGCGCGATAGCGATGATCGAAGCGCGGCAGGATCAGATAATCGGCGCAGAACGCGGCGACGAAAATCACAAACACCACCGCCCATGTCGCGCCGAGGCGAACAAACCGCGCGCTATCCAACGCGGCCGGCGCAAAGACGACGATCCAGAGACCCAAGAACAGCCACAACGGAAAGCCCCACATGGCGCTGGTGGCGCGGCCGGTGATCAGCGAGAACACGAGCAGCGTGGCGGCCGGCCCAAAGGCCAGAAGCGTGACGATGCGGCGATCGAAAGCGTCGGGGCGCTCCCGCGGTTCCGGTTTCGGCCGCGGCCAGAATAACGGTACAGCGATCAGCAGCGCCGGAACGAAAGAGAATATTTGCCCGCCGATGAATTCCGCCGGATGTACCAGGTGATCGAGTGCGCCGCCTGGTGCGGCTGCGCGCGCTTGCGCATAGCCGAACGGCTGCGAGCCATGCTGCAGGAGCCAGTAAAGGTTCGGCGCCACGACCACGAGCGTAACGATGGCGGCAACCCAGGGTCCGGGGGTCGCCAGCCGGCGGCGCGCCTGCGGGTCAAACAGCAAAAATAGCGCCAGCGGCGCCGCCAGGATCACGACAAAATATTTCGCCCACCATGCGAGCCCGAGCGCCGCGCCGAGCAGGATCCAGTGGCGCAGCTTTCCTTGCCGCAGCCCGGCATGAAAGGCGAAGCCGGCCAGCGCCCACAACGGCATCTCGATGACGTTGTGATTGAATTTGACGGCGCTGAGATTGAAATAATGCATGCCGTCGATGATCAGCACCGCGGCCAGCGCGCCGAGCGTGCCCACGATCGGCCGCGCCGTCATCCACACGGCGACGAAAGCGACGATGACGGCGGCCTGGGACAGCGCGTAGAGCGAGTCGTCAAGGCCGGTGAGACGGTAGACGGCTTCGGCCAGAAACCACGGCAGCGGCGGCAGCTTGTCGTAGCCAAGCTGCCATTCGCGGCCGTAGGTCATCGCCTCGATCACATCGAGCGGCAGGTTGAAATAGAGCAGCGAGGGGAGCGCGGTCCAGACCAGCGCATGGACCGCGAGGAAACCGGCAAAAACCGTCCGCGGCCGGCGTTCCACCGCATCGATCAAACCGGCCATACACACCACGCCCTTCATGTCCGCCATCTACGTGTTCACGTTGATGCACGACCGAGCCGCCAACTCAAGACTGATCCCTCCCCCCTTGTGGGGGAGGGAAGGGAGGGGGGTCGGGAGGGGAAATTGCAAATGGCGACGGATGCGCAAGAGCATTCGTCCAGCTCGCGTAAAACCCTCCCGACCCCCACCCCTACCCCTCCCCACAAGGGGGAGGGGATCATGACGTGTTTCGCGTCCCTTGCTATTGAATTACGTGAACGATCCAATTCGGCGGCGCGAACGAGCGAAATCAAAAGCGGGGCAAAAATGAAGGACATCGTCGACAAGCTCGAAGAGCGCCGCGACTCGGCGCGCGCCGGCGGCGGCGAACGGCGCGTCGAGGCGCAGCACAAGCGCGGCAAATTGACCGCACGCGAGCGCATCGAGCTCCTGATGGACAAGAACTCGTTCGAGGAGTTCGACATGTTCGTCGAGCATCGTTCGAACGAATTCGGCATGGAGAAGACCAAGATCGCCGGCGACGGCGTCGTCACCGGCTGGGGCACGGTCAATGGCCGCAGCGTCTTCGTCTTCGCCAAGGACTTCACCGTGTTCGGCGGTCCTTGTCGGAGACGCACGCGCAGAAGATCATCAAGATCCAGGACATGGCGATGCGCGCCCGCGCGCCGATCATCGGCCTGTTCGACGCCGGCGGCGCCCGCATCCAGGAAGGCGTGGCCGCGCTCGGCGGCTATGGCGAAGTGTTCAAGCGCAACGTCATCGCCTCGGGCGTCATTCCGCAGATTTCGGTGATCATGGGCCCGTGCGCCGGCGGCGACGTCTATTCGCCGGCGATGACCGATTTCATCTTCATGGTGCGCGACACGAGCTACATGTTCGTCACCGGCCCCGACGTGGTGAAGACGGTGACCAACGAGATCGTCACCGCCGAGGAACTGGGCGGCGCGTCGGTGCATGCCAGCAAATCCTCGATCGCCGACGGTGCTTACGACAACGACGTGGAATGCCTGCTGCAGATGCGCCGGCTGCTGGATTTCCTGCCGGCGAATTTTTCCGCAGGCGCGCCGCAATGGCCGTCGTTCGACGAGATCGACCGCATCGAGCCGTCGCTCGACAGCTTGGTGCCCGACAATCCAAACAAACCTTACGACATCAAGGAGCTGATCCTCAAAACCGTTGACGAGGGCGATTTCTTCGAGCTGTCGGAAACCTTCGCCCGCAATATCGTCATCGGCTTCGGCCGCATCGCCGGCCGCACCATCGGCTTCGTCGCCAACCAGCCGATGGTTCTGGCCGGCGTGCTCGACAGTGACGCCAGCCGGAAGGCGGCGCGCTTTGTGCGCTTCTGCGACGCCTTCAACATCCCGATCGTCACCTTCGTCGACGTGCCGGGATTTCTGCCCGGCACCGCGCAGGAATACGGCGGCCTGATCAAGCACGGCGCCAAGCTGCTGTTCGCCTATTCGCAGGCGACTGTGCCGCTCGTCACCCTGATCACGCGCAAGGCCTTCGGCGGCGCCTATGACGTGATGGCGTCAAAACATATCGGCGGCGACGTGAACTACGCATGGCCGACGGCGCAGATCGCAGTGATGGGCGCCAAGGGCGCGGTCGAGATCATCTTCCGTGCCGACATTGGCGACGCCGAAAAGATCGCCGCGCGCACCCGCGAATACGAGGAGCGCTTCCTCTCCCCCTTCATCGCCGCCGAGCGCGGCTATATCGACGACGTCATCATGCCGCACGCCACCCGCCCGCGCATCGCCCGCGCGCTCGCCATGCTGCGCGGCAAGACGGTGGAGATGCCGGGCAGGAAGCACGATAATTTGCCGGTGTAGCGACGTTCGAAATCGCGATCCCGGCGGAGGTGGAAGCATTCATCAATTCGGTATATATGAAGGACCATGACCGACGCCCTTAAAGACCTTATCGAAGCCGCCAAAAAGGCAAAGCCGACGCCCGAACAGCGTGAGCAGCAGCGGCGCAGCTTCGCCTATGGCAACGCCGCGTTCGAGAACGAACTGATCACGAGGGAAATGATCGATCGTGAGGCGGAAAAGCTCTCACGAGAGGGCGATGGCGAACGAAAAGATCGAGAAGCGGGATAGCCGCGCTTTAGAGCCGCAGCTCATCACCGATCCTCAGGCGCGAGCCGAGGCCGAGGCGCGGAACGTCCTCCGCCAGTACGACGCCGGCATTGCTGCAATTCAAAGTGCACTCGAACGGGGCTCGTTCAAGCTCCGGCCCTCGCTGATCCTTGCGCTGCATCGAGAGGCTTTGGCAGGCGTCAGCATATTCGCTGGAAATTTTCGCCCCGGCGGCGTTGAGATACAGGGCAGCCGGCATGAACCGGTTGGCGCTCATCTTGTGCCGGAGCTAGTCGAAGACTTATGCGACTACGTCAACGAGCATTGGGCGCAAAGCACGCCGATCCACTTAGCCTCATACGCCATGTGGAGGCTCAACTGGATACATCCGTTCGCCGACGGCAACGGAAGGACATCGCGCATTACATCCTACATAGTGTTATCCATCCGTGCCGGCGCCATTCTTCCGGGTACTCCAACCATTCCGGATCAGATCGTTGACAACCGCAATCCATACTTCGATGCTTTGGATGCAGCGGATGTCGCGTGGCGAGAGGGCCGGGTGGATGTTGCAAAAATGGAAGATTTGCTCGGCGC
Source organism: uncultured Alphaproteobacteria bacterium (assembly GCA_963804405.1). Taxonomy (GTDB): domain Bacteria; phylum Pseudomonadota; class Alphaproteobacteria; order Rhizobiales; family Xanthobacteraceae; genus BOG-931. The sequence continues at coordinate 2,296 of CAWDQG010000007.1, read as the reverse complement.
CTTGTTGGCGCGCCAGCTGACGAGTTTTTATCAAGCAGCCGGAGGCAAGATGCCGGGATCGAACCGGTCCGGCAGTATGCCGCCGAGCGCGGCTATATCGACGACGTGATCATGCCGCACGCCACCCGCCCGCGCATCGCCCGCGCGCTCGCCATGCTGCGCGGCAAGACCGTGGAGATGCCGGGAAGGAAGCACGACAATTTGCCGGTGTAGTTTCCCTCTCCCGCTTGCGGGAGAAGGTGCCCGAGCGAAGCGAGGGCGGGTGGGGGCCTTTGGCACGCCGGGTTTTTTGTTCAAGCGCGTAGTAGTCACCGCCGAGCCGGTTGAGCGAGCGTCGGCGGAGGTGCGCGCCTGCGCCGAATATCGCCGCGCCGGGGGACGAAGCCGGCGCCGAAGAGCAGCGGCTATCGCTTCTTGCGAATGCTGGAGGGCGCTGGGCGAAAGCGGCCACCGTTGATCTCGTTGGTCACGGTGGGCCTCACGCTGAGCTATCGCCATCGTCAACGCCGGGCGGGCGCTGCTGAGCCAGCGACTCTGGTCTGCGGCATCCGTTGCTCGACAGGCGGCACTCCGCCTTCTGCCAGGACTACCAGATATTTCGCGCCCTTTTTCCGATGTTGCCGGACCTCCCGATAGGCCACGCTGTCATACCAATTTCGCGCGGCATCCTTTGAGGGGAACTCATAAACTGTCACGCCCTCCACCGGACCATGTCCCTCCAAGATTAGGAGCCGGGTGTGGTCAATTACGATCCGAGCCGATTGACCCACCAACGTTCCATTCACACGCTGCCGATAGGTATTGAGCTCCTCAAGGTCTACAATTTCACGGCAAACGAAGACGACATAGGCAGGTGTCCCGGCACTGCGTTTACCGATAGGCGCGACTTCACTGTCCACGACCATGCCGAGATATTCATTGCCATTTGTTCGGTCTTTGCGGGCTTGGACATATTGATCACCGTTGAACCACTCGACCGTCTGCTCAAATGGAGGGAACTCGGCTATCACAACACCCTCCACGCGCTCATCCTGATCCGCGTCGAGCACCTCGGAAGGACCATAGGCGACGAGCACATCGATATTCTCGGGGTAGCGCGCGACCTGCCAGTAGCGCTCGAGCCCCGCTCGGTTCTTCACCGCCTGGCAGATATAAACAAGATAGCTAGACCTGTTCATTTGCGTCTCCATCGGATCAATGGCCAAGCATGGCCGGCGAGGACCCATTCTCCGGCCTCCAGTGATGGGAGACTCAAGCCCCTTTTTGAGAGTTGACTTTCCTGTAAGGGGAGAGTGCAGACTAAGGCCATGCCAGCTACGCCGGCCATGCTTGCGATCGGGGACTTTTCGCGAGCCACGTTGCTCACGATCAAGACGCTGCGGCACTATCACGACACCGGCCTCTTGGCGGCGGCCGAAGTCGATCCCCGCACCGGTTACCGGCGTTATCTGATCAGGCAAATTCCGCAGGCGCAGATGATCAAGCGCTTCCGCGAGTTGCAGATGCCGCTCAATGAGATCAGGCAACTGCTTGCCTCGCCTGACGGCACGACCCGCAACAGCATCATAGCCGCACACTTGAGCCGGCTCGAAAATGACCTGGGACGAACGCGAAGCGCCGTGGCGGAGCTGCGCGGTCTACTCGAGCCGCCCGCGGGCCCGGCGACCATTTCTCATCGCCACATCGCTCCGATGTTGGGCGCTGCCATTGGTGAGCGCGTCGACGCAAAGCACGCGGTGTCGTGGTTGGTGGGCGCGTTGGCAGAGTTGCATTCGACCCTTGTTAGCCAGGGCAGACGAGCCGTCGCGCCGGCGGGCGAAGTCATCTCGGACGAGATCTTCGCCAAAGGGCGAGGTCCGGCAACGATCTACATTCCCTGTGATGGGCCGATCGAAACTATTGGCCGGGTACGACCCTACCGCGTGCCCGAGGTCGAGCTTGCCACAATCGTGCACGCAGGCTCGCATCGAAGTATTGACCTAGCCTATGGAGCCCTGGCCACGCACGTGGCGCGTCATGAGCGTGCCGCGGACGGGCCCTTGCGGGAACTCTACCTGGTAGGACCGCTGGATACTTCGGACGAGAACGCCTGGCGTACGGAGATCGGTTGGCCCATCGTGAAGGTCGCCGAGCGTCCTCATTAGGCCACCCCTCCTGAGCGCGCGCCCGATCGACCTCCCGTACACCTCCACGAAGGCGCGCAAACCGGTTGAGCGGAGCGAACCCAATCAAACAACTTCGCCATCGCGTGGTGGGTTTCGCTTGCGCTCAACCCACCCTACGGAAACGACCGAAA